>JAKFUZ010000003.1 GCA_021732445.1 Sphingomonas sp. | reverse complement strand
GGGTGGGGTAACGGGGGGCTGGAGCACGCAGCTTCCCGTTATTTCAAAGCGGCTTGCCGGCAGGCTACCCGGCCGGGCGCGTGCCGATTTTGCTTCATTGACGCCGGGTAGGGGGAGACCCGGCGAGACCGGCGGCGCTGATGGCGTTGGGGAATGCCTCGCGTCGCCGGTCTCACAGACGCCGCCCGATGGAACAGCCCCGCAACCGCGCCCTGTCGCCGCGATGACGGCGCTCGCATCGTCGCGCCGAAACAACGGCGGCACCGCGACCGGGCGGTCATGATTTTGGCGCTCGCCAGATGGCGCCGGCGCGGTTTACAACCCGGCCATGGCTTTCCCGATCGACGCTGTCTGCGCCCGCTTTCCCGCGCTTTCGCATTCAACCACCGGCGCGGCGCGCGTATATTTCGATGCACCCGGCGGAACGCAGATGTGCGGGCAGAGCATTGCTGCGATGGCCGCCCATTTATCGGGCGGCACCGCCAATGCCGGCGGCGTGTTTGAAACCTCGGTTGCAACCGATGCGCTGAGCGCAGCCGCCCACGCTGCTCTGGCCGATCTGCTGGGCGGTGCGCCTGACGAAATCGCGATCGGGCCCAACATGACCAGCCTTACGCTTGCCGTTTCGCGCTCGCTTGCGCGGGATTGGGCCCCGGGCGACGAGATCGTCCTGACGCGCCTTGACCATGACGCCAATGTCGCGCCCTGGCTGATGGCGGCCGCCGACCGGGGCGTGACCGTGCGCTGGCTCGGCATTGATCGCGACAGCGGGCGGCTGGACATGACGGGCCTGCCGGCGCTGCTGAGCGACCGGACCCGGCTCGTCGCGGTCGGTGGGGCTAGCAACGCGCTTGGCACGATAAATGATCTTGCCGCGATCAGCGCGGCGGTGCGCGCAGCGTCGGCGGCGCTACTCTATGTCGATGGCGTGCAATCGGTGCCGCATTTGCCGACCGATGTGCACGCGCTTGGCTGCGACTTTCTGGTCTGCTCGCCATATAAATTTTTTGGGCCGCACGCTGGCGTGCTGTGGGGCAAGCGTGCGATGCTGGAAAATCTGACGGCCTACAAGGTCCGCCCGGCCGCCGTCGCCGGCGCCAAGCGGTTTGAAACGGGCACGCCGTCATTCGAGGCGCAGGCCGGCATCATCGGCATGGTCGATTATCTGGAATGGCTTGGCAGCCCAGCCTCACCTGCCGCACCGTTGGGCGCCACGGACACCCGCCGCGCGCGCCTGCTGGCGGCGATGGCCCGCTGCGCCGCTTATGAAAACGCGCTTGGCGCCAGGATGCTTGCCGGGTTGCTGGCGGATAACCGGGTGCGGCTATATGGCCCGCCAACGATGGAAGGCAGGGTGCCGACCTTTGCCTTTACGGTTGACGGCATGGCGCCGTGTGCGCTTGTCGAAAGGCTTGCCCGGCACGGCATTTTTGCCTGGTCGGGGCATTTTTATGCGGTTGAGACAATTGCCGCGCTTGGGCTTGATGGGGCCGGCGGGCTGGTTCGTGTCGGCCTGTGCCATTATAATACCGCCGGCGAAGTCGACCGGTTTCTCGCGGTGCTGCAAGCGGTGCTGGCAGAGACTGCTTAGGCGCCGGGGGACGAACCGGGTAGGCAGCCAGCGCGGGTCGCTTGCGTGTTTGTGCCCCTAACCCCTAAAGCTGTGCCGATGGAGGATATCGACACCACGCCTGCGCGCATTCATCTGGGGCACGAATCTGGCGTGCTGGGCCGCCGCACGCAGCAAATCGTCTCGGCAATGGGGGCAGCGATCATATCGGGCCGCTACCCAAGCGACGCCATATTGCCGGTCGAGGCCGTGCTGGCCGAACAATTTGGCGCCAGCCGGCCGATCCTGCGCGAGGCGGTGAAAGTGCTCAGCGCCAAGGGGCTGGTCACCAGCCGCCCGCGCCGCGGCACCGCCGTTACGCCGCCATCGCAGTGGAACCTGTTTGATCCCGACGTGCTGGAGTGGATATTGAACGGCGCCTTTTCGCTGCCGCTGCTGATTGAGTTCACGCATGTCAGGCTTGGGCTTGAGCCTGAAGCGGCCCGGCTGGCCGCGCTGCGCGGCGAGGCCGCCGGCATCACCGCCATCCGGCACGGTTATGAGCGGATGGTGGCCGCGCGCGACGGCGCCGATGACGCGCTGCAGGCCGATATTGCGTTCCACCTCGCCATTCTCGATGCCAGCGGCAACCGCTTCTTTGCCCGCCTCAAGCCGTTTGTCGCCGCGGCATTGCATTTTTCGATCCGCTACACCGACAACATCGCGCGCGACGAAGCCGCCAAACTGGCCGACCATCTCGCCGTGGCCGACGCGATTGCGCGCGAGGATCCGGCGTCTGCGGCCGCCTGCGCCCGCGCGCTGCTGGAGCGGGCACGCGCGCTGATGGCGGCCACGCACCCGCGGCCCATGCCCGCCGGCTAAGCGATCAGCCAGCTGCCGCCGGGCGGTTGGCGATCAGGTCGTCGACAACGGCGGGGTCAGCCAGCGTGCTCGTGTCGCCAAGCGACGACACATCACCTTCAGCAATTTTGCGCAGGATACGGCGCATGATCTTGCCCGAACGCGTTTTGGGGAGCGCCGGTGTGAACTGGATAACATCGGGCGTTGCAATCGGCCCGATTTCAGCACGCACCCAGGCGATGAGCGTGTCGCGCAGGGCATCGCTCGGCGCACGCTCGGTGTTGAGCGTGACATAGGCGTAAATGCCCTGCCCCTTGATGTCGTGGGGAAAGCCGACGACGGCCGCTTCGGCCACGTCCTTGTGCAGCACCAGCGCGGACTCGACTTCGGCCGTCCCCATGCGGTGGCCGGAGACGTTGATGACGTCATCAACCCGGCCAGTGATCCAGTAATAGCCGTCGCCATCCCGCCGGCACCCGTCGCCGGTAAAATAATAGCCGGGATATGGGCTGAAATAGGTCTGGAAGAAGCGGCCATGGTCGCCCCACACCGTGCGCATTTGCCCCGGCCAGCTCCGCGCGATGACGAGATTGCCCTGCGCTGCACCGTCAACCACCCTCCCCTCGGCATCAACGAGCAGCGGCTCGACGCCGAAAAAGGGCAACGTCGCGCTGCCGGGCTTGAGCGGCGTTGCACCGGGCAGCGGGGTTATCATGTGGCCACCGGTTTCGGTCTGCCACCAGGTGTCGACAATCGGGCAGCGGCCTTCGCCGACGATATCATGATACCAGCGCCACGCCTCGGGATTGATCGGCTCGCCGACGGTGCCGAGCAGGCGCAGGCTCTTGCGGCTGGTGCCGGCCACCCAGCCATCGCCCTCGCGCATCAGCGCCCGAAGCGCGGTCGGGGCGGTATAGAGCTGGTTCACGCCGTGGCGGTCAACCACCTCCCACATCCGCGCCGGGCTTGGCCAGTTGGGCACACCTTCAAACATCAGCGTCGTCGCGCCGTTCGCGAGCGGCCCATAGACGATATAGCTGTGCCCGGTGACCCAGCCGATATCGGCGGCGCACCAATAGACATCGCCCTCGCGGCCGTCGAACACGAGCGCGTGCGTCAGGCTCGCCCAGAGCAGATAGCCGCCCGATGTGTGCAGCACGCCCTTGGGTTTGCCGGTCGATCCGCTGGTATAGAGGATGAACAGCGGGTCTTCGGCGTTCATCGGCTCGGCCGGGCAATCGGGCGCGGCGGCGGCGGTCAGGTCATGCAGCCACTGGTCGCGACCCGACTGCATGGCGACGTCGCCGCCGGTTGCGCGCACCACGACAACCGTTTCAAGGCACGGGGCGAGCGCGGCGGCAGCATCCACATTGGCCTTGAGTGGCACCCGTTTGCCGCCGCGCCGCCCTTCATCGGCGGTAATGACCACCCGGCTGTCGCAATCGGTGATGCGGCCCGCCAGCGCCTCTGGCGAAAAGCCGCCAAACACCACCGAGTGAATGGCCCCCAGCCGGGCGCAGGCGAGCATCGCCATCGCCGCCTCGGGGATCATCGGCATGTAGATCGTCACCCGGTCGCCCTTGCCGACGCCGACGGCCTTCAGCGCGCTGGCAAAGCGGCACACGGCCGCATGCAGCTCGGCATAGCTGATATGGCGCGGCGCCTCGGCGGGGTCGTCGGGCTCCCACAGGATGGCGGTCTGTTCGCCGCGCGACGCCAAATGCCGGTCAAGGCAATTGGCCGCGACGTTCAGCATACCGTCGGCAAACCAGCGCACGCCGAAATCAGCCTCGGCAAAGCTGCTCTCATTGGCAAGCGTCGGCGCCTGTGCCCAGTCGAGCCGGGCCGCGGCCTCCAGCCAAAAGCCGGTGGGGTCTGCAAGCGACCGGGCATAGTCCGCAGCATAGCTTTGCGCACTAACCCGAGCACTTGCGGCCCATTGCGGGGGAACGGGGTAAAGCTCGTCAATCATCAGCGCGGTCCTTGCATAAGGCTCAGGCCAAGCCATAGCCTGCGCGGCGCTCCCAAATCCTGCGAGCCACCTGCATTGCGCGTGACAATGCGCGCATCGAGCAAATTTTCAACCCGGCCGACAAGGCGCAGATGCCGGTCGAGTGGCAGGCCAAGCACTGCATCGGCGGTGAAGGCGGGCGGCAGGCTGTCGGTTTGCAGATCGTCTTCAAATTGCTGGCCGGTGTAGCGCAGCGTCACCTGCCCGGTCGGGCCATGGCGCGCGGCATATCTCAGCGTGGCGCTGGCGCTGTGGGGCGCCGTTTGGGCCGGGCGCAGACCATTGAGGGCGGCCCCCGTGCGAACACCCTCCACACGCGCGTCGCTATAGGCATAGGACGCATCGAGCGACAGCGCACCGTGCCGGCCATGCGCGGAAAGCTCGATCCCTTGCGCGACAATCGCGTCAAGGTTGCGCCGCTCGCGCAGATTGGGGCCGATGGTCACATTTGCGATGGCACCGCCCAAACGATTGTAAAACGCCGTCGCGCTGAGCGAAAAATAGTCGCCCGCCGAAATTTCCAGCCCGATTTCCGCGCCGCGCAACCGCTCTGGGGCAAGTGCCGCGTTGGCGCGGGTGGTGACCGGAAAAACCACGAACGGGCGGTACAGCTCATTAAGTGTCGGCAACCGAAAGCCCGAATAGGCCGCGCCACGCAGCGCAATGCCGGGGTGCACTTGCGCGAAAAACCCAAATCGCCCGTTCACCTCGGTTCCCCCGCGATTGGCAAAGCGCGCACTGACGATAGGGGCGCCCGCTGCCGATGTTTCGTTGAAAAAGCCGCTGGCAATCCGCCAGCCGTCAACCCGGACCCCGCCCGTCAGCACGACCGGCCCGAGCGCCCAGTCATCTTCGACAAATCCGCCGATGGCGCTCGTATCGCCGCCGGCCGCGCGCCGCGCCGTCACCAGGCCCGAAAGCGCGCTTAGCACATCCTCGTCGGCGCGCCCTTCCTGCCGCCGCGCATCGACGCCCAGCCGCAGCGCATGGCCGCCCCCAACCGGCGGCCGCAGCTCGATCTTGCCGCCAAGCCCTGTCGCCGGGGTACGGCGCTGATCGAGCGTGGCGCGAAAGCTCGTCGCGCTGACCACGACATTGCGAAAATCGCGCGCCTGAACATATCCCAGCGCCTCAACCTGCCAGGCGCCGCGATGGATGATGCGCAGGTTGGCGTCGGCACCACCCGTCGCGCTGTCGGCACTTGCGAACCGCAACGTGCGATGATCGCCGAACAGCGCGGCCCGAAACTGCAGCTCGGTGGCCGCGTCAAGCGGGGCGACGCCACGCAGGCCAATCGACCAGTCGCGGTAGCGCGCGCGCACGGTCGCCGTTGTGCGCTGCTCGCGCGGCGTCGTGAAAAAGCCGTCGCCGCGTTCAAATCGCCCGGAAAGCATGGCAAAACCAGCGCCGAGCCGCGGTGACACAGCAGCGCGCGCCTCCACCGCGGCATCGCTTCCGTAGAACAGACTGGCCGAAGCCACCGGCACGTCGGCGCGCGTCGCACTCGCCAGCTCGATGACGCCGGCAACCGCCCCTGCCCCGAACGCGCCGGTGCCCGCGCCGCGCGTGATCCGCGCCCCCGACAGCGCCTCGCTGACCAGCGCGTTGAACGGGATATGGCCAAAAAACGGATCGGCGACCGGCACCCCGTCGAGCAGCACGAGCGCCCGGCTGGCCGCATTGCCGCCCAGCGCCCGCAACGTGATGCCTTGCGCCGACGGGTTGGCCGAGCGGCTGTCTGACCGGCGGAACTGCTGCACCCCGGCCACGTCGCGCAGCGCGTTTTCAACCCGGCCGGAGGCGTCCCCCGCCAGCCGCTCGCGGCTGATCGTTTCGGTGCCATAAGCGGCGGCAGCCGGCGGCAGCGGCAGGCCGCGGCCGGATACGACAATATCCGGTGGCGCTGTGGCGGGTGCAGCGGCTGGCAGCCGATCCTGCGCCAGCGCCATGCCCGGCACGCTCAGCAGCAGGGCGAGCGCGGCAAACCGCCACGCGCCGGCACGGCCAGTCTGGCAGGAGCCTGTTGCCTTCATCAAGCCGAGCATTGCCGGGCGCGGCGCCCCCCGGCAACCAAATTGCGCACCGCTTGTGCGGCTGCCTTGACAAGGATTCGGCGCTCACCCATTGCTCGTTCTGCCTATTCAGGCTGGCGACATTGCGAGGCAGCATGCCGGTTCAAGCAGTAATATTGGCCGGTGGTTTGGGTAGCCGCCTTGGTGAGGAGACCGGCGTTCGGCCCAAACCCATGGTAGAGATTGGCGGTATGCCCATCATCTGGCATATTATGAAAATCTATTCCTATTATGGCGTGAATGAATTCATCGTATGCCTTGGCTATAAGGGCTATATGATAAAGGAATATTTCGCCAATTACTTTCTGCATACTTCCGATGTTACGATTGACCTGAAGGAACAGTCCCTCGACGTTCACCAGAATTGGGGCGAGCCGTGGCGCATCACGCTGGTGGAAACCGGCGCCGACACGATGACCGGGGGCCGGCTGAAGCGGGTGCGACCATATCTGCGAGCGGACCAGCCCTTTTGCCTTACCTATGGCGACGGCCTGTCTGACATTAACATCGGCAAGCTGCTTGAATTCCACGCCGGGCACGGCCGCAAGGCAACGATTACGGCCGTTGCGCCGCCGGGGCGCTTTGGCGCGCTGGAGATGGACGGGCACATCGTGCGGGCATTCCGCGAGAAGCCGGCAGGCGATGGCGGGCTCATCAATGGCGGGTTCTTCGTGGCCGATCCAAGCGTGATTGACCTCATCGACGGGCCGGACACCATCTGGGAGCAGGGGCCGCTCGAAAAGCTCGCCCATGGAGGCGACCTTGCCGCGTTTCGCCATGACGGCTTCTGGCAACCGATGGATACGCTGCGCGACAAGCTCTATCTTGAGCAATTGTGGCAGGACGGCGCGCCCTGGAAGCGGTGGTGATGGCCAGCCGCTGGGCCGGGCGCCGGGTGTTCGTAACCGGCCATACCGGGTTCAAAGGGAGCTGGCTGGCGCTGTGGCTGGCCGAGCTTGGGGCCGAGGTGACCGGCTATGCGCTGGCGCCACCGACATCGCCCAGCCTGTTCGACCAGGCCGCAATAGCCGGCGTGCTCACACGCGATGTGCGCGGCAATGTGTGCGATTTGCCAGCGCTTGCCGCAGCAATTGCGGCGGCGCAGCCGGACCTGGTGTTTCATCTGGCCGCCCAGCCCCTGGTGCGCGCCTCCTATGACGACCCGGTTGAAACCTATGCAACCAATGTGATGGGCACGGTAAACCTGCTTGAGGCGTGCCGGCGGGTGCCCGGCATCAGCGGCGTGGTGTGTGTCACGTCTGACAAATGCTATGAAAACCGCGAATGGGTGTGGCCCTATCGTGAAAATGACCCGATGGGCGGCCATGATCCTTACAGCAGTTCAAAGGGCGCGGCCGAACTGGTCATTGCGGCCTATCGACGGTCGTTTTTTTCAGGCGGAGACGCGCCGGGCATCGCGTCGGTGCGCGCAGGCAATGTTATCGGTGGGGGCGACTGGGCGGTGGACCGGCTGGTGCCCGATATTGTGCGGGCAGCGGCGGCTGGCACCCGGCCGGTCATTCGCGCGCCCAATTCGGTGCGCCCGTGGCAGCATGTGCTCGATGCGCTGAGCGGCTATCTGATGGTCGCAGAACGGCTGCTGGAGGGCGACAAAAATGCCGCAACCGCCTGGAACTTTGGCCCCGGGGAAGGCGATACGCAGCCGGTTGGCTGGATTGTTGACACAATGTTAAGCCTCTGGGGTGCTGAAGGCTGGGAGCATCCGGCAGGCGTTCAGCCGCATGAGGCGGTGATGCTGACGCTGGATAGCGCGCGGGCCCGGCTGCAGCTTGGCTGGCGACCGGCACTTGGCTTGGGGGAGGCGTTGGCGATGGTGGTTGAGTGGCACAAGGCAGTGGCAGACGGCGATTCTCCCCAGGCGATGTGCGCGCGGCAACTGGCCGCGTATCGCGCCCGCCGCGGCGATGGTGAAGGCGCCAGCGCATGAGCGCCGCACCCGCCCGTGACGATCCTGATTTCAGCGCGGCGATTGCGACCGGCGACGAAGCCGCTGCCCGTGCGGCCATTCTCGACATGGTCGCCGATTATGCACGCGCCTTCCATGCCCCAAAGCCGTTCGTGCCCGGCAACAGCCCGGTGCCGGTATCGGGCAAGGTTTATGGCGCGCCGGAAATGCAGTTGCTGGTCGAATCCGCGCTTGATTTCTGGCTGACGACCGGCCGCTTCAACGAGGCGTTCGAGGCGCGCCTGGCGGCACGGCTTGGCGTGCGCCATGTCCTGTCGGTAAATTCGGGCTCATCGGCCAATCTGCTCGCGCTGTCGTCACTCACCTCGCATTATCTGCGCGGCGATGCGCTGAAGGCGGGGGATGAGGTCATCACCGTGGCAACGGGCTTTCCCACCACGGTCAACCCGGCGCTGCAATATGGCCTGGTGCCGGTGTTTGTCGATGTCGACATCCCCACCTACAATATCAAACCCGAAATGATCGAGGCAGCGATATCGTCGAAAACCCGCGCGATCATGCTTGCGCACACGCTGGGCAACCCGTTTGATCTCGCCGAAGTGATGCGCGTTGCCGAAAAGCATAATCTGTGGGTGGTCGAGGATTGCTGCGACGCGCTGGGCGCGACCTATGCCGGCAAGGGCGTTGGCACCTTTGGGCATATCGGCACGCTCAGCTTTTACCCCGCGCACCACATCACCATGGGCGAAGGCGGCGCGGTCTTCACCGACAAGCCGATGTTGAAGCGCGTCATCGAGTCGATGCGCGACTGGGGCCGCGACTGCTGGTGCGCGCCTGGCAAGGACAATACCTGCGGCAAGCGTTTTGGCCGCAAGCTCGGCGACCTGCCAATGGGCTATGACCATAAATATACGTACAGCCATGCCGGCTATAATCTGAAGATAACCGACATGCAGGCCGCCGTCGGGCTGGCGCAGATGGACCGGCTGGACGATTTTATCGCCGCGCGCCGGGCGAATTTTGCGCTGCTGACGGACTTGCTTCGCCCGCTCGAAGATGTGTTTATTCTGCCCGAGGCAACCCCCGACAGCGCGCCTTCCTGGTTTGGCTATCCCATTACCTTGCGGCCCGGCGCGCCCTTTGGCCGTGACGCGCTGGTCCGGCATCTTGATGCGCACCGCATCGGCACGCGGCTGCTGTTCGGCGGCAACCTCATCCGCCAGCCCTATATGCGCGGCCGGGAGTATCGAGTGGTCGGTGATCTGGCCAATGCCAATATCGTGACCGACAGCACATTCTGGATTGGCCTGTACCCTGGCCTCACGCCCGATCATATCGGCTATTCGGTCGAGCGGCTTAAGGACTTTGTTAACCATCAACGGCATATCACTGGCCCCACCTAATCGGCGGAAAAAGGCAACGGGGGATCGCCACGGTGAACAGCTATGAAAAGCGGATGCGCGACATTTTGCGCGAAGGTGCCGACATTGGTGGCTTCGTTGCCGTCAAGGCCGAGTTCGAGGCCGAAGGAACCCGTACCGACGAATTGCTTCGCCTGCTTGAGATTGCGCGCCGCGCCGGTGTTGGGGTTGGCGTAAAGATCGGCGGGTGCGAGGCCATTCGCGATCTCATCGAATGCCGGCAGTTCGGCGTGGACTATGTCATCGCACCGATGGTCGAGACGCCCTATGCCCTTTCCAAATTCGTCGCAGCACGCGACAAGGTGTTTACCGCAGACGAACGCGCCGACATTGGCTTTTTGTTCAATGTCGAGACGATCACCACCTTCAACAACCTGGTCGCGATGGGCGAAATCGCCGGGCGGGAAGCGGTTGGCATGGTGTTTGGCCGCGTCGACTTCGCCGGGTCGCTGGCGCTTGACCGAAGGGCGGTGAACACGCCTGAGACGACTGACGCGGTGGTGCGGGTCGCCGAAGTGGCCGCACAGCGCGGCGTTGATCTGGTGGTTGGCGGCGGCGTGAGCCCGGAGGCAGTCGAGTCGCTTGCACGGGTGCGGCAAACCAAGCTCACCCGCTTTGAAACCCGCAAGATCATTTTCGATGCCGCCTGCCTTGACGACGGCCGGGTGATGGCAGGGCTTGCGCTTGCCATCGAATTCGAACTGCTGTGGCTGAAGAACAAGCGCGATTATTATCAGACGATCGGCAGCGAAGACGATGCGCGCATCATGATGATGGAAGCCCGCCAGCGCATCAAACCACCGCTTCGCGGCATCGCCTGACCTGATTTTCCCCAATCGACGGGAGGGGCAATTGGCCCGAATGCGCGTTGCCGATGTGATCGCCCACATGCTGGTTGCCGGCGGCGTGACGGATATGTTCATGCTGACAGGCGGCGGCGCCATGCACCTTAACGACGCGTTCGGGCGGGTGGATGGGCTGAGCCGGCACTTCAACCACCATGAACAGGCCTGCGCCATCGCCGCTGAAAGCTATGCCAGGCTGTCGGGCCGGATGGCCGCGGTCAACGTCACCACAGGCCCCGGCGGCGTCAACGCGCTGAACGGGGTGTATGGCGCCTATGTCGATTCCATCCCGATGATCATCGTGTCGGGCCAGGTAAAGCGCGAGACGTTTGCGCCGAATTTTGCGGTGCCGTTGCGCCAGCTTGGCGATCAGGAAATCGACATCGTGGCAATGGTGCGCGGCATCACCAAATATGCGGTCGTGCTGCAACGCCCGGAGGATGTGCTGCGGACTGTCGGCAAGGCGCTGTGGCTGGCGCGGCGCGGGCGGCCCGGCCCGGTATGGGTGGACGTGCCGATTGATGTGCAGGGCGCCATGGTCGATGTGGCTGCGCTGCTCGCGTTTGATCCCAACGCCTGCGACCAGGACGGCGAATCGGCAAACACGGCCGCTGAAACAGGGGCGCTTGCCGGGCCGGCGCTGGACGCGGAAGTCGCCGCGATGCTGGGCGAGCTTCGCGCGGCCGAGCGACCGCTGGTACTGGTGGGCGCCGGCGTAAGGCTGTCTGGCACGCACGCGCAGTTTCTGGCGTTTGTCGAGCGGATTGGCGCACCCGTTGTCACCGGCTGGAACGCGCATGACGCGCTGGCCAATGCGCACCCGCTTTATGCCGGGCGCCCCGGCACGGTTGGTGACCGCGCAGGGAATTTCGCGGTGCAGACGGCGGACTATCTGCTGGTGCTCGGCTCGCGGCTCAACATCCGGCAAATCAGCTATAACTGGGGTGCGTTTGCAGCCGGTGCGCAGATTGCGATGGTCGACATTGACCGCGCGGAACTCGCCAAGCCGACGCTTGCCCTCCACCGCCCGATCCATGCCAATCTTCGCGATTTTTTTGCGGCCGCCGCCGCCGTTCCACTGGCGGTCGGCAAGGAAAACACACGCGCCGCCTTTGTCGCGCGCTGCCGCGAACGCGCCGCGCAATTCCCGGTCGTGCTCGACGATTATTGGGCAACGCCCGCCCCTGTTAACCCTTATTGCTTCACGCAGGCGCTGTTTGAAGCGCTGGACGAATGCGATGTGGTGGTGTGCGGCGATGGCACGGCCTGTGTCACCACCTTTCAGGCGGCAAATCTGAAGCCCGGTCAGCGACTTTATACCAATTCCGGCTGTGCCTCGATGGGGTATGATTTGCCGGCAGCCATCGGCGCAGTCCATGCCGGCGTTGCGCGGCGGATCATCTGTCTGGCGGGTGACGGCAGCATCATGATGAATTTGCAGGAGCTGCAAACGATTGCCGGCGAGCGGCTGCCCATCAAGATTTTCGTCCTGAATAACGATGGCTATCATTCCATCCGCCAGACGCAGCAAAATTATTTTGCCGACAATATCGTCGGGTGCGGGCCTGACAGCGGCCTGAGCTTTCCCGATTTCGTGAAGGTTGCCGCCGCATTCGGCTTGGCCACAAGCCGGGTGGAAAGCCACGCCACGCTCCACGACGCGATTGGTGCTGCGATTGGCGGCGACGGCCCGTCGCTGTGCGAAGTCATCATCGACAAGCATCAGGGTTTTGCGCCCAAGCTGGCGTCGCGCCGGCTCGATGACGGCACGATGGTGTCGCCCGCCCTGCACGACATGGCGCCGTTCCTTTCGCGCGACGTGCTTGCCGCCGCGCTCGATATGGGGCCGCGCAGCAGCGCCGAGGCAGCATGATGCGCGCCGCCATTTTCGACCTGGACGGCACGCTGGTCGACAGCGCTGCGGTGTGCGCCGAAATCTTGAACGCGATGCTGGCGGCGCGAGGTGCGCCGGCGGCGCTGACCTCGTGCCAGGTCGTGCCGCACCTCAGCATCGGCGGGCGGCAAATGGTGGCGGCGCTGCTCGGCCCGCATTGCGGCGACGCAGCCTGTGCGATTGCGGAGTTTCGCGCGCGCTATGCCGCGATGCCGACCCCGCCAGGCTGCCTCTATCCTGAGGTACGCACCGGGTTGCACCTGCTGCACAAGCACGGGTTTCGGCTTGGCATCTGCTCGAACAAACCACAGAATCTGTGCGACAAGGTGCTTGATGAGCTGGGCCTGGCGCCGCTTTTCACCGCGATCATTGGCGGGCGAGCCGAACTGCCGCCCAAGCCCGCGCCCGATTTGCTGCTGGCGGCCATGCGGCAGCTGGGGGCAGTGCCCGCAGCGACCCGGTTTGTCGGCGACAGCGTGCTCGACATGGCCTGTGCTGCCGCCGCCGGCGTCGCCTTTATCGGCGTGCGCTATGGGTATGACGCGCCCGACGCGCCGGATTGCCACAGCCGCTTTGGAGATGTGGTCGACGCGTTGCTGCAAGGTGCCGGCGACCGTGTCGACGGGGTTGCCGCATGAACCCACCGGGCAGCGCGATTGCATGGCTTGCCGCACTGGCGAGCGCGCGCCGCTGGCGTTCGCGCTGGGGGTTCGTGCTTGGCGCGCTTGCCGTTTGCGGCGGCCTGGCCGTTTTCCCGTGCCAATACCATGCCTCTGCCCTGATGGTACGGGTCACGCCAGCCGACAGCGGGTCGGCAGGCCCGCCCGGCCAGCCATGTACCGACGCGCTCAGGGCACGCGCTAAGACCGCGGCGGCCATCGCCCTGGCAACTGCCCGAAGCGCGCCGGTCCGCACGCGCGCCGCGCGGATGGCGCATATTTCGCCAGCGCTGCACGAACGCCAGGTCATTATCCGCAGCGCGCGCGACGGCCTGGTGCTGGTTGAAGCCCATGCCGCAACCCGCGCGGCCGCACTTACCCTCGTTGCAACCCAGGTCGCCGCGATGGGCGCTGAGCCTGCGCGGCCCGAATGGATGCCCGTGGAGCCGCCTCACGCCGACGCTGGCGTGTCGCTGCGCTGGCCGCCGCTTGCGGTGGGGGCGCTGCTTGTGCTGCTCGCCCTGGTGGTGGAAATTTATCGCGCGAGCCCCCCGGTCGGTACGCGGCGCCCTTCATGATTGTCCGCAACCCCGCCAGCGGCCTTGCCGCGCGGCCAAAAGTGCGCCGCTGATGGCGCGCCATGAGGTCATCAAGCCGCCGCGCCAGGCCACGTCGTTTGGCATGCTGGGGCGCTATTATCAGATAGGGCTGGTGAATACAGGCTTTGGCTTTGGCTGCTATGCGGGGCTGGTGGCGCTTGGCCTCAATATTTTTGCAGCCCAGGTGCTGGCTTATGCGCTGGGCACTGCATTCAATTACGTGACATATCGGCGCTATGTGTTTGTGGGTGCAGCGCCGGCGGGCGCGCGTTTTGCGCTATCCTATCTGGCGAATTACCTGCTGAGCGCCGTCATGCTTGCCGGCATGATGCGGCTCACCTCGTCCCCCTATCTTGGCGGGCTGGCGACCGTGATTATCGTGTCGATGCTCAACTATGTCGCGCTCAAGCGGCTGGTTTTCCCGCGGTGATGGCGCCGGCCCGGCGGAGCGCCGCCAATGAGTGGCTGGAGCCGTGGTTCGCGCGCGCCATTGTCTTGGCGCTCATCTGGGTATTCGTAACCGGCGTAAACGCCCATCACTTGCCGCCGCCGATGTTTTATTTTTCAGGCGACCGACTAATGGACTGGTTCAACACCGCCTTTTGGGCGCGGGATCCCGGCATGTACGATAGCTGGGGGAGCATCTATCCGCCGCTGTCCTTCTTACTGGTCCGCATGCTGGGAGACCCGGGCTGCTACCCGGCGCTGGGCGGCGAAGAGGCGCGGGCGTGCGACGGGCTGGGCATTGCGGCGATCCACCTTTTATATGTGCTCGACGTGGTGCTCATCGCCCGCGCATTCTTGAAGATTGACCGGGCAACCGCGGTGCCGCGGGCGGTGGCGCTGTCGGCGGGCCTGCCGCTTGTCTATGCGCTTGACCGCGGCAATTTGATGCTCGCCTGCGTGCCTTGCGTGGTGCTTGGCGCGGGGCCCCTGCTGCGCTCAAGCTGGGCGCGCGCTGCGTGGATTGGCGCAGCACTCAACTTCAAGGTCTATCTCGTTGCGTCAGTGATCGCCCAGATTGCCGCCGGCAAATGGCGCCGGGCAGAGCGCGCGCTCATCGCCGCGCTCGCGGTGTATCTGGCCAGCTTTGCGCTGCTCGGGCGCGGCACGCCGGGGGAGATTGTGCATGATCTGATCGCCTATGGTGGCGCCGGGGCTGACCGGCTGATCGACCTTTGGTACACGTCGAGCTATGGCCCGCTGCACGCGCTGCTCGTGTCGGGCGATCCGCAGTTGCAGGCATTGCTCGGTGCCCGGCTCGCGGGCGTGCTCGTCATAGCGCTGCCCTGGGCGGTCCATCTCGTACAATTCGGCATCATGGCGGCACTTGGCGCTGCGTGGCGGCGACCCGGCTGCGTTCCACCATATCGACTCGCCGGGCTGGGCGCAGCGCTTGCGCTGATCAGCGTCGAGGCGGGTGGCTATGCGCAGTGGTTTGCGCTTTTTTTTGTGATGATGGAGCGGTGGGACAGCGGGCCGGGAGCGAAGTGGGCGCTGGTGACGGGTTATGCGCTGTGCCTGCCGGTTGATCTTGTGCTGGCTCCAGCGCCGCTGGGTGCAGCCTTTCCGCCGCTCACGCTCGGGCATTTTCTCCGCCCGGCGATGTTTGCATCGATCCCGCTGGCGCTGTCGGCCGAGACGATGATGGCGGCCCGGCGCGCTGGCCGGACTGGGCACGACAAAGCAAGGTCCGCCCGCTACGCTGGCTGAGCGGCCGCTTTCAGGCGGCGAGCAGCAATATCGGCAGCACCGTGCCCAGCGCGTCTGCCCGTCGTTCATGAGAATTATCGGTCTGGAGCGCGCCGCCAACGGCAAGAAACAGGACGGCCGGCGCAAACAGCACACCCAGACCATGATGATAGGCGCGCAGCCTGCGCATCACGGCAAGCGTCATCGCGAAAATCCCCTGGCGCGCGCGGCAGTGCCGTGAGCGGGGCGCGAGCGGTTACGCCACGGGCTATTGGCCGAACGCGCCCTTGCGGTACAGCAGGGTGATGGCGACGCGGCGATTGCGCGGATCGGCCGCATTGTCAGCGACATAGGGTTCACGGTCGGCCACGCCTTCGATCCGTTCAAAGCGCGCGTCTTCAAGCCCGCCTGCTGCCAGGCGCCGGCGCGTCGCCTCCGCCCGGCTGCTGGAGAGCAGCCAGTTGTTCATGCCGGCCGGGTTCTGAAACGCAAGGCTGTCGGTATGGCCGCGGATCATCAGCGTGTTGGGCAGCGGCTTGATCGATTCGGCAATGAGACCAATCAGCTTCTCGGCCTCTGCCTCGAAACTCGTGGTGCCGAGCGCAAACATTGAATAATCGGCATTGTCGACCAGATCGATGCGCAGGCCATCGCGCGTGGGCACAAAGCGGACATGCGTTGCCAGCCTGGCCAGCTTTGCATTCTGGCCGATTTGCTGCTTTATCTGCTGGGCGATCTTGTCAAAATTCTTGCGGTCCTCGGCCTCGATCCGCTTGTTCTTGAGCGACCCCTTTTCGCCGGTGCCGACCTGTGCGCCGCCCTTGGCCTCTACCGGCACGGTCAGCGAGCGGGTGCCCGTCTGCTGCGCCTTATGGGGGTAGTTGTCCTGGTCGGTGATCGATTCGCCGCCAAACAGGCCCGTCGAGCCGGCCGAAGAGGCGCGGAAATTCACCAGGTTCGGGGCGAAATAATCAGCGAGCGCCTTGCGCTGCTTCTCGGTTGTCGCACCCAGCAGCCACATCAGCAGGAAGAACGCCATCATCGCCGTCACGAAATCGGCATAGGCCACTTTCCAGGCGCCGCCATGGTGGCCGCCATGGCCTTCAATATAGACCTTCTTGACGATGATTTTGGGCGGCTGATTGTTGCCGTGCGGCGCGCGACCGGCCATTTACCGGCCCCGCAGACCGTCAAACACCTCGGCAAAGCCAGGTTGGTTGTTGTGCGCAATCCCCGAGCGCGCCGCTTCGATGACCAGCGGCTGGGGGTGCCCGTGAAGCGAGGCGATGATGATCTGCTTGACGGTGTGGTAGATCGCGGCGTCGGCATCAATGATCTGCTGAAGCCGCGTGGCGAGTGGCGCGACGATGCCATAAGCCAGCAACACGCCCATGAACGTGCCGACAAGCGCCGACCCGATCAGCGCGCCCAGCACTGATGGCGGCTTGTCGATCGACCCCATCGTCTTGACAACGCCAAGCACCGCCGCGACGATGCCAAGCGCCGGCAGCGCGTCCGCCAGCGTCTGCAAGGTCGTTTGCGGGCCCTGAACTTCGTGGTGGTGGGTTTTGATGGTGTTGTCCATCACGTCTTCCACCGCGTGGACGTCGAGCGTGCCTGACGAGACGACGACCAGCCGCAATGTGTCGGCGATGAGCGAAATCAGCGCGTGATCGGCGAGCAGGCGGGGATATTCCGTGAAGATGGCACTCGATTTCGGGTCTTCGACATGCGGCTCAAGCGCGATTGGCCCTTCGGTACGCAGCATCTTCATCAGCTTTGACACCAGAAAAATGGTGTCGAGATAATCCTGCTTCTTGTATTTCGGGCCCTTCAGGACTTTCATCAGCCCCCCGCCCATCGCCTTTAGTTCCTTGCCGGAATTGCCGATGATGAGCGAGCCCAGCGCGGCGCCGCCGATGATGAGCATTTCGTGCGGAATCGCCTCCATCACGGGCCCGAGCGCCCCGCCCGTCAGCGCAAATCCGCCGAATACCATGACGAGCAGAACGACAAGGCCGATCACTGGAAACATGTTGCTGGTCTTTCCCCGTCGAAATCAGTCCGCCGTCATTAACGATAACGACCGCTTGATGAGATCATTGATCTATTATTGTCGCCAACAGGTTACCAAAGCGCGCATCAACGAATATAATCGAACAGCGAGAGCTGGCTCAGCCGCGTGAAGCTCGCCTGCGTGGCCTCCAGAATAGTCGATGCCTTTTGCAGATTGGCGATGGCGGCGGTAAGGTCGGTATCTTCAAGGGCAGAACGATCGGCTTCGCGGGCAATGCCGGTATCTTCCAGCCGGCTGGTTTCCAGCTCAAGCCGTGCACCCCGCGCCCCAACCGAGCCGCGCAGGCCGTTAATCTGGTCAAGCCCGCCCTTCAGCCCGTCAATCGTCGCACCGGCGGCGGCGTTTACATTGCTGTTCGTGTCCAGCGCATCGGCCAAATTGCTGATCGCGGCAAACAGGTTGGTCGCCCCGTTCGCGCCGGTAATGCCGCCGAAGACGCGTTCTGCCGTCTCGGTCGGCTGGATTTGGCCGGCGTCGCCAATGGGGATCGCAGCGGGCGTGCCGGTGCCCGTGAAACTGACCACGCCGCCCGGGCCCGTCGTCACGCCGGTATCGCCGGTTGCCGCGCCAAATAGCGGGCCACCCCGCGCATCGGTGCTGTTTGCAATCGTCACCAGATCATCGACAATGCTGCGCAACTGGCTGGCAACAACCTTGCGGTCTGCCGGCGACAATGTGCCGTTATTGGCCTGAATTGCCAGTTCCTGCGCGCGCTGGATTTGCGTCGAGACTGCCCCGAGCGCGGTGTCGGTTTGCGACAGCAGCGTCTTGGCCAGCGTTATGTTGGCGGTCGTGTTCGTGTCATTGGCGGTGGCCACCGCAATGCGTTGCAGCCGCTGATAGGCGACCGGATTATCGGCTGGTCCGGCGAACCGCGATCCGGTTGACACCTGCGTTTGCAGCGTCTGCGTTTGCGTGGAGAGCGTGTTGATGCGGCTCGCCGTGCGATCATAGAACAGGCTGGTGCTGATGGTCATGCGCTGAGAGCCTTACCGGATGTCGAGAATGGTTTGCAGCGTCTCGCGCGCTACCTGAATGACACGACTCGATGCTTGATAGGCCTGTTGAAAGCGCAGCAGGTCAACCGCTTCATTGTCGAGATTGACGCCCGACACGGCATCGCGCGCGACGACCGCGCCGTCGCGTATTGTTGTTTGTGCGGTGGAGATCGTCCGGCGCGCGGCAAGCGCTGCGGCATTGTCGGCCGCGGTGGCGACGACCTTGCCCTCAAAATCGGCAGACAGGCGCACAGCCGCCAGCGCCTGCAAATTGCTGTTGTCGCGCGGGCCACCCCCAACGGCGGCGGCCGCCACGCCGCGCGGATCGGCCAGCGACAGGGTGAATTCGGTCGGCACCGCAGCGGGCGCAAACAACGGCGCGCCGGGGTTGCCATCCAGCGTCCGCCCCTGCCCTTGCACCGTGTTTACCGCCGCGACAAAATCGGTTGCGATCTGGTCAATCGTCTGGAGGGCGCTGGCGACCCGCTGGGCGCCGTCGACAATGCCGGCAAGCGCCCCGCCATTCGGGGTGAAACTGGATGATGTCTGGTTGCGATACACCGCAAACGAAACAGCGCCGGTTGGCGCCCGCAAATAGGTGACCTGGCTGATATTCTGGCCATCGACGAACAGTGGCCCGGTGCTGCCGCCCAGCTTCACCGTCGCTCGGCCTGCTGCATCGGTGGTGACGCCAATGTCGCTGAGGGCGCTGAGCTGTTCGAGAAGCTGGTCGCGCTGGTCGAGCAGTTGGGCCTGCGAACTGCTGCCCGGCGCGCTGCCGCCAAGCCCGTAATTCACCTTGGCAAGCGCTGTGCCCAGCGTTTGCAACCGCGCAACCGCATCATCGGCCGTTGCGTCGATGTTGACATTGACCTGGTCAAGCGCCCGGCCGGTGCCGGCAAACGCAATGGCAACGGCCGTCGCCTGTTCCAGAAACGCCGCGCGCGGCGCGGTGGCGGTCGGATTTGCGGCGATCGTGTTCGCCGCGTTGAAAAAGCTGGTGAGCTGGCTCGACAAGCGGTTCCCGGTCAGCGCGGATTCAATCTGGCCGAGCACGGCAACGCTGCCCTCGGTCCGGGCAAGATCAGCACCGGCGGCGCGCACATCGGCTGTGCGCAGCTCGTCCGACTGGCGGCCGATTGACCTGACGGCAACGCCATTGCCACTCAGCGCCCGGGCCGAACGCCCGCTGACCGCGCTGACTTCTGCCAGGTTGGTGGTGCGGCGCGAATAGCCGGCGGACGAGGCGTTGGCGATATTGTCCGACGTGGTGGTGAGCGCGGTCTGGAACGCGCGCACGCCGCTTGCGCCTATCGAGAGAATGTCGCTCATTTGGCGTCTTCCGGCTGAGTGGCGGCGGCGGGCGGCGGGGCCGCGAGCGGCGCGGCGGCGGGCGGCGCGGCCAGCCCGGGTTGCGCCCTGGCCAGAAAGTCGACCACTGCCTTGCCTAGCCCCAGCGGGTGATGTTCGGCCATGACCTGCGCGGTCTTTTGATCCTGCATGTCGCGAAAGGTGTCGATTGCCTGGCTGGAAAAGATGTCGTCGGCCAGATGCACGCTGCGCATCGACTTCAACATCATTTGGGTAAACACCGCTTCAAACTTGTCTCCGGCCGCTTCCAGATTGGCACGCGTCGCCAGCCGGCTTGTGTCTTTCGACACATCGGCCGCCGCCAGCGTTCCGGCCGGCAGGCTGGTTGCCTGCCCGGAGAAAGGGCCGCTTGCGGTCATAGGATGATGAGGTCCGCCTTCAGCGCGCCGGCTTCTTTCAGCGCTTCCAATATCGCGACAAGATCTGCCGGCGACGCGCCAATGGCGTTCATTGCCTTGACGACATCGGCCAGTTTCGGGCCGGGTTCCAGCAGGAAAATCGGCTTTGCTTCTTCGGTAACAGCCACATTGCTTTGCTGTTCCAGCGCGGTCTGGCCCTGGCTGAGCGGCGCCGGCTGGCTTACTCTTTGCGATTCGTCAACGCGCACGGTCAGCTTGCCCTGCGTGACGGCGGCCGTTCCCAGCCGCACCGCCGAGTTGATGACGACCGTCCCCGTGCGAGCGTTGACGACCACCCGGGCCGAGGGTTCGGCCGAAGTGACGGTCAAATTCTCGATCTGGCTCATTAATGTCGCGCGGCTGTCTGCTCCTTCAGGCGCCGAGACTGCAATCGACACCCCGTCAACCGCTTGCGCGCGGCCCGGCCCAAGCCGGGCGTTGATGACGGCGGCGATGTTTTGCGCGGTGGTGAAATCGGCACGGGCAAGATTGAAAGTAAGCTGCGGGCTGCTGGCAAACCCGGTATCTACGGCGCGCTCGACCGTTGCCCCTTCCGGGATGCGGCCAGACGACGGAATATTGACCACAATCTTTGAACCATCGGCGCCTTCAGCGCCCAGCCCGCCAACCGCAAGCGAACCTTGCGCCATCGCATAAATTGCACCGTCCGCACCGATGAGCGGCGTCAGGATGAGGCTGCCACCGCGCAGCGACTTGGCCTTGCCCAGCGTCGACACCGTCACGTCGATCCGCTGGCCGGGCTTGGCAAAGGGCGGCAGGTCGGCCGTAATCAGCACGGCCGCCGAATTTTTCAGGCTCGGGTTGATGCCGGCGGGCAATTGCAGGCCAAAGCGCGAGGTGATGCTGCGCAGCGACTGGATGGTATATTCCAGATTGTCATCGCCCGTGCCCGGCAGGCCAACCACAATGCCATAGCCCGTCAACTGGTTCGACCGGATGCCCTGAAACGTGCCAAGATCCTTCACCCGGTCAGCAAGCGCGGGGCTTGCGACCAGGCAGGTCATCAGCAGGGCGAGCAGGTAGCGAAGCATGGCGTGTCCAATCAAAACGGGCTGACGACGGAGAAGAACCGGCTGAGCCAGCCCTGGCGGCTGGCGCGCGCAACGTCGCCCTTGCCGGTATAGCCGATCTGCGCATCGGCCACGCGGGTTGAGGTCACGCGGTTGTCCGCGTCAATGTCCGCCGGGCGGACAATGCCTCTGATCTGGACAAATTCATCGCCGCGGTTGAGCGTTACGCGCTTGCCGCCCTGCACCAAGAGCGTGCCATTGGGATATACCTCTGCGACGGTGACGCTGACCTCACCCGACAGGCTGTTCGACTGGTCCGCCGATCCTGATCCGGTAAAGCCGCGCACGCCGCTTGCAGTCGCCGCGTTGGGGTTGAATGACAACGGCCCGGACGAGGGCGGCGTGATGCCGAGATTGCCCTGGCTGTCGAGCGTGGAAGTTGCCGATTTGGTTGCAAGCGTTCGTTCGGTGAGCACAATGGTCAGCGGGTCGCCAACACGCCGCGCGCGCCATCCTTCGTACAGCGGCGCGTAACCGCTGGCGGCCTGATAAATCGCGCCATTCGCCGGTGGCGGCGGCGGCGGTGGCGGTGGCAGCGTTGCTGTATAGTCCGTAGTTGGCTTTTTCTTGCCGAATATGCCGGCATGCGCAGGCACCGACGCCCAGCCAAGCAGCGCGACCGCACCCAATGCGACAGCCGATGTGATCCGCGTCATGGCGGCCCGGTCAGATGTTCTGGTTGGCATATTGCAGCATTTCATCGGTTGCCTGAATCACTTTGGAATTAACCTCATAGGCTCGTTGTGTTTCAATCATGTCAACCAGCTCTTCAACCACGTTGACGTTGGAACCTTCGAGAATGCCCTGGCGCACATTGCCCCGGCCGTCCTGCCCTGGAATGCCAAGATTGGCGGCACCGCTGGCGGCAGTTTCGATCAGAAAATTGTCGCCGGTGGATTGCAGGCCCGCGCTGTTGGGAAAAATGGCAACCTGGATCTGGCCGAGCTGGCTCGACTCGGTCTGCCCGGCAATCGTTGCCGAAACGGTCCCGTCCGAACCGATGGTAATCGACGTGGCGCCTTCGGGAATGGTAACCCCGGGCTGCACCTGATACCCGGCGGACGTGACGAGTAACCCCTGGGCCGAGCGCGAAAAATTGCCGGCGCGTGTATAGGCAAGCTGGCCGCTCGGCAGCGTCACCTGAAAATAGCCGTCGCCATCCAGCGCAACGTCGAGCGAATTGCCCGTGGTTGCCAGCGTGCCCTGCGTGTCGATCCGCTCGGTGCCCTGAATACGCACGCCAGTGCCAAGGTTCAGCCCGGTGGCATAGTTGGACTGCGATGTGCTCGGTGCACCCGGTGCGGTAACGGTTTGATACGCAAGCGTTTCAAACGCGGCACGGTCGCGCTTGTAGCCGGTGGTGTTCACATTGGCGAGGTTGTTGGCGATGACCCGCATGCGCTTGTCTTGCGCGTCAATCCCCGTCCGCGCGATATGTAAGGCAGCACTACCCATGGATCAGCTCCCTCAAGCTGGCAGACGCAGCAGCGCCGCCGCGTTTTCGTCGATTTCCTTGGCCGATTTTATGAGATTGGCCTGGACCTCGTAACTGCGCTGGTTCGCGATCAGATCGACCAGCGCTTCGGAAAGATTGACATTGGAGCCCTCAAGCGCCCCCGTTTCGAGCCTGGCCGAAAGATCGGCCGGCAGCACACCGCCGTCGCGGACATGATAGAGATTATCGACACCCTTCACCGTGTCCGACCCTTGCGGATTGGCCAGCTTTAGCTTGTCGAGCACCTGAGTCGGTGCGCCGGGCTGGGCGTTGACCGGCAGAAACGAGATCGTGCCGTCGGGCCCGATGGTAACCTTTTGCGCTGGCGGCACGGTGATCGGGCCCCCCGACCCGATCACCGGGAAACCGTCGCCGGTTTCCAGCACGCCAGTCGGCGCAATCCGCAGATCGCCCCGCCGGGTATACCCTTCAGTGCCGTCTTTTGCCTGCACCGTGAGGAACGAATTGTCAGTGACCGCCACATCGAGCGCGCGTCCGGTCTGGAAAATCACGCCGGCGCGCCGATCTGAATCGGCGACCTGTTCGGACGAAGGCTGGCGCGAGGCCAGCCCCGGCCCGCTGACGACAAGCTGCTCGAACGACACGCGGTCGGCCCGAAAGCCGATGGTCGACGCATTGGCGATGTTGTTCGCAATCGCTGCCTGCGCTGCCAGATGCCCCTTAAGGCCCGACGCTGCCGTGTAGATCAACTTGTCCATTCAACGATTCCTGCGGCCCAGATGGTTACTGAATGTTGAAGATGGTCTGCGAAATCTGGCTTGCCGTATCCAGCGCCCGGGCGTTCGCCTGGAAATTGCGCTGCGCCGCGATGAGGCTGACCAGTTCTTCGGTAATGTCGACATTCGACCGTTCGATGGCGCCGGGCAGCAACTCGCCAAACCCATCGGCGTTTGCCGCACCCAGCACCGGCGAACCCGACAGGCCAGTCGCCTGCCAGCTG
This sequence comes from Sphingomonas sp., assembly GCA_021732445.1. GTDB lineage: Bacteria > Pseudomonadota > Alphaproteobacteria > Sphingomonadales > Sphingomonadaceae > Sphingomonas. The sequence continues at coordinate 109,710 of JAKFUZ010000003.1, read as the reverse complement.
CTGTTGCCGATCTGGCGCAATCCCGTCGGATTGGCGAAATTGGCGAGCACCACCTGGCCAAGCGTTTGCGTGTCGCCGTTGGAAAAGCTCGCGCGCACCAGGCCTTCCGGGTCAATCGTAACGCCTTGCAACTGGCCGGCAGCCGTGCCGTCCTGGCTGGTGCCGAGCACGTTGAACGCGCCTGCCGTCTGTGTTGTCGCCGTGCCGAAATCGAGCGCGAATTGTTGCTGAACCGCGGTGCCGACCGGCGTGAACGCGTCAAAGCTGGTCGGCCCTGCCGGTGCGGTGAGCGCGCCGGTGCCGTCAAATGTGGCCGTGATGGCCGCGTTCCCGCCAGCCGTCAGCGGCGTATCACCGACAAAGTTGAATACGGACCAGTTGCTGCTCGCACCGGCTGCGCCCACCGTGTCGCGACGGAAATAGCTGGTCAGTGTTTGCGGATTGCCCTCCGAGTCATAGATCGTCGTCTGGGTCGACGCATTGTAGCTGGCCGGGTCAAACCGGTCGAATGTGGCATTGGCCGGCAGCGCGGCGCCGGCCGGAAGATTAACCGATTTGGTAACTGTGCTGGTTGCTGTCGGCGTGCCGCTGGTCGCTGGCAGGCGCAGGCTGACCGCGCCCGACAGCGCGGTGCGGACAATGGCGCCGCTGCCGTCAGCCGGATAGCCCTGGAGCTGGCCGCCCTGACCATCGACAATATAGCGGTCGGCATCGACGAGAAACGCGCCGTTGCGAGTGAAATTCACACTGGCAGCGCCTGGATTTGGCTTGACCACGAAAAAGCCGTCGCGCGAGATCGCAACATCGAGCGCCGACCCAGACTGCACAATATTGCCTGAGGTGAACTGCTGGCGATTGCCCTTTACGGTCACGCCCGAGCCAATCTGCGAAGACGGGCTCTGCTGCACGTTTGACGAAATGACATCGGCAAATTCGCTGCGGCTTTTCTTGAAACCATTGGTCGAGACGTTCGCGAGGTTATGCGAAATCACCGAAAGGTCGGTTTGGGCCGCCTGCAGGCCGCTGAGCGAAGTGTAAAACGACATAGGGGTATCTCCTTTGGGGGTTCATCGAGAAATAATTAGCCGATCTGGCGAACCTGACTGATTGGGATCTGCCCGATGCCGGGCAGGCTGAGCACCGGGGCGCCACTGCTTGGCGCCGATACCGAGGTGACCGGCGACCAGACGAGCGTCGTACTGGGCACGCTGCCACCGGCTTTGCTTGCCGACGCAACCACCCGGAACGGGCCGGGCCCGGCGGGGGTGCCCGTGTCGGTCACACCGTCCCAGTCAAAGGTCACGGTGCCCTGATTCTGAGGCCCGAGCGTGAGCGACCGCAGGATCTGGCCATTTGGCCCCTGGATGGAGACGGTCACATTGGCCGCGTCGCCCGACAGTTCGACGGCGCCGGCCAGGCCCCCGCCCTCCCGCGGGAAGGCGGTGTCGCCCGGCACCAGCACGGTCCGGCCGACATAACTCAGCGCGTCGCTGGTCGAGGTGCCGGCCAGCTTGTCCTGAATGGCCTTGAGCGTCGTGTTGATTTCGCTGATGCCGGCGACGCTTGAAAATTGGGCAAGCTGCGTCAGTTGCTGCGTGGCATCGACCGGGCTGGTCGGGTCCTGATTGCGCAACTGTGCGGTCAGCAGCTTCAGGAAATCATTCTGCGTCAGCGTGTCGGCCTGGTTTGCCGTGCGCACCACCGTGCGCGCCGTGGTGCGGTTAATGCCGAGATTGGCGAGCGTGGTATCGAATGAACTTGCCATCTTTTATTGTCCCAACTTGAGGGTATCGAGGATCAGTGATTTTGCCGTTTGCAATACTTCGACATTGTTTTGAAAATTGCGGGAAGTCTCCAGCATGTCGACAAGCTCGCGCGTCTCGTCCACGGCAGCCTCATAGACATTACCATCTTTGTCGGCGAGCGCGTTGGTCGGATCGTAGGTTTTAGTGGGCGGGTTTCCAGCGGTAACAATACTTTCAACATTGACCGAAGAAAGTCCCGTTGCTGAGTCGAATTCCGTCCGGAACACCGGTTTTTTGGTGCGATAGGCCGTATCGGCACTGCCGCTGACGACACCGGCATTGGCAAGGTTGCTGGCGGTTGTGTTTAGCCGCACGAGCTGGGCGCTCATCGCGTGGCCAGCGACCTGAAAGATGTTCAGCGGGCGATCGGCCATGATTATTCGCCCCTCAGCGCGCGGTTGAGCTGGTTGATCCGGCCGTTGAGGAACGACAGAGTGGTCTGGTAGGCGACCGCATTTTCGGCAAAGGCGGTCTGCTCCGTCGCCAGCTCCACCGTGTTGCCATCCAGCGTGGGCTGGAGCGGCACGCGGAACCGCGTGACGCTTTGAAACGCCTCGTTGGTCAATCCCTGCGGCGCGTCGGCGGCGCTCAACGCGGCGCGAAAATCAATGTCCTTGGCCTTGTAGCCCGGGGTTGAAGCGTTCGCGATGTTCGAGGCCAACAGCCCGAGGCGCCGCTGACGCACTTCAAGCGCCGCTGCATGGACCCCAAAAAGACTGTTCTCTGGCACTGTGGCCGAACTCCGCTTATGTGTTGCGTGGTTGACAAGCAATCCGCGTGCCAAGTTCTTCGATGGCATGGCGCAGCCCCGCTCGCGCAAGCTTCGGCAAGGGGTGCGGCAAGCCTTTGCCGGGCAGCGGCAAACCCGCGCCGCGCCGCATCATGCCCGAACGGCCGGAGACGGCAGTCGAGCGGGCTGCGCGCAAAACTGGCCCGGCCCTTGCTTCGTGCGTGCCATGATAGTCGCCGCTGACCTCGCCCCGGCCCTTGCGCCGTTTCTAGATCCTGTTGCGATTGGCCTGGTGGCCGGCGGCACCGTGCTTGCCTGCGCGCTGCGGACCGAGGCGCGTGATTTTGGCCGGGCCTGTGTGGCGCCGTTCCAGCTCATCCGGCCCAGCTTTTCGGCCGACCCGCTGCTGGAGCAGATCGCCGCCTTGGCTCGCATTGCGCAGCGCCACGGCGTGCTTGCGCTCGACAAATCGGTGATCGCCGACCCCGATATGGCGGCGGCCATCGCTGCGATTGTCGACGGGCAGTCAGCACAGGCGGTGGGCGCGCTGGTCGAGCACCGGCGGCGCGCGCGGATCGAGCGGCACCTGGCCGTCGTTGATATGTGGGCCGGCATGGCTGACGTGGCGCCGGCGATGGGCATGGTCGGCACGCTCGTGGGGCTGGTGAAGATGTTTGCCTCGGTAACCGACCCTTCGGCCATCGGCGCCGCAATGGCGATTGCGCTGCTGGCAACATTGTACGGCGCGCTGATCGCCAATCTCGTCGCGTTGCCGGTCGCCACCCGGTTGCGCCGCCGCGCGCGCGCCGAAGCGTTTGAGCGCACACGGCTGGTCGCCCCGCTGGTCGCGCTCGCGACGCGCGAGGCACCGCGCCGGCGCGACGCGGCTGCCGCATGACCGACGATTTTTTCCCCGACAGCGCGCCCGGTCGGCCGATATGGCTCATCACGCTTGCGGATCTGGCCTTGTTGCTCGTTGGCTTTTTTGTGCTCGTGCAGGCAACGCAGGCGGTGGATCGCAAGTCGCTGGCCAATGGCTTGCGCGCAGGCTTTGGTGCGGCCGCCATGCCGCCTGACAGCCCGGCGGCAGCGCCAATGCCGGTCGGCGCAAGCGCGGTCAGCGGCTTTGCTAAAGGAGCAAGCGAGTTGCCAGCACCACCCGAGGCGCTGATTGCCTGGGCGCGCGATGCGTTGCGTGACCCGCGCGTGACGCTCACGATTACCGGCTCAGTCGATGGCACGCAGGCCGATGTCGATCCGGCGACGGGAAGCGGTGCGCTGCTGGCGGCCGATCGCGCGCGCGCGGTTGCGGTCGCGCTGGCGCGGTCAGGCAACGTGCCGGGCGGCCGGCTGACCATTACCAGCGGTGTAAACCCGGTTCACGCCGGCCATCGTGATGTCGTGATTACAATTGCGTTCAGCGGTGCCCGGCAATGAGCTGCCGCCCCGGCGCCAGCCGCTTTGCCGCGATCGCTCAGGGAATATTGTTGGGAGAATGATGTGATGCGCCCTTTGATCTGGTCTGCCCTTGGCGTTGCCGCTGTGTGCGCTGCCCCGGCGGCCGCGCAGGTGAGCCCGAAGTTTCAGGATACCGCCGCGCTTGACCGCGCCGTCGCCGCCTTTGCGGGGCGGCCAATTGGCGCCGAAGGCGGCGCGCGCAGCGTGGTCGACACCCGGCTGAAACTTGCCGCGTGCCCGACGCTTGCGCTGTCGTGGCGCACTGAGGCGCACGACGCGGTGACGATAACGTGCACCGGCCCGGAATGGCGCATTTATGTTCCCATGGTGATGCCAGCGCCGGTTGCCGCGCCAACAACGCCGCTGATTGCCGCCGCCCCGCCGGCACGCAAGCCCGAGCCTGTCATCAAGCGCGGCGACCCCGTGACCATCGAGGCATCGGCCCCCGGTTTTTCCGTGACGCGTGACGGCGTGGCGATGTCCGACGCGCCGGTCGGTGGCCGCTTCCTCGTGGACGTCAATGGCGCCAAGAAGCCGGTGCAGGCCGTTGCCGTCAGCGCGGGCGTTGCAACATTGCCCGGCTGGGGGGAATAATTTTTTCTAAAGGTTTTCGCCGCCCCGCCGTTTCTACCATTGTAGGCTAGAATTCGAGGGTGGAGACATGGTGGATCCCGTCGGTGCAAAGCCCCTAGCGTCGATTCCGCGACCCGTGGTGGTTGCCGATATCACCGCCAGCGAGGCAACACCACGAGTAGCCCCCGTCGCGCAGACGGAAGGGGTGCCGGCATCTGCGCTTGGCGCTGCCGTGCAGCGCTTCGCCGCGACCCCGCCCGTTGATCTTGACCGCGTGTCGCGCATCCGGCGGGCCATCGAGACCAATCAATACCCCATTGTCGCCGAGACTATTGCCGACCGCCTGATCGCGATTCGGCTGAACTGGAGACCGCATGGACCGGCGTGAGGCGCTTATTCGCGTAATTGAGGCACTTCATGCCGAGATTGCCGCACTCAAAAGCAATGACGTTGCCGGGCTGGAACGGGCGACGGCGGCCAAGCTGCAACATATCGAGGCGCTTGCCGGGCTCGGCGGCGGCGCGGCCCCCGGCGAATTGCGTGCGCTGGCTGAAGAGGCGCAGACACTCAACGAAACTGCACGGATTTACGTGAACCTTATGGCCGCCAATGTCCGCCGCCGGCTCCATCAGCTGACAGGTGAAGGCACCACCGCCTACCGGCCCGGCGGCGCGATTGCGGCCTATTGCTGACCCGGGCGCCGGCAAATATGGTTAATTTGGCATGATCTTTGCTGGTCGTCATCCCGAACAGGGAGCGCAAGCAACGACCAATGACCGTAACACCAATCGCCCCCGCCGCACCAACCGCCGTCGAATCGGCGATTGCCGTTGCCAGCCGCAAGACCGGCATCGACTTTGACTATCTGCTGGGGCAGGCGCAGGTTGAAAGCGGGCTGAACGCGACGGCTAAAGCGGGCACGTCGAGCGCCGCCGGGCTTTATCAATTCATCGACCAGAGCTGGCTTTCGGTCGTGAAGCAGCATGGTGCCGAGCATGGGCTTGGCTGGGCCGCCGACGCCATTCAGCCCGGCGCGGGTGGCCGGCTGACGGTGAGTGACCCGGCAACGCGGCAGTCGATCCTTGGCTTGCGGAACAATCCCTCGATTGCAGCACTGATGGCGGCCGAGCACGCCGCCGACAACAAGGCATCGCTTGAGGGCTCGCTTGGCCGCGCGGCCACCGGCACCGACCTGTATGTGGCGCATTTTCTTGGCCTTGGCGGCGCGCAGAATTTTCTGAAGACGCTGTCAGAAAGCCCCGACAAGGTTGGGGCTGCGCTGTTTCCGGCGGCGGCCCGCGCCAATCGCAACGTTTTTTATGCAGCGACAGGCCAGCCGCGCACGGTTGCCGAAATCTACCAGCGCTTTGCCGCCAAGCTCGATTCCGGCGCGGCGGCGGCTGGAGGCGCGGCAGGGGGCGCGGCCGGGCTTGCGTCTGCTGCGCTGGGCGGCAATGCCGGGCGGCAAGATTTTGCCGAAACCGAAATCATCCCCGGCAATGGCGAAGGGCTGGGCGCGGCAACCCGCTGGGCGAGGGCTGCGCTGACCGGGCTTGGTGCCGAGCAAGGCACGCTCGATCAACTGAACACCGGCGTGGCGTCGCTCAGCCGCTTTGGCGCGGCTGGCGCGCGAGCGGAACAATTGCTGCGGCCAACGCCCGATACGGCACGGATCGCCTATCTCCTGCTCGCAAGTCTGGGCGGTTAATCGATGGCCGCGTCGCCTGTGCCCAAATTGCCGGTACCCAAATTGACGGTGGCTGCACTCGCCCGGGGTGGCGCCCTGCCCGTCGCCATCCTGGTACTGGTGCTGTTGATGGTGGTGCCGATTCCGGCGGCCATGCTCGACATTTTCTTCATCATGAACATCACCATCAGCCTGGCGGTACTGATGGTCGCGCTGAACGCGCAAAAGCCGCTCGATTTTTCGGCATTTCCAAGTGTCTTGCTGTTTGCGACCCTGTTCCGCCTGTCGTTGAACGTTGCCTCAACCCGGGTCGTGCTGGTGCACGGGCATGAAGGTGAGGGCGCGGCCGGGCACGTCATCGAGGCGTTCGGCACGTTCCTCATTGGCGGCGATTACGTCGTCGGCCTGTTCGTGTTCGCCATTCTCGTCATCATCAACCTGATTGTGGTAACCAAGGGTGCCGGCCGGGTTTCCGAAGTGTCGGCGCGCTTCACGCTGGATGCGTTGCCAGGCAAGCAAATTGCCATCGACGCTGATCTGAACGCCGGGCTGCTGACGGCCGAAGAAGCCAAGGCGCGGCGCATCGAAGTATCGACCGAGGCCGATTTCTACGGTTCAATGGACGGCTCGTCGAAATTTGTGAAGGGCGATGCGGTCGCCGGCCTGCTCATTTTGGCCGCCAACATCATTGGCGGGCTGATCCTTGGCCCGGTCAGCCATGGCCTTAGCCTGGCGGATGCCGCGCATACTTATGTGTTGCTGGCGATCGGCGATGCGCTGGTCGCGCAGGTGCCGTCGCTGATGCTGTCGATTGCAGCGGCGACCATCGTCACCCGCGTCACGTCAACGCACGACCTTGCCGGGCAGATCGGCAGCCAGTTCGGCTCGGCCAAAACCTGGACTCCGGTTGCCGCGATTCTCGCGCTGCTGGGCATCATGCCGGGCATGCCGCATTTCATCATCCTGCCCGCGGCCGCGCTCGCCGGCTATATGGCGTGGCGGATGCGCCAGTTCGCGCTGCGCCCGGTGATTGAGGAAAAGCCAGTGGAGGCGCCGGCTGACCCGGCCCAGATCAACTGGGAAGACGTCGCCGACACCATCCAGGTTAATCTCGACATCGGCTATGGACTGGTGCCGCTGGTCGATGAAAAGCGCGGCGCGCCATTGATGGGGCGCATTACCGGCGTGCGCCGCCAGCTCTCGAAGGAAATGGGCTTTGTGGTGCCGCAGGTGCGCGTGCGCGACGACATCAACCTTGCCCCTTATGCCTATCGCATCGTCGTTGGCGGCGTGGTGATGGGCGAAGATCTTGTCCAGCCCGATGAAATGCTGGCGCTCGATACCGGGCAGGCGATCGGCACGCTCAATGGCCGGCCGACCAAAGACCCGACCTTTGGCCTTTCCGCCACCTGGATATCGCCGGCCGATCAGGATGCGGCAACCGGTGCCGGCTATCTTGTGGTCGATCCTGGCACGGTCGTTGCTACGCACCTCAATCATATGCTCAGCCAGAACGCCTCAGATTTGCTTGGCCCCGATGAGGTGCAGGCGTTGCTTGACGGGCTTAAGGACCGCGCGGCCAATCTTGTCGCGGCACTGTGCCCAACGCCGGTGCCGCTGACGACGCTAACCCAGGTGCTGCGCGGGCTGCTGGCGGAAGGAATTCCGTTGAAGGAGTTTCGCCGCATCGCCGCCGCTATTGCGGTCGCCGCGCAGAAAACGCTCGACGCCGAGGAAATCATCGAGGCGATCCGCCCGGAACTTGGCGCGCTCATCATCCAGAAACTGTGCGGCGTGCGCGAGCCGCTGCGCGTGATGACGCTGGAGGGCCAGCTTGAGGGCCTGCTCGGGCAGGCAGTCCGGTCTGATCCGTCGCGCCGCCACACCATCGAACCCGATTTAGGCCGCCGCATCGTCGAGGCGCTGCAACGCGCCGCGCAACCGCTGATCGACGAAGCCAAGCCGTTTGCGCTGGTCGTGCAACCTGCGATCCGGCTGGCGATCCGCAAGCTGGTCCGGTCGTGCCTGCCCGACACGCCGGTCATGAGCTTTTTCGAGGTGCCCGAGGACAAGTCGGTTGAGGTCATCGCCGTCATCGGCGCGCCGGGGGCCATTCCGGCATGACCGCGCAACCCCCGTTCAGCGCCTTTGCCGGCGGACAACCCGTCACCTATCGGCGCGATGGCAGCCGGCCGGGCGAAGGCGAGGCCCTGGCGCGCAAGCATTTGCCGCTCGTTCGCCGGGTGGCGTGGCATGTTCATGGCAGCATGAGCACCGCGGTCGATGTGGAAGACCTCATCCAGATCGGCCTTGTGGCGCTGCTTGAGGCGCAAGCGGCGTTTGAAGATCGCGGGCAGGTAACCTTCGAGCAATATCTGCTGACCCGCGTGCGCGGCGCGATGATCGACGAACTGCGCCGACAGGCGACGCTTACGCGCGGCGCGATGCGGCGCCGGCGGCATTATCAGGATACGGTCGCGGCGCTTGCGCGCGACGCGGGCCGCCCGCCAGACGACGCACAAGTCGCCGAAAAGCTTGGCGTGTCGCTTGAAAAGCTGCGCAACGACTATGCGACCGCCGAGCCGCTGCGCTTCGAACCGATCGACGACGTATATTCCGACGAGATGCCGTGGTTCGCCAGCGAGGAGCCAAGCGCGTTTGACCAGCTTGCCGATGCCGACATGAAGCGCGCGCTGGTTGCTGCCATCGCCACGCTGCCGGAGCGCGAGGCACAGGTCATCCAGCTATATTATGTGGAAGAACTCAACCTTGAAGAAATCGGGCTGGTGCTCGGCGTTGGTCCCGCCCGCATCTGCCAGATAAAAAAGTCGGCGCACGACCGGCTGAAAAAAGCGCTCGCGCGCATTGCGGGCTGAACTTCGGCCATCTCCATCGCCGACAGATATGAAAAACCCCGGTGGCATCACTCCACCGGGGTTCTTCATTGGCCGTCCGCTCTTGCGACCGGGCGGTTGGGCGGCGCCAGCACCCTGTAGGGGGGGCGGTGCCGGCGCCGAACTCGTTGCTTACCGAAGCAGCTGGAGCACGCCCTGCTGCGACTGGTTCGCCTGAGAAATCAGCGCATTCGAAGCCTGTGACAAAATCTGGGCACGAGCCAGGTTGGTCGTTTCGGTCGAGAAGTCGACATCTTCGATCCGGCTGCGGGCGTCGGTCAGGTTGGCCACGTTGTTGGTCAGGTTGTTGACAACCGACTGAAGGCGGCTCTGGCCTGCACCCAGCGTTGCACGCTGCGTGTTGACTGCGGCAAGATCCGTGTCGAGGTCATCAAGCGCCGACGACGCGCCACCGGCCGTCGAAATGTCGATCGCCAGGGTAGCCGTCAGGTCGATGTTGCCGACGTTGAGCGTTACCGTATCGCCATTGTTCGAGCCCGTCTGAATGTCGACGGTAGCGGCTGCCGTATCGACCAGCGAAACACCGTTGAAGTTGGTCTTTGCCTGAATGTCCGACAACTGACCCTGCAGCTCGGTAACTTCTGCCTGCAGGTTGGTGCGGTCATCGTCGCTGTAGGTGCCCGAAGCCGACTGAACTGCCAGCTCACGAACGCGCTGAAGGATGTTGGTTACTTCGCCCAGCGCGCCGTCGGCGGTCTGTGCAAGGGCAATGCCGTCGTTCGCGTTGCGGATCGCCTGGCTCTGGCCACGGATCTGCGAGGTGAAGGACGATGCGATGGCGAGGCCGGCGGCGTCGTCCTTCGCGGAGTTGATGCGCTTGCCGGTTGACAGGCGTTCGATGCTCGCGGTCAGCGCGCTGCTGGCAGCGTTGTTGGCATTGGTCGCCCGCAGCGCGGCGACATTGGTTCCGATTACAGTCATGGTCCGATCTCCATCTAGTCGACGATCCCCGTCGCCCCCCTTGGGAGTGTCGAGCCGTCAACCAAGAAAACGGCAAGCCCTCGCCGGGCTTAAGCACAATAAAATTCATCATGTAAATGAATGGGTTACATGCGCATTTGAGGGTCTCCCCCGGCCTTTGCCGGAAAAAACTTGCCGCCCCGGCAGCGTAGTTAACCACTGATTTACCACAGTTGGTGCAACTCTGTTTGCCATAAAGGGGAGTTTGATGCGGTCCATCTATCCATCGGCGTCGGTACTGCGAGCCAAATATTCGCTGATCTCGTCGCTGCGCGCCCAAGGGTTTGTCGTCGGTTCGCTCGATGAGGGCAAGCCGGCGGCGGGCGACCTGTTCTTGATTACCGAGGGCGAGGCGCCACCAGCGCCTGCACGCACCATCATATTGGGGGGTGAGGGCCGCCATGTCATTCCCGCACGCGACGGCAACCCCGCGCGGATAGCGTTTGGCAATGATGACGCCGCAATCGGCACCGGCTTTGCCAGGGCGCTTGTCGCCGGCCCCGATGCGCCGACCGCTGCCGATCCTGAGAGCCTCGCACTATATGCGCTCGCCCACCGGGTCGCCGCCGCTGACATCACCGTGCTCATCAACGGGCCCACCGGCACCGGCAAGGAGGTGCTCGCCCGCGCGATCCACCTTGCCTCGACTCGCAAGAACGGGCCGTTCATTGCCATCAACTGCGCCGCATTGCCCGAAACAATGCTGGAGGCACTGCTGTTTGGCCATCAGAAGGGCAGCTTCACCGGTGCTTCATCGGGCGGTGAAGGGTTTTTCCGCGCGGCGAATGGCGGCACCTTGCTGCTCGACGAAATCGCTGAAATGCCGATCAACCTGCAAGCCAAGCTGCTGCGCGCCCTGCAGGAGCGCGAGGTGGTGCCGCTCGGCGCCTCGGTGCCGGAGCCGATTGACGTGCGCGTCATTGCATGTGCCAACCGGGATTTGCAGGGCGAGGTGGCCGATGGCCGCTTCCGCGCCGACCTTTATTACCGGCTCAGCGTGTTCCCGCTGGCGACCAAGCCCCTTGCTGAGCGCCGGCTCGACATTCCCGCCCTCACCGCGACGCTCATCCTGCGTCATGCGATCGGCCGGGCGACGATCCCCTGGCCTGATACGGCCGCACTCGACGTGCTGATGGCGCATGACTGGCCGGGCAATGTCCGCGAGCTGGAAAATGTCGTGCAGCGCGCGCTGCTGTTTGCCGCCGGTGACACGATTACGGCAAGCCACATCCTGTTCGACCGGCCTGTAGCGGCGCAGGCGGCCCGCATCACCGCTACGCTGGTGCCCTTTGCTCCCGCGCAGGAACCGCCCCCCGCAACACTTGGCAACATCGTGCAAATGTCAGAGTTCCAGGCGATCCGCGAAACACTTGCCGCATGCGGCGGCAGCCGGGTGGAAACCGCGCGCCGGCTGGGCATTTCCGAGCGCACCCTGCGCTACCGGCTCGCCAAGGCGCGCGAGCAGGGTGAAGATATCACGCGGAGTCTGTCGGCATGAGCGGCATTGGCAGCATCGGCGGGGCCGGCGGCCCGGCAGGCGTTGACCGGGTGCTCGCGCTCCGGTCGCAGATTCTTGAGCGCAACCAGGCGTTGCAGCGTGCCAATGCGGCAGCAAATGCGGGCAACCCGGCGGCCATCGGCAATGTCGGCGATCCGGCGGCGGCCAGCGGCGCGCCCAGCTTTGCCGACACGCTAAAAGATGCGTTGCGGGGCGTTAACGAAACGCAGGCACGCGCTGGCAAGGTTTCCGAGGCTTATGAACGCGGTGAGGAGATTGACATCGCCAAGGTGATGCTGGCGCGGCAGGAAGCTTCGGTGAGTTTTGAGGCCACGCTGCAGGTTCGTAACAAGCTTCTGTCCGCCTATCGGGACATTATGAGCATGCCGGTATAATCCATGAGCAACGCCCTCACCACCACGCCAGCCCTGCCTGAGCGCTTCGCCAACCCGCTGCGGCAATTGCAGAGCATGTTCGCGCTTCCGATCGTCCGGCGGAGCCTGCCGATGATCCTGCTTGTCGGGCTGGTTGCCGGCACCGCCCTTGCGTGGTCGCTGCTGGCAACGCCTGAGCAAAAGATCCTGTTTTCCGGGTTGCCCGATGCTGACAAGGCGTCGGTCACCCAGGCGCTGCAAGCCGCCAATATCGGCAGCCGGGTCGATGACGGCACCGGCGCGCTGACGGTCGACGCCGATGACTATTCGCGCGCGCGCATTCTGCTTGCCGGGCAGGGCCTGCCCAAGGCGGCGCCGGGCGGCTATGCCATTCTCGACCAGTTGCCGATGGGCGTAAGCCGTGCGGTGGAGGGCGAGCGGCTGCGGCAGGCGCGCGAGAGCGAGCTTGCCAAATCGATTGAGGAAATCGACGCGGTCGGTGAAGCGCGGGTGCATCTGGCGATGCCGGAATCGACCGTGTTCGTGCGCGACAACGCATCGCCCTCGGCTTCGGTCATCCTCAAATTGCAACCCGGCCGCAGCCTGTCGGATTCGCAGGTCAGCTCGATCGTCAATCTCGTCGCCTCGTCGGTGCCGGGGCTGAAGCCCGATGCCGTGACGATTGTCGACCAGATGGGCGCGCTGCTGACCAACAATACCGGGCAAGACAGCGTCGCCGCCGCTGGCCAGGCGCGGATCGACTTCCAGCGTCGCATCGAGGACAAATATCGCGCGCAGCTTGCGCAGTTGCTGACGCCGCTGGTCGGCGCCGGCAATTTCACCGCCGAAGTGCAGGCCGATGTCGATCTTGACGAAACCCAGGCGACCCATGAGCGGCTTGACCCGCAAGGTGTGCTGCGGGCCGAACAGGGCAATTGGACCGCGGCCTCCGATGACCCCGCAGCGCAGCCGGGCGGCATTCCGGGCGCCTTGTCGAACACGCCGACGCCTGCCAGCACGGTCACGCCGGCTCCAAAACCCACGCCCACGCCGACCCCGGCGCCCGGCAGCGGCGCATCGACGCCCGGCGTACCGACGCCCGCCGCCACTGCTGCGCCAGCGACATCGCCAGACGCCGCCAAGCGCGCTGAAACCTATGCCCGCAGCTTTGAGCTGGGCAAGGAAATCTCGGTGACGCGCGGCGTTCCCGGTAGCATCCGGCGCCTGTCGGTTGCCGTGCTGCTGCGCGATAACGGCAAGGGCAAGCCGCGCAGTGCAGCCGAAATCCAGCAAATCACCGCGCTGGTTCAGGCAACGGTTGGTTATGATACCGCGCGCAACGACCAGGTAACGGTGATTGCGCGCCAATTTGCCGGGCCACCGGCCGCTGAGATCAAGCGCCCATGGTATGATGCCGACTGGCTGCCGGTCGTGGCGCGCAACGGCACGGCCATCGTCATCGCCCTGCTCGTGCTGTTCATGGGCGTGCGCCCGCTGGTCAAGGCGATCCTGAAAAAGCGCGAAGATGAAACGGACGCGGTTCGGGCGGCCATCGAGGCCGTCACGGCCGGGGCGCCGGTGTTCGACGAAGCCGGTGAGCCTGTGCGCCCGCCCGTGAGCATCGAAATGCTCGATCAGGCGCGCGGCTATGACCAACGCATCGGCATGGTGCGCGGCTTCACCAGAGATAACCCCACCCGGGCAGCGCTCGCCGTTCGGGACATGATCAAGGCGGACGGTAGCTGATGGAACAACCTCCCCGCACCTATACCGGCGTTGAGCGCGCGGCCGTGCTGATGATGCTGGTCGGCGACGATGAGGCCGCCGCCATTTTGCAGCGGCTGGAGCCTGAGGAAGTGCGCCAGCTTGGCAAGGCCATGTTCGCCGTTGCCGATGTGAGTGAGCCCGAGGTTGAAACCGTGCTCGACGATTTTGTCGACAAGGCGCGCGACCGCACCGCCATCGGCTTTGATCCGCGCCCGCGCATCGAGGGGATGATGACGCGCGCACTGGGCCGCGAAAAGGCAGAGAGCGTTCTCGCGCGGATCACGCCGCCGGCCGATGCCTGCGCGATTGACCTTCTCGACTGGCTCGATGCCGGCGAAATTGCGACCCTGATTGAAAAAGAGCATCCGCAGATTTGCGCCGTGCTGATCGCCAATCTCGAATCGAGCGTCGGCGCGCAGGTGCTCGAACTGCTGCCCGATGCGGTTCAGCCCGATGTGCTGCACCGTATTGCCCGGCTCGGGCCGATCACGCCCGAGGCGGTCGAGACTCTGAAGACAGTGCTGTCCAGCCGCATCGGTACCGGCTCGCAGCCGGCCGGCGTCATGCTCGGCGGCACGCGTGAGGCGGCCAAAATAATGCAGAGCGCACGCAAGGCCACCGAAGCACGCGTCATGCCCAAACTTGCCAAGATCGACCGCGAGGTTGCCCGCGCCATCGAAGAAGCGATGTTCGTGTTCGACAATCTGCTCGACCTCGACGACAAGAGCCTTGGCACGCTTATCCGCAATATTGATGGCGATATCCTCATTCGCGCACTGAAGGGCGTGGACGAAAATGCCCGTGGCCGGTTCCTCGGCTGCATGTCGGCACGCGCCGCAGACGGCATTCGCGACGAAATGGAATCGCGCGGGCCAATGCGCCTGTCCGAAGTGCTGGAAGCGCAAAAGGCGGTCATCCAGATCGCCCGGACGCTGGCCAAGGAAGGCACCATCATGATGGGCGGCGGCGACGACGACTATGTCTGATTTCGCCCCCGGCTTCTCTGCGCGCCATGATTCAGCCGCCGGCGCGCTGCAACAGGCACTCAGCAGCAGTGGCGCGCCCAAGGGCTTTGTCGCGGCTGATTTGCGCGACAAGGCGCAAGGCAAGAAGCCCAAATCCTTCTCGCCGGATGCCAACCCGCCAAAGCATTTTTCTCCCGCAGATCGAACCAGCGACCCGACCCAGGGCTGGGATCCGCTGAGCGCCGAGCTCAACGAAAATGCCTCATCCTTCATTGATCCGGTGGAAACCGCGCGCGCGGCCGGCTTTGCCGAAGGCGTTGCTCACGCCCGCGCCGAGGCACGCGACAATGCAGCGCGCGACCAGGCCCTGCTTGGCGCGCTCGCTGCCGCGATTGGTGATGCCGGCCGGCTGGACCGGCAAGCGGTGGCGCACAAGCTGCGCCAGACCATCTTGTCCATCGTAAGGCGGCTGGTAGACGATGCTGGCGTGTCGGCGGAGTTGCTCGCCGGACGCATCGCGGCTGCGGTCGATTTGCTGGCCGACAGCACCGAAGCAACCATCTTGCGGGTCAACCCCGATGATGTGCCGCTGCTGGCCGGCAAACTCCCGCCGGCCTTGCACCCGGTTGGCGACGCAATGATCGACCGGGGCAGCTTTGTGCTCGAAGCGGCGTCGACCATTGTGGAGGAAAGCCCGGAATTGTGGCTCGACCAGTTAGCGCACGCGATAGATCAGGTGGCGGTGCCTGACTGATGCTGGCGACGTTCATCGAGGCGTATCTGGACGGCATTGCCGCCAGTGATTTTGCCCCGCGCCCGCGGGTGTCCGGCCGGCTGGCGTCGTTCGACGGGCTGCTGATGGAGGCAACCGGCCTCCAGCTTCCGGTCGGCACATTATGTGCCGTTGGCAGCGGCAAGGGGCGGGTCGAGGCCGAAGTGATCGGCTTTCGCAATGGCCGCACGCTGATGATGAATCTGGGCGGCGCGGCACCCCTGTTGCCCCAGGCACCGGTGCGGCCGCTTGGCGCGCCGGGCGAGGCGGAGGTCGGCGCCGCGCTGCTTGGCCGGGTGGTTGACGGCGCGGGCAAGCCGATCGACGGGCTTGGCCCGATACGCGGCGCAAGGCACTGGCCAATCGGCGGCAAGCTGCAAAGCCCGCTTGATCGCGGCCGGGTGCTTCACCCGATGGATGTCGGCGTCCGCGCGATCAACGGGCTGTTGACCATCGGGCAGGGCCAGCGGATTGGCATCATGGCAGGATCAGGTGTCGGCAAATCGGTGTTGCTGGGCATGATCGTGCGGGCCGCACAGGCCGATGTGATCGTCATTGGCCTGATCGGCGAGCGCAGCCGCGAGGTTGCCGATTTTCTTGAAACCAAGGTGGCCGGCGCGGCGCGGGCGCGCTCGGTCGTGGTGGCCGTGCCGGCCAATCATTCGCCGGTGCTGCGCATTCGCGGCGCCCTGCGCGCCACGTCGATTGCCGAGGCATTTCGCGCCGAGGGCAAGAACGTGCTGCTCATCATGGATTCGCTGACCCGCGTCGCCCATGCCGGGCGCGAGATTGGGCTGGCGCTTGGCGAGCCGGCATCCGCGCGGGGGTATCCGCCATCGGCCATTGCGATGCTGCCCAATCTCATCGAGCGTGCAGGCACCTGTGTGTCGTCGGGCGGGTCGATCACCGCGATTTACACGGTGCTCGCGGACGGTGACGATGGCAACGACCCGGTCGTCGACAGCGCCCGCTCCATTCTTGACGGGCATATCGTGCTGTCGCGCGCCATGGCGGAGCGCGGCATTTATCCGGCCATCGACATTGGCCCCTCTGTCAGCCGGGTGATGACCGACATCACCCCCAAGCCGCACCAGGCCGCAGCCCGAATCTTGCGCGGCCATCTGGCGACCTATGAGGAAAATCGCGATCTGGTGCTGATGGGCGCCTATCGCGGCGGCGCGGACCCCGCGATCGATTCCGCGATTGCCCATCACCCCGCCATCCTCGACTATATCCGACAGGACCCCGATGACACGGTGTCGCTCGACGATGCCACCAACGAACTGATCGGGGTGTTTGGCGATGGCTGAGGCACGGGGTGCCGCCAATGGCTAAGCGTGGCGTGCCGCTTGACCGCATCCTCAGGGTGCGCACCTTGCAGCTTGGGCTGGTGCGCGCCGATGAGGCGCGCGCGCATGACAAGGTGACCAGCGAGGCCGCGCTCAAGGAGCGTATCACCCAGCTCGCCGCCAATGTGGCGCCGCGGGCGTCGACCGATCAGGCATATTCCTTTCTGGCGGCGGCACATTATCGTGACCGTCTGGCGCTGTCGGCGATGGCGGCCGATGCACGGGTGCGCGCGGCAACCGACGAGGCCGAGCGCGCCAGCGCCCGGTCAATCGAGGCACGGCGCGATCAGTCCGCCATTGAAAAGCTCATCGCCCGCGACGACGCGGCCGAGGCCCTGAAAGAAGTTCGCGCGCTGGAAAAGGCGCCGCCATTCCGCCGGGTTCGGCAAGATCCTTGCTAGGTTCGGCGCGATCTTTGCCAGCTTCGGCACGATCTTTGCTTGTGCCCTAGGGGCGCGTTTGCCCGACGGGGTTTTATCGCACATGGTTCAATCATTGGCTTCCAGTCTTGGTGCTGCGCCACCGGTGACACCGGCGGCGTCGCCGGTGCGCGCGCGGGCGCCCGAGGCTGAGCGATTCTCGGCCGCGCTCGATGGCGCAGCGACGCGCCCGGCGCCGGGCGCCAACCCTGCCGCGGCGCGGCGCGCGCGGCAAGACGCTGCCGCCGGCGGCAAGGATTTGCCCCGGCCGGCGCCAGCTGGCGCGGCATCCGGTCAGGCTCCAAAACTCTTGGAGCGCCGACCTGAGGGCCGCGATCCGGCGGCCACTACCCCCACCGCCCCAGCCAGCCGCCGAGCGACGGCATCATCGACGCAGGCCCGCGCTACCGTCGCAGCGCGCAGTGCGAGCGACACGCCCGACGCCGCCGACAGCCCGGTCGCACCCGATAGCGCGCCGCGCGGCCCGGCCAGAGCAGCGCCCGCATCCACTGCGGCCGGGCATGACGGTGATCCCGCAGACAATGACGGTCAGAACGCTGACGTGACCGCGCTTGAGTCGCTCCTTCCCGATATTCCGCTGATTTTTGTGGCGCAGCCAGCGCCCGTCCCGGCCAATGAAATTGCAATCGGCGAGGGCGCATTGCCAGCGGGCACGGTCGGTGCAGGCGCGCTGACGGTGCCGGCAACGGCCGCAATCGCTGGCGCCGGGTCAAATGTAGAGCCGGACACGGTACCCGCCACCGATGCGCCCCTCGCCCTCCCCGTCGCCGCGCCTGCGCCCAGCCCCGGTGACATCAGCCCCACCGATGCGGCCGCCATCACCCGGCTGGTCGCCGCCAGTCCCGCTGCCGGGCAGGCCGGTTCGGTGGCGCCCGATAAACCGTTGTCGCTCACACTCGCGCCCGGGCCGGTCGCTGTGGGAACCACGACTGTTCAGGCCGGCACCGCACCGGCGCTCGTACCCGTTACCGCGCCGGCCGCGCTTGCCACACAGGCGACGTCCAGCGCTGCGGCAATCGGTGTCGCCCAGCCCGCCGGCCGCGCTTTTGCCAGCGCGATTGCCGCAGCCAGCGCCAGCCAGCGCCGTGCCGCACCGCTTGGCGACGACAGCACGCCGCTCGCACCCCTGCCGCTAACCGCATCGGTTGCGGCCGCCGCCCCGCTTGCGGAAGAGGCTGCCGCGCCGCTTGACCTACGCCGTCACGATCTGGCGCAGGGACTCGCCGACCGGATCGAGGCGCTGCGCGATGCCGCTGATGCGACGAGTACCCGCATCCGGCTGGTGCCCGATGCGCTGGGCAAGATCGACATTGCCGTCCGCCGCGACGGCGCGACGCTGCATGTGCATTTTGCCGCAGAAGCGGCCGCAACGCGCGCGGCACTGGCCGAAGCGCAACCGCGCCTGGCCGATATCGCCGCAGAACGCGGGCTGGCGCTGGGCGAGACAACGGTTGGCGCCGGCAGCGGTGAGCAGGGCGGTCAGCGGCCGCCAGCCGCGCAGCCTGCTGCCCCGCAGGCCACGCCGCCGAGGCCGCACAGCCCAGCTCAATCCGTTTCCGATCAACGACTTGCATGACCAACAGGAGAATAGATCATGGCGAAGAACGACGACAAGGATACTGAAAAGCAGCCCAAGAAGAAGGGCGGCATGATGAAGATTTTGATGCTGGCAGGCGGCGGGCTGGTGCTCGTCGGCGGCGGCGTGGCGGGCGGGCTTTACGCCATGCAGTCTGGGTTGCTCGGCGGCGCAAAAAACGCTCATGAAGTGGTTTATGAGCGCCCGCGCCTGGTGCCCAAAAGCGAAGAAAAACGCGGCGGCGCAGGGGGTGGCGACGAGCATGGCGGCGGTGGCGGCTCCGCCCACGCCGCGCCGATGGGCGCAGGCGGCGACAAATATGCGTCCAATTATTACGCGATGGAAAAGGAATTCACCGCCAACCTGCGCGACAGCGTCCACTTCATCCAGGTCGGCATTGCGGTGTCGACGCCCTATGACGACCGGATCATCGAAAACCTGAAGACGCATGAAATCGCCGTGCGCTCGGCGGTGCTCCTCGCGCTGGGCGATGCAACCGAAGAGCAGATGTTCTCGGTGGAGGGCAAGCGCCAGCTCCAAATCCATCTGGTGCACGCCATTAACGATGTTTTGAAACAAAAAGAGGGATTCGGCGGCATTGGTAACATCTACTTTACCAATTTTGTTGTTCAGTGACCGTGCATGGTTAACGAGGGTTCAGACACAGTCGCAGACGATCGGCGCACGCGGGACAGGTCCGGCGGGGTGGCGGCGCATGCGGCTGTGCTGGGCGCGGCCAAGCTCAACCCGTTTGGCGATTTGCACACCGTGCAGCATCTGTCTGCGCTGCTCGCCCGCACGATGCGCGGGGTGTTCGAGCCGCTGCTGCGCCGCGAAGTGCGGGTGTGGGCCGAGCCGCTCGTCGTGCAGCGCTTTGCCGATTACCGCGCGGAACGCCCCGAAACGCTGACCGCATGGTTGCCGATGGTGATGGCGCCTACCAGCGGCAGCGCGCTGCTGGTGATTGACGGCAAGTTCCTGCTTGAGCTGCTCGACCAGTTTTTTGGCGGCACCGGCGACGCACCGCACCCGCTGCCCACCGAATTTTCGCCGGCCGCCGAGGCGATGGCGGCCCGTATGGGCGAAATGCTGGCTGCGCCACTGAAAAGCGCCTGGGAGCCGTTGGCGCGATTTGAGTTTCGCCCCGGCCGTGCGGAGGCAAGTCCGGCGCTGCTGGGCGACATTGACGGCGACGACGCGGTGGTCGTCACCCGGCTCGGTATTGCCGCTGGCACCGCCAAGCCTGCCTTTCTGGACATTTGCTACCCCGTTCTCGTGCTGAAGCCATTTGCACCGTCGCTGATGGGCAAGGTGCACAGCAAAACCGCCGAACCCGACTCGGCCTGGGCCAATGGCCTGGCGCGCGCGGTGATGGGCGTGACGTTTCCGGTTCGCTCGGTGCTTGCCGAGCCGCAGATTCCGCTGGCCACGCTGATGGAGCTGAAAATCGGTGACGTCATTCCCGTGAGCTTTGGCACCGATGTGCCGGTCATGGTCGGCACTGACCGGCTGGGCACAGGCACGGTGGGCACGTCCAACGGGCGGGCGGCGATCCGCCTGACCAACATCATCCGCAAAGACGAAGAGGACTATCGATGAACGACATGACCGGCGGATTCCCGGTGGACGGCCCCGTCGCCGCCAATTTCCGCCTGCTGCAAGACGTCGACGTCAAGCTGACGGTGGAAATCGGGTCGACCTCGCTCACCTTGCGCGAACTGCTCGCGCTTGGCGAAGCAAGCGTGATCGAGCTTGACCGGCACGCCAACGAGCTGCTCGACGTCTTCGTCAACGGCACTCTTATCGGTCGTGGTGAAGTGGTGACGGTGGGCGAGCGTTTCGGCGTGCGCATGACCGAGCTGATCTCGCCAGACAAGCGGGCGATCCGCTAGATGATGTGGTCTTACATCCTCAAACTCGTCATCCTGCTGCCGCTGGTTTGCGGGCTGATGGTCGGCTGTCTCTATCTCTGGCGCCGGCTTGAACAGCGGATGCCCGGCAATGCCGGCGACCGGCTGCTCAGCGTGCGTGAAACGATGATGGTCGCGCCCGGGCTGAAACTCGCGGTGCTCGAATTTGACGGCAAGCGCCTGCTCGTGTCGGTCGCGCGCGGCGGTGTGACGCTGATCGACAAGGCCGGGCAATGAGCCAGGCCAAAGCCCGCCCGGCGCGCGTCCGCAGGCTGCGACCCGGCGCTGACCCCAGCCTGTTCCATAGCGGCGATGCGCCGGCCCGCCAGTCACGGGCGGCCTGGTTCGTGCTTGGCCTGCTCGCCATCGTGCTTGCGGTAATGATGGCGGCACCCGCCTTTGCACAGGCCGCCCCTGCTGCCCCTGCCGTGCCGGGGGCTGGCGATGCGGTTGACCGGGCGCTTGGCGAGCTTGGCGGCGGCGATGCGCCGCTGGCGCTTTCGCTTCAGATCCTCATCATCATGGGGCTGTTGTCGATATTGCCCGGCATCGTGCTGATGATGACCAGCTTTACCCGTATCCTCATCGTGCTGTCGCTGCTGCGCCAGGCGCTTGGGCTGCAACAGACGCCGCCGAACCAGGTGCTGATCGGCCTGTCGCTGTTCCTGAGCTTTTTCGTGATGGCGCCGGTGCTCAATGACATGAATGTCAACGCCATTCAGCCCTATGCCGCCGGAAAGATCGGTGCGACGCAGACGATTGAGACAGCGGCCCGGCCGCTCCACGCCTTCATGCTCAAGCAGACGCGGATGAAGGACATCTCGCTGTTCGCGCAAATTGCCAAGTCCGGCCCTTATGCCAAGCCCGCCGACGTGCCCTATTCGGTATTGTTGCCAAGTTTTGTAACGAGTGAGCTGAAAACCGCGTTCCAGATCGGCTTTTTGGTGTTTCTGCCGTTCCTCGTGATCGACTTGATCGTCGCCTCGGTGCTGATGTCGCTGGGCATGACGCTGGTGTCCCCCACCATCGTTGCGCTGCCTTTCAAGCTGCTGTTGTTCGTGCTCGTCGATGGCTGGGCGCTGACGATGGGCTCGCTTGCCAATTCCTTTGTGAGATAGCCAATGGATGCCGAATATTTCCTCACCATCGCCAACCAGGCCTTGTGGGTCATGGCGCTGGCGGCCGCCCCCATTCTCATCCCCGCGCTGCTTGCCGGGCTTATTCTTGGCATGGTGCAGGCGGCAACCTCGATCAACGAGCAGACGCTTACCTTTGTGCCAAAGCTGGTGGTGGTTGCGGTGTCGCTCGTCATTTTCGGCGGCATGATCCTGGGGCTTTTGAGCGACTTCACGATCAGCATTTTCGAGCGCATTCCCGATCTGGTGAAATAGCGGCGCCATGCTTGGCTTCGGCCTCTCGATTGAGCCACAGCTCTGGGCGCTGCTATTCGTGATGGTGCGGGTCGGCGCGACTTTTGTTGCAGCGCCGGTGTTCGGCGCGGTGTCGGTGCCGCTTCAGGTGCGGATCGCCCTTTCAGGCGGCATCGCGGTCCTGGTGCTGGGCGCGCACCCGGTGGTTGCCCCGCCGCAGCTCTTTGCGCTGGCGACGTTTCTGGCGGTTGCGTCAGAAGCGCTGGTTGGCCTGGCGATCGGCTTTGTCCTGCAAATTGCGTTTGCCGCCCCGCTGGTGGCCGGGGAAATCATCGGCAACTCGATGGGCATCGGCTTTGCCGCCGCGATTGACCCGCAAAACAACCGGTCGAGCACGGCGCTTGGCCAGTTCATGCTCACCTTGATGACGCTGTTGTTCCTGTCGCTCAACGGGCACCTCATGCTCGTCGAGCTGATCGTCAAAAGCTATGACGTGATGCCGCCGGGCGCCGGCTGGGTAGCGCCAGAGCGGCTGCGCGACATTTCCCTGTTTGGCGGTTATGCGCTGGCGGCGGGATTTTTGCTGGCGCTGCCGGTTGGCTTCCTGCTGCTGTGCCTGAATCTTGTCGTCGGCATGCTTTCGCGCTCGGCGCCGGCGCTAAACCTGTTTGCGGTTGGCCTGCCGCTCAGCCTTGCGGTGGGCGTTGTGGCGCTGGCCGTCGCCTTTCCTGCGATGGGCGATTACATGATCGTCATTGTCAATGAAGGCCTTGCCGCAACCCAGTCGCTGGTGCTTGGCTGATGGCAGACCAATATGGTGAAAAGACCGAAGCACCATCAGCCAAACGCAAGCAAAAGGCGTTTGATGATGGTCAGGTACTGCGCTCCCGCGAGTTTGCCACCGCGCTTGTCGTGCTGGCGGGATGCGGCTGGATGGCGCTGTTTGGCCCATCGCTGATGGCGGCGTGCCGCGACCTGATGATCGCGAGCCTGCAGTTCGGCCCGGCCGATGTCGATGATTTCGATCCGCTGCGACCGCTTGCCGCGGCGGGCTGGCGGCTGGTGCCGGCGATTGGCGCGCTGCTGGTCATTTCCGTGCTGGCGGCGATTTTCAGCCAGGCGGGCCTTGGCGCGATGACGTTCAACGGCGGGCTGCTTGCGCCCAAGGCTTCGCGCATCAACCCGGCGTCGGGGCTCAAACGCATTTTTGGGCCACAAGGCTGGGTGGAGCTTGCCAAGTCGATCTTGAAGGTCGTGCTGCTCGGCACCATTGCCTATTACATGCTCCGCAACGTTGCGGAGCAGTCAATCGGGCTGTCTACTGCGGACCTCAACAACATTGTCGGGTCGCTTGGCGCGATGATGATGGGGGTGTTGTTTGCCATGGCGGCCGGGCTGGTGATTATCGCCGGCATCGACGTTCCGGTCCAGCTCATCCAGCTCCTTCAAAAGCTGCGCATGACCAAGCAGGAAGTAAAGGACGAGCACAAGGAAACCGAAGGCAACCCGCAAAACAAGGCCGCAATCCGCGACCGCGGGCGCGAAATCGCCAAGCGCGACCGGCGCAAGGCTGTGGCGACCGCGCATGTCGTGCTTACCAACCCCACGCATTTTGCGGTCGCGCTGCGCTATGATCGCGGCAAAGACCAGGTGCCGGTCGTGGTCGCCAAGGGGCGCGGCGTCATTGCGCAGGCGATCCGCGAACTGGCGAGCGAAGCGCGGGTGCCGACGCTTGAATATCCGATGCTCGCCCGTGCGGTCTATTATACGACGCGCGAAGGCCAGGAGGTGCGCGACGACCTGTACGTGGCGATTGCCAGCGTGCTTGCCTTCGTCTTTGGCCTCAATCAGGCGGCCGGGGGCAGCCCGCCGCCGGTGGACGTGCCGATGACCGCGCAGTTTGACGAACATGGCAGCAAAATCGGCAATTCTCCCTAAACTTTGTGCCGCTTTGGTCGCTTCTTTGGGGTAGCGCTGAAGGGAATTTCCATGGCAACCTCTGCATCGTCGATCCTCAGGGCGTTGGGCACCGGATCGGGCATTGACCTTACCGCCTTGGTAACGCAGCTGGTCGACGCGCAATTTGCCAGCAAGAACCAGCAGCTTGGGCGCCAGAACCAGCGGCTCACGGCCCAGATTTCAGGTGCCGGTCAGCTCCGCTCGAACATCACCTCCTTCGCCGATGGCCTGCGTACGCTCGCAACCGGCGGCGGCACCGCGACCAGCCCGACCAGCTCGAACACCGCCGTGGTAACCGCATCGCGGATCGGCGGCGCAAGTCTGGCCGGATTGAACGCGACAATCGAAGTGCAAAAGCTCGCCCGCGGCCAAACGGCGACAACCGCACCCGTCGCCAACCGCACGGCGCCGGTCGGCGCCGGCACGCTGACGCTTACTTTTGGCACCGCCGTCGTCAGCAATCAGGGGTTGACCAGCTTCACGCCGGGCAGCGGCACGCCTGTCGCCATCACGATCGACCCGGCAACGTCGAGCCTCGACAATATCGCGGCCACCATCAACGCCGCCAATGCCGGTGTCACCGCAAGCATCCTCACCGACGCCGGCGGCGCGCGGCTCACGCTGCGCAGCCAGACCGGCGCCAGCCAGGCGTTTACGCTCACCGCCACCGAAGACCCGGCGGCCCCCGGCCTGTCCGCGCTCGACATTGGGGTCGGCACCCCTGGCGTGATTGTCGGCAGCGCCGCGCAGGATGCCGTTGTCGCGGTGGACGGCGTTGCGGTATCGCGCAGCACCAACCAGATCAGCGACCTGATCGACGGGGTACGGTTCGACCTCGTAAGTGCAGCACCCGGCACCAGCGTTGCCATCGGCAGCAGCGCGCCGACGACGGCGCTGCGCCAGGCGGTGAATGATTTCGTCTCGGCCTTCAACACACTTGCCAACGGCACCAAGAACCTGACGAGTGCCACCGGCGGCGACTTGTTCGGCGACCCTGCGGCGCGCAATTTTCAGACGGCGCTTGGCCGGCTGACGCTGACCAATCTGGCAACGCCTGCCGCCACCGGCGCGCCGCGCACACTGGCCGATATTGGCGTTGCAACCAATCGTGACGGCACATTGTCGGTGCGGGCTGACCGGCTGGACGCCGCGCTGTCGCGGTTTCCCAACGAAGTCGAGGCGTTGTTTGCCGATGGCGCCGGCGCCACCGGCGCCGGACTGGCGGCTGCGTTCAAGGCAATCGCCGACACAGCCGTGAATGCCGATACCGGGCTTGGCGCGAGCATCACCCGTTACACCCGGTCGCAAGGGTTGATTGCCGAACAACAGGACAAGGCAAGCGCCGACCGCGACGTCGTCCGCAATCGTCTGACGCAGCAATTTGCCGGCGTTGATTCCCAACTCGCGGCCTACAAGTCCACGCAATCGCAGCTTACGTCCTTCTTTGCGCCCCGGCCGACGAACTAACCCATGCAATATGCAACGAGCCTGGGTCGCAACCCCGAGGCAACATATCGGCAGATTGATGTCGCCGGGCGCACGTCGGCCGCCGACCCGCACCAGTTGGTGCAACTGCTCTACGAAGAGCTGGTCCGCTCGCTCAGCATCGTCGCCATTGCGATCGACAACGGCAATTACGCCATCAAAAGCGAAAAGACGACGCGGGCGCTGGCCATATTGTTCGCGCTGGAGGCCGGGCTGGATTTCGAGCGCGGCGGCGATATTTCGATTACGCTTGCACGGCTTTATCGGGGAGCACGCAAGACCATTGTCGAGGCAAGTCTTGGCACCGACCCCAAGCCATTTCTCAATGTAGCGCACAGCCTTGGCGAAATTGCCGCGGCCTGGCGCACCGTGAAGAGCGCCGCTACCAGCTCCTAAACGCGCGCGCGCAGCATGGCCCGCGCCGCGTTGCGGCCCGGCCTGCCACTGACGCCGCCGCCTGGGTGGGCGCCCGACCCGCACAGCCAAAGCCCTTTTACCGGCATCCGGTAGCTGCCAAGGCCAAGCATCGGCCTGGCTGCCCAAAGCTGGTCAAGCGACATGCGGCCATGGAAAATGTCGCCGCCGACCAGCCCGAAGCGGCTTTCCAGATCGGCCGGAGAGAGCGCCAGCTGCCCAACAATGCTCGCCCGAAAGCCCGGCGCGAAATGCTCGACGGTGCCAATGACCGCATCAGCGGCAGCGGCCCGGTTTGCCTCCCAGCCGCCCGCCACGTGCGGATCGAAATGCTGGGCAAACAGGCTCGCGACATGGGCACCGGGCGGGGCCAGACTGTCATCGACGAGGCTCGGGATCAGCATTTCCACAATGGGCCGGCGCGACCACCCATGGGCACGCGCCTCGGCATGGGCGCGGTCCATATAGTCAAGGCTGGGCGCCAGGATGATGCCGCTCTTGAGATGATCGCCCGCCTCAGGCCAAGCCGCAAAACGCGGCAGTGCGCTGAGCGCCACATTCATGCGAAACGTCGCCGATCCATTGGCATGGGCCTGCATCCGCTGGCGAATGTCGGGGGCGAGCAGGCCGGGATCGAGCATGTCGAGCAGCAGCGTCTTGGGGTGAACATTGGCGGCGATGGCGCGCGCGCCAATGCGCGTGCCGTCGGCCAGCTCAACCCCGTCGGCCCGGCCGTTATGTGCCATCACCCGCGCGACCGCTGCGTCGGTGCGAATGTCGACACCAGCGGCCACGCAGGCGCGCGCCATGCTTTGGGTGACGGCGCCCATGCCGCCAATCGCATGGCCCCAGTCGCCGGCCTGCCCGTTCAGCTCGCCAAACACATGGTGGAGCAGCACATAGGCGCTGCCCGGCGTGTCGGGACTGGCATAATGCCCGACGATTGCATCAAAGCCGAACACCGCCTTCACGGCGTCGCTTTCAAAAAAACCATCGAGCAGCTCGCGGGCCGATCGGGTGAACAGGTCGAGCGTGTCGCGCCTGGCCTGCGGCGCAAGCTTCAGCAGGGCAAGCGCTTGCTCGGCCGCGCGCAGCAAGTCGGCTGGCCCACGCCCCAGCGCGGGCGGCGCCGTGCCAGCAAGGCGGCGCAGCACCCCGGCAACGGCGCCCAGCCGCTGCTCATAGCCGGGCAATGCCGCGGCGTCGGCGGGTGAAAAAGCCGCGATGGCGGCACGCGATTGGCCGCCACCCATCAGCAGCGACCGCCCGTCTTCCAGCGGCAAAAAGTTGCTGTACGGCCGCGCTACCAGCCGCAGTCCATGGCCGCCAAGCCCCATATCGGCGATAATCGCCGGGTCCAGCAGCCCGACGGTGTAGCTGGCGGTGGAATTGCGAAAGCCCGGCGCGAACTCTTCCGTCACGGCGGCGCCGCCCACCACATGCCGCCGCTCAAGCACCAGCACCCGGCGCCGCTGCCGCGCCAGATACCACGCGCAGACCAGGCCATTATGCCCGCCGCCAATCACGATGACATCGTAGCGCTCGCTCATGGCCCCGTGCGTGCCCGGCAATGTGCGGCGGCGCAAGACCTGCATGGTTGGGCAGGCGTTAACCCTTTGCACAGCAGCGCTGCGCTACGATGCCTGCCGAACGGCCACAGGAGGGCGCGATGGAAATGCTGCCGATCGAGAGCGTGCCCGGCGCGGCGGCGAGCCATGCGCCCAGCCGAACGATTTTGGTGGTTGATGACAGCCGCACAGCGCTCGCGGTTATGGCGCGCCGCCTGGCCCATCATGGCTATCTGCCGGTGCTGTGCAGCAACGGGCCCGAAGCGCTGGACCTGATCGCCGGGGGCGGTTTTGACCTTGTATTGCTCGACATGGTCATGCCCGGCATGTCCGGCCTTGAGGTGCTGGCAGACGTTCGCGGCACGCCCGACCTTGCGGATTTGCCGGTCATCGTCATGACCGCGCGCAGTGATGCGGCTGCGGCCGTCGAGGCACTGCGCGGCGGCGCCGATGATTTTGTAACCAAGCCGTTTGCCGTGGAGATGCTGGCGGCCCGCATCGAGCGCGCGATCATCGTGGCGCGGCGGATGGTCAGCCTGAAGAAAAGCGCCGCTGCGCTCGACGCGCGCCTTGCCACGCGCGCAATGGAACTGGGAGAGGTGCGGGCACAGTTGGCCGAAACCGACGCTGATCGGCTGCGGCTGCTGGCGTTGCTGAAAAAACCCGGCGCTTGCCAGGGCGCCGTCAGCGGAACCAGCGCCGCCTGACAAAATAGAGCGAGATCAGCCCGGCAATCGCCACGCACATCCAAACAACGCCGTAAAACGCCCATGGGGCATCGGCATAGGGGATACCCCTCACATTCATTCCCAGCAAGCCGGTCAAGAAGGTCAGCGGCAGAAACACCATCGCGACCACCGCGATGACAAGGCTGCGCTGATCGATCTGCTCGGCGCGCAAGTCGGTCAGCGCTTCGTGCATCAGCGCGGAGCGTTCGCGGATCGATTCCAGCTCTTCGGTCATGCGCGCAGCCCGGTCGGCCGCGGCGACGAGATGCGCACGGTCATCCGGTTGCAGCCAGGGCACGGGCAGCGCCGCAAGTTTTTCGATAGCGGCCCGCTGCGGCGCCAGAAACCGGCGATAGCCAATCGATTTTACACGGATCATCGTGACCTCGCGGCGCAGCTCGAAGATTTTTTCCGCGTCAAGCCCCTCCTCGCAATCATCAAGCGCATCGCCAAGATCGGCCACATCGGGGTCAAGCTCGGCAGTTATCGCGCTGGCAAATTCGGCGATAAGGTCGCCTGGATCATGGATTGCGCCGGCATCTACCGCGTCCGACACCAGCTTGACCGCGCTCAGATTGCGGCGCGTGACCGAATAGACCCGTCCCGCCTGTGCCCAGATCCTGACCGATACCAGCGGGTCGGACATCGACATCGGCTCGTCGGACGGGCCGCGCAGGTTGAGATAGGCGCCGGTGCCGATCTGGTCACAGCGCGGGCGCGTTTCAGTGGCGGTCAGCGCGTCGACAACATAGTCAGGAAGCTGCGCTTGGTGAAGGAGCCAGGCCTGTGCCTCGGCGTCGTTCGTGGCCAGATGCACCCAGATCAGCTCGCAATCGGCGCATAGCGCCGCGGTTGCCTCGGTCCGCGTAATGTCCGTGCCTTTCACGCGGTAAGCAAAGCCGGTCATCGCGCCATCTCCAGCAAAAGGGTAAGGCCTACCGCCGCGGACGAAGCGGGCGGCGCGGCCAGCCGCTCGGCATCGGCACGCGCGCGCGCCAGAATGGGTGCCGGAACGTCGTCCCCGGCAAACACGCGATCAGCCAATGCCAGCAGCCGGGCCTGGCGCAGCGTCAGCTCATCGGGGTCGGGCGACGTCAGCGTGATCGTGACAAGCCGCGCAGGAGGCGGCGCGGCTACCGCAAGCCAGCGCTCAAGCGCGCCCGCATCCTGCTCGCCGAGCAGATCGAGCGCTCCCCCCGCACCCAGCGCCTCGCCAATTGCCCGGCGCCGGTCGCTCA
Source organism: Sphingomonas sp. (assembly GCA_021732445.1). Taxonomy (GTDB): domain Bacteria; phylum Pseudomonadota; class Alphaproteobacteria; order Sphingomonadales; family Sphingomonadaceae; genus Sphingomonas. The sequence continues at coordinate 80,169 of JAKFUZ010000003.1, read as the reverse complement.
TATCGGGAAAACGGTTGCGCAGCGTGGCCCGCGCCGCACCCAATCCGGTGGCGAGCCGCCCCAGCGTCGCCGGCAGCAGCGCTTCAAGCCGCTGGCGAAGCGCCGCTGCCAGCCCGGCCGAGGCGCCGCCCGTGCCAATCGCCAGCAGCACGGGGTCGCGATCGACAATGGCCGGGAGGGTGAAATCGCACAAAGCGGGGCGGTCGACCGCGTTGACCAGAATACCGCGCGCTTTCAACCGGCCAACCGCCGCCACTGCCTGCGCCTCATCGTCAATCGCGACAATCGCCAGCACCGCCTCGGCCGCCTCGTCCACGATAACCGCCCCGGCACGCTCCAGCAGGCGCCGCTTGGGTGCCGCCGCCTCGCCATCGCCCAGCAAGATCACCGGGCGCCCGGCCAGCTTGACGAACACCGGCAGGCTGTGGAGCGTCATCTGGCCAGCCATTCCGGCAAATGCTCAGCGGCGAGGATGGTGGCAGGCTCAATCCGGTCGGCAACCACTGCAAACCGGTCGCCGTCAACGAGCACTTCGGGCACCAGCGCGCGACTGTTATAGGTGCTCGCCATCGTCGCGCCATAGGCGCCGGCTGTGCGAAACACCGCAAGGTCGCCCGATGCCACCGCGTCAATCTCGCGGCCGATGGCGAAGGTATCGCCGCTCTCGCACACTGGCCCGGCAATGTTGGTGACCATCTTGGCGCCGCTGGGGGAAACCGAGACAAACTCGTGATAGGCATCATACAGCGCCGGGCGGGCAAGATCGTTCATTGCGGCATCGACAATGACATAAGGGTGGACGGTGCCGGGCTTCACCCAGATGACGCGGGTGAGCAGCACGCCGGCATTGCCCGCGATGACGCGGCCGGGCTCAAACATCAGCTCGACATCCCAACCGCCGGTGACGCGGGCGACCATCGCGCCAAATTCGGCCGGACTAGGCATCACGTCTGTCGGGCGGTAGGGCACGCCCAGCCCGCCGCCCAGATCGACCCGGTCGATCCGGTGGCCGCGCGCGCGCAGCTCAGCGAGCAGCACACCCATCCGCCGATACGCCGCCTCAAGCGGTGCCAGATCCCCCAACTGGCTGCCGATATGCGTCGCAATACCGCGCAGGTTGAGGCCGGGCAGAGCCGCCAGCCGGTCGAAAATCGCCGGCGCCTGATCAACCGCCACGCCAAATTTGTTCTCGGCCCTGCCGGTTGATATTTTGGCGTGCGTGCCGGCATCGACATCGGGGTTGACGCGCAGCGTGGCATTGGCGGTCAGCCCTTGCGCATGGGCAATGGCGGCGAGCACCTGGCCTTCTTCCTCAAGCTCAAGATTGAACTGGCCAAGCCCGGCCGCCAGCGCCTGCTCCAGCTCGCTGCGCGTTTTGCCAACGCCGGAAAACACGATGTCCCCCGCCGGGATACCCGCCGCCAGCGCTCGCATCAGCTCGCCGCCCGACACGACATCGGCACCATAGCCCGCCTTGGCCAGCACACGCAGCACGGCAAGATTGGGGTTCGCCTTGATGGCATAGGCCAGGTGCACGCGCCCGGCCCCGCGCAACCCGTTGCGAAAAACTTCGGCGTGGCGGGTCAGCGTGGCGCTGGAATAAACATAGACCGGTGTCCCGACCGCCTCGGCGATGCGCGTCAGCGGCACATCTTCGGCGTGGAGAACACCGCCACGATAGGCAAAATGGTCCATCGGCCGTCAGTTGGGGGGCGGCAGGTCGAAATCGTCGCTGCGGCGCGCTTCCGATTTGGTAAGCAGTTCGTCAGACCGGGTTGGCCGGGCCTGGGTGGAGGCGGTGACGAGTTGCGCCGGGGTGGGCGTAGCAGTTGCGCCATAGGGCTTTTGCGGCAACGACGCGCCGGCTGCCGGCGTCAATTGCTTGTTCGCGCCGCAGCCTGCAAGCAAAAGGGTTGCCACCACCACTACCGCACGCTTCATTGCCCGCCTCCTTCCTGTGCCGCCCGCGCCGCCGCAATTGCTGCCCGGACCCTTGGGGGCGCTGTGCCGCCAAGGCTGGTGCGGCTGGCCACCGACGCATCGACGCTGAGCACGCTATACACGCCGGCGTTGATCCGCGAGTCTATTGCGCACAAATCGCCGATTGGCACCTGGTCGAGCGCAACGCCCAGTTGTTCGGCCCGTTTCACCGCGCTGCCGGTGATATGATGCGCCTCGCGAAAGGGAATGCCGGCTTCGCGCACCAGCCAGTCGGCCAGGTCGGTTGCAGTGGCAAAGCCCGCTTCGGCGGCCGCGCGCATTCGCGCCGTGTTGAAGGTGGCGCTTGCAACCATGCCGGTCATCGCGGCGATCGACAGCGCAAGCAGATCATGCGCCTCGAACAGCGGCGGCTTGTCGTCCTGCATGTCTTTGGAATAGGCAAGCGGCAGGCCCTTCATCGTCATGACGAGCGCCGTCATGCACCCGGCAATCCGCCCGCAATGGCCGCGGACCAGTTCTGCTGCATCGGGGTTGCGCTTTTGCGGCATGATCGACGAGCCGGATGACCATTGGTCCGACAGCGCCACAAAGCCAAAGGGCTGCGAGGCCCACAGGATAATCTCCTCTGCCAGCCGCGACAAATGGAGCGCGCACTGCGTGGCCGACATTAGATAATCCAGCGCAAAGTCGCGGTCCGACACCGCATCCAGCGAATTGGCCGTGGGGGCATCAAAGCCAAGCGCGCCTGCCGTCATGCCCCGGTCAATGGGAAAGCCCGTGCCGGCAAGCGCTGCGCTTCCAAGCGGGCACTGGTTTGCCCGCGCGCGTGCATCGGCAAAGCGGCTGCGGTCGCGCGCGATCATTTCGTAATAGGCCATCAGATGGTGGCCAAGCGTTACGGGTTGCGCGCTTTGCAGATGCGTGAAGCCGGGCATGACGCTGGCGGCATGTTCATCGGCGCGGTCGAGCAGCACGCGCTGCAATGCGGTGAGCGCGCCGTCCGCCTCGTCGATCGCGGCGCGCACCCACAGCCGAAAATCGGTCGCGACCTGGTCGTTGCGCGAGCGCGCGGTGTGCAGCCGCCCGGCCACCGGGCCAATTTTGTCGGCAAGCCGCGCCTCGGTTTGCATGTGGATGTCTTCGAGCGCCATATCGTCGGCCACGCCGTGGGCGGCATAATCGGCCGCCACCGCATCGAGCCCGTCTGTAATCGCCTGCGCGTCACCGGCCGAAACGATGCCGGTTGCGCCCAGCATCGCAACATGCGCCTTGCTCGCCGCAATGTCTTCGCGCCACAGCCGCTTGTCGAACGGGATGGACGCGTTTATCTCGCGCATGACGGCGGCTGGCCCTTCGGCAAAGCGCCCGCCCCACATTGTGTTTGAGGTTGACCCGACCATGTCACGGCGCTCGGCTATCGGAAGTCTCCTGCTGGGCGCGGCGGCGCTTGCGGCCTGCGATAGGCAATCCCCCCCAGCGGAGCAAGCCGCGACCCACAAATTGGCGCCGCTGGTGGATGAAATGCCCGAGCCGGGCAACACCGCCTCCGCGACGCCTGCCGACATCAATCAGGTTGATCGCAGCCACAAGGGCGAGGCAGCGCTTGACGCCGCGTTCACCGCACCGGATGGCAAAAAGGTAACGCTCGCCAGTTTTGCCGGAAAGCCGGTGCTGCTCAACCTGTGGGCGACGTGGTGCGCGCCGTGCGTTGCGGAAATGCCCACCCTCGATGCGGTTGCCGCGAGGCTGGGAGACCGGGTGACCGTGTTGGCCGTCAGCCAGGATCTTGAGGGGAAAAAGGCGGTCGCGCCGTTCTTCGCCAGGGCCGGCTTCAAGCATCTCGAACCCTATGTTGACGCTCAGGCGGCAGTCAGCATTGCCTATCAGGCCAATTTGCCAACGACGATATTGTTCGATGCCAAGGGCAAAGAATTATGGCGCGTGACCGGCGGCGTCGATTGGTCGGGCGCCGAAGCCGCCGACATTTTGCGCGAGGCCCGCTGACCCGGCCCGCAGCGACTGCCATCTACAGGGAGAAGAGCATGAAATGCCTGATTGCCGCCGCCTTGCTGGTTGTCGCCACAACGCCAGCCAGCGCCAGCCCCACTGACGATCTTGCCACCGTCATCGCCGATCACTGGGCCTGGTACCTGTCGGTCAACCCCGAACAGGCAACCTCGCTTGGCGAGCGGCGCTATGACGCGCAAATCTCCGACCTGAGCCTTGCCGAGGCGGATCGCGAGGCGGCGGCCGCCAAGCGGTTTCTGGAGCGGTTGCGCGCCATTCCAGACACCGCGCTGAGCCCCGCTGAACAGGTGAACAAGGGCGTGCTGGCCCGCGTGCTTGGCGGGCAGGTAGAGGGCAACAGCTTTGGCGAGCGGCAAATGCTGTTCACCACTTATTATGGCTGGCACCAGGGCTTTGCCGAACTGGCCAGCAACCTGCCGTTCCGCGCGCGTGTCGATTATGAGAGCTATCTCGCCCGCCTTGCCCAATATCCCCGACAGAACGGCGCGGCGCTCAAAATCACGCGCGATGCGGTCGCGCAAGGATATGTCCAGCCTTGCGACGCGCTGGCCGGCTATGAAAAGACGATTATCGGCGTCATTGCCGAGAGCCCGGAACAGTCGCGCTTCTACGCGCCGTTTCTCGGCACCCGGCCGGTCGATGTGAACGCGGCCGACTGGGCGGCCCTGCAGGCGCGCGCCAAAGCGCTGATAACCGACGTGCTTAACCCTGAATATCGCAAATTCTACGATTATTATGTGCAGGATTATGCCCCCAAATGCCGCAAGACGGTGGGCGCATCGGCGCTGCCGGATGGGGCCGCCTGGTACGCGTTTCGCGTCCGCCAGATGACGACGACCGACAAGACGCCCGACGAAATTCACAAGATCGGCCTGTCCGAAGTCGCGCGCATCCGCACCGAAATGGCAGATGTCGCCAAACAGGCCGGCTTTGCGAGCCGTGAGGCGTTTATTGCCGAGCTGCGCACCAATCCCAAATATTACCCCAAATCAGCCGAGGAGCTGCTCCAGGTATCTGCCCTTGAGGCCAAGCGGCATGACGGGCTGCTGCCCAAATATTTCGGCCGGCTGCCGCGCCTGCCCTATGGCATAAAGCCTATTCCGGCCGAAACCGCCGAGGGTACGACAACGGCATATTATAGTGGCGGGTCGCCGCCAGCCGGGATTGCCGGCAATTACTTCGTCAACACCTCGAAGCTCAACCAGCGACCGCTGTGGGAACTGCCCGCGCTTACCGCGCATGAGGCGGTGCCCGGCCACCACCTCCAAATCGCGCTGCAACAAGAATTGCCGCTACCCGAATTTCGCAAATATGCGGTCGGGTTTACCGCCTTTGTCGAAGGCTGGGCGCTATATACCGAGCGGCTCGGCATCGAGATGGGCATTTACGACACGCCCGAAAAGCAGATGGGCCGCTTATCCTATGAAATGTGGCGCGCGTGCCGACTCGTCGTCGACACCGGCATCCACGCCAAGGGCTGGACCAAGGCGCAGGCGGTCGCTTTCATGAAGGACAATACGGCGCTGACGGACGCAAATATCGATGCCGAGGTGAACCGTTATATCAGTTGGCCGGGCCAGGCGCTTGGCTACAAGATCGGCGAGCTGAAAATCCGTGAATTGCGGGCGCGGGCGGAACAGGCGCTCGGCGCCCGGTTCGACCTGCGCGGATTTCATGATGCGGTGCTCGGCCAGGGCGCCGTGCCGCTTGACGTGCTCGATGCGCAGATCAATGCGTGGATCACCAGCCAGAAACGGTGATGCGGCGCTTGAACTTCGCGCCCGTTCCCGTCATGTTCTGCGGCCGTGACGCGCAAGATCATCCATATCGACATGGACGCGTTTTTTGCGTCGGTGGAGCAGCGCGACGCGCCTGAGCTGCGCGGGCAGCCGGTTGCGGTGGGCCATGGCAGCGGCCGCGGCGTGGTGGCAGCTGCCAGTTATGAGGCGCGGCGATTTGGCGTGCGCTCGGCCATGCCTTCCATCACCGCGCTCAGGAAATGCCCCGAGTTGATTTTCGTGCCGCCCCGCTTTGAGGTGTACAAGCAGGTCTCGCGTCAAATTCGCGCGATTTTTCTCGATTATACCTCGCTGGTTGAGCCGCTGTCGCTCGATGAGGCCTATCTGGACGTGACCGACAATGCGCGCGGCCTGCCCTCGGCGACCGACACCGCGCGCGAAATCCGGGCGCGGATTTTGGCGGAAACCGGGCTGACGGCTTCGGCCGGCATTTCGTACAACAAATTCCTCGCCAAACTCGCATCGGACGAGAACAAGCCCAACGGCCAGTGCGTCATCGCGCCCCGCAGCGGCGAAGCCTATGTGGCCGCGCTGCCCGTCAAGCGGTTCCACGGGGTTGGGCCGAAAACGGCGGAAAAGATGAACCGTCTGGGCATTGTAACCGGCGCCGATTTGCGGGCTCGGTCGCTGGCCGAATTACAGGCCCATTTCGGCAAGGCGGGCACCTGGTACCACGCCATTGCGCGCGGCGAGGATGCACGTGAGGTGCGGCCGGATCGTCCAAGAAAATCCTCAGGCGCCGAGACCACATTCGGCACGGACTTGCGCGACCCCCTCGACATTGAGCCGCGGCTGATGCGCCTGGCGCAAGATGTCTGGCAGTGGTGCGAGGCAAGCGGTGGCCGTGGGCGCACCGTGGTCGTCAAGGTGAAATATGCCGATTTCCAGATCGTGACGCGCAGCCGCACGCTGGCGCAACCGGTCAGCGACTATCCCTCGCTTGAGGGCCAGGCGCTGGCGCTGTTCCGCAGCCTGTTGCCGTTGGAAAAGGGCATCAGGCTGGTTGGGGTGACGCTTGCCGGTTTCGACACGCCTGCAGGCGAGCCGGCGCAGCTTGATTTTTTGGCGCGGGCGCAGGCCAGCGGATAGGCCCGCAACCAGAGTGGCGCCCGCGCCCTGCCAGGCGCCCCTTGCCCCTCGGGCCGTGAGGGCCGATAAACGCATGTAACGATGGTGCAGCGATCGCGCGCTACACAGCGGAAAACCGATCACTCTGACCAAAATTAACGGCTGGACAGTCGCGCGGGCGAGCGCGATTACCCAGCGCCAAAGCAAGCCCCGCAACGACAATGGATGGAGACGTTATGAACGCCGAGAGCAAATGCCCAATGGGTAAGGTCAGCCGCAATGCAGTCGTCTGGAGCATGGACAACCAGCTTTGGTGGCCCAATCAGCTCGATCTGCGCATCCTGCGCCAGAACTCGTCGCTGTCGGACCCGATGGCGCCAGATTTCGATTATGCGGCGGCGTTTAAAACGCTCGATCTGGCGGCGGTCAAGGCCGACATCTTCGCGCTGATGACCGACTCACAGGATTGGTGGCCCGCCGATTATGGCCATTATGGTCCGCTGTTCATCCGCATGGCGTGGCACAGCGCGGGCACCTACCGGATCAGCGATGGCCGTGGCGGCGCGGGCTTTGGTACGCAGCGTTTTGCGCCGCTCAACAGCTGGCCGGACAATGGCAATCTCGACAAGGCGCGGCTGCTGCTGTGGCCGATCAAGCAAAAATATGGCCGCAAGCTCTCCTGGGCGGATCTGATGATCCTGGCGGGCAACTGCGCCATCGAATCGATGGGCGGCGAAACCGCGGGCTTTGCCGGCGGGCGGGCCGATGTTTGGGAATCACAGGACGACATTTATTGGGGCCCCGAAGGCGAATGGCTCGGCGACGAGCGCTATTCCGGCGATCGTGATCTCGAAAACCCGCTCGGCGCGGTGCAGATGGGCCTGATCTACGTCAATCCGGAAGGCCCCAATGGCAACCCCGACCCGCTGGCCTCTGCACGCGACATTCGCGAAACCTTTGCGCGCATGGCGATGAATGACGAAGAAACGGTGGCGCTGGTCGCGGGCGGCCACACCTTTGGCAAATGCCACGGTGCCGCCGATCCGGGCCAGTTTGTCGGCCCAGAGCCCGAAGGCGCGTCCATCGAAGCACAGGGCCAGGGCTGGCTCAACAGCTATGGCACCGGGCGTGGCGATGATACCATCACCAGCGGCCTGGAGGGCGCGTGGACAAGCAACCCGATCAAGTGGGACAATGGCTATTTCGAAAACCTGTTCGGCTATGAATGGGAACTGACGAAGAGCCCGGCCGGCGCCAACCAGTGGCGGCCGACCGACCCGGCTGCGGCGACAACGGTGCCAGTCGCGCATGATTCGTCAAAGCGGACCGCGCCGATGATGACAACCGCGGACATGGCGCTGCGCATGGACCCGGTCTATGAGCCCATTTCACGGCGCTTTTACGAAAACCCTGACCAGTTCGCCAAGGCCTTTGCCGAGGCCTGGTACAAGCTCACCCACCGCGACATGGGCCCGCCCGCACGGTTTTTGGGTGCCGAAGTGCCGGCTGAACCGCGCATCTGGCAAGACCCGGTGCCGGCGGTTGACCATCCGCTCGTCGACGCAGCCGACATAGCATCGCTGAAGGCGCACATCCTCGCCTGCGGCCTGTCGATCCCCCGGCTCGTCGCTACCGCCTGGTCATCGGCGGCCACGTTCCGCGGGTCGGACAAGCGCGGCGGGGCCAATGGTGCGCGGATACGGCTTGCCCCGCAAAAGGACTGGGCGGTGAACGAGCCAGCCGAACTTGCGGTGGCGCTCGCCAAGCTGGGCGACGTGCAGGCGGCGTTCAACGCCTCGGCAGGCGGCGGCAAGAAGGTGTCGCTGGCCGATCTCATCGTGCTCGGCGGCTGCGCGGCGGTAGAAGCTGCGGCCAAGGCGGCCGGGCATGACGTGACCGTGCCGTTCACCCCCGGCCGGACGGACGCGTCGCCCGAGCAGACCGATGCCCACTCGTTTGCGGTGCTGGAGCCCCAGGTTGATGGCTTCCGCAACTATTCCAGCGGCACGCAGACCAGGTCGGCGGAAGAATTGCTGGTTGACCGGGCACAGTTGCTGACGCTGACGGCGCCTGAAATGACCGTGCTTGTGGGCGGCCTGCGCGCGCTCAACGCCAATGTCGGCGGAACGGCGCTTGGTGTTTTCACCGATCGGCCGGGGCAGTTGACCAACGACTTCTTCCGCAACCTGCTCAGCACCAGCATGTCGATGAAATGGGCCGCCGCAGCCGATCAGGACGGGGTGTTTGTCGCGCATGACCGGGCGACCGGTGCGACATCATGGTCCGGCACGCGGGTCGACCTGATTTTCGGTTCCAACTCGCAATTGCGCGCGCTGGCCGAAGCCTATGCCACCGACGACTCCGAACGCGCCTTTGTCGACGCGTTCGTTGCCGCCTGGGCCAAGGTGATGAACCTCGACCGGTTCGACATCGCCTGACCTGCCGCGCAGCCGGGGCCGGGCCACCCGCTGGCCCGCACCCGGCCTGCCGTGCTGACCGGTATTGCGTAACGGCCTTTGTCGCCATGGCCGCCCTCCGGCTTCGCCCTGGGGTGGCAATGGTCGCAAGGCAATGTTGCGGGAGGGGGACTCCAGCCGGCAGCCACCGCTGTTGAGCCGCACATCCGCCGCCAGCCTGTGCCCAACCATCGGCACGAAGGCGCCCTGCCCGTGCCGCCTGCCCGCCGCCGGGGGGAGCGGTGTCACCCGATGGCGCTGGCGAGGCGGGCCAGATCGTTCGCGCGGTTGCGTGCCGCGCCGCCGCTATGCGCCGTGCGCTGGTCGCGCAGCGCTGCCAGCGATCTTAGCAACACGTCGAGCGGCGGGCCGCTCGCGGTCAGCCCGGCCAGATGCGCTTCGGGCAACGCCTCGGCCGGCGTCGCTATGAACCGCTTGACGAGCTGGTCGTGGTGGGCCGCGGCAGTCTGCCCAAACAGCGCGACGACCTCCAGAAACAACCTGGCATTGCCGCGATATACAGCCGGATCGGCTCCGGCATCCACCAGCGCCAGAAACTCGTCGAGCAGGCTCTTGTGCGCCATACAGTCACGCAGCCGTGCCTGCTCGGCCGGCAGCATGAACAGCATTTTGTCGACGAGCAGCTCGGCATAGCTCGGGTCGTTGGCTCGCGTCAGGCCAAGCAGCAGGTCAAGCTCGTTGATGCCGGCAAAGTCGCCGGCATTGGCACCGCGATATTCGTGCCGGCCAACCCGGTAGGGCTTGTAATAAGGCCGAACGCTGAAGAAAAAGCGCGCGACGTCCAGCGTCTCGAACAACCGTGTCGTTATGGCGAGGACGCAGCGCAGCGCATCGGCCGCTGCGGCAAACTGCACATCGGCCACAGGATTGGTAACGCCCAGCGGCAGCACCCTGACGAGCGCGTCGGCGGCGCGCTGAAAGCACAGGATGGCGCGCGCATTTTCGTCGATGAACAGCGCCTCATCGGCAAGCGCCGTAAAGCTCTTGCGAACGCCGAGCACCGCCCGGTTATGGGTCGCCAGATGCGCGGTCGCAAAGCGCGGAGCCATGCCGATAGACGCACCGACATGCAGCGCCAGCGACGAGGCTTCGGCAAAGGGCGAGCGGGCTTCCCGCGCGGGATTTGTCAGTTCATGCCGCCGCAATGCGGCAAGATACAGCCCCACATTGCCCAGCACGTCAAACGCGCTTTCAAACCCCTCGCCGGTGTTCCCTTCCGCCCATAAGGCGTGAATGTGGCGCTGCCCCTCATCGCGGAGCGCCGCCTTTATGTGGTCGCCCGTCCCGGCGACGTTGGCCCGGTCTGCCTGCGCGAAGTAAAGCTGCTCCAGCGCGCTATTGTGCGCGACGAAGGCGCCTCTGATCCAGGCGTCGAAGTTGCCGGCGGCCGGGCTCACGGGGCGACCCCCAGGGGTGTTTGCGGGCGCAGCACATTGTCCGGCCCGCGCACCAGCGGCGCGCGCTGGCGCGGCAGCGGTGCGCCTGGCGCCTGCGCAATCGTTGTGCCATGCGGCCAATCCGCCGGCGCAATGGCAATGTAGCGGGCCAGCCCGCCCGACCCGCCAAGCGGTTTGGCAAAGCCGATTGTCACCAGCGCGCCTGCTTCGGGCACCTGATCGAGATTGGCTATTCCTTCGGCTTGCGCAAAATCATGGCGGAGCAGCCAGCGCTCGGCGACCAGATCCGGTGTTGCGTCGGTATCAAGCGGCTCATGCCCGTGGAACGCGATGCGGCGCTCCAGATGCAGAAGTTTCAGGGTTTCCAGCGCGATTCCGGGAAAGGGGCGCGCGGTAAAGCGCGCCGCATCGCCCCACCGTTTTGACCAGTCAGTGCGGAACATGACGACCGCGCCGGCCGGGATACGGCCATGTTTGGCCTCCCACCCCGCAACGTCGCTTGGGCGCGCGACATAACCGGGGTCGGCGGCTGTCTTGGCCGCAAGGTCGATCACCACCAAGGGGCGGACCGCGAGCGTCGGCGGCACATCGCTGATCGTCGCACCCAAGGGGTTGCCATGCGCAGGGGGATCGAACTGGGTGCCGACCTGGTCGGTCGGCAGCGTATAGGCGGTGATCGCCGCGCCCTGGCCTGCATAGCTGAACGCCTCGCCCTTTTTCATGAAGCGCGGCAGGTCAATGGCCGCCCGGGCGGGCGCCACCGCAACCGCCCCAAAGCCGGTGCCGCGCGGGTCAGACGGGGCAAAACCATGCGTCAGATCAATATATTTTGCCGCCGCGAAATGATGTTGGTAGGCTGCCCACAAATCCGTCGGCCGGTCGGGCGCGGTTTGGGCACCACAGGCGCCGAGCAGCAGCGCGCTGGCCAGCCCGACGGCGCTACCGCGCCTAAAGCATAAGCGCGCGGTGCCGGGAAATGACCTCAAATGCCTTATCAATATCGCTCTCTTCATTATAAAAATGCGGCGACAGCCGCAAATTTCCGTCGCGCGACGAGGTGACGATATCAGCCGCGTGCAGCGCCGTCACCATGGCCTGGGCGTCGTGGCTGCGCAGCGCAACCATGGCGCCGCGCCGCGCCGGGTCGTCAGGGGTCGCCATGGGAATGCCAAGCCAATGCGCCTGCTCGGCAATCCGCGCGGTAAGGCGTGAAATGCGCTGGGCAATGTTGTGCAGGCCCACCTTCGCGACGATGTTTAGCCCGGCGGCGGCGGCATAAATGTTGGGCACCGGCGGCGTGCCGGCCTCAAAGCGGCGCGCGTCGGGTGCGGGGCGGTGCGCGGTATGATCCATCGCATGCGTGTTTTCCTGCGCGAACCAGCCGGTGGCGGTGGGTTGCAGCCCGGCGGTGGTGGCGGCGCGCGCATAGAGAAAGGCAATGCCCGCTGTGCCGAGCAGATATTTCAGCGTGCCGCCGACGTAGAAATCGCAATCGATGTCGCGCATGTCGATGGGCATCGTGCCAATGGCCTGAAATCCATCGACGAGCACCAGCGCGCCCTTGGCCTTGGCCATGCGGGCAATGGCGGCCACGTCAAGCCGCTCGCCATTACGGTAGCAGACATGCGTGATGGCAACGATCCGCGTGCGCGCGTCAATCGCCTCGTCCAGCCGTTCGAGCATTGAGGCATTGCCGGTTGCGCCGACCTGGGCGACCCGCGCGCCGCGCGCTGCCTGCGCGAACCAGATTTGCGCGTTGGTTGGAAATTCCAGATCGGTAATGACGATGCCGTCGCGGCCCTGGTCAAACCGCAGCGCGCTGGCAACCGAATTGATACCCGCCGACGCCGACGCCGTTATCGCCAGTTCGGCCGGGCTGGCACCCAGCAGCGCGGCAAAATCTGCCCGCAACGCTTCATATTGGCCAACCCATGCCTCCCAACGGCTGCCATGCCGGTTGCGGTCGGCAATGTAGCGCAGCCAGGCCGCTTCGACATCGGTCGACATCAGCCCATAAGAGCAACTGTTGATGAAACCATGGTCGGCGAGCAGCGGAAAGCGCGCGCGAAGCGCCGTCCAGTCTGGCGCGATGTCGGTCATCCGGTTCCTCCCCGTCAACACGCCTGTCCATCGCCAGGGCTCTGCCCCGATTTGGTTACAGATTCACGTGAATGTGTGACACAAGTGCAACATGCCCGGCGCTTTGTCGATATGAAAAACGGCCGGAGCGCCGCCCAATATGTTTTAGGTTGAAAATAAATTTCGATCAGGCAGACTTTCCTCCGGCGGGCAACCGGCTCTGTTGGCCATTGCCCCGGCGCCTGTGTCGCCCGCCCGATCGTGCACGCCTTTTGTTCCGGGATGCCCCGGAAATGTCGGGGTGCGGCAACATGGGGGAATGACATGATGAAGCGGCATTTGGGTCACCGGCTTTCGGCTACCACGCTTGGCCTTCTGCTCGCGTCCACGGCCCTGCCGGCGGCCGCGCAACAGGCACAATCGGCCGCGCCCGACACGGCGCAATCCGACTCCGCCACGCCCGAGGCGACCGTGCCTGACATCATCGTGAGCGCCTCCAAGCGGGGCGACGAGTCGATCCGCAGCGTGCCGATTACCGTGCAGGCGCTGACTGGCGAGACGCTTACCAAATCCGGCATCACCCAGTTCGCCGAATATGCCACCCGCGTGCCCGGCCTTGCCTATCAAGACCTGGGGCCGGGCGACAAGAAATACGTCATTCGCGGCATCAATTCGACCGGGGCTGCAACCGTTGGCGCTTATTATGACGAAGCCGTCATCAGCGCTGACAACCGCAATGACGGCGGCGGCCGCAACGTTGACCTGAAGCTGTACGACATTTCGCGCATCGAGGTGCTGAAAGGGCCGCAGGGCACGCTTTATGGCGCAAGCTCTGAAAGCGGCACCATCCGCATCATCACCAACAAGCCCGACACGCACAAATTCGGCGGCTATGTCGCCGGCGAGGTTTCCGGCACCAACAAGGGTGGGGCGAACTACAACATCAATGGCGCGATCAACTTGCCCATTGTCGACGACAAGCTTGCGCTCCGCCTGGTCGGCTGGTTTGTGAATGACAGCGGCTATGTCGATCAGGTACGCATCCCTTCGGGCCGGCTCGACAATGTCAATACCGATGAAACGGGCGGCGGCCGCGCGCTGCTGCGTTATACACCGACCGACAATTTCACGCTGACCGCGTCGGCCACCTATCAAAAACAGCATTCTGACGGGTCGTCACGCTACACCCCGCCCGGCACGCCGAGCTTTTCGACGGCAGGCTTCCCGGCAGTGCCCGGCGGCGACCTTATCAACACCGACCTCACCATCAGCCCTTATGACGACACCACGCAAATCTACAGCCTGACCGGCGAGTATAATTTTTCGGCCGGCAACATCACCGCAACGACCAATTATTTTGACCGCGACATCCTGTTCAATTTCGACTCCTCACCCATCCTGTTCTTCTTCGGCGTGCCGATACCGGGCATCACCATCCAGCCTCAGTCGCGCCGCATCTGGTCGAACGAAATCCGCTATGCCTCAAAATTCAGCGGGCCGTTCAACCTGGTCATTGGCGGGTTCTACAGCCGGGAATTGTCAAATTTCGACGTGCAGGTAGTGCGTTCCAACAATCTGGGCCAGCCGCGCGGCGTCTTTAGCCGGCTGAATGCCGATGATGCGCTGTCAAACCCCGACGGCAACACATTTTTCGGCCGCTTCGACAATAACAGGCTGAACCAATATGCGGTGTTTGGCGAGGCGACCTACGCCTTTACACCGGCATTGGCAGTGACGGGCGGCGCGCGTTATTTTCGCTCCACGCTCGACTCGCGGCAGGAAACGACACACCCCTTTGGCGGCTTCGGCCCCAATCCGCCCGGCGTGCTCACCAACAGCGACAGCGACAGCAAGGTAACGTGGAAGGGCAATATCAGCTGGAAACCCAATCGCGACGTGCTGGTTTATGCAACAGCGGCTTCGGGGTTTCGGGTCGGCGGGCTGAACCAGGCTGATTTGCCGTTCGCCTCCGGCATTCCGCGTGGCTATCGCTCGGATTCGCTGGTCAATTACGAGCTGGGCACCAAGCTGACGCTGGCCGGCGGCAGGGTGACGGTTGATGCGGCCATCTACCATATCGACTGGTCTGACATTCAGGTGCGCGCGGTCGATTCAACGGGCGCGTTTCCCTTCACCACCAACGCTGGCGGGGCCGCGGTGAACGGCGTCGAGGCCGATGTCAACGCGGTGCTGGCAACCGGCGTGACACTTGACCTTGCCGGGTCATACCAGCGCGCCTTCCTGACCTCCGATCAGCCAGGAGGGGTGCCGCGCGATCCGGCACTTGGGCTTCGCGGCGACAATGTTCCCAACGTCCCCCGGTTCAGCGGCAGCATTAATCTGGACGTCAACCGGCCGCTGTCGGGCAATTTCAACTATGTTATTCATGCCGATGCGAATTATCGCGGGTCGTCTCACACTACCCTTGGCCGCACCCGCGACCGGTTCAATGTGCTGCTGGGCGATTATTCGCTGACGAACCTTCGGGTCGGCGTGGAAAATGGCCCGTGGCGGGTCGAGCTGTTCGCGCGCAACCTGTTTGATGCGCGCCCACAGATCGACGCGATTTCATCATCGCAGGATCCGCTTGCGTTGATTACAGTGCGGCCGCGCACGCTCGGAATTTCCGGCAGCCGCAAATTCTGACGAGGCGCCCGGAGCAGCCATGGACGAACCCGCAATAGCCGCCACCAAGCCCTGCCTTGTCGCGCTCGTCGAGGGGCAGAAATATCTGTGGTGCAGTTGCGGGCTGAGCAAGACGCAGCCCTTTTGCGACGGATCGCATATCGGCACCCGGTTCATGCCGTTGCTGTTCCGCGCTCAGGAAACGGATGAGGAACTGCTATGCGCCTGCAAGCGCACGCTCGGCCCACCCTATTGCGACGGATCGCACAACAGCCTGTCGGCAAGCTATGGCACAGCGATGGAGGAAGACGCGGCCAGCGCGGTGACGGTTGCGGCGGCCGCGGATGCGCACGGCGCGCGGCGTTCAGCGCTCGACAATAATTGTTTCGTCATCCGGCCCGGCGGCATCGCCACGATCCGCGAGGGGAATTTGGCCCTCCACCAGGTGATAGGGCCGGACGACGGCGCCCGGCGGCTCAGCCAGTTTGCGGCAACGCACGATGTGGGGGCGGGTCCAGTTTTGCGCTTTGCCGCCGCCGATACGGTTCTCTATGTGCTGGCCGGGCACGGCACCATCGAGATTGGCGCGCGCCATTTTGTGCTGCCTGCCGAAAGCGGTGCCTATGTGCGGGCGGGCGAGGCGTTTCGGATCACCGCCGCCGCGCCAATGTCGCTTAACCTAACCGTGTGCCCGCTTGGCCCTCAGCCGGAATTCCTCGCCGAGATGCCTGCCAGCTTCGACGAATCGGTCCCGGCCCGCGTCGTGCCGGTTGATCCTGACAAGCGCGCGGCAATGGCGGACCGCTATTATCAGGTGCTGGTCGATGGCGAGACACAAGGGACAGAAGTCACGCAGTTCATCGGCCACATCCCAAGGTCGCGCGCCGCGCATCACCGCCACCTCTATGAGGAAACGCTGACCGTCCTGTCAGGCGAGGGCGTCATGTGGACAGACACCACCAAGGCGCTGATCGGGCCCGGCGACACGATATTCCTGCCGCGCAAGCAATCGCATTCGGTCGAGTGCACGAGCGCCGACGGGATGATGCTGATCGGCGTTTTCTACCCAGCAATGTCGCCCGCCATCAACTATTGAGCGCGCGGCAGCGCGCTGGCGACCTGTTCAGGCGGCCTTGTCGTGCGTGACACCGTCCAGCACCGCGAACGCCTTGGCCAGCGCCCGGCCATCATCGTCGCTGAGCGCGGCCGCGCGCAACATGGCCACCGCATGTCCCGCATCCGCCCGCTGCTCATTGGCCGCCAGCCAGTTCATGATGGCCGCAAAGCTGCGCCAGCCACGCGCGTGCGTGTCGCCATAGCCTTTGACGAGGCGCTGGCAGGCGATGACTTCAACGCCCAGCATGCCATCGCGCCGCGCGGCGTTGATGGCGGTTTCCAGCCAGGCATCGATCCGCGCCTGCTCCACGGCGAACCGATAGGTGCCGCGCCGGAAGCGCCGCAGCCGGGCAAGACCGAACAGCAGCAAAAAGCCGCCGAGCCGCGTTGTCGTGATAATCCGGTCGCGCTCAAGCACAGGCGCCGCCCAGCGGCGCGCGCGGGCCGAGCCGATCAGTCGCCGGCCGAGCGCTGCGGGCAGCAGGTCGCACAATTCCTCAAAGCGGGGGTGCATGAATTCCCGCACGGAGAGCAGTGGTGCTGCGCCTGCCTGCACCTCCTGACGGACGCGTGCATGGCGCGCGCCGCGCGTCTTGAGATCAGCCACGCGGATGACATCTTCATACGCCATCCACAAGGCCAGGTGCCGCGCGGCGGCATGGGCGAGCGGTGATTGCGCGTCCGCCCCGAGTTGCCCCTCTGCGCTGGCGATTGCGGCCAGCCGGTCAAGATAGGCGCTGGCATAAGCGGCATCCTGATAGTCGGTGAGCCGCTCGATGCCGAGCATCGCCGTTGCCTGAACGGCCGCCGGCAGCCGGGCAACGCGGGCGCGCAACGCCGGCAGCGTGGCGGGCGGCGCGCGCACGGTCGCCGGCGATGTCATCCCGGGCTCGGGCGCCTGGGCGCTTGGCCGGTCCGCCACATCAAAGGCGGCCGCAAAGGCGCGCAGGCTTGGAGCAACGCCAACCCCGCCACCGGCAATCGCCGCTTCAAACGCCGCCCGGCCGAAGGGAAGCGCGGCCGAGCCTGCCAGGGCGCCGAACAACGCTGCGCTGATGACGCTGCCATGCGCGTCTGCCAGGTGCTGCAAATCGGCGAGCACGAGCTTTCGGGCACTGGTCCGGCACGCCTCCAGCACGGCTGCCGAGCTGGTAATGCCATTGCCCATCGCCGACTTTTCCGAAATGGCGAAAATGCGGTGGCTTGACGCAATCAGCGTGGTCCGGTCGGGCGTGACCAGCCCGCGCGCGATGGCACGGCCAGCCTCCATCAGTTCAGCCGCAATCACCACATCGACATCGCCCGGCACTGGCATCAGCGCCAGAATCGGGGTGCGCGCCGCTGGGGCGGGCGGCGCCAGTTCGAGATAATAAACGGTGGCGCCGGTGCGCTGCGCAACGCCTGGCACCGAGGTTGCCTGCACAGTCCAGCCCGCCCCCTCGCCGAGCGCGACAATCCAGTCGGCCAGCACGCCGCCGCCCTGCCCGCCCAGCGCGTTGATCGACAGGCGGATCGGCCGGATCATGCCGCGCGGGTAAGCCGCCGGCGTTCAGCACTCGTCTGCAACCGGCCGATCAGCCACAGCGACACGCGGTGCCACCAGCGTTCGACGGCGCCGGCATTGTGGAGGATGTCCACCCGGAAAAAACTGGGGCACAGCACCGCGGCATGGGCGATTTCACCGCACACACCGCAGCCCACGCAATCATTGTTGACAGCGGCAACCGGGTCTTGGCGCAGCGGATCGGGATTGGGCTTTACGGTGAGCGACGGGCAGCCGGACAGGCGGATGCAGCTATGGTCGCCGGTACACACATCTTCATCCACGCCAAAGCGCTGGCGGACCATCCGTCGGCCGTCCTTCACTGCCTTTGCGAACAGCGGCTTTTCACGGCGCTGGCGGTTCAGCATGCACTCGCCCTGCGCGATGATTACCTTTGGGCCCCGGTGGGGGGTGGTCATCGCCTCTTTCAGCGTCGCCATCATGCGTTTCAGGTCATAGGTGCGCACCGTTTGCACCCAATTGACGCCCACGCCGCGCACCGCGCGCTCAATCTCGTGACCGGTACTGCGCACGGCATTGCCGGCGCGTGACGAGAGCAGATCCTGCCCGCCGGTCGCGGCCGAATAATCATTGTCGACGATGAGCAGCACATTGTCGCTTTTGTTGAACACCGCGTTGCCGACGCCGCTCGTAAGGCCGTTATGCCAGAAGCCGCCGTCACCCATCACGCTGATCGTGCGGCGCGTGGCGCCTTCAATGTTGAAAGCCGACGCACCGGCCCAGCCAAGGCCATAGCCCATGGTGGTGTTGCCAATGTCAAAGGGCGGCAAGATGGAAAACAGGTGGCAGCCAATGTCGCACGAAACATGGAAAGGCCCCATTTCCCGCTGCAATAACTTCATCGCGGTGAACACCGGGCGCTCCGGGCAGCCGGTGCAAAAACCCGCCGGCCGCTGCGGCACATCGGCCATCGCCAGCGGCGGCGGCGCGGGCCTGACGGGCAGAGCGAAGCCGGCATGCCGGGCGAGGAAGGCGGCGACCCCTTCGCCAATTAGCTGCCCGGTATATTCGCCGGCGCGCGGCAGCACCGCTTTTCCCACCAGCGCGGTGTCGAGCCCGGCCTGGCGAAGAAGCAGCGCAATTGCCTGCTCAAGATATTCCGGCTGGCCTTCCTCGACCACCAGCACCGCATGTTTGCCCGAGCAGAATGCCGCAATCTCGGCATCCACCAGCGGGTAGGTAACGTTCAGCACATGAAGCGGGATGTCGAAGGCGCCATAGCCGTCTGCCAGCCCGGCCAGCTCCAGCGCGCGCGCCAGGCTGTTGAACAGCCCACCCTGCACGATGATGCCCATGTCCGCGTATTTCGCTCCCGGCAGCGTCTCGTTTAGGCGCGCGTTTGCGATATAGGCAATCGCGGCGGGCAAGCGCTGTTCCACCTTTTCACGCTCGTGCAGGAAATTGGCGGGCGGCAGCACGATCCGGTCGGGGTCGCGCACCGGCGCTTCCATTGCCTCGCGCAGCGACATCGGCGAGCGGCGATTGTCGCGCGCGGCAAAAGCGCCGTGCAGGTGGCAGGCGCGGATGCGCAACTCAAGCATGACCGGGGTGTTCGACGCTTCAGACAGCGCAAAACCGTGCTCCACCATCGCGACGATGGTCGGCAGATGCGGGCGGGGATCGAGCAGCCAGATCTGTGATTTCATCGCAAAGGCGTGGCTGCGCTCCTGCATGATCGAGGAACCCTCACCATAATCTTCACCGACGATGATGAGCGCTCCCCCTGTCACCCCGCCGCTCGCGACATTGGCGAGCGCGTCTGACGCAACATTGGTGCCAACCGTCGATTTCCACGTTACCGCGCCGCGCAGCGGATAATTGACGGACGCCGCAAGCATCGCCGCCGCCGATGCTTCAGACGCGGATTGTTCGAAATGGACGCCAAGTTCCATCAGCAGCGGGTTGGCGTCGGCAAACACATCCATCAAATGGCTGATCGGCGCGCCCTGATAGCCACCGACATAGGCCACGCCCGATTGGAGCAGGGCCTTGGTGACGGCCAGAATGCCCTCGCCGTGGAAGATGTCACCTTCACCCAGGCGCAGGCGCTCGACCTCTTTGGCGAAGGATCGCTCAGCCATGAGCGGACGCTACCGTCATGCAGGGACCAGCGCCAGCACGCGCAACGGGCTGCCCGAGCCGCGCACGATCTTGAGTGGCGGCGCAATCACAATGGCGCCCGTCGGTGGCAACTGATCGAGGTTTACAAGGCTGGCGAGCCCAAATTTGTTGGCGCCGTGCATCAGCACATGGCAGGGGAATGCGGGGTCAAACGCAAATGCTTGCCCGGCATCGGTGCCAACCGTCTCAACGCCAACCCCGCGCACATCACGTTGTTCGGCGAGAAACGGAATGGTCGAGGCGTGCCAGCCGGGTGTATGGGCCCCATCATCGTGAAAATTCAGGAACTCGGCCGGGTCGGTGCGCTTCGACCAGTCAGTGCGGAACAGCACCCAGGCGCCCGGCGGAATGCGGCCATGCTGCGCTTCCCAGCGCTCGACAAACTCGATCGTGACCAGAAAATCGGGGTCGGCGGCCGCCTCAACCGACGCATCGAGCACACAGGCCGGGCCAATGAACCGCTCAACCGGAATGGTGTCGGTTGCGTTATTGTCGAAATCCTTGCCGGTGATGAAGTGGATCGGCGCATCAAAATGCGTGCCGGTATGCTCGCCGCATTTGAACCAGTTCCAGTACCATGCCGGGCCGCGTTCGTCATATTCCGACAATGTTTCGATCTCGAAGGGCGGGTTTTGCACAAATTGGGGCGGCAGTTGCAGCACCGGGGTCTTCGGCTCGAGCGGCTGAGTCAGGTCAACGACCCGAACGGCGCCTGTCGCCAGCGCCATCGCCAGATCGCCCAATATGGTCTGCGCTCCCGGAATCATCGCGCCGCTCCTCGATTGTGACGCGCGAAAAGTTGACAGAGATACGTGAATAGTCAAGTGATGACACTCTGTCGCTTGCTGGGTATAAACAGCCGGCAATGGCTGTTCACAAAACTGACGCGCTCGCGCTCGCCGACCCTGCTCACCGCGATTTTCTGCTCGCGCGATCGCCGCTATATTGGCTCGCGCGGGTGTCGGGTCGCTACCGGCTCGATATGGACCGCGTGCTCAAGCCCATCGGCATGGATGTGCCGCGGTGGCGGGTGCTGGCCATATTGTCGGAGCATGAGCCGGCAAGCATCACCGAATTGTGCGACCATGCCGTTATTCGCCTGTCAACGATGACGCGGATCGTGCGGCGCCTGGCGGATAGCGGGCTTGTGACCACCCGCCCGCGCGAAGCCGATGGGCGCGTGACCGAAGTGTCGCTGACGGCGGCAGGGCGCCGCGCGGCCGTCAGCGTCCACCGGCAGGCGAGCCGGATCTTCAACCAGGGGTTCAGCGATTTCTCCGCCGACGAAGTCGTCGCTCTCAACGCGTTGCTCAGGCGCCTGTTTGACAATTTCGGCGAAACACCTGGCTGACCAGGCGCCCTTTTTTCCGGCGGCAACGCTGCTCACCTGCCCCAAAAGCGCCTCAGGTTTCGGCAACCACCGCCATCGCCTCGATTTCGACCACGGCCGCGTCCTCGATCAGCGCCGACACCTCAATCACCGCCATCGCGGGGTAATGCGCACCGAACACCGCGCGATAAGCCGCGCCAATGGCCTTTCCCTCGGCAAGATAGGCGGCGCGGTCAGTCACATACCATGTCATGCGGACAACATCGGCCGGTGCCGCGCCGGCTTCTGCCAGAATGGCAGCGATATTGGCGAAAATCCGCGCGCATTGTGCGGTCATGCCATAGGCGAACTGCCCATGTTCATCCCAGCCAACGACACCGGCCGTCACGACCAGCCGCCCGCGCGCAGCCATGCCATTGGCATAGCCCCGCGGCTGTGGCCAGCCGGGTGGAAGCAGCACGCGCGCGCTCATCGGCGCGGCCCTGCGCGGCGCGCAGCATTGGCCTGACGCAGCAGGTCGCGCTGCTTGTCGCGCGCCTTTTCGCTCTCGCGCGCCAATTGTGCCGCGCCCGGCAGATAGGGCTTGGGGACCGCGACGGCGCGCGTGCCATAATGCGCGGCGGCCCGCATCGCGAAGAACGGATCGGTCAAATGCGGCCGCCCCAGCGCCACCAGATCGGCCCGGCGGCATGCGATGATGGTGTTCACCTGGCCCGGCTCGGTTATTGCCCCTGCGCACATGGTTTTGATGCCTACGATGTTTTTCACGGTCTCGCAGAATGGCACCTGATACATGCGGCCGTAAACCGGGGTTTGATCGGGCACGGTCTGGCCGCTCGACATGCTGATGAGATCGCAGCCCGCGGCCTTGAAGGCGCGCACCGTGGCCAGCAGGTCCGCCTCGCTCAGTCCGCCCTCGTGCCAGTCGGTGCCGGACAGGCGCACCGACATCGGTTTGTCCGCAGGCCACACCGCGCGCATCGCGGCAAACACCGCAAGCGGAAAGCGCAGCCGGTTATCAATGCCGCCGCCATAGCCATCGGTGCGCCGGTTGGTGAGCGGCGACAGGAAGCTTGCGAGCAGATATCCGTGCGCGCAGTGCAGCTCCAGCAGGTCGAACCCCGCCCGGTGCGCGCGCAGCGTCGCTGTCGTGAATTGAGCGATCACCGCCTCCATGTCCGCCGGGTCGAGCGCTGCGGGCACGGCGCTGACGCCAGGCAGCCACGGCAGTGCCGAGGCGGACACCAGCGGCCAGTTGCGATGGCTGTCGGCAATCGGGTGGTCAGCCAGTTCCCAGCCCAATTGAGTGGAGGCCTTGCGCCCGGCATGGCCGAGCTGCACCGCCATTTTTGCCTCACTATTGTGGTGCGCGAAATCGACGATCCGTGCCCAGGCCGCCTCCTGCGCGTCGTTCCACAGGCCGGGGCAGCCAAGCGTAATGCGCGCCTCGGGCGAAACGCAGGTCATCTCCACATAAACAAGCCCGGCGCCGCCAACCGCGCGGGTGCCGTAATGCATGAAATGCCAGTCGCCCGGAATCCCGTCTTGCGCGAGATATTGCGCCATCGGGGCGACCACCACGCGGTTGGGAATGGCGAGCGCGCGCAGGTGCAGCGGCGTGAACATGGGCGTGGGCCGGGCAGCCGCCACATCATGCCCGGTTTCGCCCGCATAATTGCGGTAGAAATCATCCTCGACCGCGCGCAGAAAATGCTCATCGCGCAGCTCTAGATTATCCCAGGTGATGGATTTTGCGCGCGACATCACCAGCATCGCAAACTGCACCGGCGGCATGTCCCAGGCGCGCGCGACATGCTCAAACCAGGCGAGCGACACCTCGGCATTGTGCTGGGTTATCTCGATGGCGGTGGCACGGTCGGCGCGATAGGCGGCAAAGGCGGCGGACAGGTCGCGCTCCCCATGCGCGATCAGCGCATCGGCAAGCGAAATCGCGCTTTCCATCGCAAGCTTTGTGCCCGATCCGATCGAGAAATGCGCGGTCGCCATCGCGTCTCCCAGCAGCACGATCTTGCCGTGCGACCAGCGCGCGCAGGAAACCTTGGGAAAGTTGCGCCACACTGAGCGGTTGGTGAGCAGCCGATGCCCCTCAAGCTCTTGTGCAAAAATGCGTTCGAGCGTGCGCGCGGTATCTGCCTCGTCCATCGTGTCGAAGCCGTGCCACGCCCAGCATTCAGGCGTCGTCTCGATCACCCAGGTCGAGCGGTCCGCCTGATATTGATAGGCATGGGCGGTGATGATGCCATGCGGTGTTTCGCGGAAGAAATAGGTGAAATCGCCAAGCGGCCGGGTCGATCCCATCCAGGTGAATTTGTTGCGCGTGGCGGTTATGGTCGGCTCGAACTTGTCGGCAAAATGGTCGCGGATGCGGCTGTTCACCCCGTCCGCTGCGACAATCACATCGGAACCGGCAAACCGCGTGTCGAGGCTGGACGGCTCAATCGCTGCGCCAAAATGCGTCACAACGCCAAGCGCTGCGGCGCGCGCCTGCAGGATGTGCAGCAGCGTCAGCCGCGCGCAGCCGGCAAAGCCGTTGCCGCCGCAACGGATGTCGTTGCCCTTGTACCGCACACGAACATCGTCCCAATAGGCAAAGGCGCTGGCGATGGCGTCATAGGACTGAGGGTCGCGGCTCAAAAATTCGCCGAGCGTTTCGTCGGAGAAGACGACACCAAAACCAAAAGTGTCGTCGGGCTGGTTCTGCTCGAAAATCTCGATATCCCAGTCGGGCCGCGCCTTTTTGGCCAGAATGGCGAGGTAGAAACCGCCGGGTCCGCCGCCTATGATGGTGATGCGCATGCCCCGCCCCGCGTTGCTGAATCGCCTTGCAACCTAGCGTATCGGCCGTATTGTTTCAAACTTAAAGCGTTTGCCCCGGGCTTGCGGGCAGGGCCTGCGCGATTATCGGGGTAACAGGATGGATGGGCTGAACCCGGCGCCTTTTTCCGGCCGCCATGCCGTGGTCACAGGCGCGGGCAGCGGAATTGGCGCCGCGATTGCGCAGCGGCTGAACGCGGCCGGCGCGCGCGTTACGCTGATCGGCCGGCGTGCAGCTGCACTGGAGCAGGTCGCCGCGCTGCTCGACGGGGCAATCCCGCTTGCCGGCGACGTTTGCGATGCCGCGCAGGTACAGCGGATGCTGGCCGCCGCGCGCGCCGCCGCAGGGCCGGTCCACATCCTCGTCAACTGTGCCGGCACCGCCGAAAGCGGGCCGTTCGACGCGCTCGACATGGCCGGCTGGCGGCGGATGATGGCGGTCAATCTCGATGCGCTGTTCGTCATGACACAGGCCGTGCTGCCTGATTTGCGGGCGGCCGTGCAGGGCCGCGTCATCACCATTGCCAGCACGGCCGGGGTGAAGGGTTATGCCTATACCGTGCCCTATTGCGCCGCCAAACACGGGGCAATCGGGTTTACCCGCGCGCTAGCGGCCGAACTGGCGGCGACCGAGGTGACCGTCAACGCCGTCTGCCCGGGCTTTACCGATACACCGCTTGTCGACGCAGCCGTCGCGCGGATCGTCGCCATGACTGGCCGCACGCCGGAATCCGCGCGGGCACGGCTTGCCGCGTTCAATCCGCAGCAGCGCTTGATTGAACCCACCGAAGTCGCCGAAACCGTGTATTGGCTTTGCCTCGCCTCAAGCCGGTCGATAACCGGGCAGGCGATCATGGTGGCGGGCGGAGAGGCAGGTTGATGGCGACAGTGGCGATACGCGAAAAGCATGACGGCAAGCTCGGGCGGTCCGCCAGCGTGCGGCTCTGGTTGCGGCTGCTGAGTTGCACGATGGTCATCGAAAAGCAGGTGCGCCGCGGGTTTGCCGACCAGTTCGACACCACCCTGCCGCGTTTTGATGTACTGGCGGCGCTAGCCCGCCATCCTGAGGGGATGACGATGAGCGCGCTGTCGCGCTCGCTGCTGGTGTCAAACGGCAATGTGACCGGGCTGGTGCAAAAGCTCGTGCACGACGGCTATGCAACGCTGGTGACATCTCCTGAGGACCGGCGCGCGAGCGTTGCCCGCCTCAACGAGGCGGGCATTGCCTATTTTGAGGCGCTGGCCGATGCGCATCACGGCTGGATCGACGACATGCTCTGCGGCCTTTCACCCAGCGAGCGCAAGGCGTTGTTTGAGCTGCTCGGCGGCCTCAAGGTCTCGCTGGCGCATGCAATGCCCAAGGATCCGCAATGATGATGATCGACCCCGCCACTTATGCCCCTGCTCATTGCCGCTGGGCCTTTGCCGATGGCGTCGCGACGATCACGCTGGACCGCCCGGCGATGAAAAACCCGCTGACCTTTGCAAGCTATGCCGAGTTGCGCGATCTGTTCCGCGCGCTGGCCTATGCGCCCGACGTGAAGGCCGTGGTGCTGGCGGGGGCGGGTGGCAATTTCAGTTCGGGCGGCGATGTGTTCGAGATTATCGGCCCGCTCACCAAAATGGCCATGCCAGAATTGCTCGCTTTCACCCGAATGACCGGCGATCTCGTCAAGGCCATGCGGGGTTGTCCGCAGCCGATTGTGGCGGCGCTGGACGGTGTTTGCGTAGGCGCCGGGGCCATTCTCGCCATGGCATCCGACATCCGCTTTGCAACGCCGGCCACGCGGACGGCGTTTTTGTTTGCGCGGGTGGGTCTTGCGGGCTGCGATATGGGGGCCTGCGCCATGCTGCCGCGAATCATCGGGCAGGGGCGCGCCAGCGAACTGTTGTTCACTGGCCGGATGATGAGCGCTGACGAGGGCGAGCGCTGGGGGTTTCACAACCGGTTGGTGGCCGCGGACCTGCTGCTCGCCGAGGCACAGAATCTGGCGCTGAGCCTGGCGGCCGGGCCGACCTTTGCGCACGGCATTACCAAGACGCAGCTCAACACCGAGTGGGCGGTCAGCCTGGACGTTGCCATCGAGATGGAAGCGCAGGCACAGGCGATATGCATGCAGACGCAGGATTTTGCCCGCGCCTATCAGGCTTTTGCGGAAAAGCGCTCGCCGGTGTTCAAGGGCGACTGACAGGGCATCGGCCGCCGCTTGCACGGTTGATGATCGGCCCGGCCTCCTCTATCGCCGCGCGATGATTTTCTCCGCCACCCTGCCCGTTCGCTTTGGCGACTGCGATTTTGCAGGCATCGCCTATTATCCGCGGCTGCTCGCGCTGGTCGATGCAGCGATTGAGGACTGGACGCTGGCGGCGCTGGGCGTGGACCGGCAAACGATGCACCGGCTTCACCACTGCGGGTTGCCGACGCGCTCGCTATCCACCGATTTTGCGCGCGCGTGCCGGCTTGGCGAGCATCTCGACATTGCAGTTGCGGTGCAGGCGGTGTCGGCGCGGTCGGTTACGCTGCGCGTCGCAGCGTCTGTGGGGCTCGAAGTGCGATTTACGGCGGTGCTGGTACAAGTACCCATCGACACGCGGACGACGCTGGCCTGCGCCTGGCCGCAAGACTGGCGCGCCCGGCTGGAAGGGTGCGTGGTGCAGACCGTGCAGTCGGTTGCCGGCTGAGCGCTACGCCGCCGCCACCTGCGGCTTTCGGGCCCATAGAAAATAGGCAAGCGTCACCAGCAGCATCCACGGCACGCCAACGATCCACGCGATGTTCCAGAAATCGGTGTCGAGCCCCATGGTGACGAGAATGGCGATGAGCAGCGCCAGCCCGCTTAGCTGAAGATAGGGGAATAGCGGCATCTTCACGGGCAGCGGCGCCCCATCATGGTGCCGGCGGAACCCGATATGGCTCACCAAAATCGTGATCCACACCGAAATGCTGCCAAACAGCGCAATGCCGAACAGGTAATTATACGCAAGCGGCGTGAGCGCCGAAACGCTCGCCGCCAGCAAAATGCTCGCGCCCGACAGCAAGATCGCGCCAACCGGCGTGCCGTTGCTGCTCAGTCGCCCGAGAAAAGCCGGCGCATAGCCGCCGCGTGACAGCGAGAACAACATTCGCGACGACAGATAGATATTGGTGTTCATGCTCGACAACGCTGCGCTCACGACCACGAAATTCATGATGCCCGCCGCCTGGCGAATGCCGCTATGCGCAAAAATCTTTACAAAAGGGCTTTGCGTGATGACCTTGGCGCCGGTCTCCGTCCACGGCACATAGCTGACGACAATCGCCAGCGCGAGTACGTAGAACAGGATGAGGCGGACAGCCATTGTCCGCAGCGCGGCCGGAATCGCGGTTTTGGGGTCCGCCGTCTCGCCCGATGTTACCGCGATAAGCTCAATGCCGGTGAACGAGAAAATGCCGATGATGACGCCCATCCACACACCCCACCAGCCATGCGGCATGAAGCCGCCGGGCAGGCCGGTCAGGTTCGCGGTGCCGGTTGCCGGTTGGCCGATACCCAATATCGTCGACGCGCCAAGCACGATGAACACTAGAATCGCCACCACCTTGATGAGCGCGAACCAATATTCCACCGTGCCGAAATTACCCACTGAGCGCGAATTGATGTAGAGCAACAGCAGCGCAAAACTGAGCGACCATAGCCACACCGGCACGTCGGGGAACCAATAGGTCATGTATACGCCCGCCGCGACCGCCTCTCCGCCAACGGCGATGACCTGCGACATCCAATAGGTAAGCCGCACCATGAAACCGGCCCAGGGGTTGATATAGGTCTCGGCATAAATGCCAAAGGATCCGGCGGCTGGGTGTGCGACCGCCATTTCCGACAGGCTGAACACCATGACGACCGCAATGAACCCGGCGATGAGATAGCTGAGGATGACGGCGGGACCAGCATAGCCAATTGCGATGCCACTCCCCAGAAACAGCCCGGTGCCAATTGCGCCACCAAGGCCCATCATGGTTATCTGCGCTTTGCTGAGCGATTTGTGGAGGCCGTGTTCCCCGGTGCCGATTGGTGCGCCTGTCATTGGTCTCCCCTTGCGCTCAGTCTGCATCGCTATGGCTCTGTCGCCAAGGCCGCGGGACAAGTATTTTAACGTTAAAATGCCGGCCGCTGCGGGCATGATGCACTTTTGGCCCCTGCCCGACTGCCGGCGGCGGGTTGCCCTGTGCGACCGACCCGCTAATAGATAATATAATTAGAGCATTGGGAGTGGGCGGCGATGGGAAGCGACAGGGCGGATATTACCCGGCGCGGCGCGCTTGCCGCTGGCGTTGCGGCATCAGGCGCGCTGCTGGCGCCAGCCGGGATGGCGGCGCCGGCCGCCGCCGCGTCGCTCCCCCTGGAACGGTCTGCCCGCCGGCGACTGCGGCTTGACGAGGGCTGGCTGTTCCATCTGGGCCATGCAAGTGACGAAGCACGCGATTTTGGCTTTGGCCGGTTCCAGCGCACTTTTGCCAAGCAGGGCGCGTTTACCGCCACAGCGGCGGGCGCTGATCTGGATACAGGCGACTGGCAGGCGGTGCGCGTGCCGCATGACTGGGCGGTTGACCTGCCCTTTGCCGAACCTTCCAAAACCCTGCCCGAGGGTCTGAATGACGCGGCCGCCGCGCACGGCTTCAAAGCAATTGGCCGCAATTTCCCGCACAACAGCGTGGGCTGGTATCGGCGCGTTCTGCCAGCGGAGGTCGCGCTGCCGGGCAAGCGCGCGTGGCTGGAATTTGACGGGGTGTTTCGCGATTCGCTGGTGTTCGTCAACGGCTATATCGCGGCGCACGAGGAATCGGGCTATGCGCCCTTTGTCGTCGACATCACCGATTTTCTGAACGACGACGCCAAGCCCAATCTGCTGGCGCTTCGCGTCGATGCAAGCCTTGGGGAAGGCTGGTTCTATGAGGGCGCCGGCATCTACCGCGACGTCCACCTGATTGTCGCCGATGCCGTGCATGTGCCCGCCTGGGGTATCCAGATCATTGCCGCGCCCAAGGCGGCCGGTGCGACGGTGACCGCGCGGTGCGAGGTCGTAAACACGGCGCTCGCACCGCGCGCACCCGTTTTGCGGCAATGGCTGGTCGGCCCGGCGGGCGATGTCGTCGCGCGGGCCGACGAGCACCCCCTGCGGCTTGCCGCAGAGGAAGGCGCCAGCATTGACGTTTCGTTCACGCTGGCCAGCGCGGCGCTGTGGTCGGTCGAGGCGCCGGCGCTCTACACCCATGTCGCCGAGCTGGTGGTCGATGGCGCCGTGGTCGACCATCACGAAACGCCCTTCGGTATTCGTACCGTCATGTTCGATGCCGAACGCGGCTTCCTGCTCAACGGCAAGCCGGTCAAGCTGAAGGGCGTGTGCAACCATCAGGACCATGCAGGCGTGGGCGCGGCCATTCCACCCGCGCTGGATGCCTGGCGCGTCGGGCGGATGCAGGCGATGGGGGCTAATGCCTGGCGTAGCGCGCACAACCCGCCCTCTGCTGCGCTGCTTGATGAGTGCGATGCGCGCGGCATGCTGATGGTCAACGAGATGCGGTTGAACACCACATCGGCGCAGGCGATTGACCAGCTCCGCCGGATCGTGAGGCGCGACCGCAACCACCCGTCAATCATCGCCTGGTCGGTTGGCAATGAGGAGCCACATCAGGGCACCGCACGGGGCGCGCGCATTTCTGCCGAAATGATCCGCGAGTTAAAGCGTCTGGACGCCACGCGGCCGACCACCCAGGCTTTTGACAACGGGTTCGGGCTGGGCGCAAGCCTTGTCGTCGATGTCGTGGGTTTCAATTATCGCACCGGCAAAATGGCGGCCTTCCACGAGAAATTTCCCGATCGGCCGATTATGGGCACCGAAACCGGCTCCACCGTTTCGACCCGCGGCGAATATGCCAATGATGCCGCCCGCCACATCGTCCGCGCTTATGATACCGAACACCCGTGGTGGGCGACAACGGCCGAGGCGTGGTGGTCGATCGTCGCCGACGCGCCCTATGTCGCCGGTGGCTTCATCTGGACCGGCTTTGATTATCGCGGCGAGCCGACGCCTTATGGCAAGTGGCCAAGCGTCTCATCCTATTTTGGTGTGGCCGATCTGTGCGGCTTTCCCAAGGATAATTTCTATTATTATCAGGCGTGGTGGCGGCGCGATGAGCCGCTGGTCCATCTGTTCCCGCACTGGAACTGGGCGGGCCGCGAAGGCCAGCCAATCGAAATTTGGGCGCACAGCAATGCCGATGCGGTGGAGCTTATCGTCAATGGCCGCTCGGCCGGGCGAAAGGCGGTCGCGCCCAACCGCCATGTCGCCTGGATGGTTCCCTATGCGCCGGGGCGAATCGAGGCGCGCGGGTATCGCGGTGGCCGGGTAATTGCGCGTGACGTGCGCGAGACGACGGGCGCGCCAGTGGCGCTGGCGCTTGCGGCAGATCGGCCGCGTTTTGCCGGCGACGGTCGGGACGTGGCCGTGGTGACCGTGTCCGCGCTGGATGCTGGCGCGCGCGCAGTGCCCGTGGCCGATACCGCGTTCGAGGTGGTGCTCACCGGGCCAGGCCGCGTCATCGGCATCGGCAATGGCGACCCGCTGAGCCGCAATCTTGCGCGCGATCACGGGCAATTGTTCAACGGCCTGGCGCAGTTGCTGGTGCAGGCAAGCGGGCCCGGCGCGATCGGTGTGGCGGTTCGCGGTGCCGCGTCCCGCCCGGCGCGGCTGCTGCTCACCGCTACCTGAGTCATGGAGGATGGCCAAATGATCACCCGCAGCAACACCCCGCGCCGCGCTGCGTGGCTGATCCTCGCACCGCTGCTGCTCGGCGCTGCGGCGCCGACGCGCGATCCTGCTTCGCTCAGCACGGCCAATGGCCTGTTTCTGGGGGCTGACCTTTCTTATGTGAACGAGATGGAAGATTGCGGCGCCGTGTTCCGCGCGCGCGGCAAGCGCGTCGATCCGTTTGCGTATATGCGCGCTCAAGGCGGCAACATCGTGCGGGTGAGGTTGTGGAACAACCCCGACTGGACACGCTATAGCGGCCTGGCCGATGTCACCAAAACGCTGCGGCGCGCCAAGGCGGCCGGCTTCAAGACGTTGCTCGACTTTCATTATTCCGACGATTGGGCAGATGGCGACAAACAGATCGTGCCCGCCGCCTGGGCTGGGCTTGCGCCGGATGCGCAGGCCAGGGCGCTGCACGATTTCACCCGCGACACGCTGATGGCGCTCGACGCCCAAGGGCTGATGCCCGACTGGGTGCAGGTCGGCAACGAAACCAATGGCGAGCTGATGGCCGGTAAATCCGACAGGCCGATCAACTGGACACGCAATGCCGCGCTGTTCAACGCAGGAATTGCGGCGGTGCGCGAGGCCGGGCGGCAAAAGGGCCGTGCGCCGCGGGTGATGCTCCACATTGCGCAGCCCGAAAATGTACTCGGGTGGTTTGCGGCCGCGCGCTCTGCGGGCGTCACCGATTTTGACCTGATCGGCATCAGCTATTACCGCAAATGGTCAACGCGCAGCATCGCCGAGCTTGGTGAGACAATCCGCGTGGCCAGGCGCCGCTTTGGCGCCGATATCGTGGTGGTCGAGACGGCCTATCCCTTCACCACCGACGGCGCAGACGCCTCCCCCAATCTGCTGGGCGCCGACACGCTTGTCCCCGGTTATCCAGCAACGCCTCAGGGCCAGCTTGCCTATCTGACCGACCTTACGCAGACGACCGCGGACAATGGCGGCATCGGCATCGTTTATTGGGAGCCGGCCTGGGTATCGACCGGGTGCAAGACGCGGTGGGGCACTGGGTCCAACTGGGAGAATGCCGCCTGGTTCGACCTGAAGCGGCATGAGGCATTGCCAGCGTTCTCCTTTCTGGGCAGGTCTTACACCCCCAGGCGATAAGCGGCGCTCGCCGGCGATATCACACCGCGTCTGCCTGCTCGCCGGGCACGGCCGCCGCAAAAGCGGCAAGCGCGTTGCACGCCGCCTCAACGGCAAGCAGCCTGGGAAAGGCGCTTACATCGACGCCGAACCGGCGGGCATTGCCCAGTTGCGGCACCAGGCAGATATCAGCAAGGCCCGGTGCGGCGCCAAAGCAGAAGCGGTCGGCGCGCCCGGCGAGCAACGCCTCGCACGCCGCGAGGCCGCTTGCATTGACCTGCGCGGCCCAGGCCATAACCTGCGCTTCACTTTGCCCGGCGCTGCGCCACGCGTTCAGCACCTTCAGATTCTGCAGGGGATGAGTATCGGCGGCCAGCACCTGCGCAAAACCCCGTGCCCTGGCGCGCGCCAGCGGATCGGCGGGCAGCAAAGGCGGGGCGGGCACCGTCTCGTCAAGCCATTCGATGATCGCAAGCGACTGGGTGAGGATCGTGCCATCCTCCAGCTCAAGCGCGGGTACATAGCCTTGCGGGTTCAGCGCCCGAAAAGCGGCATCGTGCTGCTCGCCATCGCGCAGGTTATGCGGCACGTGGTTCGCGGCCAAGCCCTTGAGATTGAACGCAATCCGCACCCGCCACGAGGCAGCGCTGCGGAAATAACCATGGAGTTTCATACGTGGTTGCTCCAGCGGCGGGGGCAGGCAATGCGCCGCCTCGCGCGTCATGCGATGAACGTCGCTGCCGATCAACGCAGTTTCTTCCGGGCGCCGGCCGGCTATAGATCGCGCCTCGCAAAATAAGGGGACATTGGCACATGGCAAAGACGGTTCTCATCACCGGCGCAACCGCCGGCATCGGTGCAGCCGCCGCACAGGCGTTTGCCGGCGCGGGCTGGCGCGTGATCGCAACTGGCCGGCGGCAGGAGCGGCTGGCAGCGCTGGTCGCATCGCTGGGTGCCGGCAAGGTGCACGGCGCCTGCTTCGACGTGCGGGACGAGCCCGCGCGCGAGGCCGCACTCGCAGCCCTTCCGCCTGCATTCGCCGATATTGATCTGCTCATCAACAATGCCGGGCTGGCACTGGGCACGGCGCCGGCCGACCAGGCAGATGTCGCGCAGTGGAAGGTGATGATCGACACCAACGTGACCGCGCTGGTCTCGCTGACCGCAAGGCTGCTGCCGGGCCTCATCGCGCGCACGGGGGCTATCATCAACCTGTCGTCCGTGGCCGCGACCTACCCCTATCCCGGCGGCAATGTCTATGGCGGCACCAAGGCCTTTGTCGAGCAATTCTCGCTTGGGCTGCGCGCCGATCTGCACGGCAAGGGCGTGCGCGTTACGTCGATTGAGCCGGGCATGGTCGAGACGGAATTCACGCTGGTGCGCACCGGCGGCAACCAGCAGGCATCCGACGCGCTATATGGCGGCGCGCACCCGATGACGGCGGAAGACATTGCCGCGACGATGCTGTGGGTAGCCTCGCTCCCGCCGCACCTCAACATCAATCGGCTGGAGCTGATGCCGGTAAGCCAGTCGTTCGCCGGGTTTCAGGTCGCGCGCGCGCAAGCGCCTGTTCAACGGTAATCGGGGGCGTCGAACCAGTCGGCCAGGCCAGGCCAGGCCGCTGACACGCTGTCGGTGAAACGGGCGGGGCGCTTTTCGAGGAACGAGGCAACGCCCTCGCGCGCATCGTCGCTTGCCCCGCGCACCCACACACCGCGGCTGTCGATGCGGTGGGCGTCCATCGGGTGGGCCGCACCCAGCATCGTCCACAGCATTTGCCGGGTGAGCGCCACCGAAACGGGCGCGCTTTCCGCTGTCATCTGCTGCGCGAGCGCATGGGCGGCGGGGAGCAGATCATCGCCTGCGTGCACACTGCGCACAAGTCCTGCGGCAAGCGCTTCGTCGGCGCCGAACACCCGGCCGGAATAGCACCATTCAAGCGCGGTCGAAATGCCAACGAGGCGCGGAAGGAACCAGCTTGAGGCGGCCTCGGGCACAATGCCGCGCCGGGCAAACACAAAGCCGAACCGGGCAGTGTCACTGGCCAGCCGGGCGTCCATTGCGAGTTGCATGGTCGCGCCGATACCGACGGCGGCGCCGCTGATGGCGCCGATCACGGGTTTCAGCGACTGGAATATCCGCAAGGTCAGCCGGCCGCCGGTATCGCGCACGCCCTCATGGCTCAGGTCCACGCTGCCATCGGGGCGGACAGGCGAGCCTCCGGGCTTGTCGCCACGTTTGGCATAATCAAAGGTGGCGCCGCCCGCCGCCAGATCAGCGCCAGCGCAAAACGCGCGACCCGCCCCCGTAACGATGACGGCGCGAACCGCATCGTCAGTGTCGGTGAGGTCGAAAGCCGCGACCAGCTCGGCCATCATTTGCCCGGTAAACGCGTTCATCCGATCGGGCCGGTTGAGCGTGACGGTCGCGATGCCGTTGCCGTCAACGCCAAGCGTAATGGTTTCAAAAGAGCGGGTCATGCCGGGCAGTGCGCGCCGCTTTCGACCCACGCTCGGGTGAGCGCGCCAAAGGCAGCCTGCGAGCCCGGAACGGCCGCGCGGCCCTTGCCGGGCGCCCAGCCCCAGGCGATCAGCGCGTCATGGCTGTTATGGTCGACAAGCGCGGCAAGGCTTTTGCCGCCATTGCGTGCCGGGTCCCTGATCTGCCGGCAAATGTCGCCAAGCGACTTGCCCTCCCACGCCATGCTGGCGGGCGCCAGGTGCCAGTCGGGCGCGCCGGGAATGCTGCCTTCACCATTGGCAAATGCGACATTGGCGTCGCTGTGGCAGGTCGCGCATTCCAGACCTGCCGCCCCGTGCCCGGTGGCGCCACGCACCACCGGCGGCAGGTGCGGCGCGCCTGCTTCGCCCTGGAGCGGCCGGTCGGCGCGCGGGTGGCAGTTGAGGCAGCGCGGGTGCTGGATGACCTTGCCCAGTTCCACGAAAAGCGCGACTGACCGCGCTTCGGGACCAGCGGTCGCGGCAATGGCCCCGGCGCCGCTATCGGCTTGACGATCCGCGCCGCGCCCGACCACCGCAATTGGCAGCAGAACTACTGCGGTGCCCAGCGCAAGCGCGCTCCACATCGCCGTCCTCATGCGTTGTCACCATGCACAAAGGGCAGCCGCCTGACTGATTTTCCGGTGAGCGTCCGCCAGGCATTGGCAACCGCGGGGGCAATCGGCGGCAACCCCGGCTCGCCAACGCCCGAAGGGCTGGCGGTGGAGGCGATGATGCTCACTTCCACATCGGGCATTTCATGGATGCGCAGCGACCGATAGGTATCAAAATTGCCTTGCGCGACATGCCCCCCCTCTCCCAGCACCAGCTCGGCATAAAGCGCATGGCCAAGCCCATAGCCAATGCCGCCTTCCATCTGCGCGCGGATGATGTTGGGGTTGATGGGCGTGCCACAATCCACCGCGACCCAAACCTTGTGCACCTTTGGCAGGCCGTCTGGCCCTTTCGAAAGCTCGGCAATTTGCGCCACACGGGTGCCAAAACTCTTGTGGAACGCCATGCCCAGCGCCCGGTCACCCGGCAATGTGCGCCCCCATTTGGCCAGCTCGGCGACCCGCATCACCACGGCGCGGGAGCGCGCGTCCTTCATCAGCGCGAGCCGGCCCGCCACGGCATCCTTGCCGCCGGCGGCCAGCAACTCGTCTAGAAACGCCTCGGTGGCGTACGCTGTGTGGGTATGGCCGACCGAGCGCCACCACAGCGTCGGCACGCCATTGGCCATTGGTGACACGCCAACCCGCGCATTGGCGAAGCTGTAATCATCCGGGCCGGTGCCTTCATGCATGCTCTCGTCGATCTGGCCGGACTTGCCGGGCGAAAAGGGCTGGCAGGCGACGCGCTGGTCCCACGCCACAATATTGCCCGCCGCATCGAGCCCGCCGGCGAGCCGGTGCACGGTGATGGGCCGGTAGCGCCCGCCACGAATGTCGTTCTCGCGCGTCCACATATGCTTGACGGGGACGGCGGCGCCATAGGCTTTGGCGACGGCGGCGGCTTCGGTGGCAAAGCCCGAATCGGGCTGCGCACGGCGGCCAAAGCTGCCGCCGGCATAAAGCTGGCGTAGCCGCATCTTGCCCATCGGCACGCCCAGCACCTTGGCCATGGCGGTGACTTCACCGACCTGGAACTGGCTGCCCATCCAGATATCATACCCGCCGCCTTCAACCGGCTCGATCACCGCATCGAGCGGCTCCATCGGCGCATGGGCAAGGAAGGGGAAATAATAGACGGCCTCCAGCGTTTTTGCGGCCCCGGCCAATGCTGCGCCAACGTCGCCCACCTTTTTGGTCTCGACACCAGGTGCTTTTGTCGCCTCGGCATAGCTTTTGAAGAACGCGTCGCTGGACCGGGTTTCGGCCTTGGCCATGTCCCACACCGGCCTGAGCGCGGCGCGGCCCTTCATCGCGGCAAAGGTGTCGCGGGCATAGACCGCCACACCCTGCGGCACGGTCTTTACCGCAAGCACGCCGGGCACCGCCATCGCAGCGCTGTCGTCCACGGCGCCAAGCGTTGCGCCGAAAGCTGGCGGGTGGGCGATGACAGCGGTGACCATGCCGGGGCGCGCCACGTCCATCGCGAACATTGCTGTGCCGCTGGATTTGGCAACGCTGTCAACGCGCGGAACGTCGGTGCCGATCAGCGTGAACTGGTCAGGTGATTTAAGCGCGGGTTTGTCAGGCACCGGCATCGACCGGGCATCGGCCACGAGCGCGCCGAAGCTGGCCCGGCGACGGCCATGACTGACCACGCCTTTCGACACCTTGATCTCGGCCGCAGCTACGCCCCAGCGCTTGGCGGCAGCCGCAACCAGCATCGCGCGCGCCGCCGCCCCGGCATGGCGCAACTGCATCCAGCTATTGGCCATGGCGGTTGAGCCGCCGGTGCCCATGGTGCCGAAAAACAGGTTCTTGTAGAGCGCGTCGTTGGCGGGGGAAAATTCCATCCGCATCTGCGCCCAGTCGGCATCGAGTTCATCGGCGACAATGGTGGTGAGGCCCGTTGCCGGTCCCTGCCCGAACTCGACATGCTTGATGAGCACGGTAACGAGATTGTCAGGCGTGATGCGCACAAACGCATTGGGCTGTAGCGGACCGGCGGGAAGCCCGGCCGCCGCTCTCCCAAAGGGCAGCGCCAGGCCGATGACGAGGCCCGACCCGGCGATTGCCTCGCGCCGGGTGGCGCGCGGGGCATTGGGCGCGGTTCCAGGCGCGCTCATGCCGAGATCTTCCCGGCCGCGTCCTTGATCGCCTGCCGAATGCGGACATAGCTTGCGCAGCGGCAGATATTGCCGGCCATCGCCTGGTCGATATCGTCGTCGCTCGGCCGGGGTTTGGCAGCGAGCAGGCCGATTGCCGACATCACCTGGCCCGACTGGCAAAACCCGCATTGCGGCACGTCGATTGCCACCCATGCCGCTTTGACCGCATCGGCGACCTTGCCCCTGCTCCCCTCAATCGTCGTGACCGATCGGCCGGCGACCATTGCCACGGGCGTCACGCAGGAGCGGCGGTTCTTGCCATCGAGATGAACCGTGCAGGCACCGCACTGCGCAATGCCGCAGCCATATTTGGTACCGGTGAGGTGCAGATGGTCGCGCAGCACCCATAGCAGCGGGGTTTCAGCATCGCCGTCAAAGCGCGTTTTCGCGCCGTTCAGAAGAAATTCGGTGGCCACGCAGCGTCTCCGGCAAGGGATGAGGCACGAGTGTACGGGGCAGCGGCCGCGGAACCAAGCCCGGGCGCAAAAAATTCAGGGGCTGGAGATATGGCGCCACAATGGCCTATTCGCTGCAAAGCCGCGCCAACGCCGCGCGCAGGGGAGCAAAGGAACGAGCATGGCCGGCGCGTTATCGGGAATCCGCATCATTGAATTTGCCGGCATCGGGCCGGGGCCGTTTTGCGCAATGATGCTGGCGGATCACGGCGCCGAGGTGATCCGCGTCGACCGCCCCGGCGCCCGGCTTGATCCGCGCGACGCCCTGTCGCGCAACCGCCGCTCGGTGGTGCTCGACATGAAAACGCCAGGCGGCGTGGCGGCCGCGCGCGCGCTCTGTGCGCAGGCCGACGCGTTGATCGAGGGCTTCCGGCCGGGCGTGATGGAGCGGCTGGGGCTTGGGCCTGACGTGCTGCTCGCGGCCAACCCCAGGCTCGTTTATGGCCGCATGACGGGCTGGGGCCAATATGGCCCGCTGGCACAGGCGGCCGGGCACGACATCAACTACATCGCGCTGTCGGGCGTGCTGCACACCATCGGCCGCGCGGGCGAGCGGCCCGTGCCCCCGGTCAACTATGTCGGCGATTTCGGCGGCGGCGCGATGATGCTTGCCTTTGGGCTGCTCGCCGGGCTGCTCGCGGTAAAAAGCGGCGCGGGCGGGCAGGTAATAGACGCGGCGATGACCGACGGGTCGGCGCTGCTCGCGGGCATGAGCTGGCATATGCTGGCGGCGGGCATCAACCGCGATGCGCACGGGCAGAACCTGCTCGACGGCGCGGCGCCCTTTTACGACACTTATGAATGCGCCGACGGCAAATGGATTTCGGTTGGGGCCATCGAGCCGCAATTTTACGCGCGGTTGCGCGCTGCCGCCGGCGTCACCGACGATGCCGATTTCGACGCCCAGCATGACCGCGCCCAATGGCCAGCGCTGAAGGCAAAACTCGCCGCAATTTTTGGGCAAAAGTCGCGCGAGGCATGGTGCGCCGTGATGGAGGGGACCGACATCTGCTTTGCCCCGGTGCTGTCGATGCACGAAGCGCCGGCCCATCCCCACAACGCCGCACGCGAAACATTCATCACAGTCGGCGGCGCGCTCCAGCCGGCGCCTGCACCGCGCTTTTCTGGAACGCCTGCGCCAGTACCCCGCCCGGCACCCGAGCCCGGCGCCGACAATGCCGCGCTGCTCGGCAATCCGGCCGGCTAGAGTGCGACGCGCGCCGGTGCCATGCCGGTGGCGTCGGTCTGGTACAAGAAAAGATGCCCGGCCTGCGGATCGGCGCTACGGGCGGCGGCGTCCTTGCCCAGCCATGCGGTGGTGACCGCGAGCATATCGAGCGCTGCCCCGCCAAATGCCGGGCACGTCACTTGCGCTGCGGGCACCGGCACCGTGGCCAGCAACGTGCCGTCGGGCTTGTGCACCGAGACTGCCGACCCGCCCCAGCGCGCGATCCACAGGCGCCCGGCGGCATCAACCGTTGCCCCGTCGGCCACGGAATCG
Organism: Sphingomonas sp.; assembly: GCA_021732445.1. Lineage (GTDB taxonomy): Bacteria > Pseudomonadota > Alphaproteobacteria > Sphingomonadales > Sphingomonadaceae > Sphingomonas. The sequence goes on along the minus strand of JAKFUZ010000003.1, from coordinate 40,666 downwards.
GGCGGGCAGGTGAGGATCGGCCGAGCGCCGCTTGCACCTTGTGGGCCATAATCATAGGCGTGAACAATGGCGCGGCGCGAGTCGGTGTGGTACATTGTGGCGCCATCAGGCGACCAGCACAGCGCGTTCGATATGCCGATGCCGTTGAGCAAGATCGTGAGCTGGCCATCTGCCTCCAGCCGGCAGAGGTTGCCGGCATGGGCACCGCCAGCCGCTGCCGCATCTTCGACCATCTCGCCCGCCACGAACCGCCCGGCGCGGTCAGTGTCGCCATCGTTCAGCCGCACACCGGCTGGCCGGAGCGGCCGGTTGATCCAGTCAACGGCCCCCGACACCAGATTGTAGCGCGCAAAGCCCTGCTCAAATGCGGCAATGATGGTGTCATCGGCGTCGGTCAGCGCGAACGACCCGAGCCGGTGCGGCAGCGCCACGGTCGTCAGCGTCTGGCTTGGCCAGTCCAGCCGGTGGAGCCGCTTGCCCTCGATATCCGTCCAGCGAAACGCGCCGGCGCGATCATCCCACGCTACGCCTTCTCCCAGATGATCGCCCACCGGGATGGTCGCGATGAGGCGCGCAATGGGGGCTGTCTGCGACATGGGGGATGCTCCGGGCAGCGGCGCTGGATCAGCGCATATATATGTTTTATTCCACCGGCACGGCGTTTAGACAAGCGCCGAACGGGCACGCCCGGCCACCAAGGCGATTTTCATGACGGCGCTCTCCACCGCGATCATCGGTTATGGCAAGATTGCCGAAGATCAGCACGTGCCGGCAATCCGCACGACACCGGGGCTTGTGCTGGCGGCCGTGGTCAGCGCGCGCGGGGCCGGGCCGGCCGGGGTGCCTGTGTTCCGCTCGGTTGCTGATCTGCTCGCTTCGGGCATCGCGATCGACGCCTGCGTGCATTGCAATACGCCCGCCGCCCGGTTCGAAACGGCGCTTGAAACGCTGGCGGCGGGCAAGCACACCATGCTCGAAAAACCCCCGGCGGCAACGCTTGCGCACTGTGCGCAGATTGAACGGGCTGCGGCACGCGCCGGCGTTACGCTGATGACGACCTGGCACAGCCAGGCCAACCCGGCGGTTGAACAGGCGCGCGCCTGGCTCGCCGACAAGCGCCTGACCGCCATCCGCGGCGACTGGCGCGAGGATGTTCGCAAATGGCACCCGGGCCAGGACTGGATCTGGGCGCCGGGCGGCTTTGGCGTGTTCGACCCCGGCATCAACGGCCTGTCGATTCTCACGCGGATACTTCCATTTGCGCCCTATGTCCGCGCATCGCGACTGGCGGTGCCCGCTAACCGCGCCATGCCGATTGCGGCCGAACTGACGATGGGCGGGGCGGATTTTTCCGGCAGCTTCGAAGCGCATTTTGACTGGCGCGAGACGGTGGGAGAGCGCTGGCAAATCGCAGTTGAGTGCGATGCGGGCACGCTGCTGCTGGCCGGCGGCGGGCGGCACCTGACCATAAACGGCGCGGTGGTGGCCGCACATGACGATGGCGAATATCCGCTGCTCTATGCCCGGTTCGCAGCCTTGGTGGCATCCGGCGAAAGCGATGCCCATTTCGACCCGCTGCGGCTGGTTGCCGACGCCTTTCTGCTTGGCACGCGCGAGTTGGTCGCGCCGTTCGACGATTAGGCGCGGTCGCGCGTCATCCAGCGAACACCCGTGGCGCCGCGGCAACGAGCCCGGCGCGAACCGCGGCTGCCCCATCGACCTGGCGCGACGCCTGCCCGAACACGGCCAACGCTGCGCCATAGAGCGCGGTCAGCGCGTCGTTGCACACCAGATGCACGGGCCGCTCGCCCGGCGGGTCGATCATCGCCAGCGCACTGCGGACATCGGCGCCGATCAGCAGCCCGCTGACAAAGCTCGCCGCGTCGCTGGCGGACATGCCACCCACGAGCTGCTCCGCCCGGGTGGCAAACAGCATCGAGTCGATACCGATTAGGGGATTTTCGCGGACGCGGCGAACGGCGGCGACAAACACGTCGCCGGGCGTCACGTCGCGCGGCGCACCGCGCATCAATATGCTGTGATCGGCGATGAGCGCAAACAGCTCACCCGTCATCGCGGTGTGGAAATGCTGCACCGTGCCGCCGGCGATCACCGCCCATTTGTTATGCGTGCCAGGCAACCCCACGACCGCGTCGCCCACCCCGCACAGCGCAACAAGACCTGCTATTTGCGTTTCCTCGCCGCGCATCACATCGACAAAGCCGGCCGGATTGCGACATTTCAGTCCCGGCAAGATGGCAATGGCGCGGCCGTTATGGGCAAAGCGCGTGGCGCCATCGCCAAAGCCCGTGGCGGGGGCCGGGCAGGCACGATAGCCGGCGTCGCACCAGCCCACTGACGCGCCCACCATGCCGCACATCAGCGCCGGGATGTGGATCGGCCAGCCCGCCGTCACGACATCGAACGCGGCAGCGATTGCCGCCCGGTCGCCGGCAAGCGCCGCAATGCCGGGTGCCGGGCGCGCGTCGCCGACCACCACACCATGGTCGATCAGCCAGAAACGGCCATGGGTCGTGCCCCAGTCACCGGCGATAAAGGCATTGGCCGCGCTCAATGACTTTCGCGCAGGACTTCGTGGCCCGAGCCGCCTTTCATGAAATCGAGGTCGCAGCCGTCTTCCGGCTGGGTCGCGTGCGCGTCGTTCAGCTTCAGATAGCCGCGGAGTGCCGGCCGGACTGGCGCCTGCCAGCGCGCGCGCCGCTGCGCCAGCACCGCCTCGCTAACGAGCAGATCAAGCGTGCGCGCCGGGCCATCAAGGCGGATCATATCGCCGTTTTCAACCAGCGCCAGCGGGCCGCCAATATCGGCTTCGGGCGACACGTGCAGCACGATCGTGCCAAAGGCGGTGCCCGACATGCGCGCGTCGGACAGGCGGACGATATCGCGAATACCGCGCTCCAGCAGCTTTTTGGGCAGCGCCATGTTGCCTACTTCGGGCATGCCGGGATAGCCGCGCATTCCGCAGTTGCGCAATACCATGATGCATGTCTCGTCAATGTCGAGCTGCGGATCATCGACGCGCGCCTTATAATCCTCGATCGTTTCGAACACGACCGCCCGGCCTTCATGCACCAGCAGGTGGGGGCTTGCGGCAGACGGCTTCATGATGGCGCCCTTGGGTGCCAGATTGCCGGTCAGCACCCAGGTGCCGGCAATCTCCTTGACCGGCTCGGCAAGCGTGGCGATGACCTGGCGGTTCCACACCTTGGCGCCCGCAATCACTGCGCCAAGCGTGGTGCCGCCAACGGTTGGCACATCGAGGTGCAGCATGTCACCAAGCTCGGCCATCAGCGCCGGCACGCCGCCTGCATAATGCAGGTCTTCCATGTGGAAACTGCCCGACGGAGCGATATTGGCGAGCAGCGGCACGTCGCGGGTGAGCCTATCAAAATCGGCCAGGGTGAGGTCCAGCCCGCACCGTCCGGCCAGCGCGATAAGGTGCAGGATCGAGTTGGTCGAGCCGCCCATTGCGGCATGCACCCGGATGCCGTTTTCAAAGTGCTGACGGGTGAGAAAGGCCGACATCGGCTGGTCGGCACGCACGAGATCAACAATCGCCCGGCCGGCCAGATGGCCCATGCGGAACCGGCCCGCTTCCACACCCGGCGTGGTCGCATTCATCGGCAGCGCCAGCCCCATTGCTTCGGCGACGGCGGCAAAGGACGAGGCCGAGCCCATCGTCATGCACACGCCGCGCGACCGGCTCATGCCCACTTCCGCCGCCCGGAAGTCGGCCATCGACATGGCGCCCGCGCGCACCTCTTCCGAAAAGCGCCAGACGTCGGTGCCCGAGCCAATGTCGCGGCCCTGAAACTTGCCGGTAAGCATCGGGCCGGAGGATATCACGATGGTGGGCAAATCAACCGACGCGGCGCCCATCATCTGCCCCGGGGTCGTCTTATCACACCCGCCAAGCAGCACGACGCCGTCGATCGGGTTGCCGCGGATCGATTCCTCAACCTCCATCGCCAGCAGGTTGCGAAACAGCATGGCGGTGGGGCGCATCTGCGTTTCGCCAAGGCTCATTGCGGGAAATTCAAGCGGCAGGCCGCCGCGTTCCCACACTCCGCGCTTCACATAATCGGCAACTTCGCGCAAATGGCTGTTGCACGGCGTGAGTTCTGACCAGGTGTTGCAGATGCCAATCACCGGCCGGCCGTCGAACACGTCTTCGGGCAGCCCCTGCGCCTTCATCCAGCTGCGATGGATGAACCCGTCCTTGTCATCCTTGGCATAGCTATGCGCGCTGCGATAGATTCTCGGCTCCTTGGCCACGCTTGCAAATCCCCTGTTGCCCGGCAGCGCCGCACATGCGCTACACCCTATATTATCATATGAAAGTCAAGGCCGCGCTAGTCGCAACGCTTGCCAGACCGCTGGCTGCATCAGGGCGACAGTGCCCGGCTAACGTCGCGGTGATTTGATGCAGGCGCTGGGGTGTCGGTCGTTGACAGTGCCATGGCTAGGCTTCAAGCTCTTGACAGGATAGCGCTATCATAATTGGCCAAACATGGCGCGGGATAGCATCGGCACAGCGTGGAGATGGGCATGACGGGTGAAGACAAGGGGCAGACCAACCTGCCGCTGATTGCGGCCATTGTCGGTGTCGCGACGATTGGCGGGTTCATGTTCGGCTATGACAGTGGCGCCATCAACGGCACGCAGGAGGGGCTGAAAACAACGTTCAGTCTGAGCGAATTGTGGCTGGGGCTGACCGTTTCCGCGCTGCTCCCTGGCTGTGCGCTGGGCGCTTTCATGGCCGGCCGGCTGGCCGATTCGATGGGGCGGCGGCGGGTGATGATGGTGGCGGCGCTGTTGTTCATCGTGTCGGCACTGGCATCGGGCGCGGCGCCTTCTGCGCTGATCCTCGGCCTGGCGCGTTTTTTTGCCGGCGCCGCGGTGGGCGCGGCAAGCGTGCTGTCGCCGGCTTATATTTCCGAGGTGACGCCGGCCAATATCCGCGGCCGCCTGTCAAGCATGCAACAGATCATGATCATCGCCGGGCTGACCGGCGCGTTTCTCGCCAATTATTGGCTGGCGGGTGCCGCAGGCGCCTCAACCGCGCCGTTCTGGCTAGGTTATCCTGCGTGGCGCTGGATGTTCTGGGTGCAGGTAGTGCCCGCGCTGCTTTTTATGGTGACGCTGCTGTTCATTCCAGAAAGCCCGCGTTTTCTGGTCGCCAAGGGCCGCAATGCGGAAGCCGAAGGCGTGCTGACCCGGCTGTTCGGGCGTACCGCCGCAATTGCCAAGGCGGCCGAGATCCGCAACTCACTGACGACCGATCACGAGCCCAAATTGTCTGACCTCAACGATCCGGCAACGGGCAAGTGGCGCAGAATCGTGTGGGTCGGCATTGGCCTTGCCACCTTTCAGCAGCTCGTGGGCATCAATGTCGTGTTCTATTACGGCGCGGTCCTATGGCAGGCGGTTGGCTTTAGCGAAGCTGATTCGCTCAAGATAAACATCTTGTCAGGCTCCTTGTCGATCATCGCCTGTCTGGCGGCGATTTTCACCATCGACATCATCGGCCGCAAGCCGTTGTTGCTGATCGGCTCGGTCGGCATGGCCGTGACACTTGGCATCCTCACTTATTGCTTCGCAACCGGGTCGTTCACCGACGGCAAGCTGGAGCTGGCGCCGGGCAATGGTGTGATCGCGCTCTATGCCGCCAACATCTATGTCATCTTCTTCAACTTCAGTTGGGGGCCGGTAATGTGGGTGATGCTGGGCGAAATGTTCCCCAATCAGATCCGCGGGTCGGCGCTTGCGGTTGCAGGCGCGGCGCAGTGGCTCGCCAATTATGCGATCAGCCTAAGTTTCCCATGGCTTGCCAAGAATATCGGCCTCGCGGCAACTTATGGTTTTTACACGCTGTGTGCTGCGGTTTCGATCCTGTTCGTACTGGCTGCCGTGAGCGAGACGCGCGGCACCGAGCTGGAGGACATGGTCGGCTAGCGGGCCGGGCCGGCGCGGCGCGGCCACCGAAATCCCGGCGACCTGCGCACACGCGTCGCCGGGATCACTGATGACGCAAAGCGTGCACGGGGGGCGAGCATCTCGCCTGCGGCCTGGCACCGATTTACCCCGTAGTTGTAGTGCGATCCGCGGCGGCACCGATGCCCCATTCGCTGCTGGCAAATGCAGCGCGACGGCCAATCAGCCATCATGCCCCAGGTCAGGCCAGGCCCTGTCCCCATTGTCGGTACAATGGATTGCCACTGACACCAGACAGAAATTTCATTCCTGGCCGCGCCGCCTAGGCCACTGGCGCAACATCGACGCTGACCGAAAGCCGTTGCGCGCCCGAGCCGAGCATGATGCCGTCAATCGGCGCAATTTCGGCATAATCCCGGCCAATCGCCATGATGATGTGGTCGCCCGCCATCCAGATGCCGTTAGTGGGGTCAACGCCGACCCAGCCAAGCGCCTCGCCGCACCACAACAGCACCCAGGCATGGGTGGCATCGGCGCCGACCAGCCGCTCTTGCCCCGGCGGCGGTATGGTGCGGATATAGCCCGACACATAGGCCGCCGGCAGCCCGGCCGAGCGCAGCCCTGAAATCATGATCTGGGCGAAATCCTGGCACACCCCGCCGCGCTTGGCAAAGGCCTCGGCTGGCGGCGTATCCACCAGCGTGGCTGCCGGATCGAACGCGAACTCGCGCTGGATGCGGCGGGCAAGCGCAATCGCCGCCTCGCGCACAGGGCGATCAGCGTGGAGGTCCTGCGCGCACCACGCCGCAATGTCGCGGTCAAGCGGGATGTGCGGCGAGGCAAACAGATAGGCGCTTGGCCCGGCCGCGCTCGAATCGCGGTTCAGGCGGGCCGCGCGCGCAATGTCGGCAAGCGTGGGATCGGTATCAAGCGGTACAGGCACGGCCCGGTCCACCAGGACGCGGAACGCGCTTTCGATGGTCAGGTGCCGCACCGGCTCTTCAATGACGAGGCGCAGCACATTGGCCAGCCCGCCTTCGGCGCGCACCGGCGCCGTGCGACCAAAGGGCATGATGGATAGCTGATAGCTCTCCAGCTGCTGGCCCGACCAGATGATCGGCCGCAGCCGCAGGTTGCACCGCGCAAACCTTACCGAGGCGCCATAGTCAAACCGCGTGACATGGCGGACATCGTACATCACGCCAGCGTCAGCCCGCCCTGCCGGACATGTTCTGCACCCTGCAGAAAATAGCGCCGGCCAATCGCGTCAGACAGCTTGCCCAGCCGGCGCTCGATGTCGCCCAGCCGTTCGGCCGAGAACGTCGCGGCGGTCGCCGTCGCGACCAGCGCGGCCAGCCCGATTGCCTCGGCCTGCTGGGGCTCGGCCATGCCATCGTCGCTGAGCACCGGAAGCGCTCGCAAATGCTCGTTGATGACGTTGATCTGGAAGGCGAGCGCGCGCGGGTTGCCCGGATCAAGCGCCACGAGATCAACAACCGGCAGGCGCGCAATGCCTGACAAGTAGCGCTGGCGGTAGCTGATCTGGCTGTCGGCGATATCGAGCAGCGTCGACAGATCGTCGGCGGTGGCATCGGCCCTGCCAAACAGCCGCACCGCGCGCGCGACCGACGCGGCCCGCTCGATCCGCCGGCCAATATCGAGGAACCGCCACGCATCGGTGCGGCTCATATGTTCCGCGGCCAGCCCGGCGATGGCAACATAGCGGCGCTGGAGCGTGCCCGCCCGGTCGAGCAGGCCCCCGCCACGCGGAAAAGGCGCATCGAGCAAACGCAGCATGTCCGCCGACAAGCGGTCGCGCGAGCCAGCGCCAATCGAGCGCGCCGTCTGGCTGATCGAGCGGACGCTGCGCCAGCCTCCTCCTTCCGCCTCAAGCGCTGCGCCGGCAAAAGCGATGAGATCGGCCCGGCGGAAGCTTTCGGGAGCAGGGGCGGCGCCGTCATCGGTGATGATGCCGACAAGCTTGCCAACCGTTTCCCGGGCGAGCGCCGCGCCGCCATCGGCATCGATGGTGTTGCCCAGCATCACGCGAATGGCGCCGAGCAACGCCTCACCGCGCTCCAGATAACGACCCAGCCAGAAGAAATTGTCGGCAACGCGGCTGGGCAGCGTGCCGGGGTTGCGCCGGATGGAAACCGTGTCGGACGGCGCCAGCAGCGACGCCGGCGCAGCCTGCTGACCGCCAAGCACCGCGACATCGGCCGACCACATCCCCTCGCCAATCACGCTGGCGCGCGGGTCCGGGTGTTCGCCGATGCGTGCAAAACCGCCGGGCATTACCGTCCAGCTTCCATCGCCGCTGCGGGCAGCGAAGACCCGCAAGGTGAACGGGCGCGGGACCAGCCTGTCGTCAGCCACCACGGGCATCGTGGAAATCCGCACAATCTCCTGCCCGACATAATCCTGCGGCCGGCGTTCCATGTCGGCGCGCACCCGTGCCTGCGCGCTTTGGTCCATGTCGGCCCAGGCGACCGGCTCACTGCCATCAAGCCCTAAAGTCGGCGCGGGGAAGGCCGGGCCAATGAGCATCGCATCAAGATTGTCGGTGACGTGCCCCAGCGCCTTTTCCTGGCCGCACCACCAGGTCGCGATATTGGGTATGGCCAGTGGCGCACCAAGCAACGCGCGCGACAGCCTGGGGAGAAAGGCCGAAAACGCTGCCGATTCGAGCACCGCAGCACCCGGCGCATTGGCCACCACCACATTGTCCGCGGCCATCGCCTCAACTAGCCCCGCAACGCCGATCGTCGATTTGCTGTCAAAGGCAAGCGGATCAATCAGGCGCGGGTCGACGCGCCGCCACAACGCATCAACGCGCTTTTGCCCGGCAATGGTGCGCACATAGAGCTTGTCGTCGAGCACCGCCAGGTCAGCGCCCTCCACCAGCAACAGGCCAAGATAGCGCGCAAGATGCGCCTGTTCGGGATAGCTCGGATTGTAGCGCCCCGGCGTCATCAACCCGATACGCGGTTCCGTGCGCTTGCACGCGGCCGCAAGCCCTGCGCGAAATGCCGCAAAAAACGGGGCCTGCCGCTGGATGTTCAGCCGCTGCTGCAACACGCCAAAGGTGCGCGTCATCGCCAGCCGGTTCTCCAGCGCATAGCCTGCGCCGGCCGGCGCGCGCAGATGATCTGCCAGCACCCGCCACTCGCCATCCGGCCCGCGCCCCAGATCAATCGCGATGAAATGCAAATGATGCCCGCCCGCCGGCACCAGCCCCACCAGCGGGCGCAGAAAAAACGGGCTGCCGCTCACCAGCGCGGCGGGCAACAGCCCATCGGCGATCAGCCGCGCCTCCCCGTATATGTCGGCGCAGATCATCTCCAACAGGGTAGCGCGCTGCACCACGCCCTGCGCGATGCCGGCCCATTCAGCCTCGCCAATCAGCAGCGGCACCGGCGAGACCGGCCAGGGCCGCTCCTCGCTTTCACCGATGATGCGAAACCCCATGCCAATGTCTTCGGCGTGCCGCTGCACCCGCTCGCGGGCAAACGCCAGGTCGTCGCCAACCGCACTGGCAATCTCTTCCAGCATTTCGGACCAGGGCGCGTCGCCGCTGCACAGGACATCGCCCGATTGCGTCTGGCGGCAATAATCACTCACCCACTGCCGGGCGAGGCGCGAGACGTCAATCGGGCCGGGGGCTGGGGCGGTTGCCATCGGCGGGTACGCAACCACAATCGGGCACGGCGCGCAACCGGCAACATCGCCTCGCGCCGGCGCCACCGAAAATCTCCGCAAAGATCAGCGCCGCGCGCGGTTCCGCTTTGTGCAAAGCTCGGCTACAGCGACGGGCATGACGACCGATCCGCTCCTCCTGTTCGATGCGTGGTATGACGAGGCCCGCGCCAGCGAGCCTAATGATGCCAATGCGATGGCGCTCGCAACGGCCGATGCGCGCGGCCAGCCGAGCGTGCGCATGGTGCTGCTGAAGGGGCACGGCGCCGACGGTTTTGTGTTCTACACCAACCATCAGGGCCGCAAGGCCGCCGACCTGCGCGACAATGCGCACGCCGCACTGTTGTTCCACTGGAAGTCGCTGCGGCGCCAGATTCGCATCGAAGGGCCGGTATCGACGGTCGGAGAAGCACAGGCCGACGCCTATTTCGCTACCCGCAGCCGCGATTCGCAGCTTGGGGCGTGGGCATCCGACCAGTCGCGCCCGCTCAGCGCGCGCGCCGAGTTCGAGGCGCGGTTCGAGGCGATGAGAGCGCGGTTTGCAGGCGGTGACGTGCCGCGCCCGCCGCACTGGTCGGGCTATATGGTGTTCGCCGAGCGCATGGAATTCTGGCAAGACCGCGCGCACCGCCTGCACGAACGCCGCCTCTTCACCCGCAGCCGCGATGGCTGGGTCGAGGGGCTGTTATACCCGTGAGCGAGGCCCATAGCCACCACCAGGCCCGTGCCGCGCACCACCAGACGCATGGCGTACTAACCGCACGCGCGGCCATGGCGAGCGTGACGATGGCAGCCTTGCTGGTGCTCATCAAGGGCTATGGCGCCTGGGCAACCGGCTCGGTGGCGATGCTTGGCTCGCTTGCTGACACCGGGCTTGATCTGGCTGCCTCGCTCGTCACGCTGTTCGGCGTGCGGTTTGCGGCACAGCCTGCCGATCAGGAGCATCGCTTTGGCCATGGCAAGGCCGAAGCGCTGGTCGCGCTGTTTCAGGTGGGGATCATCGCCGCCTCTGCCGTCGCCATTTTTTTCCGCGCGGTGCAGCGGCTGATGACGCGCGAAGCAACCGCCCATGCCGAGCTTGGCATTGCCGCCTCGGTCATCGCGATTGTCCTCACCATCGGCCTGCTGGCCTATCAGCGCTTTGTCATCCGCCGCACCCGGTCAGTCGCGATCCACGCCGACCATGTGCATTATCAGTCGGATGTGCTGCTGAACGCCGCGGTCATCGTGGCGCTGGTGCTGGACCAATATCTGGGGCTGGCGGGCGCGGACCCGGTGTTCGGCATGGCCATCGCCGGCTGGCTGCTATGGGGCGCGTGGCGCGCATCAACGGCTGCGATCGACCAGTTGATGGACCGCGAATGGCCAGCCGAAAAGCGCCAGCGCTTTGTCGAAATCGCGTCGCGCCACCCGGAACTGAAAGGGCTGCATGATTTGCGCACCCGCACAAGCGGCGCGACTGACTTTGTGCAGTTCCACATCTGGATGGACCCGCAGATGACCGTCGCCGAGGCGCATGACGTAACCGAGGCGCTGGAGCGCCGGCTGGCACAGGAATTTCCGGGCACCGAAATACTCATCCATATCGATCCCGAGGGGCAGATCGACCACCCCGGCAACGCGCTGGTCGAGGCCGATGAAATTGCCAAATTGAAGGAAGCACGGTGACGACCAGAATCCCCTTTGCCCAGATCGACGCCTTTGCCGACCGGCATTTCACTGGCAATCCGGCCGCTGTAATGCCGCTTGATACGTGGCTGGCCGACGACGTCCTGCAGGCGATTGCTGAGGAAAACAACCTGAGCGAAACTGCGTTTCTGGTACGCTGTGCCGACGAGGATGCAGCTGCTGACTATGAGCTGCGCTGGTTCACACCGGGCGCCGAAGTCGCGCTGTGCGGGCACGCAACGCTTGCCTCTGGCCATTATGTACTGCGCCACGACCCGGCGCGCGACGGGGTGCGCTTCCGGACGCGGCAGGCGGGCATCCTTGAGGTCGCGCGCGCGGGCGATGGGTATGCGCTCGCGCTGCCGGCCTGGGCACCGCAACCCAAAGCGCTGCCCGGCATCGTCGCCGCACTGGGCGTCGCATCGCCGGTGGCAACGCTGTGGCATGAACGCGGCTATGCCCTCGTCATCGTCCGAACCGAGGCGGAAGTGCGCGCGCTGGCGCCAGACCTGCGCGCGCTGGCACGGGAAGGGCAGGTCGTCGCGGTCGTCTCGGCGCGCGGGGAGGAAACCGACATCGTCAGCCGCGTGTTCACGCCGGCCTATAATATCGACGAAGATCCGGTTACCGGATCGGCGCATGCGGTTTGCGTGCCCTATTGGGCGCAGGTGCTCGGCCGCGACGAATTCTCCGCGTTTCAGGCCAGCAAGCGCGGCGGCAGGCTGCTTTGCCGGCTGGCCGGCGACACCGTGGTGCTGACGGGCACTTGCATAACGGTTATCGAAGGTCAGTTCTTCCTGTAGCGCCTGACCCGGCCGCTAGCCGAACGGGACGATCTTGTTGTCCGCATCATGCCCGATGTCGCATCGGCCAAGATAAGGCACGCCAAGCAGGGTGCAGCAGCGGGCAATCATCTGATCGATCTCGTCGCCCCAGGGCGGCTCATTGGCGACGACATCGGCAATGCGCCCAAGGCATATCCCGGCAAGGCCCCGCAGGGCAGGCGCGGCCGCGAGCTGAAACAGCATCCGGTCGATGCGATACATCGGCTCGGCAACGTCCTCGATCATCAGCATATGGCCGGTCAGGTCAGGCAGCCAGCGCGTGCCGATAAGCGTCGCCAGAATCGTGAGATTCAGCGCGATTGTCGGGGCCGTCGCCGGCGCTACAGGCACCGCAGCCCGGTTGCCGCGCAGCAGAAACTCAAGCGCGCGCGCGGCCGCCGCGTCGCCGCCTTCGCGCGCAATGTCGGCCACCATCGGGCCGTGCACCGGCCGGCCGACACGCGCCTGATAGAGCGCCGCGAGCAGAAAGCCGCCATCCGAATAGCCAAGATAGGTTTTCGCGCCAGCCGCCGGGCCAAGCTGCGGCATCACCGCATCTAGCAGCCGGTTGGCGCCATAGCCGCCGCGTGCAAACCACAGCGCGTCGATCGACGGATCGTTCGCCATCTCGACAAACGCCGCGCCGCGCGCCGTGTCCGGCCCCGCAAAATGCCCGTCCTGCAAAAAACATTGCGGGTGGATGACAAGGCTTGCCTCCGGGAAATCGCGCGCGGCAAGCGCCAGCGCGCGGTCGGCAATGTCGCGCGTCAGCCCGCGAGATGGCGCCACTATCCCGATCCGCATGGTGCGCGCTCCCTGCCTTGCCCCGACTTTCAAAAACCGCGATAGCGCGCCTCCATGGCGCACGGCAATTCCTACTTCTTTGTTGGCATCGGCGGATCGGGGATGATGCCGCTGGCGATGATCCTGGCCGGGCAGGGCGCGCGCGTTGCCGGGTCTGACCGCAGCCTCGACCAGGCGCGGCTTCCCGCCAAATTCGCCGCGCTCGAAAAGCTGGGCGTGGCGCTTTTTCCGCAGGATGGCAGCGGCATCACCGCGGCCGGCCAGATAGTGGTTGCATCAGCCGCGATTGAGCCGACCGTGCCCGACATGATCGCCGCCGGGCGCGTGGGCGCACAACGGATGAGCCGCGCCGACCTGCTCAGCCGGTTGTTCAACGCCAGCCCCTTGTCGATCGGCGTGGCTGGCACCAGCGGCAAATCGACCGTCACCGGCATGATCGGCTGGGTGCTGCACGCCGTGGGGCGCGACCCGACCGTGATGAACGGCGCGGTCATGAAAAATTTCGCGCGCGACGATGCGCCATTTGCAAGCGCGCTTGTTGGCCGGGGCGATGTGTTCGTGAGCGAAGTGGACGAGAGCGACGGGTCGATCGCGCTTTTTTCGCCGACCATTGCGGTGCTCAACAACATCAGCCTCGACCACAAGTCACTTGCCGAACTGCGCGCCCTGTTCGGCGATTTCGCGGGCAAGGCGGCGGCGACCGTCATCAATGTCGGCGACGATGAGGCCGCCGCCCTTGCCGCGACGCTGCCCCGTGACAAAAGCATCACCTTCGCGGTTGAGGCGCCCGCCGACATCGTTGCGGAAAATCTGGTGCCGGAGCCTTTTGCGATCAGCTTTGATCTCGTGATGGGCAGCGCGCGGGCGCGGGTGCGCCTTGCCGTCCCCGGGCGGCACAATGTCGCCAATGCGCTCGCCGCAGTTGGCGCCGCGATGGCCGCAGGCGTTGACCGGGACATGGCCATTGCTGCGATTTCGGGCTTCACAGGCCTGAAGCGCCGGTTCGATCATGTCGGCACGGCAGCCGGCGTGTCGGTCATCGACGATTTCGGTCACAACCCCGACAAGATCGCCGCGACCCTCGACACGCTTCATGCTTTTCCCGGCCGGCTGCTGCTGCTGTTCCAGCCGCACGGCTATGGCCCGCTAAAGGTGATGCGGCGCGACCTGGTGGCGAGCGTTTCAGCACGGCTGCACCCCGGCGACGTGCTGGTCCTGCCTGATCCCGTCTATCAGGGCGGCACGGTAAGCCGCGAGGTGACCAGTGCCGATATTGTTGCCGATCTGGTCGCCGCCGGCGCCGATGCGCGCCACATTCCCGCCCGCGACGCAGCCGCCGCGGCGCTTGTCGACGCTGCGCGGCCGGGGGACCGCATCGTCATCATGGGCGCGCGCGACGACACGCTGAGCCAGCTTGCCGCCGACATGCTCGCCCGGTTGGCGGCGCGCGGCTGACCTGATAGGGTCGGCGTTGCTGCCCTTGTTCGCGTGCCGGGAGACCCGATGATGATCCGCCGCCTGTTCCTCGATCACCCGCAATCGGTGGGCGAGAGCTATGCCGAGCATTTCGGCGTCGCCTCCAGCTTTGGCGTCGCGATGATTTTGGGCGGGTGCGGCGCCTTGCTGCACGCGCTGGTGCCGGCGCTGTGCCAATCGACCGGCAGCGCGACAATCACTCGCCTCCACACCCGGCTCGTGACGATGCGCGCCGCCAAGCGCGCCGCCACGACACAGGCCAAGACCGTGGAGTATATCATCTGAACGGGCCGGCCAGAGTCGCCGATAGGAAAGCACGCTTGACAGACAAGCCCGCTTTACAGTAAAGCTCCCTTGTCTGATTCGAAAGGGAGCTTTACACATGGCCAGAAGCCCGGCGATGCGCCGCTACAACCGGGACATCGTTGCGCTGAGCATTGCCTATGCGGTGTTGCTCATCGGCGCGGTGTTGGCCTTCAAGCACCATCTGGTGAGCGGCCCGACTTCCTATGTCGTCGCGGTGCTGCCCGCGCTCCCCATCATCGGCATGTTCGCCGCGATTGGCCGGCTGCTGGCCAATGAGCGCGACGAATATCTGCGAATGCTGCTCGTTCGCCAGACGCTGATAGCGACCGCGTTCGCGCTCAGCATCGCAACCGTCTGGGGGTTTATGGAGAGTTTCGAGGTCGTCGGGCACGTGGAATCCTATTATGTCGCGATTTTGTGGTTCGGCGGGCTTGGCGTCGGCTCGTGCGCCAATCGCCTGATCGACGGGCGTCGGGCATGAAGAACCGGCTGCGCGTGCTGCGCGCCGAGCGGGGTTGGAGCCAGGGCGACCTGGCCGATCAACTTGAGGTATCGCGCCAGAGCGTGAACGCGATTGAGACCGGGCGCTATGATCCATCGCTCCCGCTCGCGTTTCGCATTGCCGAATTGTTTGAAACCAGCATCGAGGCGGTGTTCGCCAGTCCATCAAAGGAGCAAGACCAATGAAGATTGCCCATCGTATCGCGCTGTCGGCGC
Organism: Sphingomonas sp.; assembly: GCA_021732445.1. Classification (GTDB taxonomy): domain Bacteria; phylum Pseudomonadota; class Alphaproteobacteria; order Sphingomonadales; family Sphingomonadaceae; genus Sphingomonas. Next base: position 25,220 of record JAKFUZ010000003.1, on the reverse strand, counting down.
TCGCCCCGTTCGTCATCCTCCACCCGCTGCCCGGGCGCGCGGCCACCGCGCCAGCGGCCGCCGCACCGGCTGCTGCTCCTGTAACCGGCGCCGAGGAGCGGCTGGATCATATCTCCGTCACCACCATGGGCAGCAAGGGACCAGCCGTCATCCTCATCCCCGGCCTTGCCTCGCCGCGCGCGGTGTGGGACGAGATCGCACCGGCGCTCGCGCAGGAGCACCGCGTGTTTCTGGTGCAGGTGAATGGTTTTGGCGGCGATGATCCGGGTAAAAATCTGGAAGGGCCGCTGCTTGCCGGGGTGCTTGAAGACCTGCACCGCTATATCACCGACCACAAGCTAAGCGGTGCTGCGGTCATTGGGCATTCGATGGGCGGGCTGCTCGGCATGATGCTGGCAAAGGCGCATCCGGGCGACGCCGCGAAGCTGATGATCGTCGATTCGCTGCCCTTTTTCGCAGTGTTATTTGCCCCGCCCGGCACAGCGGTGACGCCCGCCACGGTTGCGCCGCAAGCCGCCGCGCTGCGCGACCGCACCGCCGCCAATTACGGCAAGCCCGCGGATCCGGCCGTCATTGCCGCGCAGACCCGTGGCCTTGCGCTCAAACCGGCGAGCATTGCCAAAATGGAAGCCTGGGCGGCCAAGGCCGATCCGCGCGTTTCCGCGCAAGGAATATACGACGACCTGACGACCGACATGCGCGCAAGCCTGCCGGCCCTGACGCTGCCGATCACAGTCGTCTACCCTTGGGCGGCTGGCGGCCGCTATACCAAGGAGCAGACCGGCGCCTTTTATGCCGGGCAATATGCCGGCACGCCCGATGTGCGGTTTGCGCCGATCGAAGACGCTGCGCATTTTGTGATGCTTGATCAGCCTGCGGCATTTGCGGCCGCGGTAACGGCGTTTCTGGGGCAATGACCCGGGCCGTTGCCCGTACTTTTCAAGCGCCAAGGCGGTGCCTATTGGCATGAGCCTATGACAACGACACTCCGATCGGCTCCACCGCGCCCCAGCCTGGCATATCACGCCACCGGCGGCACCGGGCCGACAATCCTGTTCCTGCCGGGCTATGCCAGCGACATGACCGGCGCCAAGGCGCTGGCGCTCGACGCATGGGCAAGGCGTGAGGGACGCCCCTTCATCCGCTTCGACTATGGCGGGTGCGGCGCAAGCGACGGCGCGTTTGAGGAACAAAGTCTGGCGGACTGGCGCGACGACACACTCGCGATGATCGACGGGGTCGCACAAGGGCCGGTGCTGCTGGTCGGTTCATCGATGGGTGGCTGGCTGATGCTGCTCGCAAGCCTGGCGCGACCCGAGCGCGTGATGGGGCTGGTTGGCATCGCCCCGGCACCTGACTTCAGCGACTGGGGATTTTCGACCGACGAGAAAATGGCGATGCTGAGCGCCGGCCGGCTTGAGCGCGCCAACGCCTATGGCCCGGCACCCACCATCTATACCCGCCGCTTCTGGTCGTCGGCCGAAGCGCTCCGGCTGATGCACGGGCCGATCGCCATCGACGTGCCGGTGCGCATCGTGCAGGGCCAGGCCGACGCCGACGTGCCGTGGATGCGCGCCGCCCGGCTGGCCGAGTTGCTGCGTTCAGCCAATGTGCAGACATGGCTGGTCAAAGATGGTGACCACCGCCTGTCGCGCGATGCCGATATCGCCCTCATCATCCGGGCAGTGGAGGATGTGCTCGCGTGCTGACACTCATCTTGGCAACCGCATCATTCTGGGCGGCCGCGGCGCAGATTACGGCCAACCTGCCCGGTTCGCCCCCACCAGCCGCAACGCAATCCACCGACGCGCCACTGCCCGCCGCCACCTATGAGCGCTGCGTTGATCTGGCAACCGGCGACCCTGCGCAAGGCGCGAGCTTTGCGGAAGAATGGCGGGTTGCCGGCGGCGGCTTCCTCGCGCGCCAGTGCCTTGGCATGGCTTATGCCAATCAGGAACGCTGGGTGCCAGCCGCCAGCCAGTTCGAAACCGCGGCCAACCAGGCCGAAACCGCGCATGATGGGCGCGCCGCGCGCTACTGGGCGCAGGCCGGCAATGCCTGGCTCGCGGCCGGGCAACCGGCGCCGGCGCGCGCTGCGCTGGATGCAGCGCTTGCCGCCGGCACGCTCGCCGGGCAGGAGTTGGGCGAAGCGCAGTTCGACCGCGCGCGCGCGCTCGTTGCACTCAACCAGCCGGCGGCGGCGCGCATCGACATGGACCTTGCCCTGCGCTTTGCCGACAAGGATCCGCTGATCTGGCTGGCCTCGGCCGCGCTGGCCCGGCGCATGGGCGACCTGCCGGCAGCGCGGCGCGACATCGCCCAGGCCTATGACCGTGCACCTGACGACCCGTCAGTCTATCTCGAAATCGGCAATATTGCTGCTGCCTCAGGCGATGCGCCTGGCGCCCGGGCAGCCTGGAACGACGCGGTGCGCATTGCCCCGAAAAGCCCGGCAGCGGCCAGGGCCCGCGACGCATTGCAGCAATTCGCTACACCCGAAAAACCCGCACCCGACAAGTAATCAGCGCCCCGCGAGTAATCAGCGCCCCGCGAGTAATCAGCGGTAGCGTCGCGGCCGCCGCTGCCCTATTCTGGCAACCGTTCGCCCAACGGAGCACGCCGCCGCGATGAAGTATCTCCACACCATGATCCGCGTCACTGACCCAGAGGCAACGATCCGCTTCTTCAACCTTATCGGCCTTGAGGAACAACAGCGTTTTGACAGCGAGCAGGGGCGCTTCACCCTCATCTTCATGGCAGCGCCCGGCGACGAGCAGGCGCAGATCGAGCTGACCCATAATTGGGACCCCGAAAATTATGGCGAGGGCCGCAATTTCGGGCACTTAGCCTACCGGGTCGACAATATTTATGAAACGTGCCAGCGGCTGATGGAAGGCGGCGTGACGATCAACCGGCCGCCACGCGATGGCCACATGGCGTTTGTCCGGTCGCCCGACAATATTTCTGTGGAGCTGTTGCAGGACGGGTATCTGGAGCCTGCCGAGCCCTGGGCGTCCATGCCCAACACCGGGCATTGGTGAGCGCCCATGGCTGACCTTGAAATCGTGCGCATTCCCGTGCTTGCCGACAATTACATCTGGCTCGTCCACGATGCCGGGTCAGGCGAAACAATGGTGGTGGACCCAGCGCTCGCCGACCCGGTGCTCGCGGAAGCCGATGGCCGGGGCTGGAAGATCGGCGCCGTCTGGAACACGCACTGGCACCCCGATCATACCGGCGGCAATGCCGGCATTGTGGCCGCGACCGGCGCGACCGTAATCGGCCCCGCCGCCGAGGCAGACCGGATTCCAACGCTCGACGTGCTGCTGCGCGAGGGAGATGTCGTCCATCTCGGCCGGCACAGCGCCGCGGTGCTGGAAACACCGGCGCACACATCGGGCCATATCAGCTTTCATTTCGCGCAAGCCGGGGCGCTGTTTTGCGGTGACACGCTGTTCGCCATGGGCTGCGGCCGCCTGTTCGAGGGGACGGCTGAGCAGATGTTCGCCAATATGCAGCGCTTTGCCGCCCTGCCCGACGATACGCTCGTTTATTGCACGCATGAATATACCGCGTCGAACGGCCGTTACGCACTAGTCGCCGAGCCCGACAATGGCGCCATCATCGACCGCATGGCGGCTGTTACGCGCGCGCGGGCCGCAGGCGAGGCAACCGTGCCAACCACGATCGGGCTTGAGCGCGCGACCAACCCGTTCCTGCGCGCAAGCTCGGCCGAGGTGCTCCGCGCGCGCCGCACCGCCAAGGATGGCTTTACTGGCTGAGGGTGATATATTGATTCCTTAGGGGGGGGTCAGACTGTAAGGAGTATGTCATGCGCGTCCTTCTGCTCGCCGCTCTCCTCGCCACCGCCGGCTGCACATTGTCACCGCGCGACAAGGCCCAGCTCGCCGAGCGCGCGGCAAGCGATCAGCAACAACTGGACATAGCGCTCGCGGGGCTGACGCCGGGCAAACCCGAGGCCTGTCTCAACCAGACGCGTCGCAATTTCAGCACCCGGCGCATTGGCGACACGATTCTGTATATCGCCAGCCGCAACCTGATCTATCGAAACGATACGAATGGCGGCTGCTCGTTGTCGCGCCCCGACGACATCCTGATTACCTCAACCCCGCAACCGGGCCTGTGCCGGGGCGACATTGTGCGCACCGTGCAGCCAACAATCTTCACCCAGACGGGAAGCTGCGGGCTGGGTGATTTCGTGCCCTATGCCCGCAAAAAGTGAGATGATCGGGCGCGCCATACTGGCCCTGATGGCCGCCGGGCTGGCCGCGGGACCGGCTGCGTCCGGCGCGCGCGATGACCAGGCCCGGGCAGAGCTTGGCCGCGCGCTCGCCGGGCGTGTTGCCGGCGCTCCGCGAAGCTGCATCGATTCGCAAAATGTAAACGGGCCCCAGATCATCGGCGACCGGACCTTACTTTACCGGCAAAGCGGGTGGCGGGTCTGGGTGACCACGCTGCCCGACGCCTGCCCCTTCCTCAATGACAACGTCATCGTCGTCGCTGAAGTTTATGGCACGCAATTATGCAGCAGCAACCGCTTTCGCACGATAACCCGCTACACGTCTATCCCGTCGGGGATATGCCGTTTTGGCCAGTTCGTGCCTTATGACAAACCGCCCAGGGCCAAAACGTCCGGCTAGAGCACAAACCGGCTGAGGTCGGTGTTGCGGGCAATGTCTGCCAGTTGCAGCTCCACATAGGCCTTGTCGATGACGAGCGTTTCGCCCTGCCGGTCCTCGGCCTCGAAGCTGACCTGTTCGAGCAGCTTTTCCATCACCGTCTGCAACCGGCGCGCGCCGATATTCTCAATCTCGGCGTTTACTTCGGCCGCAATGCGCGCCACCGCACGAATGCCGTCATCGGTAAAGTCGATTGTCACACCCTCGGTGCCGATAAGCGCCTTGTACTGCACTGGCAGCGAGGCTTTGGTGTCAGACAGGATCGCGACGAAATCACCCTCCGTCAGCGCCTTCAACTCAACGCGAATCGGCAGGCGACCCTGCAATTCGGGCAGCAGATCGCTCGGTTTGGCCACATGAAATGCGCCTGAAGCGATGAACAGGATATGGTCCGTCTTCATCGGACCATATTTGGTGGAAACGGTGGTGCCCTCGATCAGCGGCAGCAAATCGCGCTGCACACCTTCGCGGCTGACCGAGCCGCCGCGCACGTCGCTGACCGCGATCTTGTCGATCTCGTCGAGAAAAACGATGCCGTTCGCCTCGGCATCGGCAAGTGCTGCCCGGCTCACTTCGTCCTGGTCGAGGCGCTTGTCGGCCTCTTCCTCGACCAGCTTTTCCCACGCGGCGGGCACAGTGAGCTTGCGGCGCTTTTGCGGGGTCTGGGCGAATTTGCCCAGCATTTCGCCAAGGTTTATCATGCCCATTTGCCCGCCGCCCGGCATTTCGAAGGGCATTTGCGGCGGCGCGTTAAGCTCCAGCTCGACCTCCTTGTCGTTGAGCGTTCCGTCGTGGAAATGGCGGCGAAAGGCCTCGCGGGTCGCCTCGCTTGATCCCTTGCCGGTCAGCGCGTCGAGCAGCCGGGTCATCGCTGCTTCTTCGGCCTTGTCCTTCACGGCCACCCGGCGGCGCTCCTTTTCCAGCCGCACCGCTTCTTCCACAAGGTCGCGGGCAATCTGCTCCACGTCGCGCCCGACATAGCCAACCTCGGTGAACTTGGTCGCCTCCACCTTGATGAAGGGCGCGTCGGCGAGTTTTGCCAGGCGCCGGCTGATCTCGGTCTTGCCGCAGCCGGTGGGGCCAATCATCAAGATGTTCTTGGGGCTGACCTCATCGCGCAAATCGGCGCCCAGCCGCTGCCGCCGCCACCGATTGCGAAGCGCAACCGCAACCGCGCGCTTGGCATCGGTTTGCCCGATGATGTGCGAATCGAGCGCGGCCACAATGGCCTTGGGGGTAAGGGCGTCGTTCATTTCAGCTTTGTTTTCCGGGTTCATGGGTCGGTTGGAAGGGACGGCTCAGCCAACGCTGTCGAGCGACTCCAGGGTCAATTCCTCATTGGTGTAAACACACACATCGGCCGCGATTTTCATTGCCTTACGCGCCAGCACCTCGGCATCGGGCTCATACTCGGCGAGCGCGCGCGCAGCGGCCAGTGCGTAATTGCCGCCCGAGCCGATGGCGGCAATGCCGCTCACCGGCTCCATCACATCGCCATTGCCGGTCAGGATGAGCGAAACCTCCTTGTCGGCGACGATCATCATCGCTTCGAGATTGCGCAGATATTTGTCGGTGCGCCAGTCCTTGGCGAGTTCGACGGCGGCGCGCAGCAGCGCCCCGTGATGCTGCTCAAGCTTGCGTTCCAGCCGCTCGAACAGGGTGAAGGCATCAGCGGTGACGCCGGCAAACCCGCCGACCACCGACCCATCGCCCAGCCGGCGGACCTTTTTGGCATTGGGCTTCATGATGGTCTGCCCCATCGAAACCTGGCCGTCGCCAATAACGACGACCCTGCCGCCCCTGCGCACGGAAAGAATGGTGGTGCCGTGCCACACCGTTGTCTTGTCGCTCATGCAGCCGGATATGGGCGCGCGCTGGCGCTCTGCAATATGCCCCTTGCCGGGGCACAGGCATCACTGGCTGTGGAGCTTTAGAAAAACCACGCTGTCGGCCAGCGTGCGCGCATTGGTGCGAAACGGCTTGGACAGCCCCATGACCAGATCATTATGCGACTTGCCGGGATAGAGCCTGAGCACAACCTGCGCGCCCACCGACTTTAGCCTGGCCGCAAGGTCGGTCGTGTTGTGCGGCTTGACGGTGTCGTCAGCCGTACCCTGCATCAACAGCAGCGGCGGCGCATCGCGACGGGCAAAGCTGATTGGCTGGGTCTGCGCGACAATGGGCCACGCTCCAAACGCATTTTGGGCCGCGCCTGGGTCAAACGGCGCGAAATTATAAGGCCCGGCAAGCAACGCGGCCGCCCGGACCACCTTTGGATCAACCCCGACATCGCGCAAGAAATGCGCGTCAAGCGCCAGCATTGCAGCATTATAGGCGCCTGCGGAATGCCCGGCGAGCGAGATGCGGGCGGGGTCGCCGCCAAATTCAGCGGCATGATCGCGCGCCCATTTTACGGCCAGCGCGCAATCCTGCACAAAAGTTGGGAAGCGCACGCCCGGCACCAGCCGATAATCTGGCACCACCGCGACAAAGCCCTGATTGGCAAAGGCGCGGCCTGCAAAAGCATAGGATCCGCGATCCCCATCATGCCAGCCGCCGCCATAGAAAAACACCACAACGGGCAGTTTTTCGGCGCTGCGACTGGCGGGTGCCCAGACATCGAGCTGCTGGCGCGCGGCCGGGCCATAAGCCACCGCCTCGGCGACCTGCGTCACATTCCCTTCGCCCGGGGTTATCCAATCGATCATATTGAGCTGTGCAGGCGGCGGCACGAGGAAATAGAACGCGCCGAAAGCGGCCAGCAATGCAGCAGCCGTCGCGATTGCTGCCGAGCGAATGTTCATTGCCAGACCCTGTTTTACGATGTCGCCAGCCACGGTGCGCGAAGACGCGCGCACGCGCAACCCCGTGGGTCGCCATTTGCGCCGCCACGGCAATAGGCCTAGCATCACGATATCCGATTGGGGGGAGAATATCATGCGAGGTTATCGTTTCGGCGCGGTCATTGGAACCGCACTTTTGGTATCGACCGCTGGCCACCCGGCGGCTGCCCGCACGGCACATTATGCCGCCAGCATCACGCGCACCGCTTATGGCATTCCCCATATCAACGCCCGCGACTGGGGCGGCATTGGCTATGGCGTCGCCTATGCCTATGCCGAGGACAATCTGTGCCTGCTGGCCGAGGAATTCGCCACCGTCGCCGGCGAGCGATCTCTCCATTTCGGGCCGAAAAATTATGCGGTGCTCGGGTTCGAACGGATCGACAATTTGTCGTCCGACATTTTCTTTCGCGCAGCGATTGACCTGCCCGCGCTACGCCGATCCCTGCCGGCGCAAGGCCGCGACGTGAACCGCCTCGTCGCCGGCTATGTCGCGGGCTACAACAAGTTTCTGCGCGATGCCGGGCCGAACGGCATTCCTGCGGCGTGTCGCGGCAAGGCCTGGGTGCGGCCGATTACGCTTGATGACATGCTGCGGCTGACTGAAAAGCAGGTGTTGCTGGCCGGCTCGCTCGCGCTGGCGCCCGCGATCGTCAATGCAGCGCCCCCGTCCGCGCCCCAAACCGGCGCGGTTTCCATCAAATTTCCCGGCGCCGACGAGTTTGGCATCGGGTCCAACGGCTGGGCCTTTGGCGGCGATGTGACGGCCAATGGCCGGGGGCTGGTCGTTGGCAACCCGCATTTCCCGTGGAACGGCCCGTCGCGGTTCTGGCAGATGCACCTCACCATCCCCGGCGAGGTCGATGTGATGGGCGTGGGGCTCGCCGGCACGCCGCTTGTCGCGCTTGGCTTCAACAAGGATGTGGCGTGGACACACACCGTTACCGAGGCGCGCCACTTTACGCTGTTCGAGCTTGCGCTGGTGCCCGGCGACCCCACGCGCTACATCGTCGACGGCAAGGCCGAAGCGATGACCAGCCGCGTCCTCTCCGTGCCGATGCCGGGCGGGGCGGCGCCTGCCACCCGCACGCTCTACAGCAGCCGCTTCGGGCCGATGCTCACCATTCCGTTCCTGAAAATGCCATGGGGTACGGCCACCGCCTACACCATGCGTGACGCGAACAAGGGCAACCAGCGCAGCCTTGCGGCCTGGATGGCGATGGACAAGGCCAGGTCAGTGGCGGACATCAAGGCCGCCATTTCATCAACGCTCGGCATCCCCTGGGTGAACACCATCGCCGCCGACCGGGCGGGGAACGCGCTCCATGCCGATATCACGGCGGTTCCCAATGTCTCCGCCGACAAGGCAAAGACCTGCGCAACGCCGCTCAGCGCCGAGGTTGGCGGGCGGCTGACGTTGCTCGACGGCCGTCGCTCGGCCTGTGACTGGAGCAATACGCCAGGCACCGCCGCACCCAATCTGCTGCCGCCGGGCGAGCAGGCCGTTTACGAACGGCGGGATTATGTGGCCAACAGCAACGACAGCTACTGGCTGAGCAATGCGGCGGCGCCGTATCGCCAGCTCTCGCCGGTGCTGGGCAACTGGGGCACCGCGCGCACGCTGCGCACCCGGTCCGGCCTTGTCGAGCTGGCCAACCGCATGAGCGGCAAGGATGGGCTGCCCGGCACCAAGATCGACCCGCAAATCGCCGAGACGATGATCTTTGCCAACCACAGCCTGGCCGCCGATCTGACGGTTGGCCCGGTGCTGAGGCTGTGCGCGGACAAGCCCGCACTGGCCGCCGCGTGCGCCGCGCTTGCCGGCTGGGATCGCCGCTTCGACCTGGACAGTCGCGGCGCCTATCTGTTCGCAACCTTCTGGCAGGCGGCGGCGCGCCTCCCCGGCCTTTGGGGCACGCCGTTTACCGCCGCTGATCCGGTGAACACCCCGCGCGACCTGGTGACGGCGGGGCCCATGGGGGAGCAGTTGCTGGCCGCGCTGGCCAAGGCAGCGGATACGGTTACCAAACAGGGCATCGCCCTTGATGCCCGCTGGGGCGACGTGCAATTTGCGGTGCGCGGCGACCAGCGCATCCCCATTCACGGCGCAGACGGGCAGCTCGGCGTGCTGAACGTGCAGATTGCGCAAGGCGTGCCCGGCGGCATTACCCCGCTCCACGGCTCCAGCTATGTGCAGGTCGTGAGCTTTGACGACACCGGACCCGTGGCAGATGCCGTGCTCAGCTATTCGCAATCGACGAACCCGGACTCGCCCCATTTCGGCGACCAGACGCTGCTCTATTCGGCAAAGCGGTGGCACCGCCTGCCCTTCACCCCGGCGCAGATAGCAGCGGACGGCGGCACGACAGGCAAAGCGATCCGCGAATAGTCGCGCGCGGCGTTGGTGGCCCGGCCTGGTGCCTGCCGGCAAAATTTGCGCGGTGAACGGAGGAACCGCTCAACGCTTGCCGGCGTTCACCGGGTATTGATGTCTGGGCGATATGCTTGCGTGCCTGTTCGCCTGGGCACGGCCGCCCATGCCAGCATCAGGAGCATGTATGAACCACGATCATCGCACGCGCCCCGCCAGCTCGATTACCCGGCCCGTCGCGCAAGCCGCAACCGCCGCCCGGGTCGGGTTCCGCCAGCTGATGGAGGCGGTGACGACCGCGATTGAAGACGCCGCGCCGGCGGTGCGCCGCGCCTCGGATGCAACCGTTGCAACCGTGAAATCAGCGCCCATCCTGAGCGCCCTGGCCGTTGCAGCGGCGGGCTTTGCCATCGCCTGGTCGATCAGCCGGGGCAATGCCATTCGCTAGGAGGCGGCGGGCACTGGCCGGTCTGCGGGGCACAGCGGCGCACCGCCGGTGGGCAACTCTGCCCTTGTGCCGCATCCGCTCGTCCGGATGGCACTTCGGCCCGGCCCAAGGCCGATCGGCATCACCGACGGCGCGCTGTTATTGCCGATGAACCATGACGCGCCGGGCAAGGTCACTCCGGCACAAAAAGCGCTGCTTCGGGCTGTGGTGCCGTGCGAGACGGCGACCAATGTGATAGGCGGCGGTGATGCAGTTTTCTGGAAAGACAGCGCTGGTTACGGGCGCAGCCTCAGGCATTGGTCGCGCGGTGGCACAAGATTTGGCAGCACGTGGTGCAACACGGCTGATACTGGTCGATCGCGATGCACCTGGCCTTGCCACGCTGGTGCTACCCTGTGCCGTCGAGCGGGTGATCGGCGATGTGGCTGATGACGCGCTTTGGGTGCGGCTGCCGACGTCGCTCGCTGGTCTTGACCACGCCGTTATCAATGCGGGTGTCGCCGCTGCCAGCACCATCACCGAACTGCCCTATGCGGAATGGCGACGGGTGCTATCGGTAAATCTGGATGGCGCCTTTTTGACCCTACAGGCCGCGATGCGGGCAATGCAGGCGCGCGGCGGCACGATTGTCGCAACGGCGTCTGCCGCAGGGATAAGAGCGGAGGCGGGCGTTGCAGCCTATGGCGCGTCCAAGGCTGCGCTGATGCATCTGGTGAAGGTCGCCGCCAAGGAAGGCGCACCTGCCGGCATCCGGGTCAACGCCATCGCGCCGGCAGGCGTCAAAACGCCAGTGTGGGATGGCGTGCCGATGTTTGCCGAGCGCGCCCAAAGCATCGGACGCGATGCCGCTTTTGACGAACTCGCCGCCATGGCGACGCCGCTTGGCCGCTACGCGACGTCTGAGGAGGTTGCCAGGCAGATCGCGTTTTTGTTAAGCGACGCCTCGGCCCTGATTACTGGCACCGTACTCGTCGCCGATGGCGGCTACACGCTCTAGCGGCCGACCAGCGCCGCATCGCGCAAACCTCGCCACACCCGCACCGCCTGCACCGTTTCGGCCACGTCATGCACGCGCAGCAGGTGCGCGCCCATCGCGACGCCGTGCATTGCCAGCATCAGCGACCCGCCGAGCCGCTCGCCCACCGGCGCTTCGGCAGACAGCGCACCGATCATCCGCTTGCGGCTGGCGCCCAGGAGCAGCGGGCAACCCAGCCCGTGCAGCATCGCCAGCCCATTGAGCAGCGCCAGATTGTCCGCCAGCGACTTGCCAAAGCCAATGCCGGGGTCAACGATGATCCTCGCCCGGTCCACGCCCGCCGCCGCCACCGCCTCAATGCGCGATTCAAGCCAGTCGAACACCTCGGTCAGCACCGTGCCATAGCCGGAGCCGGCATGGGGCCCGCTGGCCGGGTCAGGCGAGTGCATCAGCACCACCGGCAGCCGGCTGCGCACGGCCACGGCCAGCGCGCGGTCATCCCACAACAGCGCCGACACATCGTTCAGCACCAGCGCCCCCGCCGCAATGGCCGCTTCCATCACGGCGGCCTTGCGCGTGTCGATGGAGACAGGCGTGCCGGATGCCGCAAGACGCTCGATAACCGGCACGACACGGCTTATCTCGTCGCCCTCCCACACCGCCGCTGCGCCCGGCCGCGTCGATTCGCCGCCCACGTCGATCAGGCTGGCCCCCGCGACGCCCATGTCAAACCCGGCGCCGGCTGCCGCAACCGGATCTTGGTGGAGCGTGCCGCCATCTGAAAAACTGTCGGGTGTTACATTCAATATGGCCATGACATGCGGCTGATCGAGCCGCAGCGTGCGCTCGCCCAGCACCAGCGGCGCACGCGGCGCCGTGATGCGCGCATGGAGCAACGCCGCGCGCGCATCATCACGGCCCAACCCTGCCTCGAATGCGGCGATGGAAAGCGTGCGCCGTGCGCCGTGCTCCGTCACTTCATAGGCCGAAAACCAGCACATGCTGCCCGCCAGCCGCGCCACCTCGCCATCGCGGCCAACAGGGCTGTCTACGAACTGGACCGGGCGCAGATACATGGAGCCAGCGCTAGCTTAAGGCTGGTTGGCGAGCAAATATGTCTGCCGCAGCGTGTCAATCGGCACAAGCGCGCCGTTCAGGTCGCAGTGCCAGAAGGTCCAGCCATTGCATGCGGGCGCCCCTTGCAGCAAGGCACCCACCTTGTGGATTGAGCCGGTCACATCGCCGCTCATCAACGAGCCATCGGCGCGGATAACCGCCCGGTGGCGGCGCCGCGCATCGAACAGCTCGGTGCCGGGCAGGAGCATCCCCGTCTCGACGATAACGCCAAAGGCCACGCGTGGTGCCGAGCGCGGGCTCTGCATGGTGGCAAGCGCCGATTCGTCCAGCGGCAGCGCCGCCTCGATCCGCTCGATGGCGGCCGCGCAATAGCCCGCCTCGCGTTCGATGCCGATCCAGCGCCGCCCCAGCCGCCTGGCGACCGCACCCGTCGTGCCGGTGCCGAAAAACGGGTCGAGCACGACATCGCCGGGCTTCGTGCACGCAAGCAACACGCGGTAGAGCAACGCCTCGGGCTTTTGCGTGGGGTGCACCTTCACCCCGTCGCGTTTCAGCCGCTCCTGCCCGCCGCAAACGGGAAACTCCCAGTCGGAACGCATTTGCAGCTCGTCGTTCAGCGTCTTCATGCTGCGATAGTTGAAGGTATAGCGTGCCTTTTCGCCCATCGACGCCCAGATCAGCGTTTCGTGCGCGTTAGTGAAGCGCGTGCCCTTGAAATTGGGCATCGGGTTCGTTTTGCGCCAGACAATGTCGTTCAAAATCCAGAAGTCGAGATCCTGAATCGCGGCGCCAACCTTGAAGATGTTATGATAGCTGCCGATAACCCAAAGCGTCGCGTCATCCTTCAAGATGCGCCGTGCCTCGCCAAGCCAGGCACGGGTAAAGCGATCATAGGCAGCCAGGCTGTCAAATTTGTCCCAATCATCCGTCACGGCATCGACATGACTGCCGTCGGGCCGGTTCAAATCTCCGCCAAGTTGCAGATTATAGGGCGGATCGGCAAAGATCATGTCGACCGACTTGGCCGGCAGCGCCCGCATGGCGGCAATGCAATCGTCGCGAATGATCTGGTCGAGCGGCAAAACCTCCACTGGCCTGGCGCGCGCTGCTACTTTTTCCAGTACCCCCATCGCGCTTACCCCCTGCTTATGCCGTCCGCTGCCATCGGCACTGCAAACGCTGCCTCCGTCAAGGAAAGAATGGTTAACGATTCCAGTTACTAATTGATTAATGCGGCAGAACATTTCGGGCCGGGGCGAGATATTGAGTCCGTTCAGCCGCCCGACCCCCAAGCCCTTGTGGTGTGGCGCGAAAGACTCGGGCACTCGACCAAAAGCGCTTTGGCCACCGGCGCAAAGCTCCGCCGGTGGGGCGCCGCGGGGCCAAGCCGTGCCAAAGCGGCCAGATGTTCAGCCGTGCCATAGCCCTTGTTGCGCGCCCAGCCATAGCCTGGATGGGCCGCGTCCGCCGCCAGCATCAGCGCGTCGCGGTGTTCCTTGGCAATGATCGAGGCGGCGGAAATACACGGCTCGGTTGCATCCCCGCCGATGATCGCGCGGGAAGGCCAGCGCCAGCGTGGGCAGCGATTGCCATCAACGAGTATCTCAATCGGGTCCACACCCAGCGCGGAGACCGCCCGTTCCATCGCCAGCATCGTTGCCTGAAGGATGTTGAGCGTGTCGATTTCCGCAACACTGGCCACGCCCACACCGACCCGGCAGCGCGCGTTGATGGCAGCCGCAAGCGCCGCCCGCCGCGACGCGCGCAACGCCTTGCTGTCGGCCAGCCCCGCTATTCCGCCCTCGCACAGAATGACCGCAGCGGCGACCACCGGCCCGGCGAGTGGCCCGCGGCCGGCCTCGTCCACGCCGGCGATCATGCGGCGGGGAGTCGCCACGGCGGATAGCGGCGGTGCTCGCCCGCCTGATACAGGCACACAGCGTTTCCCGCCGGGTCCGTCAGCCGCGCCTCGCGCCAGCGCCAGTCCTGATCGACGGGCAGATGGTCAAACACCAGCCCCGCCGCCTGCAAGCGCGCAACCTGAGCGTCCAGATCGCCGCATTCGAAAAAAGCGGTGGGCCGCGCGCCCTGTTCAACCGAAAGCGTGGCACCCCCCGCCGCTTCGAAGCGGGCATAATGGCCGTCTGGCGTATCGACGATCTGGGTGAGGCCCAGCAGGCGGTAAAATCTTTCGGAAGCCGGCGCCATCGGCAGCGTTAGCTGGTTGAGTCGCGCGCCCGGACCGAGATCGAGCCGCACTGCCTGGTGCCCCATCGGCCCATGCCCGGCACCAAAGCCGGGCGCATCGTGAATCGCAAGGCGCACAAACACGCGCGCCTGCTCAACGGCGGTCGGCACGTCCTGCCCGCGCGCAATGCCTGTCGCAATGGCCGAGGCGAGCGTGCACCCCGTGCCGTGGGTCGACGCCGAGTCGATCCGTGGCGCCGACCAGCCATGCCATTCGTCCGGCGGCATGACGAGCCAGTCGGCGATCAGCGCCGGGGCCGGGGCCGGGGGGCGCAGCCGCATCGCGCCAGCAGTATCGGCCGGGGCGGAATCTGCCGGATCAAGATGACCGCCCTTGGCGAGCACGGCACATTGATGCCGGGTCGCAATTTCTTTGGCCGCCTTTTGACGTTCCGCATGGCTATCAAGCGGTCGCCCGACAAGCGCTGAAAGTTCGGGCGCATTCGGCGTCACCAAGGTCGCCAGCCGCATCAGCCGCCCAAACGCCGCAATCGTGTCTGCGTCGGCAAGCGCGTCACCGCTGGTTGCGACCATCACCGGGTCGAACACGATCGGCACGCGCAACCCGGCCAGCCGTTCAGCCACTGCCTGCGCGGTTTCCGCCGATCCGATCATGCCGATCTTGATCGCGTCAACGCCAATATCAGCAACGCAGGCGTCAATCTGCGCCAGCACCATCGCGGCCGGCACCGGCATCACCGCCTGCACGCCCAACGTGTTTTGCGCGGTGATGGCGGTCACGGCGGTCATCGCGTGGCCACCAAGCATCGTAACCGTCTTGATGTCGGCCTGAATGCCGGCGCCGCCTCCCGAATCAGAGCCGGCAATAACAAGGATGCGCGGCGTCACGGGCGGAACATGCGCATGGTGCTGGCGGGGAATTTCTTCAGCGCAGTCCCCGTCCGGGTGGGCCGATCCATCAACTCTCCGCCGCAATTGGGGCATTGCTCGTCAAGCGCGTCGGCGCAGTCTGCGCAAAAGCTGCACTCGAACGAGCAAATGAACGCCCCGGGCGCGTCAGCCGGCAAATCCGCGCCACAGCGTTCGCAATCGAGCCGCATCTCCAGCATCAGGCGTCGCCCGTTCCGTCACCCTCAACCGCGATGCGGCCGTGCTTATCAGCGGCGACTGCGGTGCCGAGTGGTTTCATGACAATTCTCCCGAGCTGCTTGTGCGCCACGCCCTTATGCCTGATTGGCGCCGCGGCTGCCATATCGCCACCGCTAGGTCGCTGCCTCGCGCACCGCCTCGCAAATCCGCTCGACAACCCGCGTCACAAGGTCAGAATCGTCGCCCTCTGCCATGACGCGGATGACAGGCTCGGTGCCCGACGGGCGAATGACGAGCCGCCCGGCGCCGTGCAGCGCCGCCTCAGCCTCGGCAATAACCGCCCGAACACGCGGCGCCTCCAGCGGCTTGCCGCCCGAAAAACGCACATTCTTCAAAAGCTGCGGCACGGGCTCGAACTGCTTGAGCAGCGCGCTCGCCGACGTGCCGGCGCGCACCAGCTCGGCCAGAATCTGAAGAGCTGCCACCAGCCCGTCCCCTGTTGTGCCATAATCGGCAAGGATGATGTGGCCAGATTGTTCGCCACCCACATTGTTGCCGCCCCGGCGCATCGCCTCCAGCACGTGCCGGTCGCCAACACTGGTGCGCGCCATGCCGATGCCGTGCGCCGCCAGATGCCGCTCAAGCCCCAGATTCGACATCACGGTGGCGATCAGCGCCCCGCGCAGCCGCCCCGCTTTGGCCCAGCCGGTGGCGATTGTCGCCATGATCTGGTCGCCGTCCACCACAACGCCCGTTTCATCGACGACGATCAGCCGGTCGGCATCGCCATCGAGCGCAATGCCGATGTCGGCACCGCTTGCGACCACCGTTTCACACAGCAATTGCGGCGCGGTAGAGCCGCACCCGTCATTGATGTTGCGACCATTGGGCGCAACGCCCACTGTCACCACATCCGCGCCCAATTCCCATAGCGCCGAAGGTGCCACCTGGTACGCGGCGCCATTGGCACAATCGACCACCACGCGCAGCCCGTCGAGCCGCAACTCTTCGGGAAAGGTGGATTTCGCAAAATGGATATAGCGGCCGCGCGCATCCTCCACCCGCCGCGCCCGGCCAATATCGGTTGCCGGAGACAGCGCCACGTCCCCGTCGATCATCGCCTCAATCGCCATCTCGTCGGCATCCGACAATTTATAGCCATCAGGGCCAAACAGCTTGATGCCATTATCGAAATAGGGGTTGTGGCTGGCCGAAATCATCACGCCCATGTCGGCGCGCATCGACTGGGTGAGCATCGCCACTGCCGGTGTGGGCATTGGCCCGAGCAGCACGACATCCATGCCAACCGCGGTGAACCCGGCAACCATCGCCGATTCGAGCATATAGCCCGACAGTCTGGTATCCTTGCCGATGACGACCCGGTGCTTGTGGCTGCCGCGCAGGAAATGCGCGCCCGCCGCCATGCCGACCTTCATCGCGGTCGCCGCGGTCATCGGCGGTGTGTTGGTCAGCCCCCTGATTCCATCGGTACCGAAATATTTTCTTGCCATTGCCCCTCATCCCCGCCGCTATGGGTGCTGCTGCGTCACGCCGGGTGATAGCGCCGAACAGGAACAAGCGCGAGTATGTCGCAAACGCTCAGAATTTTTGCCGCCCTGGTGCTTGGACTGATCGCGGGGATTGTGCTCGCCGGCAGGCCGGCGCTCGCCGCGGCCGTGCTGGCCGTTGCCCAGCCGCTTGGCACCGCCTGGCTCCACGGACTGCAAATGACGATTGTGCCGCTCGTCGTGTCGCTGCTGGTGATCGGGGTTGCCGCAACCGCCGATGCCGCGCGCGCCGGCCGGCTGGCGGGGCGCGCGATGGCGGCGTTCGTCCTCCTGCTGTGGTCAGCGACCATCATGGCCGCGTTGGTTACGCCGCTGCTGCTGCGGCTCTGGCCGATACCGAAAGCGGCGGCCGAAGCGATGAAGGGCGCGCTGGTTGACGTAAAGCCCGTGGGCGCCGTGCCCGCATTCAGCGAATTCCTCGCCGCCATCGTGCCCTCCAACCCGATCAGCGCGGCGGCAACCGACTCGTTTCTCCCGCTTATAGTGTTCACGCTTGCCTTTGCGTTTGCGATCACGCGCCTGCCCGAGGCGCAGCGGCGGCTGCTCACGGCATTTTTCCAGGCGATTGCGGACGCGATGCTGGTCGTCATCGGCTGGGTTTTGTGGCTTGCGCCGCTTGGCGTGGGCGCGCTGGCGCTGGTGGTTGGCGCGCAGGTCGGCACGGCCGCCTTTGGCGCGCTGCTCCATTATGTGCTGGTGGTGACGTCGGTTGGCGGCATCGTGTGGCTGGCGGCGTTTCCCATCGGCATCATCGGCGGCGGGGTCGGGCCTGGCCGGTTCGTGCGCGCCGCACTGCCGGCCCAGTCGGTGGCGCTCAGCACGCAATCCTCGCTCGCCTCCCTGCCGGCCATGCTGAAGGGCTCGGCCGCGCTTGGCGTGGCAGAGGGCGAGGCGGGTGTCATCCTGCCGCTTGCGGTCGCCGTGTTCCGCGCGACCAGCCCGGCGATGAACCTGGCGGTTGCGATTTACGTCGCGGCCTGGTTTGGCGTGCCGCTGACGCCAACGTCGCTCGCCGCTGGCGTGGCGGTTGCGGCGATCACCACCATGGGCTCGGTCAGCCTGCCCGGCTCCATCAGCTTCATCAGCTCAATCGCGCCGATTGCCGCTGCGATGGGCGTGCCGATAGCGCCACTTGGCCTGCTGGTCGCCATCGAGACCTTTCCCGACATCATGCGCACCGTCGGCAATGTGACGATGGATATTGCGGTCACCGCCACGCTCACGCGACGCGGGCGCAGCAGCGTCTAGAACCAGCGCCAGATGCCCGCGGCCACGCCTGCGCCGGGGATATGCCCCCAGCTCGCGAGCAGCCAGATTGCCAGGCCGCCTGCCCAGTCATGCGGCCGGAAACCGCCGAACCGCGCCTTGCCGGCAGCAATTGCGGCAAATGGCCAAAAGCCGGTGCGCGATTCCCATGCCCGCCAGCGCTCGGCCTGAAGGCGTTCCTTCTTCTTGTCCTGAAGCGCGGCCCCAACCAGCGCCAGGACGATGATCGCCAGCGCAAGGCAGATATTGGCAGCCACCGGAAACACCAGAATATGCGCGACACCCCACAGCGCCATGGCCCACATCATCGGGTGGCGCGTAATGGCAAAGACGCCGCGCGCTTGTGCTGGCGCATCGGCCACAGGCCCGGGCAGCGCCGGGTTGCCGATAAGCGAGCCCATCAGCAAGATGCTCGCCACCAGCATGACAAGCGTGGCCAGTGCCCACAGCCCGTCACCCACCTCCCATAGCGGTGCGGTCGCGGGGGCCGACTTATAGGCGTGCGCCATCCAGCCGATGGTGGCGACAGCAACCAGCGAATAGACAACCATGAATCCGCCGTTACCCAGCGCCTTTAGCAGCGGCGCCCGCAAGGGGTGCGACAACAGAAAATGCGTGCCGACAAAGCTGCCTGCCGCCACTGCGACCATCATTATGCCGTCCATCGCCTGCGCGCCCCCATGTAGTTGGACGCCACCATTAGGCGATTACGTAACGCCGTGCATCCACTTCCTGAGCGGAAACGAGAGCAGCAGCAAAAGCACGCCCAGCCCAATTGAAATTTGCGATATCGTCGTGAAAACGCCGACATAGGTGTCCAGACTGACCTTGAGGTTCGTTACCTGCCCGCCAACCGTTTCGACGCTGGCAAACTGCGCGACGATGCCTGCGACATATTGCGCAACCGCGATCGACAGGAACCACACGCCCATCATCATGCCGACGATCCGCGCGATCGACAGCTTGGTAATCATCGACAGCCCCACCGGCGAAATGCATAATTCGGCGATGGAATGCACCAGGTACAGCCCGGCCAGCCACCACAGCCCGACCTTGTAATCAGGCCCGGCAAAGCGCGACCCCCAAACAAGGATGAGGAAGCCAACGCCCACGCCCATCAGCGCAATGCCGAACTTGATCGGAATCGTGGGCTCCACCCCGCGCTTGGCCATCATGTTCCACATCGCGCTGAACAGCGGCGCCAGCAGCACGATGAACAAGGCGTTGAAGAACTGCGTCTGCCCGGCGGAAATCGAAAACAGCCCGAACACCGACAAATCGGTATTGCGATCGGCAAACAAGGTCAGCGACGACCCGGCCTGTTCGAACAACGTCCAGAACACGGTGTTGAAGGTGATGAGCACCATCGCCGCCAGCATCATCTGAAACTCCTGGCGCGACCCGTTGAAGTATGACCAGCCAAGAATGCCCGGCACGCTCACCAGAAAGGTGCCAAACATGATCTTGCCCATCACTGGCAGGCCCAGAAAATAGCCGATAATCCCCGACCCTTCAGCGGGCGCCACATAGCTCATCAGGTTAGTGAACAGGAACCAGACGACCGGGATTGCCAGCAACGCGCCTGCATAAATGAACAGGTCGCGGTTGGCAGGCGCGTCGGCCGGGCGATCGCCGATCCCGTCGAGCTTGCCGCCGTCGAACTGGATCAGCAGCCAGGAGACGATCATGCCAGCCGCCGCCAGCGCAAAACCGGCCCACCAGCCAAGCCCGCCCCAACTGCCCATGCCCACCGCCAGCAGCGGGCACAGAATCTGCGAAAACAGCGATCCAAGGTTGATGCCCATGTAAAAAATGGTGAAGCCGGCATCGCGTCGTCGGTCACCCTGCGCATAGAGCGCGCCGACCATCGTCGAGATGTTGGGCTTGAAAAAACCATTGCCGATCGTGACCAGCGCCAGCCCGATGAGCAGCAGAAACACCGAAACCGACGACCGCTCGCCGCCGGCCACGAAGCCGCCGCCCGCTATGCGCCGCGCCTCGGCGCCCTTTTCGTCGAGCAACGACACCGACTTGTCGTCATTGCCCCTGATGAGCAACTGGCGGCCGCCATCGAGCACGAATTGCTGGCGCGCAGCGCCGGCGCCCTGCACGCGAACGTCGAAGCGCTGCCCCTCGATCGTTGCAAAGGGCCGCGCCGCCTCGCCGCCGAAACACAGCGTCAGATAGCCGCACGCCATCATGATAGCGCCGAATTTCACCGAACGTTTTGACCCCAGGAACCGGTCCGCCATCAGCCCGCCGATCAGCGGCGTCAGATAGACAAGCGCTGTAAACCCGCCATAAATGCCCGTCGTCGTCGTGTCGCTGAACAGGAAATGCTGTGCCAGATACAGCGTCAGCAGCGCGCGCATGCCATAATAGCCGAACCGCTCCATCGCTTCGGTCGAGAATAACCGGGCGAGCTGGCGCGGGTGGCCGAACCAGGTTTCGCCAGAGGCGGGGTTGATATGGCTGATGTCCGGTTCCCGGGGGGAATCGGCGGTTGGGGTTTCCATCTGGATAGGCTCCCTGAAACAATATTGGCTGCTCGGCAGGCGGCAGCGCTTGTTGCCGCAAGACTAGCGCCAAAACCGGCGCTGTAAACCGGCCCTTTCCATCGCCGATAATCTGGCTGTATCGAGCGCGGGCGCGCCGCTATGGAGCAGGCCATGCTGAATGATCGCTCAACGCCGCTGTCGCTTCTGGCCTCGCGCCGCTCCTGCCGCCCGCGCGACATGATCGCGCCGGGGCCTGATACGGCGCAATTGCGTGCGATTTTGGCAATCGCCGCCCGCACGCCTGACCATGGCAAACTCGCCCCCTGGCGTTTCGTCATTGTGCCTGACACCGCCCGCGCCCGGCTCGCCGCGGTCATTACTACAGCCTATGTGGCGGAACGGCCCGAGGCCGCGCGGCTCGAACTTGAGGCGATGGCACAATTTGCCCACCAGGCGCCGGCACTGGTCGTGGTGCTTTCGTCTCCCGTCACGCAGAGCAAAATTCCGCTTTGGGAACAACAGCTTTCGGCCGGCGCTGCGTGCATGAACCTGCTGCATGCCGTGCACGCCACGGGGTTTGTCGGCGGGTGGCTGACGGGGTGGCCCGCCTATTCAGAGGCGGTGCGCGATGCCTTTGGGGCAGCGCCCGAACATATCGCCGGCTTCCTGTTTATCGGGTCACCAGCGCACCCGCTTGAAGACCGGACTCGCCCCGAACTGGGGCACATTATCGACGAGTGGCAGCCATAGGGGTTGGAACCCTTCGGCAATTGCTGTATTAAGGCACCATGGCAGCGCTGAACACCGAAGAAAGTCCCGTCTATATCCGTCTGCGGCAGACGATCTCGGCCGCCGTGCTGCGTGGCGAATTTCGCGCTGGCGACCAGCTTCCGTCGGTGCGTGCGCTTGCGGCCGAACATGGCGCCAATCCGCTCACCGTTGCCAAGGCTTATCAGCGGTTTCAGGACGATGGCTATGTCGAGGTGCGGCGCGGGGTTGGCATGTTCGTGCTGGCAGGTGCTGCCGAAAAACTGCGCGCGGCGGAACGGGCGCATTTTCTGGGCACGATGTGGCCAAAAATTCGCGACCATATCGACCTGCTTGGCCTCAGCGCGGCAGAGTTGATCGACGGCGAAGTCGCCTAGCGCGTATCGAGGCGGGACGACGTCGTCGGCTGACCGGAAAAGACACGGCACACCAACGGCATGATAAGGTGCTGCTGCTGGCGGCGGGCAACGCGGCACAAGACGCCGGCGGCACGATATCATTTTGGCGGCGGCACCGACGCGTCTGACGGATTGAGCGTTGCCGGCACCGGCGCGGCCGGGCCGCTGGGCGTGGCCGGCGCGTTGGCCGGCGCCTCCCCCGGCAAGGCATCACCGGCGGACGGACGGCGCTTGCGGTGCAGCGCCTCGATCTCCGCTTCGCGCCGTTGCAAGTAAAAGGCGCGCGTCGCCGCATAGGGGTTTGCCGGGTCGTTGTGGAGCATCTCAAGCTGCTCATCAAAAGCCGCGCGGTGGTCCAGCTCGCTAAAAATCGCCGTCGGCACGGTGTAATATAGCTGGTTGAACGGTCGGCCGAAAAACCCTGGCACCACCAGCCGGTCAACCACACCACCGACAAGATCGCGCAACGTTATCGGGCCGACCAATGGCACGAACAGGAACGGCCCGGCATGAACGCCATAAAAACCAAGGGTGTTGGCAAGCCCGTTGGGCCGGCGCGGCAGCCTGAAGGGCCTGCGTTTGGCGATGTCGAACAGCCCGGCCACGCCAAGGGTGGAATTAATGACGAACCGGCTCAGCGTCTCGACTGCCTTGCCCACTTTATGTTGCAGCAAAAAGTTGAGGAAGACGACCGGCTCGCGGACATTGGCCAAGGCATTGCCCAGGCCATCGCGCAATGGGCTCGGCACCGTTTTGGCAAAGGCGAGCGACATCGGCCGGAGCACGGCCTTATCCACTTCCAGCGTCATCTCGAACGACTGGATGTTAACGGCTTCAAGCGGATCACCCGGCGTGGTGCCAATCCGTGCCCGCACCACGATGTCGCTTGGGTCACCATCACGCTTGGCCGCAGGGTCGGCCGATGGGCGTCCCGTCGCCGGTGCCCGCGGTGCAGCGCTGTCGTCCGCCGCCGCCGCTGTACCCGCTGCCTGCGGATCAACGGCAACCGGGCGGTCTTGCTCCACGGCCGGGCGCGAGAGGGGGCTGGCCAATGCGGGTGCCGGCAGCGCCTGCGCGCACGCCTCAAGCGCGGCTGCCCTGCCGGCCACCGCATCCGGTGACCCGCTATCGCAAAGCAGCATTGGCAAGGCCGCCAGGGCCAGAACGATCAACCGACGAGCATTTCGGCTGTTGAAGCTGGCAGGCGCCGACGCGCGGTCATCGACACACCGGCCGGGGGAGCAGCGATACGCAAAACACTCACAAACGGGCCTCCCCGGGCAAACGCGATGGCGGCTCCCCTCGCGTGCACGATAGCGGACCGAAACGAGCCCTGATAGCGCACATTCATTCGGCGCGCCAACCGGCAGTCACCGTGATTACCCTGATTGGGGCACGGCCGACCGGAGGCGCGGCGCGGGCCGGGGCATTTTTGCGGGCGATGACTGGGTGGCCAGCGGGCGCCGGAACCGCTTGCGCGCAGTTCTTTCCGCTTTGGGTTAAAGCGGCCGCTCACCGATGTAATTGCCGGCGTCGCTATAGCGACACACCAGCACGTCTTCGACCGCCCCGGTCGCGACGGCGCAGCCGACCTGCCGGGTCTCACGCCAGATCATCTGCGTGTAATGGCCAACATCCTCGACCCGCCCGGTCACGCTGTTGTTGGGAAATATTCCCGGCTTGAAATATTGCTTTTCGCGTGCCCAGGCCGCCACGCGCGCTTCAACCGGGAAATAGCCTTTGGTGCCGGCCCACAGATTTTCCCCTTCAGGGTCTTGGAAATCTTCCGGTGCATGTCGAAACTCCCCGGTTGCAGCAAGATGATCCGCCCATTGCTGCGCCGACCGCGCAAGCCGCGCATTCCAGCTCAGCGGCGCCAGGCCCAGCGCCATCCGCTCCACATTCTGCGCGGCCAGAACCCGGTCGGGCATGTTCGTGGTGAGGCCGGTTGCGCCAAGTATCAGCGGCGCAACCAGCAACATCGCGCCCCGCGCCAGCGCAGACCAAATTGATGTGGCAGCCATAGACCAAATACCTCCCGGGTAACATCGGGAAGATTGTCATGATTGGCTATATGGTGCGTTAAATGCTGAAGTTATTCAGACATTAACCAAAAATACACGAGTGATAATTGTGGTTTACGGCAAATACACCATGTAGAAATGACTATTGTCGGGGCTTAGCCGGCCTTATTTTTATCGTCGATAATTGCCACAAGATCATCCACCTGTACCTCATCGAACAAATGGCGCGCGAATTCGAGCGGCACTCCAATACAGCCGTGTGTGGCCGAACCGCCACGCACCAGGCTTGCATGGATGGCAACGCCATCGCCCGTCAGCCGCAGCATGAACGGCATTTCGGCATCGTACAGCGACGATTGATGGTCCCGGGCCTTCTCCAGAATGGGAAAAATGCCGCGCGGCGTCTGTTTCGAATCAGCGCCGTACAGAATGACGGCCGCGCCGACTTCATGCCCTGCGCGGAATACCGACAAGGTCTGCCGGGCCAGATCAACGCGAACCCAGCTTTTCCCCGGCGGCACCCCGGCATCATTCCACATAAAGTCACCGAACTTCATCGGCTTGGTAATATTCAACAGGCTTTTCACCGCCACCCGTTTGCCATCCGGCAACAGGAGTTGCGGCTGGCGACCCGCAGGATAGGTCAGGCGCGGGCCCTCAAGCGTCGCCACCGTCATCGCGTCGTCAAGCGGTGACGCGTGGTCCCGCTGCGGCATGAACACCAGCCCCATCAACAGCACCAGCACGAAGGCAACGGCGGTGCGCATCGGTCAGGCGCTGACGTCGCCCGGGAGACCATCCGCCGGGTCCGTGGCGCCCTGGTGCAGCCGGGGGCGGTCATTCAGGGCATCGCGCCCGTGCGGTCGCTGCCCGGCGCGGCGCCGGCGCAGCGCGCCGCCAAGCGCGAAAAATCCTGTCATCATGATAATCCAGGTCGATGGCTCAGGCACGAACGAAGGCGGCGGAGGCGGCGGCGGCGGAGGGGG
>JAKFUZ010000004.1 GCA_021732445.1 Sphingomonas sp. | reverse complement strand
TGTTCGGCAAACTCAAGCAACAGCGCCGTATCGCCACCCGCTACGACAAGACCGCCCTCTCCTTCGAAAGCTTCCTCAATCTCGCTGCCACACGCCTATGGCTAAAGTCTTTTGTCAACACGGCCTAGCGGCAGGGGCATCTTCACTGAATTCCACTACAGTGTTGCGGTACTCAACGGGCCTCAGCGCAATGCGTGGGAAAATCCATCCAAGCGGGATCTCGTGTCCGCGCCCCTGAAGGTTCAAAATCACGGTATCAGGTTGGACCAGCAACTCCCCGAGCGCTTGCGCGTCAAGCAGTTCGAGACATGCGTCGTAAATGGGCGCACCGGGGCGAGTTGGATGAAAGGCGCAGAATTCAGGCACAAGCTCCTCAAGGGACTGAGACGCGAGGCAAAACATGTGAAAATCCTTCGTTCGCTCGATTATCACATTTCCTTGAAAACCAACCCCGTAGTAAAGAGGACTGTCAGGTCCCACGTTTAAACCCATCATTCTAAGGAGCTTCTGTTGGCCTGGCCCTCCTCCTGCCGTCCGCTGCACTTGGTGTACCACGCCTTCATACGGATCATTGATTGTGGGATCGCGCGTCGCTTCTTCCATTGCCTCGTATTCTTTACGAAAGTACGAGCTTGAGCAGATGCGGATTGTCTCATCCTCGAGTACCTTGGAGAGATCGCAACTATGAAGAAACTTATATAATGCTGGCATATGATCGTCCATATCGCAAAGGCCCATGCCCATAGCTCCGAACACCCCTGCCTACGTGCGGATAGTACAGTGCGATAATTTGGCTGTCGACGCAGCTGTAATACTTGCGGGCATAATCATCGTAGCTTGGCGGGCCAAGGCTGATGAAGATGATCACTACGAATACGCTGTGGCACTACGATAAACTGACGATTTGCCCGATCGGATGGCGGCTGGCATGTCTGAAACACGCGCCCACCGGAAAATAGCCGCCGACTTCAAACCTTTTCATCCGCCCTCAGTGCCACTTCCCGCATGGCCGCATAGAGGTCGAACGATCGAAAGCAATCGCCTGTCGCCTCGATGCGTCCTTCATATTCAGATTGCGCGGTAAGCACTCGGTCTCCGTAAAGGCGGGGCGTTGCAGTTGCCCTTTTCACCACCTCAACCTCGCCCAACAGCACCTGGCCTCGCCAAATCTCATACAGCCTGCCTCTAACCGCTTCGTAGGTCTGGAAATCCCCTAGCGACCGCAACTCTCGACCACGAGGTTCGCGCGGTCCCGACATGCTGACTGCTTGCTCGACTTTTCCCGCCTCAGTTTCAAGCGTAGCAGGAACTTCAAGGATCGGCTCAACAACTGACAGGGGTGCCATGGGCTGTGGGGCCTGAGGAACAAGAGTTGGCTTGGACTTAGGTTTACTGACCTCGATAGTCGGCTCACGGTCACTCAATTCTCGCGCGATCCGTTCCCGAACACCGTCGAGCCACGCCAACAGCTTTGCTGTCTCGCGGGCTGGGTCGGCGAACCAATCGGTGGACCACACGCGGTAGATGTTCCAGCCGAGATTCTCGAGGATCGTCTGGCGAATGTGATCGCGGTCGCGAACGCTCAAACCAGAATGATAAGGAGCGCCATCGCATTCGATGCCTGCAATGAAGCCCACAGGGCAACTTTCGTGGCGAACTCCTAGGTCAATCCTGAAATTTTCAACGCCCACTTGATAGACGACTTCATACCCCCCGCCCCGCAGGGCATCAGCGACGAAAATCTCGAAATCGCTGTCCGTTTCGCCTCCGGAGGCGTCGTCATACTGCGCACCACCGTGCGCGTAGGTCAGATAGCTTTTGAAGGCGGTGACCCCGCGCGACGATTTTTCTGTCACCTTTATGTCGTCAGGACGAAGTGACGTGATCAGGCGGCATGACATCTTTGCACGTGTCACCAGAACATTTAAGCGGCGCCAGCCGACCTCCCGGTTCATTAGACCGAAATTTTGCCGCACGGTGCCATTCTTGTCAGGACCATAAACCGTTGAAATAAGAATTATATCTCGCTCGTCGCCTTGAACATTTTCGAGATTTTTGATGAAAAACTCATCGATGGTCCCAGCGAAGGCCTCAACATATTTCCGAACACGCTCCTCTTCGACAATCAGCCTATCAAATTCGTTTTGGATGAGCTCAGTTTGCTTCGAGTTCATCGCAACGATACCAATTGACCGCTCGGGATGTGTTTGCATCAAACCAAAGGCTTGTTCGATGATCAACTCAGCTTCGCGCTGATTGATCGACGATTCATAAACAGTGTCCGAAAAGAAATCCGGTGTGTAGAAGCATTTAACACCCAAGAGGGCATCATCGTTGGCCATCGGGCTTGGGAACACGACAAGATCACGGTCATAGAATTCGCGATTGGAAAACTGGATCAGGCTTTCGTGTTGTGATCGGTAGTGCCACTTGAGGCGCGGCTTGGTCCGGAACCGCTGATTTGCCAGATCAAGAATCGACTCAGTACTTTCGTCTACGCCGACACCATCACTATCGTCGTCGCCGTCGTCGGTGCTCGCAACCTGAAAATGGTCGCTGGGCGGAAGCTGATTAGCGTCACCAACCACCACGAATTGGTCGGCACGCATAATACAACTCAAAGAAAATTCGGGCCGCATCTGTGAGGCTTCGTCTACAATGAGCAGATCGAACTTGAGCGATTCCGGCCGGATGAATTGCGCGATTGATGTCGGAGACATCATCCAGACGGGCTTTAATGCCTGAAGTGCTTGGCCAGCCCGATGCGCAACGTCCCGAAGGGGCGTGCGTGGGCGCGTAAGCCCGATTTCATTCTCGAGCAGCCGAAGCTCGGTGTAGTCCGCCCGCCGTCCATAGCCGACGCCAACTGGAGCCTTATCCAATAGACGATCCGCGACGATTGCCGCTGCCTCAAGCTTATGCAGCTCCCTATCAATCCGCTTGAAACACTGCCGTGCAGCATCGAGCGAGAGGCTACCGAGACGCCCCAGTTCCTGGCCATCACTGCCTAGAAATGAACGCAACAGGGCGGACGTTGCGACCAGTTCGTACATGTCGTCGAGACGATCTGGGGGCACGTTACCGGCAGTCGCAGCGTCGGCAAACGCAGATAGGTCGCGCGAGGCGACGGTTGTGCGATATTTCAACAGGTCAGCAGCCAGGCCAGCCCCTCGTCTATCTACATTTAACGCCTCCAGCGTTGCCCCAGCTTGCGTCCATTCCAAATTCTCACACAAGTCTAGCGTATCAAGCTCGGCCAGGTCCCAAAGAACATCGGATGCGGTTTCCCATAGGCCGATCGTTCGGGACAGATCAGTGGCTGCGGCGGCGATTGACGAAACCAAAGCAGCAGGCGCGTCCGATCTGCTCAGAAGTGCACGGACGTCGACCGGAGCGGCAATCGTGCAAACGCCTTCAATCTCATCGAGGCTCACCTCAAGTGCATTCAGCGATTTCGAAACATCGCCAACCCAAGCAAATTCGGGGTGTTCTCGGTATGAGTCGAAGGCTCGTCGTGCAGCGAGCACCTTTAGCACCGTCTCTGCGATGCTGACGCCCGTCACGCGCTGAAGGCTCGCGTTTGGATGGACACCCACAGCCTTGGCAGCATCCACAAGCCGCCGGAGCTTGCTAATTCGATCTGCAACCGTGGCCTGCAAATCCGCGATTGTAACGGGCGAATAGCCCGCGTTGATGATCTCGGCGAGCACTACTCGTAATCGATCGCATCCGGACGAAAATGTCTGGCGTTCTGTTGTATCGGCGGCGAGCCACCATCGCAGAACGTTTGTTTCATCCAACGCCGAGAGCCGCGACGCCGCGTCCGATACCAATGACTGAGCAGCTCGGAGCGATGTGAAATCGCTTTCGATCCCTTCCCAAAGCATCGCTGGAAACAGTGCTCGCGCCCTACTTTCCTCGCGGAAAGTACGCCGGGCTCGGGAATATGCCGCAATCCTGCGCAAGTTCGACGCAGCCAATTCGCGGTCGGACGCATCGGCTAGAAGCCGAGCCGCACGCCGTCGCGCTGCCTTGTAGCGTCCGCTGAATAGGCGAGCGAGCGGCCCCGTAGAGTCGAGCGTTTCGGCTATATCGTCGAGCTCAGCGGGTTCAATGGCGAGCGCCTCAGCCAGGGAGATTGCCGATACTTCATCCCGTTCCGCCAGCAGGACGTTGGCGTCCCCGGTAGCGGTGGTGATGGCAGCGTCCGAAGAAACCTCCAGCAAACTGCTCGAAAGCAATCCGCCAACAGCCGGGCTTGTTTGGCCCAATTCGGCAAGTAGCGATGCCACATCCTGCGCATTGCGCAACGAGGTTTTCGTGCCGCCTGCGAGTTTGCTGCTGAGGCGATCGATATCGCGTTCCGCAGTCGCTAAAGCCATAGATAACCGTTCATTCAGAGCCTGGCTATGTTGCGCGTGGGCAAGCGTATCAGGGCAACGATCGATCGAGAGGGCATCGCGGAGGGCCTCAGCAGCCTCGACAGAAACGGCTTCGGGCCTATCGATATCGTCGGCAATAGCTTCAATCTGCGATAGCCAGGTCCGCTGTGCACCGATCAGCTGTAATGAAGGCTCGCGATAATGAAGCGCAGTGCCAACGATCTGTTCGTCGGTGCATGTCAGTGGGACGATCGCGCCAAGCTGGTCGGTTACAGCGCCGACTCCATCGCCAGGGTTCGGAACGGTGACACCAAGCCCCGCCAGGTGGCTGGCCACGTCGGCAACAGCACTTGCTGCACGTCCAGCCGCAGCCGCAGCTTCCAGAGCCTTGGTCTGGTCGAAAGGATCAAGCTGGCCAGCCAGCACCCAGCTTGTGCGGACGCCGCCTTGACCTAAATCGACCGCAAGCAGCGCCTTGCCGAACTGCGCTAGCAATTCTCGGTTTTCCGTCAATGATGGGCGATCAAGGTCAAGCGGATCTTTGGGGGACCAGCGCCCCTCCATCGCTTTTGCCTCTTCGGGGGTGAAAAGGTTACGCAAACGAATTTCGCGCCAGGCCAGCGCGTGGGCCGTCTGCCCGAGCTTACCCAACGGCGTGCGAACAAGCGAAAGATACCGGCGCAGCAAATCGCGATGGCGGCGCAGTTCGGTACGCTTGTCTTCCAAGGTGCGTTGATCCGACCTTGATTGCGCGGCCAGTCGCTCGCGGACTCCATCATACACGTCGGTCCGGCTGGCCCTGTCGCCATGAAGTTCGAGCAGCAACGGCCCAAAGCCAGCAACGCGGAGACGGTCCGAAACGACGCGAAGCGCAGCCTGTTTTTCGGCGACGAATAGCACTCGCTTTCCTTGGGCGAGTGCAGTGGCGATCATGTTGGTGATCGTTTGGGACTTGCCCGTGCCTGGCGGTCCTTCGATCGCCATGTCGCGACCAGCTGCCATATCCATGATCGCGCGGTGCTGCGAGGCGTCCGCATCAGTGATCAACGCGGGTACGCGGGCGGCGTGAACCGGATCATCGATATCGATAATGCTGTCATCACCATCCACACCGGAAATCTCGGTTGCGCCGATCAGGCCCGGCAAAAGGCGGTGCTCTGCAAAAGCATCTTTCGACCACTTTTCCGGATCGAGATCGCGCCAGAGGACCATCGGCGGCAGAACTGAAAGCGTTATGAAAGTTCGGAGCGTCAGCCGCCGCCCTTGATCCAAAACTGTCTTGGCGCGCACGAAATAGGATTCGGGAGTTTCGTTTTCGCGCAACGCCGGGAGGTTCAAGCCCCAATGCTCGCGCGCCTTCTCGATCAACGCGACGTTAACCTCTAGACCGCCCTCCCAGAGGCTGAGCCGATAGTCTTTTTTCGCGCGTCCTTCGTCCTTAACCAGCGCCACCGGCAAAACTAGCAACGGCGCTTGGGAGGCAATATCCGACGCATCATCCTCGAACCATTGAACAAAGCCGAAGGCGAGGTGGAGCGTGTGATGGCCCGTTTCGCGCAAATGGCTGGTCGCACGATCAGCGATTGATTTCAGTCTGCGGTCGAGTTCCTTACGGGTCAGCAGGACACGAACACTATCGTCCTCTTGATGCGGGGCAACATCGCCGTCGTCGCTCGGTTTGAGATCGTAAGACGGGTCAAAGCCGTGCGCCCTTGCGAGCGCAGCCATATCCAAGCCTTTGCCATAATCGAGTTTGGGCAGCCCGACCTGAGCGCGAACACGCGCGCGCAAGCTCCGCTCGGCATCCTGCCAAGCGCGAGCATCATTTTCATTATCGCCGAGCTTTTCTGTAGCTGACAGGAATTCGGGGTCCGTCAGTCGAGCACGTTCATACGCAATGCCGAATTGCGGCGTCCGTTCGTCCGCTGGCGTCTGCTCCTCTCCGGGGAGCGGTTCAAAGCCCATGCTGCCTTGGCTCAGTCTCTCGAACAGCAAGTCGGGGCGCTCGTCCACGAACCGTAATTGGCTCGCACTGCGGGAAGTGTGTTTGAACGCGATCAGCGGCGATTTGCGCGAAAGGTCGATCAGCTTGGCGCGTAGCTTTGCAACAGCCTGATAGGTCCAATCACGCGCCTGCATTTCGCGTGGCGTTTTTGTATTGGACTTCGCTTCGGATTCGGGCGTCGCTACGCTCTGCCCTTGTTTCGTAGCGGTTCGTTTACAGTCACTGATCCAGGTTTCGACGCGCTCGCGCAACTTGCTTGCCGCATTGGTGTTGCGGTGGCGCAATTCCGTCAGGATCAGATCGAGTTCACCAGCCTTGTCCCAATTGCGCTCCGCCATGGCGCTCAACTGATCGAGGGAGAGGTTGGCAAGGAGGCGGCTCATGCATCGACTCGATTCTGATTACGGGGAAACACGCGACTAACAGCGTAAAGGTCGGTGAAGGTCACTCGAATCAGAAATTCAGCCAATGACATCGGCGAGAATGACATAAGGCTTCCCCCAACAAAAACTATTACAACGCCTCAGAACAGCTTGTTCAACAGCTTGGGCTCGCTCGACTTCAACCGCTCTAGCATCGTGTTGACATAAAACATGTCTGGGCTGGCCAGTGCGGGCAGGACGACAACCAGATAATCGGGGGCTTCCTTGTCGAGCAAGAAGGTGACCAGTCCCACACCATGGATGCTGCAAAGGGATTTGAGGCGGCTCATGTCGTCGCTGCTCGTCGTACGGGGCACGACGATATAGCTTTTGTGCGAGAACAGCCGGTACGCGACCGCCTGACCAAAGGCGACGACGGGCTGGGACGGCGTCGCCTTGATTTCGGCGGAGATAATCTGCGGTTCGAAGCGGAAAATGTCCTGCGCACGCGGCTTCATCACGCCGAGCACATCGGGCGTGCCCCATTTGCCACCCAGGCTGCTCCCGCCCAAGGCTTCGGCGACCGTCGCCTCGTCATTTTCGACCAGCCATTCGGCGAAGCTGGCGTAGAAATCCTGTTCGGTGAGCGTGCCAATGGCGCCCGCCGCGTCATTGCCGATTGGCACGATGGCCATCGCTTCGTCGGCCGCAACCGCGTCGGCGGCATCGGCATCGACATATTTGGCGAGCTGATACGTACCGCGCGCAACTTTTACGATATCGTCAGAGCTTTGGAACAACACCTGAATTGCGCCATGAATGCTGTTCGGCGGAGTTTCCGGATCGGGGCCGTGGATAAGCTTCAGGATTTCGCCCCAGCGAATGCCGCCGCTTTCGGCTTCCAGAATTTCGCGCGCGCGATCCTGGATTTGTTTGCGATTGAGCTTTGCCATTCATCCCCCTCAATTCCGGTTCAGCCCCACTTCGCGGCTTTGCAGCTTGGCGTTCCACAGTTGTTCGGTCACCAGAATATCTTCGACAGAAGCGGACGAGGCGCAAGCTTCGAGGATGCGGACCTGATAGTCACTGGGATCGCGGCTCTTGAGCGCGACGTTGCCGCCGTGCCCAGTCGCCACATAGCCCAACCAGCGCGACAAAAATCCGCCTTCGCCGCTGGCCGATCCGACATATTGTTCTCGCGTGTGCGGACACGTCAGCAGATAGACGCCGCGAGAGGCGCGCAGCACCGCAGCCCAGGCAGGCGGCATCGCCTCAAGATCAGAAAGCTGCCGCAGGAAACGCGCATGGCCGGGATAATCGGGCTCGCGATAAGCGCGCAGGATTTCCTCGATCGGCTTGGGCTGGCGGTCGGCACGCTGAATCCAGCTGCGCATCCCCGGCCCCCAATCGACCGTCAGCCGCCCGATATAGCCTGAAAGCGGTTCGAGCGGGCTCAGGGCATAGAGATCGGGATCGATGCTGCCCAACGCCGCCTCGGCCTTGCCGGACAGCGGATCGATCCGGTCGGGCGGCGTGGTGCCGACCCGTATCGCGCCATATAGCCCGACGAACAGCGTCGCTGCCGCAGGCGTGACGACGAAACTCGCCCAGACCGGCGCATTCAGCTTGGCACGATTCGCCGTATCCTGAACCGACTGGTAATCGTCGAACTGGCCAGCGCCATCGCGCCAGAGTGTGAACGGAGTCCGACCAGCGGGGCCGCGCGCCTGATGGCGCAGCATCCGAACATTGACGGGCGCAATCGCCGCTTTGCCGAGCAGATCGGCGAAATTAAGCGGCGCAGCGAGGCTCACCCCGCCACCTCCGCATCCGGTTGCCCTGCCATCAGTGCGTTGATCCAGGCAAGGCAAAGGTCGCGGCTGCGATAGCTGTCCCACTTTGCCGTTTCTTCCCGTTCTACGATGGGGAAGGTCGAATAGATGTAGCGGATGTCGTCGCGGCTTTGGCTTGCGTCGGCTGGATCGAACACGCCGTAGAGGATGAAATAGAGCGCATCGAGCTTGGCGCGCAGCCGCAGCCGCCGGCCCTCGTCCCAAGCGAAGGGTGGCAGCACCGCGCCCGCCGGATCGACATGGCCCATGTCGCGCGCAAAGGGGGCGAGGTCGTGGGCGGTATAGGTCAGTTCCAGCACCGCCTCCCGGACGATTTCGCCGGCGGATTTCGCGCCGAAGGTTCGGGAATAGGCGACTGGCGGTATGATCGGCAGTTGCTCGACCAGATACCAGGCGAGGTGATTGCCGTGGACCTTCTGGCGCGCGAGATAATCGAGCACGACGCTATTCAGGTTGGCAAGCACCAGCGGCGCGGCCTCGGCATAGCTTTTGGCGCTCACGCCCTTTGTCGGAAACAGCACCGGCAACGTATGCCCCGCGCCGAAGCGCGGGATGATCGCCGTAATCGTCGTCCGAGCATTAGTGACGGACGTCACATCCTTGAGCGAAAGGCACCAATCGGTCGGGGCATCCCAGCCGGTATCGCTGGCCTTCACCCAATAGCGCGGCGTGGGCTGGCGTGCCGGGTCGCGGTGGTCATCGTCAGTCAGGTCCGCGCCCTGTCCCGACCGGAACACATTCGCTTCGGCAAGCACGATATCGGAGGCGCGATGATCGAACGCCTGTACCATCTTACCCTCATAGAGCGGCACCCATTCGCCATCGGCTGACTCGAACCGATTGCTGCCCACTGGCCAGGCGCTTTCATCGCCTTCCAGCTCGGCGCGCGTGCGAAACTTCCCGCTATCGTTCGCCATATCGAGCATTCGGACATAGCGCATTGGCCAAACGGATTGGCCTTCACCAGCGGACCGATCCGCCCAGACCGGTAGGTGTGCGTAGATACCCGACGTAATTTCCTTGTCCCGGCGCGATCGGAAGATCGGGGCTGTGCCGCTGTTCGGATTTATGCGCGCGATTTCATCAGCAGTGATCGGAAAGACGCGATCGGGGTCGGCGATTTCGGCGAGGTCGCGGATGAAGAAGCCGTAAGATGCGCCGTCGAAATGCCGATCGACACCGCCCGCGATGTAGGCGCAGAATTTGAAGCGATAATAGACATCCGGGAAAAACAGGCTGCCGTCATAACGCTTGTTGAAGAAGTCGATGACCCGATGGACCTGCTTGTCGCCGGTTACCTTGCGGAAGAACGCAGCCGAGCTTTGATCGGAGGCAATGCCCGACGGAATCAGCAAGCCGACCATGCCGCCGGGTCTGACCAACGCATGGCCGCGCTCGACGAACAGGGAATTCAGATTGGTATCACCTCCTGAAAGCAGCGGATAATGTCCCGACTTTCGGGCCATGCGCGCTGTGTCGACTGCGCGCTGTTCGGCGTGCCTGAAATCATCCCAGAGCGGATCGCCATCGGTCTTCAGTTTGGCGATCATTCGCGTCCGGTCCGACGCGCGTGGCGCTAGCGCAAGCTCCGGTCTGCGCGCCGCAAACCATTCCACCTGTTGCAGCTTGATCCGATCCCACGGTGGATTGCCGACCACCGCGTCGAACCCGCCTTCGCGGCCCTTGCTGGCCCAGTTATCCCACACGCCGGGAAAGGCGATCTGCCAGTTGAGGAAGCGCTCTTCGCCGATCAGCGCACGAGCACGCTGCCAGATGGTGGTGAAAGCCTCGACTTCCTCCGGCTTCGCCATCCCGCCTTCCGGCGCTTTGCGGCCCCGCGCAATGGGGATGGGATCACCAAATCGCCCATCGAGCCAGAGCCGGGCAAGCGCCTTGTCCTTGGCTTTCAGATCGAGCCAGTCCAGGGCGTGCAGGAAGCTGACGAACCCGTCGAGCTCGCCGGTCATCAATTCCACGTCTTCGTACATTGCCGCCGAGCGGTGCGCGTCGGCAATCTCGACGTCGGTGAGCGCCTCGATCGTCTTCATCGCTTCCGCCGACCGTTGCGCGTTGCGGAGCGCCTCATTGTAGAACAGCTCACCACCCATCGCGGTGGCTTTGTCGATGGCGTCGCGCACCCACAAGCCGAACAGGCTGTCACCGGCGTGCAAGTGATGGTCGATGAACGACAGCGGCGCGCCGACCGTGAAGGTGTGGAGCCACAGCGCGACCTTGGCGAGTTCGACCGCCATCGGATTCTTGTCCACGCCATAGACGCAGCGTTTCAGCACCATGCGGCGGACGATGTGGCGATCGTCGAGCTGCTCCTCATCGATCGTCCAGTTCGCCGCCCTGGCATTCTTTAGAATGGTCGCGCGAATATCCTCGATCTTGTCGGCGAGCGGGGAGGTGTAGCCGAGGTCCGCGCCGAGCACGGCGGCTTCCGCCATCGCATCGAGCACATTATCAGCAAGCGTGTCGACAAGGCTAACGAGGAAATGCCCAGACCCCATCGCCGGGTCGCAAACGCGCAGCGACAGGATCGCATTGGCCGGGTCCGCATCTCGAAGTTCGCGCCGCCGATAGTCTTCCGCGTCCTTGGGGTTGAGCTTGCTCAGCGCCGTGCGAAACGCATCCATCCGTTCCGTGATGAGCGGTTCGAGCGTCTCGTCGAGGATAAGGCCGACCAGCTCGTCGGGCGTGTAATAGCTGCCGCTGTTCTTGCGGGCGAACAGGTTTGGACGAACCGCCAGCGCAGCGGAATCGTCGGGCACAATCTCGAATTCCAGCAGGCGCTCGTAGATCGAACCGAGCTGCTGGACCGAGAGATCGCGGTAGTTGATATAGCGCCGTTCGCCCGACGATCGCTCATAGGACAGCGCATCGAGTGCGGGGGCCATCACGCTATCCGGCACACGGGCGCTGGTCAGTAGAGGCGTTCCAGCGGTGGCGAACAAGCCGCCATTGTAGGGCGGAATTCCGACTGAGGCATCGCCCTTGTCGATGATCCGCGACAGATCGGAAACATGGCTCCAGATGCGCGCGGCTGACGTGGAAAACGCATCGCCGCTGGTCATTCGCCTGCCGACATCGAGCCGCAGCGGGCGTAGTGCGTAGTCGTCATAGCGCGGGTCGCTGACCGGTAGCAGGTCACGATCTTCGGCATAAAGCAGGAAGAGCAGGCGGTAGAGCAGCACCAGTGCGGCGTCGCGAACGTCGGTCAACGGCACATCCGGCGCGGCTTCGGCGATAGACTTTGCTAGGCTGGGGAACACGACATCGAACACCAGCTTCGACAGGCTGGCAGCGACCCGTTCCTCATAGAAGGCCGCTTCGGCGCGCGCGCGATCATGGAAAGAGCGTTGATCAGCGCCGTCACGAAGGAACGCGTCGCGCCCGAACATGACCGCAAAAACACGCAGCCAGTGGTCGCGTATCGCGCCATCGGCTGAAGGAGCGTCGTCGCCAAGCGCTAGAACGCGACCAAGGTCGATTTCCAGAAACTCTTCCGATATCGAGCGCGCCCCCGCCCAATATAGCCGCCAGCGCGTGCCGTTGGTGAGGATGCCCCAGCGCAGCGCGCCGCCGGTGAGATCGTCGATCCGGCGCAGATATCGAAGCATCTGAGTGGACGGCGCTGTCGTTTCATCGCGGCCAGATGCGCGGTCTAGCGGTCGTGCCCAGCGCTTGCTTTCAACAACCGCGAGCCCATGCGCATAGCGCCGCCATTGGTCGCCTTGCGCATTAGCGGAAGCCTTCGCCGCAGCATCCGCGAACAGCAGACCATCGGGCACATCATCGCGCCCGGTGACGGTCAGATTCTGCTGGCGAAGCGACTCCGACCAGCCGAGCGCGGCAAGGACCGGCCAGATGAAATCGTCCTCGGTCTGGCTTTCGTTCGTGCGCTGGTTCTGTGGAAAGGCGGCGGCGATGTGGTCAAGCCGAGCGCGCAATGCAGGCACATCAACGGCGCGATACGCAGCGGTGGCCTTGATCGCTTCAACGAGATAATCGGTGGTGAACAACGCACCGGCAATGAACAACCCAGAATCAGACAAATAGCGCCCCCTCTATGTTCCAAGCAGTAGCGAGACGCGCCCATTCTGGCAAAGATAAGTGTGGCGACCGCAGTGTTTTCACATCGGTTTTGCGCCACGGTGATCGACGATTTCATCAGCGCGCCCGCACGAATCGGTTGCTCAGTCTCGGTAACGTTGCAGCATGGCACGCAAGGGGTATCGGGGGCTCCAGCGGGTAAGGAAAAGCAGCGGAGATAAGAAGGAAGGTGACGGCAAGATAAAGCGAGATTCCTCGCTGCCGGGGCAAGGCCCCTAAGTGTTTGTCTGCACATTGTTTTTTGGCGCTTGGCAGGGTGGTTCACAAGGCGCGCGGGTGGCACAGATGCCATTTTTCCTTTTGTTTTCAATGCAAAAGTGGGTGCCACCCGCACTCTGCCGATAACTCCGACCCGCCGTTTGCCGCCGCAAGCAAGTATTGCTGCGCCACTCTACGACGGGCCGATTTCGCTCCTTGCGTCAGGGGTTTGCGTTCTCAATCGTCGAGGCATGACAGCCGACGACAACCAGTTTCGCATCCGTCCCGGCAAGGTTCGTGACCGGGGTGCGCCGCGTTTTCCGAGAGCTGTTCGTGCGCGCCCCAAGACCTTCATTGGCGAGGTGCATCAGGCAATCCGCCGGGCGGGCGGCAACCCCAATCGCTTGGCCGGGACGGGAAAGGCGAGCGGGCGGTGCAATGCGCGGGGCCGGGGCGCAAAGGTGGCGGCGGGATTGAAAGGCCGGAACGGGTGGAGCCGGAATGCGAACGGCGTCCGCACACGCGCGCGGCGGGTTGCGGTGAAGGCGCGGATCGTCAAGCTCAACCCCCAGCGGGGGGCGGCGCGGGGGCGGCAGTTCGTGAGCGCCAAGGCGGTGGACGCGCATCTGCGCTATCTGGAGCGCGATGGTGTCACCCGCGACGGCGAGAAGGGCCAGGTCTATTCCGCCGACAGAGATGTTGCGGATGGCCCTGCCTTCCTCGACCGGGGCCGCGAGGACCGCCACCAGTTCCGTTTCATTGTCTCAGCCGAGGAGGGCGTCGAGCTGTCCGATCCTCGTCAGACCACCCGCGATCTAATGACCCAGATGGAAGCGGACCTTGGCACAAGGCTCGACTGGATCGCGGTCGATCACCACAATACCGGCCATCCGCACACCCACATCCCGCTGCGCGGCGTGACCGATGACGGCAAGCGGCTCGATATTGCCGGGGATTACATCGCCCATGGCATCCGCGAACGGGCCAGCGAGATCGTCACGCTGGAGCTGGGTCGCCAGACCGAACAGGAGGTCAGCCGCCAGTTTGAGCGCGAAGTGGATGCAGAACGCTTCACCCGGCTCGACCGGATGCTGATCGCCGAGCAGGACGCGAGCAACGAGTTTGCCGACCTTCGCCCCGACAAGGACA
This sequence comes from Sphingomonas sp., assembly GCA_021732445.1. GTDB lineage: Bacteria > Pseudomonadota > Alphaproteobacteria > Sphingomonadales > Sphingomonadaceae > Sphingomonas. The sequence goes on along the minus strand of JAKFUZ010000004.1, from coordinate 136,317 downwards.
TGGCCGAGACCTTGCGCCAGAACCGGGCGCTGCTGATCAACCGTGCCCGCAAGCTGGAGCGCATGGGGCTGGCGACCGAGCACACGCCAGGCATCTGGACGATATCGCCGCGCGCCGAACCAATGCTGCGCGAGCTGGGCAAGCGCGGCGACATCATCAAGACGATGCATCAGGCGCTCGACCGCGAGGGGCTGGCCGAGCAGCGTGCCTATGCAGGCTACACCGTGCATCGTGCCACACCGACCGAACGCATCGTCGGGCGCGTTGTCGCCAAGGGGCTTGGAAGCGGCGAGCTTGGCGAACGCATGGCCCTCACCATCGACGGCGTGGACGGGCGTGTCCATCATCTGGAAGTTCCGGCGGCCAAGGTTGAGGGCATCCGGCGCGGCAGCATCGTCGCGGTGGACCCGCCGCCCAGCACCTCGCGCGTTGCCGATGAGAACGTCCTGCAACAGACCGACGCCAACGGTATCTATCGACCCTCGCAGCATCTGGACTCGGTGCGCGAGACCATGCCCCGCATCGACCACGAACGTCATGTCCAGTCACATGTCCGCAGGCTCGAAGCCTTGCGTCGCGCCGGGATCGTCGAGCGCCTCGATGCCGACCGCTGGACCATCCCCGCTAACCTGCCCGAACGCGGTCTGGCCCACGACCGTCAGAAGTTCGGCAAAGGCCCGCGCATCGAGACGCTGTCCGATCTGCCACTCGACCGGCAGGTGGGCCACGAAGGAGCGACCTGGCTCGACCGCACGATGATCGGCGGCGGACGCGAGACCATGCTGCATACGGGCTTTGGCGGCGATGTCCGCGCCGCTTGGGAGGCGCGGAAACGCGCGCTTGCCGACATGGGCTATGCGGAGGATCGCGGCCACGGCCAGTTCCGGGCACCCAGCGACCTGATCGCTCAACTGGAGCGCGCCGACATCAGCCGCGTCGGCAAGGCGCTTGCCTCAGAACGCGGCCTGACGTGGCAGCCATCGGCTCCCGGCGAATATGTCTCCGGCAAGCTGGTCGGATCGACCCAGATTGCAAGCGGGCGGTTTGCAATGATTGATAATGGCCTGGGCTTCCAGCTCGTCCCGTGGAGCGACCCGCTGGAGAAGCGCCTCGGCCAGCACATCAGCGGCGTCGCGATGTCAGGCGGGGGTGTGGACTGGTCATTCGGGCGCAACCGGGGACTGGGGCTGTGATGGGAGAATCATCAAGCCCAAATGGCAATCCGCTTGCGGTATGACCCATTGGGTGGTACATATACATTTACTGGAGCTGTGCGATGATCGAGAGCTTTCGGGATGGCTGGCTGCGGGATTTTTTCGTGGATGATGTCCAGTCCCGCAAAATCCCGCCGGACCTTGAAAGTCGCGTCTTTCGCAAACTCCAGATGATCGACGACGCGATGACGGATCAGGATTTGCGCGTGCCGCCGAGCAATCATTTCGAGAAGCTGCGCGGCAAGCTTGAGGCGTTCCATTCGATCCGCGTCAACAAGCAATGGCGGCTGATCTTTCGATGGAACGGCAGCAAGGGTGAAGCGAGCGACGTGTATCTGGACGACCACAGCTATGATTGAGGTGATGCCATGTTGATGACCAAGAGCAAGCCGGTGAGTGTGGGCGAGATACTGACCGAGGAGTTCATGGAGCCGATGGGGCTGACCCAGGCGGCGCTCGCCGAAGCGATGGGCGTGCAGCGCAAGCACGTCAACGAGCTGTGTAACGATCGCCGCAACGTCACCGCCGCAACGGCGCTGATTCTGTCGCGCGTATTCGGCAACAGCCCCGATTTCTGGCTGAACGTCCAGCGTCGCAATGACCTTTGGAACGCGATGCACAGCCCCAAGGAGCGCCAGCGGATTGACCGGGCAAAGCCGTTGAAGCAGGCGGCGTGATAGCGGCGATTACGCCAAAGCCGCCGTCAGCCGCCGTGCGCCTGTATCTGCGCGCGGGGCTACGAGGCGTAGTCTGGCGTAGGGAAACGCTATTCTTTCCGAGCGTTGGTTCGGCGATTCTGGCGCAATGCCCAGAGCCTCGCGCCAGCATCCGCCAACCGCATCCGAGCAGCTTGAACAGTTGCTGGGAAAGCCGTGGCCGTTTCCGGGCCGACCGCCAAAGCACGACGTTGAGAACTGGGCCGTCACCGATGATTGGCCGGAGCGTGTGCCGATCACAGACGCCGAGGCCGATCTGTTCGAGGCGCGGTTCGGCGATCTCTTCGACGAGCTGTTCGGACCATGCCGATGATGTGAGGAGATTGCCGTCATGACCGTGCCGCTGCGCGCCGCCCTCTATCTGCGCGTATCCACCGCGCGGCAGGCCGAGCATGATGTGTCAATCCCCGATCAGCGCAAGCAGGGCGAAGCCTATTGCGCCGCGCGCGGCTACCAGCTTGTCGAGACGTTCGTGGATGCAGGCGCGTCCGCCACCAATGACCGCCGCCCCGAGTTCCAACAGATGATCGAGGCCGGGACGGCAAAGCCAGCACCGTTCGAGGTCGTGGTCGTCCACAGTTTCTCACGATTCTTCCGCGATCACTTCGAGCTGGAGTTCTACGTCCGCAAGCTGGCGAAGAACGGCATTCGCCTTGTGTCGATCACCCAGGAGATGGGTGACGATCCGATGCACGTCATGATGCGTCAGATCATGGCGCTGTTCGACGAGTATCAGTCCAAGGAGAACGCCAAGCACGTCCTTCGCGCCTTGAAGGAGAATGCCCGGCAGGGGTTCTGGAACGGCTCGCTGCCGCCGATCGGCTACCGCGTCGTCGCGGCCGAGCAGCGCGGGGCCAAGATCAAAAAGAAGCTGGAGGTCGACCCGATCCACGCCGAGACGGTGCGGCTGGCATTCCGGTTGGCGCTCGAGGGCGATGGCAGGTCCGGCCCGATGGGCGTCAAGGCCATCACCAAGCATCTCAACGAACACCGCATCTTCACCCGCGACGGCGGGCGCTGGGGCATCGGCACGGTCCACCGGATGCTGACCCGGCAGACCTATATCGGACGCCACGAGTTCAACCGGCGCACCAAGAACGGCGACAACAAGCCGGACGAGGAGGTCATCCCCGTCGCGGTTCCACCGATCATCGACCAGGCAGTGTTCGACGCCGTGCAGGCGCGCATGAAGGCCCGCAACCCAAAGGTCGCGCCGCCGCAGGTGGTAGGCGGTCCTACGCTGCTGACCGGTCTGATCCATTGCGCCAAGTGCGGCGGGGCCATGACGATCCGCACCGGCAAGGGCGGGCGCTATCGCTACTACACCTGCTCGACCAAGGCCCGGCAGGGGCCGACAGCTTGCAGCGGCATGACCGTGCCAATGGAGAAGCTGGACGATCTGGTCGCCAAGCATCTGGAGGACCGGTTGCTCGACCCGGCGCGGTTGAAGGAGGTCCTGGCGACGGTGCTCGACCGGCGACAGGAGCGCACCGAACGCCGCCATTCCCACATCGCCGAGCTGAACAAGCGGGCGACTGAGACCGACCTGCGACTAAAGCGGCTTTACGACGCCATCGAGAGTGGCGTCGCTGACCTCGACGACCCCGACCTCAAGGACCGCATTGCCAGTCTCAAGGCCATCAGAGATCAATCCCGTATCGATGCAGAGCGCGCATCGGCGATGCTGGAAAGCGCGAGTCAGAAAGCCATCACCGCGCCTATGCTTGCGAAGTTTGCGCAGACCGCTCGCCAGCGGATGCGCCTGCCCGGCGGCGGATACCGCCGCGACCATCTCCGCGCGCTCGCCCAGCGCGTCGAGGTCAGCGACGGCGAGGTTCGCATCATGGGATCAAAATCCGACCTGCTGCGGACGCTTGCCGCCGCACGCGGAAATGGAACGCTGCCAGGCGGAGTGCCCAGCTTTGTTCCGAAGTGGCGGAAGAGGTGGGATTCGAACCCAGGGAGCGGTTGCCCGCTCGCTGGTTTTCAAGACCAGTTCCTTAAACCACTCGGACACTCTTCCATACCGATTCAGCGGCGCGGCTAGAACTCTGCTAGACGGCTCGCGCACCGCCGCTGTTAGCCCTTTGCCGACCTACCGCTAAGCGATTCTAACAACACCTCTTTTTCGTCGCTCCGCGCGTCGAGCGGTCGAAACCCCCATTAGCTTTCAAGACCGCTGCCTTAAACCACTCGGCCACCTGTCCGTCTGAAAAATCGCATAGGGGCAGGATGCGGTTCGGCGCAAGGGGTTGTGGTTTTCCCGCAAGCGCCCGCCTTTGGGGGTTCATGTCGCCTGGCCAGTGTGGCAAGGCTGTCATCAATGGCCCCGACGCTTTCCACCTGCCGCCGAGCGGCCACCGTCGTTGTTGCGCTGGCGCTGTGCCTGGCCGGCAGCGGCGCAGGCGTGGCGCAGGATGAGGCGGGCTTCCAGGCTTTTGTGCAGATTTTGGCGCGTGAGGCGGCCAGCCGGGGGGTAAGCCGCGCAACGATTGATGCCGTGGTGCCGACGCTGCGGCTCAACCCGCGGGTCATCGCGCTTGACCGGGCACGGTCAGCACTCCTTGCTAAGCTGGATCGCCTCAATATCACCGCCAAAGGGCGAAGCTCAATGCTGGCCGAGCCAAAACCCGATAGCATGGCTCGCATGGCTGGCTAACGGTATTATCACGGCAACGGCCATGACAAACGCGACGGCCGAGAGAATGCCTATGATCCGACGGCGATCGGCGCGCATTTCTTTTCCAGCCACGCTAATTCCTCAGCGTTAAGTTGCGGCCCCAGCACCGCCAGCACCCGAGCATGATAGTCATCCAGCCAGTCGCGCTCGGCCTTGCTGAGCATGTCAGCGACGATCAGGCTGCGTTCAATGGGGCAAAAGGTGAGCGTTTCAAAGCCGAGCATCGGCGCTTCGGCCCCCTCGATCACCCGGTCCTCGACCAGCACCAGATTCTCGATGCGGATGCCGTAGTCGCCCGCCTTGTAATAGCCGGGCTCGTTGGAAATTATCATGCCGGCGCGCAGCGGCTCTGACGGGCCACCGCCGGGGTAACTGGGCGTGGCGATCCGCTGCGGCCCTTCATGCACCGACAGATACGCGCCGACCCCGTGGCCGGTGCCGTGCGCATAATCGAGCCCGGCTTCCCACAAGGGGCGCCGGGCAAACCCGTCAAGCTGGCCGCCATTGGTGCCCTGCGGGAACACAGCCGTTGCCAGCGCGATATGCCCCTTGAGCACGCGCGTGAACCGGTCGCGCATTTCGTCGGTGGGCGTGCCAATGGCGAGCACGCGGGTCACGTCCGTCGTTCCGTCCAGATATTGCCCGCCGGAGTCGACGAGGTAGAGCTGGCCGTGTTCCAGCGGCGCGTTTGATTGTTCGTCGACCCGGTAATGCGGGCTGGCCCCGTGCGCGCCCGTTGCGGAAATCGTGTCGAACGACGTGTCGATGAGCACGCCGCTGGCCGCACGGAATTCCAGCAGCTTGGCCGCGCACGACAATTCGGTCTGGCCGCCTTTGGGGGCCTCGGTCTCTACCCAGCGCAAAAACCGCGCAAGCGCAGCGCCGTCCCTGGCGGATGCCGCGCGGTGCCCGGCGATCTCGGTCGGGTTCTTGGTTGCCTTGGCGAGCACAATGGGGTCGCGCAGCGCCAGCACGGTTGCGCCGCCTGCATCGAGCGCGTTGAAAATGGCCGCCACCGCGCGCTCGGGATCTGCGGCAATGCGCTTGCCGCGATAGGTCTGGAGCGCGGGCGCGAACGCATCGCGCGGGTGCGTGCGAATGGCGTTGCCGAGATGCTGGCGCACCGCGTTCGTCAGTTTTTCAGGCGCAATGAACAGGTCGGCGGTGCCATCGGCCTGCACAATGGCATAGGCAAGCGCGACGGGCGTGTGCGCCACATCAGCGCCGCGAATGTTGAGGGCCCAGGCAATCGAATCGAGCGCGGTCAGCACGACGGCATCGGCGCGGTGCTCGCTCAGCCAGTCGGCGATGGCCGCGCGCTTTTCCGCCGAGGAGCGGCCGGCATGGATGTCGTCGTGCACAGCCAGAGTGGCGGGCGAGGGTGCCGGGCGATCAGGCCACACCGCATCAACGGGGTTTGCGTCAACGCCGATCAGCACGGCGCCGCGCGCCGCGAGCGCCCGACCGGCCTCGTCCACCCATTGGCGCGTGTGCAGCCACGGGTCATAGCCAATCCGCCCGCCATGCGGCGTGTGTTCGGCGAGCCAGCCGGCGACGCTGGTCTGCGGCACCGCGACATAGGCCCAGCTTTCCGCCGACACCTGCTGGCGAACCTGCAACGTGTAGCGCCCATCGGTGAAGATCGCCGCTTCATGCGGCAGCACGACGGCGGTGCCTGCGGACCCTTGAAACCCCGTCAGCCAGGCCAGGCGCTGCGCATAATCGCCGACATATTCGCTCATATGCTCATCGGTCAGCGGCACGACAAACCCGTCGAGCCGGTCGCGCGCAAGCTGGTCGCGAAGGGCTGCAAGACGGGCGGCATAAGTGGACATCGGGCAATTCCTCAACGCGTACGGGAAAATCCCGCAACCGGCGAACCTTCACGATGGTGCCAGAAACGGCGACAGCGGCCAAGGGGTGCGTCACGCCTTCATGGTAAACCAGTTGTTTATCCTTTGCTGCCACACTGTGCGCATGGCGAACCCGCTATGCCAGCTCTGCAAACGCGACATCAGCAAGCCAGCCCTGGTGCGCTGCCGCGATGACCGCTGCCCGCTAAAGGCCGAAAAGGCGCGGGCGCCCATTGGCACGATTGCCGGCATTGGTGGGGCGACTGTGCTGGTGCTTGGCCTCGTTGCGTTTTTCAGCTGGCAGACGGCAGCGGGCAGCGCAGGCCGCGGCGGGCGCCCGGCACCCGGCGCGCGTACCGTGACGGGCCTGGCCGCTGCGGCATCGGCATCGACGTCGGCGGCGGCGTTGGCGCAACCAGGCGCGGCGCGGTCGACAACGGCCGCAGGCGTTGCCCGGGGCGGGTCGTGGTTCTCCGGCCTGTTTGCAAGCCCGGCGCCAGTGGCTGAAACATTTGCCGCATCACCCGACCAAAGGGTGCTCGATGCCGGTGCGCCGGCGCGGGTGCAGAATTTTTCGTGCGACGGCGCCTTGTCGGCAAGCCGCGCGGCAATTTGCGGAAACTGGTCGCTGGCGATTGGCGACTATAATCTGTCGCTGGTTTACCGCAGCGTGCTTGCCCGCTCGCCGGATGCGCGCGCTCTGCGCCGGGCGCATGCCCGGTGGCTTGCCAAGCTCGATACGCTGGCCAGCGACCCGGCGGCCATCGAGCGCCATTATGATGAATGGCGGGCGCGGCTGGATGCCGAAGCCAAACGGCGCTGAGCCGGGCGGCTCGACTTTACCCCGCCGGGCGCGATAGGGAGCGGGGATGACACCGCCTCCCAAGCCGCCGGTTGCCGAACAGCGCCCGCACAGTTTCTCGGCCCATGGCCACACCGTCCACGATCCCTATGCCTGGCTGAAAGACCCCGGCTATCCGGCCGTCACCGACCCGGATGTGCTTGGCTATCTGGAGGCGGAAAACGCCTATTTCGAACAGGTGATGGCGCCGCTCAACCCGCTCACGGAGGCGCTCTATGAAGAAATGAAAGGCCGCATCAAGGAGGATGACGCAAGCGTCCCCCAGAAGGACGGCGACTGGCTATATTGGACCGCGTTTGAAACCGGCGGGCAATATCGCCAATGGTGGCGCAAGCCTGTGGCCGACGCTGACAACCCGGCGGCGCACCAGTTGCTGCTGGATGAGCCCGCGCTGGCGGATGGCCGCGAATATTTCCGGCTCGGCGCGTTTTCGGTCAGCAATGACGCTCGCCTGCTGGCCTATGCGATTGACGATTCGGGGGCAGAGCGCTTTGAAGTCCGCGTCAAAAATCTCGAAACGGGCGCACATTTGCCCGACGTTATCCCCGGCATGCTCTCCGAAATTGTCTGGGCGGCCGATGATTCCGGGTTTCTATATGGGCTGGCGAACGAGCAGTGGCGCACCGACAATGTGCGCTTCCACCGGCTTGGTACCGATCCGTCGACCGATATCGAGTTGTTCAGAGAGGCCGATGAAGGTTTTCGCGTTGGTGTGTCGGAGACCAGCTCGCGCGCCTGGATTATCATCGCGAGCGGCGACCATGTGACGACCGAGGCATGGCTCGTGCCCGCGGCCGATCCGCTCGCCAAGCCGTTGCTGGTCAGCGCGCGCAAGCCCGGCCGCGAATATGACGTTGACGAGCATGATGGCACGCTGTTCATCCACACCAACGACGTGCACCCCAATTTCCGGCTGTGCACCGCGCCGCTATCCGCACCGGATGAGTGGACGGAGCTGATCGCGCCGTCTGACGCTTTCTACATGACCGGCGTTGAATGCTACCGTGACTTCTTCGTGGTCGATGGCCGCGAAGAGGGGCTCGACCAGATCGAAATCCATGACTATGCCGGCGGCGCCCCCACGCGGATCGCGTTCCCCGAAGCCAGCTACGCCGCCGGGCTGGGCGACAACCCGGAATATGACCAGCAGGTGCTGCGGCTTGGCTATGAGTCGATGGTAACGCCGGGCACGGTATATGATTATGACGTCGCAACCGGGCGCATGGAGGTGCTGAAGGTTCAGGAGATTCCGAGTGGCTATGCCGCATCGGCCTATGCCACCGAGCGGCTCAAGATCACCGCGCGCGACGGCGCGCAGGTTCCGGTGTCCATCGTGTATCCGGCAGACTTCAGACGGGATGGGTCGCAGCCCTTGTACCTTTATGCCTATGGAGCCTATGGCATGGCCGTGCCGCCTGGCTTTTCAACCGGGCGGCTGTCGTTTCTTGACCGCGGTTTTGCCTATGCGATTGCGCATATTCGCGGCGGCGATGATCTGGGCCAGCAATGGTATCTCGATGGCAAGCTGGAAAAACGCGCCAATAGCTTCAATGATTTCGTCGATGTGGCGCGCGCGCTGGTCGCAGACGGATGGACGAGCGCGGGCAAAATCGCGATTGCAGGGCGCTCGGCCGGGGGCGAGCTTATGGGTGCGGTCATCAATTCCGACCCGGAATTATGGGGCGCGGTGGTCGCCGATGTGCCGTTTGTCGATGTGCTGAACACGATGATGGACGCAGAATTGCCGCTGACGCCGGGCGAATGGCCGGAATGGGGCAACCCGATTGAAGACAAGGCCGCTTTCGACCTCATCCGCTCGTACAGCCCCTATGACAATGTGCAGGCACAGGCCTATCCGCCGCTGTTCATTTCGGGCGGCCTGAATGATCCGCGGGTCACTTATTGGGAGCCGGCGAAATGGGCGGCCAAGCTGCGTGCCCACAAGACGGACGATAACGTGCTGCTGCTCAAGACCAATATGGGGGCCGGCCATGGCGGCAAATCTGGCCGGTTCGACAGTCTGCGCGAATCGGCGGAGGAAAATGCGTTTGTGCTGTGGCAATTGGGTTACGCTGGGTAGCGCGGATCACGCTATTGTCCGCGCGAGCACGACAAATCGCAGATCGCCGGCTAGCGGGATGCCAAACCGCTCGTCGCCATAGGGGAAGGGGCGCTCCTCACCGGTCAGCGCATAGCCACAGCGTTGATACCAGGCGATAAGTTCTCGGCGCTGGGCAATGACGGTCATTTCCATGGTTCGCGCGCCAAGCTGCGTGCGGGCCGTTTGTTCGGCCGCAGCGATGAGCTGGCGGCCAAGGCCGGTACCCTGCCGGTCGGGCGCCACGGTGAGCATGCCAAGATAGGCAAGGCCTGCGCCCTTGTCGGCAAGGGCCACGCACCCGAGCAGCCCAGTGTCATCGCGTCCGAGCAGCAGGCGCTGGCGCGGGTCAGCGATTATGTCGCCAAGCGCGGCCGGGTCGGTGCGTTGCCCGCTGAGCAGGTCGGCCTCATGCGTCCAGCCGCCGCGCGCCGAATCGCCGCGATACGCGCCTTCGATCAGCGCATGAAGCGCGGTAATGTCGCGCTGCGTTGCGACCATGGTCGTGACCGGCGGCGAGGGCGCCGCGATGGGTGAACCGCGCGGCGCGGCCGAGCGGCCGGCTGGAACGCCGGCCAATGCCTCGGCCATTACCTGCGTCAGCGCGCCTGCGCCCGCCGCCATATTTGGTGCGGCGCCGCACGACGCCATATCTGGTGCGGCGCCGCACGACGCCATTGTCTCCGCGCTTGCCGCAGCCGTCGGCGCGACCGATGGCGGAATGGCCGCCCGGTCGCCGCCGGAAATCGACGCACCCGACCAGCCTGATGCCGGCCGGGTGCTGTTGTTACCCGATGCCAAGGCCAGTACCGGCCCGGGCTTATTGCATGGGCGCCAGGTTCACCGCAGCATATTTGCCGCGTCGGTCAACCTCAAGCTCGAACTCGAGCCGGTCGCCTTCGTTGAGCGTCGGCATGCCGGCGCGTTCGACCGCGCTGATATGGACAAAGGCATCAGGCTGGCCATCGTCGCGCTGAATGAAGCCAAAGCCCTTCATCGCGTTGAAGAACTTGACCGTGCCGGTGGCCTTTTCGCCTGTAAGCTGGCGTTGGGGTGCACCGCCACCGCGCGGCGCTCCGGGCGCTGCGTCCCGGTCCCGTGGCGGCCCGCGATCCTCGACCGGGAGCGGCTCGCCCTCGATCTTGAGGTCGGTTGCCGAAATTCGGCCGCCGCGATCAACCAGGGTAAAGCCGAGCGGCTGGCCTTCGGCAAGGCCGGTCAGCCCGGCCTGCTCCACCGCGCTGATGTGCACGAACACGTCTTCGCCGCCGTCATCGCGGACGACAAAGCCAAAGCCCTTTTGCCCGTTGAAGAATTTTACAACGCCCGTGCCTTCGCCAACGACCTGCGGGGGCATGCCGCGCCCGCCGCTGCTGAACCCGCCACCGCCTGCGCCGCCGCCGCTGCGAAATCCGCCGCCTGCGCCACCGCCGCCAAAACGATCACCGCCGCCGCCGAAGCGATCACCGCCCCCGCCGCCAAATCGGTCGCCGCCACCGCCAAAGCGATCGCCGCCACCGCCGAAACTATCGAACCCGCCTTCGCCGAAGCCGTCGCGCTTGTCCCTGCCCCGTCCGCCGCGATCGCCGCGGCGCCCTTTATCGAAACTCATGACCCTGTTTGTCTTCCCGGTTCGCCCGCCACCATCTTCAAGAACCCGAGCGTCGGACGACAAACGCAGGCCTTCGGGCGCTATCTCAGTTGCGCCACAAACCGTTCTTATCTGAAAAGCCACGGCTTCGCGACCAAATTCGTCTTGGCCGGCGGTTTTGCGGATTTATCTCGGGCGCGCCCTTGCGCAGGCGGGGCAGGCGCGGCAAATCGGCGGCCATGGACATTGCCTCGCTCCTTGTCGACCCGGCCGCCTGGGCCGCGCTGATTACGCTCATCGTGCTTGAGGTGGTGCTGGGGATCGACAACCTCATCTTCATTTCCATCCTTTCGAACAAGCTGCCGGAATCGCAGCGTTCGCAGGCGCGGCGGTTGGGGATTGGGCTGGCGCTGGGCCTGCGGCTGGTATTGCTGTCGGGCATTGCCTGGCTGGTCGGGCTGACGGCGCCGGTGATTGATCTCGGGCTGGTAGGCGCGCCCGACGGGCACGGCGCGCCAAGCTTTGAGACCGCGTTTTCGGCGCGCGACCTGATTCTCATTGCCGGCGGGCTGTTCCTCCTGTGGAAGGCCACCAAGGAAATTCACCACAGCATGGATGTCGACGACTCGGGCGAGCTGCTCGACAAAACCGGCGGCGTCGGCAGCAAGGCAGGGCTCAGCTTTGCGTCGGCGATCGTGCAGATCTTGCTGCTGGACATGGTGTTTTCGGTCGATTCGATTCTGACGGCGGTCGGCATGACGGATGACCTGCCGATCATGGTTGCGGCCGTCATCGTGGCGGTAGGGGTGATGCTGGTGGCGGCTGACCCGCTGGCCAATTTCATCGATCGCAACCCGACTGTCGTCATGCTGGCGCTCGGCTTTTTGATCATGATCGGCGCCGTGCTGATTGCCGACGGGTTCGGCGTGCATGTGCCAAAGGGATATATCTATGCGGCAATGGCGTTTTCGGCCGGGGTTGAAACGCTCAACATTCTGGCGCGGCGCGCCCGGCAGCGGGCACGGAGTGCCGCCGGGCATTGAGCGGCGGCCCCCGCTCGCCCCATTGAGCGAAGGCGCGAACCGGTCTAGGCGAGCACCATGACCGTATATTTCCACGAAGAAGATCTGCCAGAGGGCGTGTTCGCGCCGGGCGCGTCCATCGCCGTCGATACCGAAACCATGGGCCTTGTTACCCCGCGTGACCGGCTGTGCTTGGTCCAGCTCGCGGATGGCGGCGGCGACGAGCACCTCGTGCGCTTTTCGCCGGGCAGCGATTATTCGGCCCCCGTGCTGCGCGCGGTGCTGGGTGATCCGGCGCGGCTCAAGCTCTATCACTTCGCCCGGTTCGATCTGGCGGCAATCAAGCATTATCTGGGGGTTGATGCCGGCCCGGTATATTGCACCAAGATCGCGTCGCGGCTGATCCGCACCTATACCGACCGGCATGGCCTGAAGGAGCTGGTGCGCGAGCTGCTGGCGGTTGACCTGTCCAAGGCGCAGCAATCGTCCGATTGGGGCGGGCCTGCCTTGTCGGAAGCGCAGCGCGACTATGCCGCGTCCGACGTGCGGTTTTTGCATGCGCTAAAGGCCGAGCTTGACGTGCGGCTGGTGCGCGAAGGGCGCATGGCGCTTGCCCAGGCATGTTTTGATTTTTTGCCCGCGCGCGCCGCGCTTGACCTGGCCGGGTGGCCCGAGGCTGACATCTTCGCGCATGTCTGATGCCGTGCTTTCGCGGCGCAGCGGCCGCCAGCGCTGGGCCGCGCCCGGCAGCGGGCACGACCGGGTGATTGGGCTGGCACGCGCCGCGCTGCCCATGTCGATCGGGGTGCTGGGCGCGTTTCTGGTCGCAGCGCCGCTGACGATGGGCGGCGATGTGAGTTTTGTGCTCGACAAGAACAAGGTCGCGCTGGCGACCGAGCGGATGCGCCTGCAAACCGCCTTGTACCGGGGTCAGGATGACAAGGGTCAGCCCTTCACGCTTAGTGCCGGATCGGCCGTGCAGAAAAGTTCAGCCGAGCCGATCGTGCAGCTCAGGCAGCTTGCCGCGCAACTTGTGCTGGCTGACGGCCCGGCGCGGCTGAAGTCAAATGCCGGGCGCTACAATATGGAGTCGCAGCAGGTTTCGTCAGAAAGCCCGGTGAATTTCACCTCGGCAAATGGTTTTGACCTCACGACCAGCAAGGCCATTGTCGACCTCAAGGCGCGGGTCATGCGCGGTGCGGGCGGCGTAACGGGCAAGGGGCCACAGGGCAGCTTTAGCGCAGACCAGATGCAGGCCGATCTTGAAACGCATCAAGTGACGCTGGACGGCAATGTTCGCTTGCGGATTCGCCCCAGAAGGACGAGATAGCCGCCATGAAACGCCCGCGTTTTTTGTACCTGCTGCCCCTGCTGGCGGTTGCGCCGGCCAGCGCGCAGCGCGCGCATGATTCGGCCGCACCGGTCGATATCGCCGCCGACCACAGCCTGCTCGATGACAAGGCCAAACGGGCTATTCTGTCGGGTAATGTCGAGGTGCGCCAGGCCGAGCTTACGGTTCGGGCCGAGCGCGCCACGCTTGCCTATACCGGTCAGGTGGTGGACGGCGACCCGCAGATTGACCGGATTGATGCATCTGGCGGGGTGACCATCACGCGCCCCGATCAGCGCGCGACCAGCCGCTATGCCGTATATGACCTTAACCGGCGCACGATTTTGCTGCTCGGCGGCGTCGTGCTGACACAGGGACAGAATGTGACGCGCGGCGAGCGCATCACGCTTGATCTTGGCGCCAGCACCGCGCAGCTTGAGGCCGCGCCGGGTGAGCGGGTGACGGGCCGTTTCTCGGTGCCCAAGCGCGCCGACGCGCCGCCTGCCGCCGATGCAAAGGCGCCGTAATAGGCCGCCGCGCCCGGGCTTTCGGCCGCATCCCTCTTTCCTTGCCCGCGCGGTTCCGGCAAAGGTCATGCACAAAGCCTGCCAACTGCCTTATGGTTAAGTTTCCTGTAACCATTTGCTGCGAGCAAAGAGAGTGTGATGGACGTTGAAACCACGGCAGCGCGCGCCGGCCGGGCGCAGGCGCAGGGTGAGAATGATGGCCTGGCCGTCATCTCGATTGCCAAGGCGTATGACAAGCGCCCGGTGCTTACCGATGTGTCGGTGGCGGTCGGGCGCGGGCAGGTGGTGGGGCTGCTTGGCCCCAATGGCGCGGGCAAGACGACGTGCTTTTACTCGATCATGGGGCTGGTGAAGCCCGATTCGGGCCGAATCATGCTCGATGGGGAAGATATTACCGGGCTGCCCATGTATCGCCGGGCCGTGCTTGGGCTGGGCTATCTGCCGCAGGAAACGTCTATTTTCCGCGGGCTTTCGGTGGAGGCCAACATTTTGTCGGTGCTGGAACTGTCGGAACCGGACAAGGTTGCGCGCGCCGCGCGGCTGGAGACGCTGCTCGACGAATTCGGCCTGATCCGCCTGCGCGATGCGCCGGCCATGGCGCTGTCGGGCGGGGAGCGGCGGCGCGCTGAAATCGCCCGGGCGCTGGCGGCCAACCCCTCGATCATGCTGCTCGACGAACCGTTTGCCGGCATCGACCCGATTTCCATCGCCGACATCCGCGATCTCGTGCGCGAGCTGAAGCAGCGCGGCATCGGCGTGCTGATTACCGACCATAATGTGCGCGAGACGCTGGAAATCGTCGACCGTGCGTACATTATCTATGATGGCCGCGTGCTGTTCACCGGCTCGCCCGACGAACTGGTTGCCGACGCCAATGTGCGCCGGCTTTATCTGGGCGAGGGGTTCTCGCTCTAACGCCTATGGCGCTGGCCCCCCGCCTCGATCTGCGCCAGTCGCAATCGCTGGTGATGACGCCCCAGCTCCAGCAGGCGATAAAGCTGCTGGCGCTCTCCAATCTGGAGGTGGAAGGCTTCATCGCCGAAGAAATCGAGCGTAACCCGCTGCTTGACGCAAGCGCGCCCGACGATGACGGGCCGACCCTGGAACGCGCCGCGCCAGCACCCGAGGCGCGCGAGCCGGCCAGCGCCGACCAGTTGATCGCCGGGGGCGAGGCTACCGGCGAGGCGGCGCTCGACGTGGATTTTGCCGCCGACAGCTTCATCCATGATGGCCCGTCAGATGGCGGCGTGGGCATGGACGGCGCGCTCGGGCTTAACGGTGCAGGCGGTGGCGCAGGCGGCGGCGAGGACGGCCCCGATTTTGACAGTTTTGCCGATACCAGCCTTAGCCTTGCCGATCATCTGATGGCGCAGGCCGGCACCGCGATTGGCGGCGCCGACAGCTTCATCGCCGCGCATCTCATCGACCAGATTGATGAATGCGGCTATCTGACCGTGCCGCTGCTCGACATCGCCAACCGGCTCGGCGCGCCGCTGGCGCGGGTTGAAAATGTGCTCCGGACCATCCAGACCTTTGACCCGACGGGCGTTGGCGCGCGCGACCTTGCCGAATGTCTGGCGCTCCAGGCCAGAGAGGCCGACCGTTATGACCCGGCAATGGCGCGGCTTCTCGACAATCTCGATTTGCTTGCGCGCGGCGAGATTCAGCGGCTGAAGCGGCTGTGCGGCGTCGATGACGAGGACATGGCCGACATGATCCGCGAGCTGCGCGGCTATGACCCCAAGCCCGGCTGCCGCTATGGCGGCGAGGCGGTGCAAGCGGTGGTGCCCGACCTGTTCGTTGCCCGCCGAAAGGACGGCTGGGCGATAGAAATCAACGCCGCCACGCTGCCGCGGCTGCTCGTCAACCGGAGCTATTATGCCGAGCTTTCAGGCGGCCCGCAGGACAAGACGTCAAAGGCGTGGCTTTCCGAAATGCTCGCCAGCGCCAACTGGCTGGTCAAGGCGCTCGACCAGCGGCAACGCACCATCATCCGCGTCGCAACCGAAATCGTAAAGCAGCAAGAGGCGTTTTTCCTGCGGGGTGTCGCGCATTTGCGGCCAATGACGCTGCGACAGGTCGCTGACGCCATCGAAATGCACGAATCGACCGTCAGCCGCGTGACCAGCAACAAATATCTGTCGTGCGAGCGCGGGCTGTACGAGCTGAAATATTTCTTTACCTCCGCCATCCAGTCGGCAGATGGCGGCGATGCGGTGTCGGCAGAAGCGGTGAAAGATGCCATCCGCACGCTCATATCAGCCGAATGCGCCACCGCGATTTTGTCCGACGATACGCTGGTCGATATGCTGAAAAGTCAGGGCTTTGACATCGCACGGCGGACGGTTGCCAAATATCGCGAGGCAATGGGCATCGGCAGTTCGGTCCAGCGCCGGCGGGCCAAGGCGCTGGCCGCCGTCGGGTAAGCGGCGCACGGCCAGGGTTGTAACTACCCAGTTCGGGCAAGAGGGCGCCGGGCGCTTTACATTTTGGCAACCTGCCCGGCAGCACGTAATTAAGCATGAGGGCCAGCTATTCTTTCGATGTTGATGCGGTGCGCAGCCTGGTGCGCATCACGCTGGGCGGCTTTTTCGCTCAGGATGATATCGACGCATTTCTGGCCGCGCGGGCAATTGCCCATAGCCAGCTGTGCTGCGGGCCGAACGCGCATCTGACGCTGGCTGATGTGCGCGGCATGAAAATCCAGATGCAGGAGATGGTCCAGCTATGGGGGCATGTGCTTGCAGCGCCCGACTATCGCTCGCGCCGGCTGGCCTTTGTGCAGGGTAACTCGGGGACCAGGATGCAGTTGCGGCGTGCAGCAGCCAGCCGGGATGTCCGCTATTTTGATGATATCGCCGAGGCCGAGGCATGGCTGCTGCAGGGTGATGCCGCGCTGACGCAACGGCCGCCACGCCGCGCGGCCGGCTGAGCTGCCGCGCTAGGTAAGGTCGGCACGCGCGGCTATAGCGGGTGCGTGCCGCAGCTTTTGTCGACTGCTGAAACGATCCTTCCCGAACCGCTGGAGCGCTGGTTCGCCGAGCGCGGCTGGGCGCTGCGCGACCATCAGCACGCAATGCTCGTGGCGGCGCGGTCGGGCACGCACGCGCTGCTGGTGGCGCCGACGGGGGCTGGCAAGACGCTGGCCGGCTTCCTGCCGACGCTGGTTGAGCTGGTCGAGCGCCCGGCAGAGGGTCTGCACACGCTCTATGTGTCGCCGCTCAAGGCCCTGGCGGTCGATGTACAGCGCAACCTGCTTGGCCCCATCGCCGAGATGGGTCTCGATATCCGGGTCGAAACCCGCACCGGGGATACACCGGCCGATCGCAAGGCGCGCCAGCGCATCCGCCCGCCCCAGATATTGCTGACGACGCCGGAATCGCTCTCGCTGCTGCTGAGCTATCCCGACAGCTTCCTGCTGTTTGCGGGGCTTTCCACCATCGTGATTGACGAGGTGCACGCCTTTGCGACCCAAAAACGTGGTGATTTGCTGGCATTGTCGATGGCGCGGCTCCAGACGATCGCGCCGGGGCTGCGCCGGGTTGCCTTGTCCGCGACCGTGGCCGATCCTGACGGGTACCGAGCATGGCTTGCGCCCGGTGGTGATATCGACGCGGTGGCGCGGGTTGATGGTGCGCCTGGGGCCGCCCCCAATATCTCTATCGTGCTCCCGCAGGGCCGGGTGCCCTGGTCGGGCCATTCGGGCCGCTACGCAGCGCCGCAAGTCATCGAACAGATAGCCGCGCACCGCACGACGCTGATTTTTTGCAACACCCGCGCGCTTGCCGAGCTGATCTTTCAGGATTTGTGGAAGGTCAATGTGGCACAGCTTCCCATCGGCATCCATCATGGCAGCCTGGCGCTGGAGGCGCGCCGCAAGGTGGAGGCGGCGATGGCTGGTGGCAAATTGCGCGGCCTCGTCGCCACCTCAAGCCTCGACATGGGCATCGACTGGGGCGATGTCGACTGCGTCATCCAGATGGGAGCGCCCAAGGGAGCCTCGCGCCTGTTGCAGCGCATTGGCCGTGCCAACCACCGGCTTGATGAGCCAAGCGAGGCGATGCTGGTGCCGGGCAACCGCTTTGAATATCTTGAAGCGCGCGCCGCACTTGATGCGGTGGCCGATGGCGAACTGGATAATGAGCCGTTCCGCAGTGGCACGCTCGATGTGCTGGCGCAGCATATCATGGCGTGCGCCTGTGCGGCGCCCTTCGACCGAGACGCGCTGCTGGCGGAAATCCGCTCGGCGCTTCCCTATTCGGGGCTCGCTGACGAGGCGTTTGACCGGGTGCTCGGCTTCATCAGCGATGGCGGCTATGCCCTGACGGCCTATGACAAGTTCAAGCGGCTGACGCTGGATGCCACTGGCCTGTGGCGCGTCAGCCATCCGCGTTTCGTTGTGCAGCACCGCATGAACGCCGGCATCATCGTCGAGGCGACGATGCTCAAGGTCCGCTTCAGAAACGGGCGCCAGCTCGGCCGGGTGGAGGAAGGCTTTGCCGCCACGCTGACCAACGGCGACACATTTTTCTTTTCCGGCATGAGCCTGGAGGTGGTGTCGATTGACACAGAAGACGTCATCGTGCGGGCCACCGCCCGGCCGGCGCGCATCCCCAGCTATGGCGGCGCGCGGATGCCGCTGTCGACCAACCTGGCGCGGCGGGTGCGCGGCTTTCTGGCTGATCCTGCGCAGTGGCACCGCTTCCCCCACGATGTGCGCGAATGGCTCGACATCCAGCGCCAGCGCTCGCAGATGCCCCTGCCCGGCCAGTTGCTGGTGGAAACCTTCCCGCATGAGGGGCGACACTATATGGTCGCTTATCCCTTTGAGGGGTGGAACGCGCACCAGTCGCTTGGGATGCTGCTGACTCGCCGGATGGAGACGCGCGGGGCAAAGCCCATCGGCTTTGTCGCCAATGATTATGCGCTGGCCTGTTACTCGCTGGACCCCGTCAGCGACCCTGCCCCACTGTTTTCAGCCGACATATTGGAGGATGAATTTGTCGATTGGGTGCAGGGATCGCACTTGCTCAAACGTGCGTTTCGCGAAGTCGCCGTGATTGGCGGGCTGGTCGAGCGGCAGCACCCCGGCAAGCGCAAGACCGGCCGGCAGGTCACCTTTTCAACCGACCTCATCTATGACGTGCTGTGCCGTTATGAGCCTGACCATTTGCTGCTGCGCGCCGCCTGGGCCGATGCGCGCGAGAAGATGACCGATGTGGGCCGCCTCGCCGACCTGCTTGATCGCGCCGCCGACACCCTGCTGCATGTGCCACTCGACCGGGTATCGCCGCTTGCGGTGCCGGTATTGGTGATGATCGGGCGCGAAAGCGTGCCGCAGGGCCTTGCCGACGACGCGATCCTGATCGAGGCGGAAGCACTGGCGGCGGCCGCCATGCGGCTGTGAGGTTTCGCTTGGTGGGCAAGCGAAACCGGCGTATGATAGGCCATGCGTTGCGTGTATGCTATGAGCTTTGCGATGTTGCTCGCCGCTGCGGCGCCGCTTGCCGCTGAAGACGTGCTCAATGTCGCCCAGACGCCGCCGGTACTCACCGAAGCGGACGTGATAGCGATTGGCACCGATGTGCCGGGCAGGCTCACCGTGCCGGTGCGGATCGGTGAATCGGGGCCCTACCCGTTCACTATTGATACCGGTGCCGAGCGCACCGTTATTTCTCGCGAACTGGCGACCTTGCTGAACCTTGCCCGCGGCCGCGACGTGCGGGTCGTGCAAATGGCGGGGCGAAGTGATACCGGCACCGCGATCATCCCGCAGATTCGCGTCAACACAGTGGGTGGGGAGCAAATCGAGGCGCCGATTTTTCGCGGGGCTGACCTTGGCGCACCGGGCCTGCTCGGGCTCGATTCGCTCCAGAACCGCGCTGTCACGATTGATTTCGACAAGAATGAAATGACCGTGCGGCCGCGGTCGCGCAGGCTCTCTTCCTATCCGCGCGAGCCGGGTGAAATCATCATCAGCGCCAGAAGCCTGCTTGGCCAGCTCGTGGTGACCGATGCCTCGTATCGCGGGCGCCGGGTCCGGGTGGTGCTTGATACCGGCACGACGGTGAGCGTTGGCAACAACAAGCTGCGCCTGCTGGTGGATGAAAAGCACCGCGACATTAGCAGAATTTCGGTCATCAGCGTGTCGGGATCGGAAGTGAAGGCCGATTATTTGCAGATCGGCCGCTTCAGCATCAGCGAACTGACGTTTGAAAATCTGCCGGTGGCCTTTGCCGATGCCGCGCCGTTTGAGCGGCTCGGGCTGAACGATGGCCCCGCGCTGTTGCTCGGCATGGACGCGTTGCGGCTGTTCCGCCGCGTCGATATTGACTTTGCCAACCGCGAAGTGCGGCTCTCGCTGCCACGGGCCGCCGGCTGAGGCTGGCCAAGGCTGGTTGCGTCGCGCGACGAAAGCGTTTCTACTCCGGCGCATCGTCACTTGTTCAGCGGAGCAATTTCATGCGTTTTGTTTCCCTCTCCCTGGCGGCGGCGGCCAGCGCCTTGGTGCCGGGCATAGCCACCGCCCAGTCCCGGCCCGACCAGCAGGCGTTTTTCGGCCTGTACAAGGAGCTGGTCGAGACCAACACCACGCTGTCCGTGGGGAGTTGTACGAAGGCCGCTGAGCAGATCGGCGCGCGGCTGAAGGCGGCGGGCTATGCTGATGGCGACATCACGCTGTTCAGCGTGCCGGACCATGCGCGCGAGGGCGGCATTGTCGCGGTCCTCGCCGGCAGTGACAAAAAGGCACGGCCCATGCTGCTGCTCGGCCATCTCGACGTGGTGGAGGCCAAGCGAGAGGACTGGGTGCGCGATCCGTTCACGCTCATTGAGGAAAACGGTTATTATTATGCGCGCGGCACGGTGGACGACAAGGCGCAGGCCGCGATTTGGGCCGACGCGATGGTCCGCTTCAAAAAAGAGGGGTATCGCCCCAAGCGCACCATCAAGCTTGCGCTGACGTGCGGTGAGGAAACGACTTTTGCATTCAACGGCGCACAGTGGCTGGCGGCTAACAGAAAAGATCTCATCGACGCCGAGTTTGCCCTGAACGAGGGCGGCGGCGGGCGCTATTCGGCGCAAGGCAAGCGGCAGATTCTGGCGGTTCAGGTCGGCGAAAAGGCGTCGCAGAACTACACCTTCACCGCGACCAACCCCGGCGGACACAGCTCGCAGCCCGTGCCTGTCAACGCCATCTATCAGTTGGCCGACGCGCTGAAGGCCGTGCAGGGTTATGAGTTTCCTGTAAAATTCACCGATACGACCCGGGCCTTTTTCACCATGACGGCAGCCGCTTCGGGTGGCGATGTCGGCGCGGCGATCACCCGGTTGCTGGCCGACCCGAACGATGCCGAAGCGGACAAGATCGTCAGCCGCGACAAGGCCATGCATTCTACACTCCGCACGACATGTGTCGCCACCCTGCTGAACGGCGGCCATGCCGAAAATGCGCTGCCACAGCGGGCGACCGCCAACGTCAACTGCCGTATTTTCCCCGGCGAGTCGGTGGAGGACACGCGCGCCAAGTTGCAGGAGCTGGCCGGACCGGCCGTGACGGTGACGGCCAACGCCCCCATTCGCCCGACCGCCATTCCGCCCGCGCTCGACCCCAAGATCACCGGGCCGATGAAGGCGGTGGCCGCCAGGCATTTTCCGGGCATCCCGCTGCTGCCGCTGATGTCGACCGGAGCGACTGACGGCATTTTTCTCGAAGCCATCGGCATCCCGGTCTATGGCGCGCCGGGCACCTTCATCGACATTGACGGCAACGGTACGCACGGGCTGAACGAGCGCATCCGCGTCGAGTCGCTATATGCAGGCCGCGACTATCTGTTCGATCTGGTGAAAGCCTATGCGGGGTAGGGCGGTGCGCTAAACCGTCACCTGCTCGCCCAGCTCCAGCACCTTGCCCGGCGGGATGTTGAGGAAATCGGTCGGGTCGCTGGCGTTGCGCTGGAGGAACATGAAGATGCGGTCCTGCCACAGCGGCATGCCTTCGTCGGCGGAGGGCTTGAGCGTGTTGCGGCCAATGAAATAGCTCGTTGTCATCGGGTCCACGCCGGCGCCTGCGCCGCCGCGTTTGTCGGCAAGGTCGGCGGGCACGTTGGGTGTGTCCATAAAGCCATAGGTCAGCACCACGGTCGAGAAATTGTCGTCTATCCGCTCGATCTTCATCCGGTCCGCCTCGCTCACCAGCGGCCGGTCAGCGGTGCGCACGCTGACGATGAGGTTGCGCCCGTGCAGCACCTTGTTGTGCTTGAGGTTATGGAGCAGCGCGCCGGGCGTGTTGGCCGGGTTGGCCGTCAGGAACACGGCTGTTCCTTCGACTCGCTCGGGCGGGCGCTTGGCAAGAGCCGCTGCCAGATCGGCGAGCGGAATGCTGCCCCGCGCTTCAAAGGCGCTCACGATTTTGCGCCCGCGCCGCCAGGTGACGATGAGCAGGCCAATCAAGGCGGCCACGACCAGCGGCAGCCACCCCCCTTCGATCACCCGCAGGATGTTGGCACCGAAAAACACCACATCAAGCACAAGAAACGGCACGACCAGCAGCAAGGCGCGCCAGCGCGGCCATTTCCGATGATAGCGCAGCACGATATAGGCCAGGCAGCTCGTCACCACCATCGTGCCCGTCACCGCAATGCCATAAGCGGCGGCCATCGCCGTTGACGTGCGAAACTCGATAACCAGCAGCAATACGCCGCCCAGCAGCATCCAGTTGATCGACGGCAGATAGATCTGCCCCGAATGGTCCGCCGATGTCTGCCGGATGCGCATCCGCGGCAGCAGCCCCAGTTGCGTTGCTTGCTGGGTGAGCGAATAGGCGCCGGTAATCACCGCCTGGCTGGCGATGATGGTGGCAAATGTAGCGATTATCACCAATGCCACGCGCCACGGGCCGGGTGCCATTTCGAAAAACCAGTCACGATTGATGAATTGCTGGTTGGCCGCTGCCGCCGCCTCCAGCGATTTCAGCGCAAACGCGCCCTGGCCCAGATAGTTGAGAAGCAGCGCTGGAAACACCAGCGCAAACCAGCCAAGTTGCACCGGAAACCGCCCGAAATGGCCCATGTCCGCCGTCAGCGCTTCGGCGCCTGTCACGGTCAGGAACACAGCGCCCAGCACGAACAGCCCGACCAGCCCATGGCCTGCGACAAACAACATCGCGTGGGCGGGGTTGAAAGCACCCAGCACGCCAGGCTCGTCGGCGATATGGACAAGGCCCAGCCCGCCAATTGCCAGAAACCACACAACGCAAACCGGCCCGAACAGTGCCGACACCCGCTCGGTTCGGCGCATCTGAATGAAGAACAGCGCGACCAGTATGACGACGGTGATCGCAACAATCCCTTGGGGGCCGATCAGCGCGTGCGCCGCTGGAATGGTCCGCAGCCCTTCCACCGCCGAAAGCACCGAAAGCGCCGGGGTGATGATGGCATCGCCATAGAACAGGGCTGCGCCAATCGAACCAAGGGCGAGCGCAACCCCGGCGCGCGGCCCCATCGACCGCCGCGCCAGCGCCGTGAGCGCCAGCACACCGCCTTCGCCCTGATTGTCGGCGCGCATCAGCAGCAGCACATATTTTACCGTGACGACAAGGATGAGCGCCCATAGCGCAAGCGACAGCACGCCAATGATTTCGCCGCCATCAATGCCATTGCCCGCCGATTGCTGCAGCGCTTCGCGAAACGCGTAAAGCGGGCTGGTGCCGATATCGCCAAACACAACGCCGATAGCGCCAATCGTCAGCGCGAGTGTCGCCCGGGAGGGCGCGGCAGCGGAGTCGGGCGCAGGCAGGCCGGCAGACATGAGCGGTGGAGCTTTCAGAAGCGACGGCGCGCTTTACGCTCGCTGGTGTGCAGTGCAAGATTTTTGTGCGGGCAGGTGCCAGGCACCATTGCGCACCGGCCAGGGCCGGGGCATAGCAACACGATGGTTCCCTTTTCGTTCGCAGGGCATGAGCTGGCGGCGCTCCCCGACGGCGCGTTGTTCTGGCCGGCGCGCCGCGCCTTGCTGGTCGCTGACCTGCATCTGGAAAAGGCAAGCTGGTTCGCTGCCGGGGGGCAAATGCTCCCGCCCTATGACAGCATGGCAACGCTTGCGCGGGTTGCGGCGCTGATCGACCGGCTGGGTGCGGCGGAAATCTGGTGCCTGGGCGACAGTTTTCACGATTCGGCCGGGCCGGGCCGCTTGCCCGATTGCGCCGCGACGCTGCTGTCGGCGCTCACCGCCAGGCTGCGCTGGACATGGATAACCGGCAATCATGATGCAGCGCCCGCTCTCCGGTGCGGCGGCACGCTGGTCGATGAGGCGCAGGTTGACGGGCTGATGCTGCGTCACGAGGCGTCACCGGGCGATTTGCGGCCGGAATTGTCGGGGCATTTCCACCCGAAATTCCGGGTAACGCTTCGAGGGCGTCACGTGTCGCGTCGGTGCTTTGTCGCAACCGCGCACAAGCTGGTGCTGCCGGCATTTGGATCGCTCGCCGGCGGGATGGACGCGGGCCACCCCGCCATCATCAGCGCTGTCGGCACCGGCGCCGAAGCGCTGGTGCCGGTCGATGATCGGTTGCTGCGCTTTGCGCTGGCCGCCTGAGGGGCGGCAAATCAGCCGGCGGTTTTGCGCAGGATGGTCGGGAAAGCTTCTCGCAGCGCGGCAATCTTGGGCTTGTCAAAGCGCACGATATAGGGGTGGAAAGGGTTGTCGCGGAAGAAATTCTGGTGATAGCTCTCGGCCTGATAGAAATTGCCCTGTTCAATCCGCGTTACGATGGGCGCCGGGAAAGCGTGCGCCTTTTGCAACTGGGCGATATAGGCGGCGGCCACCGCGCGTTGCGCCGGGTTTTGCGCGAAGATGGCAGAGCGATAGCTCGGGCCGCTGTCCGGCCCCTGGCGGTTAAGCTCCGTCGGGTTGTGGGCAACCGAGAAATACACGCGCAGCAGCGTGGCGTACGTGACCTGTGCCGGATCATAGACAATCCTGACGGCTTCGGCGTGGCCGGTCGTTTCGGTGCTCACAGCCTCATAGGTCGCGGTTTCGGCCGAACCGCCAGCATAGCCGCTGGTGACCGACTTGACGCCCCGGACATGCTCGAACACCGCCTCGACGCCCCAAAAACAGCCGCCGGCCAAAACCGCGGTCTGAAGGCCGGGCGTGCGCGGCACGTCGCGCAGCGCCGCCGGGATCGACACTGCATGCTCGGCATTGGCCGTGCCACCAAAAGCAACAAAGGCAAGGCCGCCAAGCCCGGCGCCCGCAACAAGTAAACGGTTCATAGTAATCCTCACAGCTTTCATGCCCGTATTACGCGCCGCTTTGGGCGCAGGTTACGGAACTTGGCCGGAAAATTTGGCGATCAGCGCGGTGTGGTCGCTGCCGGGGCGATATGCGCCAAAAGCGCGTGTCGCGCTTCGGCGGGCTGCATTGCAACCACGCCAACCGTGCCAATCGCAAAACCGGCCATCAATTGCCACAGCAATGCAGACGAGAGCAATTTTCCCACAACGGGCATCCTTTTCAACGGCCTGTGTTGACGCGGACATGGTCGGTGGCCGGTTAATGCCGTCTTAACATCGGCGCGCGCGCGCCATCTTCAACCTCAAGAAGCGCTTTTGATGGCCAAAGCGGTGCTTTGCCGCGCGGTCATAAAAGCGCGGCACAAGCCGTCTGGATGCGTTCGCAGGCCGCCCGCAATATGCCTTCCGACGTTGCATAGCTGATCCGCATCGCCGGGCTGAGGCCAAAGGCGGCGCCCTGCACCACCGCTACGCCGGCGTCATCGAGCAGATAGGCGGCGAACGCCTCGTCGCTGTCGATGACCGCGCCTTTGGGCGTCTTTTTGCCGATCAGCGCCGAAAATTCTGGGTAGACATAAAAGGCGCCTTCCGGTCGGGGGCAGGTAATGCCTGCCGCCTGGTTGAGCATCGACACCACAAGGTCGCGGCGCGACTGGAAGGCGCGGGCGCGCTCGGCAAGAAAGCTCTGGTCGCCGGTAAGCGCTGCAACCGCGGCCGCCTGCGCGATCGAGCAGGGGTTGCTCGTCGATTGCGACTGGAGCTTCGACATCGCCTTGATGAGCCAGGGCGCGCCGCCGGCAAAGCCGATCCGCCAGCCCGTCATCGCATAAGCCTTGGAGCAGCCGTTCACCGTCAGCGTGCGATCGTAAAGATCGGGGCAGACCTGTGCGATAGTGGTAAATTCAAACCCGTCATAAACAATGTGTTCGTACATATCATCGGCGAAAATCCAGACGTGCGGGTGGCGCCGCAGCACGTCGCCAAGCGCGCGCAACTCCTCGGCCGAATAGGCCGCGCCCGTGGGGTTTGACGGCGAGTTCAGGATCACCCATTTGGTGCGCGGGGTGATCGCCGCCGCAAGCTGCTCGGGCCGCAGCTTGTAATGCTGGTCGGCCCCTGCTGCCACGAACACCGGCACGCCGCCTGCAAACTGCACCACGTCTGGATAGCTCACCCAATAGGGCGCAGGCACGATAACCTCGTCGCCTGCATCGACCGTTGCGACCACCGCGTTGAACAATGTGTGCTTGCCGCCGACATTGACGCTGATCTGGCTGACATCATAATGGAGCGCGTTGTCGCGGCGGAACTTCGCGGCGATGGCCTCTTTCAACTCGGCTGTGCCATCGACATTGGTGTATTTGGTGTGGCCGTCGCGAATGGCCCTGATTGCGGCTTCCTTCACGAAATCGGGTGTGTCGAAATCCGGCTCGCCAGCGCCCAGGCCAATCACATCGGCGCCGGCGCGCTTCAGTTCCAGCACGCGCGAGGTGATGGCAAGCGTTGGAGACGGCTTGATACGGCCGAGCGCGGCAGACGGGTGCATGGGCGTATCCCTAGAGAGGAGAGCAGGCGCTGCGCCTATTGCCGGGAATTTTGTTGCGGTGCAACCGCTCAGGGAGCAACAAAAGCAGTGATAAGCCCGCGCAGCGCGTTGCCGATGAAAAACCCGTCGCGCAGGTCGTCCGCCGTCAGGTCGCCTTCCACCGCCCTGTTCGCGGCCAGCAAATCGGCGCGCAGCACGCCCGGCAACAGGCCGCGCGCAAGCGGCGGCGTGGTCAGCACGCCGTTTTTTTGGGCAAACACGCTGGTGAAGCTGCCTTCGGTCAAAAACCCGTCGCGGTCGCAGAACACGACCTCAAACGCGCCGCTTGCGTGCCGCGCGCCGTCATAAAAGCCGCGGTCGCTGGTCTTGTGGCGCAGGCGAAAATCGCTTGAGGCGACAGGCAAGGGGGCAATCGCGACGGGCACCGGGCCGGGCGGCGGCGGCGGTGCCGGCGCCGTCTCGATGGCGATGGCGCCGCTGGGCGAGAGCAGCAGCCGCACCCGGCTGGCTGCCCGGAGCCGGAAGGTCGCGGCTTGCAATTCGTTGCGCGCGGCGTGCCGGTCCAGCGCAAACCCGAATTGCTCGGCGCTGGCATGCAGCCGGGCCAGGTGGGAATCGAGCCGTTGCAAGCCCGTGTCGGGGTCAAACGCCATCGTCTCGATCAGGTCGAACCGGCGGGCGCCCAGGGCGAGGAAGGCAGTTTTTGCCTGCGCCTCATCCCATTCTGCCGGACTTTGCGAATCGGCGACAATGCCGCCGCCGGTGCCGATCAGCGCCTCCGGTGCTTCGCCCGCAATCGTGAGGGTGCGGATGGCAACGTTGAACAGCGCGTCGCCGGCGGCATCAAGTCGGCCGATGGCCCCGCAATAGGCGCCGCGCGCGGGCATGTCGCGCTCGACCTTTGCGATCGCCTGCATCGCCCGGATTTTCGGTGCGCCGGTGATCGAGCCGCACGGAAAGAGCGCCGCCAGCACGTCAATCGCGTCGCGGCCGGGGGCCAGCGTCGCGGTGACTTCCGACACCATCTGGTGGACGGTCGGGTAGCGCTCAATTTCGAAAAGCTGAGGCACAGCCACGCTGCCCGGCACCGCAACCCGTGCAAGGTCGTTGCGCATAAGGTCCACGATCATAAGGTTTTCAGCGCGTTGCTTGGCATCTGTCCTGAGCGCGGTGGCGGCGGCATCATCCGCGCTGGCCGAGGCGCCGCGCCGCGCCGTGCCCTTCATCGGCCGGCACAGTAGCGCGTCACCGGCAAGCGCAAAAAACAATTCGGGCGACAGCGAAAGCAGGGTCGTGTCACCCGTCGCCACAATCGCGCCGAACCCAGCGCCGGCGGCGGTGCGCAACCGGGCATAAAGCGCCAGCGGATCGCCCAGAAATGGCACGCGCGCGCGGTAGGTCAGGTTAGCCTGGTATATGTCGCCGTCAGCAATCAGCTGTTGAAGTGCGGCAACCTGCGCTGCATGGCCTCCTCGGTCGACCATGGGCTGCGCGGCGCCAATCCATATGCCGGCCGGATCGCCGAGCAACCGGTGCAGCGCGTCATGGCCGGGCACGGTGAAGCCGTCGAACACGCCGAACCAAAGCAGCGGCCCGGCTGTTTTGGCGGGTGTGCCGAGCGCCGGCTCGAACGCGGCCCCCGCCTCATAGGCAAGATAGCCCGCTGCCTCCAGCCCGCGCGCGCGGGCCCGGCGGAGCGCGGTGAGCGCCGGGGCCACCGCGTCAATGGTGTCGGCGCGGATGATTTCCGCCGGGGCCTGATACAGGCGGGCGCCGGCGCCGTCGGGCCGGGCATCGTCGAGCAGGACGAACGGGGGGGAGAGCGCGGCCATGGCTGAGCACGCAATTGCCCGGCGCGCGCGCGCGCGGCAACCCCCGATCAGCGCGCAGGGCCCGCCCGCCGGCGCACCACGCCCGGTTGCGGCCGGCCGCGCCGGGCGGTATCGCGAGCACCATGACGCAAGCGCATCCTCTCAAAGCGGCCATCGTGCCGGTCACGCCGCTCCAGCAGAATTGCACGCTGCTGTGGTGCACCCAGACGATGCTGGGCGCCTTTGTGGACCCCGGCGGCGATTTGCCCAAGCTGAAGGCCGCCGCCGCGCAGCACGGGGTGACGATTGAGAAAATCCTCATCACCCATGGCCATATCGATCATTGCGGCGAGGCGGGCACGCTGGCGAAGGAGCTTGGCGTGCCGATTGAAGGTCCGCACGAGGCCGACCGGTTCTGGATTTCGCGGCTGGACGAGGACGGCCGCAGCTATGGCATTCGCGGTGCGGTGTTCGAGCCGGACCGCTGGCTGGCGGATGGCGACACCGTGACGGTCGGCGCGTTGGAGTTCAGCGTGCACCATTGCCCGGGGCACACGCCGGGCCATGTCGTGTTCCACCACGCCGGCGCGCAGCTTGCGCTGGTGGGCGATGTGCTGTTCCAGGGATCAATCGGGCGGACCGACTTTCCGATGGGCAACCATCAGGATTTGCTTGATGCCATTACCGGCAAGCTCTGGCCGCTGGGCAACGCCACCGCCTTTGTCCCCGGCCACGGCCCGATGAGCAATTTCGGCCACGAACGGCGCACCAACCCGTTTGTCGCCGACGCGGTTCTCGCGCGGTAGCGGTTCAGCCCTTGGCGGGCGCGATGTCTGTCGGCGCAAGCACCCGCGGGGCAGGGCCAGCCGGCAACAGGGGTAAAATCGCCGCGTAAATGCCCAGCCCGATCATGATGACCAATGTGGTGATCGTGCCGATCTGGCGTCCGCGCGGCAGGCCATCCATTCCCAGCCCGTGCGCCACGCGGCCAAGCAGAAACACTGCCGCGATGACCCACAGCCACATCAGGCTGCCGATGTTCAGTTCAACCAACCCGATCAGCAGCAGCACAAAGGGCGTATATTCGACGAAATTGCTGTGCGCGCGCATCCTCGCGATCAGCGCCATGTCGCCACCGTCGCCAATGCTGACCTGGGCGGCACCCCGTGCCCGGCCAACGCGAACCGCAAGCCATGCGTTGATGAGCGCCGCAGCGCCTGCGGACACAAGCGTGATTGGCAATGAAATGGCTGGCACGGGCTGTTCTCCCCCAAAAATTCTGGCATAGCTATCGGCGGCGCTTTGGCACGCCCATGGGCGCGGTGGCAATGGGCCTTGGCTGGCCGATGGACGTAGCCAGCGGGAACGCTGCCGAGGCTGCAAACGCGATTCGGGCGCGCTTGCAACCTTTGGGGAAATCGCTATAGCGCCTCCCTTCGCGATGAGTCTGGCCGCTTGCGGGCTGCTGCGGCCGGATGGCTAATGCTTGCCTCTATTGCTGCCTAGGCCTATCGCAGTCCGATAGAATCTTAGCAGCTAAGGTGCCGAAATGGCCGTCCCCAAAAGAAAAACCACGCCTTCCAAACGCGGCATGCGCCGGTCGCATGATTCGCTCACAGTCGCTGCGTTTCAGGAATGCCCCAATTGTGGCGAGCTGAAGCGGCCGCACATCTTGTGCGGATCTTGCGGCCACTATAACGGCCGTGAGATCGTCTCGGTCGAAGGCTGATCGACTCAACCGACCCTGGGGGCCGCCACGTGCCGACAAGCTCCCGAATCGCGATAGACGCCATGGGTGGTGATGACGGGCTGGCAGTGATGCTGGCCGGTGCCGCCCGCGCGCGCCGCGCGCATGACGGGCTTGATTTCGTGCTGGTGGGCGACGAGGCCAGAATCCGCGAAGGCCTGCTCGCCCACCCTAACCTTGCCGCCCATGCCGAAATCGTCCACGCGCCCGAGGTGGTGAGCTCAAGCGAGCGGCCGGGCGCTGCGCTGCGGCGCGCCAAGACAACTTCAATGGGGATCGCGATCGAGGTGGTAAAGCGCGGCGACGCGGGGGCCGCGGTCTCCTCGGGCAATACCGGCGCGCTGATGGCAATGGCCAAGCTTGCGCTGCGCACGCTGCCGGGCATCGACCGGCCCGCTCTGGCCGCCGCGATGCCCACCTTGGGCAAGAACGACGTCGTCATGCTCGATCTTGGCGCCAATACTGAGTGCGATGCCGCCAATCTGGTGCAGTTTGCGGTGATGGGGGCCGCTTATGCGCGCACAGCAATGGAACTTGCCTCGCCGCGCGTTGCGCTGCTCAATATCGGCACCGAGGATTTGAAGGGTACCGATGTTATCCGCGATGCTGCCCAGCGGCTGAAGGATGCGCCGCATCTGCCGCTCACTTTTGTCGGGTTTGTCGAGGGCAACCGGCTGTCGCAGGGCGATGTCGATGTTATTGTGTGTGACGGATTTTCGGGCAATATAGCGCTGAAGACGGCCGAGGGCACGGCGCGCTTTGTTGCCGATTTGCTCAAGCGGGCGTTTCGCAGCTCGCTGCGCTCCAAAATCGGTTTTCTCATCTCGCGGCCGGCGACCGAATTGTTGCGCGATCATCTCGACCCCAACAACCATAACGGCGCGGTGTTTCTGGGTCTCAACGGCCTGGTCGTGAAAAGTCATGGCGGTGCCAATGCCCTGGGCGTCGCGCACGCCATTGAAGTTGCTGCCAAAATGCTTCGTGATGATGTCGCGCGCCGCATCAGCGAAGATCTCGGCAATTTCGAGGCCAAGGCCGCATGAGGAACGCTGCGTGATTCGTGCCGTTATTACCGGTACCGGCGCCGCCTTGCCCCGGCGCCGCGTGTCCAACGCCGAACTGGCGCAAACCGTTGACACGACCGATGAATGGATCGTCGAGCGCACGGGCATTCGCTTTCGCCATCTCGCCGGGCCCGACGAGACGACGGCCACGCTCGCAACCGATGCGGCGCGCGCCGCGCTGGCGGCAGCGGGTCGGGCGCCGGCCGATATCGACCTGATCGTGCTGGCAACAGCGACACCCGACCAGACGTTTCCGGCAAGTGCCACCAAGGTGCAGGCCGCGCTTGGCATTGACGATTGCGTGTCGTTCGACGTGGCAGCGGTGTGCTCGGGCTTTCTTTATGCGCTGCACGTGGCCGACAGCATGATCCGGGCCGGCGCGGCGCGGCGGGCACTGGTCATCGGCGCCGAAACCTTCAGCCGCATTCTGGACTGGGAAGATCGCACGACCTGCGTTCTGTTCGGCGATGGCGCTGGGGCCATCGTGCTGGAAGCCGAAGAGAGCGACTCCGGCGCGCGCGGCATTTTGTCAACCAGGCTGCATGCCGATGGCCGGCACAATGGCCTGCTTTATGTTGATGGCGGTCCATCGACCACGGGTACGGTTGGCCATGTCCGCATGAAGGGCCGTGAAGTGTTCCGCCATGCGGTGGTAAATCTTGCCGCGGTGATGGAAGAGGCGCTGGCGGGCACGGGATATTGTGCCAATGATGTCGACTGGGTTGTCCCACATCAGGCCAATGCGCGCATTCTTGATGCCACCGCCAAAAAGCTTGGCCTGCCGCCCGAGCGCGTGGTGATGACCGTCGACCAGCATGCCAACACCTCGGCTGCATCGGTGCCATTGGCGCTTGACGTAGCGGTAAGAGACGGGCGCATCACTGCTGGCGACCTGATCGTGCTGGAAGCGATGGGCGGTGGCTTCACCTGGGGCGCGGCGCTGGTGCGGTTCTAACGCGCATAATGTTGCCTCGTCATTGCCGTTACAAAATACTTTATGTCGGCTTTGCCATTGTGATAGGTAGCGATTCTGCCGATCTGGAGGGATGAGGGCACATGGCTGTCGCGGGAACACTGACAAGGGCCGACCTGGCCGAATCGTTGCACAAACATGTTGGCCTGTCGCGAATCGATTCGGCGCGGCTGGTGGAGCAGATTCTGGGCCATCTTTGCGATGCGCTGGCCAAGGGCGAGCAAGTCAAGATTTCGAGCTTTGGCACCTTTGTGCTGCGCGACAAG
Source organism: Sphingomonas sp. (assembly GCA_021732445.1). Classification (GTDB taxonomy): domain Bacteria; phylum Pseudomonadota; class Alphaproteobacteria; order Sphingomonadales; family Sphingomonadaceae; genus Sphingomonas. The sequence goes on along the minus strand of JAKFUZ010000004.1, from coordinate 103,723 downwards.
GGCGAGCGGGTGGGGCGCAACCCCAAAACCGGCGTTGAGGTGCCCATTGCGCCGCGCCGCGTGCTGACGTTTCGCGCAAGCCAGATGATGCGTGAACGCATCGTCAAGGCTGGCTGACGGCTTGGGTCAGACGACAGAAAAAGCCGCCGGCGCCTTTCGGACCATCGGCGAAGTGTCGGCGGAAATCGGCCTGCCACAGCATGTTCTGCGTTATTGGGAAACGCGCTTTCCGCAATTGCGGCCGTTGCAGCGTGCCGGGCGCCGGCGCTATTACCGGCCTGACGATGTGGTGCTCGTGCAGCGTATCCACCGGCTGCTCAACCATGACGGCTATACGATTCGCGGTGTGCAGTCGCTGCTCGCAAGCGAGCGCGGCCAGTCGGCGCGCGGCAGCGACATGGCGGTGGTACGCGCCGTGCGCGCCGCGCTTGCCGCAGCGCTTGCCGCGGACGATGCCGGTCTGGGGTGAGCGCGGTGGCGGTGGCGGCCCGGCTTGAGGGGGCCGGGCCGCCCTATCGCTCGCGCGTGGCCGCAAAACGGACCGCTGGATAGCGATCCGTAATATACCCCATTTCCCAGGCTGATTTGGCGAGGAACACCGGGTTGTCGTCGCGGTCCCTGGCCATGGCGCTGCGGTTGAGGTCGGTAAACGCCTTCAGGTCGGCCGGGCTTGGCGCCGACACCCAGCGCGCGGTTTCGAACGGGGCCGGCTCAAGCGCTGCTGCCACCTTATATTCGGCATCGAGCCGGCTCAGCAGAACGTCGAGCTGCAACTGCCCGACCACGCCGATGATCCAGCTTGAGCCGATATCCGGATAGAAGACTTGCGTCACCCCTTCTTCGGCCATGTCGTCCAGCGCTTTGCGAAGCTGTTTCGTCTTGGTCGGGTCTTTCAGCGCGACGCGGCGCAAGATTTCGGGCGCGAAATTGGGCAGGCCCGTGAAGCGCACATCGGCTCGTTCGCTCAGGCTGTCACCCACCCGCAGCGTGCCATGATTGGGGATGCCAATAATGTCACCGGGAAAGGCCTCGTCCGCCAGTTCCCGGTTCTGCGCGAAGAACAGGATCGGGGAATGGATCGCGATCGGCTTGCCATGGCCCGTTGGCGTGAGCTTCATGCCGCGCCTGAAGGTGCCCGAGCACAGCCGCATGAAGGCAATGCGGTCGCGGTGCTGGGGGTCCATATTTGCCTGCACCTTGAAGACAAAGCCGGTCACATCGATCCGGTCCGGGGAAACGGCGGCCGGCTCCGCCGGTTGCGGGCGCGGCCCCGGCGCGTGCCGGGCAAGCGCGTCGATCAGCTCGCCGACACCGAAATCCTTCAATGCGGAGCCAAAATACACCGGCGTCTGGTCGCCGTTGCGATAGGCGACCGGGTCAAACGCGCCATAGCCACCCAGCGCAAGCTCGGCCTCGTCGCGCAGCCGCGCGAGCGCGGCGCCGCTGAGCAGCCCGGCGAGTGCGGGATCATCCAGCCCGGACATGGTGGCGCTTTTGCCTAGAAACTCACGGCCGTCGCCGGTGGGCTGCATCAGCCGGTTGGCGTGGAGGTCATAAACGCCCTCAAATTCGCCGCCCATGCCAACGGGCCAGCTCATCGGCGTCACGTCAAGTGCTAGCAGGTCGGCGATTTCGTCGAGCAGCGCAAAGGTGTCGCGCCCCTCGCGGTCGACCTTGTTGACAAAGGTGATGATCGGCACCGAACGCAGCCGGCACACCTCGAAGAGCTTGCGGGTTTGCGTCTCGATGCCGCGTGCGGCGTCAATCACCATGACGGCCGAATCGACCGCGGTCAGCGTGCGATAGGTGTCTTCGGAGAAATCCTCATGCCCTGGCGTGTCGAGCAGATTGAAGGTGATGCCGTCTTTTTCGAACGTCATTACCGATGACGTGACCGAAATGCCGCGCTGCTGCTCGATCTTCATCCAGTCGGAGCGCGCGCGCCGGTTGGCCCCGCGCGCCTTGACCTCGCCGGCCAAATGAATCGCCCCGCCGAAATAGAGCAATTTCTCGGTAAGCGTCGTCTTGCCGGCATCCGGGTGGGAGATGATGGCGAAGGTGCGCCGTTCCGAAGCAATCGTCATCCGCGCAGGCTCGCACCGAGCCGGGTCGCGGCCGCCACAATCTTGTCGGCAACCGCCTTCAGCTCTTCGTCGGTGAAGCTCTTGTCGGCCGGTTGCAGCGTGACTTCAATCGCAAGGCTTTTGGCGCCCGGCTCAACGCCGGCCCCGGTGAACACGTCGAACAACCGGGCCGCCGTGATGACCGCCTTGTCGGCGCTTTTCGCGGCCCGCACGAGCTGGTCGGCCGCCAGTGTCTCGGGCACCAGAAACGCAAAGTCGCGCGTCACCGCTTGCAGCGCCGGCGGCGTATAGGCAGCACGCATCAGCCCGGTTGCGCGTTTTGGCGCAAGCGCATCGAGATACAGCTCGATTGCCGCGACCGGGCCCGCCAGATCGAATGCCTTGAGCGTCAGCGGATGGACCATGCCAAACGCCGCCAGCACCGTTTTTGGGCCAAGTCTAAGCGTGCCGGATTGGCCGGGGTGCCATGCGTCGCCCGCCCCTATCGCATCGGCGCCGAGCACCTGCAGATTGTCGGCCGGCGCGCCCGCCTCAGCCAGCAGGGCAAGCGCCTCGGCCTTGGCATCGAACGCGTCGAACGCTTGCGCCTTGCCCGATTGCCAGCCGCGCGCGCGCCGCTCGCCGGCCAGCACCGCGCCCAGCGTCAGCCGCTCGGCGTCTGCCAGATAGCGTCGACCAATCTCGAACAGCCGAACGCTGGTTGCGCCGCGCTTGACGTTGCGCTCAGTCGCGGCCAGCAGGCCAGGCAGGAGCGAGGGGCGCATCACCTTCAACTCCTCGCTGATGGGGTTGGCGAGCGCCCAGGCGCCGCCGCCAAAGGCCGCCGCCTGGGTTTCAGAAAGAAAGCTCCACGTCACCGCTTCATTCAGCCCGCGGGCGGCCGCTGCCCGGCGGACGCGCCGTTCGAGCCGCTGCGCCGGCGTTGCGGTGGGCAGTGCCACGCCCGGCGGCCGCGGCAGCGGGGTTGACGGCACATTGTCGATCCCTTCGATGCGGATAACTTCCTCAACCAGATCGGCCACGCCCTCCACATCGCGCCGCCAGCTTGGCGTTGTTACCTGCCACGTGTCGCTAACCAGAAAGCCTAGACGCTCAAGAATGTCGCGCTGCCGTTCAGGCGCGACGGCCAGGCCGCCCAGCGTTGCTGCGCGTGCCGGATCATAGGCGATGGTGCGCGTCACATCGGGCGGGGTGCCGGCGCGCGTGACGGCACTTGGCGTGCCGCCGCAATGCTCTGTTACCAGCCATGTCGCAATCGCCAGCCCTTCGTCGAGAAACGCAGGGTCAACGCCGCGCTCGAACCGGGTGCGCGCGTCGCTGGTCAGCAGCAGTTTCTGCCCGGTGCGCGCAATGCTTTGGGGATCGAAAAAGGCGCATTCGATGAGCACATCGGTGGTCGTTTCGCAAACGCCGGTCTCCTGGCCGCCCATGATGCCGCCAATGTCATGGACCTTCTCGTCATCGGCGATGACGGTCATCATGGCGTCAAGCGCATAGGTTTTGCCATTGAGCGCGACGACGCTTTCGCCGGCCTGCGCCTTGCGCGCGATGAGCCCGCCGGCGAGTTTGGCGCGGTCATAGACATGCAATGGGCGGCCGAGGTCGACCATCACGAAATTGGTAATGTCGACCAGTGCCGAAATCGGCTTTTGCCCGATCGCCTTGAGCTTTGCCTGCATCCATGCCGGCGACGCCCCATTGCGGACGCCGGCCACGGTTTGCGCGTAAAAGGCCGGGCAGCCGTCCGGATCGTGGATGGCTATATCAGGGCCAGCCGGCAATCCGGATGACGAGGCGGGGCTGTGCGGCGCCATGCGATACACCTCGGCAAGCGGGCGAAGCGTGCCAAGGCCCGCTGCGGCCAGATCGCGCGCAATGCCGCGCACGCCCATGCAATCCTGCCTGTTGGGGGTGACGGACACGTCGATGACCGGGTCGTTCAACCCGGCATAATCGGCAAAACCGCGGCCCACCGGCGCGTCGGCTGGCAGCTCGATGATGCCGTCATGCTCGTCGCCAAGCTCCAGCTCGCGGGCCGAACACATCATGCCGTTCGATTCGACCCCGCGAATGGCGGCAACTTTCAGCACCATGCCGCTTGCGGGCACGGTCGCGCCGGGCGCGCCAAACACGCCGACCAGCCCCGCCCGCGCATTGGGCGCGCCACAGACCACCTGAAGCGGCCCGTCGCCTGCATCGACGACGAGCACCTGCAGCTTGTCGGCCTGCGGATGGCGCTCGGCCGACAGCACCCGCGCGACGCGGAACGCGGCGAGCCGGTCGCCGGGGTTGTCGACACCGTCGACCTCAAGGCCGATTCGGGTCAGCGCGTCGACGATGGTGTCGGGGCCGGCCTTGGTATCGAGATGCTCTTTGAGCCAGGAAAGCGTGAACTTCATGCGCCGACTCCCCCCGACAAAGTGGGCACGTCAAGGCACGAAAACCCGTAATGTTTGAGCCAGCGGATATCGCCGTCGAAAAAGGCGCGCAGATCGTCCATGCCATATTTGAGCATCGCCAGCCGGTCGATGCCGCAGCCAAAGGCAAAGCCCTGCCACGCGTCGGGATCAAGCCCGCAGGCCGCAATCACTTTTGGGTGGACCATGCCGGAGCCGAGCACTTCCATCCAGCCGCCCGCATTGCCACCGCCACCGCCACCGCCAATCACGCGCTTGCCGCCCTGCAGGGTGTAGCCGATATCGACTTCGGCGGAAGGCTCGGTGAAGGGGAAATAGCTCGGGCGCAGCCGCAGTACGATGTCGTCGCGTTCGAAAAACGCTTTCAGAAACGTCTCCAGCGTCCACTTCAAATGGCCGAGCGTGATGCCCTTGTCGATCACCAGCCCTTCGACCTGATGGAACATCGGCGTATGGGTCGCGTCGCTGTCAGACCGATAGGTGCGGCCCGGCGCAATGATGCGGAGGGGCGGCGCCTGCGTCATCATCGTGCGGATCTGCACCGGGCTGGTATGGGTGCGCAGCACCATTGGCCGGGCATGGTCGCCGGCGAGATAAAAGGTATCGTGCATTGCCCGCGCCGGGTGGGTCTCGGGAATATTGAGCGCGGAAAAATTGTGCCAGTCATCCTCGATTTCCGGCCCCGTCGCGACCGCAAAGCCCATATCGGCGAAGATTTCGGCAAGTTCGTCCATCACCTGGCTCACGGGGTGGATCGACCCTTGCGGCGCGGGCTCCGCCGGCAATGTCATGTCGAGCGTTTCGGCGGCGAGCCTGGCGTCGAGCACGGCGCGATCAAGTGCGTGTCGGCGGGCGGCGACGGCATCGCTCACTGCCTCGCGCAGGCGCTGGATGCGGGGGCCTTCGATCAGCCGCTCGTCGGGGCTCATGCCACCCAGCGACTTCAGCAGCGCGGTTATGGACCCGGCCTTGCCAAGGGCCGCCACACGGACTGCGTCCAGCGCCTCAAGACTGTCGGCGTTCTCCACCGCTGCCAGCGTCTGGCCGCGCATCTGATCGAGATCGGTTGTCATGGTCATACCCGTTCCTGTCGGACGGCGCGGGGGCCGTTGGGGGCTGGATAACGAAAAGGGCGCCGGTGGCAATCCACCAGCGCCCCGTATCGGCCGATGCGCAGGGTCGCCTCAGGCGGCCTGGGGCAGTGCCGCCTTTGCCTGCGCGATGATGCCGCTAAACGCTTCGCCCTCATGCATGGCGATATCGGCCAGCACCTTGCGGTCGAGCTCTACGCCGGCAAGCTTCAGCCCGTGCATGAAGGTGCCATAGGTCAGCCCCTCGGCCCGCACTGCGGCGTTGATGCGCTGGATCCACAGCGCACGGAAGGAGCGCTTCTTTACCTTGCGGTCACGATAGGCATATTGCCCTGCCTTTTCAACGGCCTGGCGAGCAATGCGGATGGTGTTCTTGCGGCGGCCATAATAGCCCTTTGCCGATTCCAGAATCTTCTTGTGCTTGGCGCGGGTGGTAACACCCCGTTTTACGCGTGCCATGTCCTAAATCTCCCTGATGCTTAACCGAGACCGTAAGGCGCCCACGCCTTTACGGTTGCGGTATCGGCCTTGGAAAGGACCTTGGTGCCGCGGTTCTGACGGATATATTTGCCATTGTGGCTGATAAGCCGGTGGCGCTTGCCGGCCACGCCGTGCTTGAGCTTGCCGGTTGCGGTGAGCTTGAAGCGTTTTTTGACGCCGCTCTTCGTCTTGAGTTTGGGCATTTTCGTCTCCTCATGATGCGCGACGATTTATGAACAGCCCTGGCAGCCCATACCGGCCAGGCCATTCCTCTTACTCGCGGAAGGCGGGCGCAATAACGGGGTGCGTGCCAAAAGGCAAGGGTCAGTGGCGACAGGCGAGCGCCTCGACCACATCGTCGACGCGGGCCGGGTCGCCCACCGCAATCACATCGCCGGCGCTTGCGGCGGTTAGCGGATCGCCCGCCCAGTCGCACATTCGACCGCCCGCCCCTTCCACCACCGGCACAAGCGCGGCGAAATCATGGAGTTTCAGGCCCGCCTCGACCACAATGTCGAGATGGCCCGAGGCCAGGCAGCCATAATTATAGCAATCGCCGCCATAGATAGGCCCCTGGCGCATGTTGCCGCCCGTTGCTGCCGCTGCCAGCGCCAGATAATGTTCGCCCTCATGCGCGCTGAACAAATGGGGTGAGGTGGTCGCCATCGCCGCGCCCTTCAGTGCGGGGCACGCGCGGGTGCGCACGGCCGCGCCGTTGAACAGCGTGGGCTGGCCAGTGACGCCCAGCCAGCGTTCGCGTGCCACTGGCTGGTCGATGATGCCAAGCACCGGCCAGTCGTCGATCATGAGCGCAATGAGCGTCCCAAAGATCGGCCGACCCGAAACAAAGGCGCGTGTGCCGTCAATCGGGTCGAGCACCCAGGCGCGGCCCGAGCTGCCCGGGGTGTGGCCGAATTCCTCGCCGATGATCGCGTCATCGGGACAGTTTTGGGCGATCAGCCGGCGCATCGCGCGCTCGGCCTCGCGGTCGGCAAGCGTTACGGGGGAGGCGTCCGCCTTGGTTTCCAGCCCGTGGTCTACCCGAAAATACGGGCGGATGACTGCCCCTGCTGCGTCGGCAAGAGCGTTGGCAAGGGTGATGTCGGCAGGCGTTACGCGCATGGCGAGGGGCATAGCGCGGCGGGTCGGGGCGGGGCAACAGGGGACCGCACAGACCATGGGACTGCGGTGGCACCGTTCGTCATTTATCCCAACCGGCCTGCGCCCCCGGTTTCCGTCGGCACTCTAAGCCCCTAGGGTGCGCGGCCATGCGAATCGCCCTTGCCCTGCCGCTTGCGCTTGTTGCCACACCTTGCGCGGCGCAGTCGCTCCGCCCCATTGTCGAGCCGCCGCTGTCGGCGCAGGCGGCGCTTGCCGGTGTCGATGTGTTTTTGCTGAACGAGGGGCGTGAGGCGGTTCCCGTTGCGGCGCCCGATACGCTTCAGACAACGGCGCGCGATGGCACGAGCCTGACGCTGGAGCTGATCCGTTCGACGGCCGACACTGCGCCCGTCGCGCCCGGCGGCTTTGTGAAGCTGCGCTACCGGCTGGCGCCGCTCGCGCCGGGGCTGGCGGCGGCCTCGCCCGCTACGCCGGGAATTTCGGCAAGGCCAGACGCTGCCCCTGTCGAGCAGGTGACCGACACCGCGCGCGGGCCGGCGAGCAGCTTTGCCGGCCGGTTCAGCCCGCACGAGCCGACCTATTTTGTCGCCGGCGCGGGGGATGCACGGGCAAAACTCCAGTTCAGTTTTGCGCTCCAGCCCTTTGCCAGCGCGGGGCCTCTGTCTTATCTGAAGGTCGCTTATACCCAGACGGTGTTCTGGGGAATTGGCCTGCCGTCCGGGCCAATCACCACCGTGACCTACAGCCCCGAAGGCTTTGCCGACGTTCCGCTCAGCCAAACCGCGCGGGCGGCGATCGGCTTCCGGCACGACTCCAACGGTGGTGGAACGACTGATTCGGTCGATGCAAACCGGGTGTTCCTGCGCGTCAGCAAGCGGTTTGATCTGGGCCGGGGCTGGCGGCTGGATGTGGCGCCGCAAGGGTGGTTTTATGTCAGTTCGAACGGCATCGCGACCGATTTGCCGCGTTTTTGGGGCAATGGGTCGGTCACCGCCTCGATTGGCCAGGCCGACGGCGTGAAGTTCCAGATTTTTGCGCGCGGCAACCCGCGCTCGGGCAAGGGCGCGGGCGAATTGTTCGTGTCCTATCCGATTGCATCGCTTGGGCTGCGTGACCTGGGGCTGCACGGCGTGGGGCTGTATTTGTTCGGTCAGGCCTTTACCGGCTATGGCGAGACGCTGCCGGGCTATAACCGCGCCGACACTCATGCGCGGATTGGCGTTTCGTTCACCCGCTGAATCGCTCGACCCGGCGCGCGCGAGCGGATAGGGACGCCGGCATGCGCGCGTTCCGGCGCACAACCATGGAGACCCCGATGCGCAAACCCCGTGCCGCCGCTGTTGCCGCCGCTTTAAGCCTTGCTCTTGCGGTGCCGGCCGCGGCAGCGCTTGCGCCCGGTGCCAAAGCGCCCGACTTCACCACACGCGGGGCGACCGCGGGCAAGGTTTTCACCCTGCATCTGGCCGAGGCGCTTAAGAAAGGACCGGTAGTGCTGTACTTCTTTCCGGCCGCGTTCACGCCCGGTTGCAGTGCGGAGGCCCGCGCCTTTGCCGCCGCGATTGATGATTTCAAGAAATCCGGAGCGCAAGTGATTGGCATGTCGGCCGACCCGGTCAGCATCCTCGCCGATTTTTCGAAAAAGGACTGTGCCGGCCAGTTTCCGGTGGCGAGCGCCGGCCCGGCGGTCATCAAGGGATATGACGTCGCGCTTGGTCGTGAACGGGTTGGCCCGGACGGGCAGGCGCGCGCTATCACCAACCGCACCAGCTATGTCATCGCGCCATCGGGCGCGGTGATTTACGTCCACAGCGATGCGAACCCGGCCGATCATGTCCGCAACACGCTGGATGCAGTGCGAAAATATCGCGCGGCCCATGGATGAGGATGCCGGTCATTCATTGTTAGAAATTGGCGGCTAAACTGCGGACAGAAAGGGCGGCCCGGCAGGGTTGGGGCGCCAGCTACTGAGCAGGTTTAGGGCATGGCGACAAAAATGGAGCAATGGCGCGAGGCAGAGGCCCCCGAGCGCGCGCTTGCCGGCCGCGCGCTGTTTGACGCGGTCGGCGCGTTTCTCGATGCGCAGCGCCTCGGGCCTGATCCGGTAAACTACGAGTTCGCCTATCGCGTATGCAGCGACCCCGAAGGGACCGTGGCCAAGGCGGTGGCGACACTGACCGATGGCGGCGTGCGTCTTACCAAGCGCGACATTACGTCGCTTGGCGGCATGGTGGGCACCGACCGCCCCGTCAGCCGATCGTTGCCGACCCAGGCGGCGGCGCAGGGGCTCGTCGCGCAAACCCAGATACAGGTCGAGGGCTTTCAGGATCTTGTCAGCGCGATTCGGTCTGAAACATCGGATTTCGGCCGCAATCTCGAAGAAAGCGCCCGCACCATCCACGCGCAGATGGGCAAGGTGGACGCAACCGAATTCATTCGCCTGACCACCGCCATGCTGGCCCGCGTGCGGGTCGCCGAAACCCAGCTTGAAGAAGCGACGCAAGAAGCCGTCGAGCTGCGCGGCAAGCTGGAAGAAGCGCGCGACAATGCCCGCCGCGATCCGCTCACCGGGCTGCCCAACCGGCGGGCTTTTGAAGAGATATATGATGAATGGCTGCTCGCCGGGGCGACCATTTGCCTTGCCGTATGCGACATCGACCATTTCAAAAAGGTCAACGATACCTTTGGCCATGCCGTGGGCGACCGGGTGCTCAAGGCGATTGGCGATGTGCTTGGCGATACCTGCTCGGACCATTTCGTCGCGCGCTATGGTGGCGAGGAATTTGTCGTGCTGTTCAACGGCATCGAGGTGAAGGCGGCCGAGCGCATCCTGAACAACGCGCGCGTGACCGTGGCCGACAAACGCTATCGTCTGCGCGAATCGGATGCGCCGCTGGGCGAGGTTACATTTTCGGGTGGATTGGTCGCCGCCGAGCCGGGAGAGGCCGCGGCCGACAGTTTCCGCCGCGCCGACAAGCTGCTCTATGCCGCCAAGGCCGCCGGCCGCAACTGCCTTATCGTCAAATAGCCAAGGTTTTTGCCAATGATTGGCGCGTAACACCATAAAACTTGGCATGAATGCAACGTGAATGTCGGCGTTTGTTAAAAAAGCTATATATATCAATGGAATGATAAACTGGCACGATAGATGCTCTACCTCCAATGTCGCGCTGCTGGATGGTTCCGCGGCGCAGGCATAGGGAGAAATCACATGGTTATTCGTTCAGAATCTTTCGCGCGCATCTTCGTATCGGCCATTGCCTCGCTTGCTTTTGCCAGCGTGATGATTGGCGCCGCTGTTCCTGTCATCCCGATCGCATGAGCAGCCAGGCCCGCTTTGCCGGCGCGCGCGGCCGGTCATATCAGCCGCAGCGCCGCCAGCCCCAGTGCGGCGCCAAACCCGATCAGCCCGCAGCCGATGACCGCGCGGATCACGGTGACGGGAAGCGCGGCAAGCAGCTTTTCACCGCCTGCGACGGCGCCAATCACCACCACCATGCCCCCCAGGACGGCGCCGACCGGGGCGAGCCACGGGATTGGGGAGGACGCGGCCAGCGCTGCGGTTACGAATTGCGTCCGGTCGCCAAGCGCCAGCACCAGCGTTGCGACCAGCGACGTTCCAAACGCGCCAAGCCGGGTGGTGGCCGGCAGCGCGCGCGGCATTTTGAGGGGCAGAACCGCGCCCAGCCCTGCCGACACGAGCGCCACGGCGACAAACAGCTTGCGGGCCTCAGGCGTCAGTTGCGGCGCGATCAGCATGCCGCCTGCCGCTGACACGCCATTGCCAATGGCCATGCCCAGCAACATGCCGGCGGCAATTTCGGCCTTGTCGGCGAATCGGGCGCCAAGCATCGCCGCGCGCCACGGCGTCTTGTCGGTTGCGTGGATGAAGAGTGCAGCGACGAGCGCCGCCATCAGCGCATCCACCGCGTGCTGCGCCTAGCGCGCCAGGCGCACGGAGCAGGCCGCGGCAAAGCTTGCGCACGCGTCGGCATCCTGCCGATCGGTGCATGTCGCGTCGCGCAGAATCGCGAGCCAGCCGCGCACCAGGGGCCCCCGTTCACCCCGGGCCAGCGCTGAGCTGAGCGCATGCGCCACACTGGCCACCGGGAACATGCCGCTAGCCAGCGCGATCGTGCGGATCCTGTCGATTTCAGCGGCCAGCTCGGCCGTGCTTGGCCCCGGCGCGAAGGCGGCGCGCGCCGACAACGCGCTTACCCGGCGTGTCAGCTCGTGGCGAGCGGCGTCTTGTGTGCTGCGGTCAACATCCATATCCGCGTCCCCGGTTCGGGTTTGCCGATTGCGGCCGCGCCATGCTGCGCCAGCGGTGGTAAACAACCGGTTAAGCGGCCCGGCATCGCCTTCGCCGGCTTGACAAAGCGCAAGGCTTGCGGCATCGGGCCGCCTTGACCAAGCGGCGGGCACGCGTTCGCCGCTTTTTGCTTTTCAATCGTTTTTCAGGATTTTCAAGGTCATGGCCAAGCCGACCACCGTCAAGATCAAGCTCTTGAGCACTGCCGATACCGGCTTTTTCTATGTCACCAAGAAAAATCCGCGCACGCAGACCGAGAAACTGTCATTCCGCAAATATGATCCGGTTGTGCGCAAGCATGTCGACTTCAAAGAAGCGAAGATCAAGTAATTCGCGGGGCGCGCGGCGGCGCGCCCGCTGCTTGCTTGAGATTGCAGCAAAGGGCCGCAGGCAATTGCCGGGCGGCCCTTTTGTTTAAGTTTCGCCGGGTTGAGCCCCGCCGGTTGAAGCCTCACTGCCTCGGAGCGCGGTCTGCGCCGGCTATGCCGGGTCGTCTGCGAGCGACACCAGCGCGTGCACTTGCGCCATGAAGGCGGCCAGCGCGATGGGTTTTGACACATAGGCATTGGCGCCCGCTGCCCTGATCCGGTCTTCATCCTCGCGCCCGGCATAGGCCGTGACCGCCATGATGGGGATCGCCCGGAGCGCACTGTCAGCGCGGAATTGCGCGATAAGCTCATAGCCGGTCAGGTGCGGCAGCTGAATGTCGGTAATCACCAGATCGGGCCGAAAGGCCAGCGCCCTCGCCACCGCGTCGCGCCCGTCGCGCACGCCCTCGACCAAAAACCGGTGCGCGCGCAACAAATCGCAGAAAAGTTTCAGGTTCAGCTCGTTGTCCTCGACAACCAGCACCCTTTTTGCCACGTCCGCTGCATCCATCATCAAGGCTCGATAGGCAATGCGGCGCGCGGAGACAAATCAGGATGTGGTGGCGCTGGCGCTTGCTGCGCTCGGATGGGCCGTGAGCGCGCCGGACCGCGCCGAGCGGCTGCTGTCACTGACCGGGCTCGACGCGCAAACGCTGCGTGAAAATGCCGCTGCTCCCGCAACGCTCGCCGCCGTGCTCGGCTTTCTCGAAGCGCATGAGCCCGATCTTGTTGCCTGTGCCACAGCGCTTGGCGTGGCGCCCGAGGCGCTGGTTGCCGCCCATCATCAACTGGAACCGCAGTGAAACCCCTGCTGATTTGCGATTGCGACGAGGTGTTGCTGCACATGGTCCGCCATTTCGGGGCCTGGGTGGAAGAAGCGCATGATCTCGCCTTTTCGTTCGCTGGGGGTGACTTTGCGAGGATGATGACCCGGCGTGATGGTTCTGCGGTCGAACGTGATGCCATGTGGGGCTTGCTCGACGGGTTCTTCCCCGATGAAATGCACCGCCAGACGCTGGTGCCGCATGCAGCAGAAGCGCTTGCGGCGCTTGCCGCCCAGGCCGATATCGTCATCCTGACCAATTTGCAGGACGCGTGCCGGGCGCCCAGAATGGCCCAGCTCGAAGCATTCGGCATCGCCCACCGCGTCGAGACGAACCAGGGCGGCAAGGGCGGTCCGGTAGCGCGGCTGGTGGCAGAACATGGCGCAGGCGTTACCGTGTTTGTCGATGATCTGGCGGTGCACCATGAGTCGGTTGCGCGCGCGGCGCCGCAGGTCCACCGGCTGCACATGGTGTCGGAGCCTGCGCTGGCCCGGCATATTCCGCCGGCGCCTGCCGCCCATGCGCGGATTGACGATTGGCGCGCGGCGCGCGGCTGGATTGCTGAGCGCTTTGCCGCCGGGCTGCCCGCCGGGACTTGACCGGCAGGGCAAACCCATGGTTTTGCTAGGCCCATGACCGAACGAATCGACCGCGCGCTTGCCGAGCTTGGCCTGGCGCTTCCGCCTGCTGCTGCCCCGGTTGCTGCCTATGTGCCGGCGGTCGCGGCAAGCGGCCTGCTGCACATTTCCGGGCAGCTTCCGTTTGACAATGGCATGGTGATGACGGGCCGGCTCGGCGAGGATCGAGACCTGGCTTATGGCGTGCTTGCGGCGCAGCGTTGCGCCTTGATGCTGGTGTCGCAAATCAAGGCGGCGCTTGGCGGGCTGCACCGCGTCGAGCGGATCGTGAAACTGGGCGTGTTCGTCAACAGCGCCGCCAGCTTCACCGACCAGCCCAAAGTCGCCAATGGCGCGTCGGAACTGCTGGTCGCGCTGTTTGGGGAGGCGGGTCGTCATGCGCGCAGTGCGGTGGGTGTGGCGTCGCTTCCGCTTGGTGCTGCGGTTGAGGTGGACGCGGTCATCCAGATCGCTCCCTGAACGGCATGGCGCGTTTGGCGTTGCCCGGCGTGCAGGCGCCGTGAGCATGGCCGATGACCACAGCGCCATCATGGCCCGGGTTGCGCAAGGCGTTCGTTCGGTTGCCCCGGCCGATTGGGATGCGTGCGCCGGCACAGGCAATCCTTTTGTCAGCCACGCCTTTTTGTCGATCCTCGAAGAATCGGGGAGCGTAGCGCCCGCGTGCGGCTGGCAGGCGCTGCCGATCATCGTCGATGGCGCTGACGGCAAACCCGTCGCCATCGCGCCAGCCTATGCCAAAAGCCACAGCCAGGGCGAATATGTGTTTGACCATGCCTGGGCCGATGCGTGGCAGCGGGCGGGCGGCGATTATTATCCCAAACTCCAGATCGCGTCTCCCTTTTCGCCGGTGCCGGGGCCCCGGCTGTTGCTGCGGGAGGATGCGGCGGCGCCCGCGCTCATTGCCGCAATCGAAGCGATGGCGGTGCAGAACGGCCTGTCGTCTGCCCACGCAACCTTTGTGGCGCCCGACCAGCTTCGGCATTTTGAAGCGGCCGGCTGGCTTATCCGCGCCGGCACGCAGTTCCACTGGAAGAATGAGGGCTACGCCTCGTTTGACGATTTTCTGGCAGCCCTTGCCAGCCGCAAGCGCAAGGCGATCCGCAAGGAGCGGGCGAGTGCGGCCGAAGGGCTTACCATCCGCCACCTGACCGGTGAGGCGCTGACCGAGGCGCATTGGGATGCCTTTTGGCGATTTTATCAGGATACCGGCGCGCGCAAATGGGGCCGGCCCTATCTGACGCGCGCGTTCTTTTCGCTGCTGGGCGCGCGGATGGCGGACAAGGTGTTGCTGATGCTCGCCGAGCGCGACGGGCGGGCCATTGCCGGCGCGCTCAACCTGATTGGCGCCGACACGCTGTATGGCCGCTATTGGGGCGCGACCGAGGAGGTGCCGTTCCTTCATTTCGAGCTATGCTATTATCAGGCGATTGAGGCTGCGATCGCGCTTGGCCTGCGCTTTGTCGAGGCAGGCGCGCAAGGCGAGCACAAGCTGGCGCGCGGTTATGCGCCAGTGGCCACCTGGTCGGCGCATTTTCTGCCTGACCCAGGCTTTCGTCGGGCGGTCGCGCAGTTTCTCGAAGCGGAGCGCGCGGCTGTTGCCCAGGACCGGGCGCATCTTGAAGCTATGGCGCCGTTCCGTCGCGGCGCGGGGGCGTAAGCTCGGCCCGGGTCAGGGTCGCGGGTGTCTTGTCATGGTCGATGCGGAACAGCGCGCTGCTGCCATCGCGCCACAGCGGCACGAGATCAGCCTCCAGCCGCCGGTCATAGGGCGGCGGCGTAATGACCCACACATAATCAAACGCCTCGCGCGGGAATGTGGTGAGCGAGCGCGCGATTGGTCGCCACCACTCGCGCGGGCACTGGGCATGGGTCACGATTTGCGACGGATCATGCGCAAAGCCGCGCGCGACGCGGTAGCGTGTCGTCAGCAACTGCCCGCCCGCCATCGACCATTGGTCGTTCGTATAGGCAAGCCGGCGCTCCAGCGCGATTGCCGGCAGATGTTCCAGCCTGCTCATGAACCATTCGTTGTTGCACGTCTCGCCGACAAAGCTCACCAGCCGCGCGCCCTGCGGCAGATGGTCGAGCGCCTTCAACTCACGCTGATAGCTTTGGTCGTACAGCCAGAAACTTGCTGTGCTTGCCGCGATCCGCACCGAGAAAAACGCAAGCCCGCCCAGCGCCAGCAACGAGGCACCCCGAATCGACAGCCCCGGCCGGGGCCTTAGCGCAATCACCGCAATCGCCAGCATGAACGGGGCAAGCCGCATATCGGCATAGGCCGAGCCGAACACGATGCGCGGCAGCAAGATGAACACCGCGAGCAGAAATAGCGCCGACAGGCCAAGGTTGCGCGAATATTCGATATTGGGGTCGCGAAAGCCCTTGAACAGGATGAGATACAGAACCGCGGTTGACGCTATGTCAAAGGCCTGCCAGCGGTCACGCAGCACCATCGTCATCCAGCTTATCTTGGCACGCCAGTTGAACCAGTCACCCGTGCCGCCCGTCACATGCTGGCCGCTGCGCCACGCAATCATCAGCCCCATCGGCAGCGCGAGCGGCAAACAGCCAAGGCAGGCGCGCACCCAGGCATTCAGCCAGCGGTGGCCAAGGTCATGCTGGCGCACCATTTCGGCCGAAAAAGCGAGCACGCCAAGCGTTCCCCAGCCAAAAGTGTGGCAAACCCACAAGGTGCAGGACAGCGGCACGAAAATAATCGCACGCAGCCGCAGATGCCCCAGCCGCGCCAGCCGCAGCCACAGCGCGAAGAGGTTCAGCGCCAGCGCCATCGACAGCGCAAAATTCACAAAGCCGAAATGGAAAGGGAAGTTATAGGCAAGCGGCAGCGCGAACAAAGCGGTGGCCGGGATTTTCCCGTGTACTTCGCGCGCGATCCACAGCAGCCCGGCGACCACCATCGGCGGAATGCTGAGCACCACGAGCTTTACTGCCAGTTCCAGCCCGAAAATCTTGGCCAGCGGAATAATGAGCAGATCAACACCGAGATTGCCGATCAGCGACCAATGAAAATCATACCAGTCGCCCAGCCAGCGCGTGTCGCCAATTGCGAGCTGCACGCGGTATCGGCCCATATGCCCCGGCAAATCGACGAGCGGCGGAATCGGCGGCCACAGCAGCGGCACCAGCGACAACAGCACAGCCGCTGCCACAAACCAGCGTGTCTGCCACCAATAAGGCCTTGCGGCTTCCCCCTGCATCAACCTGTACTAGTGCGCCGGGCCGGGTGCCGACAAGTCACGTTTGACGGCGAAAAGCAAGGCACCGTGGGTGCGGTCCTCAACCGGGCTGAGCCACGGCGGCGCGCGCCCGGCACGAAGCTCGCTTGCAAGGCTGCCCGGCGGCGGGCGATCGGTGGCGGCAAGCTCGGTAAAACTGTCAGCGCATATCAGCACATAATCGGCGTTCCAGCGTTGGGCGATGGCGGATGCGTGGCGCGCGGGCCCCAGAAAAAAGCGGTACATCGCCGCATTGCCGGCATTGTTGCGGTGATAGGGCGCCGCGATGACCCGGTGGCGTGTCCCCGCCAGTGCATAGGCGCCGGCGTCCATTGGCGCGATGAGCGTGCCTGGCGCGAGGCGCCGCAGCCGCTCGATGACGGCGGGGCTGGTGCAGGCCAGCGCGTCGTGCCGGGTGCCGGGCGGCGGCGGTGCGGGCGTGCTAAGCGCCTGCGCGGCAATCGGGTAAAGAATGCCTGCCGAACCGAGCCAGGCACCGGCCAGCGGCAGCGTGCCCCGCGCGCGCGCGGCGCCGATCATGGTGGCAAGTGCAGGCGCCGCCAGCACCGCGCCGAGATAGGCCCCGCGCAGTTGCAGGAAGCTAATCACCAGCGCGCCGAGCTGAAATGCCAGCAGCACTGGCCAGCGGGCACGCCGCTGCTCGCGCGCTAGCACCGCACCCGCCGCCAGCCCCAGCAGCATGAGCCCGCAATAGCCGACCACATCGGCAAGCGAGGCCGACAACAATGGCTGCGCTTCGCCGACATGCCCCAGCCACAGCCGCGCAACGAGCGGATCGACCGTGCGATAGGGCGCGGCACAGGCGCTGAGCGCAGGCGCCAGTGCCGCCCCGATTATTGCCGCAGCAGCGATGCTTGCGCCAAGCCGGTGGCCGGGGCGGGGCAGCCGGTTGCTCGCCAGTGCGAGCAGCAGCGCCGCACTTGCGGTGGTGATGGTCGCGCCGAACACGCGCCCGGTAAAACCGTCGCAGGCCGAAAATGCAAAACTGGCAGGCGCAAAAATCGCGCGGGCAGCGAGCATCGCCACCAGCGTCCCCGCCGCGAAACTGCCCAGCGCATCGCCGCCAAAACGCTCGCTTCGTACCCACCGCGCCCAAAGCAGCGCGGCCGCGATCAGCAGGAACGGGGCGGTTTCCAGTCCGATCACGATGCTTGCTGCGGTTGCAACACCAGTTGCGGCGCCCGTCGCCAGCCGCGGCCGGCCAAGCAGCGCGCGGACGATGCCCAGCATCAGCACGATCTGCAGCCCGTGATGGTCAATGCGACCGGGCAGAAACAGCGTGGTCGCGGGAAAGCCGATCGCCGCGATGACGATGGCGGTGCGCGCGTGCGCCCCTTGCCCGGCCGCGCGCGTGATCTGCGCCACCAGCCATAGCATGGCCGCAAAGAGCAAGGTCGGCCACAGGATGACGGCGGCGAGTTCTGCTGCATGGCTGCCCAGCACCGGCGCCAGCGCCCGGATGATCGCGCCTGGCACAAGATCGGGCAGGCGGGACCAGTGCATCGCCAGTCCTGGTGCCGCGCCCAGCCGGTGCTGGCTGAGATCGGCAAAATGCTGGCCACCCAGCCAGTCGCGAATCTGTTGCAGCCGCACGACATCATCGGTGTCGGGCAAATGGAGCCGGGCGAGGAGCGGCCAGGCACACAGCGACGCTGCCGCCGCCAGTAATAGGGCCAGCGCCATTGCCACCGCCGCATCGCCCCGCCGTGCCCGGCTGTTGTGCACCTCGCCCATGCCGGCACCCTAGGCGCGGCATGGTTAAGGCCGGGTAACGCGTCAGCCGCGATCGCGGCGGCCGAGCAGCCGCAGGCGCAGGGCGTTCAGCTTGATGAACCCGGCCGCGTCGCGCTGGTCATAGGCGCCCTGATCGTCTTCGAACGTCACCACTTTTTCGCTGTAGAGCGAATGGGGCGACTTGCGGCCAATGACATGCACGCCGCCCTTGTAGAGCTTCAGCCGGACCGTGCCGGAGACCTTTTCCTGGCTGTGGTCGATGGCGGCCTGCAACATCTCGCGTTCGGGTGAAAACCAGAAGCCGTTATAGACCAGCTCGGCATAGCGCGGGGCCAGCTCGTCCTTAAGGTGCGCCGCACCCCGGTCGAGCGTGAGCTGTTCGATGCCGCGGTGCGCAAGGTGATAGATGGTGCCGCCCGGTGTTTCATACATGCCGCGCGATTTCATGCCGACAAAGCGGTTCTCGACGAGATCGAGCCGGCCAATGCCGTGCGCGCGACCCAGAGCATTGAGCCGCGCGAGCAGCGTCGCCGGGCTCATGCCCTCGCCGTTCAGCGCGACCCCGTCGCCGCGCTCAAAATCAATCGTGATGACCTCGGGCGCGTCGGGTGCGTCTTCGGGGTTTACGGTGCGCGAATAGACATAGTCGGGCACTTCCTCCCACGGGTCTTCCAGCACTTTGCCCTCGCTTGAGGTGTGGAGCAGGTTGGCGTCGGTGGAAAACGGCGCTTCGCCGCGCTTGTCGGTGGCGACGGGGATCTGGTGCTGCTCGGCAAATTCGATCAGCTTGGTGCGGCTCGTCAAATCCCACTCACGCCACGGCGCAATCACCTTGATGTCGGGTGCCAGCGCATAATAGCCAAGCTCGAACCGGACCTGGTCATTGCCCTTGCCCGTGGCGCCGTGGCTTACTGCATCGGCGCTCACCAGCTTGGCGATCTCGATCGTCCGTTTGGCAATCAGCGGGCGCGCAATCGACGTGCCGAGCAGATAAAGCCCCTCATAAAGCGCGTTGGCGCGCATCATCGGGAACACATAATCGCGCACAAATTCTTCGCGCAGATCGTCGATGAAGACATGCTTGGGCTTTACGCCCGCCATCAGCGCCTTGTTGCGCACCGGCTCCAGCTCTTCGCCCTGACCCAGATCGGCGGTGAAGGTCACGACCTCGCACTGATAGGTCTGTTGCAGCCATTTCAGGATGACACTGGTGTCGAGCCCGCCCGAATAGGACAGGACGACGCGGTTGATTTTGTCGCTCATCGGCATAATCCTTGTCGCAGCCACGCGCGCGCCCTAGGCGAGCTACGCGCGCCGCGCAACCGGGGAGCGGGACGGGGAGAGGGACAATGCCTGCCAACAAGACCGCACCGACGGTGGTCGCCGCCGCCGATCATATTGCCGGGGTCACGCCCGAGGAGCGCCGGCACGATGCGCAGGCATTGGCAGCAATGCTGGCGCGCGTGTCGGGCGAGCCGCCGGCGATGTGGGGCCCGTCGATCATTGGCTTTGGTGCGCATCATTATGTGTACGAAAGCGGCCGCGAGGGCGACACCCCGCGCATCGCCTTTGCTGCGCGCAAGGCCGAGCTTGTGCTCTATGCGGGCGCAAGCACACCCAATATCGCTGAATTGCTCCCCCGCCTTGGCAAGCACCGGACCGGCAAAGGGTGCCTCTACATCAAAAGGCTGGCGGACATCGACATGGCGGTGCTGGAGGAAATTTGCGCCCGGGCTTTTGCCAACCGGCCCGGCTAACCGCGATACCGCGCCTCTGCCTGCGCCATATAATCCCGCGTGATGGGAAGGACATGGCGGTTCTTGGCGAATTGGAGCTGATAATTGACCAGCCCGCCATATTTGAACGCGCATAAGGCGCCCGCCAGATA
The DNA here is from genome assembly GCA_021732445.1 of Sphingomonas sp. GTDB lineage: Bacteria > Pseudomonadota > Alphaproteobacteria > Sphingomonadales > Sphingomonadaceae > Sphingomonas. The sequence continues at coordinate 83,508 of JAKFUZ010000004.1, read as the reverse complement.
AAATTGCCACATGCGAAAGAACGGCGCGTCATAGAGCGCGATGATCTGCGCTTCGGCCGCCACCGTCCGGTCATACCAGTGCTGGAGCGTATAGGCATAATGCAGCCGCAGCACCTCAATATCGGTGAGGAACATGTTCAGGCCCTCATGCGCGCGGATGATTTCGCTGAGCGCCGGGTTATAGCCGCCGGGGAAGATATATTTGACGGTCCATTCGTCCGTCACGCCCGGCCCGCTCATCCGCCCGATGGTATGGAGCAGCATCACGCCGTCGTCGGTCAGCAAATCGCGGCACTGGCGGAAGAAGGTGCGGTAATGCGCGGTGCCGACATGCTCGAACATGCCAACCGAGACGATGCGGTCGAACTTGCCGGTGACATGGCGATAGTCGATCAGCTCGAACCGCACCTTGTCCGCAACCCCGGCCGCCTCGGCCCGCTCGCGCGCGACCTTAAGCTGTTCTTCCGACAGAGTGACGCCCAGCACCTCGGCGCCGGTCTTTTCGTGGAGATATAGCGCCATGCCGCCCCATCCGCAGCCGATGTCGAGCACTTTCATGCCGGGCGCGAGCGCGAGTTTTGCCGCGATATGCGCCTTTTTGTCGGTCTGCGCCTGTTCCAGGCTGTTGGCAGTATCGGTGAAATAGGCGCAGCTATATTGCCGGTCGGCATCGAGGAACAGGTCGTAGAGCCGGTCCGACAGGTCATAATGATGCGCGACGTTGCGCTTTGAGCGGCGCGCCATGTTGATGCGGCCAATGCGGTGGGTTACCGCCTGCACCGCGCGCGTCGGCAGGTTGGCGGCCAGCGCGTTGGCGCCGTCTTCCCATAAATCATTCGCAGTCATCAGCGTGACAAGGTCGAGCACATCGCCCTGGTCGAGCACAAGCCGCCCGTTCATATAGGCCTCGCCGGCGCCAAGCCCTGGATCACGTATGATAGCACCGGCCGCACCCTTATCGGTGAAGCGGATGGTAACATCGGGGAAGGCGGCATCGGGCGTGCCGAAGGTCCGCCGCGCGCCATCATGATGCACTACGGTAAGCTGCCCCCGCTTCACGCGGCGGGCAAGGAACAGATCTAATATGGCCATGGGTAAGCTGTTAGCGCCTAAATTCCGGCATAGGTATCGTAATCGACATTGTCTTCCCAATAGCCGCCCTGGCCAAGGCCATGATTGCCCAGCGTGGCCACCGCTTCGACGCCCATTACATATTTGGCCTGCTTGTAGCCAAGATGACGTTCTGCCCGGAGCCGAAGCGGTGCGCCGTGCGGCACCGTGACAAGCGCATCGTTCATTTGCCAGGCAAGAATCGTCTGCGGGTGAAACACATCGAACATATCGAGCGATTCGTAATAATTCTTGCCGTTATACAAATCGGCGCAGTGGAAGATGACATAGCGCGCGGAAGACTTGATTCCGGCCGCTTTCATGATGTCGCCAAGCATGGCGCCGTGCCATTTGCCGATGGCGCTCCAGCCCTCGACACAGTCATGCCGGGTAATTTGGGTGCGCTGTGGCATTGCTCTTAGCTGCGCAAGCGACAATTTCATCGGGGTGTTGACCAGCCCCGACACATCAAGCCGCCAGTTGGCGAATTTTTCCGCCACATGCTGGCCATAAACCGCGCCGCCCGGATTGAGCGTGCCATTTGCCCGGAAAATGGGGGACATCTGGTCGGGCCGGAATTCCGTCGCCAGCGCCGAGCGCGGGGTAAGCGCTGTTTGCAGCACCCGGTGCGCGTCGTCGGCCTGGTAAAGAATGCCGCGGAAAGTCTCGTTTTCGGCCAGCTTGTCGCAGCCCGAAAGCAACAGGCCCGCGCCAGAAGCGGCGCCCGCCACCAGCGCGCGGCGTGTGATAATGCCGGTCATCAGCCATGCTCCTTCGTGCTGGTTTCGTGCGATGCTGGATGATCGTCCACCTTCAGATAGCCCGTGAACATCGAGCGAACCTCGTTGATGGGTCCGGCAAGGATGACCAGCGCGAGGTGCACGATGATGAAACCGATGAGCGCCAGCATGCCAATGAAGTGGAAGGACCGTGCCGACGCGCGGCCGCCCCAGATGTCGGTGAGCCATGGCCAGGCGGTGTCCATCCCCGGTGACATGGCAAGGCCGGTCAGGATAATCATCGGGATGAAGATGAAAATCGCGGCCACATAAGCGAATTTTTGCAGCACGTTGAAGGCGGCGGGGTTTTCGGCATCATGAAAACGGAACGCCAGATGCTCCTTGATGTCATACCATAAATGGCTCGGCGCCAGCTCCCTGGCCCGGATGCGCAGGTCGCGCTGGAAGTGCCGGTTGATGAGGCTGGAGATCATGAACAGCAGCAGCGCAAAGCCCAGCACCAGCGCGAAAAACAGGTGCCAGCGACGCGAAAGCGCCAGATTGTAGCTGCCCGGTATTGTCATCCAGCCCGGCCAACGATCAAAACTTATCCACGGCATGTCGGGGTTCGCGCCATATTGCCCCCAATAGAGGTGCGGATGCGCGTTCAGAATGCCGAGCCCGCTGCCGATCATGATGAACACCGTGACCACATTGACCCAGTGCCAGAGGCGCGACGTGAGCCTGTGGCGATACACCCATTTGCTCGCAGCAGCCGCCATTGGCATTGGCTCCGGCGGCGCCATGGGCGCTGCGGCTGGCGGCTCGGCCATCGGCGGTGCGGAGTCGGTCGTGGCGTCCATTGCTGGCCCTTTTGTGCTGGCCGGATGGCCGATGTATTGACGAAGCCCTACCCTGCTATTGGGCCGGGTAGAACCATTTTGCGCATAGTGTAAAAGGGATCGGATGAAAACGCACCATTTCTATGAGCCAGTGCACGGGCACGGCCTGGCGCATGATCCGCTCAACAGCATTGTCGCGCCCCGCCCGATCGGCTGGATCAGCACGGTGAGCGCGAGCGGTGGTCGCAACATTGCGCCCTACAGCTTTTTCAACCTGTTCAACCACCGCCCGCCGATCATCGGCTTTTCGACGATGGGGTGGAAAGACAGCGTGGCGAATATTGCCGATACTGGCGAGTTTGTGTGGAATCTGGTCACCATGGAGCTGGCCCAGGCGATGAACGCGACGTCGGCGACCGTCGCGCCCGAGGTGGATGAATTTGCGCTGGCGGGCATCGCGACGCTTCCCGCCCGCCTGGTCAAGCCGCCGCGCGTTGCGAACAGCCCTGCCAGTTTTGAATGCCGCCACACGCAGACCATCCGCCTGACAACGGCGGAGGGCCGCGCGCTTGACCAGTGGCTGGTGCTTGGCGAAGCGGTCGGCATTCATATCGACGAGGACATGCTGGAAGGCGGCGTTTATCAGACAGCGCGTGCGCATCCGGTGCTGCGCGGCGGCGGGATGGCCGATTATTTCGAGATTACCGAAGGCGCCCGGTTCGCGATGCAGCGGCCGGCGTGAGGGCGGCTGAAGGCGCACCACACTCGCTGCCACTTACCCCAGTGCTGCCTGCTTTTCCGCCGCCAGCGCGTCCAGCTCGGCCCGGCTCTTTCTTTCGGACGCGGTTTTGAGCTGCCCGCAGGCGGCATCGATGTCGCGGCCGCGCGGGGTGCGGGTCGGTGCTGAAATGCCGGCGGCGAAGATGATCGACGAAAACGCCCGGATGCGCTCCGGGTCCGAGCACTCATAACCGGCACCCGGCCAGGGGTTGAAGGGAATGAGGTTCACCTTGGCGGGCAGCCGGTAGTGCCTGATGAGCCGCACCAGCTCATGCGCGTCGGCGTCTGAATCATTCTTGTCCTTAAGCATCACATATTCAAAGGTGATGCGCCGCGCATTGTTGGCGCCAGGATAATCGGCGCAGGCCTGAAGCAGCTCTTCAATGCCATATTTGCGATTGAGCGGCACGATTTCGTCGCGCACCTCCTTTGTCACGGCGTGCAGCGATACCGCCAGATTGACGCCGATTTCCGCCCCCGCGCGCGCCATCATCGGCACCACGCCCGACGTGGAAAGCGTGATCCGCCGCTTGGAAAGCGCCAGGCCATCACCGTCCATCACGAGCTTCAGCGCATCGCGGACATTGTCGAAATTATAGAGTGGTTCGCCCATGCCCATCATCACGATGTTGGTGAGCATCCGCCCCTCCGGCTGGCTTGGCCATTCGCCCAGCGCATCGCGCGCGAGCATCACCTGCCCCACGATTTCGGCAGGCGTCAGGTTGCGCACCAGCCGCATCGTGCCGGTGTGGCAGAAGCGGCAATTGAGGGTGCAGCCGACCTGGCTCGACACGCACAGCGTGCCGCGATCCGCATCGGGGATGAACACCATCTCATAATCCTGCGCATCAGGTGCGCGCAGCAGCCATTTGCGGGTGCCGTCGGTCGAGACCTGCGCCTCGAGCACTTGCGGACGGCCGATGACGAAGCGCTGCTCCAGCCAGGGCTGCATCGCTTTGGAAATGTCGGTCATCACCGAAAACTGGGTGGCGCCGCGATTATACATCCAGTGCCATAGCTGCTTGGCGCGCAATTTGGCCTGTTTGGGCTCAAGCTGCGCGGTCTCCAGCGCCAATCGCAGATCGTCCTTGGACAGGCCGATCAGGTCGATCCGCCCATCGGAACGGGGAATGGCGGCGCGCGGCACGGGCACGGGGTCGATGTGCCCGGGGATCGGCATGGTCAGGGCGTCGATCGTCTGCATGGCGGGGACATAGGGCAACCGGCGGACATTTTCCACTGGTTCAGCGCGGTCGCCCCACGCACCCCAAGGCAGCCGCATCGATCGCGGTTGCTGCCCCTCTCAGCGCATAGGTATCGGCAAAAGGTGCACCGTCCCGCGCCAGCCCTTCGACGCTCATTGACCGGCTGGAGCGCATGGCGGCGATGATTGCCGCGTCGGTGCGCGCGTCGGGCGCCCAGGCATCGGCATCGCCGGCCGCCAGCGCAAAGCGCCGGTCACCGACTGACAGGGTGAGTTGCGCGGTTTGCCGCCGTTCCCGGCTCAGGCGGATATGGACCTGCGCGCGCGCGCGCTGCGCCGGCCAGGTGCCAATCGCGGCAAACGGGCGCCAGCGGCCATTGTTGCCGCCGCGCACCGGCGCCGAAATGGCATAGCAACGCAGCGGCGCGGGATCGCGAAAGGCCGCCCACCGATCGAATACGCCAAGCGACTCGCGGGCCTGCACCGGCGCTGCCCCGAGCAGGGCGATTGCCACAATGCTTGCCAAGCCGGGCTTCATGCCGGCGCGTGTCCCTGGCCCCGGTGGATGATCGTCTCGACCCCGCGCTCCACCATCACGAGCGAGCCTTGCGGCAGGCCAGGCAGCGTTGGCGCGCCAAGCGTCGGGTGCCGCGCCGCGCCCGTCATCACCCCGCGCAGCACGCGGCTCGAAATGCCGTGCATGATGACCAGCCGGTCGCCGGGCTGGTCATGCGTATCGGCCAGCCAGCCGCTGACCCGCCCGGCAATTTGTTCGTAGCGCTCGCCGTCGGGCGCGGGCAGGAGCAGGCCGGCATGGGGCTCCACAACCGGCCCATTTTCGGCAATGACATCGGCATAATAACGCCCGCCCCAGCTACCCATGCCGATTTCGACGAGCCGGTCGTCGGTGCGCGCGTCGTGCCAGTCGAGCCCGAGATGCTCGGTGATAATGGCCAGCGTCTGCAGCGCGCGGCCCGTGCTCGATGCCCACAGGTCGAGCCGGGGCCGCGGCCCGAGATAGCGCGCAAGGGCGGCACCCATCTCATCAGCCTGCGCAAACCCTGCGCGGGTCAGCGGGGTATGGGCAGCCTCGCCCTGCAAACGCCGGGCGGCATTGAACACGGTTTCCCCGTGGCGGGCGATGAAGTCGCGGCCGGCGCGCGAACGGATGCTTTCCATGCCCCGCGTTTCGGCCGCCCGCTGCACAGATGCAACGGCTTTTCCGCAATTGCGCCGGCCGGGCGGTGCAGCCGCGAGCGCAATCTCGCTATGTCGCCGCCTGGCCAGCGAAACGGGAGGGCAGCAGCGCTTGCCCCGGCCCTTTTTATGTTTAAGGAAAGGAGACGGCGAATTGCCTGCGCACCAAGGCGTGCCGGGGCATAATTTGGGCGGCGGCCCGGGGGAGTGGAATGAAGGCGACAATCGAACGCGCAACGCTGTTGAAGGGCCTCAGCCACGTGCAGTCCGTGGTGGAACGGCGCAATACCATCCCCATCCTTTCCAACGTGCTCATCGAGGCGACGGCAGACGGCGCCTTGCGGCTGATGGCGACCGATCTCGACTTGCAGATCAACGAGCATGTCGCCGCCGCGGTGGAAACGCCGGGCGCAACCACGGTTTCCGCCCATACGCTGTTCGACATCGCGCGAAAATTGCCCGAAGGCAGCCAGGTTCAGCTTGCCGCCGCCGAAGGCCGCATGACCATTATGGCCGGGCGCGCGAAATTCCAGCTCGCAACGCTCCCGCGCGATGATTTTCCGGTAATTGCCGAAGGTGAACTGCCCGTCAGCTTCGAGCTGCCGGTCGACGCGCTCAAGCAGATCATCGACAAGACGCGCTTTGCGATTTCCACCGAAGAAACGCGTTATTATCTGAACGGCATTTTCCTGCACGTCACCGACGATCCCGCCCCGGTGCTGAAAGCGGCGGCGACCGACGGCCACCGGCTCGCGCGCTACACCGTCGCCCGCCCCGACGGTGCCGAGAAAATGCCCGACGTCATCGTCCCGCGCAAATGCATCGTAGAACTGCGCAAGCTGCTCGACGAGATTGACGGGTCGGTCGGCGTGTCTCTGTCACCCACCAAGATCCGCTTCGACCTTGGGCAGGCGCTGCTCACCTCCAAGCTCATCGACGGCACCTTCCCCGATTACAGCCGCGTCATCCCGACCGGTAATGACAAGATGCTGAAGATTGACCCGCGCAGCTTTCAAGAAGGCGTCGACCGCGTCTCGACCATCGCTACCGAAAAGACGCGTGCGGTGAAGATGACGCTCGACCGCGACAAGATCATCCTGTCGGTGACAAGCCCGGAAAACGGCACCGCGGCGGAAGAAGTGCCCGGCGAATACACAGCCGATGGCTTCGATATCGGCTTCAACAGCCGCTATCTGCTCGACATTCTGGCGCAGGTCGGTGGCGACATGGTCGAAGTGCATCTGGCTGACGCCGCCGCGCCAACGCTCATCCGCGAGAATGACAAATCGCCCGCGCTCTACGTCATCATGCCGATGCGGGTATAGGGTGCCATCCGGCCGGATGGCACTGCAAGGCCGCCTGAAGCCCGGCTTGATTTCTTAACTGTTGGCGAGCATATTGACATTACTGTCAGTAAGGACGCGACTCGATGGCCAAGCTTCCCCCTTTTCCCGGCACGACCGGCCGCCGCGACTGGCGCACCGCTTTTGCCGCCATCCGCAAGCTGCTCGCCAATGGCGATGACACGACGCAGGTTTTTCTCATCATGCGGGCGCTGAACGTGGGGAATGCGCCGTTCAACTATGGCCGCTTCATCGCCACCGCCGAGGGTGGGCGCATGGCGTATGAGCGCGTCGAACTGGCAAGGCTGTTTGCCGACCGCGCCTATGTCGCGGCATTCGCACCAGGCACGGTCGGTGCGGCCTATCGCGCCTTTCTCGATACCACCGGCTATTCGGCCGACGGCCTGGTCGAGGTCAGCCGCGTCATCAGCGAAGACGATATGCTGCACCCCTATGCCTGGTTTGGGCGCCGCGTGCGCGACACGCACGACATCTGGCACGTGCTGACCGGCTACAAGGCCGACGAATCGCTTGGTGAAGCGTCGCTGGTTGCGTTCAGCTATGCGCAGCTTGGCGGGCTTGGCTGGGCGTTTATTGGCGCCGCGGCTGCGCTGAAAAGCCTGAGGGTGACGGGGAACAGCCTGTTTGCCCGCGCGGTGTGGGAAGGCTATCGACGCGGCAAGGCGGCACGCTGGCTGCCAGCCGAGGACTATCAGCGCCTGCTCCATGAGCCGCTTGAGGCAGCGCGCGAGCGGCTGGGCCTGGTGTCTCCGGTCGCTTATCTGAAGGCGCAGCGCCTTCTCGGGCCGGCCATGGCGTCCTATCTCAGCCAGTCGAGCGATGCCGCGGCGCCAGCCGAGGCGCCGCTCGCGGCCTGATTGCCGCCGCGACCTTGCGCTGGGCGCCATCCGCCGGCGACCCGGCAAAAGGCTATTTGGCCCGACGCGACCGATCAGCCCGGTTGCGCCGCCCTGCCACAAGGTTCCGCCCGCGCGGCGGCGGCAGGGTGTTGGCAGCACGCAGCGGTCTGGCAGCGCGAATGGTTGGTCATCGGCACGGTTAGTGCGCGCGGCTGGTTGCGCGCACCCTGCCTCAGCCCGGCTTCGTGAAAGTTGCGCGGTCGGCCGCGAGATGCGCTAAGCAGGCGGCCGTGCTCACTCGCCTTGTCCTCACCGATTTTCGCAATCATGCCAGCGCCTGCCTGATGCCGGGCGCCGGGTTTGTCGTGCTGACGGGCGAGAATGGCGCCGGCAAGACCAATATTCTCGAGGCCGTTTCCCTGCTTGCCCCCGGTAAGGGATTGCGGCGGGCAGCGCTTGGCGAGATGGCGCGGCAGGACGGCCCCGGCGGCTTTGGCGTGGCCGCGACAATCAGCGGCGACGTAGCGATTGCCACAGGGGCGCTCGCGGCCGCCCCTGAACGCCGGGTGGTGCGTGTGCAGGGCGCAAGCGTCGCCGCAACGGCGCTTGGCGACTGGCTGACGGTGGTGTGGCTGACGCCTGCCATGGACCGGCTCTTTGCTGACGGCGCCGCCGAGCGCCGGCGCTTTCTTGACCGCCTGACGCTGGCGCTGCACCCCGGCCACGCCGTGCATGCCACCCGCTATGAAGCGGCGATGCGTGCCCGATCGCGGCTCCTCGCCGATGATCGGCCGCCTGATATCGACTGGCTGGCAGCGCTTGAGGCGCAAATGGCAACGCATGGGATGGCGATTGAGGCTGCCCGGCGCGACACGGTGGCGCTGCTCGGCGAACGGCTGGCGCTGGCCCCCCACGGGCCGTTTGCGCGGGCAGCACTGGCGCTGGAGGGCGCCGTGCCGGGCGATCTTGCCGCCGCACTCGCGGCTGGCAGGCGGCGCGATGCCGGGGCCGGGCGCGCGCTGATTGGCCCGCACCGCGCCGACCTTGGGGTGACGCATGTTGCCAGGAACCAGCCAGCCGCGCGCTGCTCCACCGGCGAGCAAAAGGCGCTGCTGCTGAGCATTGTGCTGGCCCATGCCGAGCTGGTCGCCGACCGGGCCGGCCGCGCGCCGGTGATGCTGCTCGATGAAGTGGCCGCGCATCTTGATCCGGTGCGGCGCGGCGCGCTGTTCGACCGGCTGGCGGGCAGGGGGCAAGTGTGGATGACGGGCACCGAGCCGGCGCTGTTTGAGGCGATACGCGGGGCGGGCACTACCCGTGTGTCTTTGCCACTGGCCCCCTAGCGCGCGGCCCAGCGGGCGGCGGCCGCGCAACCAAGTAAGCTATCGTCCAATAATATCGACGCGCTCGCAGCGCTTGATTGACGGGGCCGCGCACATTCCGCAAGCGCGGGGCGCGGGCGTTGATGCCCGGTCCGTCATTATTGGGAAAGAGGGAAAACCAATGAGCACAATGTTCACCCGCGCCGTTGCGGCGATTGCGTTATCGCTTGTTTCGGCCACTGCCACTGCCGCCACGGCGCAAACACCGGCGCTGAAGCGGCCATCGGCCCCGGCTGCCCGGGCTGGCATCATCGAGGTCATCAGCCGGCACGATGTCGACACGACCGTGGGCCTGCTCAAAGCCGATATCGCGAAGAAGGGCATCCGCTTTTTCGACGCGATTGACCAGAGTGACCTTGCCAGATCGGCCGATATCGCGCTTGCGCGCTCGGTGTTGCTGGTGTTCGGCAACCCGCCGCTTGGCATTCAGTTTTTGACGAGCACGCCCTATGCCGGGCTGGACTGGCCGGTGCGCATGCTGGTGTTTGAGGCCGCCGACGGCAAGGTGCACATCGCCTGGACCGATTTTCGCTATATCGGCCGCCGCCATGCAATGACCAACCGCGACGCGCAACTCAAGATGGCCAATGAAGTGGCCGCGTCGATCGCATCGGCGGCCACCGCCCCATAGGGTTGGATTGCTCGCTGCCCGGCGCGCGTGTGGCGGCGCGCGCCATTTTGCTTTCGTTTGCCGGTGCGAATCCCTATATCCTCGCTATGGCAACATCTCCGCAAAATCCAACGAACACCAATGACTATGGCGCCGATTCGATCAAGGTGCTCAAGGGCCTTGACGCGGTGCGCAAACGGCCCGGCATGTACATTGGCGACACCGATGACGGCTCGGGCCTGCACCACATGGTGTTCGAGGTTTCCGACAACGCGATTGACGAGGCGCTGGCCGGGCATTGTGACCGCATCGACATTGTCCTGAACCCTGATGGCTCGGTGTCGGTTGAAGACAATGGCCGCGGCATCCCAACCGGGATCCACACCGAAGAAGGCGTGTCGGCGGCTGAAGTCATCATGACGCAGCTTCACGCCGGGGGCAAATTCGAAAACACGTCTGACGACAACGCCTATAAGGTTTCGGGCGGCCTGCACGGCGTTGGCGTGTCGGTGGTGAACGCGCTGAGCGAGTGGCTTGACCTGACGATCTGGCGGGATGACCGCGAGCATTATATGCGCTTTGCCTTTGGTGATGCGGTGGCGCCCCTCAGGGAAATTGGCCCGGCAAATGGCAAAAAGGGCACAAAGGTCACGTTCTTCCCGTCGCCTGCCACCTTCAAGATCACCGAGTTCGACTTTGAAAAGCTGGAGCATCGCTATCGTGAGCTGGCCTTTCTCAATTCGGGCGTGCGGCTGTTTCTGAGCGATGCGCGCCATGCCGAAACCAGAACGGTTGAGCTATATTATGAAGGCGGCATCGCGGCCTTTGTGAAATATCTGGATCGTAACAAGGCAGCGCTCATGCCCGATCCGGTCGCCATAACCGGCACGCGCGACGATGTGACGATCGACGTCGCGCTCGAATGGAATGACAGCTATTACGAAAATGTCCTGTGTTTCACCAACAACATCCCGCAGCGCGACGGTGGCACCCATCTGGCGGCGTTCCGCGCTGCGTTGACCCGCACGCTCAACAATTATGCCGAAAAATCGGGCATGTTGAAGAAGGAAAAGGTCACGCTCACCGGCGATGACATGCGTGAAGGGCTGACTGCTATCGTTTCGGTCAAGCTGCCGGACCCCAAGTTCAGCAGCCAGACCAAGGACAAGCTCGTCTCGTCCGAAGTCCGTCAGCCGCTTGAAAGCCTTATGGCGGACAAGCTCGTTGAATGGCTGGAGGAAAATCCGGCCCATGGCCGCGCGATCATCGCCAAGGTGATCGATGCCGCCGCCGCCCGCGAGGCGGCCAAAAAAGCGCGCGAACTCACCCGACGCAAGGGCGTAATGGACATTGCCTCGCTGCCCGGCAAGCTTGCCGACTGCCAGGAGCGCGACCCGGCCAAGTCCGAGCTGTTCCTGGTCGAGGGCGATTCCGCCGGCGGCTCGGCCAAGCAGGGCCGCGACCGGCATTTTCAGGCGATCCTCCCGCTTCGCGGCAAGATTTTGAACGTCGAGCGCGCGCGGTTTGACCGGATGCTGTCGAGCCGCGAAATCGGCACGCTCATTCAGGCGATGGGCACGGGCATTGGCCGTGATGATTTCAACATCGCCAAGCTGCGCTATCACAAGATCGTCATCATGACCGACGCCGATGTTGACGGCGCGCATATCCGCACCTTGCTGCTCACATTCTTCTATCGGCAAATGCCAGACATCATCAATAACGGGCATCTCTTCATCGCGCAGCCGCCGCTCTACAAGGCGGTGCGGGGCCGTTCCGAAGTATATCTGAAGGATGACGCCGCGCTAGACGAGTATCTGGTCGAAAACGGGGTGGCACTGTCGGTGCTGGAAGGGGCGGGCGGTGCGCGGTCGGGCGCGGATTTGCGCGCCATGGTTGACCATGCCCGGCGCATGCGCACGCTGATGCGCTATGTGCCAAGGCGTTATGATCCGATGATTGTGGAGGCGCTGGCGATGGGCGGTGTGCTTGATCCGGCAGCGCCGGGCAGCGCGCGTGCGACGCTTCTAGACAAGGTCGTGACTGGGCTTGATGCGGCCGATGCCGATGCGCGCTGGTCTGCCTCGCTCACGCCCGAAGGCGCGGTGCACTTCAAGCGCGTGTGGCGCGGGGTGAGCGATCACCACGTCATCGACGCGGCCTTTCTTGGCTCGGCCGAGGCGCGCAAGCTGCACGGCCTGGCGGTCGAACAGGGCGACAGCTTTGCGCAGACGGCCAGGCTCGTCTCGACCAAGGCCGCCGCCGCCGCCGCTCAGGCGGAAGCGGACGCGGCGGCCGAGGGCGACGACGATGCACCGCCGATACTCGGCAAAGGCGAGGCGATGGTCGCGCGGCCGAGCCAGTTGCTCGATGCCGTGCTCGCGGCCGGGCGCAAGGGGCTGACGGTCTCGCGCTACAAGGGGCTTGGCGAAATGAACGCCGACCAGCTTTGGGAAACCACGCTGGACCCGGCCAATCGCTCGATGCTGCGCGTCGAGGTGGATCAGGCCGATGTGGCCGACGAAATCTTCACGCGGCTGATGGGCGATGTGGTCGAACCGCGCCGCGAGTTCATTCAGGAAAATGCGCTGTCGGTAGCCAATCTCGACGTTTGAGCAGCGCGAGGCGCGGGGCGCGGTTCAGCCGGCGGCCATGCCCGTCACGCAATTGGGCGCCGCGCTCACGATGGCTATTGTAACGATGTCGCCGATTGCACCGGGGCCGTCATAGATTACCGATTGCAGCCAGGGCGACTTGCCAAGCAATTGCCCGTCATATTTGCCGGCGCGTTCGAGCAGAATGTCGCAGGTTTTGCCGACACTCGCGGCGTTGAACGCGGCCTGATCGCGGTTGATTGCGGCCTGAAGGCGGGCAAGCCGTTCCGCCATCAGTTCTGGCGCGATCTGGTTGTCCATGGTTGCCGCTGGCGTGCCGGGCCGCGGTGAATATTTGAAGCTGAATGCCTGTGCATAGCCGACTTCGGCCACCAGGCTCAGCGTCTGCTCGAAGTCGTCATCGGTTTCGCCGGGGAAACCCACGATGAAATCGCCCGACAGCGCAATGTCGGGCCGCGCCGCGCGCACCCGTTCCAGCAGCCGCAAATAGGAATCCCGGCTGTGGCTGCGGTTCATCGCCTTCAGCACGGCGTCGCTGCCGGATTGCACCGGCAGGTGCAGGAAAGGCATGAGCTTGGCCACGTCGCGGTGCGCGGTGATAAGATCATCGGCCATGTCATTGGGGTGGCTGGTGGTGTAGCGCAGCCGCGCAAGATCCGTGATCTGGGCCAAATCCTCGATCAGCGCGCCCAGCCCGCGCGTGCGCCCGCGCCCGTCCGCTCCCGTCCACGCGTTCACATTCTGCCCCAGCAGGGTAATCTCGCGCGCGCCCGCCGCCACCAGCGCGCGCGCTTCGTCGACGATGGCGCCCCAGGGCCGCGACACTTCTGCGCCGCGGGTATAGGGCACCACGCAATAGGTGCAGAATTTGTCGCAACCCTCCTGTACCGTCAGAAAGGCCGATGGCGGCACCCGGCGCCGCGCCGGCAGATGCGCAAATTTCAGGTCAACCGGCATGTCGGTGTCGATTGCCGCGACACCGCCCGCCGCCTTTGCGACGAGCGCCGGCAGATTGTGATAAGCCTGCGGGCCAACGACGACATCCACCTTGGCCCGGCGGACAATTTCGTCGCCTTCGGCCTGGGCCACGCAGCCGGCAATCGCAATCATCGGGTCTTGCCCGTGCTTTCTGATGCGGCCAATGTCGGAATAGACTTTTTCGGTGGCCTTTTCACGGATGTGGCATGTGTTGAGGATGACCAGATCGGCGCTGTGCGCGTCGTCTGCGGCGGTCATGCCCTGCGCGGCCATCAGCTCGGCCATCCGGTCGCCGTCATAGACGTTCATCTGGCAGCCAAAGGATTTGACGTGAAAGGTTTTGGGGGTGCGGGCCATCGCCAGCGCCTATAGCGCTAACTGACCGGCGGCGGGAAGCCCGTTACGCTGCTGCGTCCGATGATGCCGCCGCAAGCGTTGCCGGGTGGGGCAGCGGCGGGTGTTGCCCGGCTGCAATTTGCGCCAGCACGTCATGCCCGGGGAACGGGCGGAGCGGGTGGCCGAGCGTGCGGGCCAGAGCCTCTTCAATCCGCCGCCGCGCCTCGGCGTTGATGGCCTTGCGTCCGGGGTAATCGCGCGGGTTGAAGGGTTCCAGAAAATGCACTTCGACCGGAAAACTGCCCTTGCGCGACAATACGCGCACCGCATTGTCCTGGCCCGCCTCCACGCCCACCCAGGCGATTTCCTCGGAAACCGCGCCATAATTGAGCACCACCGGCTGCACCATGATGCCCGGCGGCGGCGGGTCGAGCACCGCTAGCAGGCTCGGCTTGAACGGCAGCAGCGACAGCCCGTCGGTGGTCGTCCCTTCGGGAAAAATCGTGATCGCCCATGTTTGCGCCAGCGCCTCGCGCAGCTCGTTGATCTGCTCGGCGACACCCATCCGGTCGGCCCGCTGGACAAACACCGTGCGGTTCATTTTGGCGAGCAGGCCAACCACCGGCGCGGTTGCCAGTTCGTGCTTGGCGATGAAGGCCGTGCCGTTGGCGCCGGCGATCACCGGAATATCGAGCCAGCTCACATGGTTGGCGATGAAGAACACGTCGCGCCGCAGCGGCACGCCAACCATTTTGCGCCGCGCGCCGCAGATCCGCGTCGCCCAGCTCAAAAACAGCCGGGGCCAGGGCGAGGGCTGGCCAAGCAGCCGCCACACACAATGCGGCGGGATTGCCAACAGCATCGCCGTCAGCAGCCCGGCAACGCGCGCTGCAAAACGCAACCAGCCGGCCGGCTCAGCCCTTGCGATCAAGCGCCACGCCGTACAATTCCATCCGGTGATCGACCAGACGAAAGCCGAGCCGCTCGGCAATCGCCTTTTGCAGCTGCTCAAGCTCGGGGTCGACGAACTCCACGACCTTGCCGGTCTCGACATCGATCAGATGGTCGTGATGCGCCTCGGGTGCGGGCTCATAGCGCGCGCGGCCATCGCCAAAATCATGCCGGTCGAGAATGCCGGCTTCCTCGAACAGCCGGACAGTGCGGTAAACGGTGGCAATTGAAATACCCGGGTCGATGGCGGCGGCGCGCTCATAGACTTTTTCAACATCGGGGTGGTCGTCCGCATCCGAAAGCACGCGCGCGATGACCCGGCGCTGGTCGGTTATCCGCAAGCCCTTTTCGTTGCACAAGGCTTCTACGTCAATGGTGCGGGCCATGATTTGTCTGCGACTCCATGGGGTGCCTGCGCCACGCTGTACCGCGACCGGGCGGCATTATAAAGGCTGTCGCCGTTCCATAATCTATCAGCCACCACGCCGCCGTCGCCTGTGCACGCTTGCAACGACGGCGCGGGGCAGGGATCAGCGTGCCTTGCGGCGTGACGTGCCGAGACCGATCTTCTTGGCCAGCGTGCGGCGCTGTTCGGCATAATTTGGCGCGACCATGGGATAGTCCGCGGGCAGGTTCCACTTGGTGCGATATTGATCCGGGGTCATTTGATAGTGAGTCATCAAATGGCGCTTCAGCATCTTCAGCTTCTTTCCGTCCTCCAGACACACGATATAGTCGGGCTTTATGGAGGCGCGCACCGACACTGCCGGTTCCTGCTTCACTTCCGGCTCGGGCGCCTGCGTGCCAAGGCCGGCCAGCGCATTGTGCACATTCGAGATGAGCAGCGGCAAATCCGACACCGCAACGCTGTTGTTGCTGACATGTGCAGCAACAATATCGGCGGTCAGGGTGATGAGCGTCTCGTCAACTTCCGTTTGGCTATTCATTAAAATTCCCTCAAATTATCTTCGACGAATTACGCGCCGAATGACGCCGATATCGGCGCAATGAATCCATTTCGCAAGTAACAATTGTGCAATGAGAGCCCGGGATCACCCAATATTGCGACAAAAGGTCAGCGCATCAAAAACTTGGCCAGACTGTCCGCGGTAATAACCACGTCGTTCACCGACTTTGGCAAATCCTGCGTTGCGATATAACTCTATCGCGCGGTTGCCGGCCCTAACCTCAAGATGAAGTTTGGTGACGCCGCGTGTTTTGCAATCGTGAACTATTGTCCGCAGCAACGCATTGCCTATGCCGCGCCGGCGCAGGGCAGGCCGCGTTGCCAGCAGCAGCAGTTCCGCTTCGTCGGCGGTTGCCCGGCACAGCGCAAAGCCTGCCGCCTGGCCATCAACCTCAGCCACGGTAAGCCAGATTCCCGGCAGCGCGACAATCGCGAGGCACTGGCCTGTAGTCCATGCTTCGCCATAACGCGGGTCAAAAGCGTCGTTCATGATGATGTCGATCGCCCCTATGTCGGCGACGCTGCCGGGGCGGATATCAATACAGGTGAGCATTGCGCTCACGCCGCAGCCATTGGCTTTGCGTCGGGCGCACGGCCATAAAGGGGCGTCGCCGCAAGCGCCGAAAATGTGGGCGGCAGCAGCACGGCATCGGCAGCGCGGGGCAGCATTTCCTGCCAGTCCAGCGCCGGGGCAAGCAGCGCAAGGGCGCGCCCGGCATTGCCAATCGCCGCCCGGGCGCCAAGCGCTGCAAGGGCGGCTGCCGGCGCGCGCGCGGCAAGCGCATCAAGCGGGGCAAAGGGCGATCGCGAAAAGCTCTGCATGAAGACTTCGCCATGCCCGCCTTCAAGCATCACCGCAAGATCGTCGATATCGTGGCGCGCCGCAAATGCCGTGACGGCCAGCAGCGCAACGGACGAATACCCCGCAACCGGCACGCCCCAGCCAAAGCCCAGCGCGCGCGCCGCCGCTATTCCCACGCGCAGGCCCGTGAAGCTGCCCGGGCCGCAATCGACGAGAATGCGCGCCGCGCGGCCGCCATCGGGCAGGCGAGCGATCATCGGCAAGAGCTGCTCGGCATGACCGCGCCCGACGACCGCGTGCTGCTCGGCAACAATCGTGGTGCCCGCGACCACCGCCACCGAGCACGCCGCCGTTGCCGTTTCAATGACGAGCGTGCGCAACCGCCGGCGCTCAGTCGATGCGGTTGAAGCGGTCAAAGGCGGGGCGGGGCAGCCGGCCAAAAATGCTCGCCGGGTCGCCATAGCCAAGGGTTGAGATGAAGTTGGATTTCACATGCGGCGTATCGGCAAAAAAGGCCGCGTCGACCCCGGCATTGTCAAAGCCCGACATGGGCCCCGTGTCCAGCCCCAGCGCGCGCGCCGCCAGCAGGAAATAGGCGCCCTGCAACGTGGCGTTGCGCATCGCCGATGTGCGGCGCAGCTCGTCCTTGCCATCAAACCAGGATTTCGCGTCGGCGGGCGGAAACAGCTCGGGCAGCAATTCGTGAAAATTTTCGTCCATGGCAATGATCGCCGTCACCGGGGCCTTGCGGATTTTTTCGGCATTGGTGCCGCTGGCGCACGCGGCGAGTTTTTCCTTGGCCGGCGCGCTCACGCACCACACCAGCCGCGCCGGCATCTGGTTGGCCGATGTCGGGCCCCATTTCATCAGATCCCAGATGTCATGAAGCTGCTGCGCCAGAACCGGCGTGTCGAGATAGCCATTATAGCTGCGCGCCGTGCGGAACAGGGTGTCGAGCGCGGCCGGAGAGAGTTTTTCGCCCATCGAAAAATCGCTTTCTGCTGTGGATGGCAGCCAAATCGGCCATCGCGGCTCAGACCGCGCGGACCTCGGTGACTTCGGGGACGTAATATTTCAAAAGCTGTTCGATCCCGTTTTTGAGCGTTGCCGACGAACTCGGGCAGCCGGCGCATGCGCCTTGCATCTGGAGGTAGACCTTGCCCTTGTCGAACCCGCGATAGACGATGTCGCCGCCGTCATTGGCCACGGCCGGGCGAATGCGGGTTTCGATAAGATCCTGGATTTGGGTGATGATCTCGGCATCGGCAGGGTCGTCGGCAAAGCCCGTATCGGCAGCGGGCACCGTGATGGCGCCGGCCGAACCGGCCCGAAACAGCGGCATATTGGCTGAAAAATGATCGAGCAGCACCGCCAGCACATCGGGCTTGAGCGCAGGCCAGTCGGTGCCCGAGGCGGCGGTGACGGAAATGAAATCGCGACCAAAGAACACGCCAGTCACATCGCCAAGCCCGAACAGTGCTGTGGCAAGCGGCGAGGCCTCGGCCGCTTCGGGGCTGGCAAAATCGCGCGTGCCTGCGTCCATCACCGCGCGACCGGGGAGGAATTTGAGCGTGGCCGGGTTGGGCGTGGTTTCGGTTTCTATCAGCATCGCATTCATGTGGCGCGTTGCGCAGGCCCGATCAAGTGGCGGCGGTCAACTATTGAGCAGGGCGCGTAAAGCTTGGGACCGCGTTGTCCGCCAATGTGGCTGGCGGGAGCCGCCGCTGCGCGCTACATCTTGTGCGATGACCTTGCTGTACCGCGTTGCGCGCCCCGCCCTGGCCCTTTGCCTTTCCGTTGGATTGTTGGCCGGGGCGCTGTCGCCCGTTGCGGCTGTCTCTGGCGCGCGTGCGCAAAAATCCCGGCCCAAGGCCGCACTCAGGCTTGCACCCGGCCCCGCCGCGAAACCTGCGGCCAAGGCGCCGGCGGCCCGGCGTGACGCCTTTGTCGACAAGACCGCATGGCTTTACAAGGGCAGCGACATCACGCCCGACCCAGAATGGCATTTCGGCACGCTTGCCAACGGCCTGCGCTATGCCGTCCGCCGCAACGGGGTGCCGCCGGGGCAAGTCGCGGTGCGCGTGCGAATCGATGCCGGGTCGCTTTATGAAAGCGATGCGGAACGCGGTTTTGCCCATCTCATCGAGCATCTTAGCTTTCGCGGGTCGGCCTATGTGCCCGATGGTGAGGCCAAGCGCGTTTGGCAGCGGCTGGGCACGACCTTTGGGTCCGACACTAACGCGCAGACCTCGCCGACCAGCACCACCTACAAGCTCGACCTGCCCGGTGCCATGAGCGAAAGCCTTGATACCAGCCTGAAGATTCTGTCGGGCATGATGGCGCAACCCAACATCACCGCGCAGGCGCTGGGCGCAGAACGCCCCGTGGTGCTGGCCGAACAGCGCGAGCAACCCGGCCCGCAAGTGCGCTTTGGCGATGCCACCCGGCGGCTGTTCTTTGCCGGTCAGCCGCTGGCCGACCGCTCGCCGATCGGCAGCATTGCCACGCTGGAGGCAGCGACCGCCGATACGGTGAAGGCGTTTCATGATCGCTGGTATCGCCCGGAGCGCGCCGTCGTCATCATCTCCGGCGATCTTGATCCGGCGCTGTTTGAACAACTGATCGTGAAAAACTTCGCCGACTGGGCGGGCATGGGCCGCAACCCGGCAGACCCCGATTTCGGCGCGCCAATGGCCGGCGCGCAGGCCACAGCGGCCATCGTCGAACCGGCAATTCCGCCCGTGGTGGCGATGGCGGTGCTCCGGCCCTGGAAGTTCAACGACGATACGGTGATCTTCAACCAGAAGCGGCTGGTTGACCTAGTTGCGCTCAGGCTCATCAACCGCCGGCTGGAAACGCGCGCGCGCACCGGCGGCAGCTTCATTCAGGCCACCGTCTCGCTCGATGACGTGTCGCGCTCGGCCAATGGCACGTTTATCGACGTGCTGCCGGTTGGCGACAACTGGCAGGCAGCGCTGCGGGACGTGCGCGCAACAATTGCCGATGCGCAGGCCGCGCCCGCAGCGCAAGCCGAGATCGACCGGGAATTGTCGGAATTCGACATCGGCATGAAAACACAGGTCGATACCGCGCGCGCCGAGGCGGGCGCCAAACAGGCGGACGATCTTGGCGAAGCGCTCGACATCCGCGAAACGGTGACCGCGGCACAGACCGCTTATGACATTCTCCAGTCCGCCAGGGAAAAGGGCATGTTCTCCGCCGAGGCACTGCTCGCGTCGACCAGGCGCGTGTTCATGGGCGATGTGACGCGCGCGCTGGTGAACACGCGCACCACCGATGCGACCGCGGCGGCCGCGCTGGCGGCGGCCCTTGTCGAAGATGTGTCGCGGCTGGGATCGGCACGCAAGGCACTGGTCAAAACCGATTTCTCCTCGCTGCCAAAGCTCGGTGCGCCCGGCAAGATTGTCAGCCGGTCAACAATTGCGCAATTCGGCATGGAGCGGGTGGATTTTGCCAATGGCAGCCGGGCGCTGTTTTTTCCCGGCAATTCCGAGGCGAGCCGGGTCTATGTCCGCGTGCGTTTTGGGCGGGGCTACAACGCGCTTCCCGCCGACCGGCAGACGGCGGCCTGGGCAGGCGGCCTTGCGCTTATCCCAAGCGGCATCGGCAAGCTGGGGCTTGAGCGCATTGACCAGTTGACGGCAGGGCGCCGGATTGGCCTGAGCTTTGATATTGATGAAGATGCCTTTGTCATTGGCTATACCACCTCATCGCAGGATTTGCCCGATCAACTCAGGCTCATTGCCGCTAAACTTGCGCAACCGGGCTGGGACCCGGACCCGCTCGCCCGCGCCAAAGCGGTGACGCTTGCCGGGTATAATGTGTTTACCTCCTCGCCCACCGGCATCCTTGCGCGGGATCTGGAAGGGTTGCTGCATGATGGCGACGCCCGCTGGACAACGCCCACGCGCGAGCAGGTGGCGGCGCTCACGCCGGCCCAATTCCGCAAGCTTTGGGCGCCGCTGCTGGCATCAGGCCCAATCGAAGTGCAGGTGTTTGGCGATTTCCAGCTCAATGACGGCATCAACGCGGTCGCCGCGAGCATTGGCGCGCTCAAACCCCGCAAGGACAAGCTGGCGGCGGTGCCACCGGTGCGCTTCCCCGCGCATGTCGCCACAGCGATAACGCGCACGCATGACGGGCCGGACAATCAGGCAGTGGCGGTAATGGCGTGGCCGACCGGGGGCGGGGCGGCGGGAATTGCCGAAAGTCGCCGGCTTGAGGTGCTGGCCCAGATTTTCAGCGACCGCCTGTTCGAGCGGCTCCGGTCAGATGCTGGCGCCAGTTACAGCCCCAATGTCCAGAGCAGCTGGCCTGAAGGGCTTGCGAACGGTGGCCGCATCGTCGCGATTGGCCAGGTGCCGCCGGACAAGGTGGCATTCTTCTTCACACTTGCCCGCGAGATTGCCGCCGATCTTGCCGCAAAGCCGATCGGCGAGGATGAGTTCAAGCGCACGCTTGGCCCATATTACCAATATATCGTGCGCGCCTCGACCGGGAACAGCTTCTGGCTTGGCCAGACATCGGGCGCGACGCGGGACGACCGCATCGTCAAGGCGCTGACAACGCTCGGCGCCGACATTGGCAGCATCACCCCTGAGCAATTGCAACAGGTTGCGGCGAAATATCTCCGGCCCGACCGGGATTGGTCGATGCAGGTGCTGCCCGCCCGCATCGCTGGCGCAGCCCAAACGGCGCCCGCGCCAGCGCCCTCAGCGGCGCGATAATCGCCGCGCCGCCAGCGCGTTTTGCTCGCCGAACCGGCACATAAAAGCGCCTGCCCCGTTCGCGGACCGAACAAGGGCAGGCGGGTAATGGCGTCAGGAGGCGATCAGTTGCCGTCCACTGCCGCGATTATCGTCGCGTTGCTCGGGCGGACCTTATAGTCGGTGGTCGAGAGCTTTTTGCGCACCACGCCGTTCTTGCCGATGACCAGCACGGTTGCGGTCGGCACGCCATAGGCAAAGCTGTCGGGCGCATAATTGGGGTCACGCAGGCCGAACGCGTCAATCATCTTCGAGCCAGCGTCAGACAAGAGCGTGTATTTGACATCCTGTTTGCCGGCAAAGTTCGACAGCACTTCTGGCGTGTCATAGCTGATTGCGGCCAGCGTATAGCCGCGCTTTTGCAATTCCGGGGTGAGCGCGCGAATGTCCTTTAGTTGCGCCTGGCAATATGGGCACCATTTTGCCGAACGGAAAAACACCATCACCACGCCCTTGGCGCCGGTTACGGACGCAAAGCTGCGCGGCTTGCCGGTCGAATCGACGGCGGCAAAATTTGCCGGCACTTTTGCACCCACAGCGATTGGCGCCGCGGCATAGGCAATGGTTGCAGCGGCAACCGCCGCAGGGGCTGCAAGGGCGAGCGAAACGGCTAGGCGCATGAGTAAAAGTCTCCTGGAAATGAGCGATCGTTCGCCCCGTCATTCGGGCCGCGCGATGCTTTGGTTACATGGGCGCAGCTTCCGGCTGGCTAGCGGTAGAGCGCGTTGAGGCGGTCGCCATAAAGCTGCTTGATGACGTGCCGCCTGATCTTAAGCGAGGGGGTTAGCTGTTCATTCTCGATGGTGAATGGCGCATCGGCAATGACAAACCGGCGGACGCGCTCGATGACCGACAAATCGGCATTCACCCGCTCCACCGCAGCACTCAGCGCGGCCCGATATTCCGGGTTTTCGGCGAGCGCTGCAAAGTTGCAGTTGGCGCCCGACTTTGCACAAAAGCCCTGCGTCCATTCCGGGTCGGGCACAAGCAGCGCGACCATGTGCGGCCGCCGGTCGCCGGCGATCATCGCCTGGAGGATTTCGGGCTGGAGCGTCAGCATCCCCTCGATCTTCTGGGGCGCGACATTGTCGCCCTTGTCGTTGATGATGATGTCCTTCTTGCGATCGGTAATCTTGATGCGCCCCTTGCCGTCGATTTCGCCAATGTCGCCGGTGTGGAGCCACCCGTCTTTCAAAACGCGCCTGGTTTCCTCTTCGTTGCGCCAATAGCCGTGCATGACGAGCTCGCCGCGCACCAGAATTTCGCCGTCTTCGGCAATCCGCACTTCGGTGTTGGCAAGCGGCGGGCCAACCGTGTCCATCTTGAGGCCCACCTTTGGCCGGTTGCACGAGATGACGGGTGCCGCCTCGGTCTGGCCATAGCCTTGCAGAAAGGTGAGCCCGAGCGACTGGAAGAAAACCCCGATTTCCGGATTGAGCGGCGCGCCGCCTGAGACCATCGCCTTGATTCGCCCGCCAAAACGCTTGGCAATTTTTGGACGCAGCGTGGCGCCAAGCACCACATCCATTGGCCCGTCGAACAGGCCGCGCTTGCCCGCTGCCTTGCGTCCGCCGGCCGACATGGCGCGCCCGAGCAGAAAGTTGGAGACCCTGCCCTGTTTTTCCACCTGCTTGATGATGCGCGCGCGCAGCACCTCGAACAGGCGCGGCACCACCACCATCAGCGTCGGCCGCGTCTCCTCGATATTGGCGGCGAGCTTTTCCAGGCTTTCGGCATAATAGATTTGCGCGCCAAGGCCGATCGGCAAATACTGGCCGCCGGTATGTTCATAGGCATGGCTGAGCGGGAGAAACGAGAGGAACACCTCGTCGTCGCTCCATCCCAGATCCTCCGACACGACAAGGCTTGCGCCATAAACATTGTGGAGGATCGCGCCGTGGTGCTGCATCACGCCGCGCGGCGCGCCGCCTGTGCCGCTGGTGTAGATGATGCAAGCGAGGTCATCGCGCTGGAAGGTCGCGGCCGCTTCTGCCGCGGCTATGTCGGGCGCGTGCTCGGCGATCAGCCGGTGCCAGTCATAAAAGCGGGCGCTGCCGGTTTGCCCGATACGCAGATCCTCCATGCCGATAACGATGTGCGCCTGTGACGAGCGCAGCACCGCCGGCAGCAGCGTGCGCGCGAGCTTGGCATCGGAGACGATAACGGCACGCGCGCCGGAATTTTCTAGAATATGAATATGGTCGCGCTCGGTGTTGGTCACATAGGTGGGCACCGTGATGCAGCCGGCCGCCATGATCGCCAGATCGCTCAGGCACCATTCCGGGCGATTTTCTGAAACGAGCAGCACCCGGTCGCCCGGGTTGAGGCCCACAGTCTTGAGGGCGGCGGCAAGACTGGCGACCGCCTCGGCCGATTGGCGCCAGCTTTGCGAAACCCAGGCGCCGTCCTGCTTGTGCCACAAAAACGGCCTGTCCCCTTGCATCCTTGCCCGTGTGAAGAACATGGTGACGAGGTTGGGGAAATGTTCGAGCGTGCGCATTCTCTCTCCTGGCCATGCCCGATACGTGCCGGGCGGGCGGCTTTTTCGGCTTATTCGCTAAGCGCAACGCCAACGCTGCGCGGGTCTGCGGCGCCCACCCATCCGGCCGCGGTCCGCTCGGCGGCATTGGCCTTAAGGCCCAGTTTTGCGATCGTGACCTTGTGGCCCAGCGCCTCAAGCGCGGGCTTCATCGGTTCAAGCGCGGTGCCTTGTTCAAGAATGATTCCGCCCGAATTGAAATAGACCAGCCCCTGGCCAAGCGCCTCGCGGGCAGGCAGCCCCCAGTCAAAATGCGCGATGATGGCCTTGGCCACCTGCATGATGATGGTCTTGCCGCCGGCGGCACCTACGGTGAAGACGGGCCTGCCCGCCGCATCATACACAATGGTTGGCGACATGGATGATAGCGGACGTTTGGCGCCGTCCACCCGGTTGGCAACGGGCGCACCGTTTTTTTCCGGCGCGAAGGTGAAGTCGGTCAGCTCGTTGTTGAGCACAAAGCCGCCCGAGACGAGCTGGCTGCCAAACGGCCCCTCGACGGTGGAGGTCATGGTCGCGATGCTGCCGCTTTTGTCGATCGCCACAAAATGCGTGGTGCCGGCGACCTCCGATGACAGCGCCGCGGTGCGCGGTTCGGCGCCCGGCGGTGTTCCGGCCTCATAGTTGCCAAGCGATTTTTCGGTCGACAGCAGCGCCGAACGCGCCCGCACATAGGCCGGGTCGAGCAGCCCGGCGACCGGCACTTTCACGAAATCGCTGTCACCGAGCCATTTTTCGCGGTCGGCATAAGCGAGCAGCATCGCCTCGCTGATAAGGTGCCAGGCGACCGGCGAGTCCTTGCCCATCGCCTTCAGGTCGAACCGTTCGAGCATCGCCAGAATCTGGAACACGGTCGTCGCGCCGGACGAGGGCGGCCCCATGCCGCACAGCTTGTAACCGCGATATTTGCCGCAAACCGGGCGGCGTTCCTTGGCCTGATAGGCGGCAAGGTCGGCCATCGTCAGATCGGCCGGATTCTTGGCGGAAGTGGTGACGGTGCGGACGATCTCCCTGGCGATGTCGCCGGTGTAAAACGCATCGGCGCCCTGCTCGGCAAGGGTGCGCAGCGTTGCGGCAAGCGCCGGGTTTTTGATCGTGTCACCAACCTTGGCCGGCGCGCCGCCGGGCGCGTAAAGCGCGGCAGTTGCAGGGAAGTCGCGCCAGGTCTGGCTGACAAAGCCCATGGCGCCGGCCATTGGCGGCGTCACCTGATAGCCGTTTTCCGCAAGCCGGATTGCCGGCTGGAACAGCGCCTTCCAGGCCAATTTGCCGAACTTTGCATGAACCATTGCCATCAGCCGGATGTTGCCCGGCACGCCCACCGAGAGCCCGCCGGGCAAGACCTGAAAGAACGACAGCGGCTTGCCGTCTGCACCAAGAAAGCGCTTGGGCGTGGCGGCAGCCGGTGCCTTTTCGCGCCCGTCAATGGTGGTGAGCTTGCCTGTACGGGCGTCCTGATAGACGAAAAACCCGCCGCCGCCGATGCCGCTTGATTGCGGTTCGACCACGGTCAGCGCCAGCATCATCGCCATTTCCGCGTCAGCGGCGGTGCCGCCTGCGCGCAAAATTTCCTGGCCCGCCGCCGCTGCCCGGGGGTCGGCCGCCGAAACCACGCCCCTGGCGGCTGAGGGCGGCGAAGCCGCCGGCATGCCACAGGCAGCGGTAGGAGCAAGCACGAGGGCGGTGAGCGCGAGCAGGGCCTTGATCATCGTCAAAACCGTAGCGTTCTTTGCCCGCCTGACAAGCGCAAAGCGGCGCGCGCCATGCTCAGCCGGTGCCGATGGCTTGGGCGACGGTTGCAAACCCGTCGGCGGCGAGCAACCGGGCAAGCTCGGCGTTGATCCGCCGTGCCAGACCCGGCCCTTCATACACCAACGCGGTGTAGAGCTGGACCAACGTGGCGCCCGCCCGCAGCCGCGCATAGGCCTCTGCCCCCGAGCCAATGCCGCCCGCCGAGATGAGCGGCACCGCGCCGCCGGTGGCGCGACGAAAATCGGCGAGGCGCGCCGTGGCAAGGCTTTGAAGCGGCGCGCCCGACAGGCCGCCCTGCTCGCCGGCATTGGGCGAGCGCAGGCCGGCGGGGCGGCTCACCGTGGTGTTCGACACGATCAGCGCGTCGATCTGATGCTCGGCCGCGCGCCGGGCAATCTCGTCGATAGCCGATGACTCAAGGTCGGGGGCGACCTTGAGGAACAGGGGTGTTGCCCCGCGCGCCAGGCGCCGCGCACTGTCGGCGGCGGCCAGCAGCTCGGCAAGCGCCGCGCCATGCTGAAGATCGCGCAAGCCCGGCGTGTTGGGCGAGCTGATGTTGATCGTGATATAATCGGCAACGGCGGCCGCGCGGGCAACGCCGTGCGCATAATCGGCGATCCAGTCGGCAGATGCCTTGTTTGCGCCGACATTGATACCGACCACGCCGGCGCGGGCGCGGGCGCGGGCGCCTGCCCGGTCAATCGCGGCGTCGATGCCGCCATTGTTGAAGCCCATCCGGTTGATGACGGCGCGGTCCTCGACCAGGCGAAACAGCCGCGGGCGCGGGTTGCCCGGTTGTGGCAGCGGTGTCAGCGTGCCGATTTCGACGCAGCCAAAGCCAAGCGCCAGAAATCCGTCGATCGCCCGGCCATTCTTGTCGGCGCCGGCGGCGAGCCCGAGCGGGTTGGAAAAATCGATGCCCGCCAGCCGCACGGCAAGCGATGGCGGGTCGGCTGGCCGGCGCGCCTGGCCCGCGACTCGGCCCCACGCGGCAAGCCCGGCGATAGTGAGGGCGTGCGCGCGCTCGGCATCAAGCGCAAACAGGGCAGGGCGGAACAGGCGGAACATCGCAGCGGGCCAATGCCACCGCCTTGCCCCGCCGTCAAAAAAATGCGGCAGGTCCAGGCGGGCCAGGCGCCCTGTCGAATCCGTCCAATACAGTTGATGAAGGCCGTGTCAGAAGCAGGGCGCGACCCGAGAGGCTCCCAGCAAGGAGTTTCTTTTCCTCGGGCCCGGTGCCTTTGGGCCCCGGGCCCGCTTTATTTGCGCTGCAAAACGGTCTAGAGGCTCACGCACCAGACGGTGAATGAGGGCGCAGTCGGGTGGCAGAAATTGAACTGGACTATGCCGTGCCCAGCACGGACATGGCCGACTATATCACGTTGTTCTACAATTTTCGCGCCGATGTGCCGGTGTTCGAAGACACTGAACGTGCCGATCATGCGCAGCTTCGTTTTGGCCTGTCGCGCGGCGGCGCAACCTATTTTTTCGCCGATGATTCGGTGCAGCAGGGCGGTGAGCTTCAGCTCATCGGGCCGACCAGTGGCGCCATGCGCGTCCATGCCGTGGGCCCCGTTGAGGTGTTCGGCATGGGGCTTACCGCGGCCGGCTGGGCGGCGATTGTGCGCAGCGATGCCTCGGCAATGATCAACCGGGTGGTAGATGCCGGCGAGGCGCTTGGCCCGGCGGTTGGCGAAACATTTTCGGCGCTGCTGCATACCACCGATCTTGCAGGCCGCGTCGCGCTGGGCGAAGCGCTGGTGCGCGCGCTGATTGCCGATGTCGGGCCAGGCACGGTCGCCTTCATGCGGTGCGTCGATGGCTGGCTGGCCGGGAGCGCCTCGCCGGAAATTGACGACCTTGTAAGGGCAGCCGGCGTGTCACGGCGTCAGGTCGAGCGGCGCTGCAACGCGCTGTACGGCGCCCCGCCCAAGCTGCTCGCCCGCAAATATCGGGCGTTGCGCGCGGCCGTTATGCTGGTGGTCGAGGGGGCCGATGTCGATGAGGCGATTGGCCGCGGCTTTTACGACCAGTCCCACCTCATCCGCGAGGTGAAGCAGTTTACAGGCTTCACGCCGTGCCAGATGCGCGACGACCCGAGCGCGCTCGCCAAGCTGACCATCGGCATGCGCCACGCCCTTAGCGGCCAGATCAATCCCACCATAAGCGATACCTGAGCCCGGTGCCCGCCGCGGTGCCCGCGCGATTTTCGGTGCAGGGTTGACGCAAGGCGCCGCGGCCGCCATTGACGAAATACGACTTATTTAATCCGGTTTGAGGATTCGCCCTTTTCATGCGCCTGTCGAGCCTTGCTGATTATGCCGTGGTGATGATGGCGGCGGCGGCGCGCCATTGCGGGGCGGGGGCGCGGCTCAACGCGACCCTGCTGGCCGAGGAAACCGGCGTGCCGCTCCCCACCGTTCAAAAGCTTGTCAGCCGCCTGTCGTCGGCCGGGCTGATCGAGAGCAGCCGCGGCGCAGGCGGCGGCTTTCGCCTTGCGCGCCCGGCCGCGGCCATCAGCCTTGCCGATATCATCGAGGCGGTGGAGGGGCCGATTGCGATGACGGCGTGTGTTGACGACGCGCGGCACGACTGCGCGATGGAAGAGGGCTGTCGCGTCAGGCCGCATTGGGGCGCAGTGAACGGTGTGGTGCGCGAGGCGCTGGCCAGCATCAGCCTGACGCGCCTGGCCAGCCCGGTGGCGGCTGTGCCGGTAGCGTCCTTGTCGTCCGGCCAGGAGGCCCGTTTATGACCGACACGACCGACACCCCGGTTCGCGACCAGGCCGCGCGCGACGCCGCCAAAAGTCTTGAAACCTATGAATGGGGCTTTTCCTCCGACATTGAGCAGGAATTCGCGCCCAAGGGCCTGACTGAAGACACGGTGCGCTTCATTTCCGCCAAGAAGAACGAGCCGACATGGATGCTCGACTGGCGGCTCAAGGCGTTTGCGCTGTGGCAGACGCTGGAGGCGCCCGACTGGGCCAAGCTGCAACTCGACCCGATCGATTATCAGGACGCTTATTATTACGCCGAGCCAAAGGCCAAGCCCAAGCTCGGCTCGCTCGATGAGGTCGATCCCGAAATCCTGCGCGTTTATGCAAAGCTCGGTATCCCTATCGAGGAGCAGAAGGTGCTCGCCGGGGTTGAGGGCGCCAGGCGCGTGGCGGTGGATGCGGTGTTCGACAGCGTGTCGGTCGCGACCACGTTTCGCAAGGAACTGGAGGCAGCCGGCGTCATCTTCCGCTCGATTTCGGAAGCGGTCCGGGAGTATCCCGAACTTGTCCGCAAATGGCTGGGTCGCGTGGTACCGATGGCCGACAATTATTTCGCTGCGCTCAACTGCGCGGTGTTCAGCGATGGCACGTTCGTCTACATTCCAGAAGGCGTGCGCTGCCCGATGGAACTTTCCACCTATTTCCGCATCAATGCCGAAAACACCGGGCAGTTCGAGCGAACCTTGATCGTGGCCGACAAGGGCGCCTATGTGAGCTACCTCGAAGGCTGCACCGCGCCGATGCGCGACGAAAACCAGTTGCACGCAGCCGTGGTGGAGCTTGTCGCGCTCGACGATGCCGAGATCAAATATTCAACGGTGCAAAATTGGTATCCGGGCGACGCGAACGGCAAGGGCGGCATCTATAATTTCGTCACCAAGCGCGCTTTGTGCCAGGGTGCCCGGTCGAAGGTCTCATGGACGCAGGTCGAAACCGGCAGCGCGATCACCTGGAAATATCCAAGCTGCGTGCTGAACGGCGATGATTCGGTGGGGGAGTTTTATTCGGTCGCCGTCACCAACAACCGCCAGCAGGCCGATACCGGCACCAAGATGATCCATAATGGCAAGCGCACGCGGTCGACCATCGTGTCGAAGGGAATTTCAGCGGGGCGCAGCAACAACACCTATCGCGGGCTGGTGCGCGTGGCGGCGGGCGCGGAAGGGGTGCGCAACTTCACCCAATGCGATTCGCTGCTTTTGGGGAGCGCGTGCGGCGCCCACACCGTGCCCTATATCGAGGTGAAGAACCCCTCAGCACAAATCGAACATGAGGCAACGACGAGCAAGATTTCCGACGACCAGCTATTTTACGCGATGCAGCGCGGGCTGGCGCCAGAAGAAGCGGTGGCGCTGATCGTGAACGGCTTTGCCAGGCAAGTGCTCCAGCAACTGCCGATGGAGTTTGCGGTCGAAGCACAAAAGCTGCTGGGGATTTCGCTTGAGGGGAGCGTGGGGTGATGGCTGCTGTTCTGGTTATCGCGAAGCTCACCTTCACTGACGTTGCCCGCTACCGGCGATATCAGCAGGCTTTTCCGGCAGCCTTTGCAGGTAGCGGCGGCGAGATACTGGCGGCCGATGAAACACCCGAAACCCTGTCGGGCGACCATGCAGACAAGGTCGTTGTCCTGCGCTTCCCCAGTGCAGAGGCCGCCCGCGCCTTCCTGGATTCCGAGACATATCGGCAGATTTCGATCGATCGGGATGCCGGTGCGGTGACCCAGTCCTGGCTGGTGAAATCATTCTGATGTCCCAAATCCATGACCCCCACGCCGGAACCGACGGCGCAGAACTCCTGGAAGGCCGCTCACCCGGTTTGATTGCGGCTGCCGTGCATGAGCGTGCCGCTGGCACATCGGAGGCGCCGGCGCGCAACCAGGCCGCGGCCATCATCGACGCTCTCGACCCCTCACCTCAAAACTATGGCCGCTGACAAAATATGCTCCATATCACTAACCTCCACGCTGAAATCGACGGCAAGGAAATCCTCAAAGGCCTCTCGCTCAGCGTGAACGCGGGGGAAGTCCACGCGATCATGGGCCCAAATGGTGCCGGCAAGTCGACGCTTGGCTATGTGCTCGGCGGTCGGCCGGGCTATGAGGTGACCGAGGGCGAGGTTATGTTTGACAGCCACGACCTGCTCGCGCTCGCCCCGCACGAGCGCGCCGCCGCTGGCCTGTTCCTCGGCTTCCAATATCCCGTTGAAATTCCCGGCGTGTCGAACGTGCAATTCCTGCGCGAGGCGCTGAACGCGCAGCGCAAGGGCCGCGATGAGGCACCGCTTTCGGGTGGTGAGTTCCTAAAGCTGGCCAAGGCACAGGCGGCCGGGCTCGGCATGGATTATGAGATGCTCAAGCGCCCGGTGAATGTCGGCTTTTCCGGCGGCGAGAAAAAGCGCAACGAAATGGTGCAGATGGGCATCATCGCGCCCCGCCTCGCGATCCTCGACGAAACCGATAGCGGGCTCGACATCGACGCGCTGAAAGCAGTGGGTGAGGGCATCAACCGCATCATGCGCAAGCCCGACAAGGCGGTCATCCTCATCACCCATTACCAGCGGCTGCTCGATTATGTCGCGCCCGATTTCGTCCACATCCTGAGCGGTGGCCGCATCGTGAAAACGGGCGGGTCCGAACTCGCGCTTGAGCTTGAGGCAGAAGGCTATGCGGGGGTGGCTGCTTGACCTGCCCGCTCCCCACCCGCCGCGACGAGGCGTGGCGCTATTCGGACCTCGCCGCCGTCCAACGCGTTTGGCCGGTGCCGGCGCCCGAGCGGATCGAGGTTGCAGCAGGCGAGTCGATTGCGCGCGTGATGGTGCAGGATGCAGGCGCCGATGAGGTTGTCGTCCGCGACTATGCGGTGGTGCTGGCAGCGGGTGCCCGGGCCGATTTTCGCGTGCTCACCACCGGCGGCGCGCTTGGCCGCATCACTATCGACGTGACGCTTCATGATGGCGCGCATTTCGAGCTTGGTGCCGCATTGATCGGTGGCGGGGAGCAGACGCTCGAACTGATAACGACCGTGCGCCATGTCGCGCCGAACGCGACCAGCAATCAGGTGGTCCGCACGGTGCTGGGCGGGCACGCGACCGGCAGCTATCTGGGCAAGGTCGCCGTCGCGCGTGATGCGCAGAAGACCGACGCGAGCCAGTCCGTCAAAGCCATGCTGCTCACCCGCACCGCCACCGCCAATGCCAAGCCCGAGCTTGAGATTTATGCCGATGACGTAAAGTGCGCGCATGGCTGCGCCATTGGTGAGCTTGATGCCGCTGCGCTGTTTTATCTGGCATCGCGCGGCATTGCGCCTGCGGACGCAAAGGCGCTGTTGCTGCGCGCATTCATTTCCGGCGTGTTTGACGATGTGGCGGATGAGGGCGCGCGCGCGCGGCTCGACGCAGCGGCAACGGCTGCCCTGGAGCGCCTGCTGTGACGATGGCCGCTATTTTGCCCTCAGAAGCCCGGCTCGCTGTCCGGAATGAATTTCCGGGCCTCCCCCCCGGCTGGTCCTATCTGGACAGCGCCGCGACCGCCCAGAAGCCCCAGAGCGTTATCGATGCCGTCGCCCGTGCCTATGGCCCCGATTATGCGACGGTTCACCGCGGCGTTTACAAGCGCTCGGCCGATATGACGCTGGCCTATGAGGCGGCGCGGGCCAGGGCAGCGCGGTTCATCGGCGCGCAGACGGCGGACGAGGTGGTGTTCGTGCGCGGCGCGACCGAGGGCATTAATCTGGTCGCGACCTGCTGGGCGGCGGAAAATCTGCGCGCCGGCGACCGCATTCTGCTGTCGGCGCTGGAGCATCATTCGAACATCGTGCCCTGGCAGATGGCAGCGGCCCGGATGGGCGCGCAGATTGACGTGGTCCCGCTCACGCCCGATCACCGGATTGATCTGGACGCGATGGCGGCGATGATGACGCCGGCCCACAAGCTGGTCGCCCTGGCGCATGTCTCCAACGTGCTCGGCTCGGTGCTCGATGCCCGGCGCGCGGCCGACATCGCCCATTCGGCTGGTGCGAAAATCCTGCTCGATGGCTGCCAGGCGGTGCCGCGCATGACTGTTGACGTCGCGGCGCTCGACTGCGATTTTTACGTGTATTCAGGGCACAAGCTCTATGGCCCTACCGGCATTGGCGTGCTGTGGGCGCGGCGGGAGCTTCTCGCGGCGATGCCCCCATGGCAGGGCGGCGGGTCGATGATCGACAAGGTGAGCTTCGCCGGCACCAGCTATGCCCCGCCGCCCCAGCGCTTTGAGGCTGGCACGCCGCATATCGTCGGCGCGGTCGGGCTGGCGGCAGCGATCAACTGGGTCGAGGCGATCGGCGTGGAGCGCATCCACGCGCATGAGGCAGCGCTGGTGGCGCAGGCGCGCGCGGCGCTGTCGCACATCAATTCGGTCACGCTGTTCGGGCCGGAAGACTCGGCCGGGATCATCAGTTTTGCGATCAACGGGGTGCATCCCCACGACATCGGCACCATATTGGACGAGGGCGGGGTCGCGATCCGCGCCGGGCACCACTGCGCGCAGCCGCTGATGGGGGTGCTGGGTGTGGAGGCAACCGCAAGGGCAAGCTTTGGCGCGTACAGCACGCCAGACGATGTGGCGGCCCTGTCGAAGGGCATCGAACGGGTAGCGCGGATTTTTGGGTGAAACGGGCATGAACGAAGAACGCAAGATAGCAGTCGAACAGGTCGATGCCGTGGCCCCGCCGCCCAGGGCGCGCGTCGAGGGTGCGGGCGAATCCGCCGCCCAGACGTTTGAACGCAAGCGAGATTATCTCGAAGGGTTTCTCGCGCAAAAGCCGCAAGGCGACAGCCCCGGCGCACCGGGCGGTGAAACCTATGAGGCCGTGATCGCGGCGCTGAAGGACATTTACGATCCCGAAATTCCGGTGAACATCTATGACCTTGGCCTGATTTACGGCGTTGACGTGACGGATGATGGCCATGCCGTCGTCACCATGACGCTGACGACGCCGCACTGCCCGGTGGCCGAGTCGATGCCGGCCGAGGTTGAAATCCGGGTGGGCGCGGTCCCCGGCATCGGTTCGTCGGAGGTTAATCTGGTGTGGGATCCGCCCTGGGATCCGGCCAAAATGTCGGACGAGGCCCGGCTCGAAATGGGGATGCTCTGATGGCTGATGGAACCGCGCGCGCGCGACCGGCGGCGCTCATCCTCACCCCTTCCGCCGAGGCGCGCATCGCCGAACTGATGGCCAGGGCGCCTGAAGGCGCGATTGGGGTCAAGCTCTCCACGCCGCGCCGCGGCTGCTCGGGCCTTGCCTATTCGGTGGATTATGTCGGCGAGGCCAGGCCCTTTGATGAACGCATCGACACCCCCGGCGGCACGCTGTTCGTCGATGGCGGCTCGATCCTGTACCTCATCGGCTCGACGATGCGCTGGGAGGAGGACGATTTCGCCGCAGGCTTTGTGTTCGAAAACCCCAACGCCAAGGGCGCGTGCGGCTGTGGCGAGAGTTTCACGGTCTAGGGGCCGGGTGCCATTTCCATAATATTCCTGAATGGCTGCACTTCGGCCGGCAAGACCAGCATCGCGCGGGCACTTCAGGCGGTGCTTGATCCGCCACATCTGCGGCTGGGGATTGACGACGCCTTTGCCATGCTCCCCCTGAAACTGCACAATCACCCCGATGGCTTTTTCTTCGATACCGACGCGCGCGGCGACATTCGCCTGAATCACGGCGCCACGGGATTTGCGGTGCTGAAGGCGCACGCCCGGATGGCGGCCGCGCTCGCGCAGTCGGGGCTTGGCGTCATCCTCGACGAGGTGGTCCTCGAAGCGTCGCTCCGGGCGGACTGGCACGACGCGCTCTCAGGGCATGACGTGTTCTTCGTCGGCGTCCACTGCGCGCTTTCCGAGCTTGAGCGCCGCGAAATCATGCGCGGGGACCGGTTGCCGGGCCAGGCGCGCGGCCAGTTTGATCGGGTGCATCTGGCGATGCGCTATGATCTGGAAGTGGACAGCACGGCCGAGCCGCCGCCTGCCATCGCCCGGCGGATAGCCGACGCGTATCACGGCTGGCGGAGGGCGCGCGCGTGATGCGGGCTCAGCCGCCCCGGCGCTTCACCAGCGCCGTGCGCAGGCACTCGCACACCACCTCATCGCGCTGATTGAGCGCGCGGTGCCTGAACACGACCAGCCCGGCGTCCGGCCGTGATTTGCTGGCGCGCAGCTCGGCAACTTGGGTTTCGGCGCGCAGCGTATCGCCGATGAACACCGGCTTTGGCATGACCACCTTGTCATAGCCAAGGTTCGCGACCAGAGTGCCGAGCGTCGTATCCCCCACCGAAATGCCCACCATCAGCCCGAAGGTGAAAATGCCGTTGACGACCACGCGGCCAAACTCGGTCGCGCCGGCATAGTCTGCATCAAGGTGCAGCGGCTGCGGATTGTGGGTGAGCGTGGTGATGAGGAGATTGTCGGTCTCCGTCACCGTGCGGCGCAGCGCATGGTCGATGCGGTCGCCCACCTGCCATTCGTCGAAGAACTTGCCGGGCATCTGCGTGGCTCCTCAAAGGCGGAGTTTGAAGCCGTGATGGCTTTTGGCCCAGCCCAGTCGCTCGTAAAAACGGTGCGCAGCGACGCGGGTGCTGGTGGACGTTAACTGGACCATGAAACAGCCGCGCGCCTGGCACCGCGCGACCGCCCAGTGGATCAATTCAGCGCCGAGGCCCCGGTTTCTGAGCGCGCTGGCGATCCGCACCGATTCGATCTGGCCGCGCCAGCCGCCGCGAAAGGCGAGCCCCGGCAGGTAGCTGAGCTGCAACGTCGCCATCACCGCGCCGGCCCGTTCGCCGACGATCAGCTCGGTGTTGGGGTCAGCGTCGATGGCGTCGAACGCGGCCAGATACCGCGGATCGAGTGGCAGCGAGGCATCCTCGCGCAGCCCGCCGCTTTCATCATCGGCCAGCAGCGCGACAATCGCGGGCAGATCGTCGATTGTCGCGAGCCGGAACGCGACGTCGCTCATGGCGCCCTGTCGATCTTTACGAGTAGCGCGCCGTCGCTCACCTGCGCGCCGGGGGTGGCGCTCAGCTCGGCCACGGTGCCGTCGAAGGGGGCGGTCAGGCTGTGCTCCATCTTCATTGCCTCAAGCGTCACGAGCCGCTGGCCCTTGGTGACAATGTCCCCCGCCGCCACCGCGACCGCCGTGACGCGGCCCGGCATGGGGGAGAGGATCGCGCCGTCGGCGGCGGTGCTCGCGCCAGTCTTGGCCGCTGGTCGGATCGACAGGAAATGGCTGTGTCCGCGCTCAGTAACGATTACGGTATCCTGCTCCATATCCGAGCAGAGCCCGCTATGCGTGTCGGTGCTGTCAGCAGGCACGGTGATCGCACCTCGATCGCCGTAAAGCGTGATCTTCGTCTGCGCCCGGCGGTTGAGCCGGAAGCCGAAAAGGCCGTCGATCAGCGCCACGTCTCCTTGGCTGCCATTCAGTTGGTTGCGCCTAAACCGTCGTCCGGCGGATGTCGCCGCCCGTTCGGAAAGCGGCGTATCATGCGCCAATTTGTCGAGGTGACGTTCGATCATCCCGGTATCAAGGCGGCCCTCGGCAAAGGCAGGCAGGTCGAGGCATTCATAAAGAAAGCCCTTGTTCGATGCGGCGGGGCCGACATAACTATTGTCGAGCCAGCGCATTAGCGCCTTGCGCGCCTCATCACGGCTGGTGCCGTGCGCGATCACTTTGGCAATCATCGGGTCGTAATAGGATGATACTGCGTCGCCCTCCTCCACTGCCGATTCGACCCTTGCGCGATGATCGAACAACAAATGGTCGATCCGTCCTGGGTTGGGCAAAAACCCCTTCGCCGGGTCCTCCGAATACAGCCGAGCCTCGATCGCCCAGCCTTGGATAGCCAGCTCGTCTTGCCGCTTGGGCAGCGGCTCGCCGCTTGCCACCCGCAACTGCCACTCGACCAGATCAACGCCGGTAATCTCCTCGGTAACGGGGTGTTCCACTTGCAGGCGCGTGTTCATTTCCATGAACCAGATGCGGTCGGCGCGCAGGCCCTCGCTGGCGTCCGCAATGAATTCGATGGTGCCCGCGCCGACATAATCCACCGCCTGCGCCGCGCGCACGGCGGCCGCACAAATCGCTTCGCGCGTCGCCTCCGACATCCCAGGCGCCGGAGCTTCCTCGATCACTTTCTGGTGGCGGCGCTGGAGCGAGCAATCGCGCTCGAACAGGTGGACGACATTGCCGTGGCTGTCGCCGAACACCTGCACTTCGATGTGGCGGGGGCTGAGGATGTATTTCTCGATCAGCACCCGGTCATCGCCAAAGCTCGACGCCGCCTCGCGCTTGCAACTCGCCAGCGCGTCAGCGAAGTCGGCCGCCGACTCGACCCGGCGCATCCCCTTGCCGCCACCGCCCGCCACCGCCTTGATGAGCACGGGATAGCCGATCTTGCCAGCTTCGCCGGCGAGCGTGCCGGGGTTCTGCTCCTCGCCCAGATAGCCCGGTGTCACGGGCACGCCCGCCGCGATCATCCGCGCCTTGGCCGCATCTTTCAGGCCCATCGCGCGGATGCTGTCGGGCTTGGGGCCGACCCAGATGAGGCCGGCGTCGATCACGCTTTGCGCAAAATCGGCGTTTTCGGAGAGGAAGCCATAGCCGGGGTGGATGGCTTGCGCGCCGGTGTCTTTGGCGGCGGCGATGATCTTTTCGCCTTGCAAGTAGCTTTCGCGCGCTGGCGAGGGGCCGATATGCACCGCCTCATCGGCCTGGCGGACGTGGAGCGCCTTGGCATCGGCATCCGAATAGACCGCGACCGTGCGCACGCCCATCGCGTGGCACGTGCGGATGATGCGGCAGGCAATCTCGCCGCGATTGGCGATGAGGAGGGATTGGATCATGCGCTACCCCTCGCATCCGGTCGTACGGCTCGACCAGGTGATGTTGGCGATTTTCCAATGGCCGCCCTCGCGCACCAGATCAAAATGATCATAGCCGCAGTGATGGAGTTTGCCGCCGACGTAAAAATCATACCGGCCCCAGACAAGGGCGACATCGCCGTCAACCTCAATGGCCGGCGCAAACAAGCGCTCCTCGAATTTCTCCGGCCCCGGTTTCAGCCCGGCGGCAAAATCGGCCCAGGCGCGGCGGGTGATCTTGCGGGTGCCGTCGGGCGCTTCGGTCGCGGTGGTGGCGCTCGCGCCGTCGATGGCAGTGGCGAGTGCGGCCTGCCCGTCGCGCGCGGCAATCGCGGCGAACAGCGCGTTGACGGGCGCCATCACCCCGGTTTCCTCGCGCACTGGCGGCGGCGACGGGTTCGCCTTGGGCAGCGGCTGCACCGGCGTGATTTGCAGGAACAGGGGGAGGAGCAGAACGGATATCATTTGCAGCACATCTCCATCACATCCGGAACACCCCGAAGCGCGGCGCCTCCGGTATTGGCGCATTCAGGCACGCCGCCAAGCTCAGCCCCAGCACATCCCGCGTCTGCGTGGGGTCGATGATGCCATCATCCCACAGCCGCGCGGTCGCGTGCCAGGGGTTGCCTTCATCCTCATATTTCTGGCGGATCGGCGCCTTGAAGGCTTCCGCCTCGTCCGCCGTCCACGTCTCCGCGTCGCGGTGGACGGTCGCCAGCACGCTCGCCGCCTGCTCGCCCCCCATCACCGAAATGCGCGCATTGGGCCAGGTGAACAGGAAGCGGGGCGAATAGGCCCGCCCGCACATGCCATAATTGCCCGCGCCGAACGACCCGCCGATCACCACGGTGATTTTCGGCACGCTCGCGGTCGCCACCGCCGTCACCAGCTTTGCCCCGTGCTTGGCGATCCCTTCGGCTTCGTATTTGCCGCCGACCATGAAGCCGGAGATGTTTTGCAGAAACAGCAGCGGAATCCGCCGCTGGCACGCCAGCTCGATGAAATGCGCGCCCTTTTGCGCGCTTTCTGAAAACAGGACGCCGTTGTTCGCGAGAATGGCAACCGGCATGCCCCAGATATGCGCAAAGCCGCACACCAGCGACGCGCCATACAGCGCCTTGAACTCGTGGAACTCCGACCCGTCGACCAGCCGCGCGATCACCTCGTGCACGTCATAGGGCGCGCGCACGTCCTGCGGCACGATGCCGTAAAGCTCGTCCGCGTCATAGCGCGGTGGCCGCGGGTTGCGCAGGCCGAGATCGGGTTTGTGCGCCGGGCCCAGATGGCTGACGATGTCGCGCACGATGGTGAGCGCGTGCTCGTCATTCTCCGCGACATGATCGACCACGCCCGATTTGCGGCCGTGGGTGTCGGCACCGCCCAGTTCCTCGGCGGAGATGATTTCGCCGGTTGCCGCTTTCACCAAGGGCGGTCCGGCGAGGAAAATCGTGCCTTGCCCCCGCACGATAATGGTCTCGTCGGACATCGCCGGCACATAGGCGCCGCCCGCCGTGCAGCTTCCCATCACACAGGCGATCTGCGCAATGCCCTGCGCCGACATATTGGCCTGGTTGAAGAAGATGCGGCCAAAATGGTCGCGATCCGGGAAAACCTCGGCCTGATGCGGCAGGTTGGCGCCGCCCGAATCGACGAGATACAGGCACGGCAGCCGGTTTTCCTGCGCAATTTCTTGCGCGCGCAGATGTTTTTTCACGGTGAGCGGATAGTAGGTGCCGCCCTTTACCGTTGCGTCGTTGCACACGATCATGCACTGGCGCCCCGATACCCGCCCGATCCCCGCGATCATGCCTGCGCCTGGAATGTCGTCGTCATACACCCCGAACGCGGCAAGTTGCCCGATTTCGAGGAACGGGCTGCCGGGGTCGAGCAGCCGCTCCACGCGATCGCGCGGCAGCAGCTTGCCGCGCGCTATGTGGCGCTCACGCGATTGCTCGTTGCCGCCGAGCGCGGCCGTGCCGACATCGGCGCGCAGCCGCTCGACAAGCGCGCGGTTATGCACGGCATTGGCGCGGAAAGGCTCGCTGTCGGGCGCGATGCTGGTCGGGAGAACGGGGGCGGTCATGCGCCGATCAATTCCCGCCCTATCAGAAACCGGCGTATCTCGTTCGTGCCCGCGCCAATGTCATAGAGCTTGGCGTCGCGCAGAAACCGCTCGACCGGCCATTCCTTGGTATAGCCCGCACCGCCGAGCGCCTGAATCGCCTCCAGCGCCACTTTCACCGCGTTTTCAGATGCGAGCAATATCGCGCCCGCCGCGTCGAACCGCGTCGTCTTGCCCGCATCGCACGCCCGCGCCACCGCATAGACATAGGCGCGCGCCGAATTGAGCGCGACATACATGTCCGCGACCTTGGCCTGCATGAGCTGGAACGAGCCGATGGGCTTGCCGAACTGTTTGCGCTCGCGGACATAGGGCAGCACCACGTCGAGACAGGCCTGCATGATGCCGAGCGGCCCGGCGGCGAGCACCGCGCGCTCATAATCGAGCCCCGACATCAGCACGCCGACGCCGCCGTTCAGCGGCCCCATGATGTTTTCGGCGGGCACCTCGCACTCCTCGAACACGAGTTCGGCCGTGTCCGACCCGCGCATGCCCATCTTGTCGAGCTTCTTGGAGACGGAGAAGCCGGCCATCCCCCTTTCGATGAGGAACGCGGTGATCCCGCCCGATCCTTCGCCGGTTTTCGCATAGACGACGAGCGTGTCGGCCTCGGTTGCGTTGGTGATCCAGAATTTGGTGCCGTTCAGCACATAACGGTCATTGCCGCTGGCCTGCGCCTTGAGCTGCATCGACACCACATCCGAGCCGGCGCTTGCCTCTGACATGGCAAGGCTGCCGACATGGTCGCCGGAAATGAGCCGGGGCAGATATTTCGCCTTTTGCTCCGGGCTTGCCCAGCGGCGGATCTGGTTGATGCACAGATTGGAATGTGCGCCATAGGACAGGCCAATCGAGGCCGACGCCCGGCTCACTTCCTCCATTGCGATGCAATGGTCGAGATAGCCAAGGCCAAGCCCGCCCCATTCTTC
The DNA here is from genome assembly GCA_021732445.1 of Sphingomonas sp. GTDB lineage: Bacteria > Pseudomonadota > Alphaproteobacteria > Sphingomonadales > Sphingomonadaceae > Sphingomonas. The sequence goes on along the minus strand of JAKFUZ010000004.1, from coordinate 43,014 downwards.
CTCAACGGTAATGCCGTGCAGGCCAAGCGCGCCCATTTCCGGCCATAGCGAGCGGTCGAACCGGTTGTCCGTGTCGATTGCGGCAGCTTTGGAGGCGATGCGGTCGGCGGCGAAACGCCGCGTCGTCTCGCGGATCATGTCGGCGGTGTCGCCAAGCGCAAAGTCGAGGGCGGTATCCAAAAGGGGCTCTCCCGTCGTGTCGTTTCGTCTGTTACCGTCAGTCTCTAGACCAGCCAGTCAGGAGTGCCAATGTCGAGCCTGTTCCGCCGCAAGACGATTTTGTTCGGGGACGACCGGCCGGTTGAACACCGCCTGGCCCGCACCCTCTCCTGGCCGCATCTCGTGGCGCTTGGCGTCGGCGCCATTGTCGGCACCGGCATTTTGACGCTGATTGGCGTGGGGGCCGACAGGGCGGGGCCGGCGGTGCTGCTGAGCTTTGTGGTGGCGGGCGCCATCTGTGCCTGTGCAGCGCTATGCTATGCCGAAATGGCGACGATGATCCCGGCCTCGGGCAGCGCCTATACCTATAGCTATGCCGTGCTGGGCGAGAGCATCGCCTGGGTGGTCGGGTGGAGCCTGATCCTTGAATATTCGCTGGTCGTATCGACGGTGGCAGTCGGCTGGTCGGGCTATGCGGTGGGCTTTTTGAAGGGGCTGGGGATTGTGGTGCCGGCGGCGCTTGCCAATGGTCCGGCGCTTGGGGGCGTAGTGAATTTGCCGGCGATTGGCATCATTGCGGTCGTCGCCGGGCTGTTGATGCTCGGCACGCGAGAGAGCGCGCGGGTGAACACAGCGCTCGTGGTGCTGAAAATCGCGACGCTCGCGCTGTTCGTATTCGTGGCGCTGCCGCATTTCGATGCGGCCAACCTCGCCCCGTTTGCGCCCTATGGCTATGGATCGACGGCTGATGCGGGTGGCGTGAAATATGGGGTGATGGGCGCGGCCGCGATCATCTTCTTTGCGTTTTACGGGTTCGATGCCATCTCGACTGCGGCTGAAGAAGCCAAAAACCCGGAGCGCGACCTTGCCATCGGCATTGTCGGGTCGATGGCTGCCTGCACGGTGATTTATCTGATTGTGGCGGCTGCGGCCGTGGGGGCGGTGCCCTTTGCGGCATTTTCCGACAGCCCCGAGCCGCTCGCGCTCATTTTGCGCAGCCTGGGTGCGCGCACTACTGCAACGGTGGTGGCGGCCGCGGCCGCGATTGCCCTGCCCACGGTGCTGCTCGCCTTTCTGTTCGGCCAGAGCCGCATTTTTCTGGTCATGGCGCGTGACGGGTTTCTGCCACAATCGCTCGCGAAAATCGACGCGCGCGGCACGCCGGCCCGCATTACCGCGATGACGGCTGTGTTCGTCGCGATCATTGCCGGCCTGGTGCCGCTCGATGTCATCGCCAGCCTGGCCAATGCAGGCACCTTGTGCGCCTTTGTCGCGGTGGCAACCTGTGTGCTGGTGCTAAGGCGGCGCACGCCTGAGGCACGGCGCCCGTTCCGCACGCCGCTCGTGTGGCTGGTGGCGCCCGCCGCCATCCTTGGCTGCTGCTATTTGTTCACCAGCCTGCAGAGCGTGACGCAGATCGCCTTCTTTGCGTGGAACGGCGCGGGCCTGTTGGTTTATCTGCTATATGGCCGCCAACGCGCGGTCCTCTCACCGCCGGCCTGAGCATCGGCGCTGCCGGCCGCCGCCCGAAAAAAAGGGGCACGGCCATCAGGGTGATAGCCGTGCCCGAAAATTGTTGTCGGTCGCGTGATCAGGCAGTGGCGCGCTTGCCACCGCGGTTGCCACCCAACCGGCGCATCACGCCGCCAAGCAGGCCAAAACCAAGGATCATCTGCACCCAGGTAGCAGGTTCCGGGATAGCGGCAAAAGCCTGTGCCGTGGTGAACTGGAACCCGGGATTGGCGAGCACATCCACCCTGGTGCGATACCCGATTGCATCAAAATAGGCCAGGTCCGACGCGGTGACCGTGGCCCCAAAACCGTCACACAGATACGGGTTCAGGATGCCGATAAAGCCCGTGCACTGCAACTGGCCCCGGCTGTTGCGGGGCGCGCGGAAATGCGATGCCTGAAAGCCGTCCCCGTTGAACTGCCCGGTCGACAGCCGGCTGTTGCCGAACAATTGGGACTGGCCGCCGTCGATCGAGAAATAGGCCGCGGTGCGCGGCGACCAGTCGACAACGCCGGGCGCCGAATAGCGGAACAGGTCACCCACACGACCAACCGCGAAATTGTTGATGTTGGTGTTGCTGACCGCAGCGCAGGAAGGGCCATTCGGGCAGCCGACCGCGTCATAAGTGTCCACGCCCGAGACAAAGCCCAGCGCATGGCCGATTTCGTGAATGGCAACACCGATAAAATCGCTCTGGCCGGCGGTGATGCCGTTGGTCGGGTTGAAATCGAACGCAAAATTGGTGCTGAACTGCACCGTGCCGTCAACCGTGCCCGGCGGCAATGTAAAGCCGAGCGCCTTCAGGTTGGCCGAAGTGCCCGAGATGAAACGATTATTGTTTGAATTGTCATTGTCCAGAATTGTCGTGGTGGTGTCAGCGCCCGTGCGCCGCGCCGGATTGACATAACCCGGTGTGCGAATGGCAATGCCGCCGGCGCTGCTCAGCGGTTGCAGGGTGCGGACGGCGGACGCATCGAGCGACGACGTGGCCGTGGCAGCAAGCTGTTGATAAACCGTGGAAACGCTGGTCGTGAAGAACGTGCTGCCCGTGCTGCCCAGAATGCCAGGCCCCAGCGCGCTGAAGCCAACGTTCAGGTTGACGGTGATGTCGTCCGTCAGCGCCCTTTCCCAAAAGGCGGCCGCTGCGCGGAACCCACGCTCAGCCTGGCTGCCGGTAACGCCGCCCACATCATTCAGGATGATGGTCACGGCCATTGCCGGCGGTGCGCCCAGCCCGACCATACCGGCCAGTGCAAGCGCCGCAAATTTCCCCAGATTCTTCATTCTTGCGTCCCCCATTATGGCAGCCCTGACCCGAACGCCCCAGTCTGCACTCGCGCGTTCAAAGATAACCAATTGTTTACGTTGACGCCTGCCCTGTCAAGCGGTGGATCGGCGTGGGCGCGCAAAGATGGGGACTGCGCGGGCAATGGCGGATCGACGCGCTGGCCGGCGCTATTGGGCGGTGCTGCGGCCCCGCTGTGTCCACAAATGATACAGGGTCGCCAGCGCTATCCCCAGCCAGATGATGTTGAGCACGGTGGAAGGCAGCGCCCCATGCCAGGCGCTGTTGATGATGAAGCCGATCGCGCCGACCATGTTCATTAGCTGAAACCGCGTGGACTGGCCCGACAGGCGCCCGGTCGAGACCAGCAGATAGCGCACCAAAATGGCCAGCGCGCCGATCCAGCCCGCGGCTTCAACCGCAATTTGAAGCATCGTCACGCCCGCACCCAGGCGCGGCCGTCGGGGTGACGAATGTCGACGCCGGCAATATCGGCCGGGTCGAACAGACGCATGTTCACGCCCATCATGGTGTCGGCGGTGGCCGAAATCAGCCGCCAATGGGTGGTGCAGCCGCAATCGTTGCACCAGAACATCCGCACATGCTGCTCCGCCACATCCGTGCGGCTATAGGAGCGCGCCGGCTCGCCCGCCACGGTGATGTGCTCCGCTGGAAAATACCCCCAGATCGCGCCGTGCTTCAGGCAGAGCGAGCAATTGCACTCGTTGATATAGTCGGGCATCGCCGGGATCGTCACCTGCACCGCGCCGCAGTGACACGTCGCGCTGAGCGGTGCCGTCATGCAGCGAGGTTCCGCAGCACATAGTGCAGGATGCCGCCGTTCAGGAAATATTCCAGCTCGTTGACGGTGTCTATGCGGCATTTGGTGGGGAAGGTTTCGGTGGTCCCGTCGGCGCGGGTGAGCGTGACTTCCACCTCCTGGCGCGGCCGCAAATCGGCAACGCCTGTAATGGTGAAGGTTTCGCTGCCATCGAGCTTTAGCGATTTGCGGTCCACCCCGTCGGCAAATTGCAGCGGGAGCACGCCCATGCCGACCAGGTTGGAGCGGTGAATGCGTTCGAAACTCTCGGTAATGACGGCGCGCACGCCCAGCAAATTGGTGCCCTTGGCCGCCCAGTCGCGCGACGACCCGGTGCCATATTCCTTGCCGGCCACCACGACCAGCGGCGTACCGTCCGCCTTGTAGCGCATGGCCGCGTCATAGATCGCCATCACCTCGCCGGTTGGCACATAGCGGGTCACGCCGCCTTCGATGCCCGACGTCATCTCGTTCTTGATGCGGATATTGGCAAAGGTGCCGCGCATCATAACGTCATGGTTGCCGCGTCGCGCGCCATAGGAGTTGAAATCGGCCTTGGCGACCTGATGTTCCTGAAGGAAGGTGCCGGCCGGGCTGTCGGCCTTGATGCTGCCGGCAGGCGAGATGTGGTCGGTGGTGATCGAATCGGCAAACAGCGCGAGCGGGCGTGCGTCGATGATGTCGGTAACCGGGGCGGGCGTCATCGTCATGCCCTCAAAATAAGGGGGGTTGGCGACATAGGTGGAGCCTGCGCGCCAGACATAGGTGTCGGACCCGGTGACACTGATCGCCTGCCAGCGCGCATCGCCGGCGAACACATGTTCATAGCGCGCCTGGAACATGCCGCGATCGATATTGGCGTCCATGACCGAACGGATTTCCGCATTGGTCGGCCAGATGTCTTTCAGATACACGTCGCTGCCATCGGTTGCCTGGCCGATCGGGGTTGCGACGAAATCGGTGGTGACCGAGCCCTTCAGCGCATAGGCAACGACGAGCGGGGGCGAGGCGAGGAAGTTTGCGCGGACATCGGGGCTGACGCGGCCCTCGAAATTGCGGTTGCCCGACAGCACCGACGCCGCGACAATGTCGTTGCCGTTGATGGCGGCCGAAATGGCGGGCGCAAGCGGGCCGGAATTGCCGATGCAGGTCGTGCAGCCATAACCCACAAGATTGAAGCCAACCGCGTTCAGGTCTGCCGTCAACCCCGCCTTGTCGAGATAGTCCGTGACAACCTGGCTGCCCGGCGCGAGCGACGTCTTGACCCAGGGTTTGGGCTTCAGGCCAAGCGCATTGGCCTTGCGCGCAACAAGGCCCGCGGCGACCAGCACGCTTGGGTTGGACGTATTCGTGCAACTGGTGATGGCGGCAATCACGACATCGCCGTCGCCAATGTCATGCTCGCGGCCTTCAACCGGCACCCGCTTGGGCTCGGCATGGGCGTAAACCTTGGCTAGGTCGGCGTTGAACACGTCGTCAACCTGGGTGAGGATCACCTTGTCCTGCGGGCGCTTTGGCCCGGCAAGCGAGGGCACGACGCCGCCCATGTCAAGCTCCAGCGTGTCGGTGAACACCGGGTCGGGCGCGTCCGACAGGCGCCACATGCCCTGCGCGCGCGCATAGGCTTCTGTGAGCGCGATCTGCGCTTCGGTGCGGCCCGTGAGGCGCATATAGTCAAGCGTCTTGTCGTCAATGGGGAAGAAGCCGCAGGTCGCGCCATATTCGGGCGCCATATTGGCAATTGTCGCGCGGTCCGCCAGCGACAGCGCATCAAGCCCGGGGCCGAAAAATTCAACGAAACGGCCAACCACGCCCTTGGCGCGGAGCATCTGCGTGACGGTCAGCACCAGGTCGGTTGCGGTAATGCCTTCGGCCAGCGTGCCGGTGAGCTTGAAGCCAACGACTTCGGGGATCAGCATCGATACCGGCTGGCCGAGCATCGCTGCTTCCGCCTCAATGCCGCCCACGCCCCAGCCCAGCACGCCAAGCCCGTTCACCATCGTGGTGTGGCTGTCGGTGCCGACGCAGGTGTCGGGATAGGCGATGAGATCGGCGCCATTGGCCGACGACCACACGGCCTGTGCGATATTCTCCAGGTTGACCTGGTGGCAAATGCCGGTGCCCGGCGGCACCACCTTGAAATTGTCGAGCGCCTTGGAGCCCCATTTCAAAAACTCATACCGCTCCTGATTGCGGCTATATTCAAGCGCGACATTGTCCTCAAACGCTTTGGGGCTGCCGAATTCATCGACCATCACCGAGTGGTCGATGACCAGGTGCACCGGCACCAGCGGGTTGATCTTCTGCGCGTCGCCGCCCAGCTTGGTGATGGCGTCGCGCATCGCCGCCAAATCGACGACGCACGGCACGCCGGTGAAATCCTGCATCAGCACGCGCGCCGGGCGATATTGAATTTCGCGGTCGGAGCGGCGCTCCTGCTGCCAGTCGATCAGCGCCTGAATATCGTCAACGGTCACGGTCTTGCCGTCTTCGAACCGCAACAGGTTTTCCAGCAGCACCTTCATCGAAAAGGGCAGCCGCGAAATGTCGCCGAGCTTGGCGGCCGCGGCCGCAAGGCTGAAATAGCCATAAGTTTTGCCGCCAGCGTCCAGCGTGCTGCGGGTGCCCAGGCTGTCCTGTCCAATGGCGGTCATCTGCGGTTCTCCCTTGAGTGCCTGCGCGCGCACCGGGGCGGCGGGGAGCCGCAGCGGGCGCGCCAGGCGAATGCGTTGATCGCCGCGAGCCTTAGCAAGCGAGGCGGCGGTGGGGAAGGGCTGCGCGCGCCAGGCTCACCCAAGCGGGATTCGGGCGCCCGTCGGCGGCGTGCGCTCATGCCTTGGGGAATATCTCTGCCACCAGATCCTTGCGGCTCAGTTTGCCAATCATCGTCTTGGGCATCGTTGCGCGCACGACCACCTCATCGACCTGTTCGTGCTTGCCGAGTTGCGGGTTGAGCCAGTCGCGAAGCGCCGCGCCCGTCAGCTCTGCGCCCTCGTTCAGCGTCACATAGGCGCGGGGGTGTTCGCCGCGATAGGCGTCGGGAATGCCGATGACGATCGCCTCCTTCACCGCCGGGTTGGCATAGAGCGCCTTTTCGATCTGGCTGGGGAAGACCTTGAACCCGCCGACCGCGATCATGTCTTTCAGCCGGTCGACAATCTGGATGAAGCCGTCTGCGTCAATGGTGCCGACATCGCCTGTGCGCAGCCAGTTGGTGCCCTCGGCGTCGGTCAGGAACACTTCGGCATCGGCATCGGGCCGCCCCCAATAGCCTTTCATTATCTGTGGCCCGGCGACAATGATTTCGCCCGGCTGGCCGTCGGCCACCGGCTGGCCTGGGTTTTCCTTGTCAACCAGGCGAACGCGCGTGGCCGGCAGCGGCTGGCCTATCGTGCCGGGCTTGCCCGCGACTTCATATGGGTTGACCGCAACCACGCCGGAACTTTCCGACAGGCCATAGCCCTCGATGAGGACCGAGCCCGTTGCGGCCTCGAACCTTGCTTTCAGCTCCGGCGCCAGCGCCGCGCCGCCTGAAATGCACACCCGCAGATGCGAAAAATCGGTGCGCCCCAGCCTGGGGCTGTCGAGCAGCGCCTGGTACATGGTCGGCACCCCCGGCAGCGATGTCACCCGCGCGCTGTTGATGGCCGAAAGCGCCTGACCTGCGTTGAAGCGCGGCAGCATGATAATGCACCCGCCCGACACGATGGTGCGGTTGAGCACACAGGTGTTGGCAAATACATGGAACAGCGGCAACACGCCCAGAATGCGGTCTTCGGCGCCGGGTTGCGGGTCAACCGCGTTCACCTGCCGGGCGTTGGCCGACAGATTCTGGTGGGTCAGCATCGCGCCCTTGGGCACGCCGGTGGTGCCGCCGGTATATTGGATGAGCGCGACATGCTCGGCCGGGTCGATGGTCGGGCGCGTATGGGCGCCATCATTGTCGATGAGCGCGGAAAAAGCGGTGACGCGCGGATCAGCCGGCCGTGCGCTGATGTCGCGCCGGTTCGCCAGCCGGTAAAGCAGCGATTTCACCGGCGGCAGCGCGCCAGCCACCGAGCCGACGATCAGCCGTTCCAGCGCGCTTTCGTCCAGAACCTTGAGCGCGGTCGGCAGCAGCGCCGACGCCGACAGGGTGAACAGCGCGCGGGTGCCGGAATCGGCAACCTGATGCGCCAGTTCGGCAACGGTATAGAGCGGCGAATAATTCACCACCGTTGCCCCCAGTTTCAAAATGCCGAAATAGGCCGCAACATAGTGCGGCGTATTGGGCAGGAACAGGCCGATCCGGTCGCCCGCGCCATAGCCCATCGCCGCCAGCCCGGCCGCCACCCGGTTGGCGCCGTCAAGCGTTTCGGCATAGCTGAAGCGCCGGCCCATAAAGTCGATGAGCACCGTGTTGCCCCAGCGCGCGGCCGATGCGTCGAACAAATCGACCATCGACAGTGGCGCAAAAGCTGCATCCCACCGGGTGGGGTGGCGATAGGCGGTGCGCCAGGCGCTTTCAGCATCGGTCATCGCGCAGATGTGTAGCACTGGCCCGGCCGGGTGCAAGGCGCCGCTTGCGCATGGCGCGGGCCTGGGTGCCTGGCAGCGTGGCCGGCGATGGCGCCGGCGCCGGCGTTCCGCTGACGGTAGAGGTTCCGCCGATGCGCGCGTGCGAGTTCGGGGCCGAGCGGCGAGATACCAGCGGTGCGCGCGCTGGCCAGGCGACGTGCGGCTCAGCCGCCGCCGAGCCGGTTACCCGTCCAGGTAATGAGCAGTGAAAAGCCCATTATGCCAAGGTCCAATGCCGCCTTGACGCGCGAAGGCGACGGGTCGGCGGCCTGATGGGTCAAAATCTGGATGTCAGCCGAAGGGTGGCGCAGCGCAACGGCGCCGAGCAGCAGCGCAAGAGCGGCAATAGCAGCGCGACGATGACGCATGGCGCGGACTCCTTTCGACGCCTTTACGGTTATCCAATCGCCCGCCGGCCGGCAAGCAAAACCGGCGATGGCTCTGCCGCTTTATCGCGCCGGCTTGACGGTGCCCTGGCGGGTCACTTCGCCTTGGCAGGCTCGGCCCTGCTTTTCTTGCGCGGCTTTTTGGGAGCCGATGGCGTGATTTCAAACACCAGTGCGCCCTCCTTCAGCTTCACCATCACTTCGCCGCCATGCACGAGCTTGCCGAACAGCAGTTCCTCGGCCAGCGGCTGCTTGATTTTCTCCTGGATCAGCCGGCTCATCGGGCGGGCGCCATAGAGCTTGTCATAGCCCTTGGTGGTGAGCCACGCCTTGGCCTCGTCATCGAGATTGATGTGGACGCCGCGGTCGGCGAGTTGCAGTTCAAGCTGGAGGATGAACTTTTCCACCACCCGCGCCACAACGTCCGTCGGCAGGTAACTGAACGGCACGATCGCATCGAGCCGGTTGCGGAATTCGGGCGTGAACATCTGCTGCACCGCCTGTTCATCCTCGCCCTCCCGGCTCAGATTGCCAAAGCCGACCGTTTCGCGCGCCATGTCGCTTGCGCCGGCATTGGTCGTCATGATGAGGATGACGTTACGGAAATCGACCGCCTTGCCGTGCTGGTCGGTCAGCCGGCCATTGTCCATCACCTGTAGCAGGATGTTGAACAGATCAGGGTGCGCCTTTTCGATTTCGTCGAGCAGCAACACGCAATGCGGCTGCTGGTCGACCGCGTCGGTAAGCAAGCCGCCCTGGTCGAACCCGACATAGCCCGGCGGCGCCCCGATGAGCCGCGAGACCGAGTGCCGCTCCATATATTCGCTCATGTCGAAGCGCTGGAGCGGAATGCCCATGATCGAGGCAAGCTGGCGCGCGACTTCGGTTTTGCCGACGCCGGTCGGGCCGGTGAACAGGTAATTGCCGATCGGCTTGTCGGGGTCACGCAGGCCCGCCCGGCTGAGCTTGATCGCGCTTGCAAGCTTTTCGATCGCTGCATTCTGGCCGAACACCACCCGCTTGAGATCGGTTTCCAGCGTGGCAAGCGCTGCGGTATCGTCCTTCGACACCGATTTTGGCGGGATGCGCGCCATTGTCGCGATGACCGCCTCGATTTCCTTGGCGGTGATCGTCTTCTTGCGCCGGCTGGGTGGCAGCAGCATCTGCATCGCGCCCACTTCGTCGATCACGTCAATCGCCTTGTCGGGCAGCTTGCGGTCATTGATGTAGCGCGCCGACAACTCGACCGCGGTCTTGATGGCATCCGGCGTGTATTTCACCGAATGATGATCCTCAAAAGCGGTACGCAGGCCGCCCAGGATTTTCACCGTGTCTTCAATCGACGGCTCGTTGATGTCGATCTTCTGGAAGCGGCGCAGCAGCGCGCGGTCCTTTTCGAAATGGTTGCGGAATTCCTTGTAGGTCGTCGACCCGATGCAGCGGATGGTGCCGCCAGACAGGGCCGGCTTCAACAGGTTTGACGCATCCATCGACCCGCCCGACGTGGCGCCGGCGCCCACCACGGTGTGGATTTCATCAATGAACAAAATCGCGTCGGGCAATTTTTCCAGCTCGTTGACGACCGCTTTCAGCCGCTCCTCGAAATCGCCGCGATAGCGCGTGCCGGCGAGCAGCGCGCCCATATCGAGCGAGTAAATGACGGCGGGCCGCAGCACATCGGGCACGTCGCCTTCGACAATCTTGCGCGCGAGCCCCTCGGCAATGGCGGTTTTGCCAACGCCTGGGTCCCCCACGTAAAGCGGGTTGTTCTTTGAGCGGCGGCACAGGATCTGCACCGTGCGGTCAACCTCGGCGGACCGGCCGATCAACGGGTCGATCTTTTTCTTCAGCGCCTTCTCGTTCAAATTCACGGTAAATTGCTTGAGTGCGCTTTCGGCCTTGCCCTTGCCCTCGGGCTTGGCCGGCTTTTCCTCTTCGGCACCCTTTGGGGTTGATGCCTCAACGGGTGCACCACCCTTGCCAACGCCGTGGCTGATGAAGCTCACCGCATCAAGCCGGCTCATATCCTGCTGCTGCAGGAAATACACGGCATAGCTCTCGCGCTCGCTGAACAGGGCAACGAGCACGTTGCCGCCCGTCACTTCGTCGCGCCCCGACGATTGCACGTGCAGGATGGCCCGCTGGATGACCCGCTGGAACCCGCTGGTGGGCGAGGGCTCCGTTGCGGTATCAACCTTCAGCGCCTCAAGCTCGGTATCGAGATAATGCGCGACGGTGTTTTTCAGCTCCGCCAGATCAACCCCGCATGCCACCATTACTTTCGACGCATGTTCGTCATCGACCAGCGCGACGAGCAAATGTTCAAGCGTTGCATATTCGTGGCGCCGCGATGAGGCGGCCTCAAGCGCCTTGTGCAGGGTGTTTTCCAGCGAGGCGGCAAAACTAGGCATTGGCAATCACTCCTTGGTGGGCGCGCACCCGCGCGTCCAGCGTCCCCGGATATGTCGTGAGCGGCCGGGTCCGCATCAAGCACTTGACAAAATTTGGCCCAGGCAGCGCCCGCCGCGGGGCCAAAGACCGGGCCGTGCTCACCGCCTGAATAGAGCGTCGGCGCTTGCGCGATGGTTAACGGCGCGGTCGAGATGTCGTCCGGTGCGCGCAATTTCGGCCTCGAGTGCCGCGATGCGCGCCTCAAGCTCCTCGACCGAAAGCGGGTCAAGGTCATAACGGGCAAGCAAATCCAGCGGATCGCCCGCCCGACGGGGCAGATTTTCGTCGGGCTCCATGACCCGCAACGTTGACCCGGGCGAGCGGCGTGTCAATAAGGCGGCCAGGAATTTCATCGCATTGATTAAGGTCGAATGCCGACATGCCAGCGATTCCCGCAACAATGCAGGCAATAGACCCGGCCACCGCCGGCGGGCCCGAGCTATTGATCGCCGTTGAGCGGCCCGTGCCGCTGCCGCAGGCCGGCGAGGTGCTGCTGAAGGTGGCGGCGGCGGGCGTCAACCGGCCCGATGTGCTGCAGCGGATGGGGCTGTATCCGATGCCGCCCGGCACGCCGACGATCATGGGGCTTGAAGCGGCGGGGGAGGTTGTCGCACTTGGTGCCGGCGTCGATCCGTCGCTATTGGGGCAAAAGGTTTGCGCCTTGCTGGCGGGTGGCGGCTATGCCGGCTATGTCGCGGCACCCGCCGGGCAATGCCTGGCGGTGCCCGAGGGGCTGACGATGGTGGAGGCGGCCGCGCTGCCCGAGACGCTGTTCACCGTGTGGACCAACATGTTTGAGCGCGGCTATGCCGTGGAAGGCGAGACGGTGCTCGTGCATGGCGGCACCAGCGGCATCGGCACGATGGCGATTGCGCTGGGCAAGGTATTCGGCCTGCGCGTCATCGTGACGGCGGGGTCCGATGAAAAATGCGCCGCGGCAACCGGGTTGGGCGCCGCGCATGCCATCAACTACAAAACCGAAGATTTTGTCGCGTGCGTGAAGGAGATTACCGGCGGTGCAGGCGTTGCGCTGGTGCTCGACATGGTCGGCGGCGATTATGTGCCGCGCAATCTGCAATGCCTGGCCGATGACGGGCGCCATGTGTCGATTGCGGTGCAGGGCGGCCTGATGGCAACCGTGCCCATCTTCGAGATAATGCGCCGGCGGCTGACGCTGACCGGGTCGACGCTGCGGCCGCGCTCGGTGGAATTCAAGTCGCTGGTGGCTGACGAGTTGCACCGTGTCGTCTGGCCGCATGTTGCGGCCGGCAGACTGCGCCCGGTCATTGACACCACATTTGCGCTGGCGGACGCTGCCAACGCCCACCGCCGCATGGAAGCCGGCGACCATGTCGGGAAGATCGTGCTGACGGTTTAGGGCATGCCTGGCGTGCCAAACATGCCGCACATCGGGGCAAAAATACTGCACGCATGTTGCAAAATCCGCACAGGGAACGATTCGAACTGTAACAAAAACCCGGCATAGCGCCCTGATTGACTGACGGGTGCAAGGAACGACCATGGATATCGCTCGGCTGGCGATGGACACCAACGTTACCGATCTTGCGGATTTTGTTGATTCCCATCCGGCAATTCCCGAAAAATCCGTAACCGAGCGGCGACGTTTCCGCACGATCTGGATTTCCGACATTCATTTGGGCACGCGCGGCTGCAATGCCGAAATGCTCATCGATTTTCTCGACCATGTCGACAGTGAAATGCTGTATCTCGTCGGCGACATTATCGACGGATGGCGGCTGAAAAAGAAATTTTACTGGCCCGCGGCGCACAACGACATCGTCTGGCGGCTGCTGAAACGCAGCAAGCGCGGCACCCGGGTGATCTATATCCCCGGCAATCATGACGAGGTGTTTCGCCAGTTTTCCGGGCTTGATTTTGGCGGCGTGCAAATCCGTCGCAAGGCCATTCATGAAACCGCTGACGGGCGGCGGCTGCTGGTGCTTCACGGCGACGAGTTTGACGCGATCACCCTTGCGCACACATGGCTGGCGCATATCGGCGATGCGGCCTATACTGGGCTCATGGCGCTCAATCGGTGGGTCAACGCGTTCAGGCGGCACTTCCATATGCCCTATTGGTCCTTGTCGAAGCACGCCAAGGCCAAGGTGAAGAACGCGGTCGAATTTATCTCGAATTACGAAGAAATCGTGGCGCAGGCAGCCGGCGCGCGCGGGGTTGATGGGGTGGTGTGCGGGCATATCCATACCGCCGAGCACCGGCTCATCAACGGTGTTGAATATTGGAATGACGGTGACTGGGTGGAGGGCTGCACGGCGCTTGTCGAACATTTCGACGGGCGCATGGAAGTGCTGCACTGGGCCGATGAAATCGCGGTGCGCGCGCTGGTCGCCAGTGCCGCGCCCGAAAGCGCGCCCGCCGCGGCGCTGGCGGCCTGAGCAAGGCCGTGCGCATAGCCATCGCCACTGACGCCTGGAACCCGCAAGTCAACGGAGTCGTGCGCACGCTGCAATCGGTGCGGGCCGAACTGGAGCGCCAGGGGCACGAGGTGATGATCGTCTCGCCCGACCAGTTTTATTCCATGCCCTGCCCGACCTATCCCGAAATTCGCCTGGCCTTTGCAAGCCGTTCGGCCGTTGGCAGGCGGCTGGAGGAGTTTCAGCCCAACGCCATCCATCTGGCGACTGAGGGGCCGGTATGCCTGGCTGCGCGGCGCTGGTGCCTGGCGCATGGTTTTCCGTTCACGACCGCCTATCATACCCAGTTCCCCGATTATGTGTCGGCGCGGATTGGCCTCCACCCGGAATGGATCTGGCGCTATATTACCTGGTTCCACTGGCCGGCCCAGGCCGTGCTCGCCTCCACACCGTCGATTGCCGGCACGCTGCGCGCGCATGGACTTGAGCGCATTCGCCACTGGGGCCGGGGCGTTGACCTGTCGACCTTTGACGCAGGCGTTGCGCCCGACGCCGGCATTCGCGCGCTGGCCGCGCAGCATGGCGGGCCAGTGCAGCTTTATGTGGGCCGGGTCGCGATCGAAAAGAATATCGAGGCGTTTCTGGAAACGCGCCAGCCCGGCATCAAGGTGATTATCGGCGATGGCCCGGCGCGCGCGGCGCTTGCCGCCAAATATCCCGATGCGCATTTTCTCGGGCCGAAGTTCGGCAGTGATCTGGCGGCGGCCTATGCGGCGGCCGACGTGTTCGTCTTCCCCAGCAAAACCGACACCTTCGGGCTGGTGATGATCGAGGCGCTGGCATCTGGCGTGCCGGTTGCCGCGTTTCCCGTAACCGGGCCTGTCGATGTGCTCAAACCCCATGTCGGCGTGATGGAGGATGACCTGGACGCGGCAATCGCCGGCGCGCTCATCCTGCGCCGCGCCGATTGTGCGGGTTATGGGCAAAGCTTCACCTGGGCGGCAAGCGCCGCGCAGTTTCTCGACGCGCTCGCCCCGGTCGGGGTGGATGGCGAGCGCCGCGCCGCCTGAGGGCAGGGCCAAGCGGTCGCCCGAGCGGCATGGCCGTTCAGCAATTTTGCGGCCGTCGGGCGCGCTTTCGGTGGCAACGCGCATTGGGGTCGTGCGGAGGGTTCGTGCGGACCCGATATGAGCCCGTGTCGCAGCAAACGGGCGGGCAGATCGGCCAGCCGCTCCATTGCCTTGCGGATCGCGGCGGCGGCGGCGCTGGTATTGAAGCTTATCGTCGGTATGGTATGTCGCTCCAGGCCTGATCGCATCCACCGTCCGGCAGGTACCCGGCGACGTTTCCAGGCGTACAGGGGAGGCGATCAGGCTTTTGCCTTCGCCCATCGTTGCTACAGTCGCAGGAGCGCGCTGCTCCATGCCGATCACGACCCCCATCTCGCCTTGCGCCTCAACGGCCCCAGAAAAGATGGTTCGGGACGCTTCCCGCTGCTTGCCGCCATCGTGTCGGCCTGATATCGAACCGCTGACGCGAGCATCGGGCCGCCCGTCTGATAAACGGGAACCGTCACTGCCGTAGGCCCGGGGGCGCGTCACGTCCTTCGGGTTATGAACATCGTCTTCAGCGCGGGCGTGCGCCGCCCGGCCTCTCCCGCCGCGCGCGCTTGGCGATTTTTGCGGGCGCGCCTTTGCTGACGGGGGGTGATGGCCATATCGCCTGCGCCGCACCGTGCCAGCTTGCCTCATGGCGGTATCCGGGGTAAGGCTTGGGGGTGCAAGGCCGCTCCGTGAAGGGGCGGCCCTTATTGTTTCTGAGGAATTTCCCCGTGGCCCAGCCGCTCATGCCGCACGCAACCGCCTCCTGGCTGGTTGACAATACCGCGCTTAGTTTTGAACAGATCGCCGCTTTCTGCGGGCTGCACATCCTTGAAGTGCAGGCGATTGCCGATGATACGGCCGCAACCAAGCTTACCGGGCGCGACCCGGTGCGCGCGCACGAACTGACGATGGACGAAATCGAAAAAGGGCAGAACGACCCCAATTACCACCTCGTCATGCTGAAAGGCCCCGATCAGGTGCGCCGCACCAAGGGGCCGCGCTACACGCCGGTATCGAAGCGTCAGGACAAGCCCGACGGCATTGCCTGGATCATCCGCAACCATCCGGAAATTTCGGACGGCGCCATTGGGACGCTCATCGGCACGACCCGCACGACCATCGCCGCCATTCGTGACCGCAGCCACTGGAACATCGCCAATATTCTGCCGAAAGACCCGGTAACGCTGGGCCTGTGTTCGCAGCGCGAACTCGATGCGCTGGTTGCCAAGGCCGCCAAGGCGGCGGGCCTCGCCGCGCCTGTCGACAGCCGGCTGGAGGGGGACCGCGAGGCGCTGATAACCGAGCTGCGCGCGCAGCGTGACCAGGCGGTGCGCGATGCCGAGACAGCCGCCGACGGAGGCGAAATGTTGATGCCGGGCGGCTTTGTCGACCCGTTCAAAAAGGCTTGATCGCGCAGCGTCCACCGGTCGTGCGCGACCTTTTGCCGGCGGTTGCACCATGAGCGAAAGCGCGGCCGATGCCGCCTCGCCCGGTGCCCCGCGCGTGCCCTCGCCAGACGCGTCGGACGCGTCGCCCGATGCCTCGCTGGTGCCCGATACGCCGTTCGTGCCGACGAGCCATAAGGGGCTGACCTATCCGGTCGGGCAAGATGGTCCGCCCGCCGGCGAAGGGCTGGTGATTGCCGATGGCATCCGCTGGGTGCGGATTCCGGTGCCCGGGCCGCTCAGGCACATCAACTGCTGGCTGATCGACGATGGCGACGGCGTGGCCCTGGTCGATACCGGCATGAACCTGCCAGACGCCCGCGCTGAATGGAAGGCGCTGATGCGCGGGCCGCTGGCGGGGGTGAAGATCACCCGTGTTATCGCCACGCATTTCCACCCCGACCATATCGGCCTTGCCGGCTGGATGTGCGATTATCACCGCTGCCGGCTGTACATGTCGCGGGGTGAGTGGCTGACCGCGCGGATGCTGGCGGCGGACGCGCGCGACGCGGTGCCGCAGGACATGATCGACTTTTGGCGCGGGGCCGGCTGGGACGAGGCGCAGATTGCCCACGCGACACAGCGCGGCTGGAGCGGATTTCGCCGGATCATTACCCCGTTGCCGCTTGGCTATGTGCGGATCAAGGATGGTGATGTGCTGCGCCTGGGCGATCATGATTTCCGCATCGTGGTTGGTGATGGTCATTGCCCTGAACATGCCTGTTTGCATGATGCGGCGCGGGGCATTCTGATTTCGGGCGATCAGGTGTTGCCGCGGATCAGCTCCAACATCTCGCTTGGCGTGACGGAGCCCGAGGCCGACCCGCTGGGTGACTGGCTCCAGTCCATCGCCAAATTCCTGACGCTGCCGGGCGACCTGATGGTGCTGCCGGCGCATGGTGCGGTGTTTACCGGGCTGCATACCCGGCTGGAGGCGCTTGATCGCGAGCACCGCGACCGACTTGACGAACTGGTTGCGTTTATTGCCGAACCGCGCCGTGCGGTTGACTGTTTCGGCCGCCTTTTCCGGCGCGCGATCGGGCCGGAGCTGCTGGGCATGGCAACGGGGGAGGCGCTGGCGCATTTGCGGCGGCTTGAGGTTGAAGGGCGCGCGGTGCGCGAGGTGCGCGACGGTGTGTGGTGGTTCCGCGCAGGCTGAGCAACATTCCCGGTTGACAGAACACGCAAAATATGTTCTTATTATGTTCTAAATTTGCGGGGGCGAGTCGGGCATGGCAAGCGAGCTGATTTTCTACACAAATCCCCTGTCGCGCGGGCAGATCGTCCGCTGGATGATCGAGGAGACCGGCGCGCCCTATGAAACGGTGGTGCTAGATTATGCGTCGACCATGAAGGGGCCGGAATATCTGGCGATCAACCCGATGGGCAAGGTGCCCGCCATCGTTCACAAGGGGCAGGTGGTTACTGAATGCGCGGGCATCTGCGCCTATCTGGCCGATGCCTATCCGCAGGCCGGGCTGGCGCCGCCGCTGGCCGAGCGCGCTGCCTATTATCGCTGGCTGTTCTTTGCCGCAGGGCCGGTTGAACAAGCGATCATCAACCGGTCAATGGGGTTTGAAACCCCGCCCGAAAAGAGCCGGATGGCTGGCTATGGCAGCTATGAGCTGGCGGTCGACGTGCTGGAACAGGCGGTGTCGGTGAGCGACTATGTGGCCGGCGACCATTTCACTGCGGCCGATGTATATGTCGGGTCGCAAATCGGCTGGGGATTGCAGTTCGGTACGCTGCCAAGGCGTGCAGCCTTTGAGGCGTATTTTGCGCGGCTTGAAACCCGCCCGGCCTATGTGCGTGGCAAGGCAATCGACAACGCACTCATCGCGCAGATGGAAGCGCCGCCGGCGGGTTGAGCGGCGGGTGAAGTTGCCACGCTCGATAAGGCGGCCGCGCGTGTGGGATCAGCTGGCAGAGATTGGGACTCGGGTTCTGGTCGGCGATGGCCACGCCCGGGGGCGGTTCTCAGCGCCGGGGACTGGTTGCCCGGATCGGGGATCAGGTGAGCCTGGCGCTCAGGAAGTCGGGGAGCGGCCCGTTCCAGCCATCGTCCGGGCCTTCATCATCATCTGGTCGGCGAGCAGGGCGCGGCCGTTCGACATGACCGGTCCCGGCTCGCGCGCCGGCAGTGGGTGAGCGGGCATCGCTGGCGGTGGTCGCACGACCGCGCCGTGAACCGGCCGCTGCCCCCGCCGTGCCAGCCGGCGCCGTGCGCGGTGTGCGTGGCGTTGCGTCGGCGGCATGTTGCGCGGGGGCTGCTGCTGTTCGCGCAGCATCGCGCCGGTCGCCCGGCGCCGCCTCGGCACGGGGGCGGACGGCATCACCGCGCCCGGCCCCGGCGCGCTCCGTCGCACCGCGCCCGGCCCCGGCGCGCTCGGTCGCACCGCGCCCGGCCCGGCCCGGCCCGCTGCGTTCAGTTCCCGCCCGCTCCGCCCCGGCGTGGCGTGGCTCAGCCCCGCTGCCAGCCGCGGCCGGCCGCCTGTCTGCGGCGCGGTCGGCGCCCGCACGTCCCGCGCCGCCCGCCGACGCCGCCGCTGCAGGCGGACCATGCCCGGATATCGGCTGCTTGCCCGCGCCGCGCGATGCCTTGCCTGCGCCCGAAATCATCTCGTCGCCTGCCGCTTGCTGTGCCTTGCCGCCGCGCCGCGCCTTGGGGGCGTCGCCGCCGCTGTCCGGCACCGCGCCTTTCGCCCCCGCCAGCCGCGTGATCTTCTGCCCGGTAAGTCTTTCGATGTTTGCAATGTTTTCTGCGTCATCGGGCGTCATTAGCGTGTAGGCGCTGCCGGTTGCGCCCGCGCGCCCCGTGCGGCCGATGCGGTGGACATAATCATCGGGGTGCCAGGGCGCATCGAAGTTGAACACATGGCTCACGCCCTTGATGTCCAGCCCGCGCGCGGCGACGTCCGAGGCGACGAGGATGGTCACATCGCCGGCCTTGAACCGGTCAAGCTCGGCAATCCGCTGCGACTGCTCCATATCACCATGGATTTCGCTGGAGCGCAGGCCCCGGCGTTGCAGCACCTTGTTCAGGTCGCGCACCGTCGTTTTGCGGTTGCAAAAGATGATGGCCGTCGTCACGTCGGCGGCGGTCAGCAGTTCCAGCAGCCGGTCGCGCTTTTTGCTCGCCGCAACTGGCACCAGCCACTGGGTGATGTTGACATTGGCGGTGGCCGGGCGCGCGACCTCGATCGTCTTTGGGTTGTCGAGAAACTTGTCGGCGAGCTTCTTGATCGGCGGCGGCATGGTCGCTGAAAACAGCAAGGTCTGACGCTGCTTGGGCAATTTTGTGCAGATTTCCTCGATATCCGGGATGAACCCCATGTCGAGCATCCGGTCGGCCTCGTCGATGACGAGCAGGTTGCAGCCGTTGAGCATGATCTTGCCGCGACCAAACAGGTCCATCAACCGGCCCGGCGTTGCGATGAGCACGTCGACGCCCTTTTCAAGCGCGGCCATCTGATCGCCCATCGAGACGCCGCCGATGAGCAGCGCCATCGAGAGTTTGTGATAGCGGCCGTAATTTTCGAAATTTTCGGCGACCTGCGCTGCCAGCTCCCGCGTCGGCTCCAGAATGAGCGACCGCGGCATGCGCGCGCGGCTGCGCCCGGCGGCCAGAATGTCGATCATCGGCAGCACGAAGCTGGCCGTTTTGCCGGTGCCGGTTTGCGCCACGCCGATGATGTCGCGCATCATCAAAACCGAGGGAATTGCGCTCGCCTGAATAGGCGTCGGCTCGGTATATCCCGATTCCGTTACTGCGCGAAGAAGCTCTTCTGATAGGCCGAGATCGGCAAAGCTCATGAGTGTTCCGGGAAAAAAGCGGCACGCAGCTCATGCCAGACGCCTAGCGCTTGCGGAAATCAGGGGTCTTGTCAAGCCGGTCCGGCGGCTCAGCGCTGTGGAAGGAGCTGGCGAAATTCCCTGATCTGGCAGGTTCCGCCCGAGCGCGCGCGGATTGCGTCACGTTTGGCGCAGACCTGGCCGTCGACCGTTGGGCGCATGTAGAAGCCCGAATAGAAATCCAGCGCCTTGCAGCCATCGACAAAGCGCGCGCGCAGGCGGGTTCCGTCATTGGCAACCAGATCAACGCTTTCGCTGGTCGGCACCGACGCCCCGACCAGCGAGTCGAGCGGCACGCATTTGCGCGACTTTTTCTCGACCCAGCGCACCGGCGCGCGCGGTGCAGCGGCGGCTGGCGCGGCCTCGGCCGGCATTCGGGGCACGCGGATGATGATCCGCTGGTGAAAGCTGAACTGCTCGGTCTGCACAAACCGCCGCGCCTGCGTGCTGCCATCACCCGGCTCGGGCGCGGCGAGCAGCAGCAACAGGGCAGAAGAAAAGGGCGGATGGAGCATGGCAGGCGTGCGGTCTTAGCCACCCATGTTGAACAGCCGATGAACTGCCGCGCCCGCCGCGCAGGGCAGCAGCGGGCACCGGGGGGGGCGTGCAACGTGCCGGGCCGCGGGCCCAAGCGCCGCAGCATTGGCGCGGCGCTGCACGCCATGCTATTGTGCGCGCGTGATGCAAACCCGCCACGACCAGCTTATCACGCAAGTGCGCGACGCGCTGGGTGCCAGGGCCGTCATTGCGGACGCAGACGCGGTTGCGCCCTGGCTCACGGACTGGCGCGGGCGCTATCATGGCTCAGCACCGGCCATATTGGCGCCCGCCGATACGCACGGTGTCGCCATGATCGTCGCCGCCGCCGCCGCGCTTGGCGTGCCGCTGGTGCCACAGGGCGGCAATAGCTCGATGGTCGGCGGCGCGACGCCGCCCGCCGATGGGTCAGCGCTCATTTTGTCGCTGCGGCGGCTGAACCGCGTGCGCGCGGTCGATCCGGCAGCCGGGCTGGCGGTGGCCGAGGCCGGCGTTATTCTTGCCGACCTGCACGATGCGTGCCTGGCGCAGGGCCGCCGCTTTCCGCTGACGCTGGGCGCCAGGGGCACGGCGACGATTGGCGGCCTGGTGTCCACCAACGCGGGCGGCACGCAGGTGCTGCGCTTCGGCACGATGCGCGCGCTGGTCGCCGGCATTGAGGCAGTGCTCCCCGACGGCACGATTCACGACGGCCTGGCTGCCTTGAAAAAGGACAATCGCGGCTATGATCTGAACCAGTTACTGATCGGCGCAGAAGGGACACTGGGCGTCATAACTGCCGCAACCCTGCGGCTCGCCCCCGCCGTGGTGGCGCGCGCGGTTGGCTGGGTGGGGCTTGCGTCGCCGGCTGCGGCGCTCGCGCTCCTCCGGCGGCTTGAGGCGGCAACGGGCACGGTAGAGAGCTTCGAGATTTTGCCCGCCGCGGCGCTGGCCAGCGTGGTGCGCCATATTCCGGGGACGCGCGCGCCGCTTGAGGGGGCGCATGGCTGGCATGTGCTGGTCGAGGTAACGGCGACCGACATTTCAGCCGAGCCCCCGGCTGTGCTGCTCGAACGGCTGCTCGCGCCGGTGCTGTCAGACGGGCTGGCGCAGGATGCGGTGATCGCCGCAAGCGAGGCGCAGGCGCTGGCCTTTTGGCGCATCCGCGATTCGATTTCCGAGGCGGAGCGCGCCGGTGGCCCGGCCGCCCAGCATGATATTTCGGTGCCGGTCGAAGCGATGCCGGCCTTCATGGCGGAGGCGGCGGCGGCGTGCGACGCGCGCTTTCCCGGCACCCACGCCAGCGGCTTTGGCCATTTGGGCGATGGCAATGTCCATTTTCACGTCCGTGCGCCGCACGGTGTCGACGCTGCAAGCTGGTATGCCGATCAGGCGCCGCGCATCACGCGTTTTGTCAATGATCTGGTCGTGGCGGCAGGCGGCTCGATTTCCGCTGAACATGGCATTGGCCAGATGAAGCTCGGCGAGCTGGAACGCCTCGCCTCGCCCGCCCGGCTGCACGCGTTGCGCGCCATAAAGGCAGCGCTTGATCCGCAAGGCATCATGAACCCCGGCAAGCTTGTGGCGCTTGCACCGGCGCGGCTTGGGCCATAAGGCCGTGCGCTGACCCGGCACGACAGCCGTGACTGGTATATGATGGAGATTTATTATGGCCAGCGCGCCGCAAGCCCTTCCGCTGTTCTACAATGGTCTTGAGCCACTTTCCAGCCAGGCCCATGCCAATTTCCGCGCGCGCCAGATGGTCACCGCGCCGTTTCTGGTGGGGCAGCACGCCATTCCGCTCACGGTTGAAGAATTTGCGCTGGTGCAGCGTTTTATGCCGATTGTGTTCACCACCGGGCCGGATGCCATTCCGATCGCGCTGATGGGCCTTAACGAGGGCGTCAACGTGTTCGTCGATGCGTCTGGCGCGCTCACGGCGACGAACCTTTATGTTCCGGCCTATATCCGGCGTTATCCCTATATGCTCGCCAAGCTGCACCCGCAGGCCGAAGAGCTGTCGCTGTGCTTTGACCCGACAACCGACGCGATAGGCGCCTTTGACGATGGCGAGCCGCTGTTCGACAATGGCGAGCCGGCCGAGCTTGTCAAGAATGTGCTTGAGTTCAACCGCATGTTTGAAGAAGCCGGCGCCCGCACCGCGGCCTTTATGAAGGAGCTGCTGGAGCTTGACCTGCTGATGGACGGCGAGGTGACGATTCAGCCCGAAGGCGCGGCGCAGCCCTTTTTGTATCGTGGTTTCCAGATGGTAAATGAGGAAAAGCTGACCGATATGCGCGGCGACCAACTTCGCAAAATGGCCAAATCGGGCATGTTGCCGCTGCTCTATGCGCACCTGATGTCGCTCTCGCAGATGCGCGAGATTTTCCAGATGCAGCTTGAAAAGGGCCTGATGCCCGCGCCTGAGCTGCCAGCCTGATTTGCCAGCCTGAACCGGCCGCCTGAACGATCCGCCGCCGGCCGGTGGCGGGCCGTGCCACGCGGCGCGTGCCGCTTTTGCACAAGCTGCCGTGGTTATCGCCTTGCGGGCGCGCCGGACTGCGCCTATATCCGTTGGGCACGGCCCGGTGTTCCCCCCTTTCACCCGGTTGTGCGGCACGCCTTTTGGCGTGCCACCTCCCTGAACCTCGGCCACCTCGCGCATTTATGTGCGGGGTGGTTTTTTTCGGTGTTACTCCGCCGCTGCGGGCAAGCGCCCTGCCAGCGCCTCCTGCGCCAGCGCATCAATAAGGCAGCGCAACAGGGCAGCGGTGTCGGCAAGGCCCGGCCCTGGCGCACTGAGCGATGCGTCAAGGTAAAGCCGGCGATCAAATTCGAGCTGAATCGCATGGATGCCGCGTGCAGGGCTTGCGTGCCGGGCAAGAATATGACCACCGGCATAAGGTGTGTTGAGTGCGTGCGACAGGCGCGCGGCGCTTATCTCGGCTTGCAGCCGGCTGATGAACCGGTCGGACGCGCTTTGCCCAAATCTGTCACCCAGCACGATCTGCGGGGCCGGATGGGGCGCCGGGAGCGGCGGCATGGAATGGATGTCGAGCAGCACGGCCACGCCAAATCGCGCCCGCGCCGCTGCCAGCGCCGCGCCAAGCGCCTGGTGATAGGGGCGGTGATGCGCGGCGATTCGCGCCACGACATCGTCGTTGGTCAGCCGCCTGCGCCATATGTCACCGGCGCCCGCCACGCGCCGGGGCACCAGCCCCAGCCCGCTGCGCAGCTTGGCCGACGGGGCAGGCTGTGCGCGCGCATCGACACCGTCGTCAAGCTTTGGGTCGCGTTCATGCTCGGCACGGTTCAGGTCAATCCAGGCGCGTGCCGTCCGCTGGAAAAACAATGTTTCGCGGCCCAGCGCTGCCTGCGCGACGCCATCGACGTGGCGGTCCTCCAACACGCGCAGCGCCGCAAGCGGCACGCGCAGCACCCCAAGCATCGCTGCGGGATAATCGCGCCCGGCATGTGGAACCGACAGTATCACGGGGCTCAACGGCGCGGTTGGACCTATCTGGTCAAAACAGGGCGCGGGCGCGAACATCCGCTGCGCAACCTAGGCGGGCGGGCCGGCCGGCGCAATTGCGCCATCATGGCTGGAAAAAATTAAGGGCTTGTCGCATATTGTCGGCCAGCTTTGGGGTCGATGGAACGATGATCAGGATTTTGCTGGCGGAAGACGACACGGTGATGCGCGAATATCTGACGCGGGCGCTGGAACGGTCGGGCTATGCGGTGACGGCGGTCGATCGGGGAACGGCGGCGATTCCGCTGCTCCAGGCCGAGCGGTTCGATTTGCTGCTGACCGATATCGTCATGCCTGAAATGGATGGCATCGAGCTTGCGCAAAAGGCGGCGGAAATGTGCCCCGATTTGCGGGTGATGTTCATCACCGGCTTTGCCGCGGTTACGCTGAAGGCCGGCAAGACCATGCCGCAGGCGCGTGTGCTGTCCAAGCCTTTTCACCTGCGGGATCTGGTGCTTGAAGTTGACCGGCTGTTCGACATGGGCAGCGTCACCGGCCTGAGCTGAAGCGGCCGCCGCACCTGCCGATTTTTGTCACGGGCGCTTGCGCCAGGCGCTGTGCCCGGCTAAAGCGCGCCGCTCGTGGGCGTGTAGCTCAGTGGTAGAGCACTGTGTTGACATCGCAGGGGTCGCAAGTTCAATCCTTGCCACGCCCACCATTAAAAGCCCGCCTTCTCAATGGGATGGCGGGCTTTTTATTGCCGAAAGCAGCCGGGGCGAGATTGATCAGCTTGGGCGCGGCTTGGGCGCCGATCGTCCCCGGTCGCGGCTGATCGGCGTTGTATCCCGCTTCCGGAGCGCTCAGCCGCGCGTCGGCCAGCCGGGCGATGTGTGAGGGCGTCGCCCGGCTTCGTCCCGCCGGCCGCGACCGGGGGCGTCGGCTTGAGATTGCCTCCAAATCGTGACGCTGCGCTATGCACTTCGCGCCACCAATATGGCGCCGACGATGATGAACAAGGTGCCGCTCAGGCGCAGGGCATTAGCGGTTTCACCCAGAAAAAGCGTCCCGATCAGGAAGGTCAGGACGAAGCCCAGGCCGACGAAAGGATAGGCCAGCGACAGGTCCACTCGGGATAGAACCGCAATCCAAAATGCCGCCGAAAGGGCATAGACGGCGAGTCCGCTCACGAGCGTCGGTGTTGTCATCAACGCAAGCGCGCGATCTGCCGGGGTGCCGCCCCCATTGCCGATCGCGGCGCGCACGGCTGGAGCGGTAGCGCCAAGTTTCAGCAACAACTGCGCCGTGGAACTGAGCGTGACACTTCCCAATATCAGTATGACGTCACCAGCTTTCATAATAAAAATCCCTGAAGTGGCTTTTTGCCTGCAAAAACTTTGATATTATGCCTGTCGGGCCGACATCTAGTAAATAATAATCAAAAATTGATGAAGTTAAATTGAAACCAATTTGTTATTGAAGACAAGTGCTTTCAACACCTAAATTGCCGGGATAGCCAATGATCGGCGGATATTCCGGTCTGTTCGATTTTTTACAAGCAACGTGTCAATTTTGTTGGTCCGGGCGACCGTGTAACCGGCCAACGCCGGAACCTCCGGCGGCTTTACCCCAGCGACCCACAGAACATCGAAACCATCTGCCTTCATTGCCGCCATGCGCGCGCGCAGAGCCTCCAAATCCGGTGTGCCTGTGGGGCATCGCGGTCGAATGTCCTGCGAACCGTCAAACCAGCGCGCACGATCCGACTCCTTGCGAAGCGTCATCAAATCGGCGCCGGGGATCTGAAAAAGCGTGTTCGCAAAGGCGTCTCGCCGCGTCACGGCATAGGCGGCGATCTTTCGGTCGGGCGTCAGCGCCCAGTTCCGGCACTGGGTTTCGATTGCTATGAAGCCGAGCCGGCTTCCTCTTGGCACCTCGTCCAGCAGCAGCAGCCGCGCTTCCAGCACCCGATCAGCTTGCCACCATTGCAGGCTTGTCACGCCCGCGCGCATCGCGAAAAGGCAGGCGCCAAGCACAAATAGCTGCCGTTCCCGCTGCGGGTCGCTCGCAGAACCAATCGCCATCAGCGCGACCATCATCGCTACCGGCGCGAGGCGCAGGTCTGCGCCCCAGCTGCCAAGCATCGTGGTGGGAAGGCATATCGCGCCGAACAGCAACGCCGCGCCGCTGATGGCAAGGCTTGGCGCAAGCTTGCGCCCGCCGGCCCAGAGCAAAGCGAGTATCGCGGCCCCGCAGATGACGATGGTCATGCCCAGGTCGAACGGCAGGGAGAGACCCTTGAGCGCGGTGACGAAGTTCATCACTTTGGACATCACGAAATTCGGGTCGTACCAGAAAGGGCGCCCGGTTCCGTTGGCGCGCCAAAGCGCAAGCGGGATTGCCGGCAGTAGCAAGGGTGCTGCGCGCACCATCCGGTGCACCAGATCGCGACCATTTCGAACGGCTGCCAGTTCAGTCCCGGCGACGAGGATCAGCAATATGGCCCAACCCATGATATGTGCGGTCCATATGATGAGTGCCGCGAGCCCGAAGCCAAGCGAGCGCCAGACGTCGTGCTTGCGATCGAAATTCCACGCCGCGGCACACATCAAGGCGAGCGCTACCGACAGGCAATAGTTCAGGAAGCCGAAGAGAAAGGGCTGCGCCAAGGAAAAGGGCAGCGCGAGCATGGCACTCGCGGTGATCCGTCCATGCACCGAGCGCGACAAGAGGAAAATCCCCAGGACGGTGAGCGGCGCGATCATGGCGCTCACCAGCCTTGTCGCGAGTTCGACCCCCAGCAGGGGCGTAAGGACAAGTGCGGGAAGATCTATGCCGAGATTGCCGACCCAACGCCACTCGACCGCGAAATAACGGTCCAGCCCGGTGCTCCGCCCGATGGTCGCGAAAATGTGATGACGCGCGAGATGGTTGGGATAATCCGCAGCGCCGGGCACCGTGACAATCAGCATCGGCAGGGCCGCCAGCACAAGAAACAGGATGAGGAGGCGCCAATCGAGGTTTCCCGACGCAGCAATTTGGCCGGGTCTGTTTTGCCGATAGATACTGAACGCTGATTGACCCGAGCGTTCGACCGCCATTTGACCGATAACCTTTCGCCGCATGTCTTGACCTCGCCGTCGATACATTATGTGTCTCAACCGAGGATTAAGGCGTTGCGGCGTGATGTCGGCATGCGACCCTGCCTGTGTCGCCGTCCCTGCACGCGAGGTTTGCCGCGTCGCGGCACAAACGGGCGCCCTGCCAGAACAGCCATTGCCCGGCAGATTCTGGACGGTGATCGCTGCTGGCGGTTTAAGCGCATGGTAATCCGTTGCCGCTAAGGCGCAGGCCATGAATGTCTCGGGTTCACAAGGTTTTTGGCGGGTCTGGCCGGAGCGCCGCGCCGATTTTGCGGCGCTCGCGTTAGTTGTTGTGCTTGGTTTGGTGGCGCGCGGTGTGGCCATCCTGGTGCTCAAGGATCCGCTGGCGCCTTTCAGCGATTCGGCCAATTACCTTGAAATGGCCCGGACATTGGCCGCGCCTGGCGGGATGCGCGACGCCTTCGGCAATGCGGCGTTTTTCAGCCCCGGCTATCCGCTGGTTCTGGCCGCGTTCAGCCTCGCCGGGGCAAAGCTTGGCACGGCGCTGGCGCTTAATCTTGTGCTCGGCGTGGCAGCAATACTCGCTACATATTTGCTGGCCCTGGCGGCGACGCGAGACCGCACGGCAGCGCTGGCCGCAGCGGCGGCCTTTGCTGTGCTGATTCCTGCCGTAGCCGGATCGGCGCTCGTCCAGAAGGAGAATCTGTCGGTGCCCTTGCTGACCGGCTTCACGTTGGCGGTGGTGATCCTGCTCGATACGCCGCGCCCCCGGCTGGTCGCTGGCATTGCGGGGCTGTTTTATGGCGCGGGCCTGCTCGCCGGCGCTTCGGTGATGTTGACGGGCGGGGTGGTGGCGGTGGCGTTGCTATGGCGAAAGCAGGCATGGCGCGAAACAAGTGCCGCTGCCGGCGTCTTTGCCCTGGCCGCCGCCATCGTGATCGCGCCATGGCTTTGGCATGTCGATCGCACATTGGGCCGGCCCGTGCTGACGACAAATGGTCCGTTCAACCTTTATGTCGGTAACAACCCCGCGGCCACCGGGCGGTTCGTTAGCCTGCGCGACACGCCGCTCGGCGCGCAGTGGCGTGTGATGCGCAGGCGCGACGGAGAATTGCGCGCGACAGATCGCTTGGGCGCGCTTGCGGTTGCGCATATCCAGGCCCATCCGGCCCAGACCGGAGCGCTTGCGGTGCGCAAACTGGCGCTGTTCTGGCTGCCCGATTTCCCGGACTCTGCCGACCAATCTCACGGCGCGGCCATCACCGCGCTGCGCTGGGCCGACGCTGTTCAGCATCTTGTCATCGTCATGCTGGGCGGATTGGCGGTGATGCAATGGCGCCGACGGACAAGGGCCGAGCGCCTGATCCTGATGACCATTGCCTGTTTCTGGCTCGTGCACGCGGCGGCCTATGTAATGCCGCGCTATCGCTTGCCGGTGCTGCCGTTGTTGCTGGTTTCTGCAACGGCGGTGGGCTTGCCGCTGGTGCGGCGCTACGCCCGCATGGCAACCCGGGCGGTGCCGGTATGAACGCGCCGACCGCCAATTTGAAAGCTGCGGCGGGCCGCCCGCTATATGTCGATCTGGACCGGACGCTGACCGTCGCCGATGTCTCGCTGGAGAACTGGCTGAACTTTGCCAAACAGGGCATCGCATCGGCACTGCTCTTGTGTTGGTGGCTGTTGCGGGGGCGCGCCTTTGCCAAGTCAATGGTGGCGCGACGTGTCCGGCTCGATCCGGCGAGCCTGCCCTATCGCGAGGCGGTATTGGAGATCGTGCGCACCGCTCGGGCCGAGGGGCGCCGCGTCGTGCTTGCCAGCGGTTCGCATCATCGGCACGTGGCACGCGTGGCCCGCCATCTCGGGCTGTTCGACGGCGCGGTCGGGTCGATGGCGCGTCGCAACCTGAAGGGTCGTCGCAAGCTTGCGTGGATCAATCGCGATGCGGGTGGGCCGTTCGACTATATCGGCGACAGCCGGGCCGATCGCCCGATCTGGTCTGCGGCGCACCAGGGGCTGACCGTTGGACACGACCCCCGGCAGGCAAATGTGCAGTCGCTGCCCTGTCCGCGTGTTCCGCCGTGGCGCGCTTTGCTCAAGGCTATGCGGCCCCACCAATGGGCAAAGAATGTGCTGATCGGTGTACCCATGGCCACATCTGGCTTGTGGCTGGAGCCGCTGGCCATCCTAAGGTGCGGCCTTGGCTTTCTGCTCCTTTCGCTGGCGGCGTCAGGCGTCTATCTGATCAACGACCTGCTCGACATCGAAGCCGACCGGGCGCACCGTGTAAAATTCAGCCGGCCGATCGCGTCCGGCGCTTTGCCGATTCCCCTGGCGCTGGGGTTCGGCGCCGGGCTGCTGGGGCTGCCCATCGTGGTGGCACTGCTGGCAATGGGTCTGGGCTTTGCCGCCGTGCTGGGCACCTATCTCGTCGTCACCACGGCTTACTCGCTGCGGTTGAAGCAGGTGATGAGCCTCGACGTGATCGTGCTTGCATGCCTGTATACCGTGCGCATTTTTGCTGGCGGCGTTGCCGTGGGCGTGCCGGTCAGTTCGTGGTTGCTCACCTTTGCGGTCTTCTTTTTTCTAAGCCTCGCTTTCCTCAAGCGCTATGCTGAACTGGCCGCCACCGCGCAGGCGCCTGACCGCCTGCTGAACGGGCGCGGCTATGTGGGCAGCGATATCGACATCGTCATGATGAGCGGCGTGGCGAGCGGCATGGTTTCGATTCTGGTGCTCGCCCTGTTCATCAACGGCGCGTCGCCTGTTTATCAGGGTGGCACCCCTGAATTGCTCTGGGGTCTGTGCCTGGTATTGCTATACTGGCTCAGCCGGATCTGGATGATGGCAAGGCGCGGTCAGGTTTCTGGCGATCCGATTGCTTTTGCGATAACCGACCCGCGCAGTATTGTGCTCGGCGGCATTTCGCTCGCCATCGTCCTGGCGGCGCAACGATTGTCGCTGGGCATTTAATGCGTGGCTGTTTCTGGCAGCACGACAAGCTGATATACGCCGGGAGCGCGTTGACTTGTTACCCAAAACACTGAAGTTGTGCTGATATTATGGCGATCCGAGCGATCATGGTTGATGTGGACGGTGTGCTGATCGCCCACCCAGACGGGCGCGGATGGAACGTTCATCTCGAACGCGATCTGGGCCTCTCGGCGGCCTCGCTTCAGGCCGAATTCTTCGAACCGCACTGGGACGATGTGGTCCGCGGGCGTGCGTCGCTCCGGGATCGTCTGGCGCCTGCCCTGAACGCCATAGCGCCCCATTTGTCCGCCGACACCCTGATCGACTATTGGTTCAGGAACGATGCGCACCTCAACCCAGGCCTGTTTACAGAACTGGCTTCTGTCCGCGCGCGCGGGATTGAGGTGCATCTGGCGACGGTGCAGGAGCATGAGCGGGCTTATTTTTTGTGGGAAAAACTCGACTTTCGGAGCAAGTTTGACGGCATTCATTATGCAGCGGCGCTGGGCTGCTCGAAACCCGAGGCTGATTTCTACAAGCGCATCGAAGCGCGCACCGGCTTTGCACCCCATGAGCTGTTCTTCATCGACGACAGGATTGCCAACGTCGAGGGTGCCATAATGTGCGGATGGGCCGCTGCGCTATGGACCGGGAACGCTACCCTCTGGTCGCTATTGCCCGAGCACGCTTTGGTCCGTCTTCGGCAGGATAGCTCGCAGCGCACGACCGCCGGGCCCCTTGCGGGCTGACGCGCGCGTGCATCATCAGGCGGCCGGTGGCTCCCACAGTTCGATGGCGTTGCCTTCGGGATCGTGAATGCGCGCGAACTGCCCGGTTTCCGGCGAATCCCATTCGGGCTTGGTGATGATCTTGATGCCGGCGGCGTTTAGTTGTTCGCACAACCCCTCAAGATCAGCGACGCGCAGGTTCAGCATCCACTGTTTGTCGGCGGCGAAATAATCGGTTGATTCCTGAAAAGGGGCAAACACGACCGGGCCGCCCTGGGTGTTCCAGCTCCATTCGTCGACCGGTCCGGTGCCTTCGGCCGAACAGCCCGCGCCGACACCCAGATGCTCGCGATACCATGCATTCAAGGCGTCCGGGTCACGTGCCCGGAAGAACAGTCCGCCGATTCCAAGCACACCCATTTGCCCACTCCCCGCCAAAAGCCCGATGCTAAACCCCGATGCTAAACACTGTGTCACCGTGCGGCAATCCCGCGGCCAAAGCGCGCTTCCATCCGCTGCGTGTACGCAACCAGCCGCGGGAAGCGGCCGAGCATCGCGACGAGCGATGTTTCGAGATTGGCGAAATGGATCGAGGCCAGCATTCCATAAGTCGCAGCGTCGATGCTGCGCGGCACATCGCCGAGCATAAAGGGCTTATCCCCCAGAATCTGGTCAAGCGCGCGCAGATTGGCCTCGGCCTTCTGCGCGCGCTCGGCCTTTGCATAGCGCCCCAGGCCCTGCATGCGGATACGCCTGCGCACCCCACGGCGAAAGATCATGCCGACCAGCAGCCGAAGCGGCATCGGCCAGGGCCCCAAAAAATTGTCGCGGACACAAGGCCAGACCGCATCGTCATTCCACCGGCTGTCGATAAGCATGAAGAACATATGTTCGTCGATCATCTGCTGCACGGCGCGACTTATGCCGCGCTCGACATCGCTCAGCCCGGCGTCGACATCGATTCCATGACGCGCGCCGAGTGTCGCGATGATGACCTCGCTGTCGTCGATCCAGCTCCCGTCATCGAACCGGACAAAGGGAACGCGTCGGCGGGGTGCGCGCGATGCCAGGTTGCTGGCCACGCGCTCAAACTTCAGCCCGGCCAGCTGGAGCCAGACGTCAACCTTCAGGCACAGGTTGCTAGGCTGCATGCCGCCCCACGCGGCCTTGAAGATATGCAGTTGCATTGTCATCAGCCGCTTCCTTGCGGTTGCTAGGCCGCCTGCGCCCAGCCTTGTTCGTTGCCGGCGGCCGCCAGCAGCCGCTTCTCGATTGACCGCAGACGCTGTGTGCTGCTGATCTTATCACCGATCAGGTCGGTCAGGTAGAAGGTATCGACCGCGCGCTCCCCATAGGTTGCAACATGCGCTGAATGGATCGTCACCTTTGACTGGAACAGCGCGAGCGCCAGCCGGTTGAGCAGCGCCGGGCCGTCTCGCGCGTTCACTTCAACGACGGTGAAACGGTTTGAGGCGGCGTTGTCGATGAGCACGCTTGGCGCGATATCAAACGCCTCGGCGCGGGTGCGCGGCAGTGGCTTGGCCTTTAGCCGGTCGGCAAGCTTGCCGCGATTGGCCAGCGCATCGGCGATTGCAAGCTTGATTCGCGCAAGCTGTTCGGGGCGGTCAAACGGGCGACCAAACGGGTCCTGCACCAGGAAATTGTCAAGCGCCATGCCATCGCGGGTGGTGTGGATATGCGCGTCGATGATGTTGCCGCCGGCGACGTGAATGGCGCCCGCGGTGCGATAGAACAGCCCCGGATGGTCAGCGGCATATAGAGTGACCAGCGTCGCCCCGCGTTCGGGATAGACCTGGGCCTCAATCGACAGATCGGCGTTGCCCGCCGCGTCGATTTGCCGGGCGTTGCGCTCCAGCACATCGTCAGGCTCGGCAATCCAGTAGCTTTCGGGCAGCCGCCTGAACAGCGCGACTTCGCGCGCAATGTCCCAGCCAAGCGACGCGCTGAGCGCCGCCTGCTTGGCCGCGATCCGTTCGGCACGACCGCGCTGCTTGTGGCCCAGCCGCAGCACTTCTTCGGCCGCTTCATAAAGGTTGGAGAGCAATTGCCGCTTCCAGCTATTCCACACCCCCGGCCCCACCGCGCGAATGTCAACCACGGTCAGCGCGAGCAGCAGCCGCAGCCGCTCGGGGCTCTGGACGCGGGCCGCAAAGTCGAGAATCGTCTTGAAATCCGACAGGTCGCGCTTGAAGGCGGTGGCCGACATCAACAGGTGGTACCGCACCAGCCAGGCGACCGTCTCGGTTTCGGCCGCGCTCATCCCCAGCCTTGGGCACAGCCGCTCGGCAACTTCGGCGCCCAGCACCGAATGGTCGCCGCCGCGCCCTTTGGCAATGTCGTGCAGCAGCACCGCGACATACAGCACCCGGCGCATCGAAATTTGCGCCAATATGGTGGTGGCGAGCGGATGATCGTCGCCAAGCTCGCCGCGCTCGATCCGCGCGAGCAGGCCAATCGCGCGGATGGAATGCTCGTCAACGGTGTAATGATGGTACATGTCGAACTGCATTTGTGCGACGACACGGCCGAAATCGGGCACGAAGCGGCCAAACACACCGGCCTCGTTCATCCAGCGCAGCACCGTTTCAGGGTCGCGCCGGCTCGTCAGCACCTCCAGGAACAGCGCGTTGGCGCGGGCATCGGCGCGGACATCGTCGGCCAGCTTTGCGTCACGCGCGGCGGCGCGCATCGCCAGCGGGTGAATCTCCAGCCCATATTTGTCAGCGAGCGCGAACAGCTCGATCAGCCGCACCGGGTCGGCCGCAAAAAAGCCGTCATTGGCAAGCGCCAGCCGCCCGCGCTCCAGGGCAAAGCCGTTCAGCCGACGCGTGCGGCGGAACATGCTGGGTAAGCCAAAGCGCTTGCCACGGCTTGCGAATTTCTCGTCGAGATGCGCCAGGAACACGCCTGTAAGATCGCCGACGATCTTGGCCTGGAGGAAATAGAACTGCATGAAGCGTTCAACCGACGATTTGCCGGGGCGGTCGGCATAGCGCATCCGGGCAGCGATTTCGCGCTGCACGTCAAAGGTAAGCCGGTCTTCGGCGCGGCCGGTGATGCTGTGCAAATGGCAGCGCACCGCCCACAGGAAATTCTCCGCGCGGTGGAATTGCCGGTATTCCAATTTGGTCAGCAGCCCGGCATCGACCAGTTCGGCTGATCGCCCGACACTATAGGCATATTTGCCGATCCAGAACAGCGCGTGCAGATCGCGCAGCCCTCCTTTTCCCTCTTTGACATTGGGCTCAACGACATAACGGCTGTTGCCAAGCTTTGCGTGCCGGGCGTTGCGCTCAGCGAGCTTGTCGGCGATGAACTGGCGCGCGGTGTCGCCCTGAACCTCGCTGGCAAAACGCTGCGCTGCCTGATCGTAAAGCGCGGTATCGCCCCACACATACCGTGCCTCAAGCAGGGCGGTGCGGATGGTGATGTCGGCCTTGGCGAGCCGCACCATATCGTCGAGCGAGCGCGACGAATGGCCGACTTTCAGCCCCAGATCCCATAATGCATAGAGCATCGCCTCAATGACCTGCTCGACCCATGGGGGCTGCTTCCATGGCGTGAGAAAGGCAATATCGACATCGGAAAATGGCGCCATTTCGCCGCGCCCATATCCACCAACCGCAATCAGCGCGATCCGCTCGGCCGTCGTCGGGTTGGTGTTCGGGTAGAGCCGCTGCGTCGTGTAATCATATAACAGCCGGATCAGCTGATCGACGAGAAACGCCTGGGCAGCCGCCGCCTCCAGCCCGCGTGAAGGGTGCGCGCGCAGCCGGGCGGCAATTTCGGCGCGGCCAGCCTCCAGCGCGGGTTTCAGCACCGCGATGGCACCGGCCCGCATCGCCTGCGCATCGCCCGGGCCAAGCGCCGCCAGCGCGTCGGCAAGAGTGCGCCGGTCGATGATGGCGCGGCGGTTGGGCAAGGTCTCAAAGCGTGTCGTCATGCACAAGCAGATAGAGGCTCGGGGCGCCGCCGTCACCTGGCGGCTGCTGCGTGGCCGTAACCGGCCTGATGCGCGGGCGCGCTGCTGCCAGGCGCGTGTGCGGGCTTGCTCTGCACGGCTGCTTTGCCCTAGCCAAGCGCGATGCGACTGGTGGCAATTTTGGCGCTTGGGGCGCTGGCGCTTGGTGCAGCGCCCGCACCGGCCAGGCGCGCGGCGGGCGCCGCTGGCCTCGTTCATGTGCGGCTGGAGACGTCGGACGGGCCAATCATCCTGGCGCTTGAGGCGCGGCGCGCGCCCAAAACGGTTGCCAACTTCCTGGCCTATGTCGATGACGGGCGCTTCAACGGGGTCAGCTTCTACCGCGCTGCCCGGCGGCGCGCAGACCCGCGCTTCGGCTTTATCCAGGGCGGCATCCAAACCGATGCACGCCGCATTTTGCCAACCTTTGCGCATGAGCCGACGAGCAGAACCGGCATCCTGCACACCGACGGCACGATCTCGATGGCGCGGCGGCTGGAGCCGGGATCGGCTGGCGGCAATTTCTTCATCTGCGTGGGCGCTATCCCCAGCATGGATGCCAAGGGCGATTTCATCGGCTATGCCGCTTTTGGGCATGTGGTGTCGGGCATGGCCACCGTCCGGCGCATATTGGCCGAAAACACGGGCGGTGGATCGGATGCAATGCGCGGCCAGATGCTTGCGGAGCCAGTGCGCATTTTCCGCGCCATCCGGCTTGACGGCATGCCCCGCCCAACGGATCGCCCCCGCGCCTGGCTGTTGAAGGTGCCGAAATAGCCGCCTAAGCGGTCAGCAGCGCCTTCAGCCGATAAAGCAGGTCGAGCGCGTCACGCGGCGCGAGCGCATCGACGTCCACCCCCTCAAGCGCTGCCCGTAGCGGATCGGGCGGTGGCTCGGGCGCAGCGGCCGCGGCGGCAAACAGCGGCAGATCGTCCAGCCCGGCCGCCAGCCCCCCGGTTTTGGCGCGGCCGGCCTCCAGCTTGGCGAGCACCGATTTTGCGCGCGCGACGGTGGCCGGCGGCAATCCTGCCAGCCGCGCGACGGCCAAACCATACGACCGGTCGGCAGGGCCGGGCGCAAGCTCGTGCAGGAGCACCAGATCCCCTTTCCACTCGCGGGCCCGCACATGATGAAGCGAGAGCGCGTCGAGCCGCTCGGCGAGCCGGGTCAGCTCGTGGTAATGCGTGGCAAACAGGCACCGGCAGCGATTATTGTCGTGAATTGCCTCGACCACCGCCCACGCAATCGCCAGGCCATCATAGGTTGACGTGCCCCGGCCGACTTCGTCGAGGATGACGAAGCTCGCCGGTGTCGCCTGGGCAAGAATGGCCGCGGTTTCGACCATTTCCACCATGAAGGTGGAGCGGCCCCGCGCCAGATTGTCCGACGCGCCGACCCGGCTGAACAAGCGATCGACAAGGCCAAGCCGCGCGGACGTGGCTGGCACGAAGCTCCCCGCCTGGGCGAGCACTGCAATGAGCGCATTTTGCCGCAGAAAGGTCGATTTGCCGCCCATATTGGGGCCGGTAACGAGCCACAGCCTCTCGTCTGGCGCGAGGGCGCAGTCATTGGCGACGTACCGCCCGCCGGCGCGCGTGACCGCTGCCTCGACCACCGGGTGCCGCCCGCCGACAACCGCGAAACAGGGGTAATCGGCAAGCTGCGGGCGTACCCAGCCGCCCTCGCCCGCGCGCTCGGCCAGCGCTGCGGCAACGTCGAGCCGGGCAAGCGCGTCGGCGGTCGCCGCAACGGGTTCAGCGTGCGCCAGCACGGCACCGGTCAGCTCTTCCAGATGCGCCGCTTCGGCGGCCAGCGCATGGGCGCCGGCCTGCGCCACCTTCATTGCCACCTCGTGCAGCGCCGGCGCGTTGAAGCGGACCGCGCCCGCCATTGTCTGGCGGTGGGTGAAGCCACTATCGGCCTGCATCAGCGCATCGGCGGCGCGTGCGGGCACTTCGACATGATAGCCGAGCACGCCGTTATGCTTGATTCTGAGCGCGGCAATGCCGGTCGACGCGCGATATTGCGCCTCAAGCGCTGCAATGGCGCGCCTGCCGCCTGCGCCCGTGCGGCGCAGATCGTCAAGCGCCGCGTCATATCCTTCGGCGACATAGCCCCCGGCGCTTGCGTCAACCGGCGGCACCGGCACCAGTGCGCGGCTGAGCAAGTCAATCAGCGCGCCGTGCCCGCGCAACTGCGGCGCCAGTTGCTGCAGCATTTGCGGCGCAGCATCAAGTGCCGCCAGCCGCTCGCCCAGTTGCCAGGCGCCGTTCAGCCCATCGCGAAGCTGGCCCAGATCGCGCGGGCTGCCGCGCCCCGCCGCCAGCCGGCCAAGGGCGCGGCCAATATCGGGCAGGGAGCGCAAAATGCTGCGCAGCATTTCGCGCAGCGCCGCATCGTGGTGGAGCATCGCCACCACATCGAGCCGTGCTTCGATCGCTGCCCGGTTCATCAGCGGTGCGGCAATGTCGCGGGCGAGCAGCCGCGCACCAGCGCCTGTCGTCGTGCGGTCAACCGCGTCGAGCAGGCTGCCCTTGCGGGTGCCGCTTGCGGTCGCTGTCAACTCCAGGCTGTCCCGCGTGGCGGGGTCGATCGCCATCACGTCGCCTGCGTGCACGAGCAGCGGCGGGCGCAAAAAGGGGAGCGCGCCCTTGGCGGTATGGTCGAGATAGGCGATCAGCCCGGCCGCCGCGCTTGATGCAGCACGGGAGAACTGGCCGAATCCGTCGAGCGTGGCCACGCCGAACATGGCTTTCAGCCGATCATCGCCGCGCGCGCTTTCGAAATTTTCAGGCGGCAGCGTGTCAGTGGCCAGCGCCGCCAGCCCGCTGCCTTGTGCCGCAATGACTTCGGCCGGGGACAGGCGCGCCAGGTCGGCTGCAACGCTTGCGCTGTCGCTTTCGATAATTTCGAAACGGCCAGTCGAGACATCGGCGATGGCCAGCGCAACCCCGCCTGCCGCTTCACCAATTGCCGCACACCAGTTTGCGGCCTTGGCGTCGAGCAGGGCTTCTTCGGTCAGCGTGCCGGCCGTCACCACGCGGACGATGGCGCGGGCGACCAGCGCCTTTGAGCCCATCCGGGCGCGCGCGTCGGCCGGGCTTTCGACCTGCTCGGCAATCGCCACCCGGTGCCCGGCCTTTATCAACCGCGCGAGATAGCCGTCCGCTGCATGAACGGGCACGCCGCACATCGGCACCGGCACGCCCTGATGCTCGCCGCGCGCGGTCAGCGCAATGTCGAGCACGCCG
Organism: Sphingomonas sp.; assembly: GCA_021732445.1. GTDB lineage: Bacteria > Pseudomonadota > Alphaproteobacteria > Sphingomonadales > Sphingomonadaceae > Sphingomonas. The sequence continues at coordinate 5,027 of JAKFUZ010000004.1, read as the reverse complement.
CTTGCCACGCGGGCATCATCAAAAAACAATTCGAAAAAATCGCCCATCCGGTAGAACAAAAGGCAATCGGGCACCTGCGCCTTTAGTGCAGAATATTGCGCCATCATGGGGGTGGGGGCTGCAGCCTTCATCGCTGCCGTGATACAGCGCTGCCAAATGCGTTCAAGCGGGGGGTGGAACCGGCCTGCGTTGCCGCCTAAAGCTCGTGACCAATCGGGAGAACAACGCGCATGACCGAAGAATCGAACGTCCAGTTTTCTGAACGCGAAGCGCTGCTGTTCCATTCGGAAGGGCGCCCCGGCAAGATCGAGATCATCGCTTCCAAGCCCATGGCGACGCAGCGCGACCTGGCGCTGGCCTATTCGCCGGGCGTTGCCGTGCCGGTGCTGGCCATCGCAGCGGACCCGTCGCTTGCTTATGACTATACCGCCAAGGGCAATCTGGTTGCCGTCATTTCAAACGGCACGGCCATTCTTGGGCTGGGCAATTTGGGCGCCCTTGCGTCAAAGCCCGTGATGGAGGGCAAGGCGGTGCTGTTCAAGCGCTTTGCCGATGTCGATTCAATCGACATCGAGCTGAAAACGGAAGATGTCGACCGCTTCATTGATGCCGTCGAATTGATGGAGCCAAGCTTTGGCGGCATCAACCTTGAAGACATCAAATCGCCCGAATGTTTCGTGATCGAGCAGACGCTGCGCGAGCGGATGAACATCCCGGTGTTTCATGACGACCAGCATGGCACCGCGATTATTGCGGCGGCAGGGCTCATCAACGCGCTGTTCCTTACCGGGCGCGACATCAAGACGACCAAGATCGTCATGAACGGCGCAGGCGCTGCCGCCATTGCGTGTGCCGAACTTATCAAGGCGATGGGGCTGCCAACCGAAAACCTGCTGATGTGCGACCGTAAGGGCGTCATCTGGCGCGGGCGCGATCACGTCAACCAGTGGCAGTCGGCGCACGCGGTGGAGACCGACAAGCGCACATTGACCGAAGCGCTGGCCGGCGCAGATGTGTTCATGGGCCTGTCGGCGGCGGGCGCTGTGTCGCAGGACATGGTACGCGGCATGGCCCCCCGGCCGATCATTTTTGCCATGGCCAACCCTGACCCCGAAATTTCGCCGCCGGACGCCAAGGCCGCGCGGCCTGACGCCATCATCGCCACCGGCCGGTCTGATTATCCAAACCAGGTCAATAATGTTCTGGGGTTCCCGTTTATTTTTCGCGGTGCGCTGGATGTGCGCGCAACGACCATCAACGAGGCGATGAAGGTGGCGGCGGCCGAGGCGCTTGCCGCACTTGCGCGCGAGCGGGTGCCAGAAGAGGTCGCGGTGGCTTATGGCGTGCGGCACAGCTTTGGCCCTGACTATATCATTCCTGCGCCGTTTGACCCGCGCCTGATGGAAATCGTGCCGGTGGCGGTCGCCAAGGCGGCGATGGATTCAGGCGTTGCGACCAAGCCGATCCTTGACCTTGAGGCATATCGCCAGCAGTTGCGCGCCCGGCTCAACCCGACCACATCGGTGCTGACCCTGGCCTATGATGGCGCCCGTGCGCATCCCAAAAGGGTGCTGTTTGCCGAAGGCGAGGAAGAAGTCGTGCTGCGCGCCGCCATTGCCTTCAAGGGGGATGGCTATGGCACACCGGTGCTGGTCGGGCGCGAGGACGTTCGCGACCGGTTGCGCGCGCTCGGCGTGTCCGATCCGGAGAGCTACGAAGTGCACAACAGCCGCAACTCGCCGCTGGTGCCCAAGATGGTGGATTTTCTTTACAAGCGCCTGCAGCGGCGCGGCTATCTGCGGCGAGACTGCGAGCGGATGATTAACCAGGACCGCAATATCTTTGGCGCCGTTTTGCTTCAGCTTGGCGAGGCGGATGCGATGATTACCGGCGTTACCCGGCCTTATGCGCAGACGATGCGCGAGGTCCGCCGGGTGATTGATCCGGTCGCCGGGCGCACAGCTTTTGGCATCCATTTGATGGTTGGCAAGGCGCACACCGTGTTCATGGCGGACACAACCGTCAACGAGCGCCCCTCAGCCGAAGAGCTTGCCGATATTGCCGAACAGACCGCGCAGGTTGCCCGGCGCATGGGGCATGAGCCGCGCGTCGCATTTTTGAGCTATTCCACCTTTGGCAACCCGGCCGGGCAGTGGCTGGAAAACATCCGCGCGGCCGTCGGCGTGCTCGACAAGCGGGGCGTGCAGTTTGAATATGAAGGCGAAATGGCGCCCGATGTGGCGCTGAACCCGCGCCAGCTTGCCAATTATCCGTTCGCCAGGCTTTCGGGTCCGGCCAATGTGCTGGTGCTGCCGGGGCTGCAATCGGCGAATATCTCGGCAAAGTTGCTGCGCGAACTGGGCGGCGATGCGGTCATTGGTCCAATGCTCGTGGGCATGGAAAAAAGCGTGCAGATCGCGCCGATGACGTCGACCGCAAGCGAACTGGTGACGCTTGCCGTGCTCGCGGCGGGCGGCATTGCGCGCTGACGCCGGCGTGGACGCGGGCCTGCTGATCGCGGGCGAACGGGTGCCGAGCGCTTCGGTGTTCCGGGCTTTTGCGCCGGCGCTTGGCGCTGCGGTGCCGCCCGATTTTCCGGTCGCTACGGCGGCGCATGTCGCGCGGGCTTGCGCGCAAGCCGAGGCTGCGTTCGATGCTTTTCGCGAGACGGCGCCGGCCCATCGCGCGGCTTTTTTGGAGGCGATTGCGACGGGGCTTGAAGCGATTGCGCCGTCGCTTGCGGAACGCGCCGCGCTCGAATCAGGGCTGCCGCTTGCCCGTCTGGCTGGTGAATGCGCGCGCACTGCAAGCCAGTTGCGGCTGTTTGCGCAGGTGTTGCGCGATGGCCGTTGGGCAGGCGTGGTCATCGACACAGCGCAGCCGGAGCGCGGGCCGCTGCCCCGGCCTGATCTGCGGATGCGGCGGATTGCGGTTGGCCCCGTGGCGGTGTTTGGCGCCTCCAACTTTCCGCTCGCCTTTTCGGTGGCGGGCGGCGACACCGCCTCGGCCCTGGCAGCGGGCTGCCCCGTGGTGGTAAAGGGGCATCCGGCGCATCCCGGCACATCGGACATGGTGGGCGCGGTGATTGCCAGCGCAGCGGCCGCGTGCGCCATGCCGGCGGGTGTGTTTTCGCTGCTTCAGGGGCCGGGGCCAGCGCTGGGCGCGGCACTGGTTGCCGACCCGCGCATCAGGGCGGTGGGTTTCACCGGGTCGCGCGCGGGCGGGCTGGCGCTGCTGGCGATTGCGCAGGCGCGGGCGGAACCTGTTCCGGTTTATGCCGAAATGGCGAGCGTTAACCCCGTGTTGCTGTTTCCGGCGGCGCTTGAGGCGCGGGCTGAAGCGCTGGGCGCGGGTTATGTAGCATCGCTAAGCCAGGGCGCAGGCCAGTTCTGCACCAATCCCGGCATCGTGCTTGGTGTGGGGGGCGCGGGGTTTGACCGCTTTGTGGCGGGCGCCCGTGCCGCACTGGAAGCGGTTGCGCCGCAAGTCATGCTGACGGGTGCCATCCACCGGCATTATGACGATGGCGTTGCCGCGCTGCTGGCGCATCCGGGGGTGTCGCTCGCCGCACGGGGGCTGGCGCCGGCCGGTTGCAACCAGTGTCAGGCCGCGCTGTTCTTAACCGAAGCCGCGACGTTGCAGGCCGATCCGGCGCTGGCGCAGGAACTGTTCGGGGCAGTATCGCTCGTCGTGCGCTGCGCTGATGCAGCGGAAATGGCCGCGCTCGTCGCCGCGATGGAGGGGCAGTTGACGGTGACGCTCCAGATGGACAATGCCGATGTGCCGCTGGCCGCGCCGCTCGTGCCGACGCTGGAGCGCAAGGCCGGGCGGTTGCTCGCCAATGGGTGGCCAACCGGCGTCGAGGTTGCCCACGCTATGGTGCATGGCGGACCATATCCCGCGACGTCAGACGCGCGCACCACGTCGGTCGGTGCCGCCGCTATCGAGCGGTTCCTGCGCCCGGTCTGTTATCAGAATTTCCCGGCCGCACTGCTGCCCGGTGCCGTTGATGCGGCTAATCCGCTGGGCCTGCCGAGGCTGGTTGACGGGTCGCCCGAGCCGCGCTGAATCTTACGGGAACGCCAGATAAATCCACACCGGCGTGAACAGCGGCCGGCCCTGCGCGTCAAGCGGCGTCACCGCGTCTTCAACCGGTGCACCATGTGTTGGCGAGGCACTTGGCCCGGTGGGGTTGGGGTTTGGTGCCGCACTCGTGGTGAGCTGGTGCGAACCGCCAAAGGGGCTCGCGACCGTATCGACGGAAATTGTCGCACCAAGCACGCCCAGCCCGATCTGCGCCCAATTTGCGGTTACCTGCGCAAATGAGGCCAGCGTGTCGGCGGTATGCGTAAACCCATATTGGCGCGACACCGGCGTGACATTGGGCAGGCTGAGCCATGCCGCCGGCGACCCTGTGGTCACGCCGGTATCTGCCGGGCCGGAGAACATCACCACCCGGTCAAGCGATTGCAACTTGGCGAGGAAGCCTGCATGGCCGGCGCCTTGCGAATGGCCGGCCGCCGTCACCAGCGCCCAGTTGATGCGCCCTGCGTTCAGATATTGCCCCCAGCCTTCGCCGGGAAAGGTGATTGCCAGATAGGTCAGCAGCGATTCGAGCCGGCCAGTGATGGAATTTGCCGCGTCCACCGCCACAAGCGCGCTGCTGTTTTGCCCGGTGATGATTTCGCGCCGGACATCGCCAGCGCAGGCGGCATCGGTGCTCGCGCGGCACAGCACCTCGACCGCCACGTCATTGGGGTAGCTGAGCCCTATCACATGATAGCCGCGCAGGGCGCCTGCCCGGGCGATAAGCCGGTAAACGCGCGGCGTGGCGGCCGTGCCCGGCAGCATCACGAATAATCGGCCGCGCGCGGTGGCGGCCGGGTCGGGGTTGATCGCGACATGCGGCGCAAGTGTGGTGGTGAGGGCCGGGTCGGTATCGGCGGGCAAAACGCTGCGCTCGACTGACGCCGGCGCGATAACCGGCGGGAGCGGGCTGGGGCTTGGTGTTGGGGTGGGGCTTGGTA
>JAKFUZ010000015.1 GCA_021732445.1 Sphingomonas sp. | reverse complement strand
TGTTCGGCAAACTCAAGCAACAGCGCCGTATCGCCACCCGCTACGACAAGACCGCCCTCTCCTTCGAAAGCTTCCTCAATCTCGCTGCCACACGCCTATGGCTAAAGTCTTTTGTCAACACGGCCTAGGCCGGCCCCTGTTAAATCTTTGGATAAGATTTGCTGGTTTAAGGGTGGGGGCACAATGACAGGGCAATGAGCGCAGACAATGGTTCAGATTTCCTCTCCTGCTCCCGATTCCGCAGCGGACGGTGACGCTGCGAGCCAGCGGAATGAAGTGCGCGACAGCCTGTTTCTGGCGGCTAATCTGCGTGTAGTTGGCGGGCGGGATTATGCGCAGGTGCGGGTGCGCAATCTTTCAGCCGGCGGCTTGATGGCTGAAGTGCCAGCGCCCATTCCCCAAAACACAACGGTAGAGTTGGATCTGCGCGGCATCGGCACCGTGCTGGGCAAGGTCGCCTGGAATGCCGCCGGGCGTGTTGGCATTGCCTTTGATGAGCAGATTGACCCGCTGGCCGCGCGAAAGCCGGTTGGCGTTGGCGCCAAGCAGACGATGTACGTCAAATCGGTATTTGGGGGCCGTTAATCGGGCGCCGCTCAGTGCCTTGAGCGAATGGGGGCGCCTAGTGAGCGCCCCGTCGTGATGGCGGATCGTTCAGCCGGACAGCAATTCCTCTTTCACCTTGAGCTTCATTTTCTTGAGCGCCGCAAGGGCAACCGTGTCGGGCAGGGGACGGCGCATTTCATTCATGATCCGGTGGTCAAGCAGTGCGTGCTTCGCTTCCAGGGCTGAATGATGTGCGCTGTGCATGGCAGAGTGCCTCCTGTGGTTGGTCGACGGCCAGAGTGCTGGCCGGTCGATTAAGAAATCATGACTGAGCCCGTTTGTCGCCTGCCAATTTGCGAATTTTCGATGGACAGTGCGGATTTTTGCGACGATCGGTTTTGGTCGTCGCGCGGTGGCTCGCGGTTTGCTAGAATATTGCGCGAAACAGGTGGAGCGGCTTTTCGCGGCTGACGATGCGATCATATGAGGATAGAGCGGGCTGGCGGCGCCGGGGTTGGCGTGGCGCGCTCTGGATGATGCCCTGTCGCGCCCGTTCTGGCCCGGCGAGTAGGATTTGGTGGCGATCGGGGGAGGCGGAGTGGATATGGACGAGCGCCTTATCGTCAAGCGGCTGGAATTGCTGCGAACCGAGCACCGCGACCTCGATTCGGCCATTGAAGCGCTGCGTGACCAGAATTCGTCCGACCAGCTTCAGATCGCGCGACTGAAAAAGCGCAAGCTGCGCCTGCGGGACGAAATCGCGCTGCTTGAGGACGAACTGATACCTGACATCATCGCCTGACCGCGCGGCCCGGTTTTTTTCCGAAATTGGGACGCCGGCGAGTGCCGAACCGGCCCGAATATCGTTTCGCTACAAGGTGCTTTCTGGCACCTCGTTGCGGATGGAACATGCCGTTATCTCTTCCCGAGTCCGGCGTCGACTGATCGACGCGCTTTATGTCGACGCGATGGTCATTGCGGACGAGGCGCGAGCCTATTTTGACGAGCGCGGGCGGCTGGAGCGCGAATCGCTGGAGCCGATGGAGCGTGTCTCGTTTTCCTGCGAGTCGCTGAAAGTCACGACCCGGCTGATGCACATCATCGCATGGCTGCTGACCCAGCGCGCGGTAGATGCCGGCGAAATGGCCCCGCGAGAAGCGCTTGATCCGTCACGCAGGCTGGGCACGCCGCCACAATCTGACCCGGCAGCGGTAGGGGCCCTGCCGCCTCAGGCGCGGCTGCTGATTGCCAACAGCATCGACCTCTACCGCCGCACCGCAAGACTTGACGAGTCGCAGGTAGCGGCGCCGGCTACGAGCAGCCCGGCACGCTCGATGCTGGAGCGGCTTGCGGTTGCTTTTTAGGCGGCAGGGCTCGCCCGCCCGGTGATGCGCGCTGTGGCCGCGTCATATTCGCGCACGAGCTGATCGACATAATCGGCAACGGTTGCGATCTTGTCGACCGCGCCAATCCCCTGGCCCGAACCCCAGATGTCGCGCCATGCCTTGGCCGGTGCGTTCGTGCTGGTGCCAAAGTTCATCGTTTTCAGGTCGCCTTCCGGCAGGTTGTCGGGATCAAGCCCGGCCGCCTCAATCGAGCTGCGCAGGTAATTGCCATGAACGCCGGTGAACAGGTTTGAATACACAATGTCGGCCGCCCGGCTGTCGACAATCGACTGCTTGTAGGCGTCCACCGCATTGGCTTCGCGCGTGGCGATGAAGGCCGAGCCGATATAGGCAAGGTCGGCGCCCATGGCCTGCGCGGCCAGCACCGCCCCCCCGCTGGCGATCGAACCCGACAGCGCGAGCGGACCGGCAAACCACTGCCGAATTTCCTGAACGAGCGCAAAAGGCGACAGGCGCCCGGCATGGCCGCCGGCGCCGGCCGCGACCGCAATCAACCCATCGGCGCCTTTTTCAATGGCTTTGCGCGCGAATTTGTCGTCGATCACATCATGCAGCGTGATTCCGCCCCAGCCGTGGACGGCGGTGTTCAAATCTTCGCGCGCGCCAAGCGAGGTGATGACGATGGGCACCTGCCACTTGGCGCAGGTTGCTAAATCCGCCTCCAGCCGGTCATTCGAGCGGTGAACGATCTGGTTTACCGCAAACGGCGCGGCGGGACGCTCAGGGTGGTCGCGGTTCCAGGCCGCCAGCTCTTCGGTAATGCGGTGGAGCCATTCGTCGAGCAGCGCCTGCGGCCGGGCATTAAGCGCCGGGAATGAGCCGACAATGCCGGCCTTGCACTGCGCGATCACAAGATCGGGCCCGGAGATGATGAAAAGCGGCGACCCGATAACGGGCAGGCGCAGGCGATCGAACAGGGGCGGAAGGCTCATAGGCGTTTCTTAGCGAAACCGATCTTGGTGTCCAGCGCTGAGCAATTGCATTGCCGATGATTTGCCGTACTCTTGCCCGCGTAACAATGTTTCGGAGCCTTGCATGAATCGCCTTGCCATCGCCGCTGCCGCTGCTGCCGTTGCGCTTGCCTGCGGCCCGGCGCTCGCGGTTGGCCAGTTGCCCGCCACGGTGCGCCCGCTGCTCTACGACATCACGGTTGACCCCAATGCTGCGGCAAAGACGTTCAAGGGTTCTGAGACCATCACGATTTCGGTCGCCAAACCCACGCGCACGATTTTGCTGAACGCGGCCGACCTGAACATCAGCAGCGCAACGATCGACGGCAAGAAGCTGCGCTATAAAATCGACGACAAGAACCAGCAGATGACGCTGACCTTGCCAGCCACCGTCGCGGCCGGGGTGCACAAGCTTGCTTTTACCTGGTCCGGCACGATCAATCCTACGGCGAGTGGCCTGTTTTACATCGACTATAAAAATGTCGATGGCAGCAATGCCCGGATGCTGGTCACGCAATTTGAGGCGCCCGACGCGAGGCGGTTTGCGCCGATGTTTGACGAGCCCTCGTTCAAGGCCCGGTTCCGGCTGAGCGCCGTTGCGCCAAAGGGGCAGACGGCGTTTTCCAATATGCCCGGCACCAAAACCGTGATGCGCGACGGCCGGCAGCTCTATCGCTTCCGCGAAACGCCGGTCATGTCGAGCTATCTGCTGTTCCTTGGCATGGGCGATGTCGAGCGCAAGACGGTGATGGCCGGGAAGACCGAAATCGGCATCATTACGCGCCGGGGCGTCTCGGATCAGGGTGACTATGCGCTCGCCTCGGCCAAGCGGTTGCTGGCGGAATATAATGACTATTTCGGCCAGCCTTACCCGCTGCCCAAGCTCGACATGATCGCCGGGCCAGGGACCAGCCAGTTCTTTGGCGCGATGGAAAACTGGGGTGCGATCTTCTATTTCGAGCAACTCGTGCTGTTCGACAAGGCGCGCGCAACGCAAAGCGACCGGGAGCAGATTTTCAAGGTCGTGGCGCATGAAATGGCGCATCAGTGGTTTGGCGATCTCGTCACCATGTCTTGGTGGGACGATTTGTGGCTGAACGAGGGCTTCGCCTCATGGCGTGAAAGCAAGGCCACAAACGATCTGAACCCGGATTGGCTGGAAAAGGCGTCAGCGGTGAGCGGCGCGCGCGAAGCCGCAATGCGGCAGGATTCAACCGCGGCCACGCACCCTGTTATCCGCCATGTCGAAACGGTCGACCAGATCGGCGAGGCGTTTGACGGCATCACCTATTCCAAGGGCGAAGCCGTTATCCGCATGCTTGAATCAACGCTTGGGCCAGACGTATTTCGTGCCGGCATCCGCCGCTACATGGCCAAGTATAAATATCAAAACACGACGACCGACCAGCTTTGGGTCGAGCTTGCGGCCGCAGCCGGCAAGCCGGTGGCCGAGATTGCCCATGATTTCACCCTCCAAGGCGGGGTGCCGCTCGTTTCGCTGACTGGCGCGCGCTGCGTTGGCGGCAAGACGGAGGCGGTGCTCGAACAGAGCCGGTTTGGCTTTGATGCAACATCGAAAAAACCGCAAAACTGGCGGGTGCCGCTGGCGATTGGGGTAAGGGGTTCGGCCGAAAAGCGCACCGTGCTGATGCCTGGCAAAGCGAACACCGTGGCGCTGGAAGGGTGCGGCACCGTCGTCGTCAACCGCGACAAGGGCAGCTATGTCCGCGTGAAATATGACGATGCGTCGCACGCCGCGATTGTCCGCGACTTTGCCAGGCTGGAACTGACCGACCGGCTCGGCACGTTGGGGGATGATTATGCGCTGGGCATTAGCGGCGACCAGAATTTGTCGCGCTATTTTGCGCTTTTGCCGGCCATTGGCGATGACGCCAGCCCGCTTGAATGGCAGGCGGTTTCCGGCGACATTAACGGCTTGACCGGGCTTTATCTCGGTACCCCGCTTGAAGCGCCACTGCGCGCGCGCGCCGTTCAGACCCTGTCGCCGGTGCTGCGCCGCATCGGGATGGAGGCAATGCCGGGCGAGGCGCCGCTCGTCGCCAATCTGCGCGAAGAGTTGATCGGCACGCTTGGCACCAATGGCGACCCGGATATCGCGGCGCTGGCGCGTCGCTATGTCACTGCGATGGCCAAGGATGGCACACCGATTCCGGCGGCAATTCGCGGGGCCATGCTGGGTATTTATGCCACCAACGCAACGCCGGACGAGTGGGATGTGGTGCACAAGCTTTTTGCCGGCGAGACCGACCCGGTGGCGCGCAACGAGTACATTACCCTGCTCGGCGTTGCCCGCGACGCAGCACTCGCCGGGCGGGCGCTCGACATGTTAAAGACCGACGCGATCGACGCACAGCAAAAGGCACAATTGCTTGCGGTTATTGCCGGGCGTCACCCGGACATGGCGTTTGATTTTGCGGTCGCCAATGTCGATCTGGTCAACGGCTTTCTCGAAACCAGTTCGCGCGCGGGGTATATCGTGCGGCTCGGCGGGCGTTCCAACGATCCGGCGATGCCGGCCAAGATCATGGCATTTGCGGAAAAGCACCTGCCCGTCGGGTCGCGCGGCCCGGCGATGCGGACGGTGACGCAAATTCAGGTGCGCAAGATATCGGCCGACCGGGTGCGCTCGGCCGTGGCGGCGTGGCTCGGTGCGGCCGGTTAGTCGATGCGTTTCAGACCGGCAGCACAGGCTCGGCTTTTGGCGACATAGTGGGCAGCGGACGCGCCGAGCATCGCCGCGGCGCCTGCATCGAGCGTGCGGACAACGCGCGCGGGGCTGCCGACGATAAGGCTGTTGGCGGGAAAGACCTTGCCCTCCGTCACCAGCGCGCCGGCGCCCACAATCGAGCCTGTGCCAATCACGGCGCGGTTGAGGATGATGGCGCCCATGCCGATCAGCACATCGTCTTCCACCGTGCAGCCGTGCAATATCGCGTGGTGGCCAATGGTGCAGCGTTCGCCCACCACAAGCGGCGCATCGGGGTCGGAATGGAGCATCGCGCCTTCCTGAATATTACTGGCGGCACCCACTGATATCGGCGTGTTGTCGCCCCGGATGCAGGCGCTGAACCACACGCTGGCACCCGCGCCCAGCCGGACATCGCCGATCACGTCGGCGCTTGGCGCCACCCACGCCCCGGCAGGGTCGATCTGCGGGCGTTTTCCGCCGATTTCATAGAGCGGCACGGGCGTTTCCTCCTCCGGGGCAACGGGGCATCGGCCATATGTGCGAGCGCCGTCAACAGCCTTGGCGAGGCGTTGATGCTGGTGCCGGTTGCAGGAATCGAACCCGCGACCTTCGGTTTACAAAACCGCTGCTCTACCATCTGAGCTAAACCGGCGCGCCCGTTATGGGAAAAATCCCCATGCGTCAGACGACGCCGAAGGTCCAGCCCTCGCATTGCGCAATCTCGTCATTCAGAAGCGCCGGCCGCCACAATTCCGGCTGAGGCGCGTGGCGGCGCAGCCATGCGGCGGTGAGCACTGCGTCGGTTGTGTGGCTGTCATAGCTGTCGAGCGCGACATGCGGCAGGCTGGCGATGGCCGGGTGGGTGAGGGCGGCATCAAGCGCGGCCGGGCCGGTAATCTTGCTTCGCCCCTTCGGCACGCCGGCTGCGCGCGCGGCAATGGTTGTGTATATTTCGACCAGCAGCGCGCCGCGCGCTGGCACCGCGTCAAACGGCCAGACCGGCATGGCATTCCCAAGATGGTGGAGCAGCCGCATCCCCGCAAAGCTCGATTTGGCAACCTGCGCCGCGCCAATCGCATCATAGACGGTGGACGCCTTGCCCCCGCCCAACGCGTTGTAGCGCTGCTCGCAGACCCGATAGTGCATAAAATCGCGCTTTTTGCCGTCGGCTGCGCCAAAATAGAAATGCGCGCCGCGCCTGGCCTCGAGAAAACTGGCCGCGCCAAGATCGTCATCGCGCGCCGCCCGGTCGACATAGGCCCACAGGTCGCGCGCCGAGCCGGCTATCGATTCGCCGGGAAGATAGGCGCCGCGGCCGACGAATGGGGCAGAAAAGCTGAAATCCATGCCAATCAGCACCGGGTCGGCCGCTTGCGCGCAAATCCAGTCCAGCACGTCGCGGCGGGCCCAGACGCGGCCGGGCGGCGGCACCAGCCGGGGCGCAGCGTCGCCGCTGGCACATTGGGCGACAGCGATGCCGCGGTGCGCTATACCCCGCGCGCCCGACCAGTCGATTGCCGCGAACCGGGTGAACGCGGTCATGGCAGCGCGGCAAGCACGTCCGCTGTGAATTTGGCGATGTCAAAACCGGCGCCTGCATCCTCACCGCGCCGCACGATCACGATGTTGCGGCTCGGCACGATCACCACATATTGCCCGCGATTGCCATTTGCCGAAAAGGTATCGGCGGGAACGCCGGGGGTCTTGTTCATCAGCCAGAAGGTCGCTCCATAGCCAAAATCGCCCGCCCCCGGCTGCGGGCCCGACGGGGTGGTGACATAGCGCCGCCAGCCGGGGGGCAACAGCCGCTCGCCATTCCACACGCCGTCGTTCAGATAAAACAGCCCGAACCGCGCAAGATCACGGGCGGTTGTCCAGACCTGGCTCGACGAGACGTAATTGCCCTGCCAGTCGGTTTCGGCAACGGTGTGGCGCATGCCTAGCTTGTCAAACAGGGCAGTGCGCGGAAAATCGCGGTATCTGTCCTCGCCCAGTGCGACGCGCAGCGCATACATCGCCAGCAAAATGTCGTTATTGGCATAGCGAAAGCGTGTGCCGGGCGCAGCTTCGAGTGGCCAGTGGAACGTTCCCTCAGGCACGGTGGTGCCGCCGAAATACACCGCATCGGTGCGGTTGCCGGCGCTGCCGGAATGCAGCCCGCTGGCCATGCGCAGAAGCTGATCCAGCGTTATGGCGCGGCGCGGGTCGCCGGCGCTCTGCCAGGCGGGGATGGGCGCCGGGCGGGCAGGGTCGATCGCCCCGGCATTCACCGCAACGCCCACCAGCGTGCCGGTTATGCTCTTGGCGACCGACCAGGTGCGCTGCGCCGTGAACGGGCCAAAGCCAGGCGCATAGCGCTCCGCGACGAGGCGATTGCCGCTGAGGATGACGACGCCCGTCGTTTTGGCGTTGCCATAGCGCGCGCCCTCAAAGGCTCCGGCGACCGGTGCCAGCGGAGAGAGCGCGATTTTGGGCAACGCATCGCCGAGCGGCCATGGGCGCGGGTCGGCGGATGCGGGGCCGGGGAGCACGCGATAGGCAGGCAGGGAGGCAGGCGCGGCGGCGCCAATGGGTAGCGTCGTGCAGCCGGTGCCCGCATGATATACCGAGCGCCTTGGCGGCAGCGCGGGGTCAAAGCCGACTTCCACCATCGCTGTCGGCAGCACCTGGGCGGTCAGCGTCGGCACGATTGCGTCATATTCGGGGTAAATGCCGCGCAGCTCGTCGGCGGCAATCTGCGCGTCGGTGCGCCCGCCGATGAACCTGGCACTGCACGTGATCGCCGCCTTGTATCCGGCCGCAATTGCACGGTCGTAGGCCGAAGGCGCACGCACCTGCTGCGCCGGCGCGGCGGCGGGCCCAAGTGCCATGACCATTCCCAAAAGCCTAATCGCGCGCTGCATCCTTCAACCCCTTCCAATAGGCCATCCGTTCGGCGATGCGCTTTTCGTGCCCGCGGCCGGTTGGCTGATAATAATTTTGGGCGGCCATGCCGTCGGGCCAATAATCTGCCCCCGAAAACCCCTCGTCCAGATCATGATCATAGGCATAGCCGCGACCATAGCCGATGTCTTTCATCAGCTTGGTGGGTGCATTGAGAATATTTGCCGGCGGCTGGAGCGATCCGGTTTCGCGCGCCGATTTCCATGCCGCTTTTTGCGCGCGATAGGCCGCGTTGGATTTCGGCGCGGTGGCGCAATAGAGGCACGCCTGCGCAATTGCGAGCTCGCCTTCGGGGCTGCCCAAAAACGCATAGGCATCGCGCGCGGCCAGGCACTGCACCAGCGCCTGCGGATCGGCCAGGCCGATGTCTTCGCTTGCAAAGCGGGTGATCCGGCGCAGCACGTAAAGGGGCTCCTCGCCGGCCGTCAGCATTCGCGCAAGATAGTATAACGCGGCCTGCGGATCGGAGCCGCGCATGGACTTGTGCAGCGCGGAAATGAGGTTGTAATGCCCCTCGCGATCCTTGTCATAAACGGCGAGCCGGCGATCGAGAAATGTTGACAGCGCCGCCGGGTCGAGCGGCTCGGGCACGTCGACGGCAAACAGTGTTTCGGCCTGATTGAGCATGAAGCGCCCGTCTCCGTCGGCGCCGCCGATCAGCGCGGCGCGTGCGTCGGCGGTAAGCGGCAGGCAGCGCCCCTCCACCGATTCGGCCCGGGCCAGCAATTCGCCAAGCGCGGCATCGTCAAGCCGCTTCAGGACAAGCACCTGCGCCCGGCTGAGCAGCGCCGCATTCAGCTCGAACGACGGGTTCTCGGTGGTCGCGCCAATGAGGATGACGGTGCCGTCCTCCACAAAGGGCAGGAAACCATCCTGCTGGGCACGGTTGAACCGGTGAATTTCGTCAACGAACAACAATGTGCGCTGCCCTGCGCGCGCGTGGTCGCGTGCCTCGGCAAAGGCCTTTTTCAGGTCGGCCACGCCCGAAAAAACGGCTGAAATCGTAACGAAACGAAGCCCCACCGCGGCTGCGAGCAGGCGGGCGATGCTGGTTTTGCCGGTGCCGGGCGGTCCCCATAAAATGGTGGACGACAGCCGCCCCGCCGCGACCATCCTGCCGATCGCGCCCTCTGGCCCGGTAAGGTGCTGCTGCCCCACGACCTCGCTTAGCCTTGCCGGCCGCATCCGGTCGGCCAGCGGGGTGTTGCCCGCAGGCAAAGGTTGTGGGGGAGGCGGCGTGTCGCCCGCGAATAGATCGGCCATCAGGCATTGATAGCGCGGATGCCAAATTTTTTCACCAGCGTCTTGTCTTGGACGTTACAAGATATATCTTTGCAGTATCACAAGAAAGGAATGCTGCTATGTTTTATGCCTATCATGGATGTGACGGCCGGCACGGCGCGGGTCGCGGCTCGAAGCGCTGGGGCCCCTTTGAAGTCCGCTGGGACGTTGGGGCTGAAGCGATGGGCGGGCATGGCCGCCGCCGCATGTTCGACAGTGGAGAGCTGCGGCTCGTGCTGCTGCGGCTGATCGCCGACGCGCCCCGCCATGGCTATGAGCTGATCCGCGCGATCGAGGAAATGACGCACGGCGCCTATGCGCCCAGCCCCGGCATCGTCTACCCCACGCTGACGCTGCTTGATGACATGGGGCTGATCGAGGAGCAAAAGGCCGAGGGTGCCAAGAAGCAATTCGCCATCACCGGGGCGGGGCAGAGCCACCTCGACGAACGCGCCGGAGAGGTGGCCGCGCTAATGGCCCGGCTGAGCGACATGGGCGAGGCGCAGACCAGGCCGCACAGCGCCTCCATTCGCCGGGCGATGGTCAATCTGCGCACCGTATTGATGCACAAATTCGCGCGCGGCACGATGTCGACGGAACGGCTGCACGAAATCGTCGCGATGGTTGATGAGCTTGCCCAGAAGATCGAGCGGCTGGACTGACCCGGCAAAGCGGGCGGCGCGGTGCCGGTTCAGCGCCCGCGCCGCGCCAGCACTGCCAGATATTTGTCCACCACGGTCTGGTTGATCGCCTCCCAGCCATAGGCCTGGCTGCGCACTTCGCCGGCGGCGCCATCGTCGTCGGCAAGATCGCGGTCTTCGCAATAGGCCTGCAACGCGTCGGCAAAACCGGCGATGTCACTTGGCTCAACGAGGCGCCCGGTAACGCCGTGATCGACTAGGCTTGAGCTTCCCGTTGCGATTGCCGCCACAACCGGCACGGCGCACGCCATCGCCTCAAGCGTTACATTACCGAAGGTTTCGGTGACGGATGGGTTGAACAGCACATCCATCGACGCCACTGCGCGGCCGAGATTTTCGCCCTGCTGAAAGCCGGCAAAAACGGCGCTGGGAATATGTTCGGCAAACCACTCCTTTGCCGGCCCTTCACCCACCACGAGCACCCGGTGCGGCACGCCGCGCCGCTGAAGCTCGGCGATGGCGGCCGTGAACACATCCAGCCCCTTTTCAAGCACGAGCCGGCCAAGAAAGCCGATTGCCACCGCGTCGTCGCAAATGCCAAGCGCGCGGCGCCAGGCCAGGCTGCGCGCGGACGGGGTGAAGATTGTGCGGTCGATCCCGCGAGACCAGATGCCGATATCATCGTTCATCCGCTGCTCGCGCAACAAATCCGCCATTGAGGCCGACGGCGGCAAAATCGCGTCGCACCGGCGGTAGAAGCGGCGCAGCAACGCCACTGCCGCCGGCTCCAGAAACCCGCCGCCATAATAACGCAGATAGGTCTCGAACCGGGTGTGGACCGAGGCAACCACGGGAATGTCGCGCTTGCGGGCAAAGCTTACGGCCCGGTGGCCTAGAATATCGGGCGCCGACACGTGCACCAGATTTGGCGCAAATGCCTCCAGATCACGCCGGACCTTGCCCGGCATGCCAAGTGCCACGCGATATTCGCTGCGGCCGGGAATGGCCACCGAGGCCACGCCGACAAGATCACCGGTCGGCGCAAAAGCCGGGTTCGGCCCGGTCGGCGAATAGACCCGGACAGCGGCCCCCCGGCTCAGCAGATGCCCCACCAGCAGGTTCAGCGCTTGCGTTGGCCCATCGCGCACATAATTGTAATTGCCGCTGAACAGGGCCACGCGGAGGTCTGTCGCTTGCATCCCTCAGGCGATAGCGGTGGCCGGGGGGCGCGGCAAGGGTGCCCGGTACAGGAATAGATATGTTCCCTTATCGTTCCGTTTGCGCTAATCGGTTCTGATGGCAAAGACCCAGAAGAAATTTGTCTGTCAGGCCTGTGGTTCCGTGGCGAGCCGCTGGGCCGGCCAGTGTGGGGATTGCAGCGGGTGGAACACGCTCGCCGAGGAAGCGGGCGGGCCGGCAACCCCGTTTGCCGCCAAGCATAATCTGCGCTCGGGCGGGCGGGCAATCGAGCTTGTCGGGCTGAACAGCGACATTGCGCTGCCCGACCGGCTGCCTACCGGCATCGCCGAGCTTGACCGGGCGCTGGGCGGCGGCTTTGTCGAAGGGTCGGCCACCTTGATTGGCGGCGATCCGGGCATCGGCAAGTCGACTTTGCTGCTGCA
This sequence comes from Sphingomonas sp., assembly GCA_021732445.1. Classification (GTDB taxonomy): domain Bacteria; phylum Pseudomonadota; class Alphaproteobacteria; order Sphingomonadales; family Sphingomonadaceae; genus Sphingomonas. The sequence continues at coordinate 140,692 of JAKFUZ010000015.1, read as the reverse complement.
AGCCGCGGCAAAGCTTGCGATTGCCGGCCATGCGGTTGCCTATGTGTCGGGCGAGGAAGCGGCCGACCAGGTGCGGCTGCGGGCGCGGCGGCTGGGGCTGGGGGCGGCGCCGGTGCAACTGGCCTCTGCAACATCGACCCGCGACATATTGACGACGCTTGGCATGAGCCACCCGCCGGCGTTGCTGGTGATCGATTCTATCCAGACAATGCACTCAGACCTGATTGAGGGCGCGCCCGGCACCGTCAGCCAGGTCAGGGCCAGCGCGCAGGAGCTTATCCGCTTTGCCAAGGAACGTGGCACCGCCGTCGTGCTGGTCGGGCATGTGACGAAAGACGGCGCCATCGCTGGCCCGCGCGTGCTGGAGCATATGGTTGACACGGTGCTCAGTTTCGAAGGCGAACGCAGCCACCAGTATCGCATCCTGCGCGCCATCAAGAACAGATTTGGTGGCACGGATGAAATTGGCGTGTTCGCAATGGTGGCCGAAGGGCTGACCGAAATTGCCAACCCCTCGGCGCTGTTCCTCACGCAGCGCGACGAAAGCGTCAGCGGGACCACGGTGTTTCCAGCGCTTGAAGGGACACGGCCCGTGCTCGTTGAAATTCAGGCGCTGGTGGTGCGGCTGGCCAGCGGCGCCACGCCGCGCCGCGCGGTGGTTGGCTGGGATTCGGGTCGGCTCGCGATGATCCTTGCGGTGCTGGAGGCGCGGTGCGGCCTTAGTTTCTCATCGTCTGAGGTATATCTCAACATCGCCGGCGGCTACCGCGTGCAAGACCCGGCGGCTGACCTTGCGGTGGCGGCCGCGCTGGTATCCGCGCTCAGCGAGCGGCCCGTTGCCGTCGATTCGGTTGCGTTTGGCGAAGTCGCGCTGTCAGGCGAGATCCGCCCCGTCGCGCATGGCGGGCTGCGGCTGAAGGAGGCCGGCAAACTCGGCTTTGAACGTGCGCTCGTGCCGGCCGCGCTGCTGGGCGAAAAACAGCCGTTGAAGCTAAGCGGCTTCAAATCGTTAGGCAGCTTCGTTGACCATATGCTCGGCCGTGGCTAGCGCTTTGGCCACCGCGTCCCCAAATGTGCCGGGCGCCGGGGTGGAACAGCTTTCGCGCGGGTGTGAGGGAATTTATGGGACTGACAGCGCTGGATATCGTGGTGATCCTCATGGTCAGCGGCGGCGCGCTGTTTGGCCTGATTCGCGGCTTTGTTACCGAGATTTTGTCCCTGATCGCCTGGATTTTGGTCATTTTTGCGCTCAAGCTTGGCCATGCGCCGCTCATGGTGGCGTTAAGCGGCGTGGTCGGCACGGTCGCGGGCGCTGCCGTGCTGGCTTTTGCGATAATCGTTGGCCTCACCTATTTTGGCGGGCGGATGGTCGCGCGGGCGATTGGCGCGCGCACCCGAAGCTCCGTCATCGGGCCGATTGATCGTGCGCTCGGCTTTGGCTTTGGCGGGTTGAAGGGGTTGATTTTCGCCAGCCTGAGCTTCCTGCTGATCGTGCTGATAACCGACACCGTCGGCGGCGGGCCCGGCGGCCGCCCCGAATGGATCACAGCCTCGCGCACTTATCCGCTGCTGTCGGCAACCAGCGCGAGCATCGCCGATTTTGTCGAGCGCCGCCGGCAGGGCCGCCCCGTGTTCGAAGAGGGCAGCAACACTGCCCTGGGCGAGGCTCAGCGCGGGCGATGAATGCGCCGCTCTATAATAACCAGATTTTGCGGCTTGCCGCGGCAGTGCCGCCGGCGCGGCTGGCCGACCCCATGGCAACGGTGGAAAAGCGCTCGCCAGTGTGTGGCAGCCGGGTGACGGTCGACGTGGTGACCGATGCCGATGGCCGGGTGGCCGAACTTGGGCTGGAAGTGCGCGCCTGTGCGCTTGGCCAGGCGTCGGCCAGCCTGATGGCAGCCCATGCGCCTGGCCAGGATGCAGCAAGCCTGGACGTCGCGCGGGCGGCGCTGGCCGCTTGGCTTGCCGGCACCGGACCGCTGCCGCCATGGCCTGGCATCGACATCTTTACGCCGGCACTGCCACACACTGCGCGCCACCCGTCCATTCGCCTGGCGTTCGAGGCGGTCGCTGAAGCAGCCCTGGCGGCGGTGCGGGCATGAGCGACACCGCGCTGCGAGATGCAACCGTACTGCTCGGCTTTGCGCTCTTCTTTGTGCTGCTGTTCAGAAAGCTCGGGCTGGGCGCGACGCTTGGCTTTCTCGTTGCGGGCGCGGTCGTCGGTCCGCAGGGGCTGGGGCTGGTGGGCGATGCCGACGCGAAAATGGGCATTGCCGAGCTTGGCATTACCCTGTTGCTGTTCATCGTGGGGCTGGAGTTGAACCCGCAGCGGCTGTGGCGGTTGCGGCAGGATATTTTTGCGCTGGGGCTGCTGCAGGTGGCGCTTTGCGGGCTGGCGGTATCGGTGCTGGTCGCCTTTGGTGCAGGGTTTACGACCGCCGCGGCAATCGCGCTCGGCCTGCCTTTGGCGCTTTCATCGACGGCGCAGGTGCTCCCGATGCTGCAATCGGCCGGGCGGCTGCGCACGCCGTTTGGCGAACGCGCGTTTTCGATCCTGCTGTTTCAGGATTTGTCGATTGTGCCGCTCATCACCATTGTGGCGGTGCTGTCGCGCGCGGCGCCCAGGGCCGATGCGCCGCCCGGCTGGCTAACCGCGGTGTACACAGCGCTGGCCATCACTGGCCTGGTGCTGGCCGGACGATTTTTGCTGCGGCCGATGTTTCGCCTCATTGGCAATCTGGGCGAGCGCGAGATGTTTGTGTTTGCCGCGCTGTTTACGGTTATCGCGAGCGCCGCGATCATGGCGGCGCTTGGGCTATCGACCGCGCTTGGCGCGTTCATCGCAGGCGTCATGCTGGCCGACAGCCCCTATCGCCACGAGCTTGAGGCAGATGTCGATCCGTTCCGGGCGATCCTGCTGGGCCTGTTCTTCCTGAGCGTTGGCATGTTGCTGGATTTGCACGCGATTGCCGAGCGGCCGCTGTTTGTGCTCGGCATGGCCGCTGCGCTCATCGTGACCAAGACGGTGATCATCATGGGCATTGGCCTGGCGTTCAACATGCGGTGGCGGGCGGCCTTTGCGCTTGGGTTGCTGCTCAGCCAGGGTGGTGAGTTCGGCTTTGTGCTGTTTGCGCAGGCACGCGATGCGTTGCTGATAGCGCCGGAGGCGGCCAGCCTGTTCGGCGCCGTCGTAACCTTGTCGATGGCGTCCACGCCGTTCCTGATGACGCTGACCCGCCGTTTTCGGGCCGGCCCGCCGCGCGTGGCCGGCGGCATGGAAGCGCCACACAATGACGGCGCCAGCGCGATTGTGATTGGCTATGGCCGCTTTGGCCAGACGGTCGCGCAAATGCTGACGGCGCAAGGGATTTCAGTGACGCTGATCGATCGCGATCCTGAAATGATCGAAACCGCGGGCACCTTTGGCATGAAGGTCTATTATGGCGACGGCACCCGCATGGAGTTGCTCCGGCAGGCCGGTGGTGACGATGCGCAGGCGCTGCTCTTTTGCATCGACGGGGACGTCATCGACGCTGATTTTATCGAATCGGTGCACCACGGCTTTCCCCAAGCTGCGCTGTTCGTGCGCGCTTATGACCGCCGCAGCGTGATGAAAATGGCGGGCGCGCCGGTTGCTGGCACGGTGCGCGAGGTGCTCGAATCGGCCGTGGTCATGGCCCGGCAGGCGATGGAGAATCTCGGCGTCGATTCGGAAGAAATTAGTCGCACCGAAAGCGACTATCGCCGGCGCGATGCCGAACGGCTCCAGGCCCAGACCGAGTCGCAGGACATGTATGCCGGGCGTGACGCCCTGCTTGCCAGCGCCGTTGCGCCTGCCCCGGCAGTACCGGGATGAAATGGGTCGCGGTACTGGCCGCACTGTCAGGCGCGGTGGCGGTGGCGGCCGGCGCCTTTGGCGCGCACGCGGCGTCGGGCCAGGCGGCGGAATGGCTGAAAACGGGTGGCAGCTATCAACTGATCCACGCCGTTGCGTCGCTGGTTGCAGGGCGCATGGAGGCGCGGATGCCGGCGTGGCTGTTTGTGGCGGGCGGCGCGGTTTTTGCCGGCACGCTCTATCTGATGGCGCTGGGTCTGCCGCGCTGGCTGGGTGCCGTTACACCGGCTGGCGGCGCCATGCTGATTATCGGCTGGCTGTTGCTGGCGTGGATGGCGCTGCGGCGATAACGCCTGTTCAGCGGGGTTGCGCGTCGAGAAAGGCGGCGACATCGTCGAGGTTCACCGACGTGTCGAGATAGGTCTGGCCGATGCCCCGCGCGAGGAGGAAGGGCAGCGTACCTCCCGTCATTTTCTTGTCGTGACGCATATGTTCGACCAGCGCTGCGCCGCTTGCGCCAATCTTGGCCGCCGCCAGGCCATCGGGCAGGCCACATGCGCGCAGATGTGCGGCAACCCGCAAGGCATGTTCGCCCGGGCACAGGCCCCGGGCCGCCGAATACGCAAACGCAAGCGCCATGCCGGCGGCTACCCCTTCGCCGTGGAGCAGCCGGTCCGAAAAGCCGGTCTCAGCCTCCAGCGCATGACCAAAAGTGTGACCAAGGTTGAGAAGCGCGCGCGCGCCCGTGGTTTCGCGCTCGTCTGCGGCCACGATGCGGGCCTTGGCCGTCACGCAATGCGCGATGGCGTGGGTGCGTGCCGCCGCATCGCCCGCCAGCAGCGCGGCGCCGGTCCGCTCGCACCAGCCAAAAAAGGCGAGGTCGTCAATCAGGCCATATTTCACCACCTCGGCATAACCCGCGCGCACCTCGCGTGCGGGCAGCGTGTCAAGCGTGTCGGGATCGATCAGCACCAGCGATGGCTGATGAAAGGCGCCGACCAGATTTTTGCCGGCGGCTGTGTTGATTGCGGTTTTGCCCCCCACCGACGAATCGACCTGGGCCAGCAATGTGGTGGGTATCTGAACGAAATTGCAGCCGCGCTTCAAAATGGCGCAGGCAAAGCCCACAAGGTCGCCAATCACCCCGCCGCCAAGCGCCACCACATGGTCGCCGCGCTCCACGCCCAGGCCGAGCAGCCAGTCGGTAACCTGCGCAAGCGTTGCCCAGGATTTGCTCGCTTCACCGGGTGGCAGATCGAGTATGCTGGTTTTGATGCCCTGCGCGGCCAGACTCGTGACCAGCGTGTCACGGTGCCGGGCAACATTATGATCGGTGATGATCGCAAGCGGCCGGTCACCAGCAAGCGGCGCCAGATGCTCGCCGGCGTGGGCCAGCAGCCCGGCCTGCACGCGAACCGGGTAGCGCCGCGCGCCAAGTTCAACGGTGATTTCCGTCAGGGCGCGCGTCATGCGGCGGGCGGTCTCGTCAGCGCTTGCAAAATCGCGTTTACTGTCAGTTCGTGCGGCGCCCGGTTGCTGGCGACGCGGATGGGGGCCATCGCATAGACCGGATTGCGGATCATGGCCAGCTCGGCGAGCACCTTTGCCGGATCTTTTCCGCGCAGCAATGGCCGTGTGTCGCGGCGTTGCACGCGTTCTGCGAGCACGGCAGGCGGGGCATCGAGCCACACGGCAATGGCCGCACCGAGAATCAACGAGCGCGTCTCGGCGTTGATGAAAGCGCCGCCGCCGGTTGCGATTACCTTTGGCGTGCCGTCAATCAGGCGGGCAATCACACGGCGCTCGCCGTCGCGGAAATAGGGCTCGCCAAACCGGTCGAATATCTCGGTTATCGACATGCCCGCCGCCGCTTCGATTTCGGTGTCGGCATCGACGAACGGCATTCGCAGCCTTGACGCAAGGCGCCTGCCGACCGTGGACTTGCCCACACCCATCAACCCCACCAGAACAATGGGTTTGCCGTCAGCAACCGGCGTGGGGGCACGATTTTGCAACATTGTAGAGGGGGCTATACAGCGGGGGCGCCCGTGGGGCAAAAGGCGCGCGTTTCGCCCGCGCAACAGTGAAGGCTTTCGATGACCCGCACCGTCTTGTTCCTGATTGCTCTGCTGGCGCTCGCCGGGGGCGGCATGGTGTTGCTTGCCAAAAGCCATGGTGAAAAGGCGCAGGTCCGCGTTGAAAAGGCTGTTCCGCTTGCGTCGCTTCAGAAATAGCACCGGAGCAGGCGCGCTCGCGCTCCTCCTGTGTCTGGCGTTGGCCGGGGTGTCGCGGTTCGACGTGGCAGCGGGCCAGGAAGCGCCCGAATCGATTTTGCCACAGGGCTTTGGCGAGCCCCCGCAACCCCCTGCGCCTTCGCCCACGCGGCGGCCAGCCGCGCCATCCCCCGTGACTCCACCCGGCGTGACGCCGGGCGCGTTGCCATCGGCTGCTGCGCCATCGGCGAACCCATTACCCGGCGATGACGCGGCGGCGGCAGACGAGTCGATTGCCTCGGACGAGGCAGCCGCGGTCAAACCCGTCGATCCGGCGGTGCTGGCTGAATATGAACTGCCCAGCTTCGCGCGCCGGTCGACCGCGCTGGTGGGGGTTGTCGGTCAGGATCAGGGCGGGTTCGGCGCCAATGCTTTTGGCCAGGCGGACGGGCTGTATCTGGAAGCGCTGATGCGGCGGCTGAACGCCCCGGTCGCGTCGCGCTGGGTGTCGATTGGGTTGCGTCAGGCACTTGCGTCGGTCGTTGCGACGCCTGGCCGGGTTGGCGGCGCCGATTTCGCCGCCGAACGCGCCTGGCTGCTCGTCCGCATGGGCGAAAGCGTGGTGGCACGCGCTTTGATAGCGGCGGTCGACAACGACCAATATACCCCAAAATTGCTTCAGGTCGCGATGCAGACAGGGCTGGCCAATGGCGATCCGGCAGCGCTTTGCCCGATTGTCGACCAGGGCAGGGCAGCGTTGAGCGAGCCGGCCTGGGTGCTCACCAAGGCGATATGCGCCGGCCTGTCGGGTGAACCGCGAGCGGCCGGCCCGCTGATCGATGCAGCCCGGCGTCAGCGCGTGGCGCGCGGTATTGACCTGTTGCTCGCGGAAAAAGCGGTCGGCGCCGGCTCCAAGGGGCGCCGCGCCGTGACGATTGAGTGGGACGGGGTCGATCGGCTGACGATCTGGCGCTATGGCCTTGCAACCGCGACGGCCGCTGAAATTCCGCCTGATCTGTTCGCCACGGCCGCGCCGCAAGCGCGATATTGGTTCGCGCAATCGCCGGTATGGTCGGCGCAGGCGCGGGTTGCAGCGGCCGAGCGGGCGGCCGCGCAGGGCGTGTTTTCAAGTGCCGCGCTCGTCGGCCTCTATGCCGAGGTGTTGCAGGAAGATGACGCCGCTGCCGCCGAGGCTGGCATCGCGCAAGATCTGCGCACCGCCTCTGCCGACCCGTCGCTTCCGGCCCGGATGTCGGCCTTGCGCCAATTGTGGGACGAGCCCCGCGACGCCCGTGGCCGCTATGCCCGCCTGATCCTGACGGCGCGGGCGGCCGCCATGGTGCCGCCAGCGCCAAAAAATGAAGATGTCGACCGGCTGATCGCGGCGATGCTGAGTGCCGGGCTCGACCAGCCGGCGCAACGCTGGCGATCATTTGCGGCGCGCGGCAGTGATGCGTGGGCGATGCTGACCCTTGCCGACCGAAATGACGCGGTGCGGCTGAGCCGTGGCGACGTCGCCGCCTATGCGCCGCCAGTGTCGGGCACTGGACCAGGCAAGGCGCAGATGTTCTTTGCCGGACTGGCTGGCCTGGGCAGGCTTGACATTGGCACGATGGAGCAGCTCGCCCAGGCCATGGGCGTTCGCATTGGCGCCGAAAACAGCTGGACCCGGGCGTTGGACCGCGCCGTGGCGCAGCGCGCGCAGGGCACGGTTATGCTGCTTGCCGCAACCGGTATGCAGACCGGTGACTGGCACGGCGTGTCGCCTGAAGCGCTGTTTCGGATCATATCGGCGATGCGGCGCGTCGGGCTGACCGGGCAGGCGCGCATGGTTGCGGTCGAGGCGCTGACCAGGCTTTGACGCAGTCGCCAGATGCTGCGCTTATCGAGCGGTTTCTTGAGATGATGGCGGCCGAAACCGGGGCGGCGCGGAACACGCTGCTCGCGTATCGCAGCGACCTGATGCTCGCTTCTCACGCGCTTGGCGGGGTGCTCGCCGAAGCGGATGCGCCTGCCCTTGCCGTTCTGGCCGAGCAATGGGCGGCGCTGTCGCGGGCCAGCGTTGCGCGAAAATCATCGGCGATTCGGCGCTTTTTCGCGTTTCTGGCGCAAGAGGGCCTGCGCGGCGATGATCCGGGTGCCGCGCTCCCGCGCCCCGGTGCGGCCCGCGGCTTGCCCAAAACGCTCTCGCACGCCGATGTCGACCGGCTCTTTGCGGAAATCGAGGTCCGGTTGAAGACGGCGCCCGTGAGCCACCTGGCGCTGAGAGTATCGGCGTTGGTGGAGCTGCTCTATGGATCGGGGCTGCGGGCTACAGAGCTTGTGGCGATTCCGCGCGCTGCCGTGTCTCCTGACCGGCCGTTTCTTATCCTACGCGGTAAAGGCGGGCGCGAGCGGCTGGTGCCGATATCCGACCGGGCCCGGGCCGCGGTTGCCGCTTGGCGCACGCATGTTCCGGCAACATCGGTGTGGCTGTTCCCGAGTGGCGCCGGCCACTTATCCCGCATCCGCCTGTATCAATTGCTGAAGGAACTGGCGGCCGACGCCGGCGTGCCGCCACAGCGCGTTAGCCCCCATGTGCTTCGGCACGCCTTTGCGACGCACTTGCTGGAAGGCGGTGCAGACCTGCGCGCGCTCCAGATGATGCTCGGCCATGCCGATATTGCCACAACGGAAATCTACACGCATGTCGACAGCGCGCGCCTGGTCGAACTTGTCAATCAACGCCATCCGCTCGTTGACGTAGCGCGCCGCGCGCCTTAACCGACGGTGCCTGATGGCAAGTTTTCTCGATTTTGAAAAACCGATCGCGGAATTGCAGGACCGCATCGACGAACTGCGCGAAACGGCGGCAGGCGGCACGGTTGATCTGGCGGCTGACATTGGCCGGCTTCAGGCAAAATCTGACAAGCTGCTGCGCGAAACCTATGCGCGGCTGACGCCCTGGCAGAAAACGCAGGTTGCCCGGCACCCTGAGCGGCCGCACTTCAACCATTATGTCGCTGGCCTTTTCCAGGGCTTCATGCCGCTGGCCGGGGATCGGAATTTTGGCGACGATCAGGCGATCATCGGCGGATTTGCGATGTTTCGGGAGCGCCGGGTGATGGTCATCGGGCATGAAAAGGGCGATGATACCGCCAGCAGGCTGCGCCACAATTTCGGGATGGGCAAGCCCGAGGGCTATCGCAAGGCGGTGCGGCTGATGCAGCTTGCCGATCGGTTTGGCCTGCCCGTTATCACGCTGGTTGATACCTCGGGCGCCTTTCCCGGCATTCAGGCCGAGGAGCGCGGCCAGGCCGAAGCTATCGCCCGGTCAACCGAGCAATGCCTGGCGCTGGGCGTGCCGATGGTGAGCGCGATTGTAGGAGAAGGCGGGTCGGGCGGTGCCGTGGCGCTGGCGACGGGCAACCATGTGCTGATGTTCGAGCACGCCGTTTACTCGGTCATCTCGCCTGAAGGCTGCGCCTCGATTTTGTGGCGCACGGCCGACCGGGCCGCCGACGCCGCCGAGGCCATGAAGGTTACAGCGCAGGATCTGGCCATGCTGGGCGTGGTTGATACGGTCGTCCCGGAACCGCTGGGCGGAGCGCACCGGAATGCAGCCGGCGCAATTCAGGCGCTGGGCGACGCGGTCGAGAAAGCGTTGATTGCGCTGTGCGACCGGACTCGCGAAGAGTTGCGCCGCGACCGCCGCCAGAAATTTCTCAATATCGGCAAGCTCTGACCCGCGTTTTGGGCAGGGTTCGCTCAGCCAGGGCAACACAGCGGAAACAGCGGCGCGGCCCACCCGGGCCGTGCCACCAATTTTCAACTATCCAGGCGAGGAAGGGTTAGCCCTTCATGCTGGTCGTTACGTTGCCAAACGTAGTCTTCAACTGATTTCCAAGACCACGCATAGCAGTAATCGCCGCAACAGCGATAAGCGCAGCAATGAGACCATATTCGATAGCTGTTGCTGCCTTGCTATTTTTGATGAAATTAAGGATCAACGACATTTTAATAGCCCTTGCTGCGTAAAAATACTGTCTCAGTGAGCATTCAAGCTACTGATTTATCATGTGTATATCGAGATGTAGTTAATATTTTTCTAATAATGCGCGGTATCGTTGATCGGCGAAAATTTCACGTCGCACACGCAAAAAAACAGGGCGACGAAACCGAAGTTTCGCCGCCCGTTCTTTACGCCAAATAGTGGTAAGCGATTAGCCCTTCAGGCCGGTCGTTACGTTCGAGAAGGTCGTCTTGAGCTGGTTGCCCAGACCCTGCATTGCGGCAATTGCTGCAACGGCGATGAGCGCTGCGATCAGGCCATATTCAATGGCGGTCGCTGCCTTGTTGTTCTTGATGAAATTGCGAATCTTCTGCATGATATCGGTCTCCAGTTTATACACTTCAGTTACCCGGCCGACCGAATATTCGGATCAGCACCACGCAAATTAGGCGGTGTTGATTGATAAATATTTAAACGGGGTGGTAATTTTTTGGTGTATTTTTGTGAGCTAGCGCGACGCCGCAACGGTTGCGCTGACATTGTTCCACATCGACGTGGTGACGCTCGCAACCTGGCGGAAGGACGCGATCATCGCGATGACGATCAGCGCGGCGATCAACCCATATTCCACAGCGCTTGCCCCGGATTGGTCTTTCGCTAGAGAGGAGAGCCACTGCCGCACGGCGAAAATCCTGCTGGAACCCTTGGACCGTCGCCACAGCTATCACCAGTGAGTTAATCGCAGATGAAAAGCGCAACCCCGGTATCGTCCATTCTGTTTCCGGTGGTTGCCGCCGCGCTTGTCGATGGCGATGGCCGGGTGCTGGTGCAGCAGCGCCCGTTTGACAAGGCATTGCCGGGGCTTTGGGAGTTTCCCGGCGGCAAGATTGATTGCGGCGAAACGCCCGAGGCTGCTTTGTGCCGTGAACTCGCCGAGGAGCTGGGCATCTCGGTCACGCAATCCTGCCTTGCGCCAGCCGTTTTTGCCAGTGCGCCGCATGGCGACCGGCATTTGCTGCTGCTGCTGTTTCTGTGCCGCAAATGGCAGGGCGTGCCGCAGCCGCTGGAGGCGCCGGCGTTGCGCTGGCTGCGGCCGCTTGATCTGCACGCGCTGCCCATGCCGCCGGCGGACCGGCCGTTGATTGGCTTGCTCGAGGCGCTGTTATGACATTGGCTGGCCAGGCGGCCTGAGGGCCGCCGCGAGCGACACCGTGCCGCTGCCCCGGCGCGCAGGGCGAGGCTGGCCGGCACCGGGCGCCCACGCCGTCAGGAAGATGATGTCGAAAAATTCGCGCGTCCGGCCATCGGCATCCGCCAGCGCCGCGAACCGTTCTGCCGCGCTGGCGAGTGTCTCGCGCCGCATCGGGTGCTGCTCCACCGCCATGTTGCCCGCAGCCATTCGCCGCAGATCGTGCACCAAGCCGAACACGCTGGCATAGCGCACCGTCAGCCGTTCGGCATCCGCCACCGGCAGCGCAAATCCCGCACGTTGCAGCAAGTCGCCGGCGGCGCGGACGTCGATTTGCGGGTGCAGCCGCGCAACGGGGCGATCCTGCTCGGCAAAACGCAGCGCGTCGCGAAGCGTTGCCAGGCTGCCGGCACCCGCAAAAGCGGCGAGCAGCAACCCGTCTGGCTTCAGCACGCGGCGGATGAGTGCAAGCGCGCCGGGCACATCATTGACCTGGTCGAGGACGCCCGCGCAAACTACAAGATCAAAGCTTGCATCGGCGAATGGCAGGCGGTCTTCGTCGGCCTGTACCCCCGAGGCAGCGCTCGCAAACGCAAAGCCTGCGTCACACCGCACAATGCGGGCAGCCGGGAGCTGAAGCGCTGCGTCGTGGCAGCCAAGATCAAGCGCGACCGAAAATTCCCGCTTCACGCTCGCCAGCCGCTCGTTCACCTCATCAAGCATGAACCGGCGCAGAAAATCCGCCTGGTGATAGTCGGGCGCTGCCCGGTCGCGGCGCATCCGGCGCAGCGGCCGGCAGAAGATTTCGGCAGGCGTCATCAGCGCGCTTGTGCCGTGCCCGCGCCCGCGCGACAAGCGGCTATGCAATTGCCGGCCGGAGTGCGCATGCTCGTGGACATGGTGTTGCCGCCCCGTTGCCCGGGGTGCGGCGCCGTAACGCGCGCCGACCATCAATTTTGTGCGGGCTGCTGGGCGAGCCTCCAGTTTCTGGCGCCACCCTGGTGCGCGGCGTGTCAGGCGCCCTTTGCCTATGAGCGGGAAGGCGGTGCTCTGTGCGCCCCGTGCATGGCGCACCCGCCGCGCCATTCCGGCATATTGGCGGCTGTGGCCTATGGTGATGTGGCGCGCAGCCTGGTGCTGCGGCTGAAATATGGCAAGCGAACCGCGCTTGCGACAACCGCTGCTGCCCATATGCTCAGGCTGATGCCGGCTGACGCCGATCTGCTGGTGCCGGTGCCGCTTCACCGCTGGCGGCTATGGGCGCGCGGCTTCAACCAGGCAGCGCTGATGGCAGCGGCGCTTGCCGGGCTTACGGGTGTTGCGCATGATCCGCTTGTGTTGCGCCGCACCCGGCGCACACGGCCGCTCGAGGGGCTTGGCGCCGCGGCGCGCGCGCGAACGGTCGCCGGCGTGTTCGCGGTCCACGCCCCGCACGCCCGGCGGCTGGCAGGCAAAGCGATTATTCTGGTCGATGATGTGCATACCAGCGGCGCCACGAGCCGCGCCTGTACGGCCGCCCTGCTGAGCGCGGGCGCGCGCAAGGTAACCATTTTGTGCTGGGCGCGGGTATTGTCCGATGCGCAGAAAGATTGACAATCGGGCACCGCGATCACACCTTTTGGCCTATGGCGAAGATTGAAATTTACACCAAGGCGTTCTGCCCCTTTTGTTCGCGGGCGATGAAGTTGCTCGGCGAGAAGCAACTCGACATTGTCGAATATGACATAACCCTTGGCGGCCCCAAACGTGCCGAGATGCTCCAGCGCGCGCCAGGCCACACCACGGTGCCGCAAATCTTCATCAACGATGCGCATGTCGGCGGCTCGGACGATCTGGCCGCTCTGGAGCGCGCGGGCAGGCTGGATGCGCTGCTCGCCGCATGAAAGTCGCGCTGCTTCAGATGACGAGCGGCATTGACCGGGAAGCCAACGCCGAGGCGCTGGCAAATGGCATAAGCGAGGCTGCGGCGGGCGGCGCGGCGATGCTTTTCACGCCCGAAATGTCAGGGCTGGTCGATCAGGACCGCGCGCGCGCGGCCCGGTCCATCGTGCCCGAGGACGATGATGTGGCGCTGGCTGCCGTGCGCCGCGCGGCTGCGGCACACGGTATTTGGGTGCACCTTGGCTCGCTCGCGCTGCGGCGGCCCGACGGCAAATTCGCCAATCGCGGCTTCGTGATTGACGCCGAGGGGCAGATACGCGCCCGTTATGACAAGCTGCATCTGTTTGATGTCGATTTGCCCAGCGGGGAAAGCTGGCGCGAATCCGCAGCTTATGCGCCTGGCGAGGGCGCCTGTGTCGTCAAAACGCCGGTCGGGGCGCTGGGGCTGTCGATCTGCTACGATCTGCGCTTTGCCGATCTTTACCGCGCGCTGAGCGATTCCGGCGCGACGGTGCTTGCCATTCCCGCTGCCTTTACCCGGCCGACAGGGGTTGCGCACTGGCATATTCTCCAGCGCGCCCGCGCCATTGAGGCTGCCGCCTATGTGGTTGCCGCCGCGCAGACCGGCACCCATGAAGATGGCCGGGCCACCTATGGCCACTCGCTGGTTGTCGATCCGTGGGGCGAGGTGGTGCTCGATATGGGCGAGGCGCCGGGCATCGGCTTCGCGCAGATTGACACGGCGCGCATCGCGGATGTCCGTGCGCGCATTCCCGTGCTGCGACATCGCAAACCCATCCCGAACGTCCAGCACATCCTATGATCGTGTTTGACCTGCGGTGCAGCGCCGACCATGTGTTCGAAGCCTGGTTTGCCTCCTCTGCCGCTTATGAAGCGCAGCAGGCGCGCGCGCTGATCCGTTGCCCGCTTTGTGACTGCGCATCTGTGACTAAGGCGGTGATGGCGCCCAGCATTGCGGCAAAGGGCAATCGGGCGAGTGCCGGGGCCGAACAGCAAGGCCGTAAGGCAGCGCTCGCGGCGATGGCCAGGGCGCAGGCGGCGGTGCTCGGCGGATCGACCTGGGTCGGCGCGGCTTTTGCTGAAACCGCGCGCGCAATGCATTATGGCGATACCCCGCACGCGCCGATTTATGGTGAGGCGACGCCGGCCGACGCTCAGGATTTGATCGCCGAGGGTGTCAAGGTCGCGCCACTGTTGATACCGGTCGTGCCGCCACCGTTGCGCAATTGAGCATCGACAGGCGATTGACCGGTGTGCCGCCGCATAATAGCTAGGCGCGCGTGCCCCCGTAGCTCAGCAGGATAGAGCGACGGTTTCCTAAACCGCAGGCCGGTGGTTCGAATCCACTCGGGGGCACCATCACTTTTCCAGCCCCGAAAATGCCTGTCTTGCCTGGGCCCATGGCCGCTTTCAGCGGTGCGGGAGCCGCTGTTCGGCACATGGCCCGCGATGGGCGCCGCAAACTGCGTGATATCCGCAAGGGTGGTTCAAGCCTGGGTAATAGCTAAGACCGTTCAGCAAGTCAGGGGGCAAATGAATGAAAGACGGAAATTACGTCCAAGTCTGTTCGCGGCACTAATGGGTGAGGATTCGCGCACCGCGTTCTTGCGAGATACTTTTATTGTGGCATGTGCGCCGGGCGCCCGATAGCTCTTGGTACTGTGACCACCCGAGGTATTGATGGCATTGCGGATTGACGAACGTTCGCTTTTGAATCCCGAATTTTGGCGGGGATGGGCCCCCATGGACGGCGGGACCGCGACCGGCCCATGCACGCTGCGAGCGGGGTTTCTGCGAAGCTGGCAAAACACCAATTCGACCATGTTGCAGCCGCCGCTCGATCATCACATCGTCGTCCTGCATCAGGGCGGCGCAAAGCGCATCCGGCGCGACGGCGGCGGCGGTCGCCGTGTTGCAGAGGCGGAAGATTGCTCGATCACGACGGCGGAAGCGGGCAGCGCCTATCACTGGCGAACCGAAGGGCCGATCGCCTTTTCGCACTTGTATGTGCGCCCGGACTATTTCGCGACGCTGGTCGGCGAGGCGTTCGATAGGGATCCGGCATCGGTCAGCTTTGCCGAAACGATCGGGCGGCTTGACCGCCATGCCGCAACGCTGTTCGACCTTTTGCTGAACGGGCAAACGGACCCGGATTGGTCGTTTTCGGCTGATTATTATGGCGATGCCCTGCTGATCCGGCTCGCGACCACCTTAACCGGCGCGGCGGAACCCCGCCAATATCATCGACTGGCGCTGGCCCCGCATATCGTTGCGCGGGTGCGCGATTTCATCCGAAGCAACATCCACCAGCACATCACCCTGGAAGACCTTGCCGCGGTGTCAGGGTATAGTCGTTTCCACTTCGTCCGGGCGTTCAGGCAGAGCACAGGCGTGCCGCCTTATGGCTATGTGCTGCGCGAACGCATTGCTGTCGCGCGGGCGCTGCTGGAGCACTCCGTGCTGCCGATCGCGGACATCGCCAGACGCTGCGGGTTTTCGACGCACACCCATTTCTCCACCCGGTTTCGCGACGCAATCGGCATGACACCTGCCGAATACCGCCGCTGCTCGGTGGGGGGCAGCGGCGGCGACGCGGCTAAAAGCCCTGCACGAGCTGAAGGATATAGCGCTGACTGAATGAGTTGGCAGTGTTCGTAACCGGAAACTCGACGCCTCCCAGCAGGAACAGGTTGTTGCCGACATGCGTGCGCATTCCGGGCGTGATGCTGACAAAGCTGTTCCCGCGCCCGGTTGTCGGCTCTCGCCAGTTCGCCGCGACATACCAGGTCAGGTCGCCAAGCGGGGCGCGGCTGTGCGGCGTGACCGTCTGGCCGATCGCTGCGTTGAGCACGAAATTGTCGGGCACGTTCCTGGTTGCAAATTCATAGGCAACGCGGCCGCGCAGCGAAAATCCACGGCCGACATCGGTCCAGATGTTGAGCTGCGGTTGGGCTGCAAACACATTGTTGCCCTGCCGGGTCGCCCCGGTCGGCAACCGCCAGCCCACGCCCGCATTGACTGACAGGTTGCGCTTTTCTGCCAGCATCACCTGCGTGGTAAGCGTCACGTCGCCGAAATTGCCGCGCCCGGCTGCTTCCTGGTAGAAGGGCACCTCGATCCCTGCCCAGAGTCGCCGGCTGAAGGGATAGTGGAACCGCCCCAGCACACCCCAGGAATCAGGGCCCTGAGCGCTGGTATAGGCAGCGGCGAGGTGCACTTCGCGCGTGAAAAACCCGTCGGCCGTTGCCAGCCAGCCCTGGCGCGGGGCGCCGCTTTCGCCATTTGGCACTGGAATCCATGCCTCAAGCAGTTCCTTGCCGAACGCGCCACCGTTCAGCGGCGACCATTCGGGCGTCGAAACATCAGGCGCCGGCGGGGTATCTTGTGCCTGGGCCAGCCCGGTCGTGCCCATGGCAATGGCAGCAGCCATCCCGATGCGACCCCGGATACGACGAATGCCAGAAATGTTCAGACGCATGATATCACCCTCCTAGAAAGGCGCCCCGGATATCGGGATGCAGCCATCGCTTCTTTCGAAGGCGCTGTTTTTTATCTGCAAATTGCTTTGTCGCGATGGACGGGTGCGCCCTGCTCGCCACGGAGACGGCGATAGCGCCCCGGCGGAACACCCATCGCGTTCGAAAACGCCGCCGTGAAATGCGATTGACTGGCAAACCCGCAGGAGAGCGCCAATTCGGCGAGCGGCATGTCGCTGCCAAGCAGCATTGATCGCGCTCGCTCCAGCCGACGCGACCCGACGAAATGATAGGGCGTTTCGCCGGTTGCCAGTTTGAATACGCGTGTGAAGTGTAACAGCGACAGGCCGGCAATTTCAGCCAGATCGGCCAGATGAATCTCGCCGTCGAGCTTAGCCTCGACGAAGTCAACGACCCTGGCGAGGCGGACAGGAGACAGGTGTATGCGCTCATAATCGGCGTGGAGCGGCGACGCATCGTGCTGCGCAAGGGCGGCGCCGATCGCGCGGATCAACCCATCGACCATCAAGTCGGAAGCGAAGCCTGGCATGCTCAGCTCGGCGGCAACCATGGCAATGAGCTGCGCCAGTCGATCGTGCCGTGCGCTGACGATCGGGTGCACCTCGCCGGCTCCCAGATCGTTGGCGACCCGCCGAAAATCAGCTTGGGGAATGAATAGCTGCAACGCGGTGTGTGCGGCCGGGAAATCAACGTCGGCGGGGCAATCATGCGGGATGAAGCTCACATGGCCGCGCTGCAACAGCTTGTCGACCGGCACATCGCCAATGCGGCCGCGCAGCCGCGCCGAAGCGCTCAGATTGACAAGCAGGATGTCGACCTCCGCCAATCGTCCGCAGGCATGCGCCTGGGCCGGGCCGCTGATGCCAAGGTGCCGGACGGCTTGAATGGGGCTGTCGATGTGCGAAACCAGTTCGGCCTGCGGCTCGCCCGAAAACCAGATCGAGTCATAGCCCGCAGCGCCTGTGGCGGCGAGAAAATGACGTGGTTCGTGTCGCGGCGTATCCATATTGCCTCGGGCAAAACAGAAAGGTAATAGCCAGCCGCTAACAGTGCTGGCTGAAACATCATTACTATGGATAGGCGAGTGGCGGGCGGCCGATTGCGTGCCAATACCTTATTTGCGCAATATTTTGATAGTTAGCGCGGTGCGGAAAGCTCGCTCAGCCGCGGTGTGGCCATGGGATTTGGCTCAGCATTATTTGCATTCAGTGCAGCGAGGCGACCGGGTTGGCAAGGCGTAGCATAGAAACCATCCGGATGTCCGCTTTGGCGAGCCCGGCGGCCACCATCGGCAAACTGCTGACATGCACTTTCATGTCGGCGACGGATTCGGTGCACAGCAATGTCAGCTCGTCGCGGTCGCGCCCGGCGAAAGCCATGACGAAACGCCCGTTCATCGCCCAATCGACGAGCGCACCGAATTCCGCATTGGTGTAAAATGCGACCTCGTTTTCGCTCGATCCGGGAATGCCGCGCAGGGTGATGAGCGTCAGCGGCATCGGCGGCTCCCTGTGCGCGCCGCGCCGAAAACTTGCATACCAGGAATAGAGCAGGTTCCAGGGCATAGGTGGCACCCTCCTGCGCGGCACCATAGCGGCGCTCGCGGGCGCTGCGCTATCATAATGTTGCGGGGTGATCTGCCGCAAGCAGCAACAAAACACGCAGATTGGGCGATCTCGCCGCAACCTTTCGCAAAACGCCTCGGCATCGCGAAAGCAAAGGCCCGGTCCGCTGTGGAAAAATTCCGGTCAGCGGTTGCCAGGTTTGACTGGTGTACACCGTCCGCCAACAAACGGGAGCACTCAATGTCCAGACTAATCAATCCCCGCGTTACCTTGCTAGCCAGCGCGACCGTTCTGGTCGCCGCAGCTATCGCGCCGGCCGGCGCCGAAGTCGTCGTTCGCGGCAAGGAAGGCAGGCCGCTCTCCGAAATCCGCCAGGCGCCAGCGTCGATCTATCCTGATCTTCACACGATTGTGGCCCAGCCTTCGCCATCTGAAATCAAGCCTGAATTCCTCGGCCCCGTGGTCATGATGAAGTCGGCGCACATTGATCTTGAAAAGGGCACCGCCACGCTGCCGCTGCGCAAAGGCAAGCTCAAAAACGGCACGCCGGTGTGGTTCATCATCACCGATACGACCGACGAGAATCTGTCGAACCTGCACGGCGTCAATTATGCGCCCAAAATGGCCTATGGTCTGACCGGCGTCGCGTCGCGCCATGCAACCATCGAGAAGGACGGCAGCTTCACGTTCAACACCGGCAGCGTCGACTTCCGGCCTGTGCTGTCGGTAGTGCCCGGTGCTGCCGCAAACCCGTTCCCCCCCAAGAGCTTTCAGCCCGGCAGCGTCGGCGATGCGACGTACACGCCGATGGTTTATATCGACAATTCGGCCAAATCGGTCCTGATGAATGCGCCGGTCGTGTCGCAGGCGAGCGAAGCCGAGCTGAACACCATGTGCGACGGCAATGTCGACAAAGCCAAGGTGCATGACAAGGTTGTCGCCATTTGCCCGCGTGACGAAACGGTAACGCTTTCGCTGACGCTGGGCTTCACTTTCGACAAGCCGATCCAGTATCTGTCGACCGAAGCCAACGACCCGCTGGTCGCCAGCCTGGAAAATGCCACCTATGCGCCCGCGCTGAAGGACCTTCCCTTTGCCCTGGAAGACGCATCGCCCGGCGAATCTGCTGAACGCATCGTCGTCGTGGTCAATGGCCCGCGCGGGATCGACAATCCGCACCGCCAGGGTCTGGAGAGCGCCCTCACCGATGGCCGCGGCCCGCTGAACATCCTTGGCGGCATCCCCACCATCAACCTCGATTACTCGCCGATGTGGCGTCTGTTTCCGGCAGTCTGGTCGGCCGAGGCGATCGAGAAGGGCTATCGCTACCGGATGACGAGCGCGCTGCAGGCAGCGGAAATGTCAACGCGCGGTTACCTCAAGAGCCTCGACGGTGGTGATTTCCGCGCGGTCGGGTTCGTGGTGAATTGCCCTGTGGTCTATCGCATCAACTGAGCGATCGGCCGGATAGAGTTGGCGATGACCAGGCGCGCTCTTCACGCACGCTTGGTCATTGCCTGGGCGGCGCTGCTTGGGGGCGCCGCCCGCTTGGCCGCAGCCGATGCACCGGAACTGCCCGAGCGCGCGCCACCGCCGCTGCGGGCGCTTACGACGGACCGCCCGGATACGACCGAAAGCCCGTTCACCATAAATGCTGGCCATATCCAGATCGAGACGACGCTGTTCGGTTATGCCCGCGCCCCCCGAAATTCCGGTGGAGACGCGGCCAAAGCGTTTGAATTCGCGACGACCAATCTGCGGATCGGCCTGACGCCCGCGGCGGAACTCGATGTGGTGGTGCATCCTTATGGGATTGTGTCGCCGGGCGGCGGCGCCCCGCGGCAAGCCGGTGTTGGCGCAATCGACATCAGGGGCAAGCTCAACTTTTGGGGTAATGATGGGGGCAAGACCGCGTTTGCGCTGTTGCCCTATGTCACTATTCCCATCGATCGGAACAACGGCGTGTCGCCGGCCGATGCCGAATATGGCGTGCTCGTTCCGCTCGCGCTTGATCTTGGCGGGCGGCTTGGCCTGGGGCTGAATGCGGGCGTTAATGCCCGGCGCGATGATCGCGCGTCTCCGTACCGTGTTTTCGGCGTCGCCACCGCGTCGCTGGCCGTGGCGTGGACTGCTCGGCTTGGCGGCTATTATGAAATTGCCGTGGAGGCGGGTGGCAACCGCCCGGCTTCAACCAGCCTCAACACCGGCGTTACGTGGCGCGCGCGCGACAATCTGCAAGTCGATGCGGGAACGCAGTTCGGCGTCAGCGGCGACGCCGCGACATTCGCGCCGTTCATCGGTTTTTCGCTTCGTCTTTAGGGCTGCGTGCCCCAAATTCTGAGGGCAGCGGCAGGTGACGGCGACGCGCTCGGCCCGTATTTGCCGGCGCGACGTGGCGATGGCCCCTTTTTCAGGTGAGGCGATGCAATCCGGCGGGATCGCCGCCTGGCCTCAGCCGCGCCGACATGTTGCCGAACGATGTCGGATCATCGGCGGCGGGCGACCGGTAATCCGGGCTTTGACGCCGGCATGCGGCCGACGCTTCGCAATCGCTCTGAACTCGCTTGCCGGGGACTGATCCGCCCGGTCTTTGCGAAACTACCTGTCGCCGCTATTGCCGTTGCCGTCAGTTCCATTCTCGTTCCCGCTCGGCGAGGCATTGCCGTTGCCGCTGGGCGAGGGAGTGCCGCTGGCGTTGCCCCAGGCGTTCCCGTTCGGCGAGGCATTGCCGCTACCCGAAGCGTTGCCGCTGGCGTTCCCCGAGGCGTTGCCGCCGCCGGTAATGCCCTTGAGAATGGCATTTACCGAGGTTGGGATCGCGCCGCTGGCGTTGCCCTGGCCCGTGGCGGCAGCCGTTGCTGCGGCTTGGCCCGTGGCGGCCGCTGTCGCGGCCTGCGCAGCGGCAGCGTGCGCCGCTTCGGCAGCCTGGGCGGCGGCGGCCTGTGCGGCCATGGCGGCGCGGTCAGCGGCCGCCGCCTGCTGGGCGTCGCGTGCGGCTTGATCGGCAGCAGCCTGAGCGGCGGCGGCGGTTGCAGCCGCTTGCGCTGCGGCCTGCTCGCTGGCGATCCGGGCGGCTTCGCGAGCCGCGCGCTCGGCCTCGGCCTGTGCTGCCGCTGCGGCTGCTGCGGCTGCCTGTTCGGCTGCGCGCGCGGCATCGGCGGCGGCCTGGGCCGCAGCGTCAGCCGCTGCCTTGCGTGCGTCCTGCTCGGCAAGGGCGGCCGCGGCATTGGCCGCGTCAAGCGCGGCCTGGTTGGCGGCGGCCTCGGCGGCGGATTGGGTGGCCTGGGCTGCCGCAGCGGCGTTGGCAGCTGCTTGGGCGGCGGCGGCCTTGGCGGCGGTATCAGCTGCCTGCTGAGCGGCTGCGGCCTCCGCTTCGGCAGCAGCCGCTGCCTGAGCTGCCTGCGCCGCCTGGGCTTGCGCGGCGGCGTTGGCGGCATCGGTTGCCGCCTGCTCTGCGGCTGCCCGCGCCGCAGCGTCCGCTGCGGCCTGCGCTTGGGCCTGCTGAGCGTCGAGCGCTGCTTTGGCGGCGGCGGCCTCAGCAGCCGCCTGGGCGGCGCGTTCGGCAGCGGCGGCGGAGTCAGCGGCGGCCTGATCGGCGTCGGCCTTCGCCTGTGCGGCCGCCGCGCTTGCCGCGCTTTCGGCCTCGGCAGATGCCGCTGCCTGCTGGTTGAGCCGGTCACTGGCGGCATTGGCCGCGACTTCGGCAACCGCCTTCACGACTGCGGTCGATGCTTCTGTGGCAATCGCTGTGGCCCGTGTTGCGTCGTTGCTATCCCGCCCGCCGAGGCTGCCGGAAACCAGACCGCCGGTCGTGTCGGCAAGCGACACCGGGGCGGCATAAACGGTCGTTGTGATCGCGTTGGTGGCCGGCGACGTGGTGTCGGCGGCGGCCGGGCCTGGGGAAACGACGGCAACCGGAGCGGCGACCGAAGTGGCGGCCGGGGCATCGCCGGTGCCGTCGGCGGGCGCGGGGGCATCGCTGTCATTGGCGGTGGCAACGGGTTGATCGGCAACCGGGGCCGCTTCCGCCGCTGGCGATGTGAGCGTGCGGCTTACGCCATTTGCCTCAACCTTCATCCGGTATTGATCGCCCGCCGCGACGAGTGCAATGCCGCCCGGGCGCACCAGATCATGCGCGCCGCCATCAAGCGTTGCAACATCGACAGCGCCTTCCAGCACCTGAACAGCCGCACCGCGCTCGCTCACATTGACCGTGAAGGTGGTGCCTTTGACCACAGCGGCAAGATAGGGGGTCTTCACTTCGAAATGGGGCGTGAGCTTCTTTTTTATCATGAAGATGACGTTGCCGAATTCCTCGACCACCCGGGTCACGCCGGTCGCCTGCTGTTCCGCGGGCAGGTGCAGGCGCGATGCCGGTGCCACCATCATATATTCGGTGCCGCGCACCAGCACCGCGCGCGCGCCCTTGCCGGTCTGCACGGTGTCGCCGGCGCCGACCGTGCTGCCTCGGGTCGCGACTTTGCTAACCCCTTGATGCAGAACCACAACCGGGCCGGACGATTCGCTGATCATCCACTCAGGCTGCCCGGCATAGGCGGCCGAGCCACTGGTAGCCAACAACATGGCGAACATCCGCTTGCGCATTCATCTCTCCACTGACGAGGGGATTTCGTCCAGGACAATGGCCGCACCTACCCGCTCACCAATTGCCAGCACGTTGCGCAGCGCGGTGAATTTTCCATTAGCGGCGTTGCGGGCATCAACCTTTTGCAAAGGCTCGCTGCGCTATCAGGGCCATCTTGAGGCGGGATTTCATGATGCGACTGACGGGCCATATGCTGGTTGCGCTTTGCTGGGCGGGGCTGTTCGCCGCGCCGGCTGCCGCGCAGGTGCGGCTTGATCGCGCGGATCCGACGATTACCGAGCAGGCGCTTCCCAAGGCGGCCAAGGGAGTGGCGACAGACCGCGAGGCACCCAAAACGACGGCGCCCGATGCGGCAAGCGTCGATGCCCCGCGCGCCGCGCAGGTGGTTGCGACCGCCATCGTGGTGGACGGGAGCGCGGCCCTGTCACCCGCTGATTTTGCGCGCGTGGTGGTTGATTATGCGGGCCGACCACTGACGCCCGATGATCTTTCGGCGCTTGCCGGCGCGGTTGCCAGGCTTGCCCGTGCGGCGGGTTATCCATTTGCTACGGCGACCATCGCACCGCAGTCGCTCGCCGACGGGGTCTTGCACGTAACGCTTGACGAAGGGCGGATCGATGCGGTGCGGGTGATTGGCGCCAGCAATCCGCAAGCCGACCGGATTTTGACGCACGCGCTGGTTTCAAACCGTCCGCTGCGGGCCGACATGCTCGAACGCGCGATTGCGCTGGTGGGCGATATTCCAGGAGTGACCGTCAAGGAAAGCCGGTTCACCCGGCAAAACGGCTTTGGCATTTTGCTGGTTACCATCGCGCAGGATCGGCTGAGTGCCTATGCGCAGGTCGACAACCGCGGCAACAACGAGATTGGTCCGGTGCGCTCGACGCTGGTGGCGAGCGCGCGCGGGGTGCTCGCGTCTGGCGATCAACTCGTGTTGCTCTCATCGCAAACGCCGCTGCAACTGCCGGAGTTTATCTTTGTACGCGGCAGTTATTCGGCGCCGGTGGATGCGCGTGGATCGGTCCTGTCGGTGTCGGCATCGTACGGGCGGGCGCATCCCGGTGCCGCGCTGCTGCCGCTCAACGTCATCGGTCACAGCTATGACGCCGCAGTCAGCGTCTCGACGCCGCTGATTCGCACCCGCCAGAAAGCGCTGAACGCCTCGCTTGAATTTCGCGGCATCCGCAGCGAGCAATCGCTTCAGGGCGTGCGGCTGCGTGATGATCGGCTGGCAACGCTGTCCGGCTCGCTTGGCGGGGTTGCGCCCTTTGCCGGTGGTGTGGTGCGCGGCGATGTGTCGATCACCGCCGGGCTGCCGCTGCCCGGTGTCAGTGAGGCCGGATTTGCGTCGCTGTCGCGGGCCGATGGCGACGCCCGCTTTGTGACTTGGGGCTATTATCTCGACTGGTCGGCCAGGCTGGACAAAACACTCAGCATTGCGGCGTCCTCCGCCGGCCAGCTTGCGTCGCGACCGCTGCTGGCGACCGCTGAAATCGGCCTTGGCGGCCCGGCTTTCGGGCGCGGATATGATAATGCCGAGCGCACCGGCGACAATGGCGTTTTGGCTGCGCTGGAGCTGCGTGCCGATATTGGGCGGCTGTTGCCCGGCGCGGTTGAGCGGTTCCAGCTTTATGGCTTTGTCGATGGCGGCTATGTCAGCAATCTGCGCGGCGGCTTTGGCGGCGGCGGGCTGGTGTCGTCGGGCGGTGGAGCGCGCTTTGGCACCGGCAAGTTCGACGCGATGGTCGAAGTCGCCCAGCCGGTGAATGTCGAGCGTTTCGATACCGGCGACAAGCGCCCGCGCATTACCGTGCGTGTCTCGCGTGGCTTTTAAGCGGGCGCCATTTCCGCGCGCCGACATGATCCGCCCCGTCGCGCTGTGGCTGATCGCCGCCCTGGCGATTGTGGCCGCACTGGCGCTGGGGGAAACCCGCTTTGGCGCCGCAACCGAACGCCTGCTGTCGCCGCTGCGGTTTGCCGCTGTTGACAAGCCCGCGAGCGGCCGTGTCGTCGTCATCGCCATGGATGCCGCGAGCACCGCGTCAATCAGCCGCTGGCCTTGGTCACGAACGCATTTTGCACGCGTGCTCGATCGGTTGCGCGCGGCCGGCGCCAGCTCGGTCGCGTTTGACGTGAATTTCTCGTCACGGTCCGACCCGGCCGCGGATGAGGCGCTGGCCGGGGCGATGGCGCGGGCCGACGGGCAAGTTGTGCTGCCTACCTTTGCGCAGCCCGCCGGCGCCGACGACGGCCGGATGATCGACGCGCTGCCCATTGCCGCCTTACACAAGCATGCGGCGCTGGCATCGGTAATGATCGCGCCGGATCCTGATGGCATTGTCCGCGCGATGCCGTTTGGTACCATTACCGCCGGGGTGGCACGCCCGACGCTGTCGGCCTATATCGCCGCCCGGTCCGGCTCGGCGGTGGACGCGTTTCCCATCGACATGTCGATCAACCCAGCCTCTATTCCGCAACTGAGCTTTGTCGCCGTGCGCGACGGCCATTTTGATGCCGCGAAGGTCAAGGGGCGTACCGTGCTCATTGGCGCCACGGCGATCGAAATGGGGGATCGCTATGCAACGCCCATCTGGGGTGTCATTCCTGGTGTGATGATTCAGGCGCTTGCCGCTGAAACCCTGCTGCGGGGCGTGCCGGCGCAGGGCAATGCAGCGCTGGCCATCGCGATGGCCGCAATACTTGCATTGGTGGTGCTGCGCCGCCGCGGGATCGGCTGGATTATCGCCACGGGATCGGCCTTGATGGCGCTGTTTGCCGGGCTGATAATTGCGGTGCAGCACGTTGCGATGGTCTATTTTCCGCTGGCGCCGGGGGCGTTGCTCATCGCCCTGGCGACCGCGGGCATGGTGTTGCGGCACATTCTGGGGACGTTTCGGCAGCAACGGCTGGCGGATGCGCAGACCGGGCTGCCGAACCGGCTGGCGCTGCTCGGCGCGCGGAAGGCCGGCACCGATGACGTTGTCGTGGCGCTGCAGATCACCAATTATGACAGCCTGCTGGCGGTGCTAGGCGACCGGTCGACCGCCGATGCCGTTTTGCGCATTGCAGAACGGGCCGGGTTGTCGAGCAGCGACGGCATTGTTTACCGGGTCGACGACCGGTCCCTCGCCTTTACGTTAGCCGCAGGTGATGTTGACGACGCCATGACGGCCTTGCGCAGTATGGTGCTTCAACCAGTCGATGTGGCGGGCCGCCGCATTGATGTCAGCGCAAGCGCGGGTGTCGCCCGGCGCGCCAGCGGGCCGCTTGAATCCGCGCTGGCCGATGCCACGCTGGCGGCGGACAATGCGCAGCGCGCCGGCAGCTTCTGGCAATATGCGCGCACCGACCGCGATGGGCTGGCCCGGTCCCTGTCGCTCATGGGCGAGCTGGAAGACGCATTGGCAGGCGGGCAGATCGTGGTGTTTTACCAGCCCAAGCTGGCGCTGGCCGAAAACCGCATCACCAGTGTGGAGGCATTGGTAAGGTGGCGGCACCCGGTGGTCGGAATGATTGGCCCCGACCAGTTTATTCCGCTGGCCGAACAGTCCGGGCGTATCGCGCCGCTCACGCTTCATGTGCTCGAACTTGTGCTGCGCGACAGTGCCGCCTGGCGCGCGCGGGGCATCGCGGTTTCGGCGGCCGTCAATATTTCGGCGAAATTGCTGTCGGCGCCGTTGTTCAACACGCAGGTCGAGGCGTTGCTGGCCAGGGCGGCCGTTCCGGCTGGCGCGCTCATTTTCGAAGTGACCGAGTCGGCGGCCATGTTGGACCCTGAGGCGGCGGTGGCGGCGTTGTGCCGCTATCGCGACCTGGGCGTGTTGGTGTCGATGGATGATTATGGCACCGGCCAGTCAACCCTTTCATATCTGCGCCAGTTGCCGCTGAGCGAAATCAAGCTCGATCGCAGCTTTGTCCAGCACTGCCACGAGAATGTGAATGACGGCCTGCTGGTGCGCTCGACCGTTGATCTGGCACATGATCTTGGCTTGCGGGTGGTCGCAGAAGGGGTCGAGGCGGCGGCGTGCCTGGATTTTCTGCGCGCGGTCGGTTGTGACTATGCGCAGGGTTATCTCATCTCGCGACCGATGGCGCTGGCTGATCTCTGGCCGCTTCTGGCAGGGGGCGATGCCGCCCGACAGGTTGCCTGACCGCGGCCAGGCGCGCCTCAATTTCCCGGTTGATAGGTTCGCCTGGCGTGGGCGCCGATGTCTTGTGGATAGAAATAAACTGGCCGCAGCGCGCCGGCGGCATAGCGCGCAATCTGGTCACCAAAATGAGGAGAGGCCGGGTCGCCGCTCTCGCCACCTGCGGTTACTGCCCATGCCTTTACCTTCGGCCCGAACTCCACCACGGCGACAAAGCTGTTGCCGCTTGTGCCATAATATTTTCGGGTATTGTCATAGGCGCGCGCGCCAAAGGAGGCGAGCGAGCCCCATTGCGCCGAGGTGAAGGGAACCGCCGTGCTCGCGCGCGCATCATCAAAATGGGCGTCAATCGAATCGTCGAGCCGCTGGAACCGGTTGATGTCGCCCCAGGCGGTGCGCCAGGTGCCAAAGTCGCGCGTTAGCCGGTCGACCGCGCTTGACAGGGCGGCGAGGCGCGCAGCGGGCGAGACACGGGTGGCGATGTAATCGGGCACATTGACCCGCTCGGCGCGGGCAAAGCTGCCGACGTCACGCCACAGCGCATCCCCCCAGAACACCGCAAGCGACGTCGCCGCTGATTGCGCTGACCAGCGATAATCCCAGCCCTTTAGCGCCGCCATTGGCTCAGCCAGCGCCGCGCGCAGCGGATCATCGCCGGCAAGCGCGTCATAGGCCGCGGTCAGTTGCGGTATGAGCCTGGCAAAAGCGGGCAGGTAGCTGTCATACGCCATCGCCATCAGCTTTTCCGGCGTGACGTCTTTGGCCGGGGTCAGCAGCAGCGTTGCATGCTCGCCGCGTGCATTTTCTCCGGCGCTGTCCATATAGGCTGGAAAATTGGCAGCCTTGGGGCTTTGCGGCCCGGCGGCGCTATATGGCCAGTTGTTGGTGTTCATCACCCAGCCGATTTTGGGCGCGATGACGCTGGGCAGCGACGCCAAACTGTGCAGGCCCTTCCAGTCGGTGGCGGGATTGGCGCCGTCGACCGCCTTGGAATAGTCGAATCTCGCGCTGCGCACCGGCACGAATTGCGGGTGCAGATAGGCGATGTTGCCCCCCGCATCGGCAAACAGCGTGGCGTTTGAGGAGTTCGCCTGGAGAGCGGCGACCTTGAGATAGTCAGCGAGCCCGCCTGCCTTGGTGCGCAGCCAGCTTTGCTGAAGCGCGGGCACCGGGCGCCACATCAGCGCCTGCGCGATCCATTTCCCGTGTCGCTCGGCGACAATCGGGCCATGGTGGGTTGCAAACACGGTAAAGTTCGCCGGCACCAAGGCGCCGCTCGCGCTACGATATTTCAGGCGGATGGTGCGGCTGGCGATGGCGCGCTTTTCCTTGCCATAGCGATACAGGCGCGTGCCAGCCTGCGTCTCGATGGTTTCGGCGAATTCGTCGACATTATCGACACCAGACGAGGTATGCATCCACCCGGCGTGCGCATTAAAGCCTTGATAGATAAAGAACTGCCCCCAGGTCGATGCGCCATAGGCGTTCAGCCCTTCGTCGCTCATCATGTGCAGCTCGGAACGGAAGTAAAAGCTTGTGTGCGGGTTGATGAGCAACAGCGCATGGCCATCGCGGGTCTTGGATGGTGCGATGGCGATGCCGTTTGAACCGCGCGGCTCCTGCGGACGCGCGCCGGTTTCCTCAGCGGTTTGTGCAACCGCTGCGTGGCCATAGAATTGCGCCAGTTCGGCCAGTGAAATCCGCTCGATATCACCGCCAATGCTGCCTTCGGTAAACGATAGGGCCATCCATGGCTCGAAATGGGTGATGACCTTCGGCCGCACACCGGGGTGCGTCGCCAGAAAATAGTTCAGCCCGTCGGCCCAGCCCAGCATCAGCCGCTTCAGCCAGGGCGGTGCGCCGGCATATTGGCGCTTCAGCGCGCCGTCATCGACATAAAGCCGCTGGCGCAAATCCTGCCAGATGGCGTCCTTGCCCGCATATTCTGCGGTTCGCCCGGTGGCGGTAAGATAATTTGCCTCAATCCGCGCAAAATCATCTTCGGCCTGCGCATAAACCGCGCCAAAGACCGCGTCGGCGTCGGTCTTGCCATGGATGTGGGCGATGCCCCAGTCGTCGCGCGTGATGGTGACCCTGGCCGCCTGCGCTTTCCAGCGCTGGGGTTCTGGCACTGCCTGCGCTTTCCAGCGCTGGGGATCTGGCACTGCCTGCGCTTTCCAGCGCTGGGGATCTGGCACTGCCTGCGCGGTTGCGGCGGGCGCCGCTGAAACGAGCGCAAGGACGAGCGGCAGGTTGCGCCATGCGCTGGGCGGGTTATCCATTTGCTCAGGCTATCGGCCCGCACGGCACTCGGCAAGCAGCGTCGGTGCGCTTTTGGAGGAATGACGATGCGCTGGATGTCCGCCTTGTTGCTATTGGCCCTTGCGCCAGCCAGCGCCGCTGCGCCCGGCCCTGCATCCGGGCCCGCACCCGAGCTTGTCCTGCTCCGGCCCCAGGCGGTGTTCGATGGCGAAAATCCGGGCCTGCATGTTGGCTGGCAGGTGCTGGTGCGCGGCGACATGATTGTGGATGCAGGGCCGGCCAGCGGCCCGCCGCCCGCCGCTGCAAGAATCGTCGACTTGCCGGGTCTCACGCTGATGCCGGGGATGATCGAGGGGCACGGGCATTTGTTCCTCCACCCCTATAACGAGGCGAAATGGGACGATCAGGTGCTCCACGAACCGCTTGCGCTGCGCACCGCGCGCGCGGTGGTGGCCGCGCGGATGACGCTGATGGCCGGGTACACGACCGAGCGCGATCTTGGCACCGAAGGCGCAGGCTTTGCCGATGTCGGGCTGCGCCAGGCGATTGAGCAGGCTATTGTGCCTGGTCCGCGCCTGCTGGTGGCGACCCGGGCAATTGTCGCGCGCGGGGCTTATGGTCCCAAAGGTTTTGAGCCGGGCGTCGCCGTGCCGCAAGGCGCCGAGGAAGCAAGCGGGGTGGACGAGGTCGTCCGCGCCGTGCGCAGCCAGATTGCCGCCGGGGCCGATGTCATCAAGCTTTACGGTGATTACCGGTGGCGGGGCGGGGAAGAAAGCCGGCCGACATTTTCGCTTGCCGAACTGCGCGCCGCCGTTGAAGCAGCGCATGACGCTGGCCGCACCGTTGCGGTGCATAGCGCAACGCCGGAAGGGATGCGCCGTGCGATCGAGGCAGGCGCCGACACTATCGAGCATGGCTATGGCGGCACGCCCCAGATTTTCGCCGCGATGGCGGCCAAAGGCGTTGCGCTGTGCCCAACGCTCGCGGCGGCCGATGCGGTTGCGCGCTATGCCGGGTGGAACGGCGCCGAGCCCGCACCGCCCGGCGTGACCGCCAGCCGCGACGGCTTTGCCAGGGCACGCAAGGCTGGCGTTCTGCTCTGCGCGGGGGGCGATGTCGGAGTGTTCGCGCATGGAGACAATGCACGCGAGCTTGAACTGATGGTCGCCAGCGGCATGACCCCGGCCGAAGCGATGATCGCCGCCACGTCAGGCAATGCGCGCGCGCTCCACATTGGCGACCGGGTCGGCGCGGTGAAAGCGGGGATGGTAGCCGATCTCGTGGCGCTCGCTGGCGACCCGACGCGCCGCATCGCGGCTGCCCGTGCGGTCGTGATGGTAATGAAAGGCGGCGTCATCGTCCGCCAATAACAATGCGCGCCGCATCTAGCGCGACTCGCGGTGAATCCTAGGTTTCTGGTGGACGCTGGTCAGCGGGTCGGCTACATTGAACGCACCCTTGTTGGTGCTGATGATGACGCTTGCGCTGTGGTTTGCCATTGCTGTGCTGTGCAACTTTGCGGGCTATGCCGCGTATCTGGCCGGCCTGCGCCGCCAGCTTGTGCGGCCCAACCGCGCCTCATGGCTCATCTGGAGTGCGGCAATCGGGGTTGAGGCCAGCACCTATGCCGCGGTCAATCCGGGCGCTGCGCAAAGCCTGGTGTTTCTTGGTTCCGCAATTGCCTGCCTGGTGGTGACGATCGGCGTCTGGCGCCGGTCGGCATGGAGCGCGCCGTCGGTCAGCGAGAGCGTATGCATGGCGGTGTGCCTTGCCGCGCTCATCCTGTGGGCGGCGTTCCGCTCGGCCTTCTGGGCGCATTTGATGGTGGTGGCAGCCGTGCCGATCAGCTTTTGGCCGACCTGGCAAAGCGTGATGCAGGACCGCAGCCGCGAACGCTCGCCTGCCTGGGGGCTGTGGACGATTGGCGATCTGGCAACGCTGCTGCTCGCCATCCGCATTGCCGATTTGGGGGTCGGCGGGCTGGCCTATATCTTTGTGGAGCTGGCCTGTCATGCCAGCCTGTGGTTCATGGTCGGGCTGGCGACGATCAACCCGGCGCGTTCGCTTGGGTTTCGCCGCGGCCGGTTCTTCGTGCTCGATGCCTATCCGCCGGCCGCCAGCCTGTTTTCGGTTGGGGAAAGCCATTTGGGCAGGGCGGTCTATGCCGCACAATGCTTTGCCGAGGGCGCCGAGATCATCCGGTTTACCGGCGCCCTTCTGCCCGCCGATCGCTTGCCCACGGTGCTGCGCGGCCCCGATGACCATTATGTGCAGGTCGGTGAAGATCGGTATATGGGGCCATCGGGTCGGGTGGATGACCTCATCAACCATAGCTGCACGCCCAATGCGGGCCTGCGTTTTACCGATGGCGGGGTGTTCCTGATCGCCACGCGCGACATTGCGCCGGGGGAGGAAATTACCTGGGACTATTCCACCACGCTCACCCAGAGCAACTGGCACATGATCTGCCAGTGCCGCAGCCCCGAATGCCGCCGCGTCATCGGCAATTTCGACACGTTGCCGCCGCAGCGTCAGCAATGGTATCGGGCGCGCAATCTCGTGCCGGCATATCTGCAACTGGCGGGCAATGGCGGCGATGAAGGGGCTGTGGCGGGCGCGACACCTGGCGCTCGTTGAGCCAGTCAGGCCGCGAGCTGCGCGGCGGGCGCGGCGCCTTCGCTCACGGCCGATGGTGCGGCGTTAAGCGTCAGGGTGGCGACAGCGCCCTTGCCCGGCCCGTCGCTTTCCAGTCGCAGCGCGCCGTCCATCGCCGTCATCGCATTGGCGCACCAGTGCAGCCCCAGCCCGCCGGATTTGTGGCCGCGCGTTGAATATCCGCGCTGGAAAAGCGCCTTGCCCGTTGCTGCCGAGAATCCTTCGCCATCATCGCGGATGGCGATGTCGACCCTGCCGGCATGGGCGGTAATCGACACGCTGATCGTGCCCTGGCCGCGCCCGGTTGCAGCGATGGATTCAGCAGCGTTGCCGAACAGATTGCCAATCACCTGGCTCAGTATCACCCGGTTGGCGAGCACGGGACAGGGCACGCCGGGGCAGTCAAACTGTATTGCCGTGTCGCCGGAATAGCGGGCAATGGTCGCGTTCTGCGCCAGAATGTCCGCGACGTCGCACGGCGCCACCTGCGGCCGCTCATGCGCCCTTGCCTGCTGTGCGCCGATGATCTCGAGAACCTGCTGCATGGCGTCCCGGCCAGCACGCAACTGCCGCTGGCGCTCTGCATGGGCGGCATGTTCGGCCTGGATTCCGGCAGCCACAAAGGCCGCGAGCTTCTGGCGCCGGGCTGTCGGCGTGTCGCAGCGGGCAAGCTCGGCAGTGGCGCGCGCCAGCGTGGCGGGGTCGGTTGCCGGGCCTTCGCCCAGACTGCGCGACAAAATGGTGCTGACCGGGGTCAGCGCGTTGCGCACATTGTGCATCACCACGACCGCGCTTTCACTGCGGCCAAGCGCAAAGCTTTGCACCTCGATTTGTTCACGCAAATCCTTAAGCTGCTTCAGCATCATGTTGAAACTGCGCCCCAGCGAGCCGATTTCGTCGCGGCGCCCATCGTCGGCGAGCAAACCGAGCGTGCCCGAGGCAGTTACGTGCTGCATATGTTGTTCGACCCGGCTAAGCGGCGCGAGCACCAGTTGCGCGATCATCCGCCGCAGCACGAACAGGACCATCAGCAGCAACAGGCACGAGCCGGCTACCGCCAGCAGCAATATCCCCCGGCCGAGCGTGGAGACGTCGCGCGGCACCGTGAAGGATGCGCTGGCGACGGCGCGGTTGTCGGGCCCGCGGATAGGTAGCGAAATCGTCATTTCGCGAGGTGCCGGCATGATGCGGGCATTGTCGCCGGCCGGGGGCCCAAGCGCGGCCGGCACCTGCAGGAGCGCCGACAATTGCCGCTGCGTTATCTGCCGGACCATCAGCACATGCCCGCGCGGCGTGCCGCTGCCGTCGCTGCGGCGCACCTGCGCAACGCCGACCGCAGCCACTACCGGCCCGATGCGTGTGTAGAAGGCGGTTGAATTTCTATGTCCAAGTGCCTGGGAAAAATTGATTTTGTGAATAGCGTCGATGAACTGGCGACGCATGGTACCCACGTCGTGCTGACTATTGAGGTCGAGCCAGCGGGCGATGATGATGCTGCCATCCGCGCGGACATAGGCCATGCCGTTCACATCGAGATTGGCCATCGCCAGCGGTGAGAAGGATTCGCGTTCGAACGCCGGGTTGGGGTGGACGACATAGTCGTAGCTTGAATTCCAGTCGCCATAATCGCGCACGGCACTTTCGACCTTGGAGATATATTCGCCAAGGGCTGCCCGGGTGCGCTGGATGTGCGCGGTCACGGCGGTGCGCTCAAGCTGGTCGAAGCTGGGTGTGATGACGAGCGCCAGCAACGCGGTGATTGCCAGCGCGCCGAGCAGGCCCGCTGCAAGCAGGACAAGCAGCAGCTTGGCACCCAGCGACCGTGGCGCCGCGAGCCGGCCGGAAAGCGCGGCCAGGCGCATCAGGCGTGCGTCCCGGTCCTCGGTTGATAGACGAGCGGTGCGTCGCCGGGGTCGTCCTTGCCTTCGATGTGGCCGGCGGCGGCCATGGCGCGGGCCTGCCCGGCAGGCACTGGCCGCGCGAAGTAATAGCCCTGGAGGTGTGACGCCCCGGCAATTCGCAGCGCCTGCGCTTGCGCCTCGGTTTCCACACCTTCGGCAATGATGCCGAGCCCCAGCGCGCGGCCCAGATGGATGATCGAGTGGACGATGGCCGCGCTTTCGCGCTCGCGGCCCATGCCGTCGATGAAACTGCGGTCAATCTTGAGGCTGTCGAGCGCGAATTTGCGGATGTTGTAAAGGCTTGAATAGCCGGTTCCGAAATCATCGAGCGCGATTTTGAACCCCATTTGCCGCAGCCGGTAGAGCGTGTCTGCCGCGCGGTCGGCATCGTCGAAAATCGCGGTTTCGGTTATTTCGATCTGGAGCCTTGCCGGCGCCACGCCAAATTGCTGCACTTGCTCCAGCAGGCGCGCGACGAAATTATGGCGGCGGAACTGGCGCGGCGAAAAATTGACCGACACATATTGGCCCGGCCAGTTGGCGAGCTCCGCCAGTGCTTCGCCCAGAACCCAGTCGCCAAGTTCGTGGATGAGGTTGCTTTCTTCGGCAATGGGGATGAACATCGCGGGCGAAATCGCGCCATATTCCGGGCTGTTCCAGCGCAGCAACGCCTCGAAGCCGACAATTTCCAGCCCGTCGCGCGCGACAATCGGCTGATAGGCCAGCGACAGTTCACGGTTGACGATTGCCTCGCTCAGCCCGCCTTCGATCCGTCGGCGGAAGCGGATGCTCTCGTCCATGCTCTCGTCAAACGCGCGCACCACCCCGCGACCAGCCCGCTTGGCCTCGTTTAGCGCAAGGTCCGCGCGGCGCAGGACATGAACCGGGTCGCTGACGGGCGCTGCCGCGGTCACAACGACGCCCATCGACACGCTTGCCTCAACCGCGTGCCCGAACACCTTGAGGCTTACCGAGCAGTCGCGAACGATGCGTTCGCACGTCATTATCGCGGCTTCCTCGCCGAGCGTATCGAACAGAATACCAAACTCATCGCCACCCAGCCGCGCGACCATCGCCCCTTCAGGCACCGATTTGGCGAGCAGGGCATAGACGGATCGGATCATGTCGTCGCCTGCCAGATGGCCAAGCGTGTCGTTTACGATTTTGAACCGGTCGAGATCGAGCATTGCAGTGGCGAACATCTCGGTCCCGCGCGCGCGTTCGGTGAGCGCTTTCAGAAATGCCAGCCGGTTGGGCGCGTCGGTCAGCGAATCATAATTGGCCAGGTGCAGCGCATGGCTTTCATTGGCGGCCAGTTCAGCGCTCTGTTCCTCAAGCGTCACGACCTGCAGGGCCAGCATTTCACGGGCAGCGGCAAGGTCGAGATCGACCTGCCACCGCTTGGCAAGTGCGGTGGCCATTTGCGTCACTTCGGCGACTTCAAACGGCTTGGCGATGTAGAAAATCTTGTCGGCTGGCCCGGCGGCGCGCGAAATTTCTAGCGGCGAAAAGTCTGAAAAGCCCGTCACGATCACAAGGTTAATGGCCGGATCAAGCGCGCGGATGCGTTTGGCGGTTTCCTTGCCATCAATGCCGGGCGGCATGCGGATGTCGATGAACGCAACCGAAAACGGGTCGCCCTCGGCCAGCGCCTTGCGGATTTCGCTGACACCATCCACCCCCTGCATCACATGGGTGCGGCGAAACTCGGGCGCGGCCTCTGCTGCGGGTTCCGCGCCGTCTTCATCGCCGAACAATTCAGCCGCCATTGCCGATAACGCGTCTTGGTTGGCAGGACGCGGCGCAAAGCAGTGCCGATAGGAATCGTGCATGCCCGGTTCGTCGTCGATTATCAGAATGCGCACCGGCTACTCCCGTCACAATCAGCAAAAATGCGTGTCGGCGCGCCGAAGGGAGGCAAGTAACCCGGTCATCCGCACCCCCCGCAAAGCGCCGTTTCCCAAGCGTATCGAAGGAGGGTTAAGGCGCCGTAAATTCTTTTCAGCTGGCCCGGCGCGTGCGGCTGTGCCCTGATCGGCGGTTGAAGCGGCCCGGCTTCGGTGGCAAGGCGACAGCTATCGTCAAAAACGTGCCGCGGCGGAGACTGAGGGATGCGCATCATCGACCATCACATCGTTGGCCATTCAGGTGGCGGTGCCGGGCGGATGAGTGATGTGTTCGATCCCAATTCGGGCGCTGTCCAGGCGCAGGTGATGCTGGGCTCTCAAGCTGATCTTGACCGCGCCGTGGCGGCGGCGCTCGCTGCACAACCCGGCTGGGCCGCGACCAATCCGCAACGCCGGGCGCGGGTGATGTTCGAATTCAAGCGGCTGGTGGAAGCCAATATCGACGATCTGGCACGGCTGCTGTCGTCGGAGCATGGCAAGGTGGTGGCCGATGCGCGCGGCGATGTTCAGCGCGGGCTCGACGTGATCGAGTTCGCCTGCGGCATTCCCCATGTGTTGAAGGGCGACTATACGCAGGGCGCAGGGCCGGGGATCGACGTTTATTCGATGCGCCAGCCGCTCGGCATTGGCGCGGGGATTACGCCGTTCAATTTCCCCGCGATGATTCCGATGTGGATGTTCGGGGTGGCGATTGCCTGCGGCAATGCGTTCATCCTGAAACCTTCCGAGCGCGACCCATCAGTCCCGGTGCGGCTCGCCGAACTGATGCGGGAGGCCGGCGCGCCGGAGGGCATTTTGCAGGTGGTGCACGGTGACAAGGAGATGGTCGATGCCATTCTCGACCATCCGGCCATTGCTGCGGTCAGCTTTGTCGGCTCCTCCGACATCGCGCATTATGTTTATCGGCGCGGCGTTGACGCGGGCAAGCGCGTGCAGGCGATGGGTGGCGCGAAGAATCACGGTATCGTCATGCCCGATGCCGATCTCGATCAGGTGGTGAGCGAGCTGTCGGGCGCCGCCTTCGGGTCAGCGGGCGAGCGGTGCATGGCGCTGCCGGTGGTGGTGCCGGTCGGCGACAAGACGGCACAGGCGCTGCGCGAAAAGCTGCTGCCGGCGATTGCGGCCCTGCGCGTTGGCATCAGCACGGATGACGACGCGCATTATGGCCCGGTGGTGAACGCGGCGCACAAGCAGCGCGTGGAGAACTGGATTCAGACCGGCGTTGACGAAGGCGCAGAACTCGTCGTCGACGGGCGCGGGTTCAGCCTGCAGGGGCATGAGGCCGGGTTCTTCATTGGCCCGTCGCTGTTCGATCATGTGACCGCGACCATGCAGAGCTACAAGGAAGAGATTTTCGGCCCCGTGCTCCAGATTGTGCGTGCCGCCGATTTTGAAGAGGCGGTGCGGCTGCCGAGCGAGCACCAATATGGCAATGGTGTCGCGATCTTCACGCGCAACGGCCACGCCGCGCGCGAATTTGCCGCCCGCGTCAATGTCGGCATGGTCGGCATCAACGTGCCGATCCCGGTGCCGGTTGCCTATCACAGCTTTGGCGGGTGGAAACGCTCTGCCTTTGGGGACACCAACCAGCACGGAATGGAAGGCGTGAAATTCTGGACCAAGGTCAAAACCATCACCCAGCGCTGGCCCGACGGATCGCCCGACGGTTCCAATGCGTTCGTCATTCCGACGATGGGGTAAGCGCGATGACCGACCCGTTCACGCTCACGGACGAGCAGCGCGAAATTCAGGATCTTGCGCGCAGGTTCACCGCTGATCGCATTACGCCCCATGCCGCCGAGTGGGACGAAAAGCACATTTTCCCGCGCGATACGATAAAGGCAGCGGCCGGGCTTGGCTTTGCCTCGATCTATGTGAGTGAGGCATCGGGCGGCATCAATCTGGGGCGGCTGGAAGCAGCGCTAATCATGGAGGCGATGGCCTATGGCTGCCCCTCCACCTCCGCCTTTATTTCAATCCACAACATGGCAAGCTGGATGATCGACCGGTTCGGCGGCCAAGCCGTGAAGGCGACATACCTGCCCCGGCTGGTCGCGATGGACCAGATTGCCAGCTATTGCCTGACCGAGCCGGGCTCCGGCTCCGATGCCGCCGCGCTCAAAACCAGGGCGGTGCGCGACGGCGATGACTATATCGTCACCGGCACCAAGCAGTTCATTTCGGGCGGCGGCGAGAATGAAATCTACGTCACCATGGTGCGCACCGGGGAGGAGGGGCCTAAGGGCATCTCGTGCCTCGTCATTGAAAAAGACATGCCCGGCCTGTCCTTTGGCGCCAACGAGCGCAAGCTCGGCTGGCATTCGCAGCCGACCGCACAGGTGATTTTTGATGGCGTCCGCGTGCCGGTCGCCAACCTTGTCGGCGGCGAGGGGGAGGGTTTTCGCATCGCGATGATGGGGCTGGACGGCGGTCGGCTCAACATCGGCGCCTGTTCGCTGGGCGGGGCGCAGCGCTGCCTTGACGAGGCGATCGCCTATACGCGGGAGCGCCGGCAGTTTGGCACCGCGGTCAGCGACTTTCAGAACACGCAGTTCATGCTCGCCGACATGGCCACGGAACTGGAGGCGGCGCGTGCCCTGCTCTATATCGCAGCGGCCAAGGTGACCGCGAACGCGCCCGACAAAACGCGCTTTGCGGCCATGGCCAAGCGGCTCGCGACGGATACCGGCTCGGCAGTGGCAGACCGTGCGCTCCAGCTCCATGGCGGATACGGCTATCTGATGGATTACCCCATCGAACGCTTCTGGCGCGATTTGCGGGTGCATTCGATATTGGAGGGGACCAATCAGGTCATGCGGATGATTATCGGCCGCGACTTGACACGCCAATGAGCGATACGGTGCTTGCCAGGATTGAGGGGCGGGCGGGCCGGTTGAGCCTCAACCGCCCGGCCGCACTCCATGCGCTCACCCTCGACATGGTGCACATGATGAGCGCGGCGCTGGCGGCATGGGCAGGCGATGACGCGGTGGAGGCGGTGCTCATCGACCATGCCGAAGGGCGCGGGTTTTGCGCCGGCGGCGACATACGAATGCTGGCAGACAGCGCAGCAGCGGGGGGTGCCGAAGGGCGGCGCTTTTTTCACGACGAATACCGGCTGAACCACCAGCTCTTCAGCTATCCCAAGCCCGTTATCGCCTTTATGGATGGTATTACGATGGGGGGCGGGGTTGGCCTTGCGCAGCCCGCGTCGATCAGGATAGCGACCGAAAACACGCGGCTGGCCATGCCGGAGACGGGCATTGGCCTGTTCCCCGATGTCGGGGGCGGATGGTATCTGTCGCGGGTTGAAGGGCGGGTGGGGCGCTATCTGGCGCTTACCGGGGCGCGGCTCGATGGCGCGGCGTGCCTCGCGCTTGGCCTTGCCACGCATTATCTGCCGGCCGAGGCGCTTGCGGAGGCCAAGGCGCGCATCGTTGAGGCGCCGGGCCGGGTGGACAATATCCTGCGCCAGTTAAGCGTTGCGCCACCGCCGGCCAGCCTTGTCGAGCAGATCGGCGCCATTAACCGGCTGTTCGCGTCCGACCGCTACGAGGACATCCTCGCAGCCCTCGATGCCGACGGATCGGATTGGGCGATGAAGGAGCGCGCGGCGCTGGGCACGAAGAGCCCGCAAACCTGCAAGGTTGCGCTGCGTCAACTGGCGACAAGTGCTGCGCTCACTGATTTTGCCGATAACATGACGATGGAATATCGCATCGCCTCGCGCGTGCTGCTCCGGCCTGATTTTGCCGAAGGCGTGCGCGCGGTCATCGTCGACAAGGACAATCTGCCGCGCTGGAACCCGGCCTTGCCGCAAGACGTGAGCACCGCTCTGCTCGATGCCATCTTCGCCCCCCTGCCCGCCGATGAGGAGTGGACCCCGTTATGACCTATGAGACGATCCTGTTGGAAAGGCGCGGCCGGGTGACGCTCCTCACCCTCAACCGCCCGCAGGCGCTTAACGCCCTTAACGCGCAGCTGCTGTCTGAGCTGATTGCGGCGCTGGAAGCGTTCGATGCCGATGATGGGCAGGGCTGTGCCGTAATCACCGGCTCGGCCAAGGCGTTTGCAGCCGGCGCCGACATCAAGGAAATGCAGGAAATGGGGTTTGCCGCGATGTTCGGGACCAACCATTTCGCTGGTTATGACCGGGTGACGGCAACGCGCAAACCCATCATCGCGGCGGTTGCGGGCTATGCGCTGGGCGGTGGTTGCGAACTGGCGATGATGTGCGACTTCATCCTGGCGGCCGATACGGCAAAATTCGGTCAACCCGAGATAAAGCTCGGCGTATCGCCCGGCATGGGCGGATCGCAGCGGCTGGCGCGCGCCGTCGGCAAGGCCAAGGCGATGGAAATGTGCCTGACGGGCCGGATGATGGACGCAGCCGAAGCAGAGCGCGCGGGGCTTGTCAGCCGGATAGTGCCCGCCGCCGACCTGATCGAGGAGGCGGTGAGAACCGCCACTACCATTGCGGACATGGCACCGCTTGCCGCCAAGGCGAACAAGGAAATGGTCAATACCGCGTTCGAGACCGGGCTGACCCAGGGCATATTGTTCGAGCGGCGGCTGTTTCACGCCCTGTTCGGCACGGCCGACCAGAAAGAAGGCATGGCCGCCTTTGTGGAGAAGCGGACCCCCAGCTGGAGCGGACAATAATGACGACCATCGCTTTTATCGGGCTGGGCAATATGGGCGGCGGCATGGCCGCAAACCTCGCCAAGGCGGGCCACGACGTGCGGGCCTTTGATTTGTCGGCCGATGCGCTTGAACGGGCCAGGGCCGCCGGGTGCCTGCCGGCGGCCAGCGCCGCCGCTGCGGTGGCGGATGCAGAACTGGTGGTGTCGATGCTGCCGGCGGGGGCGCATGTCGAGGCGGTCTATGCCGATGCCGTGTTTGCCGCAGCAACGCCCGGCGCGCTGCTTATCGACTGTTCAACGATCGACGTGGCGACCGCCCGGCGCGTTGCCGAAGCGGCTGCGATGAAGGGGTTGCTCGCGGTAGATGCGCCCGTATCGGGCGGAATCGCCGCCGCCAATGCCGCCACGCTCACTTTCATGGTCGGCGGAAGCGACCAGGGTTTTGCGCGGGCTGAACCGGTGCT
Source organism: Sphingomonas sp. (assembly GCA_021732445.1). GTDB lineage: Bacteria > Pseudomonadota > Alphaproteobacteria > Sphingomonadales > Sphingomonadaceae > Sphingomonas. The sequence goes on along the minus strand of JAKFUZ010000015.1, from coordinate 99,914 downwards.
CAGCGCGATGGGCAACGTGGTCATCCATGCAGGCGACAATGGCGCCGGGCAGGCGGCCAAGATCTGCAACAACATGATCCTCGGGGCGACCATGGCGGCGACCTGCGAGGCGTTTCTGCTCGCCGAAAAGCTCGGGCTGGACGCGCAGAAATTTTACGACATCGCGTCCGTCAGCTCAGGGCAAAGCTGGTCGATGACACGCTATTGCCCGGTGCCCGGCGTGGGGCCGGAAACGCCCGCCGACCGGAATTATGACGGCGGCTTTGCCACCGCCTTGATGCTCAAAGACATGAAGCTTGCCATGGCGGCGGCGGTTGCAACTGAGGCCCAAGCCCCGGTCTGCGCGCGCGCCACCGAGCTTTACCAGGCACAGGCCGATGCCGGGCACAGCGCCCGCGATTTTTCGTCGATCATCCAGCTTTTGCGCGCGTAAGCGGGGCTGGCCGTTATTCAACCGTCACTGATTTGGCCAGATTGCGCGGCTGGTCAACATCGGTGCCTTTGAACACCGCGACATGATAGGCCAGTAACTGGATTGGCACGGCATAAACCAGCGGTGCAATCAGCGGGTGAACCTTGGGCATCTGGATGGTGGCGATGGTGTTTTCGCCGGCCTGCGCAATGCCAGCTGCATCGGAAATCAGCACCACCTGCGCGCCGCGCGCCTGCGCTTCGTGCATGTTGCTCACTGTCTTGTCGAACAACGGGCCGGACGGGGCGATGACGATGAGCGGCACTGAATCGTCGATGAGCGCGATGGGGCCGTGCTTCATCTCGCCGCTGGCATAGCCTTCGGCATGGATATAGCTGATTTCCTTCAGCTTCAGCGCGCCTTCCAGCGCCAGCGGATAATCCGGACCCCGGCCAAGATACAACACGTCGCGCGCGGCCGCAATTTTGGGCGCCATCGCCTCGATTTCGGCATCGTGAGACAGGGCATGGCTCATGGCCTCGGGCACTTGCGTCAGATGATGAACGATGTCGCGTTCTTGCTCGGCCGACAGCACGCCTTTGGCACGGGCAAGGTTGGTCGCGAGCGCCGCCATCACCGCAAGCTGGCACGTGAACGCCTTGGTGGAGGCGACGCCAATTTCCGGCCCGGCATGGGTGGGGAGCAACAGATCAACCTCGCGCGCCATGGAGCTTGTGGGCACGTTGATGATGCCCGCCGTCACCAGCCCTGCGGCCCGCATGTGGCGCAGCGCCGCCAGCGTATCGGCCGTCTCCCCGCTCTGCGAAATGACGATGCCCAGCATGTTGGGGGTTAGCACCGGGTCGCGGTAGCGAAACTCGCTCGCCACATCGACTTCCACCGGCACGCGCGCGAGCTGCTCGATCCAGTATTTGCCGATCATGCCGACATAGCTTGCGGTGCCGCACGCGACGATGGCAATCCGTTCAACGCTGCTCAGGTCACACTCCATGTCGGGCAGCGCCACGCGCTCTTCAAGCGGCCGCAGATAGGAGCGCAGCGTCTGCGCGACCACCACCGGCTGCTCGTAAATTTCCTTTTGCATGAAGTGGCGATGGTTGCCCTTGTCCATCAACTGGCCGGACGCGCCGGAGTTTACGATGGGGCGCGCGACCGGCTGATTATTCTGGTCGTAAATCTGCACCCTGGCGCGCGTGATGACCGCCCAGTCGCCCTCTTCCAGATAGGCGATGCGCTGCGTGAGCGGCGCCAGCGCCAGCGCGTCTGACCCGAGATAATTCTCGCCCTCGCCATAGCCGATGGTGAGCGGTGCCCCCAGTCGTGCGCCGATCAAAAGGTCAGGCTCTGACCTGAACATCACGCCAAGCGCAAACGCCCCGTGCAGGCGCGGCAGCACGGCCGCCACCGCCGCTTCGGGTGCTGCACCCCGCTCAATCTCGCGCGAAATGAGGTGGGCGACGACTTCGGTATCGGTCTGGCTGAGGAAGGAGCGGCCATCGGCGATCAGTTCGTCGCGCAGCGGCTTGAAATTCTCGATGATGCCATTGTGCACCAGCACTACATCGCCCACGATATGCGGGTGGGCATTGTCTTCGGTTGCCGCGCCGTGCGTTGCCCAGCGGGTATGGGCGATGCCGCTGTCGCCGTGCAACGGCTCTTCGGCCAGGCGCCTGGCCAGGTTGACGAGCTTGCCTTGCGCCCGGCGACGGTCGAACATCCCATCATGCACCGTGCAGATGCCGGCGGAATCATACCCGCGATATTCCAGCCTTTTGAGGCCGTCGAGCAGCCGGTCCGCCACTGGGCTGTCCCCCAGAATACCCACGATTCCACACATTGCGCGCTACTCCTTTGCCGCTTTTCGCGCGGTCATGATGGCCCGAAATCGTTTGGCCCAGCCGGGCTTTTCGCGTTGCAGCGGGCGGACGAGCGCCAGCGCGTCGGCCGCCACATCTGCGGTTATGACCGCACCAGCGCCCACAATCGCGCCCGCGCCTATGGTGACGGGCGCGACGAGCGCCGTATTGGAGCCAATGAACGCGCCTTCGCCGATCACCGTTTGATATTTGAAAAAGCCGTCATAATTGCAGGTGATGGTGCCCGCGCCAATGTTTGCGCCGGCGCCGACGACCGCGTCGCCGATATAACTCAGATGACTGGCCTTGGCGCCGGCCCCGAGTTCTGCCTTTTTCACCTCGACGAAATTGCCCACTTTCGATTTGGCGCCTAGCACGGTGCCGGGGCGCAGCCGCGCGAACGGGCCGACATGCGCGCCCGCACCAATCGTCGCGCCCTCGATGTGGCAAAAGGCGTGGACTGTCGCGCCGTCTGCCACCGTCACGCCGGGGCCGAACAGCACGTTGGGCTCAATCGTTACGTCCCGGCCGATAACTGTGTCGTGGGCGAACCACACTGTCTCCGGCGCGATCAGCGAGGCGCCCCCGGCCATCGCCTGCGCCCGCCGCGCGGCCTGCCATGAAAGCTCGACCGCGGCCAGCTCAGCACGGCTGTTCACGCCGGCCACTTCGTCCGCGCCCGTTTCGATGACCGCACAGGTACCGCCGTCTGCGTTGGCGATGTTGACGACGTCGACCAGATAAAATTCGCCCGCGGCATTGTCATTGCCAACCCGTGCAAGCAGGCCGAAGAGCTGGTCGGCGCGCGCGGCCATAAGGCCGGAGTTGCATAGCGTGCAGGCGCGTTCATCTGGCGACGCATCCTTATGCTCGACCATTTTGATGATCCGCCCGTTCGCATCCGCGATAACCCGGCCATAGGCGGCGGTATCGGCGGGGCGAAAGCCAAGCACGACAACCGCCGGAGCATCGGGTGCGTGCAGCCGCTCGATCATGCGCTGCATCGTGGCGGCAGCCACCAGCGGCACGTCGCCATAGAGTATCAGCACATCGCCGCCAAACCCCGCCAGCGCCGGCGCTGCCTGGAGCACGGCATGGCCCGTGCCGAGCTGCTCCGCCTGAAGCGCCGTTGTTACGCCAAGCGGTGCCACGGCCGCCTCGATCTGGTCGCGCCCGGCGCCGGTGACCACCACCGTCCTGCCAGGGCCGAGCGATGCGACTGTGTCGATCAAATGGACAAGCATTGGCCGGCCAGCGACCGGGTGCAGCACCTTGTGCAGCTCAGATTTCATCCGCGTGCCCTTGCCGGCCGCCAGGATGATTGCAGCGACTGGGGGCGGGGGGGATTGCGATGTCATGCCGTGGCTCCGTCTTGTCGCCGCCCTGCCACGATTGGGTTGCCAATTCCATAGCGATGCTGAAAGAGCAGGCGCCATGGCCCAAAACGCTCCTCCCGCGGCACTCGCTCAGCCTGGCTCCCGCCGGTTTGATATCATCGGCTTCGACCTTGATGGCACGCTCGTTGACACCAGTGGCGATTTGCTTGCCGCGGTGAACCATGTGCTGGGCGATGCCGGCCGCCCGCTGCTCGGTACCCACGAGATCAAGGCGATGATTGGCGGCGGTGCCAGGCACATGCTCGCGCTTGGGCTGGAGGCGAGCGGTGGCGTGAGCGATGCGGACTTCCGCCCGCTCTACAAGCAGATGCTGCGTTATTATGCGGCCAATATCTGCGTTCATTCGCGCCCCTTTCCGGGCGCTGTTGAGGCAATGGATGCGCTGGCGGCGCAGGGCGTGACGCTGGCGGTGGTGACCAACAAGTTTGAATCGCTGGCCGTTGACCTGCTGGGCCAGTTGGGGCTGCTCGGCCGGCTCAAGACCGTAATCGGCGGCGATACGCTGGGGCCGGGCAACGCCAAGCCATCGGCGGCACCGATCATCGAGATGATCGCCCGCTGCGGCGGCGGGCGTGCGGCCTTTATCGGCGATTCGATTTACGACATCATGGCAGCAAAGGCCGCCGGCGTGCCGAGCATCGCGGTAAGCTTCGGCTTCCTCCACGGCCCGGTCGAGGAACTGGGAGCCGATGCGGTGATTAATGGCTGGGGGGAGCTGCCGGTGGCGCTCGCCAGCCTGCGCTGAGGGCTTACGACCCCCAGCGCCACGGCGATTATCGTGAAGGGGCGAGCCGGGTGTTGAGCACCCAGCCGACATTGTCGTTTTCGTCCGCGACTTCCCACCACAGCCCGTTCTTGTTGCCGGTGGGGAAGACAATCGACCCGGCAGGGAGCGTGCGGAGGATTTTTGCTGATGCAGCCGCGCTCGTCCGCAGCGCAACCGGCGCTTGCGCAGTGAAGGTTTTGGCGGGAGCCGCTTCGGCTGTGCCGACATCACCTGGTTGCACCAGCCCAAGCGAATTCACCATTTTTGCATATGCCTGGATGAAGGCAAGCGTGATGACCCGCCCGATATCGGTACTTTCATACCCGCCGCCAATGCCGCCCGCGCCCACGCCGCCAACCGCGAACAGGCCGCCAACGGCAAAGGCGGTATCTTTCTTGGCTGCATATCCGTCTTCTACCGCAATGGTTTCGGTAGTTCGGACATTCGTCAGCGACAGTACCGTGTTCGCCTCAAGCTTTTTTGACCGCAGGCCGCCGAGCAGTCCGCCAAACGGGCCTCCGACAATGGCCCCGACAACGCCTGCCGCGCCCGCACCGCTCACATTGGCATTGGCGCCCTGAATTTCGGCAACCAGCACATAATCGGCGGCCTTGATTTGGCCCTGGCCAACATTCGAGCGGCGCTGAAGCCCCAGATTGCCGCCGATGGCCCGTTCCTGTTCAGCCGCGTTCAGCCCGGCGCCGCGATCGACCAGATTGAAGCACCCCGAGCGCTGGATCAGCACCTTAAGCAGCTTGGATGGCGGCGCGAGGTTGTTCTGCGTCCAGGGCAGCGGGTCGTCACCATCGCGGATTGAGACGGTACCAAGCTTGCGGGCGCAGCGCGGCACGTCATTGGCTGTTGCCTGTTGCAGTTTCTGGCCGGAAGATTCCTTGGCCAGCTTTGGGGTTTTTTCGGCAGCAGCCGGCGCAATGACGAGCGCGGCCGCGGCAATGCTCGTGGCGAAAATTGACGACTTCATTCCAATGTTCCCCGATAACGTGATTCGAAATGCTGCAATGTTCAATTAACGCGAAACGCGTGTTGCGGGAACCGCCTTTGCCGCCGGTTGCCAAGAGAGCCAGCAATGCTATGGCGCATCATGGCACAGCCGCCCTTGCAGAGACCCAAGTGACCCCGCTTTCCCGCATCCGCAATTTTTCCATCATCGCGCATATCGATCATGGCAAGTCGACGCTTGCCGACCGGCTGATTCAGCAAACCGGCGGGCTTACCGAGCGCGAAATGTCTGAGCAGGTGCTCGACAATATGGATATCGAGAAGGAGCGCGGCATAACCATCAAGGCGCAGACCGTGCGCCTCAATTACCGCGCCAAGGACGGGCTCGATTACGTCCTCAACCTGATGGACACGCCGGGGCATGTCGATTTCGCCTATGAAGTAAGCCGCAGCCTCGCCGCGTGCGAGGGTGCGCTGCTGGTGGTGGACGCCGCGCAAGGGGTGGAGGCGCAAACGCTCGCCAATGTCTATCAGTCGATTGAACACGACCACGAAATCGTGCCCGTCATCAACAAGATCGACCTGCCAGCGGCTGAACCCGAAAAGGTCCGCGCCGAAATTGAAGAAGTCATCGGCCTCGATGCGTCGGACGCGGTGCTCACCTCGGCCAAGGCGGGCATTGGCATTGCCGATGTGCTCGAAGCCATCGTCACCCGCATTCCACCGCCCAAGGGCGATGCCGACGCGCCCTTGAAGGCAATGCTGGTCGATAGCTGGTATGACCCGTATCTGGGCGTCGTCATTCTGGTGCGGGTAATGGCGGGGACGCTCAAAAAGGGTCAGCACGTCAAGTTCATGGCAACGGGCACGCAGCATCTTATCGACCGGGTCGGGTGTTTTCGCCCCAAGATCGAGCAGCTGACCGATCTTGGCGTCGGTGAAATCGGTTTCATCACGGCGCAGATCAAGGACGTGGCGCAGGCGCGAGTGGGGGACACCATAACCGATGCAAAGCGCCCGGCGGCCGAGGCGCTGCCCGGCTTCAAGGAAGTGCAGCCAGTGGTGTTTTGCGGGATGTTCCCAACCGACGCCAATGATTTTGACAAATTGCGGGAGAGCATATCGAAACTGCGGCTCAACGATGCGAGTTTTTCGTTCGAGACGGAATCGAGTGCGGCACTTGGCTTTGGCTTCCGTTGCGGCTTTCTCGGCCTGCTGCACCTTGAAATTATTCAAGAGCGGCTGACGCGCGAATATGATCTTGACCTCATCACCACAGCGCCGTCAGTCGTCTATCAGATAGAACTGACGCATGGCGGCGGGCATCTTGAACTGCACAACCCGGCCGACATGCCCGACCCCAGCAAGATCGCCAGCATCGCCGAGCCCTGGATAGAGGCAGTCATTTATTGCCCCGACGACTATCTCGGCAGCATCCTGAAGCTGTGCCAGGACCGGCGCGGCATCCAGAAGAACCTGACCTATGTGGGCGGGCGCGCGCAGGTGACCTATGAGCTGCCGCTCAACGAAGTCGTGTTCGATTTCTACGACCGGCTGAAAAGTATTTCGCGGGGCTATGCGAGCTTTGACTATCACCAGACCGGGTATCGCAACGGTGATCTCGTCAAAATGAGCATCATGGTCAATTCAGAAGCGGTCGATGCGCTCAGCATGATCGTCCACCGGGGAACTGCCGAAACGCGCGGGCGCGGCATGTGTGAGCGGCTGAAGGATCTCATCCCCCGCCATTTGTTCAAAATCCCCATTCAGGCAGCGATTGGCGGCAAGGTTATCGCGCGCGAGACGATTGCGGCGTTGAGAAAGGATGTGACGGCCAAATGCTATGGCGGCGACGCCAGCCGCAAGCGCAAGCTGCTCGACAAGCAGAAGGAAGGCAAGAAGCGGATGCGCGAATATGGCTCGGTCAGCATCCCGCAGGAAGCCTTTATCGCGGCGCTCCGAATGGGCGATGAAGGCTGAATATTCGCGCTTTCCGGCGCAATGTCGGACCCAATGGGGATGCCATTGCCTCTGTTGACCGCTCGCGCTTTGCCGCCACCAGGCGTAGAACGCTCTTCCAGAGGGGTTCAACATTCAGGAGATTCACGATGGCTGAAAAAGATGGCGGCGCAGCGCATGGCGCCGCAGCGCAGGTTGGCGACCAGATGAAGGCGGCGGCCGAAGCAATGCAGGCAACCGGCCAGAAGGCGGCGGCCTCTGGCGCTGAACTCGGCATGCGGATGCTCGATCAGGCAGAGGTGAATGCGCGTGAAGCATTCGCGGCGATGCGCGCGGCCGCATCGGCCAAGGATGTCGGCGACGTGATGCGCATTCAGGGCGAATATCTGCGCGAACAGGGCAGCCGCTCCATGGCGCAGGCGCGCGAAATCGCCGAGATGATTACCGGGTTCGGGCGTGAGGCCATCAGCCAGATGACCGCCAAGCGCTGAGGTGCTTTTGCGCCGCATAAGCGCTCGGTGAATAGAAAAACACCGTAAAGGCAAGGCGTTGAGGCGGTCTATTTGAGCGCTTGCGAGCGCCGGCCGCGTTATGTTTTGGTGCGGCGGGGCACCAGGTTCAGCGTCACCGTGCCCCCCGCCGCAAGCGCGGCACCCGGCAGCGTCAGCCGCTGGTCACCAAGGGCGACCGTCACCGTGTCGGCACTCAGGTCGGCGGCGATAATCTGCGCATCATGGGCGTGCGCGCCCAGCAAGTCGCGGGGCAGGCCTTGGGCAACCGCCCGCCCGGCCTCGATGCGCACCAGATGATCCCCAATTGCCAGCGCTTCGTGCGTGCTGTGCGTGACATAGACCATCGGGAGACGGAAACGCGCTTTCAGCCGGGTGACATAGCCCAAAATCTCGGCCTTGCGTGGCGTATCAAGCGCGGCGAGCGGCTCATCCAGCAGCAACAGGTCCGGTTGGCTGAGCAGCGCGCGGCCAAGCGCCACCCGCTGCCGCTCGCCGCCTGAAAGCGCGGCCACCTTGCGGTCGAGCAACGGCGCGATGCCCAGCACGTCGAGCACATCGTCCCACGCGATCGTCGGCGCGCGCGTCGCCCGGCGCAGGCCATAGCCAAGATTGGCGCGCACGGGCATATGGGGGAAAAGGCGCGCGTCCTGGCTTACCCAACCGATCCGCCGGTGCTGCGGCGGGGTGAAAAGACCAGTCGCGCTGTCGGCCAGTACCCGTGCCCCCAGCGTTATCCGGCCCGTAGCGTCGCGCGCGGACCCGACCATGGCAGCAAGTGTCGCCGATTTTCCAGCGCCCGAGGGGCCAAACAGCACCGTCACGCCGTCGGCCGGGCCGGTGAACTGCACCTCAAGCACGAAGCGGCCAAGCGTGCGGTGAACCGAGACGCTCAGCATCGTCAGCGGCCGGCCCGGCTGCGACCCCAGGCCAGCAGCGCTTCCGACGCCAGCAGCGCGGCAATGGCGATCGCAAACGACAAGCCCGCCAGCCGCATCGCGACCCGCTCGCCGCCGGGCACCTGCAGCGCGCCATAAATCGCGAGCGCCAGTGTCTGCGTTTCGCCCGGAATATTGGCGGCAAAGGTGATGACCGCGCCAAATTCTCCCAGCCCGGCCGCAAAACCGATGATCGCCGCCGCAGTCAGGCCGGGTGCAGCGAGGGGCAGGGTGATCGTCCACAACCGATCCCACCATCCCGCGCCCAGGCTTGCCGCCATCGCTTCCAGCGCGGGGTCGACCGAGTCAATCGCTTGCCGCACCGCGCGCAGCATCAGCGGGAAGGTCATCACCCCAACCGCAAGCGAGGCGCCTGCTGACGTGAACACCAGCGGCATCCCCAGCCGGGCCAGCAGCGCGCCGAGCGGCGCTTGTGCGCCAAACAGCAGCAGCAACGCAAAGCCGACCACCACGGGCGGCAGAAATAACGGGCTATGCAGCGCCGCATCCAGCAGCGTTCGCCCGAAAAACCGGCGCCGGGCGATCAGCCAGCCAAAAGCTGTGGCGAGCGGCAGGCCAAGCAGCACCGCGCGCCCGGCAATGGCGATGCTAAGGCCGATAATCTGCCACTCGCCAGGGGTGGGGAGCAGCGCGCCGAGCGTCACTGCGCCGCCAAAAAGCCGAAGCGGCGGAAAATCGCCTGACCCGGCGCGCCGCGCAGGAACGCCAAAAAACCGCTTGCGGCGGGGCTGGCGCGCCTGGTCAACGCGATGGGATAAACGATGGGCGGGTGGCTGCTTTGCGGAAAAATCCCGATCACGCGCACGCGCGGTTCCGCCCGGGCGTCGGTTTCATAGACGATGCCAAGGGGCGCCTCCCCGCGCGCGACATAGGCCAGCGCGACGCGGACATTTTCGGCGCGGGCGAGGCGATCGGCCACGCCATTCCAGGCGCCAAGCGTTTGCAGGGCGGCCCGCGCATACCGTCCGGCGGGCACCGCGTCGGGGTCACCAATCGCCAGGCGCCCCGCCTGCCCAAGTCCTGCTGCAAGCGGCATCCCCCGGCCGATCCGCAGCCGGATGGCTGAGCCGGCGGGTGCTATGAGCGCGAGCCGCCCGCGCGCAACGGTGGTGCGCGTCGCCGGCACGATCAGCCCGTGGCGTTGGGCGTAATCCATCCATTCGGCATCGGCGGATATGAAGATGTCGGCCGGCGCGCCCGCTTCAAGCTGGCGCGCGATTGCCGCGCTCGACGCAAAGGAGAACCGCACCGGCACCGCGGTTCGCGCCGAATAAGCAGCGCCGGCCGCCTGTAATGCCTCGGTGAGGGACGCGGCCGCGAACACGGTCAACGCGGGCTTGCGGTCTGCGGCAATGCCGGGCGTGCCGCTGCCAAGCGCCAGCATAAGGCACAGCATAAAAACCCGCCGCATGGGTGCCTCCTTACCAACCCGTCATCACGCAGCGGGTATATGGCCACTGGTCAACGAGGCAAGTCCCGCAAAAAAGGGGGAGCGCGGCCGGCGTCGCGCTCCCTCCAAATTTGTGCTGCGCGGTGCGCGATCAGAAGCTGATGCGCACTTGCCCGCCCACAATCCGCGGATCGTTCACAAAGCCCGTCAGATTGTTGAAATCAATCGCGCTGATTGATCGGATCTGGTTCGTCACGTTGCGTGTGAACACCCCAAAGTCGAGCTTGTTATTAACCTTGTAGCCGAGCTTCAGCCCGCCTTCGAGCAACGAACGCCCGCGAAACTCCAGCGCTTCGTAAAGGAAGTAGTTGATGTCACTGCGATACGCCCAGTCAGTGAAGAAATACACCTCGCCGCCATTGCCGAGCGGAATGGCATAGCGCGCGGTCACATTGCCCACAAAACGCGGCGCCTGTGGCAGCCGGTTTCCGTCAATGCGCGCAAAGGTGCCGCCCGGAGTGGTGAAGGTCGGGTCGGTCACGGTGCACAATGCGCCGCACACGCCCACCGAAATATTCCGGTCCTGGAGCTGCGTGAAGTTGTAGCTGCCGCTCGCCGTAAGCGTCAGTTGGGGCAGGGGACGCGCGTTGAACTCGGCCTCAACGCCATAGCCAATGGCCCGGGCCGCGTTCAGCAACCGCGTGGTGTTTGCCGAACCACCGACAGCGGTGATCTGCAAATCATTGGTGCGCCACCAATAGCCGTCGAGCGAGAATTGCACGGTGCGGTCGGCGAGCGACCCCTTGATGCCGGCTTCGGCCGACAATGTGGTCTGTTTGCGCGCCGCCGTGGGGCTGCTGCCAAAGGTAACGCGGTCCTGAATCGCCGGGCCCTGATAGCCGGTCGCAACCCGGGCATAGAAGTTGACTTCCTCGGTCGCGGCATAGGTTGCGCTCACGTCCCAGGTAAAGTCGCCATCGCTCGTGCGCGTGCGGATGGGAAGGACCACGCCGAACAGGAAGGGCGACGTGCCGGTCACGAAATCGCTGCGCCGGTCGCGTGAATAGCGGCCGCCTGCGCGCAGCGTCAGCGCCTCGACCGGCTTATACTCCAGCGACGCGAACACACCCCAATTCTCGTTCAAGTTATTGTGTTCGATATCGCCGTTGCGATCAATAGCCCGAAGCCCGGTGGCCGGCGCATTATAGTTGAATTCCGAATAGCGGAGATTCTGGTGGAAGTAATAAAAGCCGCCCTGCGCGCGGAACCCGCTAAACTCATCGCTTGCAAAGCGCAGTTCCTGGCTGAATTCTGAAGGCCTTGTGACACCACCGGTGTTCGACGGGAAGGCAGCGACGTTAAGCCCCAGCGTTGGCCGCGCGAAAAATGTATAGACATTGCCGCCGTCGATATCGCCGGTGCTCTCAACGGTTGCCTGCTCAAAGGCGGTAACGGTATAAAATGTGCCGATGCCATCGACATGATAGTCGAGCTTCAGGTTGGCGCCCCATTGCGACAGTTCCTGGCTGGTATAGCCGTCAAGCGCGACCCGGTCGACGCGAAAGCCGGGCGAGAAATTGTTGCTGCCCCGCTGGATGGCGCCTGCCCGGAAAACCCGTGGCGTGCCGCTCAGATGGCGACCGTGAACGTTGAACAACGCGTTGAAATCGCCTGACGAATATCCAAGCTGGAAGCGACCGGCAAGGTCGGTATAGCCCTCCAGCCGCCGATTGGCGACGCCGGTTGTCGATGTGTTGGTGATGAAATTGTCGCGGCGTTGCAAAATGCCCGAAGCGCGGAAATTGAACCCGCCGCCAATTGGCCCGCCAAGGCCCGCTTCCGCGTTCACGGTGTTGTACGTCGCATAGGATGCGCTGCCATAACCGCTGAATTTGTCGCCCGGTTTGGCCGAGGTCAGCTTAACCACGCCGGCCGGGGTGTTGCGGCCGAACAGCGTTCCCTGCGGCCCGCGCAGCACCTGCACATCGGCCAGATCAAACACCGGGAAAGACTTTAGAAACGGGCTTTCGAGTGCCACATCATCATAAACGACCGACACCGGCTGCGCGGCGTTGGGGTCAAAATCGGTGTTGCCAAGACCGCGAATATAAAAGCGCGGGAACGTGCGGCCGAACGACGATTCGACTTGAAGGCTCGGCGTGCGCGACGACAGGAAGCGAATGTCGAGACCGCTGGAGTTGAGCGCATCGAGCTTTTCGCCCGATATGGCGGTGACGGCAATCGGCACGTCCTTGCTCGATTCGCTGCGCCGGGTGGCCGTTACGGTGATGTCGGGCAGGCTGTTGGCGTCAGCGGCGGATTGCGCGGCGTCGGTTGCCTGGGCCGCCGGCGCCACGGGGGCCGGGGTGGCCGCCGCGGCTGATGTCGGGACAAGCGCCGAGGCAAAAAGCGATGCGCTCGCCAGCAACATGGCATGCGGGCGCGGCGCGGCGGAAATGGTCAGCATGGTCCCCCCTTTGGGCAAAGGCTGTAAAATGGCATCCACTCCGCGAGTCCCCAATGTGCCCTGGAGTGTCTTTGACCTGTAACAGAGGTCGGGTCAGTCGCAAGGCTGCTGCGCCGCGCGGTGGGTGGCGCGATGTCGAAAGGGCGGGGGGCGCAACATTTCGGCAACACCTGCCGCGGCTGCCACGCCCGCCGCTTCTGGCAGGTGCGGGGCGTGCCCAAATGCAAACCGCCGCCCGGTTTCCCGAGCGGCGGCCTGACTGGCTTAGTCCTTGAGCGACGAATCAGCCGGCGAAGCGGACCGACAGCTTGCTGCGGCGCGTGCGCATGGCACCGCCAACGGCGCCAAAGCCGACGATCATCAGCGCCCAGCTCGATGGCTCGGGCACACCAATGCCCCCGGTCAACAGGCTGAGATTGCCAATGGCAAAGTCGTTATTGCCGCCGCCAGCTTGTTCGTGAAAACGGATCGACGTGATATTGGCGATCGTGTTCTGCACGCCGATGAAGATCGCGCTGTTATTGCCGTTTGAATTGCTCACACCGGGCAGATCAAAGAAGCTGCCGTCATTGGTGGTGACGCGCGCGGTAAACGGGCCGAAAAAATTGGCCTGAAACTGCGCGCCCACGCCGCGAACCGGGCTGGCAAAGGTGAACAGCAGGTCGCCGGCACGGCCCTGGTTCCACAACAACGTGGCACCATTGGCGAAATTGCCACCCCAGCCATTGCCCTGGTCACGCCGCTGCGCCTGGCCGCCTGAGCCTGTCGTAAAAGTGACGCCAAGCGCCCCGGCCGACGTAAGCGCGGCGCCGCTGTTTACAAGTGTAAACGAGTTGCCGAGTTGGCCAAAATTGACCGAGTCGTTCGCGCCGGCGCCCGACCAGATGGTTGGTGCCGCATTCGCGGTGGCCGGTACGAGTGCCAGCGCGAGCAGGCTCGACGCCATAAGCGCCGATCTAGTAAATTTCATGATAATTTCCCTCCAATACACCCCAAAAAAACGCGCAATTCCAATGAGTTTAGGAATTACCCGCCAACCAAACGCAAAACCCCATTTGCGACCGGATTTTTTTATTAGCCGCTGCTTAACCTATTGTCGTTGATTCGACAATCGCAAATGGCGCTCCAAGTGTCACAATGGGACGAATCGGCAGGCGGCGCGCACCGGGTGGCGGGGTGTTGACAGGGCGGGGTGTTGAAAGGGCGTGGGGGTGCGCCATTGCGGCAACACCTGTCGCACCGCCGCACCGCCGCACCGCCGCACCGCCGCACCGCCGGACCGGCCGCACCTGCCGCTTCTCGCCACCAGTGCCCAAGGGGCCTGCGAAACGGTCGGCGGGCCGCCGCCCCCAAGTGAGGCGGCGGCCCGGATTGCGCGGTGTGAGCCGGCCTAGCTGTTCAGATAATCGCCGGCATCAGCGTCGGTGCCATGGCCGGAGGTCACCACTTCCCCCAACGGATCATCTCCCGTGCCGCCGGCGTCGCGCGGTGACCGGGCGAGTTCAGCCGCATGTTCTTCGGCGGCCGAATTTGGCGCGATAATCGCCACTTCGTCCATCTTGCGCTGGGCAACGCGCATCGACGCATCGCGCGAATTGGCGGTGACGCGCAGCCGGTTCATGCCGGCACCCGTGCCCGCCGGGATGAGCCGGCCGACGATGACATTTTCCTTCAGGCCGATCAGCGTATCCTGCTTGCCCTGAACAGCGGCCTCAGTGAGCACCCGCGTCGTTTCCTGGAAAGAGGCGGCCGAAATGAAGCTGCGCGTCTGGAGGCTTGCCTTGGTGATGCCGAGCAGCACCGGCTTGCCCAATGCTGGCGCCTCACTCTTGGCGAGCTTTGCGTTGATCGCGTCCATTTCCTCGCGGTCTACCTGCTCGCCGGCCAGCAGCGTGGTGTCGCCGCCATCGGTGATCTCGACCTTTTGCAGCATCTGGCGAACGATCACCTCGATGTGCTTGTCGTTGATCTTCACGCCTTGCAGCCGGTACACCTCCTGAATTTCCGACACGAGATATTCCGCGAGCGGCTCGATGCCGAGCACTTCGAGAATGTCATGCGGATCAGGCGAGCCGCCGATCAGATTATCGCCGCGCTTGACGTAATCGCCTTCCTGTACGTCGATAACCTTCGATTTCGGCACCAGATATTCCACAACCTCGCCGCCATCTTCGGGCTGTATGCCGATCTTGCGCTTGGCCTTGTAATCCTTGCCGAACACCACCCGGCCGGAAACCTTGGCGATGATCGCGTTTTCCTTGGGTTTGCGCGCTTCGAACAACTCGGCCACCCGCGGCAGGCCGCCGGTGATGTCGCGCGTCTTGGCTGCTTCCCGGCTGACGCGGGCAAGCACGTCGCCGCCAGAGACCTGCGCCCCGTCCTCAACCGACAGCGTGGCGCCGGCCGCCAGCATGTAGCGCCCGGCTTCGCCCGAGGCGGCATCGAGCAGGGTGAGGCGCGGCCGCAAATCTTCCTTTGATTTGGATGCGGCGCGATATTCCGTCACCACACGCTGGGTAATGCCGGTGGCTTCGTCGGCCTGTTCGGTCAGCGTTTTGCCTTCGATCAGGTCGACAAATTTCACCACGCCGGGGTTTTCCGTAATCACTGGCATGGTGAACGGGTCCCATTCCGCCATCCGGTCGCCCTTCGACAGGTGATGACCATCGGCGAACAGCACATAAGCGCCATAAGGGATGCGGTGCACCGCGCGCTCGCGGCCATCGGCATCGACAATCGCGAGTTCACCCGAACGGCTCAGCACAACGCGGCGGCCACGCTGATCTTCGATGATGCGCAAGTCGCGATATTCCATGCGGCCATCGGCCACAGCCTCAAGGTTCGACTGCTCGTTGAGCTGGGCGGCCCCGCCAATGTGGAAGGTGCGCATGGTGAGCTGGGTGCCCGGCTCGCCGATTGACTGCGCCGCGATGACGCCCACGGCCTCGCCGATATTGACGGGGGTGCCGCGCGCAAGATCGCGCCCATAGCATTTGCCGCAAACGCCGATCTTGGTTTCGCACACCAGCGGGCTGCGGATCTTGCAGGCCTGTGTGCCAAGTGCCTCGATCTGCGCGACCATCGGCTCGTCGAGCAGCGTGCCCGAGGGAATGACGACGGCGTTGGTCTTGGGGTCGATGATGTCTTGGGCGGTCGTGCGGCCAAGAATGCGCTCGCCAAGCGAGGCGATAGTCGAACCGCCCTGCACGATCGCGCGCATTTCAAGCGCCCGCTCGGTGCCGCAATCCAGCTCGACGATGACGCAATCCTGCGAAACGTCGACCAGACGACGCGTGAGATACCCCGAGTTCGCCGTTTTGAGCGCGGTGTCTGCCAGCCCCTTGCGGGCGCCGTGCGTCGAGTTGAAATATTCAAGGACGGTCAGCCCCTCCTTGAAGTTCGAGATGATCGGCGTTTCGATGATCTCGCCCGAAGGCTTGGCCATCAGCCCGCGCATCCCCGCAAGCTGCTTGATCTGCGCCTGCGACCCGCGGGCACCGGAGTGCGCCATCATGTAGATGGAGTTGATCGGCTTTTCGCGGCCTGCATTGGGGCCTTCGGTGAAGCGCTTCACCGACCGGATCTCATCCATCATGGCGTTGGCCACCTGGTCGCCGCAACGGCTCCAGGCGTCGATCACCTTGTTGTATTTTTCCTGCTGGGTGATGAGCCCGTCCTGATATTGCTGCTCATAATCCTTCACCTGCGCGCGCGCATCATCGACCAGGCCGATCTTGGCATCTGGAATAATCATGTCGTCCTTGCCGAACGAAATGCCGGCCTTGAACGCGTGGCGGAAACCAAGGCTCATGATCGCGTCGGCGAACAGCACGGTCTCCTTCTGGCCGGTGTGCCGATAGACCTCGTCGATCACGTCACCGACATCCTTCTTGGTCAGCAGACGGTTGACGATGTCGAAGGGCACCTTGTGGCTCCTGGGCAGCGTCTCGCCAAGCAGCATCCGGCCCGGTGTCGTCTCGAACCGCTTGAGGTAGGGCTTGCCCGCCTCGTCGGTTTGCGGCACCCGCGCGATGATCTTGGTGTGGAGCGTCACCGCGCCGGAATCGAGCGCGTGGTGCACCTCGGCCATGTCGGTGAGCATCATGCCTTCACCGGGCTCGCCCTCCTTCATCATCGTGATGTAGTATAACCCAAGCACCATGTCCTGCGACGGCACGATGATCGGCTTGCCATTGGCGGGGGACAGGATGTTGTTGGTCGACATCATCAGCACGCGCGCTTCAAGCTGCGCTTCGAGGCTGAGCGGCACGTGCACGGCCATCTGGTCACCGTCGAAATCGGCATTAAACGCCGAGCAGACGAGCGGGTGAAGCTGGATCGCCCTGCCCTCGATCAGCACCGGCTCAAATGCCTGAATGCCAAGCCGGTGAAGCGTTGGCGCGCGGTTAAGCATGACGGGGTGTTCGCGGATCACTTCGTCCAGAATGTCCCAGACTTCCTTGCGCTCCTTCTCGACCCACTTCTTTGCCTGTTTGAGCGTCATCGACAGGCCCTTGGCGTCGAGGCGCGCGTAGATGAACGGCTTGAACAGTTCGAGCGCCATCTTCTTGGGCAGGCCGCACTGATGCAGCTTGAGTTCAGGCCCCGTGACGATGACCGAGCGGCCAGAATAATCGACACGCTTGCCGAGCAGATTCTGGCGGAAACGGCCCTGCTTGCCCTTCAGCATGTCAGACAGCGACTTTAGCGGCCGCTTGTTGGCGCCGGTGATCGTGCGGCCGCGGCGGCCATTGTCGAACAGCGCGTCAACGGCTTCTTGCAACATGCGCTTTTCGTTGCGCACGATGATGTCGGGCGCGCGCAGTTCCATCAGCCGCTTCAGCCGGTTGTTGCGGTTTATCACGCGGCGGTAAAGGTCGTTGAGATCGGACGTCGCAAAGCGGCCACCGTCGAGCGGCACTAGCGGGCGCAGCTCGGGCGGAATGACGGGAACGACCTCGAGGATCATCCATTCCGGGCGGTTGCCGGAATCGATGAAGCTCTCGACGACCTTCAGCCGCTTGATGATTTTCTTGGGCTTCAGTTCCGACTTGGTGATGGCCAGTTCGTCGAGCAGGTCCTTGCGCTCGCCCTCAAGATCGAGGCTTTCGAGCATGATGCGCACCGCTTCGGCGCCAATGCCCGCCGAAAACGCATCCTCGCCAAACTGGTCCTGCGCATCGAGCAGTTCGTCTTCGGTGAGGAGCTGATATTTCTCCAGCGTGGTCAGGCCCGGCTCGATGACGATATAGGCCTCGAAATACAGCACGCGCTCAAGCTGCTTGAGCTGCATGTCGAGCAACAGGCCAATGCGCGAGGGAAGCGACTTCAGGAACCAGATATGCGCCACCGGTGCTGCCAGTTCGATATGGCCCATGCGCTCACGCCGGACCTTCGAGACGGTAACCTCAACGCCGCACTTTTCGCAGACAATGCCCTTGTACTTCATGCGCTTGTACTTGCCGCACAGGCATTCATAATCCTTGATCGGGCCAAAGATGCGCGCGCAGAACAGGCCGTCACGTTCGGGCTTGAACGTGCGGTAGTTGATGGTTTCCGGCTTTTTGATCTCGCCGAACGACCACGAACGGATGCGATCCGGCGAAGCGATCCCGATCTGGATCTGGTCAAAAGTTTCCGGCTTGGCGACCGGGTTTGCGAAGTTGGTCAGTTCGTTCATGTCTCAATTCCCTTTCATGGGGAAAACCCTGGAAGCGGCGGGGCAGGGGGCGCCGGTGCAAAAACCGGCGCCCGCCAAACTCACTCCGCCGCGATCGCGACGCCGTCTGAGTCAAACTGCTCGATGCTCTTCAGCTCGACGTTCAGGCCCAGCGAGCGCATTTCCTTGACGAGCACGTTGAAGCTCTCGGGAATGCCGGCCTCGAAGGTGTCGTCACCCTTGACGATCGCTTCATAGACCTTGGTGCGGCCGACGACATCGTCGGACTTCACCGTCAGCATTTCCTGCAAGGTGTAGGCGGCGCCATAAGCCTGGAGCGCCCAGACCTCCATCTCGCCGAAGCGCTGGCCACCAAACTGCGCCTTGCCGCCCAGCGGCTGCTGGGTAACGAGGCTGTAGGGGCCGATCGAACGTGCATGGATCTTGTCGTCGACCAGATGGTGCAGCTTGAGCATGTAGATGATGCCCACCGTCACCTTGCGGTCGAACATTTCGCCGGTGCGCCCGTCGAAAAGGTCCGACTGGCCCGAAGTATCGAGGCCCGCCAGCGCGAGCATCGCCGACACGTCCGCCTCGCGTGCACCGTCGAACACGGGCGTCGCCATCGGCACGCCGGTCTTCAGGTTCTGCGCAAGGTCGATGATGGACGCGCTGTCGCGCGCGTCGATCTGGTCGTGATATTGCTCGCCATAAACGGTCTTGAGCCGCGCCTTCACCGCATCCGGCATGGCGCCGGGCTGCGCGTCGGGATTAGCCTCGCGCCAATCCTCCAGCGCCTGTGCAACTTGCTGGCCAAGGCCGCGTGCGGCCCAGCCCAGATGCGTTTCGAAGATCTGCCCGACATTCATCCGGCTCGGCACGCCCAGCGGGTTGAGCACCAGGTCAACCGGTGTCCCATCCGCGAGGAAAGGCATGTCCTCGGCCGGCAAAATGCGGCTGATGACGCCCTTGTTGCCGTGGCGGCCGGCCATCTTGTCACCCGGTTGCAGCTTGCGCTTCACCGCGACAAACACCTTGACCATCTTGAGCACGCCGGGTGGCAGCTCGTCGCCGCGCTCCAGCTTTTCGCGCCGGTCATGGAATTTGTCGGTGATGAGCTTTACCGCATCGTCATATTGCGCCTTCACCGCTTCAAGATCGGCCTGCTGCTTGTCATCGGCAACGGCGAACTTCCACCATTCATGCCGGTCAACGCCGTCGAGCAGGTCGCCGTCGATAACGACACCTTTTTTCAGCCCCTTCGGCACCGCGATTGCAGTCTGGCCGATCAGCATTTCGCGCAACCGGCTCCAGGTCGCCCGGTTGAGGATCGAGCGCTCGTCGTCGGCGTCCTTCTTCAGCCGCTCGATTTCCTCGCGCTCGATGGCCATCGCGCGCTCGTCCTTGTCGATGCCGTGGCGGTTGAACACGCGCACTTCAACGACCGTGCCGGCAACACCCGGCGGCAGGCGCAGCGACGTGTCGCGCACATCGCTTGCCTTTTCGCCAAAGATTGCGCGGAGCAGCTTTTCTTCCGGCGTCATCGGCGATTCACCCTTGGGGGTGATCTTGCCCGCCAGAATATCGCCCGGCTCCACCTCGGCGCCGATATAGACGATGCCTGCCTCGTCGAGGTTGCGCAGCGCTTCCTCGCCGACATTGGGGATGTCGCGCGTGATGTCTTCCGGCCCGAGCTTGGTGTCGCGGGCCATGACTTCGAACTCCTCGATATGGATCGAGGTGAACACGTCATCCTTCACGATGCGTTCTGAAATGAGGATCGAATCCTCATAGTTATAACCGTTCCACGGCATGAACGCGACCAGGCTGTTGCGGCCCAGCGCCAGCTCGCCAAATTCGGTTGACGGACCATCGGCGATGATATCGCCATATTGCACGACCTCGCCCACCTTCACCAGCGGGCGCTGGTTGATGCAGGTGTTCTGGTTGGAGCGCTGGAACTTCATCAGCGTGTAGATGTCGACACCCGACTTGCCGGCCTCAACCTCACCCGTTGCGCGCACCACGATGCGGGTCGCGTCGACCTGATCGACGATGCCCGAGCGCTTTGCGGCAATCGCGGCGCCGGAATCACGCGCCACCGTTTCTTCCATGCCGGTGCCGACGAACGGCGCCTCGGCCCGCACCAGCGGCACGGCCTGACGCTGCATGTTCGACCCCATCAGCGCGCGGTTGGCGTCATCATTTTCCAGGAACGGAATGAGCGAGGCGGCAACCGAAACGAGCTGCTTGGGCGATACGTCCATCAGCGTGATGTTGTCGGGAATGGCCATCAGGAATTCGCCGGCTTGTCGCGAGGAAACCAGCTCCTCGACAAAGCGGCCCTCGGCATCCAGCTCGGCATTGGCCTGCGCAATCGTGTGCTTGGCCTCTTCCATCGCCGAGAGATACACCACGTCCGACGTCACCTTGTGATCGACGACCTTGCGGTACGGTGTTTCGATGAAGCCATATTTGTTGACGCGGCTGAACGAGGCGAGGCTGTTGATGAGGCCGATGTTCGGGCCTTCCGGCGTCTCAATCGGGCAGATGCGGCCATAATGCGTGGGGTGAACGTCGCGCACTTCAAAGCCCGCGCGCTCCCGCGTCAAGCCGCCCGGTCCAAGTGCCGACACACGCCGCTTATGTGTCACTTCCGAAAGCGGGTTGGTCTGATCCATGAACTGCGACAATTGCGACGAGCCGAAAAATTCGCGCACGGCCGCCACCGCAGGCTTTGCGTTGATGAGGTCGTTCGGCATCACCGTCGATACGTCGACCGACGACATCCGTTCCTTCACCGCGCGCTCCATGCGGAGCAGGCCGACACGGTATTGATTTTCCAGCAGCTCGCCCACCGAGCGCACGCGACGATTGCCCAGATTGTCGATATCGTCGATTTCGCCCTTGCCGTCCTTCAGGTCGACGAGCGTTTTCACCACCGACAAAATGTCTTCGGTGCGCAGCGTCGTCACCGTGTCTTCCACGTCCAGGTCGAGCCGCATGTTGAGCTTGACGCGGCCAACCGCCGAAAGATCATACCGGTCGGGATCGAAAAACAGGCCTGAGAACAGCGATTCCGCTGTTTCCAGCGTCGGCGGCTCACCGGGGCGCATTACGCGGTAGATGTCCGACAATGCCTGCTCGCGCTCTTCGGCCTTGTCGGCCTTCAGCGTGTTGCGAATCCAGGCGCCGGTCGCGACATGGTCAATATCGAGCAATTCGATGCGGTCGATGCCGGCCTTGTCGAGCAGTTCCAGATTTTCCGCCGAAACCTCGTCGCCCGCCTCGATATAAATCTGGCCGGTCGCCTCGTTGATGAGGTCATAGGCAGAATAGCGGCCAAAGATTTCTTCCGTAGGGATAAGCAGGTCGCTAAGCCCGTCTTTCGCGGCCTTGTTGGCGGCGCGGGGCGAAATTTTCTGGCCGCTTGCAAACACCACTTCGCCGGTCTTGGCGTCGATAATGTCGTACATCGGCTTTTGACCGCGCCAGTTTTCTGCCTGGAACGGAATGATCCAGCCGCCCTGGCCGCGCACAAATGTTACGCGGTTGTAGAAATGATTGAGGATTTCCTCGCTCGTTAGCCCCAGCGCATAGAGCAGCGCCGTCACCGGCAGCTTGCGCTTGCGGTCGATGCGGACATTGACGATGTCTTTGGCGTCAAATTCAAAATCCAGCCACGAACCGCGATAGGGGATGACGCGGGCGGCGAACAGATACTTGCCTGACGCGTGCGTCTTGCCGCGGTCATGGTCAAACAACACGCCTGGGCTGCGGTGCATCTGGCTGACGATCACCCGCTCGGTGCCGTTGATGATGAAGGTGCCGTTGCCCGTCATCAGCGGCATGTCGCCCATGTAAACGTCCTGCTCCTTGATATCGAGCACGCTGCGCGCTTCGGTATCGGCATCGACCTCGAACACGATGAGGCGCAAGGTGACGCGCATCGGTGCTGCATAAGTAATGCCGCGCTGCCGGCATTCCTCGGTATCGAACTTGGGCGGCTCCAGCTCATAATTCACAAAATCAAGCTCGGCGGTGCCGGCGAAATCGCGGATCGGGAACACGCTGCGCAGCGTCTTTTCAAGGCCGGAGACATAACCGATTGACGGGTCCGAGCGCAGGAACTGCTCATAGCTTTCGCGCTGAACCTCAATGAGGTTCGGCATTTGCACCACTTCATGGATATTGCCGAAAACCTTGCGGATACGGCGCTTTGCGGTGCCGGTTTCGCCGCCGCGCTGGGGGACCGCGCCGCTGTTGATTGCTTTGGTTGCCATGGGGTGTGCTTGCCTCATCGGTTCAATAATCTGGTCCGCATCGGGGGAAATTCCCGGATGCGGCGCGCCGATTAAGACAGAAAAAGCCGCGTGCCCCCGATTGGCGGGAACCGCAGCTTCGCGTGTCTTAATGACCCTCAGCTCCCTATTCGACCGATGCGCAGCGCGACGGCGCATCATTTCCCGAAAGCTGAGGTGGAGCGGGACGTATAGGGCGCCGTTGCGGGTGTGTCAAATGGCCCATGGCGGCGCACGAAAATGGGCGGCCCGT
Source organism: Sphingomonas sp. (assembly GCA_021732445.1). Lineage (GTDB taxonomy): Bacteria > Pseudomonadota > Alphaproteobacteria > Sphingomonadales > Sphingomonadaceae > Sphingomonas. Next base: position 77,005 of record JAKFUZ010000015.1, on the reverse strand, counting down.
TGCCGGACCGCCCGTGTCTTGCACCTTATGCGCCGGTCAGGCTTATTTGATCTCGACCGTTGCGCCGGCTGCTTCGAGCTGCGCCTTGATCTTTTCGGCTTCGTCCTTCGACACGCCTTCCTTCACAGCCTTTGGCGCCGATTCGACCAGCGTCTTGGCTTCCGTCAGGCCGAGCTGCGTCAGCGCGCGGACTTCCTTGATGACGTTGATCTTCTTGCCGCCGTCGCCCGTCAGGATGACGTCGAATTCGGTCTGCTCTTCAACAGCGGGGGCTGCTGCGCCGCCGCCGGCGCCGGGTGCCGCAACCGCAACAGCGGCCGCAGCGGATACGCCCCATTTTTCTTCCAGCATCTTCGAAAGCTCGGCGGCTTCGAGTACGGTCAGTTCGCTCAGGCTCTCAACGAGCGCGTTCAGGTCGGCCATGTTCATTCTCCATTTTGGTGGCCCGCAGGCCCCATGGGTTTTCGGTTCAGCAGATAATCATCGAAGCGCCTGCATAAATCAGGCGTCCACCTTGTCCTTGTCGGCAAAAGCCTGAAGCACGCGCGCCAGTTGCGCCGCCGGTGCCTGCGTGATTGTCGCAAGCTTGGTGGCAGGTGCCACCAGAAGGCCCACGATCTTGGCGCGCAGTTCATCGAGCGACGGCATGGTGGCGAGCGCCTTCACACCTTCTATGTCGAGGACGGTCGCGCCCATTGCCCCGCCCACGATTTCGAACTTGTCGTTCGTCTTCGCGAACTCCACCGCAATTTTTGCGGCGGCCACGGGGTCAACGGAGGTAGCAAGCCCTACCGGCCCGGTGAGCATGTCGCCCAGCGAGAGATAGTCCGTGCCACCCAGCGCGATTTTGGCAAGCTTGTTCTTCGAGACCTTGTAGCTGGCACCTGCCTCCCGCATCTTGATCCTAAGCGCCGTTGATTGCGCCACGGTCATCCCCAGATTGCGGGTGACAACCACCACGCCAACCTCGGAAAAAGTGCGGTTCAGCTCGGCCACCAGCTCGGACTTTTCAGCACGATCCATGCCATTCTCCACGTCTTTGGCCCATAGGCGACAGGTCGCCTGCGGGCCGGTTCTGAACGGTGGTGCAGGGGGATCCCGCATCACCGGATCCGTTCGATGGGGCATGGGCCGCGCCGCTGATGACAGCGACAAGGCAGGCGCGCGCGGCCTGATGGCCAGCGGACCCGAAAATTCCCTTCCCCGTCTCGGCAGGGGATTAAGGCCGGGCAAACCCCGGCCACCTGCTGTCTCGGACGGCCCCGTTGCGGGCGCACAGGCACGGCGCAGCGGGAAGGCGGCTAGATAGCGTGCTGGCGCGCGATGTCAACAAAAACCGCAACGCCGCCGCGCGGCTGCATGGGGCCGGACGGCGCATGCTTTACCCGATGCTAACCAAAGCCTGCCAACACCTGACGAAATATTGGTCATTGTCTTGAGCAATTGCCGGTCAGCATTGGATTGCCCCTGTTATGGCGCTTTGGGAACGAATGTCAGGCTCGTCGTCGCTGGCGGGGGTAAATGCCGCGCTGGCTGACGCTGTCGCGCGCGAACAGATCGCCGAGGTGGCGCGTGGCATCGACCGAACGCGCCTTCCCATCTTTGGGTTGGCGGCGGCTATTGCCTGGAGCGGGCATCAAACGCCGCATATGAGCTTTTTGATCACGATTGCCGTAGTACAGGTTTTGGTATCCCTGCTTGGTTCCTATGTGTTTCCCGACGTCGCAAAGTGCGTGGTGAATTATCGCTCGAACCGCCAGAAATTCTTGGCCATCCTTGGCTATGCAATGGTCGCTTCCTTTGCATGGGGTGCGCTTATCCTGGCGGCAAGCATCGGAGCAGACCCTGGGACGCAGGCCGGTCTTCTTGCCATCACCGTCGGGCTGATTTGCATCGGCGGGGCCACTTATGCCTGGGTGCCGGGTGCTTCCTACGCCTATGTGTTGACGCTGATGGCGATGTGTGAAGCGCAGATCAGCTATATGCAGCTTCACCTCCCGATCGTGCTTCATGGTTTGCTGGTGTTGTTCGGCCTGTTGCTATGCCAGGCGCAGCGGCAATCGGGCCGGGTGTTTGTCGATCGCAGGGTCGCCGCCGCCGGGCTGCGGGAAGCCGAGCGCCGCCGCGCCGATGAACTGCAAGCCGCTGCTGAGCAAAAGGCCGAGCAGACCCGGCTCCATCAGGCTCAGCAAGACGCCGCCCGAGAGCAGCACGCCGCGCAGAGCCGAAGCGCCATGCTGCGCCTGGCGGCGCAATATGAGGCGTCGGTCGCCGCCCTCGCCAACGACATGGAAACCGCGGTCGCGGTGCTTGCAACCGCCAGCGACAATATCAGCGCAATCAATGGCTCGGCCGCGGCAAAGGCCGCGCATGTTCTTGGGCTGGCCGACGGCGCCACCGCGCTGGTCCAGTCGGTGGCAACATCGGCCGAGGCGCTGACCCAGTCAGCCGAGCGCATCTCCGTCGAGGCGCAGGATCAGGTGGCGATGTGTGGCACCGCCAACGCCAATGCGACAAGCGGCAAGGGTAGTTTGTCGGCGCTTTCGGCGGAAGCCGATCAGGTGGCCGACATTGTTCGCGTGGTTCAGGAACTGGCCGGGCAGACCAATCTGCTGGCGCTCAACGCCACAATCGAGGCCGCACGCGCGGGCGATGCCGGGCGTGGCTTTGCGATTGTCGCGCAAGAGGTGAAAACGCTGGCCACGCAAACGCACGGCGCGGCGGGGCGTATCGCCGGCATCATGCAGGAAACGATGCGCCGCACCGCCGAGGCGGAACAAGTCATGGACGGCATCTTCGTCACCATTGGCAAAAGCAACAGCCGCGCCAATCGCATCGCCGATACGGTTGCCGAGCAGCGCGGCGCCACGCTGGATATTCGTGAAGCATCAGCCAAGACCGCGATCGCGTCGCTCGAAGTGAGCCGTACTGCCGAACACGTCGCCGATGATGCCCGCGCCGCCGAAGCGCTGGCCGCGCAGATGCGCGATGTGGTTGCCGGCCTGCGGGGCAAGGCGGCGGCGCTGCGCGATACAAGCGACGCCTTTTTGAAATCCCTGAACACGGCCAGCGCTGCCTGATTGGCGAGCGCCTTGCGGCCGCGATGATGCGCGCGACAAAAAGGGCCGGAGAATTACCCCCGGCCCTTCGCGTTGTTATGACTGGTTGACGACTGGCCCGGTCAGGCGCCAGCGACTTCGGCTGTGTCGATCCGAACGCCCGCACCCATGGTGGAGCTGATCGCGACCTTCCTTACATATTTGCCCTTCGCGCCCGATGGCTTGGCCTTGACGATGGCATCAACCAGCGCATCGAAATTGGCGCGCAGATCTTCGGCCGCAAAACTCGCCTTGCCGATGCCCGAATGGATGATGCCCGCCTTTTCGACGCGATATTCGATCTGGCCGCCCTTGGCTGCCTTCACCGCTTCTGCGACATTCATCGTAACGGTGCCGAGCTTGGGGTTCGGCATCAGGCCCTTGGGGCCAAGCACCTTGCCCAGCCGGCCGACCACGCCCATCATGTCGGGCGTGGCGATGCAGCGGTCAAAGTCGATCGTGCCGCCCTGCACGATTTCCATCAGGTCTTCGGCGCCGACGACATCGGCACCCGCTTCGCGTGCTTCATCAGCCTTGGCGCCCTTGGCGAACACGCCGACACGCACCGTCTTGCCCGTGCCCTTGGGCAGGGTGACAACGCCGCGCACCATCTGATCGGCGTGGCGCGGGTCAACGCCCAGGTTCATGGCAACCTCGATCGTCTCGTCGAACTTTGAGGTGGCATTGGCCTTGGCGAGCGCAATCGCCTCATTGATGCCGTAAAGCTTGTCGCGATTAACCGCGGCTGCCAGCGTCTTTGCCTTTTTGGTCAATTTGGTCATCGGATCAGCCCTCCACCACTTCGAGGCCCATGGCGCGCGCCGAGCCTTCAATAATGCGGGTAGCCGCGTCAATATCGTTGGCGTTCAGATCCTTCATCTTCATCTGCGCGATTTCGGTGAGCTTTGACCGCGCGATCTTGCCGGCCGAAACCTTGCCCGGCTCCTTTGAGCCAGACTTCAGGTTCGCCGCCTTTTTGATGAGGAAGCTGGCAGGCGCCGTCTTGGTCTCAAACGAAAAGCTGCGGTCGGCATAGACCGTGATGACGGTCGGAATCGGCATGCCTTTTTCAATTTCGCCCGTGGCGGCGTTGAAGGCCTTGCAGAATTCCATGATGTTCACCCCGCGCTGGCCAAGGGCCGGCCCGATTGGGGGGGAGGGGTTTGCAGCGCCGGCTGGCACCTGCAGCTTGATATAGCCGGTAATTTTCTTTGCCATCTACTCACTCTGTAGTTGGACGATTGCCTTGCGGCGGCACGCCCGGTTCAAGTTTAGCGGTTCAAGCGGCTGTTTGAGGGCCTCCCGCAACATGTTCTCGCCCTAAGCTGGCGAGAGCGGCGCTGATAGCCAGATGTCCGTGCGTTGCCAAGCCCTTTGCGCGCCCATCCGTCGCATGTCGGCCCTAAAGAAACCGAAACGCCGCCTGCTCGGCATATGGCCCGGCCGTGCCGACGAGTTTGGCCGTGCGCATAAAGGCGGCGCAATAATCGTTCCAGGCCCTGAATTCATGCAGCGGGCTGGCAAACTCGTCAAACAGCAAGATGGTGCCCGACACGATCCGGTCATTGAGTGTTGCAAGCGTATAGAGCGTTGACGAATACAGATCGCTGTCATTGTGAATGACGAGCTGGCGTCCGCCGGCATAGCCTTTCAGAAATCCCGGGAGCGTGTCCTGGAACAGTCCCTTGACGAATGTCGCGCGCGGATCATTGGTGTGCGGCGTGTTGCCGCCTGTATCGAAATGCCCCTGCGGGAGGTATTTACCCCATTCCGTGGGAAGCCCGGTAAAGGTATCGAACCCGGCAAATCGGCTGTCGGGGTGGGAGTGAATTTCCATCCACCGCGCAAATGACTCGCCCCTGTGGACGCCAAATTCCAGATAATCCATCGGCCGGTCGCCGACCAGGGTCGTCTGCACATGATCGTAAAGCGCAAAGCGATCCGCAAATACGGGCGCCGTTTCACCGCGCAGCCATTGGTTCAGCCGGGCGTGCTGGTTGAGCATGTCGAGCAGGGCGCTCGGGCGGCGATAGACCAGAGTCGCAAGGTCCCGTTTGATCTTGTCCGAACGCTCCACGCACAATTCCCCGGGTTGGTCGCTACTTGACGCGTTCGACCTGCTCGAAATCCAGCTCGACCGGCGTCGCCCGGCCGAAAATCGACACCGAGACCTTGACCTTCGACTTGTCGAAATCCAGTTCCTCGACGGTGCCGTTGAAGCTGGCGAACGGGCCGTCGAGCACTTTCACGGCATCGCCAATCTCGTAATCGACCTTGACCTGCTGCTTGGGGTTGGCGGCCGCCTCCTCCTTGGTGGAGAGCATGCGCGCGGCCTCGGTTTCGCTGATCGGCTGCGGCTTGCCCATCGAGCCAAGAAAGCCGGTCACCTTCGGCGTGTTCTTTACCAGGTGATAGACGTCGTCATTCATGTTGAGCTTGGCCAGCACATAGCCGGGCATGAATTTGCGCTCGACCTGAATTTTCTTGCCGCGCCGGGCCTCTGTCACCGTTTCGGTAGGCACTTCGACGGCCTCGACAAGCTGTTCCAGCCCGATGCGGGCAGCCTCGGACAGAATGGAATCCCTGACCTTGCCCTCAAAGCCTGAATAAGCGTGAATGATGTACCAGCGCGCCATGGGTTTTATCTTGTGTCCTTGGGTGTCTTGGGAAATTTGGTTGATCTTGAAAATATTATTTGGCGGCCGAAAGCAGCAGCTTCACGATCGCTTCGAAAATCGAATCGACGGTGAAAAAGAACACCGCAAGCATCGTCGTCATGACCATTACCATGATGGCGGTCGTCACGGTTTCACGCCGGGTAGGCCAGACCACCTTTTTGGTTTCTGCCTGCACCTGGCGGATGAATTCCATAGGGGTTGTTTTTGCCACTGGACCGCTGCTTTCCGTATTGTTCCACACCCCGCCGCAGGGGCAAAGAGCCGCCGCCCGGTCCATCATGAACCGGCGGCGCCTATCCCCATTTTCGGAATAGGAGCAGCATCTAGCGAGGCGCGCGGCAAAACGCAAGATGGCCGCCGGTCAGGCCCGTTTTGCAAAACGCTTAAGCGGGAAATGGCAGGGGAGCTCGGACTCGAACCGAGGGCCTTCGGTTTTGGAGACCGACGCTCTAACCAGCTGAGCTACACCCCTGTGCGGCGACAGGCTTTAGCGTGGCGTGTCGTTACCGGCAAGCGCCATCATGCAGCATTGGCGACCGATGCGCGGGCCCGGGTGGCGATGGCCCGAGCTTCCTCGACCGGCAGCGGGCGGCCGAAGAAATAGCCCTGAACCCTGGTGCACCCCAGATTCAGCACCATCTTGTGTTCCTCGTCGGTCTCGACGCCTTCAGCCGTTGTTGCCATGCCCAGACTTTCGGCCAGCGCGACGACTGCGCGGATAATGGCAATCGCCTCCGGCACTTGCCGGGCGGCGCCGGTCACGAAGCTGCGGTCGATCTTGATGGTCGAAAACCGGGTGCGGCTGAGATAGCCAAGCGATGAATAGCCTGTGCCGAAATCATCCAGCGACAGCTTGACGCCAAGATCGATGATCCGCTCCAGCACCTGCATTGCGGCAGTCCCTTCGTGCAGGAACACGCTTTCGGTTACTTCAAGCTCCAGCCGCGACGGGGCAAGACCGCTAGAGGCAAGCGCCGAGGCAACGGTGCTCACAAATTGCGGATTGTGAAGCTGGTCCGGCGATACGTTGACGGCAACGGAAATGTGCGTCGGCCAGCGCGCTGCCTCGATGCAGGCGGTGCGCAGCGCCCAATCGCCGATTTGCGCGATCAGCCTTGCCTCTTCTGCAAGCTGGATGAAGCGGGAAGGGGGGACGTCGCCAAATTCCGGGCTGTTCCAGCGCATGAGCGTTTCGAAGCCGGAGATCTGGGCAGTATTGGCGTTGACCACCGGCTGATATTGCAAATGCAGCTCGCCCTTTTGCAGCGCCTGGCGCAGCGCAATTTCGAGCACGCGACGGTCTTCTGCGTCTTTGTGGAGCTGGGGCTCATAGACCCGCACCGTGCCGCCGCCTGCGTCTTTTGCCCGGTATAACGCAAGATCGGCAGACCGGATCAGGGTTTCGGTGGTTTTGCCGTCGCGCGGGCCAAAGGCCACGCCCACGCTCGCGCCGATATACAGCGTGTGGTCGTCGACGTCATAGGGGCGCGACAATGTGTCGATGATCGTCATTGCCAGTTTTTCAACCGCGGCGGAATCGCTGGCGTTGCGGATGACGACGGCAAATTCGTCGCCGCCCAGCCGCCCCACCATTTCATGATCCGGCATCAGCTGGCCCAGCCTTTCCGATACGCGGCCCAGCAACCGGTCACCCACCTGATGGCCCAGCGAATCGTTGACGGCTTTGAACCGGTCGAGGTCGATCATCATGAACGCGCAGCGCGACCGCCACTTCTCGGCATCGGCCACGGCGCGGGCGAGCGTTTCGGTAATCAGCAGCCGGTTGGGCAGGCCTGTCAACATGTCGAAGCGGGCCATCCGGTTGATCTTGTCGGCGGATGCGCGGCGCTCGGTCACATCCGAGCCAACGCCGCGAAAGCCAATGAACACGCCATTGTCGTCAACGCGCGGGGTAGCGGCCAGCTCCCACCAGCGTTCCTCGCCCTTTACCTGAACCGGCACGACCAGATCACGAAACGCCTCGCGCGCGGTGAGCCTTTCGGCCAGTTCCCGAAAGCTGACGGAGAAATGCCCGGTTTCCCACCGCGCGCCGGCCAGAATTTGCAGAAAAGGCTGAAGATTTATCGCGGCCGGGTCCATCCCGACGGCAAAGGCAAAGCGCGGCGATGCGCGCACGACCCGCCTTGAGGTGTCGATTTCCCACAGCCAGTCGGCGCTTTGATCTTCGGTGTCGTTGAGCAGCAGGCTCACGGTTTCGTCGCGCTCCGCGATCGCGATTTCATTGGCCCGCATGACGACCAGCGCCTTGGCATTGCCAAAGCAGTCAAGGATCAGCAGCAGCGTAAAGAGCATAGCCGCGCCAGCCAGCAGCGGCCCTGAAACGGTGAACAGCATATAGCTGATCGCGGCCCCGACCACGGCCAGAAAGCTGATCGTCGCCAGCGGCAGCGCCGCCATGGCGACGGCTGATGCGGTCATCAGCACCGATACGACAATCCACATGCCAAGCGCGCTGGCCATTTCAAACCGCTCGCCAAAGACCAGCGGCGGCACGGCCCACACCATGCCTAGCGCGATACCGTCCCACACCGTGTTGCGCACGGTCGCAAGCGGCGCCGAGGCGATGTCGCGGTGGCGGTTGTCGAGGCGGCGCAGCGTCACCGCTGTCGCCACGCCGCCTGCAAGAATACCCCAGCTCGCCAGCATCCACAGCGGCACCAGCCGCTGGCCGATCAGCACCGTGATCGCCGCTCCCACGACATTGGACGCCAGCAGGAACAGCGCGAGCGCCCGCCCGGCGTTGAGCTGGGCTGCGCGGATCGGGCCCCAATCCGTCGAATCGGCAGGGTCATAAAGGCCAAGCAATGCCAGCGCGTTAATTCGCGGCCGCGCAAATTGAGGAGGCGTTTGGCGTGTCACCCACCACGCATAGGCCCGATTTGGTTAGCGGATGGTTAGGCCGGCGGGGCTGCACGCCAAAATATTTGCCCGCAGCTCCGCCGGGCTACGGTGCCGGCGCGGCGCTATGCCCGCACTGCAATAGGCCGGTTATGATGGCCTTCAGGCAGCAATCGCATAGGGCTTGATCTCGCCTGCCAGATATAGGTTGCGCGCCTTGGCGCGGCTCAGCTTGCCCGATGAGGTGCGCGGCAGGGTGCGCGGCGGCACCAGCTCGATAACGCAGTTCATGCCGGTCACTGACCGCACCCGCTCGCGAATTTCGTCGCGCAGGCGGCTGCGTTCCTTGTCGTCCGACGTCCGGCACTGCACCAGCACCGCCGGCGTTTCCTCGCCGCCGGGCGTCGTGATGGCGAAGGCAGCGATGTCGCCCGCCTTGAAGCCGGGGAGCTGCTCGACCGCCCATTCGATATCCTGCGGCCAGTGGTTGCGGCCATTGACGATAATCATGTCCTTGGCGCGGCCGACGATGTAGATGTATCCTTCTGACATATAGCCCATGTCGCCGGTGTCGAGCCAGCCATCGTGCATGCACGCAGCGGTCGCTTCGGCGTCGCGGAAATAGCCGGCCATGACTGACGGGCCTGTGCACCAGAGCTTGCCAATCGCGCGCTCGGGCAGGGGCGTTCCATCTTCTTCGCGAACTTCAACCGTCATGTCGCGCACGGGCTTGCCGCAATTGACGATGGCGCGAAACCGCTGCGGCCGGTCTTGCCCGGCTGCAACGCCCGAAAGCTGCGTTTCGGCGACCAGCTCCACCCGGATGCCCTCGCCCGGCGGCATGATGGACACCGCAAGCGTCGCCTCGGCCAGGCCATAGCTCGGCAGGAACGCGGTCGCCTGGAAACCGGCCGGGGCGAACGCATCGACAAAATGCTGCATCACATCAGGGCGGATCATGTCGGCGCCATTGCCCGCCAGCCGCCAGCGCGACAGGTCGAAGCGGTCGGATGCCTTGGTCTGGCTCGACATGCGGCGCGAGCAGATGTCATAGCCAAAGGTCGGCGAATAGCTGACCGTTGTCCCCTGGTTGCGGCTGATAAGGTCGAGCCAGGCAAGCGGCCGGCGCGCGAAGTCTTCGGTCTTGAGATAATCTGCTGAAACCTGGTTGGCGATGGGTGACAGGAAGCAGCCGACCAGCCCCATATCGTGATACCAGGGCAACCACGAGATGCACCGGTCGCTGCCAATGAGCTGCATGCCGTGTGCGTGCGCGGCAAGATTGTTCAGCAATGCCCCGTGCGTTACCGCCACGCCGTGCGGAAAGCGCGTTGATCCGCTGGAATATTGCAAATAGCAAATATCGCCTGAGGCAGCCCTTGGCAGCGGCGCCGGCACCACCGGGGTGTTGCCAAGCGTTGCCCAGTCCATCCCCTCGACACCGCTGATCCGCGCGGCCTCGCTCGCCATATCGGCTAGCTGGGGGGAATAGAGGAGCATTTTCGGGTCGCTGCTGGCGAGCTGGACCCGGATTTGCTCGACATAGGCATCGCGCCCCCCAAATGAGGTGGGCAGCGGCAGCGGCACCGGCCAGGCACCGGCATAAACCACGCCAAAAAACAGCGCGGCAAAGTCTGGCCCTGTTTCCGCAACCAGCGCGATCCGGTCGAGCGGGCGCACGCCCCGCGCGATGAGGCGCAACGCCATGTCGATGGCGTCGGTGCGCAATTCTGAAAAAGGGTAGGGGCGGACAAGCGTGCCGCGCGCATCATGAAAGTTCAGCCCGCGCTTGCCCGAGGCGGCATAATCCAGCGCCTCGCCAAGCGTTGCGAAATCGGCAAAGCGCCGCGGCAGTTCGTCAGCCGTTGCTGTCGGCACCAGCACGGGGTCGCGCTCCATCACCATCGCTTCGGCGACCTTGTCTGCATGTCCACCCATAACATCGCGCCCTTGACCACTTATGTTTTTAACCGTTTTTTACTCACAAGCGAATTGCCCTGCGCTGCGCAAGCGTTCAAAATCCGTTCCGACTGTGGCACAATGATGGCGAAATGCGTCCTCCACCCCGATCGCTGCCCCCGCTTGATGCATCTGCGCTTGATCGGCTGGCGCTTCGCTATGTCGAGCGCTACGCCACCACAAGGGCGAAGCTGGCATCGTATCTGGCCCGCAAAATCCGCGCGCGGGGGTGGGATGGGGATCCGGCGGACCCGCACGCCCTGGCCGAGCGGATGGCGGCCCTTGGCTATATCGACGATCTGGGGTTTGGCGAGGCACGCGCCGCAGCGCTTGCGCGGCGCGGTCTTGGCCGTCACCGTGTGACCGGGGCGCTGCTTCAGGCTGGCCTTACTCGCGATGATGCCGAAACACTGGCGCCGGCCATCGCGGCGCGCGCGCTCGATGCAGCACTCGCCTTTGCCCGCCGGCGCCGGATCGGCCCGTTTGGCACCGAAATCGCCGACCGGGAGCGTCGCCAAAAGCAGCTTTCGGCCATGATACGCGCAGGGCATGACATGGCGCTGGCGCGCGCAATCGTTTGCATGGCGCCGGGAGACGATCCGAATGCGCATTTTGATACATAAATAACGTAACATTTTTGCATGAGCCCGGCAGATTGTGGTAACAACGGCGACTGGGGGCACGTTGTCGATGCGGATGGAACCAGAATATTTATCGACCCGGGTTGCGATTGGGGACGATGGCGGGGCGCGTCCGCGTCATGACGACGTGGGTGCTGACGCCGCCGAGGCGCGGCTGACGGGCATCCTCAAATGGTTCGACATGACGCGCGGCTTTGGCTTCATGGTCGCTGATGATCCGCAGGTCGGCGATGTGCTCGTTCATTTTTCCGTGCTCAACGAACATGGCCGGCGCAGCCTGCCGGAGGGCGCGCGGGTGGAATGCGTCGCGGTAAGGCGCGAACGCGGTTATCAGGCGCGTCACATTATTTCGATTGACCTGTCAAACGCCGTGGAGCCGCCCCCCCGCGCGCGCGCGGCGGAAGATCGGGTGAACCCGGTTGCGATGATCGACGAGGCCGGGCCATTTGAGCCGGTACGGGTGAAGTGGTTCAATCGACTGAAAGGTTATGGATTTTTGGTGCGCGAGGCCGATTCAGGCGATATATTCGTGCACATGGAAACGCTGCGCCGCGCCGAAATTGACGAGGTAGAACCCGATCAGCAACTGCTGGCCCGCATTGTCGACGGGCGCAAGGGCCCGCTTGCAGTGGCCGTTGAACGGGAAGGCTGAGGGCGCATGAAAAGTGCAAATGCCCTGGCGCCGGTGGCCGGCCTCTTGCTGTTGATGGCGGGGTCTTGTGCGCCGGGCACAGCGGCCACACCGGCAAGCGCAGCCGCGCCGGCAGGGGGCGATACCGCTTCGGCGCGCACGCTTGCGCTGACCATTACCAGCGGCAACGGCGTTCACCACTTCGATATCGAGCTTGCCCGCACCGCGGCGGAGCAGGCGCGCGGGCTGATGTTTCGCACCAATATTCCGGCCGATGGCGGCATGTTGTTCGCGCCCCACCCGCCGCAGGGCGGCGCACCGACCGAGGCGAGCTTCTGGATGAAGAATACGCCAAGCCCGCTCGACATCATCTTCATCAGGGTCGATGGCAGCATCGCGCGCATTGCCGAGAACACGACTCCATTTTCAGAAACGCCAGTGTCGTCGGGCGAGCCGGTTTCCGCTATTCTTGAACTGCGCGGCGGGCGTGCGGCCGAGCTTGGCATAGCGCCTGACGACCGCGTCGATTGGCCCGGTCGCCCACGCGGTTGAGCGGCCGGCGCGCAGGGCAGCGCGCCAACTACCGGGTTGATGGCGGCGCAAGGGCGGGCTAAGCGGCGACTTATGGGCATTCTCGGCACGATCTTCACCTGGTGGAACGGCGCCACTTTTGGCACCTGGCTTGGCCTGCGCGGCAAGACGCGCGTTGGCGAAGACGCGCTTGGCAATGTCTATTATCAAGGCGGCGTTGACCCCAATGGCATCCCCCGGCGCTGGGTGATCTATGCCGGCGCCAATGACGCAAGCCGGGTGCCGCCGGCGTGGTTCGGCTGGCTTCATCATCAGGTCGATACCCTGCCCGAGGGCGCACTTCCCCCCGTTCGCGCCTGGCAAAAGCCAGCGGTTGCAAACCTGACCGGAACCGTGCTTGCCTATCGCCCGCCCGGCGCGCTGGAGCGCGGCGGGCAGCGCGCGGCAGCGACCGGCGATTATGAAGCCTGGACGCCGGGCGAATGAAAAAATGGCTGCTCGCCGGGGCAGGCGCAGCGGTTGCGGCGATCGGCCTCTGGTTCGGCGTGTCGTCATGGCCGGGCGCAGAGCCCGCACCGCAATCCTCGGTAAAGCCGCTGGGCGACTCCGCGCTCGACACGCCGCAGCCCGGGGTTGACATCGTCACCGTCGCCGCGCCGGAAGATGTGGCACGCGCGCAGGGCGCCACCCCCATGGGGCAGCGGGTTGCGGTGCTTGGGCTGCTCAACAAGCGCAACGGGGTGTCGCGTGACGTGACACTGAAACCCGGAGAAGCGACGCGCCTCGGGCAGGTCGTCATCCGGCTGAAGGCTTGTGAGCAGACCGCGCCGTGGGAGCAGGAACACTTCACCGGCGGCTTTGTGCAGGTCGAGGTGGAGCAGGCGGATAAGAAATGGCGGCGGGTTTTTTCCGGCTGGCTGTTCAAGGAACGGCCGGCGCTGAATGTCGTGCAGCACCCGATTTATGATGTCTGGGTTAAAAGCTGCGCGATGACCTTTCCGTCGGGTGGCGATTCGGTCGTTACAATTTCCGACGCGCCCACGCGGTCCAGCGCGAAAAAATCCCCCGCTGCCGAGCCGGCGCCCGCCGCCGAGGCGGCACCGGGTGCGCCAGCGACGGCGCCTTCAACCGCGCCCGCAATCGCCGCCGACAACAGGCCGACATAGACGGACCGGCTGATTTCCGTCGCGCCGAGCGAGGCAAGATGCGCGGTCTGGAACTGGCAATCGAGCAAGGTAAATCCACCCGCCCGCAGCCGGGCCACCAGCCAGGCGAGCGCCACTTTTGAGGCATCCCGCTCGCGGCTGACCATGCTCTCGCCAAAGAACGCGCGGCCCATGGCCAGGCCGTAAAGCCCGCCGGCAAGGCGGTCGCCATCCCAGCACTCCACCGAATGCGCATAGCCCATGCGGTGGAGCTGTACGAAAACACGCTCGATGGCTGGGTTGATCCACGTGTCTGGCCGGCCGTCGGCGGCGTCGGCGCAAAGCGCGATGACCCGCTCGAACGCGCGGTTGGCGGTGACCCGAAACCGGTTTTGAACAATGGTTTTGCGCAGCGACCGGGACAGGTAGAATCCGTCGAGTGGCAAGATGGCGCGGCGCTTTGGCTCCACCCAGTAAACGCTGCTCGCGGTGCGGTGATCGGCCATCGGGAACACGCCAATAGCATAAGCGCCCAGCACCACCCGGGGGTCGAGCGTTTCGGCGGCGCCCGCGCCCGTTGTCAGCACTTGCTCCCCGGCTCGGCAAGCCGCTTTTCAACTGCCTGCCACAATAATGAAAATGACTGGGATGCCGCCGATCTGGCCGAAAAACTGCCGACGGGCGCGCGTCTGACTGTCATCGATTCGATGATGCTGGCCATCGGGATGATCGGCCAGTCAGGGTGCCGCTCGACGGCATTCAGGTGGAGCGTGCGCCGCCGGTCGACCATCGAGTGCACCGGCAGCAATGCCGCCCTGCCGCCAAGGCGCTGCGCCACAGCATCCAGCGCACGTTCTGACAGTGGTGAGGGGATGACGGGCACGACAATCAGGTCGGCCGCGCGCATGATCTGGTCGCTGGTCTCGGTCAGGCCGGGCGGACAATCCAGCAGCACCCGGTCATAATTTTTGCCCGCCTGTGCAAGGAGTTTGGCCAGCAGCTTCTTCTTGTCCAGTTCATGGAACAGCAGGTCAAGCCCGCGAAGCGACGGGTCTGCGGCGATGAGGTCGAGCCGCTCGATTGCTGTTTTGCGAATGAGCTTGCCCGGGTCGACATCCTTGGTAAAGGCGCCCTGGGCCTGGGCTTTGGGTAGCCGGTCGGTCAGGAGAAAGGTGCTCGCGGCCTGTGGATCCAGATCCCACAACAAGGTGCGCCGCGCCGACCTGGTAGCGGCGCACCAGGCAAGGTTCACCGCGAGCGTGGTTTTGCCGACGCCCCCTTTGAGGCTGTAGATTGCAATTGTTGCCAAGCTGTTGCTCATCCCATGCGGTGGGCACGCGCGCATGGTGCCGAAGCGCATGGCAAGAGGCAAGGGGCCGGGCTTGCGCGGTGTGCAATTTCTGCCGGTAATAACGCGGCAGAAAGGATCGCGAATCCCGGAGGCTGGCGCGACTTGAAAATCGCGGTCAGCCGGCGTGTGGCCGCAATCAGGTCTTGCAGGTCAGCGTGCCCTTGCCCGGCTGGGTCAGGGTAATGGCCTTGGGCGTGCCGGTCAGTGAATAACCGTCGGCCTTTAGCGGATCGCCAGCGGCTTCGGCAGTCAGCCGAATGGCCGCACCATCCTTGGCGGTGCGCAGCGTGGCTTGCTTGTCACCGGAGAAGAAATCAACAAAAACAAGGCTGTTATCCTTGCAGCGAAACGTGACCGACGCCTTCATCGCGGGAGGCAACTCAACCTTTGCGGCTTTTTTCAGCTGCTCGGCCATAGGGTCAGATGCGGTTGTCGTCACCACTTCTGGCTTGTTGTCGCAGGCTGCGAGTGGAAGGGCCAGCAGCGCCACGACGGGCAGGAGGATATAGCGTTTCATAGAGTTTATGCTTCGCTTACCCGGCATCATTCGTCAAGGGGCCACAGGTGTGGCGACGGTTGAATTTTTGGCAACAAAATTGTAACAATATAAAGGGTTGGGCCCACCGATCGGGCAGCTACGAAACCGGGCTGCGGTGCCCTGCCGATAGCAGGTGTTTGATGCGGCCAAAATTGGTTCGCTTGCGCAGCGCCACTGGCATTGCCTATCAGCGGCTCATGAAAACCATCCCCGATACGCTTGCGCTGATAGGCAATACGCCGCTTGTCCGGCTGAACGGCCCGAGCATGGCAAGCGGCGCCGAGATTTTCGCTAAATGCGAGTTTGCCAATCCCGGTGCCTCGGTGAAGGATCGGGCGGCGCTTTCCATCGTGCGCGATGCCGTGGCGCGGGGCGCGCTGGGGCCTGGCGGCACGATTGTCGAAGGAACGGCGGGCAACACCGGTATCGGCCTTGCGCTGGTCGCCAATGCGGGAGGCTACCGCACCGTCATCGTGATGCCCGAAACACAAAGTCGCGAAAAGATGGACACGCTGCGTGCGCTTGGCGCCGAACTGGTTCTGGTGCCTGCCGCGCCCTATGCCAGCCCGTGTCATTTCGTGCACACCAGTCGCCGCATCGCGGAGGAGACGCCGGGTGCGGTGTGGGCGAACCAGTTTGACAATATCGCCAATCGCCGTGCGCACATCTGCGGTACGGCCGAAGAAATATGGGCGCAGATGGACGGGCGCGTGGATGGGTTTACCTGCGCGGTCGGCACTGGCGGCACGCTCGCCGGTGTGGGATTGGGCCTGAAAGGCAAGGATGAAGCCGTAACGATTGCGCTGAGTGACCCGCACGGCGCGGCCCTCTATAATTATTATGCGCATGGCGAGTTGAAGTCCGAGGGGTCGTCGGTTGCCGAAGGGATCGGCCAGGGGCGGATCACCGCCAATCTGGAAGGCGCGCCGATTGACACGCAGTTCCGCATTTCCGATGCGGAAGGGCTGCATTGGATGGAGCGGCTGCTCAAGGACGAAGGGCTGTGCCTTGGCCTTTCGTCGGGCATCAATGTGGCAGGGGCGGTAGCGCTCGGCCGGGCGCTTGGGCCGGGCAAGCGGGTTGTGACCATCTTGTGCGACACCGGTTTTCGCTATTTGTCCACGCTTTACAATCGGCCCTGGCTGGAGAGCAAGGGCTTGCCGGTGCCCGCGCATTTGCTGCGCGACTGAGCAGCGGTGCCTGCGGGTTCGACAAGCGCTGTCGGCTGCGGTAATCTGTGTGCTGCCATGGCCAATTTCCAGATAACCGAGGCGGGACAGAAGGTGCAGCGGATCCGTGTCGGGATGACGGGACTAGCCGTCATCGTGCTGCTGATTGCGCTCGCCAGCGCCATCTTCCGCTCGGCGAGCACGGAGCAGGCGCTCACCGGCACCGGCGCCCCCAAGACGGCCGACATGGCGAACGCCGCGACGGCGAACGAGGCCGATGCCAGCAAGGAGCCGCTCGCGGAAATCGGCGTGACGCCAAGCGCCGCCGCCGATCCGGACCCGGCCGCAAACGCCGCCGCGCCACCGGCCGCGCCGCCGCGCTAGCCGGCCTGGCCGGACCGGTGGTTCGGCAGGCATCATCGCGCGGCTTGCCCGGCACCGGCTGGTTGGAACACCCCGACGGCCGCTGCGCCGCATTGGGCGCACCCGGTTGGCCAAGCGCCTCGGCAAATGCGCACCCTGCCAACATCGGGGAAATTGCCCCACTGGCCAGGCTTTTCGGATTACGCCACAGGATTCGCTATGAAATGATCGGCAGCACACGTGAACAAACAAAGAACATGTTGCGGCTAGTGTCACTGTCTACTGCTATTCACCCGCTTAATTTTGCTGAAATGGGGTGAAAAACCCAACTCACCCGTTGCATCCCCGATTACTGACTGTTAACCCTGTTGCCAACTGGGGTGGAAACACTCGTCCGCGAGTCTTGGGTGACCTGTGGTGGCTGAACGGCCGCTTTGCGGGGCGGAGGAGTGTTGCGCCTCAAGCACGAGGTATGCGTGGCGGGCAGGGAAATCTTTCAGGGCTATGCGCTGCAACTGGTCGACGACAAGGGTCGCGTCGCCATTCCGGCTGCCCTGCGCGGCACCCTGTTCAGTCGCCTGCCCGGCGGTACCGATCCCAAAGAAGCCATGCAGGTGGTCGTTGGGCTGCACGAGAGCGAGCGCTGTCTGATCGCGTTTGACGAAGCGTATTCACTCGCCCGCTTCACGGAGCTTGAGGCGCGCGCCATCGCTCAGGCCGGGCCGGACGGTGCGCCCCGGCACGACATTATCCGCGCCGGCATGGCGGTGGAGACGCTGCCGTTCGATGCGAGCGGCCGGTTCATTTTGCCCGGCTTTCCCCGCAAGCGCGCGCGGATCAGCCGCTATGCCTTTTTCATGGGCATGGGCCGCCATTTCGAGATTTGGGACCCGGCGACGATGATGGAGTCGGACCAGGTCTCGGCTGACATGAAAGAGGCGGCGGCCTATTTCCTCGAAGAGCGGGGCGAAAAATTGTGAACGCGTCACCGCATATTCCTGTGCTGCTCGACCGGGTGATCGACGCGCTGGCCATCCGCCCCGGCGAGCGCCACATCGACGCAACATTTGGCGCGGGCGGCTACACAAGGGCGATGCTGGCCAGGGGGGCAACCGTCGTTGCCTTCGACCGTGACCCGAGCGCGATTGCCGGCGGGGCTGATCTCGTCGCGCAGGCTGGCGGCGCGCTGACGCTGGTCGAGGCTGAGTTTTCCCGGCTCGACCAGGCGCTCGCCGAGCGGGACATGGTCCCCGTTGACGGCGTGACGATGGACATCGGCGTGTCGTCGATGCAGCTCGACCAGCCCGAACGTGGTTTTTCGTTTCAGGCTGAGGGGCCGCTTGACATGCGGATGAGCCAGGCGGGCATGTCGGCCGCCGAGTTTCTCAATGGCGCCGACGAAGCCGAAATCGCCGATATTTTGTATGAATATGGCGAAGAGCCGCGCTCGCGGGCCGTTGCCCGGGCCATCGTCGCTGCCCGGCCGATCAGCACCACGACAGCGTTTGCCAATGTGGTGCGGCGCGCGCTTGGCCATCGGCCCCACGACAAGAAAGACCCCGCAACCCGCAGTTTTCAGGCGATCCGCATCCATCTCAACCGGGAGCTTGGCGAACTGGCCGATGGGTTGACCGCGGCCGAGCGGGTGCTTGGCCCTGGAGGGCGGCTGGCGATCGTCACCTTTCACAGCCTGGAGGACCGGCTGGTGAAAAGGTTCTTGCGGGAGCGCAGCGGTGCAGAGCCTGGCGCCTCGCGTCACCTGCCGCCGACGTCAGCCCGGGCGGCCCCCAGCTTCGAGCAGGTTGCCCGCGCGGTGCGCGCTGATGATGCCGAAGTCGCTCGCAACCCCCGCGCCCGCTCGGCAACGCTGCGCGTCGCGCGGCGCACGTCGGCAGTGGCCTGGCCAAAGGGAGACTGCCAATGACGGCTGCCTATCGCATGAAGGGGCTGGGCTGGTTTTTCTGCGGCGTGGTCGTGGCGATCGCGTTTTTGCTGGTTTCGTTGCAAGTCGCCGCCGAGCGGAAACGGGTGTTTGACCTCGACGGGGCGATTGCCAGGGCCAAGCGCGACATCCGCATGCTGGAAACCGAATTCAACACCCGCGCCAACCTTGCCCAGCTCGAAAAATGGAATGGCGACGTGCTCGCGCTGGCGGCGCCCCGCGCCGATCAGTTCATGGACGACAGCGTTCAGCTGGCGCAGGTCGATTTCAGCGTCCCCGGTGCGCATGGGGGTCCGGTGCGGGCTGCCGCTTATGTGGTGCCGGCGCTGCACCCGCTGCCCGGCCTTGATCTGGCTGTTGACGAATCGCCCAATGCCCGTGTGCCGGGCGTTGTGCCGGTGGCGCCTTACGTGGCTGGCGTGGGTGCGACCGCGTCGCCGGTGCGGCCGGTGCCGGCAATGGCGGGCGCTGCGGCGGGCGCTGCGGCCACGCGCCTGCCTATGCCGCGCCTGGCATCGGCCACCGCCGCGGCGGCGACACGCGCCGCGATTTCGCGGGCGGCGAGTGTCGATGCACCGGCGACACGCCGTTCGGCGGCAATTGCGCTGCTCGATCGCAAACTGCTGAGCGATTCGACGCTCGACGACCTTATGGCTACCGCGCGCGCCGAGGCACGTCGGCGGTGAGCGTGCATCTGGCTCAGCCAATCGCGTGCCGCCGCGAGAGCGATGGGCGGCCGGCAATGGCCGCGCTGGCGCCTGTGAGGCTGATGATCTTGCTGCTGATGTTTGTGGCGGGCGTGTTCTTCATCATTGTGCGGCTCGCGACACTGGCGATATTTTCGCAACCGGCAACATCGCGCGACGCTGCTGCTGCGCTGGTGCCGCTGCGCGCGGATATTGTCGACAGGAACGGCGCGCCGCTGGCCCGCACGATAGACGCCTGGTCAATCGCCATTCACCCCAACCGGCTCGTCAACCGGCCTGAGGATCTGGCGCCAAAACTCGCGAACCTGCTGCCCGAGCACGACAGCGATTATTACCTGCAACTGTTGAAATCGGGCGTGCGCTTTGCCTATTTGCGGCGTCGGGCACTGCCCGAGCTGGTGCGCGACCTGAACGCGCTTGGCGAGCCGGCGATGGATTATGCGCGCGAGCCCGAGCGGCTTTATCCGCAATCCGGACTGGCGGCGCATGCGCTGGGGTTTCTCGATTATGATGGTCGCGGCGTGCGCGGCATGGAGCGCAATCTGGATGCGCGACTTGTCGAAGGTTCGATACGCGGCACCCCGATTGCGCTATCGCTCGATTCGCGCGCGCAGGCCGCGATGGAAAGCGAGGTGGGCGCCGCCATGGTCGCCTTTCACGCCAAAAGCGCTGCGGGTGTTATGCTCGACGTGCGCACCGGCGAAGTGATGGCGATGGTGTCGTTCCCCAATTTCGACCCCAACCGGGTGCCGAAAATTCGTAATGTTGCCGATTTTGATGATCCTGCCGCGCGCATGCTGCGCAACAATGTAACGCAATCAATCTACGAGCTGGGCTCCACCTTCAAGCCTATTACCATGGCCGCAGCCATCGACACGGGCGTCGCCGGCTCGATGAGCAAGCGCTATGACGCGCGCCAGCCCCTGTCGGTTGGCCGGTTCAAGATCCATGACGATCACCCGCAGAAGCGCTGGCTCGATGTGCCTGAAGCGTTGGTCCATTCATCGAATATCGTCACCGCGCGCATTGCCGATGAGATGGGCGCAGCGCGGATGCAGGCCATTTTCCGCAAGCTGGGCTTTGACACGCAGCCCGACATTGAAATTCCGGAAAAGGCGCGGACAAAATGGCCCGCCTTCTGGTCGCGCGCCACGGTGATGACCTCGGGCTATGGCCATGGCATCGCGGTGACGCCGCTGCATCTTGCAAGTGCATATGCAGCGCTTGTCAACGGCGGAATCTGGCGCCCGGCGACGCTGCTCCGCGTGGACCCAGGTCGCGGCAGCGAGGGCCGGCGGGTGCTGGCCCAGGCAACGAGCGACCGGATGCGGCAGTTGTTGCGCCTTGCCGTGCTCCAGGGCACGGGCAAAAAGGGCGAGGCACCGGGCTATCGCGTGGGAGGAAAGACCGGCACCGCCGAAATTGCCACGAAGGGCGGCTATTCCCACAAACGAAATGTCTCGACCTTTGCGGCGGCATTCCCGATGGATGCGCCACGTTATGTGGTGGTTGCGATGCTCGATTCGCCGATAGCCAATGCGCAGTCCGCTGGCCAGACAACCGCCGGGTGGACAGTTGCGCCGGTGGTCAGCCGGATCATCATGCGCACCGGCGCCATGCTCGGCGTGCGGCCAGACGCACAGCGCGATGTGGACGTAAGCGAACTGCTGCCGCTGTTGTGGCACGCGCCCGGCGACAATGCGGGTGACCCGGAATGAAGCTCGGTATGCTCACCGGGGGGGATGAGCAGGCGTTGGTCACCGGGCTGGCGATTGACCACCGCAAGGTCGCGCCGGGTACGGTTTTTGGCGCGTTTGAGGGGATGCGGCTGAACGGCGAGGATTTCATTCCCGCAGCGATTGCCGCCGGCGCCGTTGCCATTGTCGCAAGACCGCAAGTGGAGGTGGCGGGCGCAGTGCATATCGCCGCAGACAATCCGCGCGCGGTTTTCGCTCGGCTGGCGGCACGCTTTTTCGCGCCTTTTCCCGAAACGGCGGTGGCAGTGACGGGAACCAACGGCAAGACCTCAACCGTTGAGATGACCCGGCAATTGTGGCGGATGGCGGGCTTTCACGCCGCCTCCATCGGCACATTGGGGGTGGCGACGGCGGATGAGCGCGTGGCGACGGGGCTCACCACGCCCGACATCGTCACTTTCCTTGCCAATGCCGGCGGGCTGGCACGCGAGGGCGTGACTCATCTTGCGTTCGAGGCGTCGAGCCACGGCCTGTCGCAACATCGCACCGACGGGCTGAGCGTGGCGGCGGCGGCCTTTACCAACCTCAGCCGCGACCATCTGGACTATCATCTCGACATGGCGGATTATTTCACCGCCAAATTGCGATTGTTCTCCGAAGTGCTGCGGCCGGATGGCACCGCCATTGTGTGGGCGGATGATCCGCAGGCCCCCCGCGTGATTGACCTTGCGCGCGAGCGCGGCAACCCGCTGTTCACCGTTGGCGAGCATGGCGAGGGGTTGCGCCTCGTCGGTCGCGACCCAACGCTGCTTGGGCAAGGGCTGGTCATTGAGGCAGGCGGGCATACGCACAAGGTGAACCTGCCGCTCATCGGCGGCTATCAGGCCGCCAACGCGCTGGTTGCGGCCGGGCTGGTGATCGCAACCGGCGGCGACATTGGGGAAACGCTGCGCAATATCGCGCGGCTCCAGCCGGTGCGCGGGCGGCTGGAACGTGCGGTGATAGCCCCGTCGGGCGCCCCGGTTTATGTCGATTATGCTCATACCCCAGACGCTATCGAAGCGGCGATTGCCGCCTTGAAGCCGCACGCCGGGGGCAAGCTCATCGTGCTGATCGGTGCCGGCGGCGACCGTGACCCCGGCAAGCGCCAACCGATGGGCGCTGTGGCTGCCGCCAACGCCGATCTCGTCATCGTCACCGACGATAACCCGCGTTCCGAAGACCCGGCCGCCATCCGTGCGCAGGTGATGATGGGGGCGCCCGGCGCGGTGGAAATCGCCGGGCGCGCGGAAGCGATTGCCGCCGCCCTTGCCGCGGCCGGGCCGCATGACATCGTGCTGCTCACCGGCAAGGGGCATGAGCAGGGGCAGGTCGTTGGCGATCTTGTGCTGCCGTTTGATGATGTGTCGGTGGCGCGGGCTTGTGCTGCGGGCATATCGGCATGAGCTTGTGGACCTCATCGGCCCTTGCATCGGCAACGGGCGGCACCGCATCGGCCGACTTTACGACAAGCGGCGTTGCGTTCGATTCGCGTGAGGTAGGCCCGGGCGACCTGTTCGTCGCGCTGCCCGGTGAGCATACCGACGGGCACCGGTTTGTGCCGCAGGCCTTTGCGCAAGGGGCGGCCGGCGCGCTGGTGTCACATCCGGTCGATCATCCGCATGTGCTCGTTGGCGAAACGGCGGCCGCGCTTGACGCGGTTGGCCGGGCGAGCCGAGCGCGCAGTGCGGCGACCGTCATTGGCGTCACCGGTTCGGTCGGCAAAACCGGCGTAAAAGAGGCGTTGTTCGCGTGCCTTGACCGGATCGCGCCGGGTGCTGCGCATCGTTCCGTCAAAAGTTATAACAACCACACCGGCGTGCCGCTCAGCCTGGCGCGAATGCCCCAAACCGCGCGGTACGGCGTGTTCGAGATGGGCATGAACCACGCCGGAGAGCTTGCCGGCCTCACCCGGATGGTCCGCCCGCATATCGCCATCATCACGACGGTTGCCGCCGTCCATATCGAGTTTTTCAAGGACGAAACGGGCATCGCCGATGCCAAGGCGGAGATTTTTGAGGGGCTGGAACCGGGCGGCACGGCGATCATACCGTTCGACAACGCGCATCATGCTCGGCTCGCTGCGGCAGCGGAGCGGTATGCCGGGCGGATCATCAGCTTCGGGCGGGGCGCCGGCGCCGACATAAGGGTGCTGGAGACGATGCCAGTTGCCGGTGGCGGCACGTTCGTAACGGCGGCGCTGAAGGGTGGCGAGCTGAGCTTCACGATCAGCCAGCCCGGCGCGCATTGGGTGCACAATGCGCTTGCCGTGCTGGCCGCAGTGGAGGCGGCGGGGGGCGATGTGGCGGCCGCCGGGCTGGCGCTGGCGGACATGGCCGGGCTTGCCGGTCGCGGCGCGCGCATCGCCGTTGCAGTGGGCGGCGGAACAGCGCTGTTGCTTGATGAAAGCTACAACGCCAACCCCAGTTCGATGCGGGCAACGCTTGCCGTGCTCGGTGGGGAGCCTGCCACCCGCAAACTGGCGGTGCTGGGCGCGATGGGCGAACTTGGTGACCGCAGCGCGTCCTATCACGAAGAGCTTGCCGGGCCGGTGCTGGAGGCGGGCGTCAGTCAGGCCATTCTGGTGGGTGCGGCCATGACGCCGCTTGCAAAGGCGCTTGAGGGACGACTGGAATTGGTCCATGTGGCCGATGCTGCAGCGGCGCTTGCGACGCTTGACGCGACGCTGGCGCCGGGTGACGCGGTACTCATCAAAGGATCGAACGCCGTTGGCCTCGCCGCGGTCGTCGCCGGGCTAGCGGGCAGAACGTCGTAATGCTGTATCTCATCGCGCACTATCTGGGGTTTCCAGGCGCGCTCAACCTCATCCGCTATTTGAGCTTTCGTTCGGGCGGCGCGGTGGCGACGGCGCTTGTCGTTGGCCTCATCATCGGCCCGCGTTTCATCGGGTGGCTGCGGCTGCGGCAGGGCAAGGGGCAGCCGATCCGCAGCGACGGCCCGCAAAGCCACCTCGTCAAGCGCGGCACGCCGACGATGGGCGGGTTGATGATCCTGACGTCGATGGTCGTCGCCATCCTGCTCTGGATGGATTTGTCGAACCCTTATGTGTGGGCGTGCCTGTTCGTGACGCTGGGCTTTGGGTTGATTGGCTTTCTCGACGATTACGACAAGGTCAGGAAGCAAAAGACAGCCGGCGTCTCGGGCCGCATCCGGTTGCTTGGCGAGTTTGCGATTGCGCTCATCGCGAGCTGGATCATCACGCAGCATAACGGGACGCACCTGTATCTGCCCTTCCTGAGCGGCGTGTCGCTTGATCTGGGCTATTTCTACATCGTGTTTGCCGCCTTCACGATTGTGGCGTTCGGCAATGCCGTGAACCTGACGGACGGGCTCGATGGGCTGGCGACGATGCCGGTGATCATCGCCTGCGTTGCGTTCATGATCTTCGCCTATCTGGTCGGCAATGTGAAATTTGCGGGCTATCTGGGCATTCCGCATGTGCCGCGCGCGGGCGATCTGGCGATATTTTGCGGCGCGATCGTCGGCGCGGGGCTGGCGTTCCTGTGGTTCAACGCGCCGCCGGCGGCGGTGTTCATGGGCGATACGGGCAGCCTGGCGCTGGGCGGCGCGATCGGCACCATCGCAGTTGTCACCCATCACGAAATCGTGCTCGGCATTGTCGGTGGGCTGTTCGTGGTCGAGGCGCTCTCTGTCATCGTCCAGGTGTTCTTCTACAAGCGCACCGGCCGGCGCGTGTTCAAGATGGCGCCGATCCACCACCATTTCGAGCAGCTTGGCTGGAGCGAACCGACGGTCGTGATCCGTTTCTGGATCATTGCGCTGGTGCTGGCGCTCGCCGGCCTGTCGACGCTGAAGCTCAGGTGATGACGAGCGATCTCTGGCGCGGCAAACGCTTTGCGGTGCTGGGGCTGGCCCGTTCGGGTGCGGCCACCGTACGCGCACTGCTGGCGAGCGGGGCGCAGGTTGTCGCCTGGGATGATGATGCAGCCGCGCGCGAGGCGCTTGCCGGCGAGGCGTCGCTCGACTTTGCGGATCCGGAACAGATGGACTTGACCGGGTTCGCCGGCCTTGTCGTTTCCCCCGGCGTGCCGCTCAACCGCCATCCGGTCGCGGCCAAGGCGCGCGCGGCGGGCGTGCCGATTATCGGCGATATCGAGCTGTTCGCGCAGGCGCGAGCCGCGCTTGCGACACACAAGGTGGTGGGGATCACCGGCACCAACGGCAAATCCACAACCACTGCGTTGATTCACCACATCGTCCAGGTGGCCGGCGTGCCGAGCCTGATGGGCGGCAATATCGGCCTGCCCATTCTCGCGCAGGAGCCTTTGCCCGCGGGCGGCGTCTATGTGCTGGAACTGTCGAGCTACCAGATTGATCTGACCGTCAGCCTCGATTGCGATGTGGCGGTGCTGCTCAATATCACGCCCGATCACCTCGACCGCTATGACGGCTTTGCTGCTTATGCCGCCGCCAAGGGGCGGCTGTTTGCGATGCAGTCAGCAGCGCATGACGCGATCATCAACATTGCCGACGCGCCAAGCGCGGCGATTGCGCGCAGCCTGTCGGCCCGCGCGGAACATCTCCACAAGATCGCACCAGGTTTCTGCATGGATCAATCCCGCTGGCCGAGCCTGCAAGGGCCGCACAACGCGCAAAATGCGCTGGCCGCCATCACCGCGGCGCAACTTCTTGGCATCCCCGAGCCGCAGATCGACAAGGCACTTGCGAGCTTCAAAGGGCTTGCACACCGGATGGAGACGGTGCGGGTCCATAATGGTGTGACGTTTGTGAATGACAGCAAGGCGACCAACCCGGAATCGGCAAAGCCGGCGCTCGGTTCGTTCAGCCGCATCCACTGGATCGTCGGTGGACAGCCAAAGGGCGATGAGCTTGAGGCGTGCGCCCCAAATTTTGGCAATGTCGTCCGCGCCTATACGATTGGTGATGCCGGCGCCAAGTTCGCCGCGCTGCTCGCGCCGGTCATGCCGGTTGAAGAAAGCGGGATGCTGGGCAACGCGGTGCTGGCGGCGGCGGCCAAGGCGCAGCCGGGGGAGACGGTGCTGCTCTCGCCTGCCTGTGCCTCGTTCGACCAGTTTGCCAATTATGAAGAGCGCGGCGAGGCATTTCGCGCAGCGGTGGGGGCGTTGATATGAACGGGGGCATTACCAAGCCGTCAGCTTTGCGCCCGGCCCGGTTGTGGACCAGGGTGCGGCCGCGCGGCGGGCGGGGCGATCGGTCCGCGCTTGGCATGTGGTTTTTCGACATCGACCGGCTGCTGCTGCTGCTTGCCTTTGTGCTGATGTCGATCGGGCTGCTTGCGGTTGCCTCGGCAAGCCCGGCAACGGCGGTGCGCTATTCGGGCGGCAGCACCCACATTGCCCCGCTCTATTATTTCTGGCGACAGTTGATGTGGGTTGCCGTGTCGGTGCCAGTCATGATCGCGGTGTCGATGCTGCCGGTCGAGACGGCGCGCCGGCTGGCGCTGCTGGGGGCGGCGATATTCTTTTTGTGCCTGTGCGCATTGCCCTTTGTGGGGGTTGAGATCAATGGCGCCAAACGGTGGATTGGTGGCGGCTTTGCGCAGTTCCAGCCATCTGAATTTCTCAAGCCCTGCTTCATCGTGGCGGTGGCGTGGCTGCTGTCGCTGCGGGTGAAGGATGCCGCACTGCCGGTGGTGCCGATAACCGCGCTGTTCACCGCGATGATCGCGGTTGCACTGATGATGCAGCCCGATTTTGGCCAGACGATCATTTTTTGCGCCATCTGGATGGCGCTGCTGATGATTTCGGGCACGTCGGTGCGCACCATGGCCGCGCTGGTGGCAGCAGCACCGGCCGGGCTGGTGGCGGCGTACCTGTTTTATGGCACGGCGCGCGCGCGGATAGATGCGTTTCTGTTTCCGGCCGACGATGCGGCGGTGCGCGATCACTACCAGATAAACATGGCGCATGCGACAATCACTGCCGGCGGGCTGACCGGGACGGGTCCGGGCGGCGGCGCGATGAAGTTCCGGCTGCCAGAGGCGCACACGGATTATGTTTTTTCGGTCATTGGTGAGGAATTCGGGCTGGTGGCGTGCGGCTTGATTGCCTTGCTGTTTCTCGCGATTTTGGTGCGGGTTTTCGTGAAGCTGCTGGATGAAACAGACATGTTCAAGTTGCTGGCCGCCGCAGGACTTGCCACGCAATTTGGCGCGCAGGCGCTCGTCAGCATGGCGGTGAACACGGGCATCGCGCCATCCAAAGGCATGACGCTGCCGTTCATCAGCTATGGCGGATCGTCAATGATTGCGCTGTCCATTGGCATGGGGTTGCTGCTTGCGTTCACGCGCCGCAACCCGTTTCTCACGCGCTCGTCCTATGTCGTGCGGTGGAGCGGGCAGTGACGCGCGCGCGCCACTTCGTCCTCGCCGCCGGCGGCACCGGCGGGCATATGGTGCCGGCTGCTGCGCTCGCGACCGAGCTTGGCAGGCGCGGGCATCATGTGGCGTTGGTCAGCGATGAACGCGGGGTGCGCTTTCCCGGCCTGTTCGACGGGGTCGAGACGCATATTCTGCCCGCCGGCCGGCTGGGCGGCGGGCCAGTCGGATGGCTTCGTGCCGGCAAAGCGATGTATGCTGGCCGCGCGCAGGCGATCGCCCTGTTCAAGGCGCGGCGTCCGGCGGCCGTCATCGGCTTTGGGGGTTATCCGGCATTGCCGGCGCTGCTCGGGGCCTTTGCGTGCGGCATTCCAACAGCGGTGCATGAGCAGAACGCCGTGCTTGGCCGGGTCAACCGGCTGGTCGCGGGCCGGGTACATGCCATCGCGACGTCCTACCCTGTTATCGAGCGGCTGGCGGCCAAGCACGCGGGCAAGACGCATCTGGTCGGCAATCCGGTGCGGGAGGCGGTGCTGGCACTGC
The DNA here is from genome assembly GCA_021732445.1 of Sphingomonas sp. Lineage (GTDB taxonomy): Bacteria > Pseudomonadota > Alphaproteobacteria > Sphingomonadales > Sphingomonadaceae > Sphingomonas. Next base: position 48,774 of record JAKFUZ010000015.1, on the reverse strand, counting down.
GCGCGCGACCCTATCCGCTGCTGGAGGAAGACGGCATCTTCCGGGTGCTCGTAACCGGCGGCAGCCAGGGCGCCAGCATCTTGAGCGAGGTCGTGCCGGGTGGCCTCTCGCTTCTGCCGGAGCGGTTTCGCCGTCGCCTACAAGTGACGCATCAGGCGCGGATCGAAGACATCGACGGGGTGCGCGCCAGCTATGCCGAACTGACGATTGCGGCCGACATTGCCACCTATCTCCCCGATTTGCCCGAGCAGCTTGGCCGGGCGCATCTGGTGATCGCGCGGGCCGGTGCATCGACGCTGGCCGAACTGACCTGTGCCGGCCGCCCCGCCCTTCTGGTGCCGCTGCCGACCGCGACGGACGACCACCAGACTGCCAATGCGCGCGAAATGACGCTTGCTGGCGGCGCGCGGACGATAGCCCAGCATAATTTTACGCCGGTTGAACTGGCCAAACAAATGCAGAAGCTCGGGCTTGATCCGGCAGCGCTGGAAAACGCCGCTGGTCGCGCGCGCGCCTGTGGCCGCCCGGATGCGGCGCGCGACCTGGCCGATCTGGTCGAGAGCCTTGACGCGCCGGCCTCACCGTTATTGATCGGCAAACCCCAGCCGATGACGCTCGCCGGCGCGGGTGCGGGATCATGAAGGGCGTCGCGACCGACATCGGCACCATTCATTTTGTGGGCATTGGCGGCATCGGTATGTCGGGCATTGCCGAGGTGATGCACAATCTGGGGTATAAGGTGCAAGGGTCGGACGTTGCCGAGGGTTATGTGGTGCAAGGGCTGCGCGACAAGGGCCTCACCATCCATATCGGCCACAGCGCTGACAATCTTGGCGATGCCGTGGTTATCGTGACGTCGACCGCCATAAAACGCGGCAACCCCGAGGTTGAGGCAGCACTTGAGCGCCGCATTCCGGTGGTGCGCCGGGCAGAAATGCTCGCTGAGCTGATGCGGCTTAAATCGACCGTGGCGGTGGCCGGCACGCATGGCAAGACGACCACCACGTCAATGGTGGCAGCGCTGCTCGATGCAGGCGGCGTTGACCCGACCGTGATCAATGGCGGCATCATCAATTCCTATGGGTCGAATGCCCGGCTTGGCGCGTCTGACTGGATGGTGGTCGAAGCCGATGAAAGCGACGGCAGTTTCCTGCGGCTCGACGGCACGATCGCGGTTGTCACGAACATCGACCCCGAACATCTCGACCATTATGGCTCATTCGAAAAGGCCAAGGATGCCTATGTCGAATTTGTCGAAAATGTGCCGTTTTACGGCGCGGCGTTGCTTTGCCTCGATCATCCCGAGGTGCAGGGCATCATCCCGCGGGTGCGTGACCGGCGCGTGGTTACCTATGGCTTTTCGGCCCAGGCAGATGTTCGTGGCGTGAATGTCACGCCCATCCCCGGCGGAAACCGGTTTGAGACGATTGTGCGCCACCGCGATGGCAGCAGCCGCTCCATCGAAGGCATTGAGCTGCCCATGCCGGGCCGCCACAATGTGCAAAACGCGCTTGCCGCGATTGGCGTGGCGCTGGAGCTTGGCATTGACGATGCGACGATACAGCGCGGCTTTGCCAAGTTCACGGGCGTGAAGCGGCGTTTCACCAAGGTGGGCGAGGTAGCAGTTCCCGGCGGCTCGGCCGCGATTATCGACGATTACGGCCACCACCCGGTCGAGATTCGCGCGGTGCTGTCCGCCGCACGCGAGGGCGTGACAGGGCGGGTGATCGCGGTTGTGCAGCCGCATCGCTATTCGCGGCTGGGCAGCCTGATGGAGGATTTCCAGCAGGCGTTCAACGATGCCGATATGGTGCTGGTCACGCCGGTTTACGCAGCCGGGGAGGCGCCGATCGAAGGCGTGGACGCCGCAGCCCTTGTCGCCGGGCTCAAGAATCGCGGCCACCGCTCGGCGGCAACCATCGCCGATGCCGATGCCCTTGCGCGCCATCTCGCCGAAAATGTTACGGCGGGCGACATGGTGATTTGCCTTGGCGCAGGCGACATCACCAAATGGGCGGCCGGGCTGGCGAGTGCCATCGACACCGCCATCGCCGCCGCGCGCGCAACGGTTCGCGGATGAGCGCGCTGCTCGCCCTGCCACCGGTGCGCGGGCGGTTGACCGCAAACGCGCCGCTTGCGCCGCTCGTCTGGTTCAAGTCAGGCGGCGCGGCCGAATGGCTGTTCGAGCCGCGCGACATGGCCGATTTGCGTGACTTTCTTGCCGGCCTTGATCCAGCGGTGCCCGTGATGGCGCTTGGGCTTGGCTCGAACCTTATCGTGCGCGACGGCGGCGTGCGCGGGGTGGTGGTGCGGCTGGGCAAGGCGTTCAGTTTCGCGACGGCATGGGGCGACGGCCAGACCATGACCTGTGGCGGGGGCACATCTGGCATTCTGGTGTCGTCAACCGCGCGCGATGCGGGTATTGCCGGCCTCGAATTCCTGCGCAGCATTCCTGGCACGGTTGGCGGTTTTGTGCGGATGAACGGTGGCGCTTATGGCCGCGAGACGAGCGATGTGTTGACGGCGTGTGTCGTCGTGCTGCGCGATGGAACGGTCGTGACGATGCCAGCGGAGGCGCTCGGCTACAGCTATCGCCATTCTGAGCTGCCCAAAGGCTGCATTGTCGTGGAAGCAACGTTTGTCGGCACACCGGGTGACCCGGCCGCGATTGGCGCGGAGATGGACCGTATCGCCGCCGAGCGCGACGCCTCGCAGCCGCTCCGGTCGCGCACTGGCGGATCGACGTTCAAGAACCCGGCCGGTCACAAAGCCTGGGAGCTGGTCGATGCCGCCGGCTGCCGGGGGCTGACTTTGGGTGATGCCCAGGTCAGCGAAAAACACTGCAATTTCCTGCTCAACCTGGGCAATGCGACCAGCGCCGACATCGAAGCGCTTGGCGATGAGGTCCGGGCGCGAGTGAAGGCGCGGTCGGGCATTGACCTTGAGTGGGAAATCGCGCGCGTGGGGGAACCCGCATGAGCATCACCCCTTTGTATGTCGCCGTGCTGATGGGCGGCTGGTCCGCCGAGCGCGAGGTGTCGCTTGTTACCGGCGGCTGTGTGGTCGAGGCGTTGACGGGGCTTGGCCACCGCGTGACCGCCATCGACATGGGCCGCGACGTGGCCGCCCGGCTTGCGGACGCCCGGCCTGATGTCGTGTTCAACGCGCTCCACGGCACGCCGGGGGAAGACGGGTCGGTGCAGGGCATGCTCGATCTGATGGGGCTGAAATACACGCATTCGGGCCTTGCGACGTCCGTAATCGCCATCGATAAACAACTCACCAAGGCGCTGCTGGTGCCGCATGGCATCCCCATGCCCGGCGGGCGTGTGGTGCAAAGCGAAAGCCTTTTTGCGGGCGATCCCCTGAAGCGGCCTTATGTGCTAAAGCCCGTTAACGAAGGCTCGTCGGTTGGCGTGGCGATTGTGACGGACGAAGGCAATTACGGAAACCCCATTGCGCGGGCGGCGGCAGGCCCATGGGGTGAATTTGCCGAGTTGCTGGCCGAACCTTTCATCCGCGGGCGCGAACTGACCACGGCAGTGCTGGCGGGCGAGGCGTTGGGGGTGACCGAGCTGCGCCCCAAAAGCGGCTTTTACGATTATGATGCGAAATATACCGAAGGGATGACGGCCCATGTCTATCCCGCCCCGATTCCCGATGGAATCAGCGCTGCGTGCTGCCAGATCGCGCTTGACGCGCATCGGTTGCTTGGGTGCAAGGGGGTGTCGCGCGCCGATTTTCGCTGGGATGACCAGCAGGGCATCGACGGGCTGTTTTTGCTTGAGGTGAACACGCAGCCCGGCATGACGCCGCTCAGCCTTGCGCCGGAACAGGCCCGGCACCGCGGCATGACCTATGCCCAATTCGTTCAGCGCATCATCGAGGAGGCCCTGTGAACGGCACCATCAAGCGCGGCACCGCCCGCCGCCCCGCGCAACCCGCTCGGCGTAAGGCGCGCGCGCCCAAAAAATCGTGGATCGATGTGGCGATCGGCGCCCTCCCAGTGTCCGAGGCCGCGCTGCGCCGCGCGGCGACCTGGAGCATAATGGGTGCGACCACCGGGGCGGCACTGCTCGTGCTTGGCTATTTTGGGGTGCCACAGGCGGCCGCGGTCGCGCTTGCCGAACAGGTCGGCAAGGCGGGATTTCGCGTTCAGGGCATCGAGGTGACGGGGGCCAGGCGGATGGACCCGATGACCGTTTATGCCGTGGTGCTGGGGCAAAAATCACGGGCGCTGCCGCTGGTCGATGTGGCCGATGTGCGCGCCCGGCTGCGGCAATATCCGTGGATCGCCGACGCGCAGGTCTCACGCCGGTTGCCCGACAGGCTTGTGGTCCACATCGTCGAGCGCGAGCCCGCCGCCATCTGGCAGCATGAAGGCGCGTTGATGCTGATTGATGCGCAGGGCAGGGCGCTGGAGGGTGTGTCGCCAGATGCGATGCCCAACCTGCCGCTGCTGATTGGCGACGGGGCGAATGCGCAAGCGCCTGCCTATCGCGATCTGCTGGAGTCCGCACCCGCGCTCAAGCCAATGGTGCGGGCCGCGACCTGGGTCGGCAACCGCCGCTGGAACCTGACATTCACGACCGGCGAAACGCTGGCGCTGCCCGAAAATGGCGCTGGCCGCGCGCTCAGCAAATTTGCCGCCAAGGAAGGCGCAACGCCGCTGCTCGGCAAGGGCTGGCTGAAATTTGACATGCGCAAGGACGGCGAACTCATCGCGCGCAAGCCCGGTGCGGGCGCCCTGCGCGCGCTTGCCGACTCGGCCGCCGCACGGGCGCCTGCCGCTGCCCCGTCCCCCACCAACGCCAGCGAAGGATAAGGCCATGGCCAAGATCGCCACCGACGAACTGATTACCGCGCTCGACATCGGCTCGTCGAAAGTTTCGGCGATGATCGCGCAAAAGGTCGATGGCGGCGAGCTCGTCGTGCTGGGCACGGGCCAGCGTGAAAGCCGGGGCGTCAAGCGCGGCTATGTTGCCGACATGGCGGCGACCGAAGGCGCGGTGCGCGAGGCGGTTGAACAGGCCGAACGGATTGCCGGCCTCAACATCGAGAATGTCTGGGTGAGCTTTTCAGCGGGCGGGCTGGTGTCTGACGTCGCCTCGGTGGAGGTGGAACTGGGCGGCCACCGGGTCGAGGAGGCGGATATCGAAGCGCTGCTCCAGGCCGGGCGGCAGTCGATCAACCCGGCCGGTCGCATGGTGTTGCACGCGCAGCCTGCGCTCTACACGCTCGACCGGTTGCAGGGTGTGAAGCAGCCGCTCGGGCTATATGCTGACAGGTTGGGCGTGGACATTCATGTCGTCGCCGCTGACGGGTCGCCGGTGCGCAACCTGGATTTGTGCGTGCGGTCGGCGCATCTTGAGGTCAAGGCGATCATCGCCTCGCCAGTTGCAACCGGCATGGCCTGCCTGTCGGATGAGGAGCGGGAGCTGGGCGTCGCGCTGGTCGAAATGGGTGCCGGTATCACTAACATATCGCTGTTTGCCGGCGGGATGCTGGTGGCGCTCACCTCGATCCCGATTGGTGCCGCCGACATTACCGACGATATTGCGAGCGCCTTTGGCACCAGACGGGCGCAGGCGGAGCGGATGAAATGCTTCCACGGTTCCGCCAATGCCTCGCCGCGCGACAATCATGACATGATCGAGGTGGCGCCGATCTCTGCCGATGACGATGCCGGCGAAGGCGCCCGCATCACCAAGGCGCAGCTGATTTCCGTCATCCGCCAGCGGCTCGACCATTTAATGGGTGAAATCCAGAAAGTGCTGACCGAGCTTGGTTTTGGCGGACCGGTCGGGCGCCAGGTCGTGCTCACCGGCGGCGGTGCCGAGCTGAAGGGCATTGCCGATTACGCGCAAGTCGCGCTTGGCCGGTCGGTCCGCGTCGGCCGCCCGCGCGGTCTGACGGCGCTGCCCGAGGCGCATAGCGGCCCGGCCTTTGCAACGCTTGCCGGGCTTGCCCAATATGCCGCTTCCAGCCCGCTTGATCTGCGCGCGATTACGCCGGCGCATCAGCTTGTTCACCGGCCGCATGGATTTGGCGCCTTGTCGCGCCTGTTTGCAGCGTTCCGGGCGAATTATTAAGGAAATACGACAGCGGGCGATCATAAGGGGCTAGAGTAAGCGTTAACCTTGGTGCACAACACAATGTGGATTGGGATGCTGCGGGGAACCGCGGCATGGTGGAGACCAAAGAATGAGCATTGAATTTCTTCCCCCCGAAACCGATGAGCTTACACCGCGCATCGCCGTAATCGGGGTTGGCGGCGCGGGCGGCAACGCTATCAACAACATGATGCGGGCAGGCGTTAACGGGGTCAGCTTCCTGGTCGCCAACACGGACGCGCAGGCGCTCAAGCAATCTTCGGCACCGCAACGCATTCAGCTTGGGGCCAAGATTACCGAAGGGCTTGGCGCCGGATCGCAGCCTGCGATCGGCCGTGCCGCTGCCGAGGAATCGATCGACTCGATTACCAAGCTGCTGGAAGGGTCGCACATGTGCTTCATCGCCGCCGGCATGGGCGGGGGCACGGGCACCGGGGCCGCGCCTGTCATCGCCAAGGCGGCGCGCGAGAAGAAGATTCTGACGGTGGGCGTCGTCACCAAGCCGTTCGCGTTTGAGGGCAATCGCCGAGCCAAGGCCGCCGAGCAGGGCATTGAGGAGCTGCAAAAGGTTGTCGATACGCTCATCGTCATCCCCAATCAGAACCTGTTTCTCATCGCGAACGCCAACACGACCTTCAAGCAGGCCTTTGAAATGGCCGACGAAGTGCTGCAACAGGGTGTGCGTGGCATCACTGACCTGATGGTCATGCCCGGCCTGATCAACCTTGATTTTGCCGATGTCCGATCGGTGATGCAGGAGATGGGCAAGGCGATGATGGGCACCGGCGAGGCCGAGGGCGATGATCGCGCGATTGTCGCGGCGAAAAAGGCTATCGCCAACCCGCTGCTCGACGGCGTGTCGATGCAAGGCGCCAAGGGCGTTATCGTGTCGATCACCGGGGGCGAGGACATGCGGCTGCTGGAGGTTGACGAAGCCGCAAACCACATTCGCGAACTGGTCGATCCCGATGCGAACATCATCTGGGGTTCGGCGTTCAACCCCGAGCTTGAGGGCCGGATCCGGGTGTCCGTCGTGGCGACCGGCATCGACACGGTCGCCGCCCCGGCCGATGTGCCGGAGCCTGCACGCAGCTTCAGTTTCTCGACGCCGCGCCGCGCGGCTGATCCGGCACCGGCACCGGTGGCAGACGAAGCGCCGGCCGAGCCACCGGCCGTTTCCTTTGCGATGCCAGAAGCTGCGCCGGCGACTGCGCCAGCCCCGATAGCACCGGCACCAGAGGCGGCCGAGGCGGCGCCGGCGCCCGCGCCGATCAGGCTCGATCCGCCGGTTGCCGCGGCCTCGGCGGCCGATAGCGACGAGCTGGTGCTGGGAAGCGATGTCGCGGTGCCGATCGGGTCGGGATCGGGGGACGAGGCGGCCGCGGCGCCGCTGACCGGATCAAGCGTCCGGCGCCGGTGGTTGACCGCGGGCGCGCCTGACGAGGTGCCCGCCGAACCTGAACCAGCCGCAGCCGACGCACCGCGCGCGAAAACCGGTGGCACGTTGTTCGAGCGCATGTCCAGCGTCACCCGGGGCAGCGCGCGTGATGACGCGCCGAGCGACAAGGAAGGGGTGGAAATCCCGCGCTTCCTCAATCGACAGAACAACCAATGATGGTCGCGCGCCGGCTTGTCCCCGGCGCGCCTCGCGCCGTCCTTGCGGTGAATATTGGCCATTGCCAGGCGGCGGTCGCTGCGCTTTAGCGGCAGGATATGCGCTTGAAACGACGTTATCTCGGCATGATGCTGCTTGCCATGGCGCCGGGCACCAGCTTTGGCGCGTCTGGTTCGCAGGTAGAGACGGTGCAGCCGCCATCACCCATGGCCGATGCGCTGGCCGCGCAGATGCGGGTGCTGGGCGCCGATCCGAAAAATGTGCCGGCGTTGATCGAAGCGGGCGAGCTGGCGTTGAAGCTTGGCGATCCTACGGCGGCTGCGCGCTTCTTCGCGAGGGCAGAGCGGCTGGACCCCCGCAACGCCCGGCTGAAAGCGGGCGAGGCCAGCGCACTCGTGCATCTCGAGCGCCCTGGCGAAGCGCTGCGGCTGTTCGACGAAGCGCAGGCGCTGGGTGCCGATCCGGTGAGTTTTGCAGCCGAGCAGGCGCTGGCCCTTGATCTTGTCGGCCAGCAGACACGGGCGCAACGCGCCTACCGGGTCGCGCTGAAGGCCGGGCATGATGACGAGACCGAACGCCGCTATGCGCTGTCGCTGGGCATTTCGGGGCAGCGAGAGGCGGCGCTGGAGCAGATCGACGCTCAGTTGCGGCACAGCGACCGGGCCGCCTGGCGCGTCCGGGCATTTGTGCTGGCCATGACCGGCGACGTTGCGGGGGCCAACAGGATTGCAGCCGCGACGCTGCCACCGTCGATGGCAAGCGGATTGCAGCCATTCTTCGATCGGCTGGGCGGTCTTGGCCCGGTTGACCGCGCGTTCGCCGTGCATTTTGGCGAAGTGGCGCCCACGGCCGAGCGGCTCGCCGATGCCCGGCTTGCGCCGATGTTCACCCCGCTTGCGCCGGAGCGGGCGGCGGTGGCACCGGCCACGGCGCCCGTGGTGGCCGCAGCGCCCAAGCGGCCGCCAGACCGGCGACGCCGCCGGGCCGAGCCACCGTCCGTAGCGGTCGCGCTGGTCGCGGCGTCGGGGGGCAAGAATGTGCCCCCGGCCGCACTGGTCGCGCCGCGCGACCGCGCTCCGGTCGCAGGCGATGCCGCACCCCGATCCGGTTCCGCGCCCATGCCAGCAAAAACTGGCGCGGCGGTGGAAGCGCCTCTTATGCCGGTTGCGGGCAGCACCGGCGCGACGGCCGCTCTGGCGCCCGCGCCCGACCCGCGTGCTGCACCGCAGCCGCCGGCGCTGGCAGAGGCCGGGCGCGCGCCAGCCTCGCCGCTGCCTGCGCCCGGAGGGGGAATATCGGCCCCGCGGCCTGCCGGCGCTTTGGTGGCCGAACCGCCAGCGGTTGTTACCCGAGGAGCGCTGCCCCCGCCATCGGGCGCGCGCTCCGGCGACACGGAGAAGCAGGAGGCCGTGGCGCTGCCCTTTGGCGCGCGCTCCCCAGGCGTCGAGACCGGGCCTGCGAATGCGCCAGCGACGGCGGCCAGTGCGGTCGCCCAAACCGCGGCGGTTGCAGCGGCGCCCTTGCTGCCGATGCCCGGTGTTGCGGCAGGTGAGCCGACCGAAGCGCCGGAACAACGCGCCACGTCGCCGGCCGCGCAAGTTGCAGGCAGTTTAGCGGATGCCGCGCCCGCGCCAATCAGCGCGGCACCGTCTGCGCCGCTGCCGCCCCGTTCGCAGCCCAGTGCGGTTGCCAGTGAGGAGTCTATTCTCGCCAGGATTATTGCCGGTATTGGTGTGCCCGCGTCTGAACTTGGCGTTGGCCCGCCCCGCTCGACGCCACCCCCGGCCGAGCGCGATCCGCCACTGAAAGCGCCTGCAAAACTGGCGCCCGCGCTTGCCCCGGTGGAAACGCGCCCAACGGCGGCTGATCGTGACGACGCCGCCACGCGCGTTGCGACAGGTAAGGCGGCGACAGGTAAGGCGGCGACAGGGAAGGCGGGGGCGGAAAAAGCGGCAACGGGCAAGCTGGCGGTCGCAAAGCCGGCCACCGACAACAAGCTCGCAGACCGCAAGCCGGCCGACAAGAAGGCTGCCGACAAGAAGGCTGGCGATGCAAAGTCGGCCACCGACAAAAAGCTGGCTGATAAAGCCGCCGCCGACAAGAATGCTGCTGACAAAAAGGCCGCCGAGAAAAAGGCAGCGGACAAGCTGGCGGCCACAGCCAGAGCTGCCGATGAAAAGGCGACAAAGGCCAGTCCGTCGCGGGTGTGGGTGCAAGTGTCGGGCGGGGCGAACGCGCGTGATTTGCCCAAGGCATGGGCTGCGGTGCGCGACAAGGCGCCAGCGCTCAAGGGCAAATCGGCCTGGTCCACGCCGCTGCGCTTCACCAACCGGGTGCTGACGGGGCCGTTCGCCTCGCAGGCCGAAGCGCAGAATTTTGTGAATTTGCTCGCAAAATCGGGCGTGAGCGCGTTCGTGTTCACCAGCGACAAGGGCCAGCCGGTCGCGCGGGTGCCGGCGCCGTGAGCGCGCCTGCGCCCTGGGCCAGTGCCCCGGAGCGCAGCCGCGGTCGCCGGCATCAGGAACAAAGCAGCACCGCTCGCGGCCCCCGCGACGCCTTTCAGCGCGACCGGGACCGGATCATCCACTCGATCAGCTTTCGGCGGCTGCGCCACAAGACGCAAGTATTCATGGCTCCCGATGGCGACCATTTCCGCGTCCGCCTGACGCACAGCCTCGAAGTGGCGCAAATCGGCCGCACAATTGCGCGCGCGCTTGGCGTCAACGAAGATCTAACCGAGGCCCTGTGCCTGGCACATGACATTGGCCACCCGCCTTTTGGCCATGCCGGCGAAGCGGCGTTGCAGCAGGCGCTGGCAGGGCATGGTGGCTTTGACCATAACGGCCATACCCTGCGCGCCCTGATGCTTATGGAGCGCAGCTATCCGCGCTGGCCGGGCCTTAACCTGACCTGGGAGACGCTGGAGGGGCTGGCCAAGCATAACGGCCCGGTGGCGGCACCCGGCTGGGCGCTGGCCGAGGCTGATGCTGATTTCCCGCTGGATCTTGGCTGCTGGCCCTCGCTCGAAGCGCAGATCGCGGCGATTGCCGATGATATCGCTTACGACAATCATGATATTGATGATGGTGTGCGCGCCGGGCTGCTCAGCCTCGATCAGCTTCTGGCGGTGCCGCTGGTGGCGGCGCAATGGCGCGCCGTGGCAAGCGAGTTTGCCGGCATTTCGCCAGCGCTGCTGCGGGGCGAGCTGGTCCGCACGCAGATTGGCGCCATGGTGCGCGACCTGATCGACGAAACGCACCGCCGGATCACGGCGTCCGGCGTTGCGTCGGTGCAGGATGTGCGTGGGGCGGGCCAGTGCCTCGTTGGCTTTTCGCGCGAAATGCGCGAGGCCGAGCGCGTGCTCAAACATTTCCTCTATGCCAATCTCTATCATCATCCCCGCCAGCTTGCCGCGGCAGCAATCGCCGGCGATGTCGTGTCGGGGCTGTTTGCGGCATATGATGCGGACCCGGCGCTGCTGCCCGATGAATGGCGCGTCCGCTTGCCGGCCGCCCAACCGCAGCGCAGCCGGCACCTTGCCGATTTCATCGCCGGGATGACGGATCGTTATGCGATACGGTGCTATCGGAACGCGGTCGGCCCGATCTCGCTGCCCGACGGTTTTTGACAATATTCTGCGACAAAGCACATGTAGTAGCGGGCGATCAGGATTGGAGTAGCCCATGCCCGCCCCCAGCATTGCCCTTAATCGCTTTGGCCTTGGCGCGCGGCCCGATGCGCCTGCACCGGTCGATGCCCGGCGGTGGCTGGTGGCGCAGTTCGACGGTTTTGAGGCACGGCCTGGTGCCATCGCTGCGCTGCCGCCGCGCCGCGAGATTGCCGAACAGCTCGCGCAGTTCCTTGAGCAGATCCGTCAGCAAAGGCAGCAAGCGGGCACGGCGGGCGAAGTTTTGCCCGCGCCGGGTGGGGGCGTGGCCGGGCGCGCGGCAGAGCCTGCGATGCTGCCCGGTCCGGCCCGGCGGCGAGCGCTTGCCACCGGCAATGCCACGGCGCCTGCTGGGCAGGGGTTACGCCGCGACCGGCGGGCGCTTTATGTCGATGCGGTGGGCGCGCGCGTGCTGGTCGCGGTGCAATCGCCAGCGCCCTTTGTCGAGCGGATGGTTCATTTCTGGGCCAATCATTTCGCGGTGTCGGTCGACAAGCCGCTGGTGCTTGGCATGGCCGGCAACATGGAGTTTGAGGCGATTCGTCCGCATGTGCTGGGCAAGTTCAGCGACATGCTGAATGCGGTGGAGCGGCACCCGGCGATGCTGCTCTATCTCGATCAGGCGCAGTCGATTGGTCCCAACAGCCTGCTTGGCAGCCGGGCCGGCCGCAATAACCCCGGCCGCAAAATTGGCCTGAACGAAAATCTCGCGCGCGAGATTATGGAATTGCACACGCTTGGCGTTCGCACCGGCTATGCGCAGCAAGATGTTACCGAATTTGCCCGCGCGATGACGGGCTGGACAGTCGCGGGCATTGCACGCGGGCCGGGTGCGCGTTTTGCGGGCGCGCAGGGGCAGCCGGGCGATTTCGTGTTCGCCGCGCCGCTGCACGAGCCGGGCAGCCGAACCATCATGGGCAAAAGATATGATGATGGCGGCGAGCGACAGGCCCAGGCCGTGCTCGATACACTCGCCACGCACCCGGCAACCGCGCAGCATATCGCCACCAAGCTCGCGCGCCACTTTGCCGCAGATGTGCCGCCGCCAGCGCTGGTTGCGCGGCTGAAGGCGTGTTTTCTGCAAACCGGCGGCGACCTGCCGGCGCTGTACCAGCTGCTCATCGAGGCGCCAGAGCTGTGGGGTGAGGCGCCGACCAAGTTTCGTTCCCCTTGGGAATGGGCGGTCGGTGCGATGCGTGCGCTCAATCTGCGCGAGGTTCAGCCCCAGCAGGTCACGGGGCTGATGACGCAGCTTGGCCAGCCGGTATGGGGGCCGGGGTCGCCCGCGGGTTTTGACGATCTGGCCGCGACCTGGGCCGGGCCCGACGCGATTTTGCGCCGGGTTGAGGTTGCCGGTGCGCTGGCCAACCGGCTCGGCGGGCGGGTCGATGCGCGGGCACTTGCTGCAACCCTCTATCCTTCTGCGGTCAGTGCGGCGACCAGTGCCGCAATTGCCAATGCCGAAAGCCCGGAGCAAGCGCTGGCGCTGTTGCTGGTCGCGCCTGAAACACTGCGGAGATAATGTGATGATCGACCGTCGTTCCTTTGTTGGCCGGGCCGCGATGGGCGTGCTGGCCACCGCATTTGCGCCGCGCCTTGCCTTTGCAAGGGCCGCAACCGACAAACGGCTGGTGTTCATCCTTCAGCGCGGCGCAGCTGACGGGCTGGGCACCGTGGCGCCCGTTGGCGACCCGGCTTTTGCCGCTGCGCGCGGGATGCTTGCGGCCGATTTTGCGGGGCAAGCGGTGTTGCAGGGCATGTTCGCGCTTCATCCGGGGTTGAAGAACATCAGCGCCCTGTTCGCCGCGCGGCAGGCGCTATTTGTGCACGCAACCGCCTCTCCCTATCGCGACCGGTCGCATTTTGACGGGCAGAATGTGCTCGAAAGCGGCGGCGCCGGGGCTTACCAGGTAAAGGATGGCTGGCTTAACCGGCTGCTTGGCGTGCTGCCGGCCGATCAGGCGCGGGCAATTGCGGTTTCGGTCACGGTGCCGCTGGCGCTGCGCGGGCGCCATGATGTAGCGTCCTATGCCCCTTCGGCGCTGCCGCAAGCCGACGGGGATCTGCTCCAGCGCGTGGCGATGCTGTATGAAGGCGATCCGCAGCTTCACGCGCTTTGGGCAGAAGCGATGAACACCCGATCGCTGACGGCTGATCTGGCGGGCGACAATGGCCGCAACGCGGCGGCAACCGGTGCGCTCGCTGCCAAATTGCTGACGCCGGTTGATGGCGCGCGCATTGCGATGATCGAAAGTAGCGGCTGGGACACGCATGCCCAACAGCGCGGGCGGCTTGCGGGCCAGCTTGGCGGGCTGGATGCCATGGTCGGTGCGCTCAATGCGGGGCTGGGGCGGCATTGGGCGGATACGCTTGTCGTGGTTGCAACCGAATTTGGCCGCACGGTCGCGGTCAACGGTACGGGCGGCACCGATCATGGGACGGGATCGGTCGCGATGCTGCTGGGCGGCGCGGTCAGGGGCGGGCGCGTGCTTGCCGACTGGCCAGGCCTTGCACCGGCCGCGCTGTATGAGGGGCGCGATCTGAAGCCGACGATCCCGCTCGACGGCGTCATCGGCAGCGCGGTCGCCGGGCATTTCGGGCTGGATGCGGCCCGCGTGCTGCCCCTGCTGTTTCCCGGCACGGGTGCCAGGGCAATTGACGGGCTGGTTTGAGGCGGCGCTTATTTCAGCCGGGCTGGGGGCGTCTTGCCGAGCGCCATCAACAGGCTGGCGAGCAGGTAGAGCCGGGGCGTCACCGTTTCCAGTACCAGAAATTCTTCTTCGGAATGGAAGCCGCCGCCCACCGGGCCAAGCCCGTCAAGCGCCGGAATACCCGCTTCAAACGCGAGCGCTGATTCAGAGGCGCCGCCATTGCCGCCGCGCGCGATGGTTTTGCCGATGCCCGCGTAGATCCGCTCCGCCATGGCTGCCAGCCCGTCGGTGCCGGCGTTGTTGGGGAGCGGTGGAAAGCTCGGCTCGTGGCTGACCGTCACCCTGGTGTCGGGGATGAGCGTGGTCTGGGCGTTTTTCTGGAGCAGCGCGTCGACCATGTCGCCCTGCGCCTTGTCCCTGATCCGGACATTGATGGTGGCCGACGCATCTTCGGGGATGATGTTGTAGCGTGCGCCGCCGCTCAGCAGGGTCAGGTTCGCGGTCAGCCCGTCACCGGTTTTGGGCAGGCCGTCGGCCAGTTGAAGTTGGTGGATCAGCTCAGTTGCGGCATTGCGGCCCTGTTGCGGCGCCACGCCGGCATGGGCCGGGCGGCCCTTCACGTCGATTTTGAAGGCAGTGCTGCCTTTGCGCCAGACCGTCATCACGTCGGGCGCGTCTCCCGGTTCAAGGTTCAGCTCGACATCGGCCTCGTGGACCAGCCGGTCTATCAGCTTGCGGGTGCCGGGCGAGCCGCGCTCCTCCGAGGTTTCGACGAGGAAGGTGATCTGGGCGAAATCCCTGAAACCCCGGTCGCGCAGCAATTTGATGGCGAAAATTCCCTCGACCACGCCGCCCTTCTCGTCGGCAACACCGGGGCCGTAAGCGCGGGTCTGGTCCATGCGGAACGGGCGTTTGGCGACGGTGCCGGGGCCGAACACCGTGTCGGTGTGCGCGATCATCAGGATGCGCCCCTTGCCGGTGCCTTTGAGCGTTGCAACTACATTGTCGGGCAAGCCCTGCGCCTCGGCACTTATCAGCTCCACCGACATGCCGATCGCGCGGAGCCGCTCGGCCACGAGCAGCGACGCTCTTTGGCCGCCCTGCGCATCGCCCGTGCCGGAATCGATATTGACCAGCGCCTCAAGCAGCGCAAGCTGCGCCGGCCGCGCAGCCTCGGCGGCTTTCAGCAGCGCGTTGGATTTGGCCGGCGGCGCAGCCCCCAGCGCCGTAGGGGCGGACAACAGGGCAGCAACGGTGAAAAAATGGCGCAGGCGCATCGGCTGTTGTCCTCAGATGAAAGAGCGGTTCGCCGGTACTTTAGGCACATCGTCGCCCGCGACCAGCCCCTTTGCGCCGGCCGTCTGCATCCGCTAAGGCGCTCGCCTTGCACGATTGGACCGATGATGACGCTTTACCCCCGGTTTGCCGGCTATGTGGACACGGCCCTCGACGCGCTGGTCGCGTCGGGCGCGCTGCCCGCCGGGCTAAATCGCGACAATGTGACCGTGGAGCCGCCCCGCGATGTCATGCATGGCGACCTGGCGACCAACGCCGCGATGGTGCTCGCCAGGCCGGCCGCCGCCAATCCGCGTGCGCTGGCCGAGCTGATTGCCGGGCAGTTGCGGGCGCTTCCCGAGGTGGCCTCGGTTTCGGTGGCCGGGCCGGGCTTTATCAACCTGGCGCTGACCGAGGAATGCTGGCGCGCCGAACTTTCAGCGATTGCCCAGGCTGGAGCTGATTATGGCCGCGCTGCGCCGGGCAGCCGGCCGACCGTGAATGTCGAATATGTCTCGGCCAACCCGACTGGCCCCATGCATATGGGGCATTGCCGGGGCGCCGTGGTGGGCGATGCGCTGGCGGCGCTGCTGGAATTTGCCGGGCACAAGGTCATCCGCGAATATTATGTCAATGATGCAGGCGGGCAGGTCGATACGCTCGCGCGTTCCGCGCATCTGCGGTATCGCGAGGCACTTGGCGCCGATATTGGCGAGATTCCGGCGGGCTATTATCCCGGAGAGTATCTCGTGCCGGTGGGGGCTGCGCTGGCGGCTGAATTTGGCGATGTGTATGCAACGGCCGACGAGTCCGCCTGGCTGGTGGCGTTCCGCACGCGTGCGGTGGCCGCGATGATGGACATGATCCGTGCCGATCTTGCGCTGCTAGGCATCCATCATGATGTGTTTTCGTCCGAGGCGGCGTTGCAGGCGGCGGGCAAGCCCGAGGCGGCCGAGGCTGATCTGCGCGCGCGCGGCCTTGTTTATGACGGTGTGCTCGAGGCACCCAAGGGCGAGACTCCGGAAGACTGGGAGCCGGTGGTGCTGCCTCTGTTCCGCTCGTCGCAATTTGGCGACGATCAGGACCGGCCGATCAGGAAATCAACCGGGCAATGGACGTATTTTGGCGCTGATCTCGCCTATCATTACCAAAAGGCCCAAACTGCGGACGAACTGATCGACATCTGGGGTGCCGACCATGCCGGCACCGTCAAGCGCATTGTCGCGGCGGTCGCGGCGCTGACGGGCGGCAAGACGAAGTTTGACGTGAAGCTGGTGCAAATGGTGCGCCTGATGCGCGATGGCGAGCTGGTCAAGATGGGCAAGCGGCTCGGCAATTTCGTGACACTTGCCGATGTGGTGGACGAAGTGGGCAAGGATGTAGTGCGCTTCACCATGCTGTCCCGCAAGGCCGATGCGCAGATGGACTTTGACTTTGCCAAGGTGGTCGAAGCCTCGAAGGACAACCCGGTGTTCTACGTGCAATATGCCCATGCCCGAATCGCGTCGCTCGGGCGGCGGGCGGCGGAGGCGGGCATTGTGTGCGGTGCGGTCGATCTGTCCCGGCTTGACACAGAAGATCTGGCGCTGGTGAAGCGCGCCGCCCAGTTTGCGCGCGTGGTGGAAACCTCGGCAGCCGCCCGCGAGCCACATAGAATCGCGTTCTATCTCTATGACTTGGCCGCAGAATTTCATGCAAGCTGGAATGTGGGCAATGACCGGCCCGACCGGCGTTTCCTGATTCAGGACGATCCGTCGCTCACCTGCGCGCGCCTTTTCCTTGCCGATGCGATAGGGCAGATACTCAGAAACGGCCTCGCTATCATGGGGGTAGCGGCGGTTCAGGAGATGAATTGATGGCGACGTCTGGTGACAATGTTCTTCGCGACGAGGACCGGCTGCCCTGGCTGGAAACCGTCGATGATGACTATCGCGAAGGCCCGTCGCCGCTGCGTACCCTGCTGTTTGTGCTTGCCGGGCTGGCGGCGGTCGCCGCGCTGGTGTGGCTGGCGTATAACTTCATGAACCGCGGCCGGCCCGGCGCCGGCACGGGCGAGCTCATCGCGGCGCAAGAAGGCGATTATAAGGTCAAGCCGGAGACGCCCGGCGGCATGAAGGTGGAAGGCGAGGGCGATACGGCCTTTGCCACCAGCGAGGGCAAGGGTTCGGGCAATGGCACAATCGACCTGAAAGCAACGCCTGAAACGCCGATCGCGGGGACGCTTGCCAGCCCGACGCTCAACACGAGGAGCATCGGCAATGCTATTCCGGCGTCCGGCGGCAAGCTGGCGGCGCCACCGGCGCCTGGCGTGCGGAGGGCTGCTGTGCCTGGCTCTGCATCAGGCGGTGCGCTGGTACAGCTTGGCGCGTTCCCGACTGAGGCGGCGGCAGGGGCGGCATGGGCTGCGTCATCGCGCCGCTTTGCCTACCTCGCCCCGCTCGGCAAGCAGGTGCAACGCGCCGATGTCAATGGCCGCACGGTGTTCCGCCTGCGCGTCAATGCCGGCAGCAACGGACAGGCAGCGGAACTTTGCGGCAAGCTAAAGGTCGCCGGAGAGGCTTGTTTCGTCTCCGCAAACTAGGCTAGCACCGGCGGGATGAAGCCCGTTATTTTCGGCCTGTCGGGATTGGTCCTGACGCAAGACGAGCGCGCGTTCTTCCGCGAGAGCGAGCCTGCGGGGTACATTCTGTTCCGCCGCAATGTTGACAGCCGACAGCAGCTTCTGGCGCTAACCAGCGAATTACGCGCGCTTTCTGGCCGCAGCGATGTGCCGATCCTCATCGACCAGGAGGGTGGGCGCGTTGCCCGCATGGGGCCGCCTGAATGGCCGGCCTTTCCCGCTGGCCCCGCATTCAACTCGCTCTATGAAAAGGCACCGATTTCCGCCATCGAGGCGGCCTCTGCCAATGCTCAGGCGATCGGGCTGATGCTGGCGGAAGTGGGCATCAACGTTGATTGCCTGCCGCTGCTCGATGTGACGCAGCCCGACACGACCGAAGCAATTGCCACGCGCGCTTATGGTGGCGAGCCACTGCGCGTTGCCGCCATGGGTCGCGCGGTGCTTGAAGGGTTGCGCCGGGCCGGTGTGGTAGGCGTCGTCAAGCACATGCCGGGCCACGGCCGGGCCGCGGTCGATACGCATTATCATTTGCCAACGGTTACCGCGACGGATGAAGCGCTTGCGGCTGATCTTGCGCCGTTCGCCGCGCTCAACTGGGCGCCGATGGGGATGACCTCGCACATTGTGTTCGAGGCTTGGGACAAGGCGCGCCCGGCGACGCTTTCGCCCATTGTCGTTGGCGACATTATTCGCGGCCGCATTGGCTTTGACGGGCTGTTGCTGACCGATGACATCGACATGAAGGCGCTGTCTGGCACGGCGGGCGACAAGGCGGCGGGCGCGCTCGCGGCGGGCGTTGACATTGTGCTCGATTGCTGGGCGCGGATGCCCGAAATGACCGATATCGCCAATCGCATCGGCGACATGCCGCCGGCCACGCGGGCGCGGCTTGACCGCGCGATGGCGACAATTGCCGAGGTGACGCCCACGGGCGATTTCGACGCTTTGGTCGCCAAGCGTGACGCGCTGCTCGCTTTTGCTTGAGCGCCATGCCCTATTGTCGGCGCTGCGCGTTGATGGCTACCTCCCGCGATGACGGATGGCGACACGCTGACGCTTGATCTTGACGGTTGGGAGGGGCCGCTCGACGTGTTGCTCGCGCTTGCCCGCACGCAAAAGGTGGATTTGCGCGAGGTGTCGATACTGGCGCTGGTGGAGCAGTATCTGCGGTTTGTTGAAGATGCGCGCGCGCTCAAGCTTGAACTGGCCGCCGATTATCTGGTCATGGCGGCGTGGCTTGCCTATTTGAAGTCGGCGCTGTTGCTGCCGCGCGATGCAGATGTCGAACCAAGCCCGGAGGAGCTGGCGCTGCGCCTGCAATTGCGGCTGGAGCGGCTGAACGCGATGCGTGAGGCCGGTGCCCGGCTGATGGCCCGTGACCGGCTGGGGCGCGACGTGTTCGCCCGCGCGGCGCCTGAAGGGTTGCGCACGGTGCGCAAAGCCTTGTGGCAGGCCGAGATATTCGATCTCATTGCCGCTTATGGCCGGGTGAGCGCGCGGACCCGGCCAGTGATGCACCTGGTCGCCAATCGGCCGGTGATGACGCTGGAAGCGGCGCTTGCCCGTGTCGCTGCACTCGTGGGCGAGCAAATCGACTGGGCGACCATCGAGGCATTTCTGCCGGCTGGCGCGCAGGGGATGTTCCGGAAATCGGCGCTGGCCTCCAGCTTTTTGGCCTCGCTTGAGCTGGCGCGGCAGGGCAAGGTTGAGCTTCGCCAGCAAGCTCCGTTTGCGCCGCTTTACCTGCGGCGCCCGGCATGACCCCGCCCGACGATTTTGCGCGCGCGGTTGAGGCGGTGCTTTTTGCGGCCGATGCGCCGCTGTCCCTCGACATGATTCGCGCGCATGTGGGAGAGGGCGATGTTCGCGGGGCGCTCGCCGAGCTTGAGGCCGATTATGCCGGGCGCGGCATTGCGCTGGTGCAGCGCGGCGACCGCTGGCACTTCCAGACGGCCGCCGACATGGCGCATCTGCTGCGCCGCGACCGGGCAGAACCGCGCAAGCTGAGCCGTGCGGCCATCGAAACGCTGGCCATCATCAGTTATCACGAGCCCGTCAGCCGCGCCGAAATCGAGGCTATTCGCGGCGTGCAGATCTCAAAAGGCACGCTCGACGTGCTGATGGCGACCGGATGGGTGCGCCCGGCTGGCCGCCGCGACGTGCCCGGCAGGCCGCTGACCTATGCAACGACGCCGGAATTCCTCGCCCATTTTGGCCTGCTAAGCCGGCGCGATTTGCCCGGCATTGATGATTTGCGCGCCGCCGGCCTGCTTGATCCGGTTGATCTGGCATTCGATCAGCAAGAGGTGGCAAATGCCGATGAGAATGCCTAGATGGGGCATTAGCAGAGGAGAGTTTCGATGGGTAGTTTCAGCCTGTTTCACTGGCTGTTGTTTGGCGGCGTTGCCATTTTGGTGCTGGGCGGCGGTCGCTTCTCGAACATGATGGGCGATGTGGCCAAGGGCATCAAGCAGTTCAAAAAGGGGATGGCCGACGAAGACGGTGCGGCACCGGCCGAGCGCGCACAGATGATCGATGGCCGCAGCGCCGCCGACATCATCGCCGAACATGAGGCGGGCAAGGCCGCATCCGTCGCCAAAGACCGTGCCTGACCCCAATGCGCCATAGCGCCGCTCTGCCCGGCTGACTGAGATGTTCGATGTTTCGCCTTACGAGTTCCTGCTCGTGGCCGTGGTCGCGCTCGTGGTCATTGGCCCCAAGGATTTGCCCAAGGCGATGCGGGTCATCGGCTATTGGGTTGGCCGGGCGCGTGGCGTGACGCGCCAGTTCCGCGAGGGCTTCGACACGATGATGCGCGAGGCTGAGCTGAAGGAACTCGAAGAAAAATGGGCGGCCGAAAATGCCCGGATCATGGCCGCGCATCCAGCGTCTGCGCCGCCCGCCATGATGAGCGCGACCGATGCCGCCCAGCAAAGCGTGGCAATGGACGACGAAGCAGCGGCGGTGCCGCACGATGCGGCCGGGTTCGGCGCCGAGGCGGACGGTCGTCCCGTGCAACTGGTGCCCAAGCCTTATACCACGCCGATGCGCGACTATCTTCTGCCGCCAAGCGATGACGAGATAAACGCGGCGCTGGGCATTCCGGTTGACCCGCCTGCCGGTTCGGCTGCTGCATGAATGCCGCGACCCCGCCCGACGAGCTGGACGCGTCGCGCGCGCCGTTGCTCGATCACCTGGTAGAGTTACGGCGGCGGCTGCTGTTTTCCGTGGGCGCGCTGCTGGTCGCGTTCTTTGCCTGTTTTTATTTCAGCGAGACGATTTTTGCCTTCCTGCTCCAGCCATTGCTACGGGCCGGGCAGCACCGCGTCATTTATACGCAGCTTTTCGAAGCGTTCTTCGTGCAGGTTAAAGTGGCCTTTTTTGCAGCGATGATGCTGTCGTTCCCGATCATTGCCAATCAGCTCTGGCTGTTTGTCGCGCCCGGCCTCTACAAAAATGAGAAGCGCGCGCTCCTGCCGTTTCTATATGCAACGCCGGTGCTGTTCGGGCTCGGCGCTGCCATGGCCTATTATATCGCGGTGCCGATGGCGCTGCATTTTCTGCTTGGATTTCAAGGAAATATTGGCGGGGTAGAGCGCGAGGCGCTGCCAGCCGTCGACAATTACCTGTCGTTCATCATGCAGTTTCTGTTCGGCTTTGGGCTGTCGTTCCTGCTGCCCATTCTGCTCATGCTACTGGAGCGCGCAGGCATCGTGACCCGGCAACAGCTTATCGGCGCACGGCGATATGCGATTGTCGGCGCGGTCGGCGTGGCGGCGGTGCTTACGCCGCCCGATATTGGCTCGCAACTGCTGCTCGCGATACCGCTCATCATTTTGTACGAGCTGTCGATCCTCGGCATCTGGATTACCGGGCGCAGGCGCAAAGCGGCGCCCGCCGAGCCGTCGGGCTGACGGCACGATAGTCTGGCTGGGTCGCGCCGCGCTGTGCCGGAATATCTCCGGTCGCCGGGCAGGTCAGTCGCGGCCGGTTGCGGCGATGTCGATGGTGTAGCTGCCGCGGGCCGCATCATGGGCTATCGGGTTGCGAAGCTGGCGCGCCAGCCCGCCAATCACCCGGCCATATAAGTCGGCGATTTCCGGCTTGGTGCCCGGTGTTGCGCGTAGCGCTGGCGATTCGATTTCCAGCACGGCGTGGTCCGGCGTGGCCGATACCGCAAGCCGCAGCGAAATGGGCGCGCCCGGCATTTTGAGCATCGCCAGTTCGACGATTTCGGTGATGAGGAACGCTACCGCTATTGCCACGTCCTGGCTGACCAGTGTCGTGTCAAAATCGAGCCGGATCGCGGGCGACTCCGCCTCGGGGACGCTGGCGCGCAAATTGGCTGTCAGATCGCTGATGATGCCGCGCAGGTTGAGCCCGCGGGTTTCCTCCATCGCGGCAAAATGGTTGCGGTGCACCACCGCCAGCGCATCCACGCGACGCTGGATGGACGTATAGGCAAGGCCCGCATCCGCTGAACGGGCGCCGCGCGCATGCAGGTTGATAAGGCTTGAGATGATCTGCAGATTGTTTTTCACCCGGTGATGCACTTCGCGCGTGAGGGCGGTCTGGTGCAAAAGCCCGTCGGCAAGCCGCTGCTCATGATCGTGAACGGTTGCCGCAATCGCCTGAAAGGCCGCGCCCAGATCGTGAACTTCCTGCACCGCTATGGCCGGCAGCTCACCGGGCGCCAGCATCATGCCGGGTTGATGGGCTTGGAGCCGGGCGTGGAGCGCGCGCAGCGGCTTCAGCAACAGCCGGTCGACGACCAGCCAGCAGATGAGTGTGGCTGCCGCCCACAGCATCACCGGCACCAGCACGGCGAGCAGGACGGCATGTCCGGACGCAGCGCCAGACGGGTAGAGCGCGTACATCGCCGTGCCGATGCCCAGCGGCACGCTCACGGGCGGAAAGCCTGGCTGGCGACGCCATGAGCCGCGATGGGCGATAGGTACCGAGCGGCCATTTGCCGAAATTGTGGTGGGATCGCCTTTAGCACCGTCGCGCCGGGCGATTGCGCGTGCGATGGCCGGGGCTGAGAACAGGGCGTGTGCAGCGCGTTGCCGGTCGTCATCGGCGATACTGAGCAGAATGCCCCGCGCGGGCTCGACCAGCAGCCCGATCCTGTCGGCGCGGGCGGGCAGCCGGTCTGCCAGGGCCACGAGCGCTGTATCGCCGCACAGCACGCGACCGGTGCGATCGCGCACAAGGATGAGGACGCCGGGCGGCGGGCGATCGGCAAACAGCCGTGCGGCCCGCGCGCACCCCTGCGCCTCGTGCCGCTCGCGCGGCACGGCGGTCGCCGCCCGGCGCAGCGCGGCCATGTCTCGCCTCAGCCCGGCGCTAAGCGCGTGCGCCTCCTGACGGGCAGCGGCGGCCGCCCGCGCCTTGATCTGGCTCATCGCGGTTGTTTGGCGCCACAGCGCCGCTCCCGCGGCCAGCAGCGCCAGCGGCAGCAGCGCGGCACCGAGCAGGAGCAGCAGCCTGGCCCCGGTCGGCAATCGGCGCGGCAAACGGGTGGCGCGGTCGCTTGGCGCGGCGGAGGGGCTTCGGGTCACGCCCGGCTAGTCGAGCTTGCCCAGCAACTCGCGCAAATGCTGCGGGATGCCCTCATCGACGACTGCCTGATAGGCCGAGCGAAGCGCAATGCCGGTTTCGAGCGCATTGCGACCGGCCTTGCCGCGCCTGCCGCCCTGCGGCTTTGGCGTGTCATCGCCCGCTGCGGTCAGCCCGGGCGCCTTGGCGGAGTTTGACGTCAACGCTCGTCCCCTAGGTCGGTATTGCCAGCGCGCGCTGTAAACTCGCTGTTCCAAGGCAAATCATATGGTCGACCCGAATATCATAAACAAACTATGGTGCATGGAGGAAACAAAAAACCTTGCAGATGGTTCCGCAGATGGGACTAAAAGTTTTTGCTGCGACGAGGATGCGTGGGCGCAACGGTTTTCGTGTTTCGCGCCGGCACCATATCGACATTAGGGCGTAAGTGGGGGAGATGAGGATTTATGGCTCTTGGACAACAGCTTGTGCCGCATCTGCCGTTTTTGCGCCGCTATGCCAGGGCGCTTACCGGCAGCCAGGCGCTTGGCGACCGCTATGTGCAGGCCGCGCTTGAGGCGATTGTCGCCGCGCCGGGCGAGTTTCCCGCGCATGTGGAACCGCGCCTTGGACTGTACCGGATGTTTCAGGGCATCTGGAATTCGGCCAATGCCGACGAGCGGGCAGGGCCGGCGCCCGATGCCTCCGGGCGCGCCGAGTCGATCGCCCGCGCAAGACTTGCGCGGATGACGCCGCTCTCCCGCCAGGCATTGTTGTTGACGGCGATGGAGGGGTTCACCCGCGAGGATGCAGCCTATCTCATCGGCGTGGAGGCGGACGAGGTGAAGCCGCTGATCGACGAGGCACTGGCCGAAATCGACAATCAGACGCGCGCCCGCGTGCTCATCATCGAGGATGAGCCGATCATCGCAATGGATATCGAAACGCTGGTCCGCGACATGGGCCATGAGGTGACCGGCGTTGCGGTGACGCGCGCCGAGGCAGTGGCGCTGGCCATGGCTGACCAGCCCGGGCTTGTGCTTGCCGATATTCAGCTTGCTGACGACAGTTCGGGCATTGATGCCGCGCGCGACATCATCGAGCAATTTGTCGTGCCGGTGATCTTTATTACCGCTTTCCCCGAGCGGCTGTTGACAGGCGCCCGGCCTGAACCCACCTTCCTCATTACCAAGCCGTTTCAACGGGCGACGGTGAAGGCGGCAATTGCGCAGGCGCTGTTCTTTGATGAAGCGACTGTTCCGGTGCGGTGATATTTCGGGTCCTCAATGCATGTAGCGGTGGTGAAAAGCGGCGCAGCGCGCGCCCCCGGCGGCCCGGTTAGGGGATATTCCATCGCCGCCACCTGGTTGCCGATGCGGCGGGCTGATTCCGCGTGACGGTCGAGCCGCCGGCGGGGCGCGTCGGTATCGGGCCGGGAGGCATCGGGCGCCTTGGCGACGCGCAGCTTGCTGCCGCGCAACGCGGTGTCGGGCAGAGCGGGCTCGGGCAACGCGGCGCTGAGCCGAACGGGCTGGGGCAGAACGGGCACGGGCAGAACGGGCTCGGGCAGGTGCCGGCAACCGAGGCACCGGCTTTGCCCGCCCGCGCCGTGCTGAACGATGCCGATTTCAAGGCAGCCCTGGCCGGCGTCATTCCGCAATTGCGCGCTTTTGGCCGTTCGCTGTCGGGCAATCGTGACCTCGCCGACGATCTTGTGCAGGAAACCTTGCTGAAGGCCTGGGCCGCGCGCAGCCGGTTTGAGGCCGGCACCAACATGCGCGCCTGGGTCTTCATCATTTTGCGCAACGTTTATCTGTCGCAAATGCGCCGAAACCGGTTTCGCGGCGAATGGGACGATGCTGTCGCCGACCGAATCCTCTCAGCGCCTGCCGCGCAGGACATGCAAATCGAGCTGGGCGACATGCAAAGGGCACTCCAGCAACTGCCAACACAACAGCGCGAAGCGTTGATTCTGGTCGGTGCGGGCGGGTTCGGCTATGAAGAGGCCGCTCAAATTTGCCAGGTGCCGGTGGGCACGATCAAAAGCCGGGTCGCCCGTGGCCGCCTCGCACTGGCTGCGTTGCTGGGCGGCGGCGCGTTACCGTCGCGTCGCTCGCGACCGCCGGGTGATGGCAGAAGCGCGTTTCAGTCGGTCATGGATGACGTTGATACGCTCAGCCAGAAGCGGTGACCGCTGGGGCGCCCGGTCGGCCACCCCGGTTCGGCGCCGGGCGCGTGGGCAGGCGTTGCGCGCGTTGGAGGCGAAAAGGCGCGGAGGGGCGCTCGCATGGTCGCAGCGTCCGGCTGATCGGGGCCCCCGGGCACCGCTGCCCGGCAAGCGCGCCCGGTTTGACGTTAGTCTGGGTGAGACAATCGCGCTCCGTGTCGATATGAAGAGCGCGATGCCGGTTTTGTTGCCGCTTTCATCGCCGGGTCGGCGGCAGTTTTGGCGCGCCGCCGGGCGTTGGCCGGGTGCCCTGTGACCAAGGCTGCCATCGCTGCCGCGGCCGCGCGCGCCCGCGCCCGCGCGCCGTTCCTGGCGATGGTGATGGAGCGCGAGCCCGCGCTTGCCGGGCAGCTCGCGGACGGAGTGTTGCCCGACATCGGGGCGATTTATGTCAGCGATATGGCCATGCCGGTTGGCACGCGCCTGCGGATCGAGCGGCGGCGCCTGGCGTTGCTGGTGGCGGTTGGCGATCTGGCCGGTGCGCTTGATCTGACCGCGGTCACCGGCGCGCTTACGCATTTTGCCGATTATGCGCTGGATGCCGCGATCCGGGCGGCAATTGGGGAACGGACGCCCGGCGCCGAGCCCATCGGCTTTTCAGCGATTGCGCTTGGCAAGCAGGGCAGTTTCGAGCTGAATTATTCGTCGGACATCGACCCCATTCTGGTGTTCGATCCGCAGACCCTGCCGTGCCGCCGGCGCGAGGCGCCCGAGGAGGCCGCTGTCAGAATTGCGCGCCGGGTGGTCGAGTTGCTGCAGGCGCGTGACGGTGAGGGCTATGTGCTGCGCGTGGACTTGCGTCTTCGCCCGTCGGCTGAGATTACACCGATTGCGCTGCCGGTTGATGCGGCCATCTGGCATTACGAATCGCAGGCGCTCGCATGGGAGCGGGCGGCGTTTATCCGCGCGCGCGCAGCGGCGGGCGATCTTGCGCTTGGCGCGCGGTTTTTGGCGGCCATCGAGCCGTTCGTGTGGCGCCGCGCGCTGGATTTCGGCGCGATTGCGCAGATCCGGGATATTTCGCGGCGTATTCGCGACCACCACGCGCAGGGGCAGGTGCTGGGGCCAGGCTTTGATTTGAAGCGGGGACGCGGCGGCATTCGCGAGGTGGAGTTTTTCGCGCAGATTCACCAGCTGATCCATGGCGGCCGAGCGCCGGCGCTGCGCGTGCCGGGCACCCGCGACGCGCTGGCAGCGCTTGCAGCGCTCGGGGTGATTGCCGATGCCGAGGCCAGCGCGATGCGGGACGCCTACACGCTGCTGCGGACAGTGGAGCACCGCCTGCAAATGGTCGACGACCGGCAGACGCACAGCCTGCCCGGCGGCAGCGCGCTGGACGGGGTGGCCGCGCTCCACGGGCTGGCGGATGGTGCCGGGCTGATCGCCCTGCTGGCCGGCCCGACCGGGCAGGTTGCGGCGATCTACGATTCGATCGAGCCGGGCAGCGGCGGTGCGGTGTCACGCGATCCGGTTCGGCTGGGCGAGGAACTGGCGGCGGCCGGGTTTGCGCCCGCGACCGCTGGCGCCGCAATCGCCCGGATCGATGCCTGGCGGGCCGGGAGCTACCCGGCGCTGCGCAGCGCGGCGGCGCGCGACGCGCTCGAAGCAGCATTGCCCGGGCTGGTCGCAGCCTTTGGCGAGGCGCCCGATCCGGCGGCCGCACTCGTCCGGCTTGACCGGATGCTCGCCAAACTGCCGAGTGCCATAAACTTGTTTCGCCTGCTGGAGGCGCGGCCTTCGCTCGCCCGGCTGCTCGCGCTCATCCTGTGTCACGCCAGCGCACTTGCCGATGCCCTTGGCCGCCGCCCGGCGTTGCTGGATGGCTTGATTGATGCAACCGCGCTCGAACCGCTCGGCCCGGTGGTCGCATTGGCGGCGGCAATGCACCCGCCCGGCAACCCGCCCGACAACAGCGCGCGCAGGCAGGCGGATTATCAGGGCGTGCTCGATCATGTCCGCCGGGTGGTGGGTGAATTGCGGTTTGCGCTTGGGGTGCAACTCATTGCGGGCGCGCGGCCTTCATCGGCCGTGTCGCGCGATTATGCGCATGTCGCCGAGGCGGCAATCGAGGTGCTGGCACAGGCAACCATCGCCGATTTTGCGGCGCGTCATGGCCTGGTGCCGAACAGCGAGCTGGTGATATTGGCGCTGGGCAGGCTGGGCGGCGGCGCGCTCACCCACGCCTCAGACCTTGATCTCGTTTATCTGTTCACTGGCGATCATACTGCGGAATCCGATGGTGAAAAACCTTTGGGTGCAGTGCTTTATTACAATAGGCTCGCGCAACGCCTGACCGCTTCCCTGTCGGTGCCCACTGCATTTGGCGCGTTGTACGACATTGACACCCGGCTGCGGCCATCCGGCGCGCAGGGGCCGCTGGTCGTGTCGACGCAGGGATTTGCGCGGTATCAGCGCGAGAATGCGTGGACATGGGAACATATGGCGCTGACACGCGCCAGGCCTGTATTCGGCGCCGCCGCCGCGCGCGCCGCCGTGTCGCGCGACATCGCGGCCGTGCTGGGCGGCGCCCGGATAGCGCGCGATATTGTGGCCGATGCGGTCATGATGCGCGCCGACATTACGCGTAACAAGCCGCCGGCCGGCCCGCTCGATGTAAAGCTGTTGCCAGGCGGCCTGGTCGATCTCGAGTTCGCGGTCCATGTTACGCAACTGGTGCACCGCACCGGGTTCCACCCCGATCTTGGCCAGGCGATTGCGGCGCTGGTCGGGGCCGGTTTGCTGCCACCGGCATTGCTTGAGGCGCATGATTTCATGATGGGGTTGCTGCCGATGTTGCGGCTGATGGCGCCAGATTTGCAGCCCCCGGCGCCGGCCACCCGCGCGTTGCTGGTCGCTAGTTCGGGTTTGGGAGACTGGGACGAGGTGATTGCGCGTCTGGCCGCAACCCGGCAGGATGTAAGCGCATGTTGGCAGCAGATTGCGGGAGGCTAGGTGATGACGGGTTTGGGTGTGGGGCAGCCGTTGCCGGACGTGGCGCTGGTGCGCAGCGATGGGCTTGCCGCCAGTCTGCGCGATTATGTGGGCAAGCCGCTGGTCGTGTATTTCTATCCCAAGGATGACACACCGGGGTGCACGCGCGAGGCGCAGGATTTTTCCGCTGAACATGCCGCATTTTCCGCGCTTGGTGTCGCGCTGCTGGGGGTTTCGAAAGATCCGCCTGCAAAGCACGTGAAATTTGCCGCCAAATACGGCCTCACCGTGCCGCTCGCGACCGATGGCGACGACAATGCGGTAATGAGCGCCTTTGGCGTGTGGGTGGAAAAGAGCATGTACGGCAAAACCTATATGGGCATTGAGCGGGCGACGTTTCTGTTCGATGCGGCCGGGG
This sequence comes from Sphingomonas sp., assembly GCA_021732445.1. Lineage (GTDB taxonomy): Bacteria > Pseudomonadota > Alphaproteobacteria > Sphingomonadales > Sphingomonadaceae > Sphingomonas. The sequence goes on along the minus strand of JAKFUZ010000015.1, from coordinate 19,716 downwards.
TGCTGGTCCGCGCCTGGCGCAAGGTGAAGGTGCCGGGGCATGTGGCAGAGGTGCTGGCGGCAGCACGCGCGCTTGGGTGACGTCGTTTGTGCGGCGCGAAAATCGCGTCCGGTGGGCTTAGTGCCCGTCAAACGCCCGATTGATTCGGGCGCGGCCAGGCGCCTGACAGCCCTGTTCTGGCAGGCTAGACGCCATATGTCGCGCAAAGTTCAACGACTCGCCGCACGACCTGCTCATTCTGCCCTGAGAATATGAAACATCTATTGCGATGCGACGGTGCTTCTTGTCACAAAGCGGCATCCGAACGGCAAATGGCCTGACGGGCATTAATTGGGGAAGGCCGGAAAACGGCCTATCCGGTCGGTCGCCAGGGATTAGCAAAATTATGAAGCCGTTTTCGATCGCGACCCTGGGTTCGACGCTGCGCGAGCTGTTCAAGACACGGGACGTGATTGTGCACGACGGGCGCGACCTTCGCCGGTTCAGCGTTGCTGGTCGCACACAGGCAGCTTTTGCCAGCGTAGCGGGTGTGGCCCTGTGCTTTTCGGCATTTGGCGCGGCCAATGCCGCGGTTATGGCAGCGGGGATGACCGGCGTGCTGGCACCTGCCGCCTCGGCCGAAACCAAGCTCGCCCGGCTGGAGACAAAACTCAAGACGATGCAGGCCAATGTCATGGCCATCAGGCACATCGCCGATGTGCGCGCCGCCCGGGTGGAGGCTCGCCAGGCGTTCATCACCGCAGTGCTGACCGGCAAGCAGCCTGCCGAGCTGGCTGCCAATCCGCCGTCGCTCGACGCGCAAACAGCCGCGCTGGCGCCAGAAGTGGGCGCGCGTTTTGCCCGTGTTGAACTCCGCCAGGCGGCGCTTGCGGCACAGGTGCGGGCAGTGGCCGAGCAACGGTATCAGCAGGCCGTGGCGAAATATCGGCGCATCGGCATCGCGCCGGAACGGCTCGCTGCGGGAAATATTGGCGTCGGCGGCCCCTATGAGCCGGTGCCCGCCAATCAATCGGCCGTCGAAGCGCAGGCAGATGCGCAGTTCCGCTCACTTTTCCAGACGTGGAAGAAACTTGATACTGTTGAAAAGGCGGCCATTGCCATCCCGTCGGCGCAGCCGGTGCAGAATGTGAGCTATACCAGCTATTTTGGGGTGCGCAGCGATCCGTTTCGCGGCGGTGCCGCCATGCACGCCGGCGTTGACATTCCCGGCGTGATCGGCACGCCGATTTACGCAACCGCAGACGGCATTGTGGCGCGGGCCGAGCGTGCTGGGGGCTATGGCAATTTGGTCGAGATCAACCACGGCCGGGGCATTTCGACGCGCTACGGCCATTTGTCGCGGCTGCTGGTGCTGCCCAATGCGCGGGTTTCGCGGGGCCAGATCATCGCGCTGATGGGCTCTACCGGCCGCTCGACCGGCAGCCACCTGCATTATGAGGTGCGGATTGACGGCCAGGCGGTTAACCCCGTGCCGTTCCTCCAGAACGCCGATTATCTGCAAACGGCGCAAGCGGTTGCACGGGCGCCGGGCCTGGCCATTGGCGGCGACGAATCGGGGGACTGACGCGCGGCCGCCGCTTTGATACCCCCCGGAGGTTGCGGGAGGGCGTCCGACGGCTTATCTGACGTTGCATGACAACCGAACCCCCCCCCGCTATTTCGCTGACCGCGGCGGCAGCGGCCCGCGTCGCGGCCATATCGGCGCGGCAGGGCAAGCCCGCAATCCTTCGGCTGTCGGTTGATGGCGGCGGGTGTTCTGGCTTCCAATATCGGTTCGGTCTGGCAGAAGACATTACCGCTGATGACGCGGTGGCGGAACAGGGCGGCGCCCAGCTTGTGGTCGATTCGATCAGCCTTGATCTGGTGCGCGGTTGCGCGGTCGATTTTGTCGAAACGCTTGGCGGCACCGCATTTCGCGTGGAAAATCCCAATGCCGCGTCTGGCTGCGGCTGCGGCGCCAGTTTTGCCGTTTGAGCCGCGTTGAAAATCGTTTCCTATAATGTGAACGGCATCAAGGCGCGCCTGCCGCGCTTGCTGGAGTATCTTGGTGAGCAGGCACCTGATGTGGTGTGCCTGCAAGAACTCAAGTCGAGCGACGAAACCTTCCCCGAAGCGGAGATCCGCGCAGCCGGCTATGGTGCCGTTTGGCACGGGCAAAAGGCGTTCAATGGCGTGGCCGTGCTGGCGCGCGGGATTGATCCCGTTGAGCGTCAGCGCGGTCTGGAGGGCGAGACGGAGGACGACCACAGCCGCTATCTGGAAGCAGACGTGGACGGTATCGTGGTTGCCTCTATCTACCTACCCAATGGCAACCCGCAGCCGGGGCCTAAATTTGACTATAAGCTGCGATGGATCGAGCGGCTGGCTGCCCGCGCCCGCGCGCTGCTGGGCGAGGAGCGGCCGGTGGTGCTCGCCGGCGATTACAACGTTATCCCCAATGATGACGATACCTATTCGGTGCCTGCCATGCAGGACGATGCCCTGATGCAGCCTGCCAGCCGCGCCGGTTTTCGCGGCCTTGTCGCGCAAGGCTGGACCGATGCGCTGCGCACCCGCCACCCATTTGGCGGCGTGTGGACCTTTTGGGATTATCAGGCCGGCGCCTGGCAGCGCGACGCGGGCTTTCGCATCGACCATCTGCTGCTGAGCCCCCAGGCGGCCGACCGGCTGGCGGATGCAGGCGTTGACAAGGCCTATCGCGGGCGGGAAAAGGCCAGCGACCACGCGCCGACCTGGGCCGTGCTGCGCGGGCAATAGCGCCAAGGTCGCGGCGCGTTACAGCGGCTTGACGTAAATCTGGTATACCCGGTTGATATGGCTGTTGATCGTCTCGGCGATGGATTTCATGCCCTGATTATCGTCGAGCACCCAGCCGATTTCACCCCGCGTTGCGCCGTATTTTTCGTGTGAGGCGGCGCGGATATATTCGATCATCATGAAAGCGAGCTGGCTCGCCATGCGCGACGATTGCAGGCGCTTGACGACGCCCATGAGCGGCACGCGCATCGTGCGCACCCGGGGGTTGCGCAGCCACCACAACAGCCTTGCCCAGCCGAACGGGAACAGCCTGCCGCCCAGCGGCCTGATCGCTTCGTTAAGGTCGGGCAGGGCGATCATGAACGCAACCGGTTCGCCATCAAGCTCGGCGACGCGGATCAGGTCGTTAAAAACAATGGGTTTCAGCTTCTTGCCGACATCGTCAATTTCCGGCTGCGTCAGCGGAACATAGCCCCAATTGTCGGACCAGGCGTCATTCAGAATCGCCAGAATAATCTCGGCCTCTTGTTGAAACTTGCGCTTGTCGACCTGGCGGATGACGATTCGCGGGTTCTTTTCGCCCGACTGCACAATGCGGTTGACGAGCGGCGGAAAGGGCACGGAAATGTCCAGCTCATATGTCATCAACTGCTTGGCCGGCAGATAGCCTGCGGCGTCGATCCAATGCTGATAGTGCGGCTTGTGGTGCCCCATCATCACGGTGGGCGGGTGGTCGTGGCCCTTGATGAGCAGCCCGGGTTCTTCCCAGACCGACATGCTCACCGGACCCAGCGCCTTGGTCATACCTTCCGCCCGCAGCCAGTCTTCCGCCGTGGTGATGAGCGCATGGGCCGTTGCTTCGTCAACCGCATCGAGCAGCCCCCAAAAGCCGGTGCCCGGGCCAAAGCCATTTGCGGCTGGCATCTCAAGCGCCAGCGTGTCGATATGTGCCGAAATCCGCCCCACTGCTTTGCCGCTGCGCTCGGCGAGGAAAAGCTGGGCCTTGGCGTGGCTGAACCAGCCATTTTCTTCCGGCGTGATCAGCCCCAGCGCTTCCCGGCGGAGCGGCGGCACCCAGTTGGGGTCATCGGCATTGAGCTGATATGCCAGCTCGACAAAGGCCTTGCGGTCGGCCTTGCTGCTGATTGGGCGGATGGTGGTGGAAGCGGTCGTCAAGCCCGTGGCCTTTGTTGCGAATGGCAGCCCCCACGTTCCTTGTCCGGCCGATTGTGTCAAGCACGGGCGATGGTCTATGGCGGAAGCGGGCTGGTGATTGGCCGCGCAGCCCCCATATTGCCACCGTACGGCCATGATCCACCGGCAAAGGCGGCTTTATGATGACATCAGCGACGTTTGACCTGCCCGCGGTTGCGGCTGGCCCCGGCTCCGGTGCGGCGGATGCGGCGCGCGCGCGGGCGGCCGACGATATGGCGATGTTGCGCGCGGCTGTCGAGCAGACGCGTGATCTGCAAAAGGCCAATCCGGCAATTTACTGGGTGGATTTTGTCGCCTCGGTCACCATTGGCTATGCGGCACTGTTGGCCGCAATGACGCCCGCGCTTGGCCTTTGGGCGGTTCTGGCGGGCCTCGTCGCGGCGCTGGCGCTATATCGCGGTAGCAGCTTCATCCATGAACTGACGCATGTGAAGCCCTTGTCGGTGCCGGGGTTTCATGCGGGGTGGAACCTGCTGATGGGTATTCCGCTGCTGGTGCCCTCGTTCATGTATGAAGGCGTGCACACGCTGCACCATGCGCGCACCCGCTATGGCACCGCCGAAGACCCTGAATATCTGCCGCTTGCGCTAATGAAGCCCTGGTCGCTGCCGGCGTTTGTGGGCGCGGCCATGCTGGCGCCGATTGCCTTGCTTTTCCGGTTTGCGGTGCTGAGCCCGCTGTCGCTGCTGTTCCCGCCGGTGCGCGCGCTGGTGATTGCGCGCTATTCGTCGCTGTCGATCAACCCTGGATTCCGCCGCCGCCCGGCCGAGGGGCCGCTTCGCCGCGCGTGGCTGTGGCAGGAGACGGGCGCCTGCCTGTGGGCGGTCGGGCTCATCACGGCGGTGGCCACCGGCGTGCTGCCGCTGCGTGCGTTTCTGATTTTTCTCGGCGTCGCCTCCGCGCTTGCGGTCATCAACCAGATCCGCACGCTGGTTGCGCATCTGTGGGAAAATGAGGGCGAACCTATGTCGGTGACCGCGCAGTATCTTGATAGCGTGAACGTGCCGCCGCCGGGCGTTCTGCCGTTCCTGTGGGCGCCGGTTGGCCTGCGCTACCATGCGCTGCACCATTTGCTGCCGAGCGTTCCCTATCATCATCTGGGCGAGGCGCACCGCCGGCTGTCGGCGTCGCTTGGCGCTGACTCGCTGTATCAACGGGCGAATTATCGCGGGCTGACCGGCTTGGTCTATCGTCTGGCCGCCAGCACCATGGGCGTTCGCCCGGTCCGCTGAGCGCTTATTCCTCGGTGCGGATGAGCACCAACTCGCCAATGAACAAAAACAGCAAGAACGGCGCCCACGCCGCCAGAAACGGCGGATAGGCCCCAAGGCTGCCCATCGACAGCGCAAAATTATCGGCAACGAAATAGGCAAAGCCCAGCGCCATGCCGATTACCGCGCGGATGAACAGCTTGCCCGACCGCGCGATGCCAAAGGCGGCGACCGCGCCGAGCAGCGGCATCAGCATTGCCGACAGCGGGCTGGAAATCTTGTGCCACATCGTGCCTTCAAGCGCCTTGGTCGGCCGCCCCGACTGGGACAGGTCGCGGATTGCCGAGCGCAATTCCCCGAATGAAAGCCCGTCGGCATCAACATTGGTTAGGGCAAACTGATCCGCCCGAACGCCGTCGCCGGTGCGGAAGGTGCCGATTGCGGTGAGCTTGCCGCTGGCGACGTCGAACGACGTGGCCTGGGCAAGCACGAGCCCGCGGCCATGGTCAAAACCGGCCATCGGCGCGCGGATGATGCTGTGGAGCAAGCCGCCCGACCGATCATAAATCGCCACATTGTGCAGCACCGTCGCCGGGCCAGTGCCGGTCGCGCGGGCGGCCTCGATAATGTCCCCGTCATCGAGCACCCACACGTTAAGCCGTTCGCCGCGATTGGCCGAAAGTGGCGCGTAATCGACCTTTTTCCAGCGATTGAGCGTGGCACTGGCACGGGCGACGATGCGGTCGTTAAAGGCAAAGGAAACCGCCGCCACGCCAAGGCTTGCGATCAGCAGCGGCGCCAGCACCTGGTGCGCGGACAGGCCGGCCGCCTTCATTGCGATGACTTCGCTGTTATAGTTAAGCGTGCTGAGCGTCAGGATGGTGGCGAGCAGCGCGGCAAAGGGCAGCAGAAACGCAATGATTTCTGGCAGGCGCAAGCTCACATACCGCACGACCTCGGCATTGCCATTGCCCTTGCTGGCTAGGATAACGCCTGATTCGCTCAGCAGATCAAGCACCTGCAACACCATCGCCACGGCGGCCAAAATCGCCAGCATCCGCACCAGAAACATCCGCGCGATATAGAAAGCGACCGTGCGCGACGGAAAGAAACTCGCGCCCATTATGCGGCGCTCCGGCTGCGCCGGCCCGGCAACAGCGCCGCCAGCAGCTTGCCCAGTCGCGCAAAACCGCGCTCGAACACCGCGATTGGCTGCCCGCCGGGCACATAGGCAATCGTCCGGTACATCCAGATGACGAGCGCGGCAAAAGCCACGAACGGCACCCACAACGCGATCACCGGATCGACAATGCCCAGGCTGCCAACGCCTTGGGCATATTCATTTATCTTGTGGTACGTCACGATTATCACAATCGACAGGAACACGCCGAGCGCCGAGGAGGAACGTTTGGGCGGCACGCCAAGCGCCAGCGCCAGCATCGGCAGCAGAAACATGGTCGCCACTTCCACCAGCCTGAAATGGAGCGCCGCTTTGCTTGTGTCGCGCGCGTCCGCGCTTGCCGAGCGGTCGCCGCCGATCCGCGCCAGCTCGGGGATGGTAAGCTCCAAATTGGCGCCGCCCCGCATACGAAAATTGCCGAACTTGGGCAAATCAATCGGCAGGTCATGTGAGTCGAACGTCAGCACGCGCGGCGTGGCAATGCCGGGGCCGGAATGAATAAGCTGGCCCTGGGACAGGCGGAAGATGATCGTGTCCGGGTCATCAGTGGCCATGAACTGGCCCGATTTGGCGGTAACGGCGAGCCAGCTCCCGTCTTTGGCGCGCGCGTTTACAAAAATGCCGGAGAGGCTGCGGCCCTGGTCACGGCTCTGTTCGATGCGCATCGTCATCCGGTCGCCCAGATGCGCAAATTCGCCGACCTTGATCGACGCACCCAGCGCACCCGTGCGCAACTCGTAGCGCAGCCCTTCATAGGCATAGCGTGCATAGGGCTGAACAAAGCCGACAATCGCCAGGTTCAGCATCGCAAGCGCAATCGCAAACATATAGGGCACCCGCAGCAGCCGGCCATAGCCGATGCCGACCGCGCGCAGCACATCAAGCTCAGATGTTGTCGCCAGTCGCCGGAAGGCGAGCAGCACGCCAAGCAGCAGGCCAATGGGGATGCCGAGCCCCAGATATTCCGGCAGCAGATTGGCCAGCATCCGCCACACCACGCTGATTGGCCCGCCTTCGGTCGCCACGAACGAAAACAGCCGCTGCATCCGGTCGAGCACCAGCAGCATCGCCGAGATGGTGAGTGTGGAGAGCAGCGGCACCGCGATCAGCCGGGCCATGTAGCGGTCGATGGAGGTCATGCGGAACAGCGCGGCCTTGATGCAGAAAACGGGTGCGATGCAGCGGCGCCGCATACTGATGCTATATCGGCGCCAGGCGGCGGCGTCAGCCGGTAATTGTCATCCCGCCGTCAAAACTGGAACCGGGGTCACGCGGGGTGCGACCGCCAGGCTGATCGCTTGGTCAAGCGCTGCAAGCGTGAAGGGCTTGCGCAAAACCGGGTGCCCGCCGAACTCGTCTGTGCCGCCAGCGTCGCCCGCAAAGCCGGTGACGAACAGCACCGCCAGTGCCGGGTGTCGCGCCCTTACCCCGGCAATGAGTTCTGGCCCGGTCTGGCCCGGCATCAGCACGTCCGACATGACGAGGTCGAACGGACCGTCGCGCTCAAGCATCGCAAGCGCCACCAGCGGGTCGCCGCAGGCAACGGGTAGATGGCCAAGCGCGGCAAGCCCTTCAACGCTGGTTTGGAGGACGCGGGGATCATCCTCGACGACGAGAATCCTGAGCGTGCGGCCTGCCGGCTCGGCGTCCTGCGGCTCGCTTGCGGTTGCGTTGGCAAGCGGTTCGCCCGTCGCTTGGTGGCGCGGCAGGAACAGCGTGACAATGGTGCCTTCGCCAAGGCGCGAGTCGATGGTGATTTCGCCCTGTGACTGGCGCACAAACCCGAAGATCTGGCTCAGCCCCAGCCCGGTGCCCTTGCCCACCGGCTTGGTCGTGAAGAACGGCTCGAAAACGCGCTCAAGAACCTCGGGAGACATGCCGCTGCCGGTGTCCGCCACCGAAATCGCGACATAATCGCCCGGCTTGCACTGCCCGATTTCATCGGCGCCCAGCACCTTTGTCGCGGCGGTGATGGTCAGCGTGCCCCGCGCGCCCATCGCGTCGCGGGCATTGACGGCAAGGTTGAGCAGCGCGTTTTCGATCTGGTGGCGATCCGCCCAGATGCGCCAGTCGCCCGACTGGACGGAGGTTTCGATCCCGATGGCGTCGCCCAGGGTGCGGTCGAGCAGCTCTGCCATGCCGCTGATGAGGTCGGCCGGGTCGATTGCGGCCGGCAGCAGCGCGTCGGCGCGAGAAAAGGCAAGCAGGCGCCGCGTGAGGGTCGCGGCGCGATTGGCGCCTTCGGCCGCATTGTCGATGTGGCGCAACGCCGGGTGGGTGCTGCTCATTCGCCGCCGGGCAAGCTCCAGTCCGCCCAGTACAACGGCAAGCATATTATTGAAATCATGTGCAATCCCGCCGGTTAGCTGGCCGACCGCTTCCATCTTTTGGCCCTGGCGCAGCTTTTCTTCGGCGGCTTCGCGTTCGGCTGCCTGCTGGCGCAGTTCGGCGGTTGCCTCGGTTACGGCGGCCTGAAGCTGCTGCGCGCGCTCGCGCTCGGCATCGGTTTCGGCAAGGTCAAGCTGGCGTCGCGCGAGCACCGCAACCGTGAGCCAGCCAAGCGCAATCGTGCCGACGACCAGCAGGATGCCAAAGCCAATCAGCCAGCGGACGATTTCGGCTGATCGGGCGGCCAGCCGGCTGGCTTCCTCGGTGCGCTGGGCCAGAAGCTGGCGCTCGTGGCTAATGACGTTGTCGAGCATCGTATCAAGCTGCTTGAGCGACGGTGAGCGGCGCGCGCGATAATATAGCGCCAGCGCCTGGTCATTCTTCTTGAACCTGGTGCTGAGCGCCACCTGCGCAAGTTCTTCACCGCGCACGGCATAGGCCCGCGCCACGGCCGTCATTTGCGCGCGCTGCCCGCCGCTGCCGCGCGTCAGACTTGCCAGGCGGTCGATTTGTGCGCCGGCATTTTGCCACTCATCGTCATAAATCACGCCGAGCTGCCGGTCCGCGCTGATGACATAGCGGCCAAGCGCCGCCTCGGCGCGCGCAACCGTGCCCGACAGGGTCCGCGCCAAAATCATTACGTCGAAGCTGTGCGCCTGCCATGTCTGCGCGTCGTCGCGCTGGCGATTGGCGTTGCTGAGGATAGCGATGAGCGCACCCATCACCGCAACCCCCAGCAGGGCGGTCGCCACCAGCATGGTCACCTGCCAGCTAAAGCGCTTGCCTGCCCGTGGGTCGGCGTTGGTTTCGGTCTCGGTCATCTGCCCGTAATAGTAACGGTTCGCGCGGCGGGCGGATAGCCGCAGTGCGCGGTCAGCCGATCGCACCCACTGCACGGCCTGCCGCCTGGAACATGGCAAGCGCTGCGCTGATTTGCGCGGGGCTGTGCTCGGCACAAAGCGAGCAGCGCAGCAGATAGGTGCCCGCCGGGGTTGCCGGAGGGCGCGCCATGTTGACGTAGAGCCCTGCTTCCAACAGCGCCTGCCACATCGCAACTGCCTGTGTCTGGTCGTCGAGGATAATTGCGACAATGGCGGATTCGGGCGTCGCGGTGCCCAGTTTGAAGCCCATTGCCGTCAACCCGCCATGGAGCGCTCGCGCATTTTCCCACAAATGCTGGCGCTTGTTGTGCGCACACATCAGCTTGCGGATCGACGTTGCCGCTGTCGCCACGACGGAGGGCGGGAGTGATGCGGTGAAGATATAGGGCCGGCACGCCATGCGCACCGCCTCGAATTTGGGGTGGTTCGACACGCAAAACCCGCCCACCGTGCCGACTGATTTCGAGAAGGTGCCGATCACGAAATCGACCTGTCCTTCAAGCCCCTGGTCCTCGTAAACGCCGCGGCCATGCGCGCCGAAAAAGCCCATTGAATGCGCTTCATCGACCAGCACCATGCACCCGTGGCGCTTGGCAACCGCAACCATTTCCTTCAGCGGCGCAATGTCACCCAGCATCGAATAAACGCCTTCGAGCACGACCAGCTTGGGCGCTTCGGCCGGCAGCCGGCCCAGCCGCTTGTCCAGGTCTTCCACCGAATTATGGCGGAACCGCACGATTTCGGCATTGCCCATCGCGCAGCCATCATAGATTGAGGCGTGGCTGTCGGCATCGAGGATGACATAATCGCCCTTGCCCGCAATCGTCGCGATAATCCCCAGATTCGCCTGATAGCCGGTCGAAAAGACCATGGCGGACGTGGTGCCGTAAAACTCCTTCAGCGCCTCTTCGGCCGCGACATGATCGCGAAACGTGCCGTTGAGCATCCGGCTGCCATTGGTGCCCGAGCCGAACTTGTCGAGCGCGTCCTTGCCGGCCTGAATGACATCGGGGTCAAAGGTCATGCCCATATAGTTATAGGTGCCGAGCAGGATGGTTTCCTTGCCCTTGATGATGGCCATGGTCGGCGAACGCACCTCGTCCATCACAATGCCAAAGGGGTCGCGCACACCTGTGTCGATGAGCGCCTGGCGTTCGGCGATAAGGTCGTCAAACTTGCTCATCAGGTCGGTGACGGGCGGTGTGTCGATGATGGAGGCGCTGGCCATGGCTTATCCTTTCAGCTTCAACACGGCGTCGACCAACTGCCCGACGGTTTCGATTTCGGCCTGCATGTTCATCGTGATGACGATCTCGAACTCGTCCTCAACGGCGGCTACGAAATCCATAACCGTCAGGCTGTCCCATTCAAGATTGCCTTGAAAACTCGTCGCATCGCTGAGCGCCACGCCCTTTTTGTTGAACGGTTCGATCAGTGCGGTGACGGTGTCGGAAACGGCAGTACGATCGTTCATGTCGGTCCTTCGATGCGGTTTGTGCGGGTGCCATGCCAGCCAAATGCGGCACCATTCCGGCAGGCGTTATAACAGCCCTTGCGCGCGATACCATGCAGCCGTTTCGGCAAGTCCGGCGCGCGTATCCTGGGTTGGGCGCCACAGATCGGGCGGCGGGCGCCGGGCGGGGTCGACGGTCCAGTCTGGATGGCACAGGTAACCCACCCGGTCGGCGGTCAGCAGCGCCTTTTTCCCCCGCACCATGCGATCGCCAAGCGAGGCCAGCGTCATCAGCGGGCGCGGGGCTGGCAGCGGGAGGATGCGCCGGCCGACCGCTTCGCCAATCGCGCGGGCAAGATCGCGGTGGTCCCACCCATCGGCGCGCTCGTCATCCACCTCATACAGCACGCCAGCCGGGGTGCCGGGCGCGGCCAGCGCAATCAGCAGCCGGGCCAGATCCTCGACCCCGACGATGGAAGCGCGCCCACCGGGGGGCAGCAGCACAAAGCCGCGCGCCGCCATGCGGAACAGGTCAAGCAATTCGCCCGGCCCATAGATGGCCGGCGGGCGAACAATCGACCAATCTAGCGCGGAAGCCTCGACGATCCGCTCGCCCGCCGCTTTGGAGCCGCCATATATTGAGAGCGCCGGCTCGCGCGCCGCCAGCGACGATACGTGCACAAAGCGGGTGACGCCTGCGGCCCGCGCTGCGTCGATCATCGCCGCCGCGCCGCTGACATTGCCCGCTTCAAAGCCTGCGCGATCCGCAGCGGTCGTGACCCCGGCTATGTGGATTACTGCGTCCACGCCATCGACCAGCCGGGCAAGCGCGCGCGCGTCGTCAAGCGCGCCTTCGATCCATTCAACGCCGGCGCGCAGCGGCTGCGGCCGCCGGGTCAGCGCGCGGACAGCGTGTCCGGCCTCAGCCGCCAGGCGCAGCACCACGCCGCCGACAAACCCCGTGCCGCCCGTCACCGCCAGCATCACGCGCGCACCATCTGGTTGCGGTGAACCAGCGCGGCGCGCGGCGCATAGCCAAGCAATGTGGCATGGTCCTCGCGCTTGTGGCCAATGATGAGCGCGGCATCGGCTGCATCATATTCGCTCAGGCCGCGCGCGATGGCGCTGCCGCCCGGCCCGTGGATCGCGACCAGATCACCGCGCGAGAACACCCCGTCAATCGCGGTTACGCCAGGCGCAAGCAGGCTTTTGCCGTCGCCAAGCGCGCGTGCGGCGCCGGCATCGACATGCAGCACGCCTTTGGCCCGCAGCCGCCCGGCGAGCCACGCCTTGCGCGCGCCGCTCGATTTTTCCGGGGCGAACCAGGTAGCGGGCCGCCCTGCATCCAGTGCCGCCAGCGGATGGTCGATCGTGCCCGAGGCGATGACAAGGGCAATGCCGGCACCCGTCGCAATCCGCGCGGCGGCGATTTTTGAGGCCATGCCGCCAGATCCCATGCCCGAGCCCGACGCGCCTTTCGCCATTGCGTCAACCGCGGCGTCGATCCGTTCGACCCGTTCGACAAGCGCAGCCTGCGGGTGGGTGAGCGGGTTGGCGGTGAACAGCCCGTCCACGTCAGACAACAGCACCACACCCTGCGCGCCGGCCGCCTGTGCCACGCGCGCGGCCAGCCGGTCATTGTCGCCAAAGCGGATTTCTTCGGTTGCAACCGAATCATTTTCGTTGATGACCGGCACCACCCCCAGGCCGAGCAGCCGGCCGAGCGTGGCGGCCGCGTTCAGATAGCGGCGGCGCTCTTCCAGATCGTCGAGCGTCAGCAGCATTTGCGCAGCGACCAGCCCCTGGCCGGCAAGCAGTTCGGCCCATATTTGGCTGAGCGCGATTTGCCCGGTCGCTGCCGCTGCCTGTGCATCTTCCAGGCTCGCCCGCCCGCCCTTTGGCAATGCCAGCCGTCGCGCGCCCAGCGCAATCGCGCCCGACGAGACGACCGCGACATGCTGCCCGGCGCGCACCCGTGCCGCGATGTCGGCGACCAGCGTTGCCAGCCAGTCGCGCCGCACCTGCCCGTCGGGCGTCACCAGCAACGAGGAACCGACCTTGACGATCAGGCGCGGGCAGGCAGCGGGCGCGAAGCCGTTCAGATCGGCGACCATGACGCTGGTTCCTGGCCCTCATCGATACCCCGTGCCGGTGCCGCTTCGGCCGGGCCAATAACCTCAACCAGTCGGTCGAGCACGGCTTCCAGCCCGGTGCCGGCCGCGCCTGACAGGAGCATGACCTCGGCCTTGCTCGCGCGCCTTAGCCTGGCGGCCACCTTTTTCACCTCGGCAGCGTCGACAGCGTCGATCTTGTTGAGCGCGATCACTTCGGGCTTGTCGGTAAGACCGGCGCCGTAGGCATCGAGTTCTCCACGCACTATCCGGTAGTTTTCCACAGGGTTATCCCCGGTCGCGTCCACCAGGTGCAGCAACACGCGGCACCGCTCGACATGGCCAAGGAAACGGTCGCCAATGCCAGCGCCGTCGGCGGCACCCTCGATCAGCCCGGGGATGTCCGCGACCACGAATTCGCGGTTGCGGTGGCTGACCACGCCCAGTTGCGGGCGGGTGGTGGTGAAGGGGTAATCGCCAACCTTGGCCTTGGCGTTGGTCACCGCATTGATGAAGGTCGACTTCCCGGCATTGGGCAGCCCCAGCAGCCCGGCATCGGCGAGCAGCTTCAGCCGCAGCCACACCCAGGCCTCCTCGCAGGGCCAGCCGGTGCCGTGCTGGCGCGGCGTGCGGTTGGTGGAGGTTTTGTAGCTGGCGTTGCCGCGTCCGCCGTCTCCGCCGCGCAGGAAAACGGTTCGCACGCCGGGCTCGGTAAAGTCGGCGAGCACATGCTCCTTGTCTTCCGACAGGATCTGCGTGCCCACCGGCACCCGGATGACAAGGTCGCTGCCGCCACCGCCGGTGCGGTTTGAACCGGCGCCGCCTTTGCCGCGCGGTGCCCGAAAATGCTGGGTATAGCGAAAGTCGATAAGCGTGTTCAGCCCGGCCACCGCTTCAAAAACAATATCACCGCCCTTGCCGCCATTGCCGCCATCGGGCCCGCCATATTCAATGAACTTTTCGCGCCGGAAGCTTACTGCTCCAGGCCCGCCGGCGCCCGAGCGCACGAAAATCTTTGCCTGATCGAGAAAATGCATGGACGCTATCTAGTGAAATATGCCGGTTTATCCAGTGCGCGGCGCCGGCTTATAGTTTCACCGGCAATCCGGCAGCTATTCTTGACGCGGTGAGCTGCTTTACGGCCAGTTCCCGCGCGGCGCCGCGCGGCAGGCCAAGCGCGTTGGCCATGGGGCCGCCAAGCAGCGCATCACCCAGCGCCGAAAGCACCAGCGCCAGCGTTTCTTCGTGCAACGACGGACCATGCATTTCCTTGTCGAGCGCCAGCTGATCGACAAGGCCGTGAATCGCTCCAAGAATCGGGTCCAGCGCATTTTCGTTGCCCGACAGGATCATCCAGCTCGCAAGCGCCCCGGCGCCTTCTTTGCCAAACGCGTCAAAGGTCAGGTCGACTACTTCGCGCGGATCATGGTCGCCGTGCCGCGCGCGCATGACGGCTGCTGCAATCGTTGCGACAATTGTTTCGGCCATATGCGCCATCAGCGCCTTTTGCAGCCCGGCCGCCGAGCCGAAATGGTGGAGCAGATTGGCGTGCGTCCGGCCAATGCGCGCCGCGACTGCCTTTAGCGTCACCGCATGCGGGCCGTCTTCCAGCAACAGCGCGCGCGCGGCTTCCAGCGCGTTGTCGCGCGATTCTTCCGGACTTAAACGTCTGCGAGCGAGTGACACGGAAATGAAGAGCGTCCCATTTTTGTATTCAGCGACAAATCGCCCCGAAGACTTTGCTCCCGTTCTGGGCGGGAAAGCAACTGTCTAGCGCGCAAACGGCGCGTTTGGCTGCGGGTGATGAGGGGCGCAGGCGGCCCGAGCGGTGCTCAGGCCGCCATTAACGTGGTGTCGCGCGGGTCTTCCTCCGCAAGGTCGAGCGTCATCTCCGCGCATGGCTTGTCCACGCCGAGCGACATGCAGTGCCGCGGCGCAACGCCCACCCGCCGGAAGCCGAGCTTGGTCAGCACGCGCCCGGAAGCCGGATTGTCCATGAAGTGCCCCGAGTTCAGCCGCTTCAGCCCCATCGCATAACGCGCAACGCCCAGCATCGCGCGGGCGGCTTCGGTTGCATAGCCGCGCCCCCAGGCGCTTGGCGTCAGCCAATAGCCAAGTTCATGACCATGCTCATCCGGGTGAATGCCGACGCCGCCGACCAGCCGGGGAACCGGGCCCTCATGCGCGAGAATGGTCAGCGTCACCTCGCCCGGCTGCGGCGCGCGCGCAAGCCATTCAGCCGCATGGCGTTCCTCATAGGGCCAGGGGAGGCGGGCCAGCTTGAAGGCGACCTCCTCATGCGCAATGGCTTGGGTGATGGCCGCGGCATCTTCTGGCCAGCCGGGCCGTAACGTCAATCTGGGCGTCCGAACGAACATTGCTACTCTCCTCGTCGCTTGGCCCGGTCGCTTGCACATCTGCGTGACGTGTCGGCGACAAAGCGGTTGAGGGAGCATGAAAAAAGGGAGCCGGGGTGACCCGTCTCCCTTGTCTGGCTGGGTCTTGTGTCCAAGACCGGCGGGTCACCCTGGTGGGCAACCCGGCTGGTTACCCGATGTTATTCGGCGGCAATCGCCATTTCCGGCATGGCTACCGAACAGAAAGTTCGGCCGAGTTTGCCCGAGTGGAATTCCACGCGGCCATCGGTAAGCGCGAACAGCGTGTGATCCTTGCCAATGCCGACATTGCGGCCCGGATAGAATTTGGTCCCGCGCTGGCGCACCAGGATATTGCCGGCAACGACTTCCTGGCCGCCGAACTTCTTTACGCCGAGACGGCGACCCGCTGAATCGCGACCGTTGCGCGAAGAGCCGCCTGCTTTCTTATGTGCCATCGTCTATCTTCCTCGAATTTGCGTTCGCGCTTATGCGTCGGCTGCCGGGCTTGCGCCCTCGGCAGGAGCAGCGGCGGCTTTCTTCGCCTTTGCAGGCTTTGCGTCAGCGGCACCGATGCTCACGATCCTGAGGATTGTGTGCTGCTGGCGATGGCCGTTGCGGCGGCGATAATTATGGCGGCGGCGCTTTTTGAAGACGATGACCTTCTCGCCCTTGGCCTGCGCGATGATCTCGGCCGCGACCGTCAGGCCCTCCACCGATGCCAGCTCAGCGCCTTCGCCCGCGAGCAGCACGTCGCCAAGCGTGATCGACTCGCCAGCTTCACCGGCAAGCTTCTCCACAACGATCTTGTCTCCTGCGGCAACGCGATACTGCTTGCCGCCCGTGCGCACGACTGCGAACATGGCCTTTAATCACTTTCCAACAGATCACCCCGCGCTCGGCGAACCGGCGCGGAAAGGATGGTCAGCTATGCCAAGCGCTGGCTCGTGTCAACCGCCAAGCGGCGTCATTTCCGCAAGCGGCCTGTGTTGCATGATGGCAACAGCAATTATCGAAACTTCTATTCTGCTGCATTGCATCATTGTTACATCGGTGGCCATGGCTATGTTCCAAATATTAGGCGAGTTGCACCTCAACTTGCTGCACCATCAACATTTGGGGGGTATTTCCGCCGATGAAACAGTCACTTGCTGCACTTTTTGGCACAACGGTGTCGCTCGTTGCGGTGCTGGCCGCAGCACCTGCAATGGCGCAGTCGGCAAAGGTGCCGGCAGACCCCGCCGACACCATTACCGTAACGGGCAGCCGCCTGAGCGACCGCACGGTTGCCGACAGCCCGGTGCCGATCGACGTCATCACCTCGGAACAGCTAACCACGTCGGGCTTTACCGAGACGAACAAGGTGCTGAACCAGCTTGTGCCTTCGTTCAACTTTCCGCAGCCCTCGCTTACCGACGGCACCGACTCGCTGCGGCCGGCCACGCTGCGCGGCCTGTCGCCCGACCAGGTTCTGGTGCTTGTAAACGGCAAGCGGCGTCACACAGCGGCGCTGCTCAACCTAAACGGATCGGTCGGGCGCGGGTCATCGGCAGTTGATCTCAACGAAATTCCGCCGATCGCGATCGACCGGATCGAAGTGCTGCGTGACGGCGCCTCCTCGCAATATGGGTCGGACGCGATTGCCGGCGTCATCAACCTTGGTCTCAGCAAGAAAACCGGGGTGCGCGCGCAGGTCACCTATGGCCAGTATGAGACCACGCTGAGCGGCGTTTCCGAAATCAGCGGCGTCCAGACAGGCGCAAACGGCCTGCCTGTGGTCACGACGGCGGGCGGCGGCGCCAATGACCTGCTCCAGCTTGTTACCAACGGGCCGCGCGGCCGCAGCGACGGCGCAACCCTTACGCTTGCGACCAGTCTTGGGTTGCCGGTCGGCGACCGGGGCTTTTTCGTGTTTTCCGGCCAGTTTGTCGATCGTGACCCGACCAACCGCTCGGGCGCTGACCCGCGCCGCCAATATCCCACAATTGGCGATCCGCGCGAGCTGACCTTCAACCGCTTCAGCCACCGCTTTGGCGACGGAAAGGCGGTGGACTTCAACTTCTTCATCAACGCCGGCTATGATATTCTGCCCGACATCCAGGCCTATGCCTTTGGAAGTTATGGCATTCGCGACGCCAATGGCGCCGGTTTTTACCGCCGCGCAAACGACCCTCGCAACCGCGATTTTGCGGCATCGACCACCAGCTTTGTGCCCTTTTACCCCGATGGCTTCCTGCCGCTCATCGCCAGCCAGATCGAGGATGTCTCGGGAACGCTCGGGCTGAAGGGCGATATTGGCGGCGGGTGGAACGCCGACCTGTCGGTCGTCTACGGCTCCAACCAGCTCGATTATTCGGTTGAGAACAGCTTCAACGTGTCCCTTGGCGGGATTGACAGCCCCCGCGTGTTTGATGCGGGCGGGCTTGCGGCCGGGCAAACGGTCGTCAACCTTGATATCACCCACAAATTTGACATTGGCTTCGTCAAATCTTTCGGCCTGGCCTTTGGCGGCGAATTTCGGGACGAGAATTTCAAGATCCGCCAGGGTAGCGTCGCCAGCTTCATCAACGGCCCCTTTACGGCCAATGGCGCAGCCGGCGGCGCGCAGGTTTTTCCCGGTTTCCGGCCGAACAATGTGGTCGATGTGTCGCGCAACAGCTTTGCCGGCTATGCCGAAATTGATACCGACATTATTGACGCGCTGAACGTGCAGGTCGCTGGCCGCTACGAGCGTTTCTCTGACTTTGGCTCCACCGTTAACGGCAAGATTGCCGCGCGTCTGGAGTTGATCGCGGGTGTGGCCGTCCGCGGGTCGATTTCAACGGGCTTTCGCGCGCCAAGCCTTGCGCAGCAATTCTTCGCGACGACCTCGACCAACAATGTCGGCGGCCAGCTTATCGAGGTCGGCACCTTCCCGGTGTCTGACCGGGTGGCCGTTGCGCTTGGGTCACGCCAGTTGCGCGCCGAAAAAGCGACCAATTTTGGCGGTGGCGTGACGCTAGCGCCAATCCGCGGGCTGAACCTGACGGTGGATTATTACAACATCAGCATTCGTGACCGGGTGACGCTGACCGAGAATTTGCAAGGGGCCGCCGTCGTCGCCATTTTGCAGGCGGCCGGCATCAACAACGTCACGTCGGCGCGGTTCTTCGTAAATGGTGTGAACACGCGCACGCAAGGTCTTGATGTGGTCGCGACCTATCGGGTGCCGGATTTCGGCGCGGGGCGTTTCCGCTTCACCGCTGGTTATAATTACAACACCACCGCCATCACCCGCCGGGCGGCGCTGCCGTCGCTGCCGGGGCTGCTGCTGTTTGGGCGGACCGAAAGTTTTCGCCTGACCGACGGGCAGCCCCGCGACAAGCTCAACCTGTCGCTTGACTGGTCGCTCGGCAGGTTTGGCGCCAATATCCGCACCAACCGGTTCGGCTCGGTGTTCGTGCCGGGCGGTTCGACCAACATCGCGCTTGGGCGAGGGCAGGGGCCGGGCGATTTCACACTCACGCCGAAATGGGTGACGGATGTGGAAGGGCATGTCGGCGTGCTGCGCGGCTTTGACATCGCGGTGGGCGCCAACAACGTGTTCGATGTCTATCCCGACCGGTCGCCGGCAGGCGGCGTGTTTGGCAACAATGCGTTCTTCCTGCCTTATTCGAGCCTGTCGCCGTTCGGCTTTAACGGGCGCTTCCTGTATGTGCGCGGCTCGGTGAACTTCTGATCGACGCAGGCGTTGCTGCCGGCTAAGAAAAAGGGGGCCTCGCAGCCCCCTTTTTTGGCGGACCATTCGGGCCGGGTCAGTGCCGGTGTTCGCGCCGCAGCCGATAACGCCCATCGGCATAGCCGGTGAACAGGCCCGAGATCGCCGGATGGTCAATCGGTTCTTCGCTTTCGTCGGGCACCAGATTTTGCTGGCTGACATAAGCGACGTAGCTGCTTTCCATATTTTCGGCGAGCAGGTGATAAAAGGGCTGGTCTTTTGGCGGGCGGATGTCGGCGGGAATCGACTCATACCATTCCTCGCTATTGGCAAAGACGGGGTCGACATCGAAGATCACGCCGCGAAAATCGAACAGCCGGTGGCGCACGACATCGCCGATCGAGAAGCTGGCATGCGCAATGTTGGGCATGTTTTCCGGCGCGGCGCC
>JAKFUZ010000002.1 GCA_021732445.1 Sphingomonas sp. | reverse complement strand
GCCTTGCCCGCCCAGCCCATGGCGCATTCCCGCTCCGATGCCCGGCGGGTAACGAGTGCTGCTACGCCGCAGCGGCTGGCCAAATTGCTGGCGCGCGCCGGCATTGCCTCGCGCCGCGAAATCGAACGAATGATCGCCGAGGGGCGGATTTCCCTCAATGGCACCGTCGTCACCACTCCGGCGACCATTCTCGATGGCCTGGCCGGGGTGACGGTGGACGGCAACCCCGTGGAGACGCCGGCCGACGCCCGCCTGTTCCTGTATCACAAGCCTTCCGGCCTGCTGGTTACCGAGCGCGACCCGGCCGGTCGGCCGACCATTTATGACAGGCTGCCGGGCGGCCTGCCGCGCCTCATGCCGGTCGGCCGGCTTGACCTCAACACCGAAGGGCTGCTGCTGCTCACCACCGATGGCGAGTTGAAGCGCCAGCTGGAGCTGCCGGCGACCGGCGTGGAGCGCGCCTATCGCGCCCGCGCTTACGGAACCGTGAGCCAGGCGCAGCTTGAGGCGCTGATCGAGGGCATTGAGATTGAGGGCGTTCGCTACGGCTCGATCAACGCCAATCTGGAGCGGCGCACCGGCGCCAATGTGTGGCTCGAGATGATCCTCACCGAAGGCAAGAACCGAGAGGTTCGACGCGTGCTGGAATATCTCGGGCTGAAGGTATCGCGGCTCATACGCACGCGTTATGGCCCGTTTCTGCTCGCTGACCTGCCGCCGGGGGGTATTGGTGAAGTGCGGGCGCATGACGTGGCGGCTTTTCGCCAGGACCCGACGCGCAATCCGCCGCCGGAGCGTAAGGGACCACCACGCTCCGGGGCCGGTGGCGCGCGCGCGCCCGCCGCCTTGCCTGCGGGCGCGGATCGAGCGGCATCGCCACGGCCTGGCGCGGCGGAGCGCGGCGTGCCGGCCGACCGGCCATCCCCCCGTGCGCTTCGCGCGCGCAAGCACCGTGAGGCTGGTGGCGCAGAGGGCCCCACCCCTGCAACGCCATTGGCGAAGCGGCAGGTTCGGCGGATCAGGGAGAGCCGTCCCGGCGCTGCCGAAGCGCCGCGCGCTGCACCCCGCAACGCTGGTCGCAAAGATGCTCGCGACGATCGCCCGACTGCCGGTGGCGCCGGAGCGGGGTTGCGCGCGGGCAACAATGCTCATGGCAAGGCACGCCGCGGCAGCGGCGCTGGCGGGTCGCACGCCGGCCGCATCGATGACATGCGCACCGCAGCGCCCGGGCGCTCGCGCGGCGCACCCGTCGCCGATAGCCCGCGCGGTGAGGGCGCCCGGCCCGGCGGCGCGCGGCGTGGCGGAACCGGCGGGCGCGCGCCGTCACCGGGCCGAGGCAAGCGCTGAACGATGCGGGTCATCGCTGGCGCCTGGCGCGGCCGCGTGCTTGTCGCCCCAAAAGGGGACGCGACCCGGCCGACTGCCGACCGCACCCGCGAGGCGTTGTTCTCCATGCTCACCAGCCGACTGGGCAGTTTTGAGGGGTTAAGCGTTGGCGATTTCTTTGCAGGCTCCGGCGCGCTGGGGCTTGAAGCGCTGTCACGGGGCGCCGCGTCGTGCCTGTTCGTCGAGCAGGACCGTGCCGCACTTGATGCCCTGCGCGGCAATGTCGCAAGGCTGGGCGCCGTGGCTGATATTCGCGCGCAATCCGTGCTGGGGCTTGGCCCGGCGGCACGCGCGCTCGATGTGGTGATGATGGACCCGCCTTATGGATCTGGCGCGGGCGCCGTTGCGCTGGACAAGCTCAGCCGGCTGGGCTGGATCAGCGACGCAACCTGGATCAGCATCGAGACCGCCCATAACGAGCCGGTCGCGGTGTCGGGCTTTACGCCTGACGCCGAGCGCATTCATGGCCGGGCGCGGCTCACCTTGCTCCGCCGAACCGGCGCCGAAGGCTGAGCCTTCCAAAATTGCTATGCCGTGCCCGCTGCCCGAACCGCCGAGAGCAGCAACCAATAGAGCACGCCTGAAAGCAGCATGACCACTGGCAGCGTCATCACCCAGGCCAGTGCCATGTTGCGGATCGTGCGGCCTTGCAGCGAAGCGCCATTGGCGACCGAGGCACCTGCCACACCGCTGGTGAGAATATGCGTTGTCGACACCGGCACGCCAAATCGCTCGGCCAGCAAAATCGTCATCGCTGTCATCAGCTCAGCCGCCGCGCCCATGCCATAGGTCAGGTGCGACTTACCAATGCGCTCGCCCACAGTGACCACGATCCGCTTCCACCCCACCATCGTGCCAAGACCCAGCGCAATCGCCACCGCAATCTTCACCCACACCGGAATAGACCGTGTGCCCTGCTCCAGCCCGGCTTGATAACTGCCAAGCTGCTTTCGCTCCTCCACCGAGAAAGCAATCGCACCATCGGCGCTTTTGGTAATGAGCTTCGAGGTGTCGAGCACCAGATACATGTCGTTGCGCAGGCCCGATGTGGCAGACGGCGGCACATTTTTCAGCGCGCCAAAGGCCGTGAGTTGCGCCGCGACCGCACGCGACACACTGCCAAGGGCGGCATAAACCACAGGATCACTTGCCGACTTGGTTTTGAGCGCACTTTCCAGCACGGCGCGGGCTGTGCTGGGCGAAACCGTTGCCGAACCGGCATGCGCTTCAAAAATTGCTGCACTCTGCGTTGCCTGTGCGACAAAGGCGGGGGTCGCTTCCACCGGCATCGACCGGTTGAGCGCATAAGCGGTTGGGGCACAGCCAATGAGGATAAGCATGATGAGGCCCATCCCCTTTTGCCCATCATTGCCGCCATGGGCGAAGGACACGGCCGTACACGTAAAAATGAGCAGCGCGCGAATGCCGCGGGGCGGCGGCACGTCGCCTTCGGGCGCGCGGTACAGCTTGGGGTTCTTGAGCAGCAATTTCATCGCATAGAGCAGCGCCATGGCGCCCAGAAAGCCGATCAGCGGGCTTATGAGCAGCGACGACAGCACTTTTTGCGCCTGGCCCCAGTCAACGCCCGCAGTGCCGCCGGTTCCAGACGAAATGAGCTGGTTGGCAAAGCCGACGCCAAGGATGGAGCCAATCAGGGCATGGCTTGATGAGTTGGGCAAACCGACATACCAGGTGGCAAGGTTCCACAGCACGGCCGCCGTCAGCAGCGCAAAGATCATCGCAAAGCCGGCGCCACTGCCCACATGAAGCAAAAGATCAACCGGGAGCAGGGTGACAATGGTGTAGGCAACCGCGCCGGACGAAAACATCACGCCCAGAAAGTTGAAAACCCCAGACCAAATGACCGCAACCGGGGCCGGCATCGAATTGGTATAAATCACGGTGGCGACCGCGTTTGCGGTGTCGTGAAACCCGTTGACGAACTCAAAGCAAAGCGCAACCAACAGCGCCACCGCAAGGAACGCCAGCACCCCCATCGACATGCTTTCGCCAACGCTGCTGGTGTCGGCCAGAATGCTGATGCCGGCATAGAGCGCGCCGCCGAGCAGCACCGCAAAGAACAAAAGCCGGCCAAGCACTGGTATCGGCTGGTTGAGCCTGGGCCCGTGCGGATGCGGGGGCGGTCCGTCTGCCGTGTCGGTGCTAAATATTGTCGAAGCCATCCCCTGCCTTCTCCTACCCATGTGATATTTTTATGACGGAAGCGGAGAATAGCCGCAATTCGCCCGCGGGGTGCGGTCGATGCGCCGCCGCGCACCCGGTCGCCAATTCGCGCCCTCAACCAAAGCCAATCATCGCACAATAAAGGGTTTTTGCAGGGCTGGCATTGGCCAAAACTTGTTGTAGCAGGCCGGGGTGATGGACGTGGATCGTCAGGTGGAAAATAATGACGGGCGAGAGCCGGCGCTGCGCGTGCTGACCTATCTCAACAATTATCAGCCCGGCGGTGTGGAGCGCGTTGCGTTCCGGCTGAACGCTGCGTGGCAGGCACAAGGCATTTGCGCGATGGTGGTTGTTGGGCGAGGTTGTGGGCCGGCGCGCGCTTCGGCGCACGGGCTGCAATGTGCAACGCTGCTCGACGGGTCGCGCTGGTATCATCGCTGGCCGCTGATCGGCATCATCGCTGACTTGCCCGGCATCATCCGCAAGGCACGGCCAGACGTGCTGTTCTGCGCGGGCAACACCTATAGCCTGGCGATGGTGCTGATGCGGCTTCGGCTCGGCCGCAATTGTCCGCCGATCATAGCGAAAATCAGCAACGACCTGAAGCGACGCGATCAGCCGCCGGAGGTGCGCTTCTTTTACCAGCGGTGGCTGAAGATTCAGGGCCGTTTCATCGCCCATTTTGTCGGCATGGCTATGCCGATGCGCCGCGAGATCGAGCAATATTGCGGTGTCTCGGCAGATCGGGTGGCGATCATCAACGATCCCGTGCTCCACGCAACCGACGTGGACCGGCTCGGCAAGATCGCGGCCGGTCGGCAGCCGGCGCGCCCCGGTCGGCATTTTCTGGCGATCGGGCGGCTTGCGCCTCAAAAGAACCTGTCGCTGCTGCTGGAGGCGTTTTCGCAGGTAGCGACGGCCCACGACCGGCTGACAATCATCGGAGAAGGCCCGGACCGGAGGAAACTGACGGCGCAAGCCACACGACTTGGCATTGCCGGGCGCATCGATATGCCAGGCTTCATGACCGACATGGACCGCTGGCTGGCGTCGGCTGACGCGCTCGTTCTCTCGTCTGATTATGAAGGCGTGCCCGCTGTCATCATCGAGGCAATCGCCGCCAACCTCCCCATCATCGCCACCGATTGCTGCGTCAGCATGGCCGAAATCACGGGCCATGGCCGTTTTGCCCGCCTGGTGCCCGTGGGCGATGCCGCCGCATTGGCCACCGCAATGGCAGCGCAGCCGCTTGCGCGCGCCGACCTGGCGGCGGCACGGGCACATGTGGCCGCGTTTACCGTGGAGGCTGGTGCAGCGGCCTATGCGCGGCTGATGCGCACGGTCGCCGCAACCGCCCGGCCACGATAACATGGAGCGAGTGTGCGGTCGCTGTTGCTCTTGGGGCCGCTGTTCCCTACTTGTTCAGCGATGTCACTTCCCGCCGCCCCCGCCCCTCCGCTCCCCGATGGCGCGCCGCCCTATCTTCGCGGACTGAACACTCCACAGCAGGACGCAGTCCTTACCACCGATGGACCAGTGCTCGTGCTGGCCGGCGCAGGCACCGGTAAAACCGCAGCGCTTACCGCCCGGCTTGCGCATCTTTTGTACACCCGCCGTGCCTTTCCGGGCGAAATCCTGAGCGTTACCTTCACCAACAAGGCCGCGCGCGAAATGCGGCACCGGGTGGGTACGCTGGTCGGCGATATGGTGGAGGGAATGCCGTGGCTCGGCACCTTTCACGCGATTGCGGCCAAAATGCTGCGGCGCCATGCCGGGCTGGTCGGGCTGCACCCCAATTTCACCATTCTCGATACCGACGATCAACTCCGGTTGCTCAAACAGCTTATTATTGCTGCCGATATTGACGAAAAGCGCTGGCCCGCGCGCCAGCTCGCTGGCCTGATCGACGCCTGGAAGAACAAGGGCCTGACGCCCGCCGACATCGGCACCGCAGACAGCGAGGCGTTTGTCCATGGTCGCGGCCGGGAGTTATATGCGGCGTATCAGGCCCGGCTCATCGCGCTAAATGCCTGCGATTTCGGGGATTTGTTGCTGCACATGCTGGTCATCCTGCGGCGCGACCATGACGTGCTGGCGGACTATCAACGCCGCTTTCGATACATCCTTGTCGACGAATATCAGGACACCAACACGGTTCAATATCTGTGGCTGCGGCTGCTGGCGCAGGAGCGAAAGAATATTTGCTGCGTGGGCGATGACGATCAGTCGATCTATTCCTGGCGTGGCGCGCAGGTAGAAAACATCCTCAAGTTCGAGCGCGATTTTCCCGGCGCCAAGATCATCCGGCTGGAGCAGAATTATCGCAGTACAGCGCATATCCTGGCCGCTGCCTCGGGCGTCATTGCGCATAATGGCGGACGCCTCGGCAAAACATTGTGGACAGCGGCTGAAGGGGGCGAGAAGCTGCGCGTCATCGGCGTGTGGGATGGGCCGGAGGAAGCCCGCCGGGTTGGCGAGGAAATCGAAGCGGCGCGGCGCGGCGGTGCCTCGCTTGAGGCGATGGCGATATTGGTGCGCGCCCAGCACCAGACCCGCGAATTTGAAGACAGGTTCATCGCGATTGGGCTGAATTACCGCATCATAGGCGGGTTTCGTTTTTACGAGCGCGCCGAAATCCGCGATGCGCTGGCCTATCTGCGGGTCGTCAACCAGCCCGCTGACGACCTCGCGTTTGAGCGGATTGTGAACATGCCCAAGCGCGGGCTTGGCGACAAGGCGGTGCAAAAGCTGCATCTGCTCGCGCGGGCGCAAGGCACCCCGCTCAGCACCGCGGCTGCCCGCATTCTCGATACCGATGAGTTGACCGGTGCCGCGCGCAAGTCGCTGGGCCGGTTTGTTGGTGACATGGCGCGCTGGCGAGCGCTGGCGGGAACGCTGGCCCACCCTGATCTTGCCCGCCAGATTCTGGAGGAGAGCGGGTACACCGCCATGCTTCAGGCCGAAAAATCAACCGAAGCGGCCGGCCGCCTCGAAAATCTGGGCGAGCTTGTGCGGGCAATGGAGGAATATGAAACGCTGGGCGCGTTCCTGGAGCATGTCAGCCTGGTAATGGATAATGAGGCGCGCGCCGAGGACGCCAAGGTAACCATCATGACGATCCACGCGGCCAAGGGGCTGGAATATGAACATGTGTTCCTGGTCGGCTGGGAGGAAGGTGTGTTCCCGTCGCAGCGCGCGCTTGATGAAGGCGGGCTGGCAAGCCTGGAGGAGGAACGCCGGCTGGCCTATGTCGCGATCACGCGGGCACGGGCGCGTGCCACCATCCTCCACGCGGCAAATCGCCGGATCTATGGCCAGTGGACGTCCAGCATCCCGTCACGCTTCATTGCTGAACTGCCCGCCGAGCACATCGAACAGGAGAGCAGCCTTGCCGGCGGTGAGAGCCTGTGGCGGGCCAACTGGTCGTCAAGCGCCGATCCGTTCGCTGATGTTGCGCGCCGCACGGGCCGTGGCCCCGGCTGGCAGCGCGCGGCGACGGGGGCCGCCTTTGTGCGCGACCCGGCACGCATCGTCGAGGTGCGCGCAAGCGCTGTGAGCATTGGCAACAAGGGCCGCGGCGACCTGAGCGTTGGCATGCGCGTGTTCCACCAGAAGTTCGGCTATGGCGACATCGTGGTAATCGAAGGCAACAAGCTTGAGATCATGTTTGAAAACGCCGGCACCAAGCGGGTGATGGACAGCTTCGTCACGATTGCCTGAGGCACGATTGCCTGAGGCACGATTGGCCCACGCGGGCGACGCCGCGCGCGCCGACTGCGCAGCGCCGGTCAGCGCGCGCCGGGCACCTCCGGCAGCGCCGGCACCAGCTCGTAAACGTCGAGAACAGCGCCTTGCTTGGCCTTGGGAAGGACAAGCCGCCACCGAAACGGTGCCACGCGCTCGACAATGCCAACAACGTCAGTATCGGTGCTTTGACCATAAGGCAGCGGCAAGTCGGCCGGCCGCGGGCGCGATCCGCCAAGGAACACCTCGCGCGTGTCGCTGTCCGGATAGAGCCAGCCGCCGGGCAGGTTTTCGCCATCCTGCTTGGTGAAGGATCGGCGCTCGGCATCGCCATCGACATAGCAGAAATCAGGCTTGAACGTCACAAACCCACGCTGGCCGCCGAGCCGCACCAGCCGGCAGCGATACGGCCCCACGGGAAGTGCGTGCACGGCCTTTGCCCCTTTCGGGTCGAGCAACGGCCCTTCGGCGGTTACCCTGGCCGCAAGTCTGCGCGGAACCGATTCAAGCGCGCGCGCCCAGCGGCCAGCCAGATCATCGACAAGCGCCTGGTCAGCGTCCCTTGCAACCGAGCGCCATAATCCGTCGACCGGCACCGGGTCCAGCGCGACCACGGGCCGCAACCTGCCTTTCGGGGGTCCAACACACCCTGCAAGCCCAACCGCAAGCGCCAGGATGATTGCGCGCATAGGCTCTCCTTCAATATCATTCTATGTGACGTTTCAATGTGTTAACAAATCGTAAACCGCAATGATTAACAAATGGTAAACGCCAGGCGGCTCACCCGCCCCCCTTGCATCGTCGCACGCTATCCCATGTCCACTGTCAGCAGCGTAACCCCGGCATAGCGCTCGGCACCGGGCTCGAACAGGGTGCTTGGTGAAAACGGGTCAGTCGTGATGCAAACGTCCGACAGCCCGGTGAAGCGATAGGTCGCCATCTTTTGCTCGCGCGGCGGGCGGCCATCGCGCAACACCGTCAGCGCATCGAGGTGCAGCACGTCGTGGCGCGTGTATAAAATATGGGGCGCGAGCACCACCGACCCGCGATTATACGTCGCGACGACGCATAGCCGGCGCACGATTGCCTCAAGAATTGTCGGCACAGGGCCGGACGGGACAGCTTCGTCCGAATTGATGGGGGCTTGCTCCATGTGCGCGCTGATAGCAAAATTGTTGCAGTGCAGCAATGGGAACAATCGCCTGATATTGTTATAAATTGAAGGTCAATACGTAATCAGACATAACTTCGTGACAATTCCTCAAAAAACCGCGCGCGCCGCCGGTTCGGCCATCATGGCCTTGCGCACCAGGGGAATCGGTGGCCCGCCAAAGCTCAAAAAGGCATCGTGAAACCGCTTCCAGCCGGCGCGCCCGCCTCGGCTTGCCGCCCAGTCAGCCCGCAGCTTGCGGATCATCAGCTTGCCCATCGTGTAGTTGAGATAGGCCGGATCATAGGTGCCGCGCGCTGATTGCTGGCGGGCGGTGCCTTCGTCCTGATGGCACTCAGTGACGAACAGCTGGCGAGACTGTTCCTGCGTCATGCCGCGGGCGTGCATGCCGATGGCCGACAGATAGCGGCAATCGCGCAGCAGCGCGTTAGCAAGCTGGCCGATGTGCGTTTCGGGATCGCCGGCGTTCAGCCCCGCTTCCCACATCATCTCCTCGGCATAATGCGCCCATCCCTCGGCAAAGGCATAGCCCACAAAAAGCTGGCCAAAGATGGAAGGGGACCGGTTGGCGTGAAGGAACTGCACGAAATGCCCTGGCATCACCTCATGCACAGAGGTGAACAGCAAATCCTGCTTGCCGGGGATGAAACCGTCCTGCACTTCCTTCGTCCAGCTCGGGTCGGGCGGGGAGATGTAATAGACCGAGGGGATGCCCTTATCATAAGGCCCCGGCGGGTCGATATACGCCGAATTCTGCCGGTTATAGGGCGGGCTTTCCTCCACCAGCGCCTGCTCCGTGCCGGGAATGGTGATGAGATCCTTGGCCAGCACAAAGGCCTTTAGCGTCGGTATCTGGCGCCGCGCCTCCGCCACCGGGCCGCCCTCCGGCTTGTTCGCGTTCATCTTGGCGACGCAGTTTTCAATAGTGGCGCCGGGGGCAAATTTGCCGCACGCCTCGGCGAGCGCTGCCTGATTGCGCCTGAGGTCGGCCCGGCCCGCCGCCTCTAGCCGCTCCAGCGGCAGCGACACGCCTTCGGTCGCCGCCAGCATCCGCGAAAAGCGCGCCGCACCAAGCGCAAACCCTTGCGTTGCCGCCGGGCGCTGCGCCTCGATAAATGCCGCCACGTCGCGCATCGCGCTGGCAGCCGCCGCCGCTGCCAGGTCAAACTCGCGCTGGAGTCCCGCGTCCTTCACCCCGGCAAAGGCTGTCTTGGCGTCGCCTGCATAAAAATCGGCAAAGCCATTGAACCCGGCCACGCCATAATTCACGAAGCTGAGCGGCATCGGTGTTTTCAGGTTGGCGCGAATATTGGCCGCGGCCGCCGGCACATTCTTGAAAAACGCGATGATTGCCTTCATCCGCGTCGGCGCATCGGCATAAGGTCGAGCGATATAGACATTGGGGTCCAGCCCCCCGCCGACATAATATGCCGGGTTGCGGTGCGGATTGTCCGCATCCTCCAGCCAGAACAACTTGCCCTGCGCGACATTGACGAGGTAATCGCGCTCGAACCGGTCGGCGGCGGAGAGTTTGCGACCGTCGAAGGCACGGGCGCGCGTGATGGCGCTGCGCAGAAAATCGGCCTGCTTCTTCAGCCCGGCCGCGCTCCAGTCTGGCAATTGCCCGTCAAAATCATGCCGGCCCTGATACACCGCGTCGGAGGGATTGAGCCTGAAATAGCCTTCGATGAAATTGGTGCGGAACCGCTTCCAGTCCACGGGCTTCGCCGCGCGATGGGCAACCGCCGCCCGGCCAGCGTCTGGCGCGCCGGCGGCGCCCAGGCCCGACAGGGTTACAAACACCGCCAGCAACAGAAATTTGGACCGCATGATCCCCCTTCCGGAAACGATTCGCCGTGGTCAGACTGACAGGTCAGCGCTGGCCGCGCCAGCCCCTGCGGCCTGCGCTTCCAAGAAGAACTTGGCCGCCATGAGCAAAGGCTAATTGCCGATCTGCCCGGTCCGGTCGTAAGAGCGGTCGATAATGGACGCAGCGCCCCATCCCTTTCGCCTCCCCAATTTCCGCCGATATTGGGCCGCGCGCTTTTCGATGACGGTTGCGCAGAATGCGATGATTATCGTCATCGGCTGGCAGACATACACCATTGCCCGGCAAACCATGTCACCAGCAGGCGCTGCGGCGCAGCTTGGGCTGATCGGGCTGCTCCAGTTTCTCCCGCTGTTTGTGTCGACGCCGGTCAGCGGCTGGGTCGCCGACCGCTTCGACCGGCGGTGGATCTGCCGCGCCACCGTTTCGCTGCAGATCATCTGCGCGGCCTTGCTGACACTCTTTACATATCGGGATGCCATGACATTGCCGCTGCTGTTTTCAGTTGCGGTCTTGCTCGGCTTTGGCCGGGCCTTTGGCGGCCCCGCCTTTGGGGCGCTGGCACCCAATATCGTGCCACGCGAGGCGCTGCCAACGGCGATCGCGCTCAGCTCTATTTCATGGCAAGTAGGCACCATAATTGGCCCAGCGCTGGGCGGCATTGCCTATGGCGCGGCCCCCTATGCAGCCTATGCGCTGGCGACAGCGTTGTTCTCGGTCGGGCTTGGCTGCCTGATGATGATCGGCCCTTTGCCGCGCCCGATTGCTCCAGGCGTCGCGCGCCCGCTGGGCCAGATTGTCGACGGGCTGGCATATGTCGGGGGGAACAAGCTTGTGCTGGGCACAATCACGCTGGATTTGTTCGCCGCCTTTCTTGCCGGCACGACCGCGCTGCTGCCCATTTATGCGCATGACATACTGAAAGTCGGCCCGCAGGGGCTGAGCGTGCTGGCAGCGGCGCCCGCGGTTGGCGCCTCGGCAATGGCCGTGCTGTTTTCCGTCCGGCCGATCAAGCATCAGGTCGGCCCCAAAATGCTGGTCGCGGTGCTGATATATGGTGCGGCAACGATTGCGTTCGGCCTGTCGACCCGGTTGTGGCTGAGCGTATCGGCACTGGCGGTGGCGGGCGCAGCAGACATGGTCTCGGTGTACATCCGCCAGTCGCTGATCCAGCTCCATACGCCGGATGACAAGCGCGGGCGCGTGGGCGCGGTGTCGCAGCTCACCATTTCGGCGTCGAACGAGCTTGGCGAGGCAGAATCGGGGTTTCTCGCCGCCGTGCTCGGCCCGGTGGGTGCGGTGGTCATTGGCGGCGGCGGGGCGATTGCAGTGACGATCTTGTGGACCTATCTGTTCCCCAGTATCCGCCGCGCCCATAGTTTTGATCCGGCCGAGCAGCGACCAAGACCGACGTCCAGCCAAATGGAGCCAGCATCGTGAAAGCCAACACCATCCTCGACACCATCGGCAACACGCCGCATATTCGCGTACAAAAGCTGTTCCCGGGGCGTGAAGTCTGGATCAAGTCCGAGCGTAGCAACCCCGGCGGGTCGATCAAGGACAGGATTGCGCTGGCGATGATCGAGGCAGCCGAAGCATCGGGCGAGCTGAAGCCCGGCGGCACCATCATCGAGCCGACAAGCGGCAATACCGGGGTTGGCCTGGCCATGGTCGCCGCCGTGAAGGGCTATCGGCTGGTGCTCGTCATGCCCGAGAGCATGTCAATCGAGCGCCGCCGCCTGATGCTGGCTTATGGCGCGACATTTGACCTGACCCCGCGCGAAAAGGGCATGAGGGGCGCAATCGAGCGCGCAATGCACCTCGTCGAGGCAACGCCCAATGCCTGGATGCCGCAACAGTTTGAAAATCCGGCCAACATCCAAGTTCACGCGCGCACCACCGCGCAGGAAATTCTCGCCGATTTCGCCGACTCACCCATCGACATAATCATTACCGGCGTCGGCACTGGCGGGCACATCACCGGCATTGCCGAGACGCTCAAGAAAAGCTGGCCGGCGCTGAAAATTTATGCGGTGGAGCCCGCCGCCTCGCCGGTAATCGCGGGCGGTGCCGCCGGGCCGCACCCCATTCAGGGCATCGGCGCCGGGTTCATCCCCGCCAACCTGCATGTCGATAGCATCGATGGCGTCATCCCGGTGGAGGCCGCAGACGCCAAGGACATGGCGCGGCGCGCAGCGGCCGAAGAGGGGATGCTCGTTGGCATCAGCTCGGGCGCAACGCTGGCCGCCATCCGCCACAAGCTCGCCGACCTGCCCGGCGACGTGCGCGTGCTCGGGTTTAACTACGACACCGGCGAGCGCTATTTGTCGGTGCCAGATTTCCTGCCCGAGGCCTGATGGCGACAGCGGACCCGATTGCCGGCCTTGAGCGAGCCGCGCCGCCGGTCGCTCCCGGGCTGCGTGCGGTGCTTGCCGGCACCGCACTGGCGGCAATCGGCGTGCCGTTGCTGGTCGTGTCGCAGGCCAAGGTTGCGCCGCTCACGCCCCGGTCGTTGGCGACCGCGGCCAAGGTGGTGCCGCCGACGATTGTGCCGGCGGTTGAGCCGGTCCTGCTCCGGCAGCTATCGCAGGATACCGCCCGCGCCATCAATGCCGCCATTCCGTTTTCAGCGGCGCTCAATCCGGCTGCGCGGCCGTTCACCCTTGGCGGCGGGGCTGAAGACGGTGCCCGCGCCACGGACTGTCTGGCCGCCGCCATGCTCTATGAGGCGGGTGACGACCTGACCGGCGAGCGGGCCGTGGGGCAGGTCATCATCAACCGGGTGCGCCATCCCGCATTCCCCAAAACCGTATGCGGGGTGGTTTTTCAGGGCGCAGAAAAGCGCACCGGCTGCCAGTTCACCTTTACCTGCGATGGTGCGCTGGTGCGCCACCAATGGTCCGCTGAAGCCTGGGCGCGGGCGCGCGCTGCGGCAGCCGGCGTGCTCACGGGCCTGGTATTTGCCCCGGTTGGCTATGCCACCCACTATCACACAGACTGGGTAGTGCCCTATTGGAGCGCGAGCCTTGACAAGGTAGCGGCGATTGGCACGCACCTGTTTTTCCGCTGGACGGGGTGGTGGGGCACGCCACCCGCGTTCCGCCGCCAGGTCGAACAGGCCGAGCCGGTGATTGCCGCGCTGGCCGCTTATTCCCCGGCACACCGGCTTGGGCTTGCGCTCACGCCAACCGACCTACCGGGCATGCCGATTGCGCCGGGCGCGCTCGCCCCGCCCCGCCCGACCGCGCTCGACCCGGATGCGTTCATCGTCGCGCTCGACCCGCGCCTGTCCGTCGACAGCTACCGCGCTTATGCCGAGCAAAGCTGCGGCGCGCGCGCCTATTGCAAGTTCATGGCGTGGAACCCCGGCACGGCGCTTCCAAGGGCGTTGCCGCTCGATACCGGGCAAATTGCCGCCATGGCGTTCAGCTATCTGCGGGACGATGCGCGCGGGCTGGACAGGGCCCTGTGGAACTGCGGCGTAACGCCCCGCCCCGACAAGCGTGACTGCATGAAAACGCAGAGCCTGCGCGCCAGCCGCGCCGAGGAGGCTGACGCCGCCCCATTGCTCTATGACCGGCCCGAATTGCTGGTGCCCAAAGCCTGGCTGATCTTGCCCAAGAGCGCCGACAAACCCGCTGGCGCGCCGGTGACGCAGCGCTCGGTCGAACCGGTCGTTCCGCCAGCAGGTCGGGCTGGCGCAACCGCGCCTGCTTCAGCCGCGCGGCCAAAGCCGGTGGCCATGCCATCGCTTTTGCCCGGAAGCGACGGTGCGCGGGCCGCCGCGCCTCCGCTCCCGCCAAAATAACCGCAGGCCGGTGCGCCGGCGTGCTCAGGCGGCCGCGAACATCTCAGGCGCCAGCGCCATCACCGCATCGGCGCCACCTTCAATCTTGCGGCGCAGTGCGCCGGCGTCGGGCAGGATACGCTCTGCAAAATAGCGGGCGGTGACGAGCTTTGCCTCAAGGAACGCCGTGTCACCCCGCCCTGCCGCCAGCTCGGCTGCGGCGGCTGTTGCCATGCGCAGCCACATCAGGCCAAGCGCGACAATGCCCATCAGGTGCATATAGCTATGCGCGCCGGCGCCTACATTATTGGGGTTGGCCATGCCGTTCTGCACGAACCACAGGGTCGCGGCCTGCAAGTCGTTGGTCGCCCGCTCCAGCCGGGTGGCGAAATCGGCAAGGTCGGGATTGGCTTTGGCGGCGGCGATCTCCTCGCCGACAATCTTGAACAGTGTCTGCACCGCACGGCCACCATTTTGCGCCAGCTTGCGGCCGACCAGGTCCATCGCCTGCACGCCGTTGGTGCCTTCATAGATCATCGCGATCCGCGCATCGCGGACATATTGTTCCATACCCCATTCAGCGATGTAGCCATGCCCGCCATAAACCTGCTGGGCATTGGTGGCGATGTCATAACCCTTGTCGGTGCCATAGCCCTTGATGACCGGGGTGAGCAGGCCGATCAGATCGTCGGCGAGCTGGCGCTCCTCCTCGGTTGCGCCAAGATGCGCAAGATCGACCTGGAGCGCGCCCCACAGGCACAGCGCGCGCAGGCCCTCGGTCAGCGCCTTGGCGTCCATCAGCATGCGGCGTACATCGGGATGGACAAACAGCGTATCGGCCTTTTCCCCGGGTTCCGCCGCCCCCGTAAGCGCCCGCCCCTGGCGGCGATCATGCGCGTAGTGCACCGCGTTCTGATAGGCGGTTTCGGCAACGCCCAGTCCTTGCAGGCCAACGCCGAGCCGGGCCGTGTTCATCA
The DNA here is from genome assembly GCA_021732445.1 of Sphingomonas sp. Classification (GTDB taxonomy): domain Bacteria; phylum Pseudomonadota; class Alphaproteobacteria; order Sphingomonadales; family Sphingomonadaceae; genus Sphingomonas. Next base: position 187,524 of record JAKFUZ010000002.1, on the reverse strand, counting down.
TGATGAACATGGCGGCAAGGCCTTTCATCTCCTCGCCCACCAGCCAGCCGGTCGCGCCGTCATAGTTCATCACGCAGGTGGAATTGGCGTGAATGCCCATCTTGTGCTCGATCGACCCGCACGCCAGCGCATTGCGCGCGCCAAGCGAGCCATCGGCATTCACCAGGAATTTCGGCACCACGAACAGTGAAATGCCCTTTGAGCTTTCCGGCGCGCCCGGTGTTTTGGCGAGAACCAGGTGGATGATGTTCTCGGTCAGGTCATGCTCACCCGACGAGATGAAAATCTTGGTGCCCGTGATGGCGTAGGAACCATCTGCCTGCGGCTCGGCGCGGGTGCGGATGAGGCCAAGATCGGTGCCACAGTGCGGCTCGGTCAAGTTCATTGTGCCGCCCCATTTCCCCGACACCATGTTGGGGACATAGGTGGCCTTTTGCTCATCGCTGCCCTTCACCAGCAACGAGGCAACGGCACCGTGGGTAAGCCCGGGATACATGGCAAATGCCATGTTCGCAGAAATCATATACTCCTCAAATGCCGTGGAAACGACGTGCGGCATGGCTTGCCCGCCAAATTCCTCTGGCGCCGAAAGTGTGCCCCAGCCCGCTTCTACAAACTGGTCATACGCCGCCTTGAAGCCTTTGGGCGTTGTCACGGAACCATCTTCGTGGCGGGTGCAGCCTTCCTGGTCACCCGAATGGTTGATCGGGAACAGCACCTCGGCAACAAACTTGCCGCCTTCATCAAGCACGGCATCGACCACATCGGGCGTCGCGTTCTGGAAGCCGGGCAAATTGGCGAACCGTTCAAGGCCCACGACATGCTGGAGGACAAAACGCGTGTCGCGGACCGGCGGGGTGTATGTTGGCATCTGCTTTGTTCCGTCTTTCTGCTAAGGAATCAGCCGGTTTGCGGGTCGAGTATGGCGATGAACTGCGTCAATTCGTCGATTGCCGCGTCAATGTCGCGCTTCTGCGCGTCGAGCAGGGCAACCCTGTCCCGGCAGCGCTTGATGGTTACCGCGCGCTGCGCCTGCCGGCCGTCGCCAATGTCGTACAGGTCGATCATCTCGCGAATTTCGGCAAGGCTGAACCCAACCCGTTTGCCGCGCAATATCCAGGCAAGCCGCGCACGATCCCTCAACGCGTAAATGCGTGCGGTGCCGCGTCGTTCAGGCGCGATCAGACCTTCATCTTCATAAAAACGCAGCGCCCGCGCCGTCACGCCAAACTCGGCGGACAGGTCTGATATCGAAAATTCGGTCCGGTCGGGGTGCGGGTCGATCGGCGCATAGGCAAGAATGGAAGCCATGAGGCGCAGATTAATCTCCGCTTACGTGAACGTCAACGTTGCGCGCATCACTCGTCGCCATTGCAGAGCAACCGGCCCTTGGCGTCGCGCATGGTGCGCGCCTCGGATACCGAATCGCTCAACTGGCGCACGTCGAGCGCGGCCATGGAGGCGCGGCCGCTGCACAGGCTGGCACACTCCTGCGGCAGCGCGCCCGGCAGGACGATCCGGTCGCCCTCGAAGCGGGCATCGAACGCACATCCCGGCGCGCGCGCCAGGACAACCGACAGCGATTCGCCGGATTTGCGCACGGTGCCTGTGGCGCTGCACAGTTGCTGGTCGCCATAATCCACAAAGATGCCAATCGCGAACCCGTTGCGTGACGGCACCACGCACAGCCTGTCCGTGTCGCGCGCATATAATCCGGAAAGGTCGGTATTGGCCGGGTCGGGGATGACTCCAGCGGCAATTGCTGCGGTTTCCAGCTCGGGCGCCGACTCGTCGAGACGGTTGGTCGCAACGTCGCTCCGCAAGGTGCACGCACCCGGCAGCGCCAGCGCCAGCAGCAGAAGCAACGCCCGCCTCATCCAATGCGAACCAGGGCGTCGCCCTCAATCCGGCGATAAAAGCAGCTTTGCGCGCCGGTGTGGCAGGCAGGACCTGCCGCATCGACGATGAGCCACAGGGCGTCCTGATCGCAATCGACGCGCATTTCGCGCACGCGCAGCACATGGCCAGAGGTTTCCCCCTTGCGCCACAGCATCTGCCGGCTGCGTGACCAGAAATGGGCCTCACCCGTCGCTTGCGTCCGGGCGAGCGCCGCCGCGTTCATATGAGCCACCATCAGCAGCGCACCGGTCATAGCGTCGGTGACGACAGCGGCGACAAGGCCAGCGGCGTCATATTTCGGGTTCAGCACCAGGCCGGTTTCGCGGGAATCGATCATGCCAGCGCAGGTTTAGCGTGATTGGCGGCGCGGATACAGCCGGCCCCTGCGCCTGCCGGCGCGCGCCTTTTCAGAAATTGGCGGTCTGCGCCAAACGATGATGACAAACAGGAGACAAACCCTCGCCCTTGCGCCTATATGCCCGCTCACGGCACCATTTGCGGGCGGCTATGCTGACAACCAACCCTTTTGACGACGACAAGCTGCGGGAGGAATGCGGCATCTTCGGCGTCTCCGGCACCGACGGCGAGGCAGCGGCGCTTGTCGCGCTTGGCCTTCATGCCCTGCAGCACCGCGGCCAGGAAGCGGCGGGCATCACGACCTTCGACGGCGCCGAATTCCACACGCACCGCGCGATGGGCCATGTCGCGGGGAATTTTGACCGCGATGACGTGATCCGCGCGCTCCAGGGCAACACCGCCTGCGGCCATGTGCGCTATTCGACCACCGGGGAAACGGCGCTGCGCAATGTGCAGCCGCTTTATGCAGACCTCCAGAGCGGCGGCTTTGCGATTGCACACAATGGCAATATTTCGAACGCGGCGCGGCTGCGGCGTGAACTCGTGCGGCGCGGCTCCATTTTCCAGTCAACCTCCGATACCGAGACGATCATCCATCTCGTCGCGACGTCGAGCTACCGGACGTTGCTCGACAAGTTCATCGACGCGCTAAAACAGGTTGAGGGGGCCTACTCGCTCATCGTGATGACGCCTGAGGGGATGATCGCGTGCCGTGACCCGCTTGGCATTCGGCCGCTGGTGATGGGCCGGCTGGGCGATGCGGTCATCTTCGCCTCAGAGACGGTGGCGCTCGATGTGGTTGGCGCAACTTTCGAGCGCGCCATCGAGCCTGGTGAACTGGTTATCGCCCAAGGCTCCCAAATCCGCTCGATTACCCCGTTTGCCCAAATGGCGCCGCGCCCGTGCATCTTTGAATATGTCTATTTTTCGCGGCCTGATTCCATCAGCGGCGACAAGTCGGTTTATACCGTGCGCAAGGCCATTGGCGCGCAGCTGTCGGTCGAAAGCCCGGTCGCGGCCGATCTGGTCATCCCGGTGCCCGATTCGGGGACGCCCGCAGCGATTGGCTATGCGCAGGCATCCGGCATACCCTTCGAGCTGGGAATCATCCGCTCGCATTATGTGGGGCGCACGTTCATTCAGCCCGGCGACAAGGTGCGCCACCTGGGTGTGAAGCTGAAGCACAATGCCAACCGTGCGCTCATCACGGGCAAGCGAGTCGTGCTGGTTGACGACTCGATCGTGCGCGGTACCACCAGCCTCAAAATCGTGCAGATGATGCGCGATGCGGGCGCGGCCGAAGTGCATATGCGCATCGCCAGCCCGCCAACGCGGCATAGCTGTTTTTACGGCGTGGACACGCCCGAACGGGCAAAGCTGCTCGCGGCCAAACTCGATGTTGAGGGGATGACGGATTTCATCCATGCTGACAGCCTCGCCTTCATTTCGATCGACGGCCTTTACAAGGCGCTGGGCCAAGATGGCCGGGCCGCCACCCGCCCGACACATTGCGACGCGTGCTTCACGGGTGATTATCCGACGGGGCTGACCGATCAGGACGATATTTCGTCGGTTGACCAGTTCACCCTGCTCGCCGAACGCGTCAGCTAACCACACGAGTATTGGCGATGACTGAGGACAAACCGCTTGCCAACCGCCTTGCGCTTGTAACCGGCGCCAGCCGCGGCATTGGCGCCGCCACCGCCAGGGCGCTGGCTTCGGCCGGGGCGCATGTGGTGCTGACCGCGCGCACCAATGGCGGGCTTGAGGAGGTGGAGGAAGCGATCCACGCAGGGGGCGGCACCGCGACCATCGCCCCGCTCGACCTTGCTCAGGACAATGCGATCGCGCGGCTGGCCACGGCGCTGGAAGGTCGCTGGCCGGCGCTCGACATATTGGTGCTCAACGCCGCAACGCTTGGCACCCTTGGCGCGGTGTCGGCCATCGACCCCAAGGATCTCGCGCGCATCCTGACGCTGAATGTGAGCGCCCAGGTGGCGCTGCTGACCGCGTTCGATGCGATGCTGCGCAAATCACCTCGGGGCCGCGTGGTGGGGCTCACCACCGGCGTCGCCCGCGCGCCGCGCGCTTATTGGGGGGAATATGGCGCATCAAAGGCGGCGTTTGAGGCCATCGTGCAAAGCTATGGCAAGGAAGTCGCCAATGTCACCAATATCCGGACCGCGCTTGTTGACCCCGGCGCCACCCGCACCGCAATGCGCGCGCGCGCTTATCCGGGCGAAGACCCCGCTTCAGTAAAACCGCCCGAGGATGTTGCCAGGCGGATTACCGCACTGCTGGCTGGCGATTTTCCCGACGGGCATGTCGAACGCATCGCCTAACCCGGCTTGACGAGTGTCACCTGCGACACCTCTATGCCGCCGCCCCGGAAGCCGCCCTCGCAATACATCAGGTAATAGCGCCACAGGGCGGCGCGTTCGTCGTCGAAACGCGCCGGCAACCGCTCGTCGTTTGCCGCTTCGTCAAAGGCCAGCCGCCAGCGGCGCAGCGTCTCGGCATAATGAGCGCCAAACCGGTGCTGGTCGCGCCATTCCAGCCTCGCCGCCGTGGCGGCCGCGCGAAACCGCGCTTCGGACAGCAACATGCCGCCGGGAAAAACATAAGCCTGAATAAAGTCGACATTGCGGGCATAGGCATCGAAGATCGCGTCATCAATGCTGATGAACTGAATGGCCGCCCGCCCGCCCGGCTTCAGCGCGGCGGCAATGACCCGCAAATACTCTGCCCAATATTCCTGCCCGACCGCTTCGACCATTTCGATGCTCACCACGGCGTCGTAGCAGCCGCTGACCTTGCGGTAATCGCTCAACCGCACGGTGGCGCGACCGGGAACCTCGCTGGCAATTCTGCGGGTCACTGTGCGCAGTTGCTCCACCGACAGCGTGATGGCCTCGACATCGCGCCCCGCATGCGCCGCGTGCAGCACAAACGCTCCCCAGCCACAGCCGATTTCGAGAATCCGCTCGCCAGGCACGGTTGCCGTACGATCCAGCATGGCGGCGAGCTTGCGGTTTTGCGCGTCGGCCATCGGCTCGGCAGGGTCACAAATTGTTGCGAACTGCGCGCTTGAATAGGTCAGGCCCTCATCGAGCCAGGCGGCGTAAAAGTCATTGCCGAGGTCATAATGCGCGTGCACGTTGCGGCGCGCGCCACCCGGCGAGTTACGGCGCAGCATATGCGCCACGCGGCGCACCACGCGCCCCAGCCCGCTGGCGCGCGCACGGTTCCCCAGCGTGTGGCGATTGGCGCCAAACAGGGCGAACAACGCCACCGGATCGGGGCTTGACCATTCTGCGTTGGCCCAGGCCTCATACCAGCCGACCGAGCCACCGCTCACCAGCCGCAACAGCGCTCGCCAGCTATGCAGCGCGACCACCGCGACCGGCCCCGGCGCCCGCCCTCCCAGAACACGGCTGCGGCCGTCTGGCAGTCTCACGTCGAGGCTGCCCTGCGCCAGCCCGGCATCAAGCCCGTCAAGCACGCGGACGAACAGCGGCGCAAGCAAGGCAAGCCAGCCACTGCCGTGGCGGTGGGGCTGCTTGCCCTGCCGGAGCGGGGCGCCGGCGGTATCGGCGGTGGGCGGTGATGGCATCACGCGGCCGGGCTCCTATCGCGCCTTATGGGCGGCAGACAGCGCGCGTGCCCGCGCTTCGCGGTGGCCGATGCGCTTGGGTGGGTAGGTCGCGGGGCGGCACCCGCTTTCGTCCGGATCATGAATGGCCGCGTCAGGCAGTGCTGCGAGCTCGGGCACCCAACGGCGGATATAACCCGCCGCGCCGAATTTCTCGGATTGGCTGAGTGGTGCCATGATTCGCACGAACATGTTTGAATCCACACCCGTGCCCGCCGACCATTGCCAGTTGACCGCGTTTGACCCGTAATCGGCATCGACCAGCGTATCCCAGAACCATGCCTCTCCCCGCCGCCAGTCGATGAGCAGGTGCTTGATGACGAACGACGCCGCGATCATCCGCACCCGGTTGTGCATCCACCCCGTCGCCCAGAGCTGGCGCATCCCGGCATCGACGATGGGATAGCCCGTCTCCCCGCGCTGCCAGGCGCAAAGATCGGCATCGGCGTCTGCACCACTGCGCCATGGAAATTCGTCAAACGCCGAGCGCGCGTTGCGGCCACCATAATCGGGAAGCTGTAAAATGATGTTCTGCGCATAATCGCGCCAGCCAAGCTCGCCCAGAAACCTGTCCACCGTCCCGCCGGCATCGGCCAGCGCGTGCCAGACGGTCGCCGCCGAAAGCTCGCCAAAGTGAAGATGCGGCGACAGGCGTGACGTGCCGGCAATGTCCGGAAGATTGCGCGCCGCGCCATAATCGGCGGCGAGCGGCAAAAATCGCGCGAGGTTATGGCGCGCACCCGCTTCTCCCGGTGTCCATTCGGCCGCAAATCCCGCCGCCCAGTCCGGCGTGGCGGGCAACAGCGCCCAGTCGGAAAGCGTTTCGCTTTCCGGCCAGTGGCCCGGCCCGGTCAGCCGCGCGGGGGGCTCGGCTGGCGCGTCGGGCGGCAATTGGCCAAGCAGCGCGCGCCAGAACGGCGTATAGATTTTATAGGGCGCACCGCCCCCTGTGAGCACGGTGCCCGGCGGACGCAGGTAATTTCCGTCATGCCGGACCAGTTCGACCCGCTTGCCCAGCGCTGCCTCGGCATTTCGCCACCATGGTTCATAATGGCGCAGGCAATGAATGCGGGCAGCGCCGGTTTCGGCGACCATTGCCGCCAGCACCTCTTCGGCCTTGCCCCGGCGCAAAATCAGTCGCGCGCCGCGTGCCGCAAGCGCCTCCCCCAGACGATCAAGGCTGTGATGCAGCCACCAGCGGCTGGCACTGCCCATTTTGCGGTGGCGCGGGGCTTCATCGTCGAGCACGAATACCGGAATTACGGGCCCCTGCGCGGCGCCTGCAAGCAGCGCGGCCTGATCCGCCAGCCGCAAGTCGCGGCGGAACCAGACAATCGACGGTGCCGTCATGCCGGGGGGCGCCGCCTCGGCCTCGATCAGGCCGCGTGCCCGCCGCTGTCCGCCGCGCCGACCTGCCACGTCTGCCCCCTGGCAACCAGCTTTTGCAGATCAGGCGTCTTGCCCGATGAGACCGAGCGGTTTTGCTCGACCACGGCAGCCTCAAAGGTCGGGCGCGGATCATCATAGAGCACGCCCAGCGCCATCGGGAAATCACCAAAGCGCAGTTCCACCAGCATGTGCGCGACAGTCCGGTTGGTCACATCATGCACCACGACACCCGCGGCTTGCCAGTCACCACCGGTCACATCGACAACGACAGGTGTAAGCGTCTTGTGGTCAATGGCGATGCCTCTGGCGCCGCCCGCGAACAGCATTGGCTTGCCGTTTTCCAGCCAAAGCTGGTGTTCGGATGCATTGGCTTTAGCGGTGAAGTCTTCAAACACCTCGTCATTATAAACGATGCAGTTCTGGAATATCTCGATGAAGGCCGCGCCCCTGTGGTGATAGGCAGCCTTCAACACGCCACCCAAATTCTTGTGCGTGTCGATGCCGCGCGCAACGAACCGGGCGCCCGACCCGAGCGCAAAGGCGCACGGGCTGGCCGGGCGATCGACCGAGCCATAGGGTGTCGACGGGCTTCGCGTACCAATCCGCGACGTTGGAGAATATTGCCCCTTGGTCAGGCCATAAATCTCGTTGTTGAACAGCAGCACCTGGCAGTTCAGGTTGCGCCGCAGCAAGTGCATGGTGTGGTTGCCGCCAATCGACAGCGCGTCGCCATCCCCGGTGATGATCCACACATCAAGCTCGGGATTGGCAAGCTTTACGCCCGTTGCCACCGCCGGCGCGCGGCCGTGGATGGTGTGGAAGCCATAAGTTTCCATGTAATAGGGAAAGCGAGAGGAGCAGCCGATGCCCGACACGAACACCGTGTTTTCGGGCGCAGCGCCAATCTCAGGCATGGTGCGCTGCACCGCCTTCAAAATGGCATAGTCGCCGCAACCGGGGCACCAGCGCACTTCCTGGTCGGTTTCCCAGTCTTTCAGGGTGGTTATGCGGGTCATCTCGTTCATGATATGGATCCGGTTGGCAAAATATGTGGGCAGGGGCGTATCAGGCAAGCACGCGGTCAATCGCCGCCTCAATCTCGGCGATGCGGAACGGCTGGCCGGAAACCTTGTTGAGCGGGCGCGCATCGACCAGAAACTGGTCGCGCAGCACGGTTTTCAACTGGCCCGTGTTCATTTCGGGCACGAGGATATGCTGGTATCCCTTTAGCAAGCTGCCAAGATTTTTGGGCATCGGCCAGATGTGGCGCAAATGGACATGCGCCACGCGCAAGCCCCGTGCCCGCGCCCGGCGGACTGCCTGGTGGATCGGCCCATAGGTGGAACCCCAGCCGACCACGACCAGCACGTCATCCGCAGCGCCCAGCGCCACTGACTGATCGGGCACCTCGACGCCCAGCACCTTGTTCTGGCGAATATCCGTCATCGCCTGATGGTTCGCCGCGCCATAATCGATGTTGCCAGTATCGACCGCCTTTTCGATGCCGCCAATGCGGTGGAGCAGGCCGGGTGTGCCGGGCTTCACCCAGGGGCGGGCAAGTTTTGCATCCCGACCATAGGGCTTGAAGCCGCCCTCCGGCACCTTGTCGAGAAAGGTAACGGGAAATGGCGGGTAGCTGCTCATGTCGGGCACTCGCCAAGGCTCGGCGGCGTTGGCGATATAGCCGTCGGTAAGCAACATGACGGGCGTCATATAGTGCGTGGCGATCCGCACCGCCTCGATCGCGCAGTCAAACGCGTCTGCGGGTGAGCGAGCAGCGATGACTGGCATAGGCGCGTCGCCATTGCGACCGTACACCGCCTGATAGAGATCCGACTGCTCGGTCTTGGTCGGCAAGCCGGTAGACGGCCCGCCGCGCTGCGAATTGATGATAACGAGCGGCAGCTCGGTCATGATGGCAAGCCCCATCGCTTCGCCCTTCAGCGCGATGCCCGGCCCCGATGACGACGTGACGCCAAGTTGCCCCGCATAGGAGGCGCCGATCGCAGAGGCGATGGCGGCAATCTCGTCTTCGGCCTGGAAGGTGGTGATCCCATATTCCTTGAGCCCCGAAAGATGGTGCAAAATGGCGGATGCCGGCGTGATCGGATAGCCGCCAAAGAACATTTTCAGCCCGGCAAGCTGCGCGCCCGCCACCAGCCCGAGCGAAATCGATTCGGCACCCGTCACCGTGCGGTACAGCCCCGGATCAGCGGGCGCAGCACCAATATGATGCTGCTTCATCGGGCCGGAAAGCTCGGCCGTTTCGCCATAGGCATGGCCGGCATTCAGCGCGGCGATATTCGCTTCAGCCAGCACCGGCTTTTTGGCGAATTTGGCATTCAGCCAGGCGACGACCGGCGCCCGGTCGCGGTCGAACATCCACAACGCCAGCCCCAGCGTCCACATATTCTTGCAGCGCAAAGCCTCCTTGTTGCCAAGGCCAAAGGGCCTCACGGAATCCAGCGTCATTTGCGAGATGTTGAGCTTCAGCACCTGCCATTTTGACAGGCTGTCATCGTCAAGCGGGTTGCCGGCGTATTTCGCCTTGGCAAGGTTGCGCTCCCCAAATTCCCCCTCATCGGCGATGATGAGCCCGCCGGCCTTGAGCTGCTCGACATTGGTCTTGAGCGCTGCCGGGTTCATCGCGATCAACACATCGGGCTGGTCACCGGCCGTATCCACCTCGCCCGAACCAAAGTTGATCTGGAAGGCGGACACCCCGAACAACGTGCCCTGCGGTGCGCGAATTTCCGCCGGAAAGTCAGGAAACGTCGCAAAATCATTGCTGGCGAGCGCCGTCGACAGCGTAAACTGCCCGCCCGTGAGCTGCATCCCGTCGCCCGAGTCGCCCGCGAACCTGACCACCACCGATTCCGATACGGGCAAAGGGGCTGCGTCACTGGGCAGCGGAGGCTTGGCGGCTGTTGCCATTGTCATCGTCCTGCAAACAAATTCGACGGCGGTCTAGGCGCGCTTTGGCCCAAGCCCAAGGTAGAAAATGCGGGTGTCGCCAAAATTGATACTATTTGAACACCCATTTCGGGCGAGTGACGGGCGGCGGCGGCGGACATGAGCCCGCTAACCGCTGTGCGACCGCGGGCCCGCCAGATGGCGGCCACACCATGGACGCGGCCGCCGATGCCGCCTAATCAGGGCCGGCCGCGTTGTGGCATAACCTTGGTGAAAGCCGCAGGAGAGTGATGGTGACCGAGCATTTCGTCCGACCCGATGTCGCACAGTTCCTTGCCTTTTTGAATAATTTCCCGGGCCCCAAAACGCACGAGATGGCCCCACCGGCAGCGCGCGCGGCCTATTCGGCGATGAAGGACATTGCCGATCTTCCGCTGGGCACGCTCGCGGTGACGAAAGATGCCGTGGCACCCGGCCCCGGCGGTGACATCGCGTTGCGGCTGTTCGATTGTCGCGCGGCGCGCGGCCCGGGGCCGGTGGTCGTTTTCTTCCACGGCGGCGGCTTTGTGATTGGCGATCTCGACACCCATGCAAGTTTTTGCGCCGAAGTGTCGCGCGTGCTGGACCTGCCTGTGGTTGCCGTCGATTATCGTCTGGCGCCCGAGCACCCCTTCCCCGCCGCGCCCGATGATTGCGAAGCGGCCGCGCGCTTCGTTGCGCAAGGGCCAGAAGTGCTTGGCCTGTCGCCCACGGGCCTGGTGCTGATGGGCGACAGCGCGGGCGGCGCGCTTACCATCGTGACCGCCATGGCGCTGCGCGATGCGCCGGCGGCCGTACCCGTCATTGCGCAGTTTCCCATTTATCCAACGGTCGGCGCGGCTGAGCAATATGCGTCGTTCGAGCTGTTCAACGAGGGCCGCTTGTTGACGCGCGATGCGATGGCCTATTTCGAGGCCGCCTATGCCCCCGATCCAGAACATTGGCGTGGCCGACCGATCAATGGCGCGCATCACGACATGCCACCAACGCTGGTACTGACCGCCGGGCTCGATCCGCTGCGCGACCAGGGGCGTGCCTATGCCGCCGCGCTCATCGCGCAGGGCGTGCCGACCGTCTACCGTGAGGCCGTGGGCAATATTCATGGCCATATCACCCTGCGCAAGGCCATCCCGTCGTCGGCGCAGGATGTGGCAGGCGCGCTTGCGGTGCTTAAGGCGATGATTGCCGAAAGCGCTCCAGCACAAGGCGCCGATGCGTGACGGCAATCGACGCGTTACCCTATCGTCCCTGTGCCGGTATCATGGTGATGAACGCTGAGCGCCATCTGTTCATCGGCCAGCGCCTCGATTCGGCGGTAGAGGCCTGGCAGTTGCCGCAAGGTGGCATCGACCCCGGCGAGGACGCGCAGACAGCGGCACTGCGCGAGCTGGGCGAGGAAACCGGTATTGCGCCGGGCAAGGTGGCACTGCTGGGGGCCACGGAGCGTGAATTTTTCTATGACCTGCCCGAGGCGCTGATTGGCAAAGTTTGGCACGGCAAATGGCGTGGGCAGCGGCAACGCTGGTTCCTTTACCGGTTCTACGGAACGGACGCCGATGTGAACATTGCCACCGCGCATCAGGAATTTTGTGCCTGGCGCTGGGCAACTCCAGCCGATGTCGTGGCGCTTGCGGTGCCCTTCAAACGCCAGCTTTATGTTGACGTCATGGCGTGTTTCGCCGCCCATCTGGAGGGCTGACCCATGGCGACCGGCTTTGCCCCACGCGATGTTGCAGCGCTCACCGAACGCCTTGCAGCAGAACCGATGCTCGCGCAGGTCGAGCGTTGGGCGCAAGTGAATTCTGGCACCCGCAACCTTGCCGGGCTGGCGACCATGGCGGCACTGCTCGCCGACGCGTTTGCCGCGCTGCCCGGCGATGTCGCGCTCCACGATGCAGCGCCGGTCGATGCGGTTGCGGCCGACGGATCGGTCCGCGCCATCGACCATGGTCAACATTTGCTGGCCACCGTGCGGCCGCACGCGCCGCTGCAATTGCTGTTCACCGGGCATATGGACACGGTGTTTGGCGCTGACCATAGCTTTCAGGCGCTCGACTGGCGCGCGCCCGGTGTGCTGAACGGGCCTGGCGTTGCCGATATGAAGGGCGGCATCGCGCTGATGCTGGCCGCGCTGAAAGCGGTGGAGGCAAGCCCGCTGGCTCCGCGCATCGGCTATCAGGTGCTGCTCAATTCAGACGAGGAGACCGGCTCGCTATCGTCGGCGCCGCTGATCGCCAGTGCCGCGCACGGCAAGCTGGCCGCGCTCACCTATGAGCCTGCGCTGCCCGATGGCACCCTTGCCGGCGCGCGCGGTGGCACGGGGAATTTTTCCATCACCGTGCGCGGCACCAGCGCCCATGCCGGCCGCAACCCGCAGGACGGCCGCAACGCAATCGTCTCGGCGGCTGCCATTGCGCTGGCGCTGAGCGATGCCCGCTCGCCCACCCTGTCGGTAAATCCCGCGCGTATCGACGGCGGCGGGCCAAATAATGTGGTGCCCGATCATGCCGTGCTGCGGGTGAATTTCCGCCCGCAAGCCGCCGGCGACATTGCCCGCGCCCGCGCCCTCATCGCCAGCGTCACCCGGGATGTAGCCGCCGCGCACGGCGTTCACGTTACGGTCCATGGCGATTTCAATCGGCCGCCCAAGCCCATCGACGCGGGCGCCGCGCGACTGTTTGCGGTGGTGAAGGAATGCGGCGCGCTGCTTGGGCTCGACATTGGCTGGCGAGACACGGGCGGGGTGTGTGATGGCAACAACATTGCCGCTTGCGGGGTGCCCGTCGTCGACACAATGGGCGCGCGTGGCGGGGCCATCCATTCAAGCGACGAATTTCTGATGATCGACAGCCTTGTCGAGCGCGCAGCGCTTTCGGCGCTTACGATCCTGACCATTGCCGAACCGGGGCGGTTATGAGTTTTGTCATCCGCGCCGCACGCCGGAGCGACCTGCAGCATTTATATGAAATGGCCAAGCTCACCGGCGGCGGGTTCACCAATCTGCCGCCCGACCGCAAATCGCTTGCTGCCAAGCTGGAGCGCAGCGAGGCCGCCTTTGCGCGCACAGACATGACGCTGGATGACGAATTGTTCGTGCTGGTGCTTGAAAATCTGGCGACCGGGGATGTGCGGGGCACGTGCCAGCTATTTACCAAGGTTGGGCAGAAATGGCCATTCTACAGCTATCGACTGGGCACGCTGACGCAGCACAGCGCGGAGCTGAACCGCATTTTTCGCGCCGACATGCTTACGCTGAGCACCGATCTTGAGGGCTCCAGCGAGGTCGGCGGGCTGTTTCTCCACCCCAGCGAGCGCGCTGGCGGGCTTGGCATGTTGCTGGCACGCAGCCGCTATCTCTTCATCCGGGCGCACCGCGCGCGCTTTGCCGAGCGCATTCTCGCCGAGCTTCGCGGCATTATCGACGAAGCAGGCGGGTCGCCCTTCTGGGATGGGTTGGCGGGACGGTTCTTTGGCATGAACTTTCAGGATGCGGACCATTTCAACGCCATCCACGGCAACCAGTTCATCGCCGACCTGATGCCCAAACACCCGATCTACACAGCGATGCTGCCGGAGGGCGCGCGCGCAGCCATAGGCCTGCCGCACCCCTCGGGTCGCGCCGCCATGCGCATGCTGGAAAATGAGGGTTTTGTGTTCGAGAATTATATCGACATTTTTGATGGCGGCCCAAGCATGTGCGCGCGGGTCGACCAGATGCGCACCGTGCGCGACGGGCGCACGGACACGGTCATTGCAACGGACGCCAGCAGCGGCACCGAGTCGCTCATCGCAACCGGGGCACTGGCTGATTTCCGCTGCGCCTATGGCCGGGTCGATATGCGCGGCGGCGGCGTTGCGGTCGATGCCGGCAGCGCCCACGCCATTGGTGCAATTCACGGATCGCAGGTGCACCATGTCGCCCGCGCCTGATCCTGCACTGGTCGAGATTAACTTCGACGGGCTTATCGGCCCAAGTCATAATTATGCGGGGCTGAGCCTGGGCAATCTGGCGGCCACCCGCAATGCGGGCGCTATGTCCCGGCCGCGCGCGGCGGCACTTCAGGGCATTGCCAAAATGCGCGCCAATATCGCGCTTGGGCTGACGCAGGGCATTTTCGTGCCGCCGGTGCGCCCCGACCATGGCTGGCTTGCAACACTGGCGACTGATTTTGCGGGCGCGCCGCGCCATTTGCAGGCGCAGGCGCTGTCTGCCTCGTCCATGTGGGCGGCCAATGCCGCAACCGTCTCTCCCGCGCCCGATACCGAAGACGGGCGGTGCCACCTCACCGTCGCGAATCTGGTGACGATGCCGCACCGCAGCCATGAATGGCAGGCGACGTTGCGCCAGCTCCGCTGCGTGTTCGCCCACCCGGCCTTTGCCGTTCACGCGCCCATCCCGCCGCCCTTTGGCGACGAGGGCGCCGCTAACCACATGCGGCTTTGCGCGCGCCACGGCGCCCCGGGAACCGAAATATTCGTGTTCGGCGAAACCGGCGGCCCGTTCCCCGCCCGCCAGCACCGTGACGCGAGCGAGGCGGTCGCGCGCGCGCACCGGCTCGATCCAACCGCCACCCTTATGGTTCAGCAAGCGCCCGAGGCAATCGCTGCTGGCGCGTTTCACAACGATGTGGTTGCCGTCGCCAATGAGCGGGTGTTGTTTGCCCATGAACAGGCGTTTGCCGACCGGCCGGGGTTTTACGCGGCCTTGCGCGCACGGATGCCCGAGGCGGAGATAATCGAGGTGCCGGCGGCGGCCGTGTCGCTTGCCGACGCGATCGCATCCTATTTGTTCAATGCGCAACTCGTGACGCTGGCCGGCGGCACAATGGCGCTCATCCTGCCGCGTGAGGCGCAGGAAACGCCGTCGGTGTGGCGCTATCTGCAAACGCTCGTCGCGGGCAACGGTCCGATCCGGCGGCTTGAGGTCGTCGATGTGCGCGAATCGATGGCAAATGGTGGTGGGCCTGCCTGCCTGCGCCTTCGGATTGTGGCCGACCCCGCCACCATCGACGCGCGCTTTCTGGTCGATGACGCTAAACTCGATGCGCTGTCAGCGCTCGTTGCCGCGCACTGGCCCGAAACCATTGACCCTGCGATGATCGGCGATCCGGCGCTCATCCGCACCATCGAGGCGGCGCACCGCGCGCTGCTGGACCATCTGGGGCTGGCCGGCTTACTGTCGAATTAGTTGACAGCTAACCATTTCCGTTAAGGAGCAAGGGCGTTTTTGCGCGGTTGGCCCGGTGTTTGCGTAATGGACGACATGTTGAAAAAACTCACCAAGCTGTTCGTCATCAAAACCAAGTTCGAGGCGTTTCTCGTTATTTATGCACTGGGCCTTGGCGCCGTTGAGCGCGGCGTGCATTATGTAGAGCAATATCCCGGCTATGGCGGCTGGCTGTTGTTTGCCGTGTGCCCGATTGCGGTCGTAATGGCAGGCGCGCGCATCCTCGATTCGGTGGAACGCGGGCGGTCGGACTGACCTTGCTCGCCGCGCTCGTGGAGCATATCGCCGCCTTATGGAACAAGGCACCATGACTGACGCCGAGCTTGCACGCGACATTGCCGCAGAGGCGGGGGCGCTGCTCAACCGCTTGCGGTGCTCGGCCACTTGCGGCCCGTCTGAACTCGGCGCGCGCGGTGATACCCAAGCCAATGCGCTGATCCTCCGGCGGTTACGCGCCGCGCGCCCCGACGACGACATCCTGTCGGAAGAATCGCCCGATGACGGCAAACGCTGCGCCCGGCGCCGGGTGTGGATCATCGACCCGCTTGACGGAACGCTGGAATATGCCGCGCGAACGGACGACTGGGCGGTACATGTGGGTCTGGCGATTGATGGCGTGCCTAGCGTCGGCGCGGTCGCCGTGCCGGGCTGTGGGCGGGTATTTGCCAGTGACGGCGCAGTCACCCTCCCCCCCGCCACGCCTGGCGCACCGCGCATCCTCGTCAGCCGCGCCCGCCCGCCCGCCATCGCCACTGCGGTCGCCCGGGCGATTGGCGGCATTCTGGTGCCGATGGGGTCAGCCGGCGCCAAGGCAATGGCCATAGTCGCGGGCGAAGCGGAAATTTATGTCCACGATGGCGGCCAGTATGAATGGGACAATTGCGCGCCAGTGGCCGTGGCGCGTGCGGCTGGCTGCCATGCCTCGCGTATCGACGGCAGCGACCTGGTATATAATTGCGCGAACCCCGTTTTGCCCGATGTGCTGATTTGCCGGCCGGAATGGGCCGCCCGCGTTCTGGCGGCGATCCGGCGTACCGCAGGCTAAACGCCAGGCTCAGGCGGCGGCTTTGCGCGCCTTGGCCAGTTTCTTCAGCACCATCTCGCGCTTGAGCCTTGACAGGTGGTCGATGAACACGATGCCTTGCAAATGATCCATTTCGTGCTGGATGCAGGTGGCGAGCAACCCGTCCAGGTCTTTTTCATGACCGGCGCCATGCTCATCAAGCCAGCGCACCCGGCAGGTTGCGGGCCGGTCGACCTCGGCATATTGATCGGGCACCGACAGGCAGCCCTCATTATAGGTCGCGAGTATGGCATCGCTGGCGACAATTTCGGGGTTTATGAAGACTTGCGGGTTGCGCAGCGGCTTGCCGTCCGCACCCTCTTCCTGAAGGTCGATCACCAGCACGCGCCGGGGCACGCCGATCTGAATAGCAGCCAGGCCAATGCCGCGTGCGGCATACATGCTGTCGAGCATGTCGCCAATGAGCGCACGCACGCCATCGTCAACCGCTTCAACGGGTGCTGAAATAGTCCGCAACCGCGGATCAGGAACTTCGATGATCTGATGAACGGCCATGATTTCACCAGCTAGGAAAGCGGCCGCCCCGCGTCAAGATCACCCGCCGTTCAACCGACAGGCTTTCGTGCGCGCAGCGCCTGCGCGAGCGTGCCGTCATCAAGATAATCCAGCTCGCCGCCCACGGGCAGGCCATGGGCTAGCTGCGTAAGGCGCACCGGAAATCCTTCGATCCGTTCGGCGATGTAATGCGCGGTAGTCTGCCCCTCAAGCGTGGCGTTCATCGCCAGCACCACCTCGTCAATGCCTCCCGCCTCGACCCGGCGCAGCAACAGGTCGATCGACAGGTCTTCTGGCCGTACGCCCTCAAGTGCGGATAGCCGCCCGCCAAGGACGTGGAATTTGCCCGGAAACAAATGGCTCCGGTCAAGCGCCCACAAGTCGGCAACTTCCTCCACCACGCACAGCGCACGGGCGTCGCGGCGTGGATCGGCGCAGATGCCGCACGGGCTGGCTGTGTCGATGTTGCCGCACACCGTGCATGTCGTCAGCCGCGCCGCGACTGCTTCCAGCGCGCGCAGCAGCGGATCAAGCGCAGTCTCGCGCTTTTTCAGCAAGTGCAGCACCGCGCGCCGTGCCGAGCGCGGCCCAAAACCGGGAAGCCGGGACAGCGCCTGCGCCAGCGCCTCTATTTCTTGAGAAGCCATGGTGCCACAGATAAGGGGTTGCATAGCCCTCTGCCAAGCGGCGATGGAAGGCGGCATGAAGCCTTCCGATCCCCTCACCGTCATCTTTATGGGCACGCCGGGTTTTTCCGTGCCGATACTGGAGGCGCTGGTCGGTGCCGGCCACCGGGTGGCGGCAGTCTATTCGCAGCCGCCGCGCCGCGCCGGGCGAGGCAAGGCGCTGACCCCTGGCCCCGTTCACGCGCGTGCCGAGGCGCTGGGAATACCGGTTCGCACCCCGGTTTCGCTGCGCGATGCGGCCGAGCACCAGAATTTTGCAGCGATCGGGGCCGATGTCGCGGTCGTCGCGGCCTATGGCCTGATCCTGCCCAAAACGATACTTGCGGCACCCAGGCTTGGTTGCCTGAACGTTCATGCCTCGCTGCTACCGCGCTGGCGCGGTGCCGCACCCATTCAGCGCGCGATTCTGGCAGGCGACGCGCAAACCGGGGTTTGTATCATGCAGATGGAGGCCGGGCTGGACACCGGCCCGGTGCTTTTGCGCGGCACGACCGCCATTGATCGCAAGACCGGCGGCGCGCTGGCGGACGAGTTGAGCGCGATGGGCGCTCGGCTGATGACCGAGGTGCTCGCCGATCTGCCCGCGCATCCGCCCGTCGCGCAGCCGCCCGAGGGGGTGACCTATGCCACCAAGATCGACAAGGCCGAAGCGCGGATCGACTGGCAGCAGGGCGCGGATATGGTTGAGCGTCAGGTTCGCGCGTTCAACCCGGTGCCCGGCGCGTTTTTTGATGTGGGAGGTGAGCGGATCAAGCTGCTCGATACAGTGATTGTGCCCGCCCATGGCCTGGCCGGGACCGTGCTTGACGAGCAACTGACCATCGCCTGCGGTACAGGCGCGATCCGGCCCGTGATGCTCCAGCGAGCCGGGCGCGGCGCCATGCCCACGGCAGCCTTCCTGCGCGGCTTTCCCATCCCACCCGGCACTGCGCTGTGACGCGTTTTGCGCTCACCCTGGATTATGATGGCCGGCCGTTCATGGGCTGGCAGCGTCAGCCACACGGGCCAAGCGTGCAAGAGGCGCTGGAGGTTGCGCTGTCGCGCATGGTGCATGAGCCGGTGACGGTCTACGCCGCCGGCCGCACCGATGCCGGGGTTCACGCACGGGCGATGCGCGCGCATGTCGATGTGACGCGGCCAATCACCGCGTTTCGGCTGATGGAAGGGGTGAACGCGCTCGTCCGCCCCGCCCCGGTCGCGGTGCTTGATTGCGTGCCGGTTCCCGACGACTGGCACGCGCGCTTTTCATGCACGGGCCGTGCCTATCAATATCGTATCGTGAACCGACGGGCACCGCTGACCACCGAGCGCGGGCTGGCGTGGCGCGAGCCACGGCCGCTTGACCACGGCGCCATGGCGGCGGGTGCGGCGCACCTCGTTGGCCGGCATGATTTCACCACCTTCCGCTCAGTGCATTGCCAGGCAGACAGCCCGGTGCGCACGCTCGATACGCTTGGTGTAAGCCGCAACGGCGAATTGGTGCTGGTGGATGCGGCGGCGCGCTCGTTTCTCCACCATCAGGTCCGCTCAATGGTGGGCTGCCTGGTGCTCGTCGGCCAGGGCAAGTGGCACCCTGACGACATGAAACGAGCGCTCGAAGCGCGGGACCGGGCCGCGCTTGGCCTCAATGCGCCACCTGACGGGCTGTATTTCATGCAGGCGACGTATCCGGCGGCGGACGCCTGAACCGGCCGACCAGCTCGACATGCGTTGACCAGCGAAACTGCCCCACCGGCTGCACCCAGTCGAGCTGGAAACCTCCTGCGCAAATCACCTTGGCATCCCGCGCAAAGCTGCTCGGATTGCACGATATGTAGGCGATGACGTCTGCATCGCAATCGGCCAGCGCCTCGGCCTGCTCGCGCGCGCCGGCACGCGGTGGATCAAGCACGATCGCCTCGAACCGGTTCAGCTCGGCGACGGTGAGCGGCCGGCGATAGAGGTCGCGGTGTTCCGTGACCAGCAACCGCCCCGCCCGCGATGCCGCCGATTTCAGCGCAGCGATGGCATCTCGGCTCGCTTCAGCGGCGTAAACCTTGGACCGCGGCGACACCCCCAGCGCGAACGTGCCCAGCCCGGCGAACAGGTCGGCAAGCGTCGCAGGTGTGCCAACCATTTCCTTCACCGCGGCCAGCAGCGCCGCTTCGCCATGCGCGGTTGCCTGCAAAAACGCGCCGGGCGGCACCGAAACCACCGCACCACCAAAGGTAACCGTGACCGCATCGGGCTCCCACCGCACCTCCGGCCGGTCGCGATCATCGATCGCCAGCCGGGCAACCCGAAAGGCCGCGCCAAATGCCGAAATTGCCTCAGCGGCGACCAGACCGGCCGCTTCCACGCCGATCACCACCATATCGACGCCCTGATCGACCAGGGCGAGATGCACATCCACCCCGCGCTTGCCCGTCATCAGCACGCCCAGCAACTGGCGCAGCGGCTGTAGCATCGCTGCCAGATCAGGGTGAAGCACGGAGCATTCCGCAAGGTCGATGAGCGCGTGGCTGCCGGCTTCGGCATAGCCCAGCACGATCTGGCTCCCGCGCCGCTCGGCATGAAGCGTGGCCCGCCGTCGGCTGTGCGCCGGCGACACCAGCGGCGGGCGAACGGTCGCTTCCAGCCCCTGACCGGCAAGCGCACCCTGCACCCGGTCAGTCAGAAACTGCGCATAGCTATCGTCATCAAGATGCTGGAGCTGACACCCGCCGCAACGCGGAAAATGGCGACAGGGAGGCGCTTGATGGTGCGGCCCCGGCGCGATGCTGCCATCGGCGCGAAGTATGTCACCGGGGGCGGCAAGTGGCACATGCCGCCCGTCCTCGCTGACGCCGTCACCGAGTGCCGCCACGCGGACGATTGTTCCCGGCGCGCTCATTTTGCCCCGCCCCCTTCAAAGGAACCCGCCGCAGCGGTGGCGCTCTGCGCGGCTATCGTCGCCGGCAGCCGGTAACGATCTCCACCAATCGCGACCTCAATCTCGGCGGAACCGACAATGCGCACCACCGCTTTTTCCGCGCCATCGGCGGCAATCACGCCGCGGCCATCGCCCGTCACCAGCACGCGGTGGAAACCGCCATCAGGATTGCGCAGCGTGAGGACGAGGCCCTGCGCGGTCACCGTCCGGTCAACCGAACAGGAGCGCTCGGGCACCTCGGCCCCGGCCAGCGCGCACCCGATGAGGCCGGCCTTGGCCGCTTCGTCGGGCGTCGCGCCCTGGGCCAGGCCGACCAGCGTTTCATTGCCCGGTGCCGCCGGGCCGCACCCTGCCATCACCAGCAGCAAGCCCGCGCTAAATATCCGCATAGACATGGGTTTCAGCGGCGGCGCCCGGATGGGTTACCGCACCCTGATATGCAGGACCAACGGTTGCCGCATAGCGCCACAGGGCGCCGGATTGATAGTTGTTGCCGCGCGGCACCCAGCGCGCGCGGCGCTCGGCGAGCACTTCTTGCGCAACGATCAGCTCAATAGTGCCCAGGGCAGCGTCGATGCGAATGAGGTCGCCTTCCTCCACCAGCGCGATTGGACCGCCATCAGCGGCCTCTGGCCCGACATGGCCAATGCAGAAGCCGCGCGTGGCACCCGAAAAGCGCCCGTCGGTGATGAGCGCGACCTTTTCCCCCATGCCCAGCCCATAAAGTGCTGCGGTGGTCGACAGCATTTCGCGCATGCCGGGCCCGCCCTTTGGCCCTTCATAGCGGATGACGATAACGCAGCCTTCGGCAATGTCCCGCGCCTCAACAGCGGCAAAACAGTCTTCCTCACAATCAAACACCCGCGCCGGGCCTTCAAACTGCAAGCGTTGCATGCCGGCCACCTTGACGATGGCGCCTTCGGGCGCGAGTGACCCCTTCAACCCGACCACGCCGCCTGTTGGCGATAATGGTGCCTTGACGTCATAAATCACCTTCTGGTCGGGGTTCCACGTCACCTGATCGATATTCTCGCCGAGTGTTTTGCCCGTGACGGTCAGGCAATTACCGTCAAGAAAGCCGCCAGCGAGCATCGTTTTCATCAGCATGTAAACGCCGCCCGCCTCATACATGTCCTTGGCCACAAACTTCCCACCGGGCTTCAGGTCAGCAACATACGGCGTTGATTTGAAAGCGTCGGCAACATCGAAGAGATCAAAGGCGATGCCTGCCTCATGCGCCATGGCCGGCAAGTGGAGCGCCGCGTTGGTTGACCCCCCGGTCGCCGCCACCACGCGGGCTGCGTTGATGAACGCCGGCCGTGTGCAAATGTCGCGCGGGCGGATATGCGCCTCCAGCAGCGCCATCACCTGCTCGCCAGCCGCCACCGCAATGTCTTCCCGCGCCTGATAGGGCGCCGGCATCATGTTTGAATTGGGCAGCGACAGGCCAATTGCCTCGCCGACACAGGCCATGGTGTTGGCCGTAAACTGCCCGCCACACGCCCCGTGGCCGGGGCACGCCACTTTTTCCAGCGCGATCAGTTCCTGCAACGGGCACCCGCCTGCCGCATATTGCCCGACCGCCTCGAACACATCAACCACCGTCACGTCACGATCGTGGAAGCGCCCCGGCAGGATGGAGCCGCCATAGACGAAAATGCTCGGCACGTTCAGCCGCAGCATCGCCATCATCATGCCGGGCAGGCTCTTGTCGCACCCGGCAAAGCCGACAAGCGCATCATAGCAATGGCCGCGCACGCTGAGTTCAACCGAATCCGCAATCACTTCCCGGCTGACGAGCGAGGATTTCATCCCCTGATGGCCCATCGCAATACCGTCGGTTACGGTAATGGTGTTGAACCGGCGCGGCATGCCGCCGCCTGCGACCACGCCCGCCTGCGCTGCGTCGGCCTGCGCATCGAGCGTTGTGTTGCACGGCGCGGAGTTGTTGCCAGCACTGGCCAGCCCCACAAAGGGCCGGGCAATGTCTTCCTCGGCGATGCCCATTGCGTAATAATAGCTGCGGTGGGGCGCCCGTTCCGGCCCGACGGAGACGTGCCGGCTCGGCAGGCGTGATTTGTCAAATATTCGGTTCATCGGCGCTACCTATGTCGTGAAAAGCGCGTTTTGCGCAAGTCCGTTGCGCACTTGCGCGATAACGGGCGCGATGATGGCGGCCCAATGCGCAACCCCGCGCCCGCTGGCGATCAACGTGTTGCGCACTTCGAGGGAAAAGGCGGCAATCCCCTGCCCTTCACCGTGGCGGTTTAGCGTCATGTTGAACTGGCGGCCTGAATATGGTGCGTTGTCACCCGTGACGATGCCCGCCGACCGGAACAGCGCGATGGCCGCGCGCGCGGCAGCCGACTGGCGATTGTGAAGAATGCCGATCTCCCATGGCCGCGGGGCCCCACCCTGCTCAAGTTGTGGCGTAAAACTGTGGACCGCGACGATAAGCGCTGGCCGCTGCGCGTTGATCTGCCGGGCAATGGCCCGGTGATAGGGCGCGTGGAACCGCGCAATCCGCCCTGCCCGGTCCGCACGCGCATTGCCGGGAATGGCGTGGCCGTCACTGGCCCGCGGGACAAGCCCGGCGTGGTCGCTCGGCCGGTTGAGATCAATCACCAGACGTGAAACCGTGGCAAGCACCGCCGGTGCCGCAAGCCGCCCCGCAAGCGCACGGGCAAGCGCCGCGGCGCCAATGTCGACCGCCACATGGCGCGCCAGCAGCGCCTCGTCTATGCCCAGCGCGATGTCGGGCGGCACGGCGTTGGAGGCATGGTCGCACAGCAGCAATATGTCGCTGGCGCCGCCAAGAAGCTCGGGCAATTCGGGGCCCGGCACCGTCACGCCATGCTCGATTCGAACACCCACCAGCCGGGATGCGCCTCGCGCAGCGCCGCCGCCCCCGCCGACCGGAGCGCGCCATCGCTGAACAGCGCAAAACAGGTCGCGCCCGAACCCGACATTCGCGACAGCGTCACGCCGGGGAGCCGCTCCAGCAGCGCCAGAACATCGCTGATAACCGGGGCGATTGCCCGGGCAGGCGGCTCCAGATCGTTGCGGGCAGCCCTGGCGCGCACCAGCAAATTGTCCCCACCGGGCATGGGGCCAAGATCCTGCCCGCCCCAGCCCGAAAAAACGGCGCCCGTCGACACGCCAATGCCGGGATTTACCAGCAGCACCGGCGTGCCTGCCAGCCCGGCCACCGGCTCCAGCCGCTCGCCTTTGCCCGTGCCAACGGCGCTTTTCCCGAGCAGGCAGGCCGGCACATCGGCACCCAGACGCTCCGCCAGTGCAAACAGCCGCTCATCGTCGACCGCGATACCGCTCAGCCGGGCAAGCGCGCGCAAGGTCGCGGCCGCATCCGCCGAACCCCCGCCAATACCCGAGGCAATCGGCAAATGCTTGTCGAGCGTTATCGCGACCGGGCCGGGATCAAGGATCTTGTCGGCAAAATCCCGTGCGGCCCGGGTGACCAGATTGTCCCCTTCCGTGGCAAGCGCGCCGGCGAAAGGCCCCGTCAGGCAAAAGGCCGGTTCAGGCGCGCGTTCCAGCGAAATCACATCGCCATCGGCCAGAAAAGCAAACAGCGTCTCAAGTTCGTGATAGCCATCGGCGCGGCGCGCACGGACATGCAGCGCCAGGTTGATCTTGGCCGGTGCGCGCTCGACAATCATGGATCAGCGCGCCTGAGGGCCGTCGTCGATTTTGGCCGCCAGCCGCACCGAGTCTTCAGGCCCGGCATCAATCGAGGCTGCGCGCCACGCATAACGCGCTTCATAGCGTCTGCCCGCCTGCCAATAGGCATCGCCAAGATGCTCGGTAATAACGGCATTGTCAGGCTGCGCGCGCGCGGCCCGTTCGAGCAACGGCACGGCGCGGGCAACGTCAGCCTGTTTGAAATAGGCCCAGGCAAGCGAGTCGAGGATCGAAAAATCCTGCGGCGCCAGTGCCACGGCCTGCTCCAGCAACTTTTGCGCGCGCGGCAAGTTATCGTCATGCTCGACCAGCGCATAACCGAGGTAATTCAGCGCCACGGCGCGATCAGGCGCCAGCGTGGCTGCCTTTTCATAATTGGCGCGCGCTGACTGCCAGTCGCCGCTATGTTCCTGCGCCTCGCCGAGCAGCAGGCGGAGCGCCCAGTCGGCGCCGCTGCGGTCGTTATCGACCAGCGATGCGTAGATGCGGGCGGCTTCGGCCGGTCGATCTGCGGACCGAAGCGCCGCGGCATAACGCCGCAAATCTGCCGCAGACGCCGAACTGCCGGCCGCCAGGCTCGCGGCGATGGCGAGCGCCGCTTCGTGCCTGCCGGCCATTGCCAGGATATCAGCCCGGCGGGCCTGCGCCCGGCGGAAGTAACGGCTGTCGCGCGCGATACCGTCAAGCACTGCGAGTGCTGCATCGCCCCCGCGATCGACCGCCAGCGCGCCGGCGAGCGCGATCCGCGCCCGGTCATCATCGGGGTCAATCCGCAACGCCGCCCGCGCAATCGCCGGGTCGCGCCGGGCGCCGTCAAAGCCGTCAATCGTCGTCGCAAGCCGGCTGAGCAGCCGCGCCGTGCCAAAGAGGAGCAGGCGATGGCCGGCAATCGGGCGCTGAACTGCCGCCTCCACCGTCGGGGGTACTGCCGCCGGCGGCGTAACATCAATGGCGGGCACAAGGTCGGCCCGGCCGGCAAGCACAAGCAAATCGGCGGCGTCCTGTCGCAACTCGGCAATCGGAGAGGCGGGCGTGCCAAGCGCGCGAAGCTGCGCGATACCGGCCTCTGCCTGGCGCTGGGCGATCAGCAACAGCACGCGGTTTTCCGTCGCAAAACCGCGCGCCAGCGCATCACCGTCGCCGTCAGCCAGCGCTTCTGGCGCGCGGGCATCTCCGCGCGCCGCCAGCCGCCACGCGGCAAGGGGCTTTGCCAGAAAACCGAGGGAGCCCGCAGCCAACCGACGGATCGCTGCCTGTATCGCTGCGTCATCGTCATCCACCACGGCTTCTGCCAGCGCCAGCAGCGCGGCATCCCCCGGCGCAACGCCCGCCCGCTCAAGCACCTGCCGCGCGCGGTTGGCCAGCGGATAATCCCCTGCGTCGATGGCCGCGCGATAGGCCCGCACCGCGACCACCGGATCAGCATCGACAACCGCAAGCGCCTGCGCATAGCCGGCCGACGCCCGCGCCGGATCACCACCCGCATCAGCCGCGCGTGCACGCACATACGCCGCAAGCGCTGCCTGCGACGTGTCGGCAAACGCCGGCGGCGGCGCCACAAGCGCCATCAGCGCCGCTAGTAACAGGCGCCTACATATTGGGATAATTCGGCCCCCCGCCACCTTCCGGCACGACCCAGTTTATGTTCTGCGTCGGGTCCTTGATGTCGCACGTCTTGCAATGCACGCAGTTCTGCGCGTTGATCTGGAGCTGCGGCGCGCCAAGCTCCGCGCCGACGATCTCATAAACGCCGGCCGGGCAATATCGCTGCTCCGGGCTGTCATAGAGCGCCAGATTGACCGTGATGGGCACTGACGGATCTTTGAGCGTCAGATGCACCGGCTGATCTTCGGCATGGTTGGTGTTCGACAGAAACACCGACGAAAGCCGGTCAAAGCTCAACACTCCATCGGGCTTGGGATAGGTGATTTCGGGCACCATGTCCTTGCGCCACAGCGTTTCATTGTCACGGTGATGCTTCATCGTGAAGGGCATTTTGATGCCCCAGCTTTCAAGAAACATCGTCGCATTGGCAAGCGCTGCCCCCGCCAGCATGCCGAACTTGTCAACCAGCGGCTGCGCGTTGCGCACCACCGACAGCTCCTTTGCCACCCAGCTACCCGCAAAAGCTTGGGGATAGGCGGCAAGCTCGTCGTTCGAGCGCTGGCTGGCAATCGCCTCAAACGCGGCATCGGCTGCCATCATGCCCGATTTCATCGCCGTGTGGCTGCCCTTGATCCGCGGCACATTCAGGAACCCCGCCGAGCAGCCGATCAGCGCGCCGCCTGGGAATATCAGTTTGGGAATCGACTGCAGCCCGCCATCGCTGATGGCGCGCGCGCCATAGGACACGCGCTTGCCACCGCTCAGGATCTTCGCGATCTCGGGGTGGGTTTTCCAGCGTTGAAACTCCTGAAACGGCGACAAATGCGGGTTGGCATAGCTCAGCCATGTTACCAGCCCCAGCGCCACTTGCCCGTCTGCCTGATGATAGAGAAACGCGCCGCCGCGGGCATTGTCGCCAAGCGGCCAGCCCTGTGTATGGATGACGCGGCCGGGCACGTGGTTTTCCGGGGTGACGTCCCACAGTTCCTTGATGCCGATGCCATAAACCTGTGGCTCGCTATCCTTTGCCAGATCAAAAATGCGGATCAGTGCTTTGGCAAGGCTGCCGCGAACCCCTTCGGCAAACAGCGTGTACTTGGCATGAAGCTCTAGCCCGGGCTGATAATCGGCCTTGCGCGTGCCGTCTCGCGCGACACCCATGTCGCCGGTTGCCACGCCCTTGACCGAACCATCCTCTTTGAACAGAATTTCGGCCGCGGCAAAGCCGGGAAATATCTCCACCCCCATCGCTTCGGCCTGTTCCGCCAGCCATCGGCACAGACTGCCAAGGCTTACCGTGTAGGTGCCATGATTGTTCATGAAACGCGGCATCAGCACGTGCGGAACGCTGTATTTTTTGGTCCGTGTCATAATCCAGTGCTGGTTATCCGTAACCGGCGTGCGCGCGAGCGGGCAGTCCATCGTCCGCCAGTCGGGCAGCAGTTCGTCTAGGGCTTTGGGATCAACCACCGCGCCCGACAGGATATGCGCGCCGACTTCAGAGCCCTTTTCCAGCACGCAGACCGAAATATCGTGCCCCGCCGCAACCGCGCGCTGCTTCAGCCGAATGGCCGCAGCCAGCCCCGCAGGGCCCGCGCCCACGACGACCACATCATAGGGCATCGATTCTCGTTCGCTCACCAATATTCTCCCGCCGTCACACTGCCTTGCCTGTCGTCTTACTCTGGCAACGCCCTGTCCAATCACGCGTGCCCTTCAATTGACCGCGCCGTCAACTGCCACTCTAGCTGAGCAAGATGACATTCGACCAGAATTTTGATTGGGAAAAGGGCGCCGCAAGCACGCTCGACTGGTGGCATGAGGCCGGAGTTGAATGGCTTACGGTTGAGCAACCGCGCAACTGGCTGGCGCTTCCGGCTGAACGCGCCGCAAATCCGCCGGGCGCTGACGTGTCGCGCCGCGACGCATCACCAAGTGCGCCCGCTGCGCCCACCGCTTTAAGGCTGCCCGAAACCCTCGCCGCTTTCGCGCCGTGGCGGTTGAGCGACGATGCCCCCGACGCAGCGCTTTCCGGCGAGCGGATCGGCGCTGCTGGCGCCGCAACCGCGCCGCTGATGGTCATCATCGACACACCCGGGCGCGAGGATGCCGTCGCCGGCCAGTTGCTGAGCGGCCCGGCCGGGCGGCTGTTCGAGAGGATGATGGCCGCCATCGGCCTGTCGCGCGACGACATATATCTTGTGCCAATGTGCGTGGTGCGCCCCGCGGCCGCCCGGCTGGCGCCGGAAATGGAGGAGGCGCTTGGCGCCGTGCTGCGCCATCATGTGGGCCTTGTCGCGCCGCCACGGCTGCTGATAATGGCCAATGCGCCAAGCCGTGCGCTCCTTGGGACAGACATTGCCGCGGCGCGCGGATCTTTACGCGTTGTTAACCATGCCGGTGGACAGTCGGGTGCGGTTGCTACCTTTCATCCCCGGTTCCTTGTGGAGCGGCCCGCCGCCAAAGCCGAGGCGTGGAAGGACTTGCAGCTATTGCTCCACGGGGGTGACCGTTGACGATGCGCATTTTACTCGCTGCTTCCATCGCGTTTGGCACAGCGCCGCCTGTGCTCGCCGCCGATCGTGTCGCGGCCCCGGCAATCATCCCTGTCGCGGCGCAAGGCGGCATTCCGTCGCAACTGGACGATGCACAGCGTGCCGGCTACCGCGCGGTGTTCAAAAGCATCCGGGAGGGAAAATGGGCCGATGCCCGGCTCCAGCTCTCCGCCATGAAGCCCGGTCCGCTGCACAACATTGCCGCCGCCGAGATGCTGACGGCCAAAGGCTCACCCAAAGCGCCGCTGGATGACCTCGCAAAATTGCTGGCCGATGCGCCCGAGCTTCCGCAGGCCGAACAGATTGCCCAACTCGCCAAATCGCGCGGCGGCAGGGCACTGCCCGCCCTGCCCTATACCCAGGCGCTGAGCTGGCTTGGCAGCGCCCCCGTGCGCGCCCGCGCCAGGGCAACCAGGAGCGACCTTGCCGCCGCCGCGCTTGCCGAAAAAATGCAGCCTTTCATCAAGGAAGATCTGGGCGCCGAAGCGCAGGCATTGCTCGAAGCGACCAGCGCGCTGTCGGCCGAGGCGACGACGGAATGGCAACAACGGGTCGCCTGGATCTACTACACCGCAGGGGACGATGCCAACGCCCGTGCAATGGCGGCCAAAGCTGCCAGGGGCAGCGGCGAGTGGGCCCGGCAGGCAATGTGGGTGAGCGGCCTTGCCGCGTGGCGCCAGCAGGATTGCGCGGCCGCTGACGAGGCGTTTTCGGCCGCCGCGTCCAACGCCAGCGACATCGAGATGCGTGCAGCCGGCCTGTACTGGGCCGCCCGCGCGGCCATGGCCTGCGGGCGTCCGGAGCGGATCGAACCTCGGCTGCAACAGGCCGCCCAATATGACGAGACGTTTTACGGCCTGCTGGCGCGGCAATCGCTTGGCATCACGCCCAAACCGCTGCGGCCGGCCCGGCAGGAAGTGCTGGCCGACTGGAACATGCTGGCGGGGCGGCCCAATATCCGCGTTGCCGCGGCGTTGGTGGAAATTGACGAAGCCGGCCTTGCCGATCAGGTCCTCAGGCGCCAGGCGCGGATCGGCGACGCGAAAGACTTTGCCAGCCTTGTCGCGATCGCCGAAGCGCTGAACCTGCCCGCCACGCAAATCTGGCTGGCGCATAATGGGCCGGCAGGGTTTTCGCCTTCAGTCGCGGCGCGATATCCGGCCCCCAACTGGACACCGGATGGCGGGTGGCGCGTCGACAAGGCACTTGTTTTTGCCCATACGCTCCAGGAATCGAGCTTTCGCACCAGCATCGTGAGCGCAGCGGGCGCCTATGGGCTGATGCAAATCCGCCCCGCCGCGGCGACCGATATCGCCAGAGCGCGCGGCACTCGCGCTGACCGGGCGTCGCTTGCCAAGCCTTCAACCAATATCGAGATCGGCCAGAGCTATCTGGAGCAACTGCGCGACCGCGCGGCAACTGGCGGCCTCCTCCCCAAGGTAATCGCCGCCTATAATGCCGGGCTGGTGCCGGTTGATGCGTGGAACACACAAGTGCGCGACGGTGGCGACCCGCTGCTGTACATCGAATCGATTCCCTATTGGGAAACGCGGGGCTATGTCGTCACGGTGCTGCGCAACTACTGGATTTATGAACGCGAAGGCGGCAAGGATGTGTCCCCCAGCCGTGCGGCCCTGGCGCAAGGACTTTGGCCGAGATTTCCGGGCCTGCCGGGTGCACCGGCAGTGAAGCTGGGCAGCCTCAAGCCGGTGGCGACCGCCAGTGCCGATTGACGCCGACCACAACTTTGTACCCGTCAACATTGCGGTGCTGACGGTGTCGGACACGCGGGGATATGCCGATGACCGCTCGGGCGACGCGCTCGTGGAATGCCTGCAAACCGCCGGTCATCTGCTCGCGGCCCGCGCGATTGTAACCGATGACGTCCCGCTGCTGGTTGAGCAGCTTGGCCGCTGGATCGACGACCCAGGCATCGACTGCATCATCACCACCGGCGGCACCGGCGTTACGGGCCGCGACGTTACGCCCGAAGCGCTGGAGCAAGTGCAGGAAAAGGCCATTCCCGGCTTTGGTGAATTGTTTCGCTGGCTGAGTTATCAGACCATCGGCACCTCGACCATCCAGTCCCGCGCCTGTGCCGGTGTTGCGCGCGGCACCTATATTTTTGCGCTGCCCGGCTCGACCGGCGCGGTGAACGACGGATGGAACGGCATCTTGCGCGATCAGCTCGACAGCCGCCACCGACCGTGCAATTTTGTCGAGCTGATGCCCCGATTGCGCGAACGCTGAACCGCTAGTCAGCCTGCGCCACTGCCAGTTCATGCCCGTCGGGATCGCGAAACTGGAAGCGGCGCCCGCCGGGAAACGCGAAAGCCTCAACGCAAATGATGCCGCCCGCCGCGCGAACCGCCGCTTCAGCCGCTGTCAGATCATCAACGTCGATCACCGGCAGCGCCGCCCGGCCTGCGGAAGCCGGATCGGCCTCCAGCCCAATATCGGTATCGCCCGTCATGGTCGCGGCATAACTCGGCCCGAAATTGGTAAAAGCCATGCCGAAAGCAGCCTCATAAAAGGCCGATGACCGTGCCCTGTCGGCCACCGGCAGTTCGAGATAGTTCAGCCGCGCTTTCATATTTTGCCCCCTGATGTGGAGAAACGTTCTTTTTTTGTTCTACTCGATATGATAGCCATTGTCAATGCCGAACCGACATCGCCCCATGCGCGGCGCGCCTGACAACCGACTGAGCCGGCGCTTTGATCTGCCCGAGCTGGAGGAAGATGGCGACTGGCGCGATGCCCGTGAGATGATCGACGGCCCGGTACGCCCGGTGCGTACCACTGTGACGATCGAGCGGGCGCGCACGATAATATCGCGCAACACCTCGCCGGACATTCCCTTCGACCGGTCAATCAATCCCTATCGCGGCTGCGAACATGGCTGCATTTATTGCTTTGCCCGCCCAACCCATGCCTATCACGACCTGTCCCCCGGGCTCGATTTTGAAACGCGGCTCTTTGCCAAGCCGGATGCAGCGGCGCTGCTGCGCGCAGAATTGTCGCGGACAAACTATCAGCCGGCAACCATCGCCTTTGGCACCAACACCGATCCCTATCAGCCGATCGAGCGCGAATGGGGGATTACGCGCCAGTGTCTCGAAGTGCTGGCGGCTTGCAACCACCCGCTCACCATAACCACAAAGTCGGACCGAGTGCTGCGGGATATCGGCATACTCGCCCCGATGGCGGCGCGCGGGCTTGTCGCCGTTGCCATTTCGGTCACGTCGCTTGACCCCCGGATCGCACGGACGATCGAACCGCGCGCGCCCCACCCGGAGCGCCGGCTCGCAGCGGTGAAACAGCTTGCCGCGGCTGGCATCCCGACCTGGGTTTCGGTCGCGCCCATAATTCCGGCGATTACCGATCATGAGGTGGAGCATCTGCTCGCCCGCGCAGCGGATGCCGGTGCGGCCGGCGCCACCTTCATTCCTGTGCGCCTGCCCTGGGAAGTGGCGCCGCTGTTCCGTGCGTGGCTCGACATGCATTTTCCCGACCGGGCGGGCAAGGTCATGACCATCATCCAGTCGCTGCGCGGAGGGCGCGACAATGACCCCAATTTCGGCACGAGAATGCGCGGGCAGGGCGTGTGGGGCGATCTGCTACGCACGCGGTTCGAGCGCGCCTGCGCCATTCACGGGTTAAGTCGCGCGCGGCTTTGCCTGCGCACCGATCTGTTCCGGCCGCCCGCCGGCCGGCAGGGTGAGCTGTTCTGACGCTGACACCGCTTGCGGCATCCCGCGCGCCCATTGCGCCTAGTCGCGGCCATGTTCCGGCTGGTTACGGGCCGAGCCGTGGCCCGGCGCGCGGCGCAAATAGCTGGCGCTGTGTCATTTTTGAGGGTGCGTTGCTGCTCTTGTTTCCGGCGCGGTCAGGCGCTGGCCAGCCGATGGTTTTTATACTGCTCCCGAAGCGCGGTTTTGAGCAGCTTGCCGGTAGCTGTGTGCGGCAGGTCGTCCACGAAGATGATCTCATCCGGCAACCACCATTTGGCGACATGCCCAGCCAGATGCGCGGTAATATCGGCCGCAGTCACGGCGCTGCCGGCTTTGCGCACGACGAGGAGCAGCGGCCGCTCGTCCCATTTCGGATGCGCCACACCAATCGCCGCTGCTTCGGCAACGCCTGGGCACCCGCAGGCAGCGTTTTCGAGATCGACCGAGCTGATCCATTCCCCGCCGGATTTGATGACGTCCTTGGCACGGTCGGTAATCTGCATTGAACCATCGGGGTGGATCACCGCGACATCGCCGGTATCGAACCAGTTATCCGCGTCGATACAGTCCGCCTCTGCCTTGAAATAGCGTTTGATGACCCACGGCCCCCTGATTTGCAGTCTGCCGGAGGATTGCCCGTCGCGCGGCTGCACGATACCGGCGTCGTCGAGCACGCGCAATTCTACCCCAAACGGGATCTGCCCTTGCTTGCTCACATGATCGAGCTGCTCGTCGAGCGACATTTCTTCCCAGTGTGGCGGCCGGGCGCCAGCGGTGCCAATGGGCGACGTTTCGGTCATGCCCCACAAATGCTTGACGGTTGCCCCCATATCCATGATCCGCCGGATCATCGAACGCGGCGCGGCCGACCCGCCGATAGTGACCTGGCGAAGGTAGCGCGGCGCGTCGCCCGTTGCATCGATATGCTGGAACATCGACAGCCACACCGTCGGTACGCCCGCCGAATGCGTCACCTTCTCCTCATTCATCAGGCGACACAAAACCGCCGGATCATTGACGGCGGCATAAACAAACTTGGCGCCGGAAAGAGCGCCCGCAAAAGGCAGTCCCCAGGCTGCTGCGTGGAACATCGGCACCACTGGCAGCACCACCGCCTCGCTTGAAAGCGACAACAGCCACGGCGCAACACCCGCCATTGCGTGAATCATGGTCGAGCGGTGTTCGTAGAGCACGCCTTTCGGGTTGCCGGTGGTGCCGCTGGTGTAGCACAGCATTACGGGCGCCCTTTCCGGCCCCTCGACCCACGCATAATCGCCCGATTCGCCAGCGACCACCGCCGCAAACCCGCCGGGGCCGTCATCATCGAAGCACACATAATGCGTTATCGTCGTCCACGCACTGCGCAGCCGGTCGACAATCGGCTGGAACGCCTTGTCGTAAAACAGCACCCGGTCTTCGGCATGATTGGCGATATATGCGAGCTGTTCGTCGAACAGGCGCGGGTTGATCGTGTGGATCACCCCGCCCATCCCAATCGCGCCATACCAGGCGACAAGGTGGTGACTGTGGTTCATGCCAAGCGTGGCGACCCGGTCGCCCGGCTGCACGCCCATTTTCTCCAGCGCCTGGGCGAGCTTCCTTGCATCGCGGTGCACGTCGCGCCACGTGGTGCGGGTCTCATGCCCATCGGCCCAGCAGGTGACGATTTCGCGCGCGCCATGTTCGCGCGCGGCATGGTCGATGAGCCGCGGCACACGCAGCTCGAAATCCTGCATTCCGCCAAGCATTTTGCATTCTCTCCCGGTCGTTCAGCTCGCCAGCGCCAGCGGCTGGTGCCGCGTGGCGCGCGACACGGCTTCTAGCGCAACATCGCTCACCCCGGAAAGCGCCGTCACCCGGTCTACGAGTTCGCCGTCCAGCAAATAGGCACCGCCCAAGCCTAGCAGCAACTGGGCGCCGTCGCCAAGCATCAGCCTGAGGCGAACTTCGCCCTGCCCGCCATGAGCCTCGGCCAGCAGCGCGCCGAGGGCGGCAAGCGCGGAATCGGATTCCAGCGAAATCTCCATCAGCATCGGTGCCGTCGTTGCAATCTGGTCAAAAGGTGTGAGCGCCTTTACCGAAACCCGCGGCGTTTCCTCACCGGGCCGCCGGTCAAGCTCTACAGCGGCAATGCCGCAGGCACCGCTTCGCGCGGCCTCTTCCAGCGCTGCACACACGCCATCGTCAAAACACGTGGCGACAAACTGGCCCGACGCGTCGGAAAGTGTCGCCATCATATAGCGCCGCCCCTTGGCAGAGGTGCGCCACCGCGCGTCCTCCACCAATACGGCCATTGTCGCGGGAAGCCTGCCGCCGTCATCAGGAATGTTCAGCGCACCCAGCGCATCATAGCGCCGCGCGCCATGCATTCGCGCCAGATGCCGGTGGCGATCAACCGGGTGAGCCGAAAAATAAAAGCCAAACGCCTCCTTTTCCTGCTCCATCCGCTCGGCAAGCGTCCAGCGTGCGGCCGGCGACAGGGCAATCGTCGCGCTGGGACTGCCTTCTGCATCGCCAAACAGCCCGCCCTGCCCGGTTTCACGCTGATCGTGCAGCCGACCGGCGACGGCCAGCACCGCTTCCGCTGCGGCCGAAACACCCGCCCGGTCAGGCTCCAGTTCGTCAAACGCGCCCGCGGCGGCAAGCGTTTCCAATTGCCGCTTGTTGAGCAGCCTTGGATCAATTCGCGCCGCAAGATCACCGAGCGACGCAAACGGCCCGCCTGCCCCGCGTTCAGCGACCAGCCGTTCCATTGCCCCGGCTCCGACGCTTTTTAGCGCCGCCAGCGCATAGCGCACCGCAACCGCATCGCCTTGAAGCTCGACGGTAAAATCCGCCCCGCTCGCGTTGATGCTGGGCGGCAAGCACGCTATCCCGGCGCGGCGCATATCGTCTACGAACACACCGAGCTTGTCGGTCAGGGCGATATCGAAACACATCGAGGCCGCGAAAAACTCCGCTGGGTAATGCGTCTTGAGCCACGCCGTCTGGTAGGTCAGCAGCGCATAGGCTGCCGCATGGCTCTTGTTGAATCCATAGCCCGCGAACTTGTCAATCAGGTCGAACAGGTCATTGGCCTTGGCCGCGCTGATGCCGTTCACGCGCGCGCAGCCCTCGACAAAGCCCGCCCGTTGCGCATCCATCTCCGCCTGAATCTTTTTGCCCATTGCGCGCCGCAGCATGTCGGCACCGCCCAGGCTATAGCCGGCAAGCACTTGGGCCGCCTGCATCACCTGTTCCTGATAGACGAAAATGCCGTATGTTTCGCGCAGGATGGGCTCAAGCAGCGGGTGCGGATATTCAACCGCCTCCTGCCCGTTCTTGCGGCGCCCGAACATTGGAATATTGTCCATCGGGCCGGGGCGGTAAAGCGCGCCAAGCGCAATGATATCTTCGAACACGGTGGGTTTCACGGCGGAAAGCGTGCGCCGCATCCCTTCCGATTCCACCTGGAACACGCCCACCGTGTTGCCGCTCTGAAGCAGGGCATAGGTCGCGGCATCATCCCAGGGCAACGCATCGAGATCAATCGCGATGCCGCGCGCCGCCAGCATCGTCACCGCTTTTTTGAGCATCGACAATGTTTTCAGGCCAAGAAAGTCGAACTTCACCAACCCGGCCGCCTCGACATATTTCAGGTCAAACTGGGTGACCGGCATGTCGGATCGCGGGTCACGGTAAAGCGGCACTAGCTGGGCAAGCGGCCGGTCGCCGATCACCACGCCCGCAGCATGGGTGGAGGCATGGCGCGGCAACCCCTCAAGCTTCATCGCCAGATCAAGCAAATGCCGCACGCCAGCGTCGGACTTATATTCGGCGGCAAGCTCGCTCACCCCGTTCAGCGCGCGGTCCAGCGTCCACGGGTCGGTCGGGTGGTTCGGCACAAGTTTTGCCAGCCGGTCAACCTGCCCATAGCTCATTTGCAGGACGCGCCCGGTATCCTTCAGAACCGCCCGCGCCTTCAGCCGCCCGAAAGTGATGATCTGCGCAACATGGTCGCCGCCATATTTCGCCTGAACATAGCGGATAACCTCTTCTCGCCGGGTTTCGCAAAAATCGATGTCGAAATCGGGCATCGACACGCGCTCCGGGTTCAGGAACCGTTCGAACAGCAGCCCGAGCCTGATAGGGTCAAGATCAGTGATGGTGAGCGACCACGCGACCACCGACCCGGCACCGGAGCCGCGCCCCGGCCCGACAGGAATATCCTGCTCCTTGGCCCATTTGATGAAATCGGCAACGATCAGGAAATAGCCGGGAAATCCCATCTGGATGATGACGTCCAGCTCAAAGTCCAGCCGGTCGCGATACTGCTGCTGCCAGCCCGGCTCGTCACGCACGATTCTCGCCAGCCGCGCCTCAAGCCCGGCACGCGCATCGGCGCGCAGCTTGTGCGCCTCGCCCTCGCGGTCGCCAACCAGGCTCGGCAGGATAGGCTTGCGCTTGGGCGCCGCCACGGCACAGCGCTGCGCCACGACCAGCGTGTTGGCAATCGCTTCGGGCAGGTCAGCGAACAGCAGGCGCATTTCCTTGGCCGGTTTCATCCACGCGTCCGGCGAGCTTTTCGTCCGATCATCGCTCGCGATATAGGTTGCGTTGGCGATGCACAGCAGCGCATCATGCGCCTCGCCAAACGCCGCCTCGGCAAAGCAACACGGGTTGGTCGCAACAATCGGCAGCCCGCGCGCATAGGCCATGTCGAGCAGCGGCGCCTCGGCGCGCCCCTCAATTTCATCCAGCCGGCGGGTCAGTTCGATATAGAGCCGGTCGCCAAAAATTGCCTGGAGCCGGTCAGCATAAAGCGCGGCATGGTCTGGCTGATCGTCGGCCAGCAGCCGGGCTAACCCGCCCTCGCGCCCCGCCGTCAGCGCAATCAGGCCGTCGGCATGGCTTGCGAGCACCGAAATATCGACATGCGGGGCAAGCTCCAGCGGCCGCTCCATGTGCGCGCGCGACACCAGCGCGCACAAATTGTCATAGCCGCGGTCGTCCTGCGCATAGAGCGCGATCCAGTCGATGGGCGCGGCGACCCCCGCCGGCATGTCGGGCCGGGCCAGGCCCAGCATCGTCCCGATGATCGGCTGGATGCCGGCTGCAAACGCGGCGTCTGAATAGGGCATCGCCGCATATAGCCCGTTGCGATCCGTCAGCGCGGCGGCGGGAAAGCCAAGTTCGCGCGCGCGCTTGGCAATCGCCTTTGGCTCAATGGCACCATCGAGCATGGTATAGGAAGAAAAGATACGAAGCGGGACAAAATCGGAATGCGCCATTCGCCAATTATGAGCAAAAGGCCGCCCAAGGGAAGTCGCTTGCCCCAACTAAGCTGTGCATAGATTAAGGGCGCCCCGGGCAAAACCCAGAGCGCCCTTTCGTCACGCTATCCAAAGAGCGCCGATGGTTTAGGCGGCGAACGACACCTTGGCCTTGCGGCGGCCGCGCATACCGGCACCCACCATGCCAAAGCCAGCGATCATCATCGCCCAGGTCGATGCCTCAGGCACTGCCGAAATCCCAAACCTGATTTCGCCGAAATTGTCGCCGTTGTTGGAGTCAAAATAGCCAACGTTAAGCGGGCCACCCTGCGACGTGAACACGCCATTGGCGCCCAGCAACTGAAACCGGCCGCCGCCAAGAACCGCTACCAGCGACCCGAAGGGCGCGCGCAGATTGCCCTGCTCATAGGGCCCGAAATTTACGCCGATCAGCGTGCCGGGTGCCTGGCCCGAATCATCGGCAGAAGTCGCAAACCGGTCCGCCACCAGGCCGTTGGCATCGGAAAAACGCGGCAACGCACCCGCCGACCACAGATCATTGATGTTTGACGTAATCCGGAACCGCTGGCCTGCTGCAAATGTCAGGCCGGTCACCGCAGCAGCGCCACCGCTCGTGCTGTTAGCAAACGCCGACACAACAACATGGGCCGCACTCGCCGGTGCCGCGGAAAAAACAGTCGCGGCTACCGCTGCTGAAACCAAAATACGCATAAAACCCCCTCAAACAAATTCGCAAACGACTCTTACGATTTTTCAGCGGCAAAGGCCAGCACGCATATTGGCCACCACCCCGGACGTGCGAGAATGCAACGGGCGCCGCTGCAAGGGGTTACAGCAGCGCGCGAATATCCGCTTCGATTTCGGCTGGCGTCGTCTGGGGGCCATAGCGGCGCACGGTCTTGCCGCTCCGATCGACGAGAAACTTTGTGAAATTCCACTTGACCGCACGTGACCCCATCAGGCCCGGGGCATCGTCCTTCAGCCGCTCGAACAACGGATCGGCGCCGGAGCCATTGACGTCGATCTTGGCAAAGACGGGGAAGGTCACGTCGTAATTCACCGTGCAGAAACTGGCGATCTCGGAGGCATCGCCCGGCTCTTGACCGGCAAACTGATTGCACGGAAAGGCGAGCACCTCAAAACCATCGTCGCCAAGCAACCGGTGCAGCGCTTCAAGACCTGCATATTGCGGGGTAAAGCCGCATTTCGAGGCCGTATTGACGATGAGCAGCACCTTGCCCGCCCAGGCCGACAGGGCAACAGGCTCGCCAGTGGCGCCTTGCACCGTAAAATCAGTAATCGCGTTCATGCCCAGTCTCCGTGATCGGTTGATATAATGGCCGGATCGGCGCGCGCCTTCATTCGAGGCGCCCGTCATGCAACCGCACCAGCCGGTCCATCCGCAGCGCCAGCCGCTCATTATGCGTCGCGATGAGCGCAGACGACCCTTCATGGCGCACCAGACGGAGCAATTCGGCAAGCACAATGTCGGCGGTTGCCTCGTCAAGATTACCGGTCGGCTCATCTGCCAGCACCAGCGCCGGGCGGTTGGCCAGCGCTCGGGCAACGGCCACCCGCTGCTGTTCGCCGCCCGAAAGCTGGCTCGGTCGGTGCGTCAGCCGGGCGCCAAGGCCAAGCGTCGCCAGCAGCGCGCGCGCGCGTTCCTGCGCCTGCGCTTGCGTTGCGCCGTGAATGAGCAGCGGCAGGATGACATTTTCAATCGCGGTGAAATCGGGGAGCAAGTGGTGGAACTGATAGACAAACCCCAGTTGGTCGCGGCGCACCGCAGTCCGCCCGTGCGACTCGAGTTGGGCGACCTCTGCGCCTGCGATGCGGATCGACCCGCCAAAGCCGCCTTCCAGCAGGCCAACCGCCTGAAGCAGCGTCGATTTGCCCGATCCCGATGGCCCCAGCAGCGCGACAATCTCGCCCCGCTGCACCACCAGATCGACGCCGCGCAACACGTCGATGGTCGCGCCGCCTTGGGTAAAGCGGCGCGTGAGGCCAGCCACGGCCAGCACCGGCTCACTCATAGCGCAGCACCTGCACCGGATCGGTATTGGCGGCCTTGAAAGCGGGGTACAGCGTGGCGAGAAAGCTCAGCACCAGCGCCATTGCCGCAATCGCGGCGATCTCCACCGGATTAGGCTTTGACGGCAGCTCGGTGAGGTAGCGGATCGACGGATCCCACAGATTCTGGCCAGTCACGAGCTGCACGAAATCCACCACCCGCTGCCGCCAGAACAGGAAAATGAAACCCAGCGCCACCCCCGCAACCATGCCAAGCGCGCCAATTGTCGTACCGACAACGACAAAAATGCGGATAAGCGCGCCGCGTGACGCCCCCATCGTGCGCAAAATCGCGATATCGCGCGTCTTGGCGCGCACCAGCATGATAAGCGACGACAGGATGTTGAATACCGCCACCAGAATGATGATCGACAGCACGGTGAACATCGCGACGCGCTCCACCTCCAGCGCCTGAAAAAACTGGGCGTTAAACTGCCGCCAGTCCGATATCACCGCGCGCCCGCCAAGTTTTGCCGCGAGCGGCGCAAGGATCGGCACGACGCGATCAGGATCAACCGTATTCACTTCGATCACGCCGACACTGTCCCCCTGCAGCAACAGCGTCTGCGCATCCTCGATCGGCATCACGACATAAACCTTGTCATAATCGTAGAGGCCGACTTCGAAAATCGCGCCGACAGTGTAGCTAACGATACGCGGGACCGAGCCGAACGGGGTTGACTGGCCAGCCGGATTGATGAGCGAAATCTCGCTGCCAATCTGCGCACCAAGCGCCTCGGCAAGCTGCGACCCGATCGCTACCCTGGCGCTGCCGGGTGAAAGGCTGGCAATGGCGCCGGCCAGCACCTTGCTGTTGATCAACCGGTTGGCGCGAATATCGGCAATGCTCATGCCGCGAACGACCACCGCCTCAACCCGCCCGTTAAAGCTCGACATCAACGGCTGCTCAATCAACGGAATGGCACTCGTCACGCCCGGCGTTGCGCGCGTATCCTTCAGCACCGCGCGCCAATCCGGAATGCGGCCGTCATAGCCCTGCACCACGGCATGGCCGTTCAGCCCCACCGTCTTGTCGAACATTTCGGCGCGAAAGCCGTTCATCACGCTCATCACGATGACGAGCGCCGCCACACCGAGCATCACCGCGCTAAGGCTGATGCCGGCGACGAGAAAAATAATCGCGTCGCCCCTGCCGGGCAGCAAATATCGCCGCGCGATCATCCGTTCATAACTCGATAACACCATGGGCAGTCCCTAACGCTTGCCCGGAACGGGACACGATGACTTAAGATGCTTGATCTAGGCGCGGCCGAGCGCGCTGACAACCGGCCGCCGATGGCCGGGGGCTGTTGCCAGTTCGCCACAGGCCGCGCTCAATCGTCATCGCTCGCGCCATTTTGCGATGACAAACCGGCTCGCCGGACCTAGTGACAATGCGAACTGACGCACCGGTGAACGCCGCGGTTCAGGGACGCCCAAACCCCGCTCTCCACGCAAGGATGAGCGCGAGGAAATGGGCCAAGCAACGGGGGCTGACGAGCAATCGTCACGCAGGCGCCCGGGTCGGAAACGGCCCGGGCGTTTGCTTTTGCGGGCATTTGCGGCCAGTGCGGCGCGTCCCCTTGACGCGGTGGTTTTCAGCACCATCTTCGTGGCGTCGCAGTGCCATTATGGGCTGTGATAGCAACGACGCCAGGCATTTGCGGGCGTCCACCTTAGTTCATTTTGCTCATTGGAGGATTTGAAACATGCGTCAGTTTGATTTGACCCCCTATCGCCGCTCGGCCATTGGCTTTGACCGGTTGTTTGACATGCTTGAAGCCAGCACGCGCCAGGCAAATGCCGAAAACTACCCGCCGTTCAATCTTGAGCGCATCGCCGATGATCGGTATCGCATCACCCTTGCGGTTGCCGGTTTTTCCCGCGACGCAATCGAGATTGTTGCGCAGCAAAATCTGCTGCTCGTGAAGGGCAACAAGGACGACGGCGCCCAGAATGCCGGCGCCTTTCTGCATGTTGGCATCGCAAACCGCAGCTTTGAGCGCCGCTTTGAGCTTGCGGATTATGTCCGCGTTGATGATGCGCGAATGAACGATGGCCTGTTGACGATTGATCTGGTGCGCGAAGTGCCAGAGGCGATGAAGCCCAAGACAATCGCGATCAAGGCGGGCGCACCGCTTGCTGCGGTTGAACGCAACGTCGAGAAGGCCGCATAGCGCGCCCACACGGCGTGATACAAGGGGTCGCCCGAGCCTGTGCTCGGGCGGCCAGTGCGGCCAGACATGCTGGCGGCGCAATAAATCAGACGAGCCGGCTCTGCTTCACGGCCGCTGCGATGAAACTGGCAAACAGCGGGTGCGGATCGAACGGCTTGCTCTTTAGCTCGGGGTGAAACTGCACGCCGACAAACCAGGGATGGTCCGGCCGCTCGACAATTTCGGGCAGCGTGCCATCGGGCGACATGCCGGAAAACAGCAGGCCATTTGCCTCCAGCGGCGCCCGGTAGCCCGTATTCACTTCATATCGGTGGCGATGGCGCTCGCTGATCTGGCCTGTGCCATAAATTGACGCGGCTACCGAATTTCCTTCCAGAACCGCAGTGTAGGCACCAAGCCGCATCGTGCCGCCCAAATCGCCGCCGGCGGCGCGCTGTTGCAGCCCCTCTTCCGACATCCACTCGGTTATCATGCCGACCACCGGCTCATCGGTTGCGCCAAATTCAGTGGAAGAAGCCCCCGGCACCTGCGCCAGATTGCGCATTCCCTCAACGCACGCCATCTGCATGCCGAAACAGATGCCAAAGAACGGCACCTGGCGCTCGCGCGCAAAGCGGACGCTGGCAATCTTGCCCTCCGCGCCGCGTGATCCGAACGCGCCGGGCACCAGAATGGCGTGCATTGGCTCCAGCCGGGCGGCAATATCGGCATCAGCCGCCTCGAACAGTTCGGCGTCAATCCACTGGATGTTCACTTTCACCCGATTGGCGATGCCGCCATGGACCAATGCCTCGCTGAGCGATTTATACGCATCGGGCAGGCCCACATATTTGCCGACCACGCCAACCGTGACCTCGCCTTCCAGGTTGGAGAGTCGGTCGATAATATCGTCCCACCGCCGCAAATCGGGCTCGGCTGCGCCGTCCAGTCCAAAGGCGCTCAACACCGCATGGTCCAGCCCCTCGGCATGATATTGCAGCGGCACACCATAGATGGTTTTGGCGTCAAGCGCGGGGATGACAGCGGCCTCGGGCACATTGCAGAACAGCGCAATCTTGGCGCGGTCGCTTGCGGGCAGCGGTCGCTCGGCGCGGCACACCAGCACATCGGGCTGAATGCCAAGTGCGGTCAGTTCACGCACGCTGTGCTGGGTGGGTTTGGTCTTCAGCTCGCCAGCCGCCGCGATATAGGGCACCAGCGTGACATGGATGAACACCGATTGCGCCCGGCCCAGATCGTTGCGGAGCTGCCGGATCGCCTCGATGAACGGCAGCGATTCGATGTCGCCCACCGTGCCGCCAATTTCACACAGCACGAAATCCACATCGTCGGTCTGGTCGATCGCGAACGCTTTTATCGCGTCGGTCACGTGCGGGATGACCTGCACCGTCGCGCCCAGATAATCCCCGCGCCGTTCCCGCTGGATAATCGTCTGATAGATCCGCCCAGACGTGACATTGTCCGACTTGCGCCCGGCCACCCCCGTAAAGCGCTCATAATGGCCAAGGTCGAGATCGGTCTCAGCCCCGTCGTCGGTCACATAGACTTCACCGTGCTGATACGGCGACATCGTGCCCGGATCGACGTTGAGATACGGGTCGAACTTGCGAATGCGCACCGAATAGCCACGCGCCTGCAACAGCGCGGCAAGGCTTGCCGCCATGAGACCTTTGCCAAGCGAGGAGACCACGCCGCCGGTGATGAAAATGAACCGCGCCATGGGAGGAGTCGCCTAGCCCTGATCGCCCCCGCGCGACAAGCGGGCAAAGTCAGGTTGCGCAAATTTATTCCTGGCGCGCGGCCCGACTGCCGCCGGGCTCAGCGTTCGAGCGGCACCGCGCCATTGCTGGCCGGGAGCGTCTGGTTGCCCGCGCCGGCTGCCGCCGCACCTGCGGCTGCGGCACCTGCCGCATCAGCCGCGCCGGCTGCCGGAGCCACGGGTGGGCCACCCGGCACCGCTTCTGTCGCTGGCGCCCGGCGGGCAAGCGATGTGTCAATCGCGGTTGAATGCCGCGCCGCAGCGATGAACGCGAGCAAAATGCTGAACCCCACGAACAGCGACGCCAGCGTGGCGGTTGCCCGCGTCAGAAAATCCGCATGGCCGCGCGCGGACATCAGGCCAGACGGGCTGCCGTCCATGCCAAGCCCGCCGCCTTCGGAGCGCTGCATCAGGATAACGCCAACCAGGGCTGCCGCGATGATCGCGTGAACGACGATGAGAAAAGTGAACATGGCGTTGCAGGACTTCTTGGCTGGTACGAAAAATAGCGAGTGGGCGTCACATAGGCGCACCCGCGCGGCTTATCAACCGCAGCTCTCCGAAGTGCTGGCGCTGTTGCGACCCTGTGCTGACGCGCAATAGAATCGCGCCGGCAATCGCTGCGCCCTGGCAACGCAGGCGGGAACCCGTCATGCGCAACGCCGCACAGCATCGACCTTAGGCGACCCAGCGCGCGCCTGCCCAACGCGCCGACAGA
The DNA here is from genome assembly GCA_021732445.1 of Sphingomonas sp. Taxonomy (GTDB): domain Bacteria; phylum Pseudomonadota; class Alphaproteobacteria; order Sphingomonadales; family Sphingomonadaceae; genus Sphingomonas. The sequence goes on along the minus strand of JAKFUZ010000002.1, from coordinate 143,282 downwards.
CACGCGACTTGGGGTGGCCAAGCCGGTCGTTACTCGTGCCTTGAACAGGCTTGGCTTACTCGGCTATCTGCGCTGCAAGCGCGAGCAAGACGAATACCGCAACATATAGGTCGTGCGCACGGTTAGAGGGGCACAGTTTCTTGAAGAATTCGGGCAGTTACTCGGCACCGGGGCCGCAACAATCCCCCGACAAGCCGCCGCGCAAGAGCTTTGCGCTGAGCGGGCCAACGGTGTCACTCGACCCAAAATATAACGCCGTCCGGCCCGATCTCGCTGACCTTCGCCTCGCAGAATACGTATTCGCGCCGCACTACGCCGCGCCGATTGCTATGATCGTGCACGAGGCTGCCGCCATGCGGGACGCGGCCGGGGAGGCTGGCACGATCGTGGCGACGCTTGCGGCCGGAACGGGGTTTGACATGCTCGACGTGTCCGGGGGCTATGCATGGGGCGTGTGCGAGGCATCGGGGCTGGTCGGCTATGTCGCGCGCGCAGCGCTTGGACCGGCCACCCTCGCCAAATGACCATCAGTATATTTATTGACGGCGCAGCCGGCACGACCGGGCTGAACATCGCCGAGCGGCTGCGCGAGCGGCCCGAGCTTCGCCTCCTCACGCTCGACGATGCCGAGCGGAAAAGCGCCGACGCCCGCCGGGACGTGCTCAACAGCGCCGATATCGTGATTCTGTGCCTGCCGGACGACGCCGCACGTGAGGCGACAGCGCTCATTACCAACCCGGCCACGCGCGTTATCGACGCGTCCACCGCGCACCGGGTGGCAGCCGGCTGGGTCTATGGCATGGCCGAACTGGAACCGGGCCATGCCGATGTGATTGCAGGAGCCGCGCGGGTCAGCAACCCGGGCTGCTACCCAACGGGTTTCCTCGCGCTGGTCCGGCCGCTGGTCCGGGCCGGGCTGGTGCCGCATGACTGGCCGCTGACGGTGAACGCCACGTCGGGCTATTCCGGCGGCGGCAAGGCGATGATCGCCGAGTTTGAAGGCGGCGGTGCCGGCACCGCGTTCAGGGCCTATGCGCTGAATGGTGCGCACAAGCACGTCCTGGAAATGCGCCAGCAAGCCCGGCTCGCCCATGCGCCGCTGTTCATGCCCTCGGTTGCCAACGTGTATCGCGGCATGCTGGTCGAAGTGCCGCTGCCACTGGCTGCATTCCCCAGACGACCAACGCTTGCTGCCTGCGAGGCGGTGCTGCGCGAGGCGTATCGGGACAGCCCGGTCATAACCGTGGCCGATGGCGCTGCCGCATCGCTCATCCGCATCGAGGAAAATGCCGGCACCGACCGGCTGACGCTCAGAGTTTGCGGCGATGAAGCGGCCGGCCAGGCGCGGCTCATCGCCACGCTCGACAATCTTGGCAAGGGGGCTGGCGGCGCCGCTGTTCAGAACCTCAATATCATGGCAGGGTTTGACCCGGTTGCCGGATTGATCCTTTAAGGCGGCACGCCGCTGCCAAACGACAAACAAGGGGGCACGTAGCTATGCGCCAACCGGTATCAAAACTGCTGCTGTTCGGCGCGACGGGCGATCTTGCGCAGCGCATGCTGCTACCGTCGCTTTATGGCCTGCATGTCGATGGCCTGCTGCCGGACGGGCTGACGATTACCGGCACCGCGCGCTCGGTGCATGACGATGCCAGCTACCGCGCCTTTGCGGGCAATGCGCTTGCGACATATTTGCCGGCCGACCGCAAGCAACCGGAACACCTCGCCGCCTTTCTCGACCGCCTGGCCTATCAACCGCTCGATGCCTCGACGATTACGGGCTTTGACGACCTTGCCGACAAAATCGGCGACGTGTCGGGCGGGCTGGCGATTTTCCTGTCGACCGCGCCGTCGCTGTTCCGCCCCACCATCAAGGGACTGGAATCGGCCGGATTGGCCGGTGCCAATGTCCGGATCGGGCTGGAAAAACCGCTTGGCCACGACCTTGCCTCAAGCCGCGAAATCAACGATGCCGTGGCCGAAGTTTTTCCCGAAGACCGCACGTTTCGCATCGATCATTATCTCGGCAAGGAAACGGTGCAGAACATCCTCGCGCTGCGTTTTGGCAACGCGCTGTTCGAGCCGAACTGGAACGCGCGCGGCATTGACCATGTGCAGATCACCATTTCCGAAACCGTCGGGCTGGAAGGGCGCGCTGGCTATTATGACGGTTCGGGCGCGCTGCGCGACATGGTGCAGAACCACATGCTGCAATTGCTGGCGCTGGTGGCGATGGAGCCGCCGGCCCGGTTCGACGGCACCGCCATTCGCGATGAAAAGGTCAAGGTGCTGCGCTCGCTCCGCCCGATTTTGCCGGCTGACGCGCCGCAGCTTACGGTTACGGGGCAATATGGTGCCGGCGCGGTCAACGGCGTGCTGGTGCGCGCCTATGCCGATGAACTGGAAAAGCCTTCCACCACCGAAACCTTTGTCGCGATCAAGGCACATGTCGATAACTGGCGCTGGCAGGGCGTGCCCTTTTATCTGCGTACCGGCAAGCGTATGGCGGCGCGGCAATCCGAAATCTCCATCCAGTTCAAGCCGGTGCCCCATTCCATCTTCGCCGAGCGCGGCGGCAGGCTGCAACCCAACACGCTCGTTATTCGCTTGCAGCCCGAAGAATATGTGCGGCTGCTGGTAATGGCCAAGGAGCCGGGCCTCGACCGCGACAACATCCACCTGCGCGAGGTACCGCTGGATTTGAGCCTCGACACCGAATTTGCCGGCACACGGCGGCGCATTGCCTATGAACGGCTGCTGCTCGATCTGATAGAAGGCGACCCGACGCTGTTCGTCCGGCGCGATGAGGTTGAGGCGCAGTGGCAGTGGATTGACGCCATCCGCGCCGGCTGGGCAGCCAACAACATGGCGCCCAAAGCCTATGCCTCGGGAAGTTGGGGGCCTTCCGCCGCCATCGCCCTCACCGAGCGCGACGGCGTAACCTGGCAGGACGAATAGCCCCGTGCGGGCCAACGGAGCATTAGCATGACCGAGATCGAATGGTGGGACTATGACGACGCCGGCGAAATGGCGGCAGCGGTGGCGGGCGACGCGCAGTTCATCATCGAAAGCGCGCTCGATGCGCGCGGCCAGGCCGTCATCGCGCTCCCCGGCGGCAAGACACCGCTTGCGATTTACGACAAGCTCGCGGGCGCCAGGCTCGACTGGAAGCGCGTTACCATCCTGCCGACCGATGACCGGCTTGTGCCCATGGGCGACGCGCTGTCGAACATCACCGCCATCGCCAGGATTTTCCTGCCCAAGGGCGTGCGCGTGCTCCCCATCACATCGGAGGCGGCGGCGGATTACAAAGCGGCCGGCCGTGCGGCCGACGCCCGGCTACAGGATGTGCACTGGCCGCTTGACCTGTGCGTGCTGGGCATGGGCGCCGATGGCCACACGGCTTCCATTTTCCCCGGACCCGATTTCGATGAAGCCGTTGCCGGCCCCAAAGAGCGCCGCGCGGTTGGCCTGATGCCCGATCCGCTGCCGCCCGAAGCGCCGGTTGCGCGCGTCACCCTAACCCGCGCCGCCATTTCGTCGGCCCGCGCGCTGATGATCGCGATCACTGGCCAGGAAAAGCGAGACGTGCTGGAGCGCGCGATAAAGGACGGCCCGATGTCATCCTATCCCATCGGCCGGGTGCTGGCCGAGGTTGATCTGCCTGTCGACATTCACTGGAGCCTTTGACCATGGCGCTGCACCCCGACATCGCGGCCACGACCGACCGGATTATCGAGCGGTCCGCCACGTCGCGCGCGGCGTATCTCGCGCTGATAGCGCACGAAGGCGATGCCGGGCTCCGCCGTGGCAATCTGGGCTGCGCAAATCTGGCGCATGGCTTTGCCGGCACCGAGGAAGACCGCGACACGATGAAGGCCGGCGGCGCCATGAACATTGGTATCGTGACCGCCTATAACGACATGCTTTCAGCCCACGCGCCTTATTATCGTTACCCGGAGCAAATGAAGCTCTGGGCGCGCGAAGCGGGGGCGACCGCGCAGGTTGCCGGCGGCGTGCCAGCAATGTGCGACGGAGTGACCCAGGGTTTTGCCGGCATGGAATTGTCTTTGTTCAGCCGCGATACGATTGCGCTGTCGACCGCCATCGCGCTTAGCCACGGTATGTTCGAAGGCGCCGCGCTGCTGGGTATCTGCGACAAGATTGTGCCGGGCCTGCTGATGGGGGCGCTGCGTTTTGGCCATTTGCCCATGATCTTCATTCCCAGCGGGCCGATGCGCTCTGGCTTGCCGAACAGGGAAAAGGCCAAGGTCCGCGAGCAGTTTGCCGAGGGCAAGGCGACCCGCGACGAGCTGCTTGAGGCCGAAATCGCGGCTTACCATTCCAAGGGTACCTGCACCTTTTACGGCACCGCCAATTCCAACCAGATGATGATGGAAGTGATGGGCCTGCACATGCCTGGCGCCGCCTTTGTCAACCCCGGCACCAAGCTGCGGCAGGAGTTGACGCGCGCCGCCGTGCACCGGCTGGCCGCGATTGGCCGGGGCGGTGATAGCTATCGGCCGCTCGGGCTGTGCGTCGACGAAAAGGCCATCGTGAACGCGGCAGTAGGCCTGCTGGCGACCGGCGGCTCGACCAACCACCTCATCCACCTGCCGGCAATTGCGGCCGCGGCTGGTATCATTATCGACTGGGAGGATTTCGACCGGCTGTCACGCGCGGTACCGCTCATAGCGCGCGTTTATCCCAATGGCTCAGCCGATGTGAACGGGTTTGAGGATGCCGGCGGCATGCCCTTTGTGATCCGCGAGCTGATTGGCGGCGGGCTGCTCCACCGCGACCTGCTGACGGTGGCGGGCGATGATCTGGCCGATTATGGCAGAAAACCGTCGCTCGACGGCGATGCGCTGGCCTGGCGAGACCCCGGTGCAAGCGGCGACGAAACCATCTTGCGCCCCGTCGCTTCCCCTTTTTCGGCCGAAGGCGGGTTCCGCATTCTGACCGGTAATCTGGGCCGCGCCTGCATCAAGGTTTCCGCAGTCGAGCAGGACCGCTGGATCATCGAGGCACCAGCGCGCGTGTTTGAAGATCAGGCAGCGGTGCAGGCCGCGTTCAAGGCCGGCGAGCTTGATCGTGACGTGGTCGTCGTCATGCGGTTTCAGGGCCCGCGCGCCAATGGCATGCCCGAGCTTCACAAGCTCACGCCGCCGCTTGGCGTGCTGCAAAACCGCGGATTCAGGGTGGCGCTGGTTACGGACGGGCGGATGTCGGGCGCAAGCGGCAAGGTGCCGTGCGCCATTCATATAAGCCCAGAGGCGCTTGGCGGCGGCCCGCTTGGCAAAGTGCGGGATGGCGACCTCATCCGGCTGGATGCCGAGGCCGGGGTGTTAACCGCGCTTGTCGATCCGGCCGCGTGGGCAGCGCGCGAACAGGCACCGCCACCGCCCGCCGCGCAGGGCGCCGGTCGCGAATTGTTCGCGCTGTTCAGAGGCGCGGCCAACGAGGCGGAAAAAGGCGCGTCGGCCTTGCTCGCCGCGATGGGCGTGTAATGGAGGTTGTCGCGGTTGACATTGGCGGCACCCATGCGCGCTTTGCCATTGCCGAGGTGTCGGGCGGCCGCGTAACCGCGCTTGGTGAGCCGGTGACGCTCAAAACCGCCGAGCATGCCAGCCTGCAAACCGCCTGGGAGGCGTTTGCCGACAAGGCCGGTCGCCCGCTCCCGCGCGCGGCGGCGATTGCGGTTGCCTCGCCCATTGGCGGCGACATCATCAAGCTCACGAACAATCCTTGGATCATCCGCCCGGCGTTGGTGAACGAGCGGCTCGGCGTTGATGCCTATATCCTCGTCAATGATTTTGGCGCGGTCGGCCACGCCACCGCCCAATTGCCCGAAGCGATGTTTTCGCATTTGTGCGGGCCGGACATGGCGCTGCCACCGACGGGCCCGATAACGGTGTGCGGCCCGGGAACTGGCCTTGGCGTGGCCCAAATTCTGCGGAGCAGCCGCGACTATCACGTCATCGAAACTGAAGGTGGGCACACCGATTTTGCCCCGCTTGACGAGCTGGAAGATGCTATGCTGAAGCGCTTGCGGCGGCATTACACGCGCGTTTCGGTCGAGAGGATCGTGGCGGGGCCGGGTATTATCGCCATTTACGAAACGCTTGCCGAAATTGAAGGACGTGCCGTCCAGCGGCTTGACGACAAGGCAATCTGGACGATGGCGCTCGAAGGCACCGACAGTCTGGCGCTCGCAGCGCTCGACCGGTTTTGCCTGAGCCTTGGCGCGGTAGCCGGCGACCTGGCATTGGCGCAAGGCGCAAAGGGCGTCGTAATTGCGGGCGGCCTGGGGCTGCGCCTGAAAGACCACCTCACCCGATCGGGCTTTGCCGAGCGTTTTGTGGCCAAGGGCCGCTTTCGCGAGATGATGCAGGCCATTCCGGTCAAGCTTATCACTCACCCGCAACCGGGCCTGTTTGGCGCGGCGGCAAGTTTTGCACAAGGACACCCCGATGGCTGACAAAGCGCTTTCGATTGGCGACATAATGCGCACCAGCGCGGTCATCCCCGTGCTCGTCATCAACGACGCGGCCGAGGCATTGCCGCTCGCCCGCGCGCTGGTGGCCGGGGGGCTGCGCGTGCTCGAAGTCACGCTGCGAACGCCTGCCGCGCTGGAGGCGATCGCCGAAATGAAAAAGGTGCCGGGCGCCATTGTCGGCGCGGGAACCATCATCAACCAGCGACAATTTGCCGATGCAGTGGCCACCGGCGCAGAATTCATCGTGTCGCCGGGGCTTACCGAAAGGCTCGCAGTACCGGTCATCGAAAGCGGGATACCGTTCCTGCCGGGTATCGCCAATGCCGGAGACATTATGCGCGGGCTGGACCTGGGGCTTAGCCATTTCAAATTTTTCCCCGCCGAAGCATCGGGAGGGCTAAAGGCGCTCAAAAGCCTCGCCCAGCCCTTTTCCCAGTGCAGTTTCTGCCCGACGGGCGGCATCACCCGGGATTCCGCGCCCGAATGGCTCGCCTTCAACCCGGTGTTGTGCGTTGGCGGCACCTGGATTGTCGACAAGTCGCTCGAGCAAACCACTGCCAACGCCCGCGCCGCCGCCGCGCTGCGCGGCTAAGGCCAAACGGCAGGCAACCGCCAGCCGCCAGCCGCTAGATCCCGCGATCCCGGCGAAGCTGTCGCCATTTCGCAACATTGGCGTTATGCTGCGCCAGCGTGTCCGCAAACACATGCCCGCCAGTGCCATCTGCCACGAAATACAGCGCAGACGTGTTTTCAGGATCAAGCACCGCGTCAATGCTCGCGCGCCCAGGATTGCAGATCGGGCCTTTGGGCAGCCCCGTCATCGCATAGGTGTTATAGTCATTTCTGGCGCGCACCTCCGACAGGAAAATGCGCCGCCCCAGTGGTTTGCCGCGCGTAATCGGGTAAATGATCGTCGGGTCGGCTTGCAGCATGATGCCGCGTTTCAGCCGGTTGGAATACACGGCGGCAACCTTGCGACGCTCCGCAGCCTTGCCGGTTTCCTTTTCAACGATGGAAGCAAGCACCAGCGCCTCGGTGGGTGTCGTCACCGCAATGCCTGGCTTGCGGTGGCTCCAGGCGGCCGCGAGATATTCCCGCATGTCGCGCTGCATTCGCGCCAGAATGGCCGAGCGCGCCTCGCCCCGCTGATGGCTGTAGCTGTCGGGCAAAATGCTGCCCTCCTCCGGCACATCGACTGCCCCCGTCAGCCCTTGCGCCATCATCAGCCGCTCGCGGACAAGCACGGAAGGCAGCCCTTCCGGCACCACCACAAACCGTTGCAGCGTCTTGCCACCTTGCAGCAGTTTCAGAATATCCGCCTGGCTCAGATGGGCCGGGATGCGGTATTCGCCAGCCTTTATGCCAGTGCTCGCGCCAAACACCCGAGCCAGCAGCTTGAAGCGATAGGCCGAGGCAATCGCGCCTTGTTTTTGCAGCCGGTCTGCCGTTGCGGCGAGCGACGCGCCATCGGGCACTGTGAAGGATGTTTTGCCAGCGAGCGGCCCCCGCCCGCCCCAATCCTGCACCGCAAAGAACAGCACCAGCACTGCCGCAATCGCCGCGAGCAGCCCCAGGCACCCCAGTTTGCGCATTATTCAGCAGGCTCCCGGCGGATCGGTCAAACGGCCTTCAGGATGATGCTGGCGTTAGTGCCGCCAAAACCAAAGGAATTGTTGAGCACTGCGCGCACCGGTCGCTTCCGGGGCACGTGCGGCACTAGATCGATACCTGCGGCATCAGGCTCTGCGTTGTCGAGGTTCAGCGTTGGCGGCACGATCTGGTCGCGCATCGCCAGTATGCAGAAAATCGCCTCCACAGCGCCGGCACCGCCCAGCAAATGGCCAATGGCCGATTTGGTCGAGCTCATTGACACCCCGCCTATCGCGTCACCGAACAGGCGCTTCACCGCGCCCAGCTCAATCATGTCGGCCATGGTCGATGTGCCATGGGCGTTGATATAGTCGATGTCGTCAAGCGCCAGGCCTGAGCGCTTCATCGCCATTGCCATTGAACGGAACGCGCCTGCGCCTTCCGGCTCCGGAGCGGTCACGTGATAGGCATCTCCCGACAGGCCATAGCCGACGACTTCGGCATAGATTTTCGCGCCGCGCGCCTTGGCCCGTTCATATTCTTCGAGCACGACAACGCCTGCGCCCTCGCCCATCACGAACCCGTCCCGGTCGCGATCATAAGGGCGGCTGGCGGCTTCGGGGCGGTCGTTGAAGCTTGTGTTCAGCGCGCGCGCCTGCGCAAAGCCGGCGATGCCGATGGGGCAGATGGCGCCTTCCGCGCCGCCTGCCAGCATGACATCGGCATCGTCCATCGCGATCATCCGCGCGGCATCGCCAATGGAATGCGCGCCCGTCGAGCACGCTGTCACTACCGCGTGGTTAGGCCCCATCAGCCCATATTTTATCTGCACCTGGCCGGAAATAAGGTTGATGAGGCGCCCGTGCACGAAATGCGGCGACACCCGCCTTGGGCCCTTTTCGTGCAGCACGAGCGATTCGCTTTCAATGCCCGGCAAACCGCCAATCCCCGAGCCGATCGAGCAACCGGCGCGTAGCCGGTCCGCCTCGCTCATGTCGGTCAGCCCGGCATCTTCCAGCGCCTGGCCAGCAGCGTCGATACCAAAAATGATGAAGGGATCGACCTGGCGCTGCACCTTGTGGTCAACCCGCAAATTGGGGTCAAAGCCATATTCATGCCCCGCCGGCTTCACCTCACACGCGATGGTGCACGCATAGTCGGTCGCATCAAACCGCGTGATCGTGCCTGCACCCGATTTTGACGCCAGAATATTGGCCCAAACGGTTTCCACTTGGGCACCCAGCGGGGTCACAAGGCCCAGCCCGGTCACAACAACGCGGCGCATGGCAATCACTCCTGTTCGCAAACACTAAAAGGCGGCTTCCCGCCCCGGATGATACCGGCAAAACGGAAAAGCCGCCAAAACTCGATCCACCAGGCGCTGCGCGCAACCCCGCCAGCGGCCGTGCTGCCCCGAATACCGGGCCAAACGCAGCCGCGGCCAAAGCGTCAGCCTTTATGATCGTCGATATAGCTGATTGCGTCCTTGACGGTGCCGATTTTTTCCGCAGCATCATCCGGGATTTCAACGCCGAATTCTTCTTCGAACGCCATTACCAGCTCAACAATGTCGAGGCTGTCGGCGCCCAGATCATCGATGAAGCTTGCATCCTCCGTCACCTTGTCGGCTTCGACGCCAAGATGCTCGACAACGATCTTTTTTACGCGATCGGCAGTCTCGCTCATGCTCTCATCCCTCTCATCGCTTTGGGGTTTGTGTTCCCAAACGCACGTAGAACGCAAGGGGGAGCCTTGCAAGGGGGCAGCTCAGATCATCGCCATGCCCCCATTTACGTGGATCGTCTGCCCGGTAACATAATTTGCCTCGCGGCTGGCAAGATACACAACGGCCGCCGCGACATCGGCGCCATCGCCCATGTGCCCGGCCGGAATGCGCGCGTTGAGCGCCGCCTTTTGCGCCTCCGCCAGCGAGTCCGTCATCGCCGTGGCGATGAAGCCGGGCGCCACGCAGTTTACTGTAATGCCCCGGCTGGCCAGCTCCTGTGCCAGCGCCTTCGACATCGCGGTGAGGCCGCCTTTGGACGCCGCATAATTGGCCTGCCCCGGGTTGCCAGTGGTGGCCACCACCGACGTAACCGAGATGATCCGGCCGTGCCGCGCCTTCATCATCGGGCGGGCGGCGGCGCGCGCAAGGCGAAAGGCGGCTTCAAGATTGACGCGGATGACCATCTCCCATTCGTCATCCTTCATCCGCATGACGAGATTGTCGCGGGTGACGCCCGCATTGTTGACGAGGATGTCGAGCCTGCCGCCCAGTGCCTCAACAGCGGCCGGCACCAGCGCATCAACCGCCGGCCCGTCCGCCAGATCGCACGGCAATGCCACATGGTAACTGCCAAGCGACGCTCGGAACGCTTCCAGCTTGGCCGCGTTCGAGCCTGACACCGCCAGCCGCGCCCCCTGTGCTGCCAGCGCTTTCGCAACCGCTGAGCCGATGCCCCCGCTCGCGCCCGTCACCAGCGCGGTCATTCCCGTCAGATCGAACATAGCCGTCCCTTCCCTTACAGCGCTTTGGCCAGCGCTTCGATATCGTCCATGGTGATGACGCTGGTCGCCTCCACCCCGTCCGCCGACCGCTTGACCATCGGCGCGAGCACCTTGCCGCCGAACTCCACGAAATGCGAAACGCCGGCACCAGCCATCGCAATCACCGATTCCCGCCAGCGCACCATGCCCGTTACCTGCTCGACCAGCCGCGCGCGGATGTCGTCGGGCGCGGCAATCGGTGCGGCCAGCACATTGGCGTAAAGCGGTACCAGCGGCGCCTGAACGCTCGCCTGACCAAGCGCCTCGGCCATCACATCGGCCGCAGGCTGCATCAGCGCGCAGTGAAAGGGTGCCGACACCGGCAGCAAAACACCGCGCTTGGCCCCGTAATCTCTCGCGATGGCAACCGCGCGCTCAATCGCGCCCTTGTGCCCGGAAAGCACGACCTGCCCCGGATCATTATCATTGGCGATAGCGCACAGTTCGCCCTCAGCCGCCGCCTCGGCAATCGCGCGCGCCGTGTCGATACCGGCACCGAGCAGGGCGCACATCGCGCCCACGCCAACCGGCACTGCGGCCTGCATCGCCTGTCCGCGCCGCTTTAGCAGCCGGGCCGTTGTTGCGAGGTCAAGCGCGCCGGCCGCGCACAGTGCCGAATACTCGCCAAGCGAGTGGCCTGCGACAAAATCAGCGTGGTCGGCAAGGCGCTCGCCGCAATCCCGCTCCAGCACCCTGAGCGTTGCAATCGCATTCGCCATGATCGCGGGCTGGGCGTTTTCGGTAAGCATCAGGATATCGTCAGGCCCGTCTCGCATCAGTCGGAACAGGTCTTGGCCGATCGCGTCATCGACTTCCTGGAAAACCTCGCGCGCGGCCACACTGGCTGCTGCAAGTGCGGTTCCCATGCCGACGGACTGGCTCCCCTGCCCCGGAAAAATAAACGCGCGCATGTAAGTTTCCTTCCGCTTGCTGTGTCGCTGGCCTAGAAACCGGGCACAGCAATGGCAAGGGGGTGCGCGCCGCGCTTGCCTTTGCTGCAAATTTCGCTATGGCCCCCGCTTCGCAGCTCGCCGGGTTCTGCCCGCAAGCGGCGCAAAGCACTGTTGAGACGACAGCCGGAGGGGCCTTTCGCATTGGGCGAAAGATCAGCAATCGGCCAAAATGAAGGACAAGACATGGCTCTTTATGAGCATGTGTTCCTTGCGCGCCAGGATCTGGCACAGGCGCAAGTGGACGCACTGGCAGAAGCCGCCACCAAGATCATCGAGGATAATCAGGGCAAGGTCGTGAAGACCGAAACCTGGGGCTTGCGCTCGATAGCCTATCGCATCGCAAAAAACCGCAAGGCGCATTATGTGATGCTCGAAATCGACGCGCCCGCCGGCGTGGTTGCCGAGTTGGAGCGCCAGACGCAGATCAACGAAGACATTATCCGCTACATGACCGTCAAGGTCGATGCGCTGGAAGTTGGCCCGACGGTGATGATGCGCAAGGGCGACCGCGACCGTGACAGCCGCCGTGGCGGTGACCGTGGCGACCGGCCTGACCGTGGCGACCGCCCGCGGCGTGATTTTGACGGCGAATAAAGGAGATATCGCACATGGCTCGCCCCTTTTTCCGCCGCCGCAAGAGCTGCCCTTTCTCGGCAAAGGACGCCCCGCGGATTGATTACAAGGATGTCCGCCTGCTCCAGGGTTTCGTCTCTGAACGCGGCAAGATCGTCCCCTCGCGCATCACCTCGGTAAGCGCAAAGCGGCAACGTGAACTCGCTCAGGCGATCAAGCGCGCCCGTCATCTGGGCTTGCTGCCCTATATCGTAAAGTAAGGAGCTGACCCCATGGATGTGATCCTGCTGGAACGCGTCGAGAAGCTCGGCGGTATTGGCGATGTGGTGACGGTGAAGGACGGCTTTGCCCGCAATTTCCTGCTGCCCAACAAAAAGGCGCTGCGGGCAAACGCGGCCAACCGCAAGGTGTTCGAGAGCAACCGTGACCGGATTGTGGCTGAAAATGCCGCCCGTCGCGACGTCGCCATCAGCGAGTCGACCAAAATCGACGGCGTCACGCTGACGCTCATTCGCCAGTCGTCCAACACCGGCCAGCTTTATGGCTCGGTGGCGGTGCGCGACCTGGTTGAAGCGCTTGACGCAGACGGGCACAAGGTGACCAAGAACGCCATCGTCCTCAACAAGCCCATCAAGGCCATCGGTGTTTACGACGTGAAGGTCGCGCTTCACCCGGAAGTGTCGGTGACGATCAAGGTCAATATCGCGCGGTCGCCGGAAGAAGCCGAAATGCAGGCAAGCGGCGTGAACGTGATGGAGGCCATGTTCGAAAAGGATGAAGCCGGCTTCACCGAGGACTATGACCCCAATGCCGAACCGGGCGCAACCGCCGAGGTTGCCGCGGTTGCGGAAAAAACTGAGGGCGACGCCGCCTGAACACGGTGCCCTGTTCACCTAGCTCTTGAAAACCCCGCAGCCTGGTGGTTGCGGGGTTTTTGTTGCGCAGGGGCGGAAACTGTCGATGCCAACACATGGTGCGCTGGCGCGACAGCGGCCGCGCGTCTATTTTCGCCCGAACAGTTTTTCGATATCGCCATGCGCGAGTTTTATCCAGGTTGGGCGGCCATGGTTGCACTGGCCGGAATGCGGCGTGACTTCCATCTCGCGCAGCAGCGCATTCATTTCGGCGACTGACAGGGTGCGCCCTGCCCGCACCGATCCGTGACAGGCCATCGTCGCCGCCACATGGTCGAGCCGTTCTTTCAGGCTCAACGCCTCGTCATAAGCGGCGAGTTCATCGGCAAGATCGGTCACCAGCCCGGTCACGTCGCCATGGCCGAGCAGCGCCGGCACGCCCCGCACGAGCATGGCAGCCGGGCCGAACCGCTCAAGCTCCAGCCCGAATTCGGCAAGCTCGCCGCGCCTTGCATCGAGCCGGTCGCAGGCGGCCTCGTCAAGCTCGATAACCTCGGGCAGCAGCAGCGCCTGTGCTGCCACACCGCCATTCGCGAGCGCGCGGCGCATCCGTTCGAGCACAAGCCGCTCATGCGCTGCATGCTGATCGACGAGAACCAGACCATCAGCCGCTTCAGCCACAATATAGGTCCGCGCCACCTGCCCGCGCGCCACGCCGAGCGGAAAGTTGCCGGCATCGGGTGCCGGCCCCTCAGCAGGTTCGGCACGGGCCTGTGGTGGTGCGGCAAAGAAGCCGAGCCGGCGATCACTAACCGACGACGGCGCAGGAAAGCCGACAGGCGCCGGCGGATAGCTTGCGGATGGCGTGGTCGCAACGGAGCCCGCCGGTTCGGCATACCAGGCGGCGAGCGCTGCTGCCGACGGTCGTTGCACGCTGCGGTGCCCGGCGGCGTCGAGTGCGCGTTTCAGCCCGCTCACGATCAACCCGCGCACCAGCGCCGGATCGCGGAACCGCACCTCGGTCTTGGCGGGGTGCACATTCACATCGACCTGCGATGTGGGCACCTCAAGGAACAGCGCCACCACGGCGTGCCGGTCGCGCGCAAGCACATCGGCATAGGCGCCGCGTACCGCACCCACGAGCAGGCGATCCTTCACTGGCCGGGCGTTCACGAACAGATATTGATGATCCGCAATGCCCCGGTTGAACGTTGGCAACCCCGCAACGCCGCCTAGCCGGAGCCCTTCGCGCTCCAGCGCAATAGCGATGCTGTTGTCGGCCAGCGCCCGGTCAGTAAGCGCCACCACACGCGCCAGCCGCTCAGTGCCCGCTGCCACGTTGATCGCCAGCCGGCCATCATGGGTCAGCGAAAAGCCGATATCGGGCCTGGCCATCGCCAGCCGCCGAACGACATCGACACAGGCGGCATATTCTGACCGGGGGGTGCGCAGGAATTTGCGCCTTGCGGGGACATTCTCGAACAACCCGTCGACTCTCACCCTTGTGCCGGGTGGCATGGCGGCCGGCCCTTCGCGTCGCAGGGTGCCGTTATCGACAAGGCGCGCCCAGCCGTCGCCACCCCTGACCCGGCTTTCCAGCGTGAGCCTGGCGACGCTTGCAATGGAGGGCAACGCCTCACCCCGGAAGCCGAGCGTTTCAACCGCATCAATCGCATCATCAGCAAGCTTGGAGGTCGCGTGTCGCTCAAGCGCAAGCGCCATGTCAGGCGGCGTCATGCCGCACCCGTCATCAACCACGTCGATGCCCGCAATCCCGCCGTTCGACAGGGTTATCGCGATATGGGTCGCGCCTGCGTCTATCGCGTTTTCGACCAGTTCCTTGAGCGCGCTTGCGGGGCGCTCGATAACCTCGCCGGCCGCGATGCGATTGATGAGGTGATCGGGGAGGCGGCGTATTGACATGGGAACCGCTCTAGCCCAAGCGGCAGCATTCCGCGACCCGCATCAAACCATAAGCACGAGCGTGGTCAGCCCGGCGCGCCGGGTCGGAACACACTATAACGACCCCTCCCGTCCGCTGGTCTGGCGGCGCATATTTACGGACGAAATGATGAAATTTCCGACCTTTTTCAATCTCAGGTCGCACGACATGGCCATCGACCTGGGAACAGCGAACACGGTCGTTTATGTGCGCGGGCGCGGCATCGTGCTGAACGAGCCTTCGGTCGTCGCCGTCGAAACGCTGAACGGCGTCAAAAGCGTGAAGGCGGTGGGCGATGATGCCAAGCTGATGATGGGCAAAACGCCAGAAAGCATCCAGGCCATCCGGCCACTGCGCGACGGTGTCATTGCCGATATCGACGTGGCCGAGCAGATGATAAAATATTTCATCCGCAAGGTTCACGGCCAGCGCACCTTCATGCGCCCCAAGATCGTCATCTGCGTACCCTCCGGCTCGACCAAGGTGGAACGCCGCGCGATCCGCGACGCCGCGCAAAATGCCGGGGCCAGCCAGGTGTGGCTTATCGAAGAGCCGATGGCCGCCGCGATCGGCGCCGGCATGCCGGTCACCGAACCGATTGGCTCGATGGTGGTTGATATCGGCGGCGGGACGACCGAAGTCGCGGTGCTGTCGCTGCGCGGGCTTGCCTATACCACGTCAGTGCGCGTCGGCGGCGACAAGATGGACGAGGCCATCGTGTCTTATGTGCGCCGCAACCATAATCTGCTGATCGGCGAGTCGACGGCCGAGCGCATCAAGCAGGAACTTGGCGTCGCCAAGGCGCCGCCCGATGGCATCGGCCTGACCATCCACATCAAGGGCCGTGATCTGGTGAACGGCGTTCCCAAGGAAATCCAGATCAACCAGGGCCAGATCGCCGAAGCACTGTCCGAGCCGGTTGGCACCATTGTCGAAGGGGTGCGCATCGCGCTTGAAAACACCGCGCCAGAACTGGCCGCGGACATTGTCGATCAGGGCATTGTGATGACCGGCGGCGGCGCGCTGCTGCGCGGCATCGACGAGGTGCTGCGCGACGAAACGGGGCTGCCGGTAACGATCGCAGAAGACCCGCTGACATGCGTTGCCATTGGCACCGGGCGCGCGCTGGAAGACCCGATCTTCCACGGCGTGCTGCAAACCGGCTGAACCGGGGCACGCGGGCATGGCGGCCCCAAAGAACCGTAATTCCGGCTTTTCACGGCGGGCGCAGGCGGGCGTCTTCTTTGGCTATGTCGTGGCCGTTTCCGGCGCGGCCGTCGCAGCCGTGGTGCTCGCCATTCAAACGCTGGACCCAAGTGCCTTTGGGGCGCTGCGCGGCGGTGTCGCGGAGCTGACAACACCGCTTTCGAGTGGACTGGCCTGGGTCGGCAACGTGGTAGGCAGCGTACCGCGCGGCATAAGCGAGCATGTCGCGGTGGTCGGCCAGAACACGGCGCTACGCAACAAGCTGCGCCAAGTGAACGAGGTGTTTGCCCGCGCGCAGAGCCTTGAACGGGAGAACAAGCGGCTGCGCGCGCTGCTCGGCGTTCGCGATGTCAGCCCCGGCATCGTCGTGACCGCCCGGCTGGTATCGTCATCGGCCAGCAGCACACGGCGCTTTGCAACATTGAACGCGGGTTTTCGGCAGGGCGTGGCGGTTGGCCAGCCGGTGCGCGGACCGGAGGGGTTGATCGGCCGGGTGCTGGAAGTGGGCCCGGATTCCGCGCGCATTTTGCTGCTGAGCGACCCTGAAAGCATCGTTCCGGTGCGCCGCTCGACCGACGGTCTGCCGGCAATCGCCACTGGGCGGGGTGACGGGTTGATCGACATCAAGCCCATAGCGCTCAGCAACACAGCGCTGCATATGGGCGATCTGTTGACGTCTTCCGGCGTTGGCGGCCTGTTTCCGCCCGATATCCCCGTCGCGCGGATCATCGGCAAAACCCGTGACGGCCTTGTCGCGCGCGGCGTTGCGCGGGCGGACACGTTCGACATCGCAGTGGTGCAGCGCCCGTTTCTTCAGCCGGCAAGCCCACCGGCGGCGACACCGTGATGGCGCGGGTGCGCGGGCCGTTCGATCCTGAGCCGATTTCGATATCGTCCTGGCTCATCCCGGTCGCCTCGGTAATTGGCGGATCGCTGATGACGCTGGTGCCGCTCATCGCCACCATCCCCATTCTGCCGCCATTTGGCCTGATGATGCTGGTCGCCTGGCGGCTTGGCCGGCCCGATGCGCTGCCAGTGTGGTCGCCGCTGGCCTTTGGGCTGTTCGACGATTTGCTGAGCGGCCAGCCGCTCGGCAGCGCCATGCTGTTATGGACAGGATTGATCCTGACCGTCGATTTGCTCGATCAGCGGCTCGTCGCCCGGGATTTCTGGCAGGATTGGCTGCTCGCGTCGGGCGCCATTGGTGGCTGCCTGTTGCTGGGCCGGTTCATCGCGGTGCCGCTGGACGCCCATGTTGACACACTGTTGTTGCTCCAGATTTTGTTGTCGCTAATGCTATTCCCGCTAGCGACGCAGCTTTGTGCGTGGCTCGACAATAAACGGGCAATCTGATGAACGGTCCGACCCATGTCGTGACGGAAGCGCACCAACAATTCAGCTTTACGCGCCGTGCGACCTTGCTGGCCGGCGTGCAATTGGTGGTCGGCGCGCTGCTTGCCGGCAGAATGGGCTGGCTATCGATTGTCGAGAACGAGCACTATCAACTGCTATCGGAGAGCAACCGCGTCAACGTGTCGCTCGTGCCGCCGCAACGTGGCCTCATTCTCGACCGCAACGGGCTGGAAATCGCCAATAACCGCACTGACTTTCGCGTAGATATTATCCCCGATCTGTTGCGCGACAAGGATAAGGTGCTGGCACTGCTGCAGCAGGTGCTGGGCCTCAGCGCTGACGACACGGCGCGGATTGCGCTCGATTTGAAACATGCGGCCGGCTTCCAGCCGGTTCAGGTGGCGAACAATCTTCCCTGGGAGCGCTTTGCCGCAGTGTCGGTGCGCCTGCCCGAACTGCCGGGCGTTGCACCCACACGGGGCTATTCCCGCAGCTATCCGGCCGGCGCCGCCGTTGCGCACCTGACGGGCTATGTCGGCGCGGCCAATGCCGAGCAATACCGCAAGGACCGCGACCCTTTGCTCATTACGCCGGGCTACAAGATCGGCAAGGATGGTCTGGAGCGCGCACTCGAGAGCAAGTTGCGCGGAACGCCCGGCGCAAAACGCATCGAGGTAACGGCGCGTGGCAAGCTCGTCCGCGAGCTGGAAACCCGGCCCGAAACGCCCGGCACCGCGCAACGGCTGACCATCGACCTGCCGCTGCAGCACTATGTCGCGCGCCGGCTGGGCACCAATTCAGGTTCGGCGGTGGTTATCGACTGTTTGTCGGGTGACATCCTCGCCATGGCATCAGTGCCAGCCTATGACCCGAACAGCTTTTCCGACGGTATCAGCCATTTTGAATGGGACATGCTGTCGACCAACGACCATGTGCCGCTGATGAACAAGGTGCTGCAGGGGCTTTACCCGCCGGGATCCACCGTCAAACCCATGAACGCGCTGGCGTTGCTCAAGGCCGGTGTCGACCCGCACGCCTCCGTGAATTGCTCCGGCGTGCTCAAGGTTGGCGGCGGCGCGTTCCACTGCCACGCTCGGCGCGGGCACGGCGCGGTCAACATGCGCCGGGCAGTTGCGCAAAGCTGCGACATCTATTTCTTCGAAATGGCCCGGCGCGTTGGTTATGATGCGATTGCGCCAGTGGCCCGCACGCTGGGGCTGGGCGAAAAATTTGATCTGCCCTTTTCCACCCAGCGTTATGGCACGGTGCCCGACAGCGCCTGGAAGCTGCAAAAATACAAGATGCCGTGGACGGTGGCAGACTCGCTCAACGCCTCGATCGGGCAAGGTTATGTGCTTGCCAATCCGCTGCAACTGGCGGTAATGGCGGCGCGGCTTGCCTCTGGCCGCGCGCTCCAGCCGCGGCTGCTGATGGACGGGCTACCGCCTCGCGCGCCCTTGCTCGATATTGATCCAGCGCATCTTGCAACGGTGCACGATGCCATGTTTGCCGTGGTCAATGATGGCGGCACCGGCGGCGCCTCGCGCCTTCAGATTCCCGGCGTTGCATTGGCTGCCAAAACCGGCACCGCGCAGGTTCGGCGCATTACGCTTGCGGAGCGGCGATCCGGCGTGCTGAAAAACGGCGCGCTCCCGTTCAAGCTGCGCGACCATGCGCTGTTCGTGTGCTTCGCGCCTGCCGACAAGCCGCGCTATGCCGCCGGCATCGCGCTGGAACATAACGGGCACACGGTGCGCAACCTCGACACCCCGCTCATTGGTCGCGACGTCATGACCTTTTTGTTTGATCGCGACCGGGCAATGCAGGCCCTTGCGGCTGTCGAGCCAAGCTGGGGCGGTGACATTCCCACGCGCATGGCCGCGCAGTCGGCCGCCTACCGGGCATCCATCAACGCGCCCGCCCCGGTAAGCGCGGCAACCGAGCTGAGCGCGGCGGCGGCGACCGACGCGCCCGCTGTCGAAGCCGCGACCGACGCCGCCAACGCCACCGCCGAAGTGCTCGCGCGCGACACGGCGAACGGCAATGGCGTGGCCGAGGTCGGCTCCACCGAGATCGCGCCGTGAGCCGGATGGAATTTGTGCCGGAGCCCCTTGCCCGGCTCCCCTGGAAAATCTTGTTGCTGGTGGTGGCGATTGGCGGCTTTGGCCTTGTTGTCATGTATTCCGCAGCTGGCGGCAGCATCAGACCCTGGGCGCTCATTCAAGGCATTCGCTTCACCGCCTTTCTGGGCGGGGCCATCGCCCTGTCGCGGGTGCGCGAGCATGTTTGGCGTGATGGCGCGCCGTTTGCCTATGCCGCTCTTGTCGTGCTGCTCGTGCTGGTCGAACTGCTCGGCGCGGTACGCGGCGGCGGCCAGCGCTGGCTGGATTTCGGGCCATTGCGGCTCCAACCGTCAGAACTGATGAAGCCTTGCATCGTGCTCGCTGTCGCCAAATTCTATGACATCCTTCCACCGAACGAAACGCGCAGTTGGAACGCCATATGGCCTGCGGCCCTGCTCATCGGTCTGCCGGCCGCGCTTATCATGAAACAGCCTGATCTGGGCACGGCGCTGATGGTGGTGGCAGGCGGCGCGACCGTCATGTTCCTGGCGGGCGTGCCGCTGCGGCTGTTCATTGGCGGCGCACTGACACTGGCGGCCGCCATTCCACTGGCGATCAACTTCGTGCTGCACGGCTATCAAAAAAACCGCATTTTGGTGTTTTTGAACCCCGAGAGCGATCCGCTGGGCATCGGCTATCACATCACTCAGTCCAAAATCGCCATCGGTTCCGGCGGCATCTTCGGCAAGGGCTTCCTCAATGGAACGCAGAGCCACCTCGATTATCTGCCCGAGGGCCAGACTGACTTTGCGCTGGCGACCATGATGGAAGAATGGGGTTTGATTGGGGGCGTGCTGCTGCTCATCGGCTTTTTCATCGTCATTCACTGGGGCGTCACAGTCGCGATGCGCACCAACAACCGGTTCGCGCGCCTGGCAGCCGGAGGGATATCTGCGACCTTGTTCTTCTATGTGTCGATCAACATGGCGATGGTGATGGGCCTGGCGCCCGTAGTCGGCGTGCCGCTGCCGCTGATCAGCTTTGGCGGATCTTCCCAGATGACGTTCATGATTTGCCTGGGGATCCTGATGTCGATCGACCGCCAGAACCGCGAGCGCCCTGGATGGTAGCGGCTGTGCCGGGCCGCTGGAGAAATTTCTTCGGGAAAAGGCTTTGCAAGCGCACCAAGCGGTGCTAGGCGCGCTCCTCCGATCAGGGGCTTTTGCGCCGAGCGCACCCATGACTGGCACGGACGCATAGCTCAGTTGGTAGAGCAGCTGACTCTTAATCAGCGGGTCCTTGGTTCGAGCCCAAGTGCGTCCACCATATTTTTCTAGCAAAAACAAACACTTACGCGGTATCGCGGGTCGCTCCGAGCGCGGCTGCATTTTGCGCTCTAGCGTATTTCTAGCTGCGTCGCATTCACAGCAACGCCCCGCACCCGAGGGCGCGAGGCGCTGCACAACGTCAGGACCGAAGGAGATGAGTCCCCGCTGGTGCGGTCGTTGGATTTATCGAGGAACGCACCGCTATGCCTCGGCGTGGCGACTTCCGGCCACGAACCCTGGAACTACGTAAATCTGTCTTCGTCGCTTCTGCATCCGACAAAGCCGTCGCCGACGCAAAGCCGCTGGCGAAGCACGTCCTCGCTCCAAAATGGCATCTTGCACTTGAGACAGCGATGCCAGCCGACCTTCCTGACCACACGCGGCGGGTAATCCGTGTCCATCACCGGCTCACGGCGCACGCCCCCGTCGAAGGGCCATCGTGCCGGGACAATCATGCCCTGCAAGTCCGCACCCTGCACCTTAGCGAACTGCACGGTGTCGCGCGGCGCATAGACTTTCAACGGCGTTGGTGCGGGCGTCGCTGCCAGCGGTGGAGCAGGTGCAGCTTCGCGCTGACGTTGCTGGTCCCGCCACGCTAGTAGCCACGTGGGTTCACCGTCAGCGAGCATACAGCCCCTCCCAGCCTCGCAGCGCGTCGATCACGTCGTAGAACTCTTCGCCTAGCTGGCCCGCGATGATCTTCGCGTAGGACACGTCAACGAACGTATCGAACGAGCCGTACATGGCAGCGATGGGCGACGGTCTCGGTTTCTCCGCCTGCTCCAGCTTCGCCATGCGGCGTTCCATTGCTCGGAGGTTCAACCGCATGTGGTCAGTCCCGCAAGCGCCCAGCCAGTTCCTGAAATGCGGGACCGCGAACATCGAGGGCGACATGCACCCCCTCGATAGCTTGGTCGCCGCCCAGAACCTCGGCATGGCGACGGACGAGGGCAGCGCGTACCGCCCGACCGTCCTCCGCCTCAAGGCGTTGGCGCTCAAGCAGGGTAAGATCAGCTTTCATTGAAGCACCCCCAAATGACCGAGCATGTCCAGCGCATCCGCGCGGTCCCGCTCGCTACTGCCGCCACGCAGCACGTCCATGAAGTTCGTCACCGCCTGCGCGCGGAAAGCCGGATCAAGGTCTGCAATGGGCTGGTCCGGTTCAGTCTCGATACCGAGGAAGTTCATCAACTCGCTGCCGCTCATGGGAAGCACCTTGACGTTCACGCCCTCCTGCGCTGCCAACCGTTCCGCCGCGACCCGCCAACGCTCGTATTCGTCCGCCTGCTGGATGGCGACGCGCTTGCCATTGATAAGGATGACAAGGAACAGGTCGAGCGGCCCCGGTTCCGGACACATGGCGCGGAACGGCGCTCGCCAGCTTCGATAGTCGGTCATGTCGTGTCTCCATCGTGGGGGTATGCGTCAATCTGCGCCAATGCCCGTCGCACTCCCGACTCTTTGACCGGCGCAGCAAATAATTCCGTTTTACTTTCGGGCATCGCGTTCGGCCTCGAACTGCGCCATTTTGGCTCCGAGTTCCTCGATGCCGCGCGCATTCGCGAGGACGCCGATGCTGTCACAGACGAGCCGCCCCACGTCGGGCGCCAGCTTCCCCTCGCTCACCGCGCTAAGCACCTGAGCCACCTGCTCGCTGACGGAAGCGTTCACGTCGAACTCGAAGCTGACTTTCTCGGCTTGCGCCTTGATGCTGGGCATGACGCGGGACAGCACCAGCGACGCGGCATTGGTGTCGCCCTCCAGCGCCTTGCCAACCAGCACGGCGACGATATTGCGCATCTCGTCCAGCATCTGCTCGGTAGCGAGCAGGCGGCGGTCCGGTCGCCCCGGCGGACGCCCGCGCGGGTTGCCGCTCACGCCCGGTTGCCAGTCGGGATTGCCCGCACCGCGCACCGGCTTCTCCACCGGGGGCGCAGGCTTCCAACCGTCGCCCCAAGGGGGCTGAACTACAGCGGTCATCGAACTACCTCGATTTGATTAGAACAAGGGCCGATCACACCGGCACAGCAAAAGACTCGTTTGCAGCTTTTACCCTCGCCCGAACCTGATCGGGCGTCCAAATCCGAACGACGATCTTCTCGCCGCGACGGCCTTCCTCGGTCTGCTCGATGACGCCGACCGCCTCGCGGTGCGCCTTCGTGAGCAGCTTGTATCGCTCGTTGAGCATGTCGGCGGCAGCCCGCATGGCGCGCACCTTCTTCGCCTCGACCGGGCGCTGGGCGTTGTGCCAGTCGCGCAGATATTCAGCGTGCAGTTCCTCCGACAGACCCGACAGGTAGCTGGGCGCGCCCAGCACGGCGGTGGCGGTCGTCTCATCGCCTGCCTCGATGGCCTTGCGCAGCGCGTTCATCTTCTCGCCGTCTTTGAGACCCGCGAAGTGGGCGCGAATTTCGGACGCCATGGAGGCGGTGGCGCGCTGCTCGACCGGGGCGTAAAGCTCCTTCTCGATTTTCGCGATATTGTTGTTCAGCACATCGGTCGTGCGTGACCACGCTGCATAAACCTTGTCCATGCGCTTGGTGGCGTAGTTATCGACCTCGATGAGCTGCGCCCATTCGTTGAGGGTCGGATTGGTCGCTGCCGCTGCCTTTGCGTTGTGGATGCCTTTCAGCGCCTCGAAGGCCTCGCTGACCGCTGTCTCGGTTGCACCAAGCAGAGGGCGGGTATCGTCGTCGTAATCGGCAATCTCGCCCGCGATGCCGGGGTGCAGCGTAGGCGAAATACGGACGTCTACTTGATCGGACATTTATCGAACTCCTAAGCTGGATGTGGCTAGACATTGGCTACAAGCTAGGGAGGCCGGTTGAAGGTCCGCAAGCAATTATTTTGTTATTACAATCGCTTAGGTCGGTTCAGGCGCGCTAGACGGGCATATAGCATATTTGTGGGTCGGCGATTTTCGGGTGATGACCACACGGGCGCGGGCCGCTGTAAGCCACGCTACAGGGGTGGCCGGGGTAGCGCGCACCCCTGCTGGCGACGGTGCAGCTTTCGTGCCCCCAGCCCCGGCGCTGCGGGCCATGCCGCCGCAGCGCGGTGCAGCGCGTTGCGGTACAGCAACGCATATAGAATCTATGTTGACTCTATATCGAATCTATTAGATAGATCGCTCCAGAAGGAGAATCGCCATGTCTAATAACGCCCTCATCGTTTTCACCGCCAAGACCGTCGCCATGATCCACGAACAGGGAGGCACCGCCTCTTGGGTCCTCAGCCCTGCCAGTATGCGGGACGTCCGCTATGTCGTTTGCACCCGCAACACCGACCGCGAGTTTGACGAGGAATGCGGCCCGCGCTCGGAAGCGCACGGCTCGGCCTTTCTCGTCGGCAAGGTATCCGGGCTGAAGGTCGTGAAGGAGAAGAACAACCGGAAGCGTTACCTCGTCCAGATGAGCGAGTACGCGCTGGTATCGGTAGCGGACTTTTGGACCCATGATCGCAACCCGACCCGCTACACCGATACGGACGCGCTCGCGGAACGCGGCATTGACGTGGAGAAGCTGGACTGGCTTCCCATGCCTGACATCGATGGCGTGATCGGGGTTATGCCTCACGCCGAGGATGCGGCAGTCTCTCCGAGCGATGGTCTGACGATAGCGCAGGCGAAGCACGGACTGTCGATGAAGTTCGGCGTTCCCGAGGAAGCCATTCAGATAGTTATCAACGGCTGACCACAGCACCGGGACCTGACCGACTGTAGCCCGTTAGCTGTTAGCCTCGGGTGGCTCGCGCTCTCACCCCTATAATGGCTGAAATGACCCAAGAGATACCAGCCTAGGCTAACACACTAACATACTACTATTTTATATAGTATTCCCTTGTTTTTACTCGCTTTTTCTCTGTAGCCTCGGGAGGGCTATTGTGGGCTGCGGTTAGCGGGAGGTCTTGCCGGTGGCAGGGCTACGCGCGCTAACGCAGCCGGTGGCTGTAGCCCCCGCCCATGTGGTTATTCACTTCAGATCGAGCGCCCGATACGCCTGCCCGTGGAAACTATACATCTCCACCGCCTTGTCGATCTTCACGTCCATCAGCTTACCGTTCGTCACTGCGGTCTTGATCGCCATGTTCAGCGCCGCCGTATGCCCCAGCTTGAACTTCTCGAATGCGGCGAGGCGCTGCGTGCGCTGCTGGAGGTAGCGGCGCGGCACGATGCCCGCCTCCTGCATTGCCCGCCCATTCTTCAGCCACTGCGGCAACTTGTCAGCGGGCAGAGTGACGAACTCCCTGCAAAGGTCGATGACCTTCTGCTCGCGCCCGCCGTCGCTGCCCTCGCCCACTTCGCCCGCGTTGAGACGGTTCAGGAACGAAGCAATGCCGTGGTGCAGAAGTTTGATAGCCCACGCTGCCTGCTCTTCGGTGACGACCGGGTTGAGGTAATGGTCGCCAACCGCCAGTAGCGCGGCGACCCGAAGCGCGTTGAGGTGCGCCCGGTTCCACACCGCCCGCTGCCGTTCGTCATCGCCCGCCGCGATGATCGCCCGGTGGCACTCGCCATAGAACCCGTCGAGCAGCGCGCGCGCCGGTTCGCTGAACGCTACCTCTTGAAACTTGTCCGTTGCTGCCGCCAAGCCCGCATGGCGAACGATCCGCAGCATGTGGTCAACCAAGGGCTTCGGCGGAGCCTGCATCGGCACTCTGTTCCTGTCCGGTCGGTCGCCCTTATATTCAATGACGCAGAACCGGGACATGAACCCGTCGCGCATCATTTCGTCGGTGATGGATTCGTAGAATGTACCGGGGGTCGTCTCCCCGATTAGGCTAAACGCGACCGCCTGCGTCGCATCGACATTATTCTCTTGGGCGCTGTACGTGATGCCGCCCGCAATGCTGCCGGGACCGGATTTTGAATACAGCGTGGTCAGCACCTTCCGAAGCGACCGCATACTGGCGTCTTGCCCGACTGACATGGCGAGGAACTTGTGCCCGATCTCTCCGGCGACATTCACGAAGCACGGGTTCTGCGCGCAGGCCTTGAGAAGGGCTGGACCTGATACGAAGTCGCTAAAGTCCGCATGGAAGCTGATTTCGGGATACTCGCGCCTCGCAGCATGGATCAGCTTCGCGATCCCGCTGTGCATGGCTTCCTTCCCGATGGCGGACCGGGCGACCAGCACGACGTAGAGGTTCAACCCGGAATCCGGGATATGCCAGACGCGCCCCGCGATGCCCGCCATGAGACCCAGCGCACCGACTATGGCGACTTCGGCAACGGGCAGCGGTGCCTGCTGATAGATGAACTGCGCCAGCGCACCGACGAAGCCCGGTGGCATGGGCAGCGCACCTTGCACGGGCGGCGGCACGGGAGCGTCAGCGGCATACGCCCCGCCACCCGGTTCCGCCTGTGCCTGCGCCTTGGCAGCGTCAAACTCCCCCTGGTATTCCGCCTGCTTC
This sequence comes from Sphingomonas sp., assembly GCA_021732445.1. GTDB lineage: Bacteria > Pseudomonadota > Alphaproteobacteria > Sphingomonadales > Sphingomonadaceae > Sphingomonas. Next base: position 116,962 of record JAKFUZ010000002.1, on the reverse strand, counting down.
TCAGCCTGCGCCTTCTGCTGCACCTGCGTTGCCAGTGCTACCAGACCAGACGCATCAAAGGTCTGCTCATCCATGACGAGCATCCCCTAGGGTCGGGCTACCAGTCAATTCCATGGCAGTGCCGGTCGCATCCGGCTTTTTTGCACGCGGCGGTGAATTTAGCGGGAAAACATTCGGGGATTGCGGACCTTCCGCAAGGCCCTGTAAATTGGTGCTGTTCACGTTGATACTCCGGGCGGCGGGGGTGGCTCCCTGCCGCCTAATCATGAGGGGGATCAGGCGGCCTGCTCGCTCGTGCTCTGACGGGCACCAGACGCGAGCCACGCGAGAACATCACGTTCGGCGTACCGGACGATGCGCGCGCCCGACGGCGCGAAGAAGCGCGGCCCTTCGCCACGGAAACGGTACTGCTCTAATGTATTAAAATGGACGCCGAGCAGCGCGGCGGCTTCCTTCGTGTCGAGGGGGCGGCGCTTCGGTTCGTAGGCGAACAGCTCGCAGAGCTGGTCAAAGGACATTTCCGACATGCAGGAACTCCCGCAGATATGGTGCGAGCGAATCCCAGCTAAGCGACGGGGTTGACCCGCCCTATCAAAGATAGGAACGGGCCAACAAGCAATTTATAGCACAAACAAAGTGCAAGTGTTTGATAAAATTATGCAAGAACCCGCATGTCGCGCAGATCATCTAACGCATTCTGCAATCGAGATTCGATGTTCTCAAGGACAACATTCCCAATCTGATTGGCAGAGAAAAGTTCTTCTCCACTTTCTGCTATCACAGACGATATTTGCTCCGCTGCACATTCGAAGATTGCATCGATGTCATGAGTGCAAAACAGAGGGGTATTTGCGAGCCTGATATTCAGCATGGCGATCACTCCGGTTGTGGTAAGTGATCGCCGCTCAGGTGAGCTATTCGCAACGCCGCTGATGCGGCGAAGCTCGGTCCCTCTTACGGGTGGCTTCCCGACCCGCATAAATCGATTCGCTCGGGAAGGCGATGCTAAATCTTTTTCTTCAGAAACCGATCAGGGGGCGATTGACCTATCGCCGGCCTCGGAGCGATTTCCTTCGAAATGCGCGTTTTGAAGGACCGGCGACGGCCTCTCGGCTACAGGCCGGCTACAGCCGCGATCGCCACCCCGCCGCCCCTAACCCCTTGGCCACCCCGGCCTCACCGCTGTAGCGGCGGCTGCACGGCCCAGCGCGTGCATCACCCTGCGGCGCGCAGCGGCACCACGTTCTTGCAGGCCGCGATAGCGGCCTGCTGCTCGATCCAATCACCAATCTTCTGGACCTCGGGCTGGAGCCAGTCGAGGCGTGCCAAGTCGAGATACGACCGCGAGGTAACGTCATCGGACGCTGGCTTGTGGCCGGTCAGTAGGTCGGTGCGGAACTTCTCGATCAGGCATTCCCGCATGGCGATGTTCGTAAACGTGCGGCGGAGGTCGTGGAGCGACAGATGCTTCCCGGCGATCTCGCCAATCGCCACCATCGGAGCGCGGGCGTCCATGATGCGGCCGGTCTTGCCCCATGAGGGAAATACGAACGGGCTGTCGGTGCCGTCCTCCAGCTTGAGGCGCGGGCGCGACTTGAGCAGCGCCACAGCTTGCGAGGAGAGCGGAAGCCATATCGGGTCGCCGCGCTTGCGGTCGTCCAGGTGCCAAAGGCTGTCGGACAGGTTGTGGTCATCAATATGCACGCGATCCCACGTCAGCGTCGCCATTTCATCACGACGCGCGCCCGTCAGCAGCGCGAAGATGGTGAGGTCCACCGACGCAAGTGCTTCATAACCCTGCACCTCGCCGCGCATTTCGTGCAGCTTGTTCCAGACCTCACCGACCTTGCGCTTGTCGATATAACGCTCGGTGCGCGTCCCCAGCTTGGCCCAATGGTGCTTGAGCGCATCGACCGGGTTGTCGCTGATAAGCGCCTTCCCGTCCGCCTGCCGGTACTCGTCCATCGCAAAGCGGATCAGGATGCGGAGGGTGACGAACGCCGCGTTGGCGCTGGCGGGTGCTGCCTTCTTCCCGTCTAGACCGCCCTTGGTCAGCGCCGCATGGCGCTCCTTCACCATGTCGCGAGTGATGCTGGCGATGGGGAGTGCTGCCCACTTGGCGAACGTAACCTCAACGTGGCGGCGGTACTCGCGCGCCGTGCTGTCCTTCAGCTTGCCGGGGCGACCGACATACGATTCCAGAACGTCTTGCAGCGACACCTTCATGGCCGCGTCGGCTTTGACCACGGCGCGCGGGTCGATCCCTTCGCGCATGTCCTGCAACACCTTCTGCGCCCGCTTGCGTGCGGCATCCTCGGTGAGCGTGCCGTATGGGCCAAGGGTGAACTGGATCGACTTACCGGCGACCCGTCCCATCACGATGAACACCCGCTTGCCCTGCTCGGAGACGCGGAGACCGTAGCCCTTCACGCTGTCGTCCCAGTGAACCGCGTAGCCCGACGCGGGCGGTGCGACCTTGTCCACAAAGGTCTTCGTAATCTTCGCCATGCTGCTCCTTGGCTGCTAGATTCTAGCGTATTTCTAGCAAGCAGCTTATAGCTACGACAAGCAACCACAAACGTGCAAGGGGCATAATGCACTGATTATCAAAGACTTCATAAGCTAGAACAAGCTGTCGCAAGCTTACACAAGGGCGTGATTCCAAAACTCTTAATCAGCGGGTCCTTGGTTCGAGCCCAAGTGCGTCCACCATATTTTTCAGGCACTTAGCTGCAACCCTTATGGTCCACCGTCCGAAAAAGACGGTAATTCGGACGGTGCGGCAGAAGTTCATTGCCGTCCGTGCTATCCTGAGCCGATGCTATAACGCCAGCGGCCATGCCAGCTCGTGCGTCCGCGTCTGACGCATCGAAGCTGCCATATTCCCGCTCGAACAGGGAGCGCGGCGCAATGCGCGCCTGCTGTTCCCGCCGCCCTACAGCCCAGACCTCAATCCGATCGGGCAAGTCGTCGCCAAGCTGAAACACCTGCTCCGACAAGCCCCAGAACAATCCGTCGAACCAACATGCCGACGCATCGGTGCCCTCCTTGACCCCTCCCCGCCCCACAAATGCGCCAATTACCTCAGAAACTAAGGCTATCACCCAGCGTAAACTCATCAAAATTCTAGCGGCCGAACAGGCGGTGCGCGACCATCGTTGCAACCCGCAGCGGCGCGCCTTGCCGCCGCCTGCGCCAACGGCCGCGCGACGCATCGAAACGTGCCAGCGCAGCGATCATGCCAAGCGGCCGCAGCGCCGCCGGCCACCGCGCCATCGCCTCGGGCGTGAAACAGGATGCGGCAAGCGCGACAGCACGGGCGCCTGCATCGGCATCGCGGCTGTGGCAGGCCAGATCAACCAGCGCCCACCCGGCCCCCGCAGCCCGAACGCGAGGCGCCGCCGCTTCCCCGGCGATAACGCGCGCAACCAGCGCAAACAACGCCCCGCCGCGCTGCTCGGCATGAAGCCGCAGCATAGCCTCGTCGAGGGGACCGGGCTCCAGCAGCACCTCCCATCCATCGACAAGCGCCGCAAGCTCGCCGCCCGCGACGCCCGCCGGCAACAGGTGCGCCGCAACCGACTGAAGCACGGGGTGGCGCGCGACATTGCCATCATCCAGCCCGCACAAAGCGTGATGCCACCAGCTAAGCCGCACCTGCCCCACCACCGGCTGTTGCGTGGCGGCGACGATTGCCGCTAGCGCCTCGTCCAGCAGCCACAGCGCGGCCACCGCGGGTCGCTGCGAAACGGGCAGATGCGCAACCATCAGCCGGCGCTCAGGGTCGCGCATAACCGGCAACATTGCCGCGCCGGCCGGCGCTGCTGCGGGGTGTTCCCCGATCATGGTTTTCCCCCCGCTAACCTTTTCGCTTCACGGCCCATTAGCCCAGCTTGGCGCATAGCACGCCGTGGAAATTCCGCCGCGCATCTTAGGTGACAGGTTTTGAGTAACGAACGCCTCTCCGCAAAAGCAACCGGGCTGCTTGCCAGGCTACGCCACGACGTGCGCGCCAACACCATGGCGATCATGGCGGCGGCGCTGGTGCCCTTGACCGGCCTGATCGGTGGCGGGCTGGACATGAGCCGGCTGTATATGACCAAATCCCGCATTCAACATGCCTGCGATGCCGGCGCGCTGGCTGCGCGCAAGGAAATGGGCGGCGGACGATGGTCGCAAAACAGCGGCCGGCCCAACGCCGTCGCGCTGCAATTCTTTGATGCAAATTTTGCATCCGGCTCGCTCGGCAGTACCGGGTTGACGCGCTCGTTCACCGAAAGCGCCGGCAAGGTGACCGGCAGTGCCTCGGTAACTGTGCCGATGACGCTGATGCGCGTGCTAGGCCAGACGACGCAAACGATTACGGTTACCTGCGACGCGGAAATGCGCCTGCCAAACACCGATGTGATGTTCGTGCTCGATACGACCGGGTCGATGGGCCAGAGGGCCGTTCCGACCGACACCGAAACGAAGATTGAAGGCCTGCGCACGGCCGTGAAATGCTTCTATGAAATCGTCGCACGGCTCGATACGGACGCAACCTGCACCACGGGCACGCCCGGCGGCGGCACTGGAACGCAAACGCAAATCCGCTTTGGCTTTGTGCCTTACTCGACCAATGTGAACGTGGGCAAACTGCTGCCCACGAGCTATTTTGCCGACACTGGAGCCTATCAGACGCGCGAAGCGGTCTATCGCACAGAATATAACTACACTTTCCCCAATCCCGGCACACCGGTGCAAGGAACCAGCTCCGACTCAGCCCCGACGCCATCGACATTCGTGACGACCCCGTCGGCCACCAGTTCATCCAACTGTAGCGCGCAGCGGCCTGCGAATACGTCGAACGTGGTTATCAGCGGGCCAAGCGCGCCGATCAACCCGCAAACTTCGGCAAATGGCGCAACGCAGACCGTTACCTACACCACTACCTCCAATTTGCGGTCATCGACCTACTCGTCAAGCTATACGGGAAACCCGCGCGTCTGCCGGATTACCGAAAACCGCAGCGACTTTGTCAGAACTACAAACTGGACGCGCACGGACACGGGCGTGGGCGTGCCTTACCAAGTGTTTGACGGCTGGCATTATGGCCAGATCAACGTGCCGATTTCCCGCCTGAAAAACGGCACGCTGTGGAACAACAGCATGACCTTGGCGATCGGCTCCAATGGGGCGGACCGCTCCATCAACTGGGGCGGCTGCATCGAAGAGCGGCAGACCGTGTCGCAAAGCAGCTACTCGCCCATCCCGTCTGGCGCCAAAGATCTCAACATTGATTTGATCCCCAGCTCATCGGATGCGACCACGCTGTGGAAGCCTGCATTGCCCGGGCTAACCTATCTGCGCAAATATCTAAGCTCTAATTCTCAGCTCGATATCGCAGATGTGGCAAAAACAAGCGATGAATATAGCAATAACCCATTCTATTTTTGTCCAACAGAGGCAAAAAAACTTCAAGCATGGCCAGATGCCGATGCATTTGATGATTATGTCGATAGCCTGAATCCGGCCGGCAATACCTATCATGATATCGGCATGATCTGGGGCGCGCGTCTGGCATCGCCCACGGGGATTTTTGCATCGGAGAACGCACTCACGCCATTGGGCGGCGAGATTGACCGGCACATCATCTTCATGACGGACGGTGATGCTCAAGGGTCTTCCTGCGATTATTCCGCCTATGGCATCGCTTTTTTTGACCGGCGAACGACCAGCAATGTCGGCAGCGCCTCTAACTGTAGCAATGCCAATTCAGCCATAATCGACCAGATCAATGCCCGGCTGGACGGCCTTTGCACGGCGGTGAAGAACATGCCCAACACCACCTTGTGGGTCATTTCCTTTGGCAGCGGCTCCAACACCACCACCGAAACGCGGCTTTCAAACTGCGCAACGCCGGGCCGGTATTTTACCGCGCGCAGCTCATCGTCGCTGCAATCGACATTTGCGAGCATTGCCAACCAAATCTCGCAGCTGAGACTCACGCGATGATCCGCCTGCCGGTAAAACGCCTTGCGGCAGACGAGCGCGGCTCAACCCTGCTGGAGTTTGCCTTTGTGGCGCCGATATTGACGCTGCTGCTGGTCGGCGGATTCGATATCGCGCACGCGCTTTACATGCGCGGCGTGCTGCAGGGCATCGTGCAGAAGGTCGCACGCGACGGAACGCTTGAAGCGAGCGGAACGACGTCTGCCGGCGACGCGCTCGACGCCCGGGTTCGCGATCAGGTCCGCTTCCTTTATGCTGGCGTAAATACCCAGAATCTCACCTTTTCGCGCCGCTTCTATCGCACCTTCTCGCAGGCGGCGGCGGCACAGGAGGAGCATTATACCGATACGAACGCCAACGGGACGTGCGACAACAACGAGCCCTATCAGGACGATAACAACAACAGCACATGGGACCGTGACGGCGGGGATGCGGGACAGGGCGGCGCGAAGGACAAGACGCTCTACACGGTCAGCCTGACCTATCCGCGCCTGACGCCGCTCGCCGGATTCATCGGCGTTGGCCCAACAGCAACGGTGCGCGCGTCAACCGTGCTCGCCAACCAGCCCTATAACGACCAGGGCTCCTACGGCGCTCCAACCGCGAGAAACTGCCCATGACCGCGCCACTCCACCCCCACCGCCCTGCCGCCGGGCTCATCCGCACCTTGCGTTGCCTTGGCCGCGATCAAAGCGGCGCGGCGCTGATGGAATTTGCCTTCACGCTGCCGGTGCTGCTTATCATGATCGCAAGCGGCGCCGAGGCCACCAATTACATCACCACCCGTATGCGCGTAAGCCAGCTTGCAACGCGCCTTGCCGATGACGCAGCGCGCATGGGCAACGGGTCGCTGCTGGCCGCCAAAACGATTACGGAAGCTGACATTAACGATCTGTTTGTCGGCGCCAATCTGCAATCGGGCGAACTGGCCCTCAACACGCGCGGCCGGGTGATCCTGTCGGATCTGGAGCCGGTCGCCAACCCCAACCCGACCAACCGGTACAAAATCGTCTGGCAGCGCTGCTACGGCGCCAAGACCAGCCACGCCTCGACCTATGGCCAGGCAGGCGACACCAATCTCACCGGCATCGGGCCGGCCGGGCGGCAGATAACCGCGCAAAACGACAATGCGACGATGTTCATTGAAGTCTATTATGAATATCAGCCGCTCATCGCGATCGGCAATCTGGCGTCGATCGCAAATTTCGTCGAGATATCGTCGATGGCCGTTCGTGATCGCCGCGATCTGAGCGACGATAGCGCCATGGGCGCAACGTCAACCCACCCAAACGGCATTTACAAGGTTGCTGGCGTCACTGCCTCCACCTGTACCTGAGCGGGATCGTGGCCAATCAGAGGCGCCGCCCGAACGCGAGACGCAACGCTAGCGATACAGCACTTTCCGCGCGGCAGCCACCACCCGCGCCGCGTCGATCAGGGCCAGTTTTTCAAGATTGGCGGCATAGGGCAGCGGCACATCTTCGTTGGTCACGCGCAGCACCGGCGCGTCAAGCTCGTCAAACCCCTGCTCCATGGCAACGGCGATGATCTCACTGGCGATTGAGCACACCGGCCAGCCTTCTTCCACCACCACCATCCGGTTGGTCTTTTTCAGGCTTTCAAGCACCATTTGCGTATCAAGCGGGCGCAAGGTGCGCAGGTCGATGACTTCGGCGTCGATCCCCTCGCCCGCCAGCGTTTCAGCCGCTTCCAGCGCAAGCCCCACGCCAATCGAATAGCTGACGATCGTCACGTCAGCACCGTGGCGCACGATCCGCGCCTTGCCAATCGGCAGCACATAATCATCAAGGCCGGGCACCTCGAAGCTGCGGCCATAGAGCAGCTCGTTTTCGAGAAAAACCACCGGATCATCACTGCGGATCGCCGCCTTCAAAAGCCCCTTGGCGTCGGCCGCGTCATAAGGCGCAATCACGATCAGGCCGGGGACGCTGGCATACCAGGGTGCATAATTCTGGCTGTGCTGCGCGCCCACCCGGCTGGCGGCGCCATTGGGGCCGCGAAACACCATCGGGCAGCGCATCTGCCCGCCCGACATATAATTGGTCTTGGCCGCTGAATTGATGATGTGGTCAATCGCCTGCATGGCGAAGTTGAACGTCATGAACTCGACAATCGGGCGCAAGCCGCCCATCGCAGCGCCCGTGCCTACCCCGGCAAAGCCATATTCGGTAATCGGCGTGTCGATGACGCGCTTGTCGCCAAACTCATCGAGCAGGCCTTGGGTGACTTTATAGGCACCCTGATATTGCGCGACCTCTTCGCCCATCACGAAAACGCGCGCGTCGCGGCGCATTTCCTCGGCCATCGCGTCACGCAACGCCTCGCGCACGGTGAGCTTCACCATTGCCGTTCCGGCAGGCAGCGCGGGATCAGCCGGGCGCGGCGCCACCGCTGCTGGCGCGACGGGCGGCGCGACAAATGCTGCGGCGGCGGCAGGAGCAGGCAGCGGCACGTCGGCGACCGGTGCGGGCGCTGCGGCGGAACCGTCCCCCTCCCCGGCCAGCGTTGCAATCACCGTACCGACCTTTACATTGTCAGTCCCTTCGGCGACCAAAATCGCTGTGATCGTCCCTTCATCGACCGCTTCGAATTCCATCGTTGCCTTGTCGGTTTCAATCTCGGCCATGATGTCACCGGATTTTACCGTGTCACCGGCCTTGACGAGCCATTTGGCGAGCGTGCCCTCTTCCATGGTGGGCGACAACGCCGGCATTTTGATTTCGATAGCCATTAATAGGACTCCACCAGCACGTCGGTATAGAGCTGGGCAGGATCGGGCTCGGGTGCGCTCTCGGCAAAATCGGCCGCCTCAGCAACGATCTTGCGAATGTCCTGCTCCAGCAACTTCAGGTCCGCCTCGGTCACGCCAAAGGCTTCCAGTTCGCGCTTGGCGTGCTCGATCGGGTCGGATTTTTCGCGCACTGCCTGCACTTCGTCACGGCTGCGATATTTTGCCGGGTCGGACATGGAATGGCCGCGATAGCGATAGGTTTTCATTTCCAAAATGATCGGCCCCTTGCCGGCGCGCACCCAGGCCAGCGCCTCTTCGGCGGCACCACGACATGCCAGCACATCCATCCCGTCAACCTGCAAACCCGGAATGCGGAACGATTCGCCGCGCCGGTAGAGCTGGTCTTCCGACGAGGCGCGATTGACGCTTGTTCCCATCGCATATTGGTTGTTTTCAATTACATAAATGACGGGCAGCTTCCAAAGCTCGGCCATGTTGAAGCTTTCATAAACCTGCCCCTGATTTGAAGCACCATCGCCGAAATAGGCCAGGCACACCCCGCCATCGCCCGAATATTTGTGGGCAAATCCAAGCCCGGTGCCAAGCGACACCTGCGCGCCGACAATGCCGTGGCCGCCATAAAATTTATGCTCGACGCTGAACATGTGCATCGAGCCGCCCTTGCCCTTGGAAATGCCGGCCTGCCGCCCGGTCAGTTCCGCCATCACGTCTTTGGGCGGAATGCCGCACAACAGCATGTGGCCATGGTCGCGATAGCCGGTGATGACGCTGTCCTTGGGCGTCAGTGCCGATTGCAGGCCAACAGCAACCGCCTCCTGGCCGATATAGAGGTGGCAGAAGCCACCGATGAGCCCCAGCCCGTAAAGCTGGCCCGCCTTTTCCTCAAAACGGCGAATGAGCAGCATCTGCCGGTAAAATTCGAGCAGCTCGTCCTTCGACGCGGCGTAGCGCGCCGGGTCGGCAGGGCGCTCGCGGTTGGACGCTGCCGGCTGGCTCTTCGGGCTACGCGCGGGTGCTTTTGCCACAGGTTCCGGAACCCCTTGTTCACTGGAGAGTTTAGGATGCTGTGCCTATAAGCCGAGAACGCCGCGCCGTGCAATCGTCTGCCAAGGCTCGGGCGACAACCGGCTCAATCGAGCGGAATGCTCACCTCGTCGGGGTGCATCACGTTGAGCTGTTTGCGCACCAGATCATCTACCATGTCGGGGTCGGCATGGCGCGGATCGACAAGCGCCACATGGTTGCGCAGCACGGCGCGCTGCTTGTCAAGCGCGGCGAATTCGGCCTGCTTGCGGGCGATCTGGCGGGTATAGTCGCCATAGGCCAGCACGCCATTTGGCCCAAGCACGGCATAGCCGCCGAAAAACGCCATGACGCACAGCGCCAAAGCGGGAGGCCCTGCCCGGCGAAGGGTTACGGAGATGAGTGAAGACCGTGCCATAAAACCGTTTTGAACGAGTGCGACTCGTGGATCAAGGCCTATTTTTTCGAAGCACCGATCGCCCGGCATAGCGCGCGACATCGCCCAGTTCTTCCTCGATGCGGATCAATTGATTATATTTCGCCAGCCGGTCAGACCGCGCGAGCGACCCGGTCTTGATCTGTCCACAATTGGTCGCCACCGCCAGATCGGCAATCGTTGCATCCTCGGTTTCGCCGGAGCGGTGCGACATGACGGCGGTGTAACCGGCCCGGTTGGCCATCGACACCGCCGCAAGCGTTTCCGACAGGGTGCCTATCTGATTGACCTTCACCAGCAGCGAATTGGCCAAGCCCCGGCCAATGCCATCGGCGAGCCGCACCGGGTTGGTCACGAACAAATCGTCGCCGACGAGTTGCACCGTGTCGCCGATCATGTCGGTCAGCACCTTCCAGCCCTCAAAGTCATCCTCGGCCATCCCGTCTTCGATTGAAAAAATCGGGTAGCGGGCGGCAAGGTCGGCCAGATAGCCAGCCATTTCGTGCGGGTTGAGGACCTTGCCCTCCCCGTCGATATGATAGGCGCCGTCTTTGAAAAATTCGGTTGCGGCACAGTCCAGCGCCAGCACCACGTCGTCGCCTGGCGTATAGCCCGCCGCCTCAACCGACCGCATGATGAAATCGAGCGCGTCCGAGGTGGAGCCAAGGTTGGGCGCGAAACCGCCTTCATCGCCCACCGCCGTTGCCAGCCCCTTGGCGTGCAGCGCCTTTTTCAGCGTGTGAAAAATCTCCGACCCACAGCGGATCGCGTCATAAATCGAGTCGGCGCCCACCGGCACAATCATGAATTCCTGAAAATCGATCGGGTTGTCGGCATGTTGCCCGCCATTGATGATGTTCATCATCGGCACCGGCAGAAGGTGCGCAGATACACCCCCGACATAGCGATATAGCGGCAGCCCGCGCGCATCGGCGGCCGCTTTGGCCACCGCAAGGCTCACGCCCAGAATAGCGTTGGCGCCGAGCCGGCTTTTGTTGGGCGTGCCATCCAGCTCGATCATCGCCTGATCGACCTCACCCTGATCCTCGGCATCCATGCCCAGCACAGCCTCGGCAATATCGGCATTGACCGCGTCCACCGCACCCTCAACGCCCTTGCCGAGCCACAGCGTCATGTCGCCATCGCGGCGCTCGACCGCTTCGTGCGCGCCCGTCGAGGCGCCAGAGGGCACCGCTGCCCGGCCAAAACTGCCATCCTCCAGCAGCACATCCACCTCGACTGTCGGGTTGCCGCGACTATCCACGATCGTGCGCGCGTGAATGTCGATGATTGCGGTCATGGGGTGGAGCTCCTAAGTCTATGGACGATGCCGGATGGCCAGGACCAGACCCACTGGCCAGGCCGGCATGCTCTATCCACTTTAGACGGATCGGGCAATTCGCTGGCGGCACCCCGGCGAGAGTCGGTTGCGGGTATGACAGTTTGTTGCGGGCGCACATTCATTTGGGAAGGGACGACCATGGCCAGAGCCAAGACACCATCGGCAAGCGACGCATCACCAGCGACGGACCCGGCCGCGCCGGCAGCGGTTGAGGCCCCCGCTGCCGGCGCGGGCGCAGATGAGGAGAATGTCCCGGCTGCCGCAACGTTCAAGGAAACCGCAACCAGGGCCGCCCGGCAGGCAGGTGACAAAGCGCGCGACCTGGTCTCCGAAAGCACGTCCCGCGCCGCCGGGGCGCTCAGCGATGTATCGCGCATGGTCAACGACGCCGCCGAAACGGTGGATGAAAAGGTCGGGCCGCAATATGGCCGCTACGCCCGCAACGCCGCGGATGCGCTTGCCAATTTTTCGGAAACGCTGAAAAACAAGAACGCCGACGACTTGATCGCCGACGCGCGCGGATTTGTGCGCAAAAGCCCTGCCGTAGCGATTGGCATCGCTGCGGCCCTGGGCTTTGTTGTGGCCCGCGTAGTGAAGGCAGGCCTCAACGCTGCCGACAATGACGACGACGCAGACGCCTGACATCGCGCACCTGCGGGACACGGCCATGCAGCGTGACGAGCCTGATGCGGCAGCGCGCGGCCCTGATTCGCCGGCGACGGATGTGGCAGACGCCTCCATCGCCGCGCTGTTTTCACGCGTCATCGACGATGGCGAGCGCTTTGTGGCGGCCGGCCTCAGGCTTTACCGCGCTCGTCTGCTCACCCGGCTGTCGGCGGCACGCTGGGCGGCGATGCTGTTGCTCGGCGCGCTGTTTCTGGCGCAATCGACCGTCGTGGCGCTGCTCGTTGGGCTGGTGCTCGCGCTTCGGCAGGCGCTAGGCATTATTGGCGCGACAGCGGCCGTGACGGGCGGGGCATTGGCCGTTGCCATGCTGCTGGTGGCGGTTGCCGTGTCACAGCTGCGCCGCGCGACTGCCATCGACCCCGCGCATGACCCCGATGGCGCCGCGCCATGAGCCGCGCCGATCATGAGCTTGCCCGCGCCGAAGCTCAGGCCGCCGCCGCGCGCCGGCAACTGGCGCAAACCCTGGTCGACATTCAAACACGCCTGAGCCCGCGCGCGCTGGCGCGGGGTGCTGTCGAAGAAATGCGCGATACCGCGCTCGAAATTGCACACGCCGCAATGGATGCTGTAAAACGCAACCCCAGCCCCTGGCTCGGCATTGGTGCAGCGATAAGCTTTGTCGTCGCAAAGCGATGGCTTGGCCATGCAGTGCACGAGGCGCCGCCAGATACTGCGGCCGACCTTGCCGACGATCCCCTGTCCCCGTCCCCACCCAACCCAGGAACCCGCGATGACCGATGACACCCCGACGCCACCGACCCCGCAAGCCGAGACTGCCGCAACCCGCCTCACGCAAACGGCGGCAAGGGCGCGGGAGCAGGCCGCGCTGGCGGCGCGCCAAACGGCTGACAGCATCGAAGGCAATCCCCTGTCCGTGCTTGTCGGCGGGCTTGCGCTGGGCGTGATTGCAGGCGCGCTGCTGCCGCGTACGGCACGCGAGTCAGGCGCGCTCGGCGGTGTCGGCAAACAATTGACCAAAGGTGCGTCTGCGGCCTTCAAAGCTGCACGTGACGCCGGCAAGGCGGAACTGATCGCCGCCGGGCTGGACCGGAGCGGCGCGCGCGAACAGCTTGGTAAGCTCGTAAACTCGATCGGCCAGGCCGCCAGCAAAGCCACCGAAGCCGCCAAAGCCGCGACCAAAAAGCCCGAGTAAGGGGCTTCAACCCCGCCTTTTTCCGGGTTAGGAACCCGGTAAACTCCGGCGTCGTTTTAGGAATTGGCAGGCAATGAGCAAGCTCCACCTCGTATTTGGCGGCCGGGTGACCGACCCGCAAACACTCGACTTTGACGATCTCGACTCAATCGAGATCGTAGGGATGTTCCCCGATTATGCCACGGCCGAAAAAGCGTGGCGCGCCGCAGCACAGCGCACCGTGGACGACGCAGCGATGAAGTATGTCGTGGTCCACCTGCACCGGCTCGTTCAGCCCGACCTGATGGCACCCGCCAAAAAAGACGGCTGACGCCGCGACCAGCAACCGTTCAGGCGTGGCGATAGCGCCAGAGCAACAGGGGCCGCGCCAGCGCCAGCCCGGCGGCAAACCCGCCGATATGCGCGCCAATGGCAATCACCGGTCCGCCGCTCGCGCTCGATAGGCCGACCAGCGCCTGAATGCCTATCCAGGCCGCGGCCAGCCACGCAATCCGCACGACGCGCGACGGTATTGGTCCAATCGCGGGCACAGGCCGCTCGGCAAACAACATGGCATAGGCAGCGACAAAGGCAGAGGCTGCCCCGCTTGCGCCAATCGTCGGCACCAGGCTTTGCGGATCAAGCGCCCATTGCCCCGCCGCCGCCGCATAGGCGCCGACGATGAACAGCACGACAAACCCTGCTGGGCCCACCGCGCGTTCCACCCGCTGTCCGCAATAAACCAGCATCACCATGTTGAGCGCCAGATGGAGGAACCCGCCATGAATGAGCGTGGAGGTGAACGGCGTGAGCCATGTCGGCAGCAGGTAAAGCCCGTCTGGCAGGCTCATGCCGCCCGGATTTGCCAACGCCTCGCGCACCGTTGCCGGAATGAACCCGGCCGAAAGCGCCGCAGCCCCCTCAAAACGGGTGAGCACCAGCAGCGCGGAAATCACGCTTACCAGCCCGGCGACCAGCAGCGTCGCCGGCGTATCGCCAAGCAGCCGGCGGTTCAGATGAATTCAACCTTTGACACCAGATAATAGCGGTCGCCCGATGGCACGGTTACTTCGACCTCGTCATCCACCTTGCGCCCGATAAGTGCGCGGCCAAGCGGCGAATTATACGAAATCCGCCCAACATTGGCGTCTGCTTCGGTCTGGCCGACAATCTGGTAGGTTACCGGCTTTTCATCTTCATCGAGCAGCGTGACTGTCGCGCCGAACACGACCTTGTCGCCCGACATCTCCCTGGGGTCGATAATCTGGGCGCGGCTCAACTTGTCTTCAATGTCGCTGATCGAGGCCTCAATCTGCCCCTGACGCTCCTTTGCGGCATGATATTCGGCGTTTTCCGAAAGATCCCCATGCGCGCGTGCTTCCTCGATCGCATCCACGATCAGCGGGCGCTCGGCTTTCAGCCGCTTCAGCTCCGTCGAGAGCGTTGCATACCCTTCTGCGAGCATGGGCATCTTCTCAACCGTCGCCATCAAATTCGTCCCTTGTTAAAAATCCACGCTCCCAAGCAAGCCCGGCAAGGGGCTTGCCCGCACCTTGCTCATGATTGTGGGAGATCAGCTGTGCGAAGAAGAATAATAGGATTGCAACGGGCGCACTTCAAGACTGCGCGTTGCAAGGGCGACAATCGCCTTTGCCGCTTCCAGACTGGCAGGCGCCGTCGTGAAATATGGCACCTTGTGCGCCAGCGCACCGGCGCGGATGGGTTGCGAATCCTTGAGGGACTGCCACCCTTCAGTGGTGTTGAAAATGAGCGCGATGGCACCGTCTTTGATCCGGTCGACAATGTGCGGGCGCCCTTGCGCCACCTTGTTGATCCGCTCCACCGGCACCCCCTCTTGCGCAAGAAAAGCCGCGGTGCCGCCGGTTGCCACAATGTTGAAGCCCTGGCTCACCAACAGCCGCGTCGCTGGCAAAATCACCGGCTTGTCGCCATCCTTGACGCTCACGAACACGGTGCCGCCGCTCGGCAAAATGGTGCCCGCACCAAGTTCTGCCTTGGCAAAGGCAAGCACGAAGTCCGGGTCGATGCCCATGACCTCGCCCGTGCTCTTCATTTCGGGCGAAAGCACCGGGTCAACGCCGGGGAAGCGCGCGAACGGAAACACCGCCTCCTTCACCGCATAATAGCCGATGTCGCGGTTGATCGGCGGCAGATTGGCGAGCAGCTCCCCCGCCATCACGCGCGCGGCAATCTTGGCAACGGGCGCGCCAATTGCCTTGGCGACAAACGGCACGGTCCGGCTGGCGCGCGGGTTAACCTCAATCAGATAAACAAGCCCATCCTTCACCGCGAACTGAATGTTCATCAGCCCTTTGACCATCAACGCATGGGCAAGGCTGACGGTCTGGCGCTCAATTTCGTCAACCACCGCTTGCGGCAAATTATACGGCGGTATCGAACAGGCGCTGTCGCCGGAGTGGACGCCAGCTTCTTCAATGTGCTGGAGGATGCCCGCCACGGCAACGTCGACGCCATCGCACACGGCATCGACATCCACCTCGATGGCGTCGCGCAGATATTGGTCGATCAGCACCGGAGCATCGCCCGAGACCTGCACTGCCGTTTGAATATAGTCGTCGAGCTGCGCTGGGCCGTCGACAATTTCCATCGCGCGGCCGCCCAGCACATAGGAGGGGCGCATGAGCACCGGATAGCCGATATGGCTGGCAACGGCTATGGCCTCATCGCGGCTGCGGGCAATGCCATTGGCGGGCTGGCGCAGGCCAAGCCGGTTGATGAGCGCGGCAAACCGCTCGCGGTCTTCGGCAAGATCAATCGCATCGGGGCTGGTGCCAAGAATGGGGATTCCCGCCGCCTCCAGCGCCTTGGCAAGGTTGAGCGGCGTTTGTCCGCCAAACTGCACGATCACGCCCACCAGCGTGCCACTCGCCTGCTCGGCATGAAGGATTTCCAGGACATCCTCGGCCGTCAGCGGTTCAAAATAGAGGCGGTCGGACGTGTCATAATCCGTGGAGACCGTCTCCGGGTTGCAATTGACCATGATGGTTTCATAGCCCGCGTCCGCCAGCGCAAAACAGGCGTGGCAACAGCAATAGTCAAACTCGATGCCCTGGCCGATGCGGTTCGGCCCACCGCCCAGAATGACAATCTTGTTGCGCGCGCTTGGCTGGCTTTCGCACGCCGGCGCGCCAAAGATCGGTGCCTCATAGGTCGAATACATATAGGGCGTTTTCGCGTCGAATTCGGCAGCGCAGGTGTCGATCCGCTTGAACACCGGCCGGACGCCCAGCCGGTGGCGGAGCGCGCGGACTTCCTCCTCGGTGACGCCGCCGGTCATCGCCACCACGGCATCGCGCACAAGGCCCGATCCGCGCGCGATGCTGCGCTCGGTACCAGCGCGCAACCCGGCCGATTTCAGCGCGAGAAACGCCAGCCGCTTGTCGGCAAACCCCATTGCTTTCAGCCGCCGCATGCCAGCGGCATCACGCGGCAGGCCGCCTGCGATCACCTCGTTTTCGGCCGCCACAATCTCGGCGATCCGCTCAAGGAACCAAGGGTCGTATTTTGCAATGGCGTTGATTTCGGCAACGCTCATCCCCTCGCGCAGCGCCTGGGCGGCGACCAGCAAACGGTCAGGCGTGGCGCGCGCGAGCGCTGCCTCAATTTCTGCACGCGGCGCGCCGACCAGCGCATCCACCTGATTGAAGCCGGACAGCCCGGTTTCCAGGCCGCGCAAGGCCTTTTGGAGCGATTCGTGGATATTGCGGCCAATCGCCATCACTTCGCCGACAGATTTCATCGCGGTCGACAAAATCGGCTCGGCGCCCTTGAACTTCTCGAAGGCAAACCGCGGGATTTTGGTCACGACATAGTCGATCGTCGGCTCGAATGAGGCCGGCGTCGCGCCTGTTATGTCGTTCATGATCTCGTCAAGCGTATAGCCCACCGCCAGCTTTGCCGCCACCTTGGCAATCGGAAAGCCGGTTGCCTTGGAGGCGAGCGCCGATGAGCGGGACACGCGCGGGTTCATCTCGATGACGATCAGCCGCCCGTCCTGCGGATTGACCGCGAACTGAACGTTGGAACCGCCTGTTTCCACGCCAATTTCCCGCAGGCACGCAATGCTGGCATTGCGCATCGCCTGATATTCCTTGTCGGTGAGCGTAAGCGCAGGCGCGACGGTAATCGAATCGCCGGTGTGGACGCCCATCGGGTCGATATTCTCGATGGAGCACACGATGATGGCGTTGTCCGCGCGGTCGCGGACCACTTCCATCTCATATTCCTTCCAGCCGAGCAGCGATTCCTCGATCAGCACCTCGGTGGTCGGGCTGGCATCGAGGCCAGACCGGACGATCTCGATAAATTCCTCGCGATTATAGGCGATGCCGCCGCCAGTGCCGCCCAGCGTAAAGCTCGGGCGGATGATCGCGGGCAACCCGGTGCGCGCCAGCGCGGCGAGCGCCTCTTCCACCGTATGCGCAATTGCCGAGCGCGCGGATTCAAGGCCAATCTTGCTCATGGCCTGTTTGAATTTCTGCCGGTCCTCCGCCTTGTCGATGGCCTCCGCATCGGCGCCGATCATCTGCACGCCGAATTTTGCGAACGTCCCATCGTTGAACAGCGCCAGCGCGGTGTTGAGCGCGGTCTGCCCGCCCATGGTGGGGAGCACCGCATCAGGCCGCTCCTTCTCGATGATTTTTGCGACGATTTCAGGCGTGATCGGCTCGATATAGGTCGCGTCGGCGAGGTCAGGATCGGTCATGATCGTCGCCGGGTTCGAATTGACGAGGACGATGCGATACCCCTCCTCGCGCAGCGCCTTGATTGCCTGCACGCCGGAATAATCAAACTCGCACGCCTGGCCGATGACGATGGGGCCAGCGCCAATGACGAGGATGGACGAGATGTCAGTGCGTTTTGGCATTAGCCAATCATCCCCACAAACCGTTCGAACAGATAGAAGCTGTCCTGCGGCCCCGGTGATGCCTCCGGGTGATATTGCACGGAAAAGGCGCGGCCATCCGCCGTTTCCAGCCCGGCGTTGCTGCCGTCGAACAGCGAGACATGGGTTTCGCGCACGCCTTGCGGCAAACTCCCGCGCTCGACTGCAAAACCGTGGTTCATGCTGGTGATCTCAACCGCGCCGTCCGACAACCGCTTCACCGGGTGGTTGGCGCCGCGGTGGCCCTGGTGCATCTTCACGGTCTTTGCGCCAAGCGCCAGGCCAAGCAACTGATGGCCAAGGCAAATGCCGAAAACCGGCGTGCCCGTATCCAGCAGCGCGCGGATCACCGGCACCGCATATTCACCGGTCGCTGCCGGATCGCCGGGGCCGTTGGAGAGGAAAACGCCGTCGGGATTTTGCGCCATGACATCACCGAAACTGGCAGTGGCAGGCAACACCGTCACGCGCGCGCCGGCCTTCACCAGATTGCGGTAGATGTTGCGTTTCGCGCCATAATCGATCGCGACCACATGAGGCCGTGCAGCCTCTGCCCCGTCCCCGGCATAGCCATGGCCCGGTCTCCATGCGCCCCCCGCCCACGCCTGCGCGCCGTCCACGGTCACGTCCCTGGCGAGATCCATGCCCTCTAGCCCTGCCCAGCCCTGTGCCATGGCGGTGAGGGCGGACACATCGAACACCCCGTCGGCGGCATGCGCAATTACGGCATTGGGCGCGCCCTGCTCCCTGATGCGCCGGGTGAGCGCGCGCGTATCCACACCCGAAAGGCCAATCCGCCCCAGCCGCTTCAGCCAGTCGTCGAGCCGCCCGGTGCTGCGAAAATTGCTCGGTGCCGTCACATTTTCGCGCACGACCATGCCCAGTGCATGAGGGGCGTCGGCCTCCGCATCGTCCTCGTTCACGCCGACATTGCCGATATGCGGGAAAGTAAAGGTAATGATCTGCCCGGCAAAGCTCGGATCGGTCATGATTTCCTGATAGCCCGTCATCGCGGTGTGGAAGCACAGCTCGCCCACCGCCGCGCCCTCGGCGCCAAAACCCCGGCCCCAGATGCACGTTCCGTCCGCCAGCACCAGCACGCCCGTGGCTCCTTGAGGCGCAGGCATAGGTTTGGCGTCGGCCATTGCGGGAGGCACTCCATGTAGCTGTCGATGTCGCTAAGCGGCGGGAGCTAGAGCGCGCGGGCGCCGCCGTCAATTGTTAAAACCGCCGCTGTGGGTTTAGGGATGCCCCAAAGCGCAAAAAAGGAACCTGCCGACATGATTCGCGACACCATCAAAGACGCGCTCATCACAGCGATGAAAGGCGGCGACAAGGCCACAACCGCAACGCTGCGCATGGTGCAATCCGCCATCAAAAATCGCGACATCGAGGCCCGCACCGGCAAGGCCCCCGACGACGACGATGCCCTTGTCGTCGAAGTGCTCCAGAAAATGGTGAAGCAGCGCCGCGAATCCATCGAGATGTTTGAAAAGGGCGGCCGCCCCGAACTTGCCGATGCGGAAAGCGCCGAAGTAGCGGTAATCGAAAGGTTCTTGCCCACCCAGATGTCAGATGCCGAAACCACTGCCGCCATCGAGGCGATCAAGGCACAGCTCGGCGCCAGCGGCATGAAGGACATGGGCCGGGTAATGGCCGAATTGAAAGCGCGCCACGCGACCACGCTTGACATGAGCAAGGCCAGCGGCCTCGTCAAAGCGGCGCTGAGCTGACGGAAATGGACGGGCGGCGACGCTATCTGACCTGGCGAGGGCGCCACGTTTCGGCGGTGCGTGCCAAAGCCCCAGGGTTTGCGCTTGGTACTGAGGGGAAATTGCGGGTGCAGATTGCGGCATTTTTGGTCAATGCCGAAACGATCTTTTGCCGCCGCCCGGCTGCCTGCCAGTGAGCCTGTCGCCGCAGTTTCTTGACGAGTTGCGCGCCCGCACCCTGCTGTCGGCACTGGTCGGGCGGAGCATGAAGCTCAGCAAGGCCGGCCGCGAGTTCAAAGGCTGCTGCCCGTTTCACAACGAGAAAACGCCCAGCTTCTATGTGAACGACGACAAGGGTTTTTATCACTGTTTCGGCTGCTCGGCGCATGGCGACGCGATCCGCTGGATGACCGATCAGCGCGGGCTGCCGTTCATTGATGCCGTCAAGGAGCTGGCCGCTGCGGCCGGCATGGACCTGCCCGAATTGGACCGGCGCGCCGCCGACAAGGCGGACGCTGCAAAAGGCCTGCACGAAGCATGCGCGGCGGCAGCGCAGTGGTTTGCCGCGCAACTGCACGGGGTGGCCGGCGCCGACGCTCGGGCGCTGCTGGAGCGGCGCGGCGTGCGCGCGGACACGGCCCGCACGTTTGATCTGGGCTTTGCACCGGAGTCGCGCGGGGGGCTGAAGGCGGCGCTGAAAGACTTTCCGGAGCAAGTGCTCATCGCGGCCGGGCTGCTCATCAAAATCGACGACAAGCCCGCCTATGACCGGTTTCGCGGTCGGCTGATGATCCCGATCCGCGATCCGCGCGGACGGGTCATAGCGTTTGGCGGGCGGATCATTGGCGACGGTGAGCCAAAATATCTGAACTCGCCCGACACGCCATTGTTCGACAAGGGCCGAACGCTGTACAATCTCGACAGGGCCGCCGCCGCCGCGCGCAAGGCCGGGCGGATCATCGTGGTTGAGGGCTATATGGACGTGATCGCGCTGGCGCAGGCCGGGTTTGGCGAGGTGGTCGCGCCGCTCGGCACCGCGCTCACCGAGGCGCAGCTTGAGCGGTTGTGGCGGCTGTGCGACGTGCCCGTGCTGTGCTTTGATGGCGATAGCGCGGGGCAAAAGGCCGCGCTGCGCGCTGCCCACCGCGCGCTGCCAATGCTCGCGCCTGCCCGCAGCCTTGCGTTTGCAACGCTGCCGGCGGGTCAAGACCCCGATGATGTCGTGCGGGGATCAGGGCCTGCGATATTCGAGGCGCTCCTGGCGCAAAACCAGCCCTTGGTCGATCGGCTGTGGCAAAGCGAGCTTTCGGCCTCCCCGCTTTCTACGCCAGAGGAACGCGCCGGGCTGAAGCAGCGCCTGACCGACCTTGCCGCGGCGATTACCGACCCGTCAGTGCGCCCGGAATATATAGCCGAGTTCCGCCGCCGGTTCGATGCGCACTTTGCGCCGCCGCGCCGCGAGTGGACACCGCAAACGCCACGCCGCGCCGGCAAGTGGCAGCCACCGCAACCGCGCGGCGGCGACCATCCGGACGCCCGCGGCGTCAGCGCGCTGGGGATTGATCCGGTGCTGGCCAAGGCGGTGCTCGCCGGCCTCATCCGCCACCCGGCAGAAATTGCCCGCCACATGGACGTGCTTGGCGCGCTGAATATAAGCGGTGGCGCGCTTGGCAGGCTGTTTGAAGCCGTTATTGATACCGCGGTAAACCATCAGGCGCTTGATAGCGCGCAACTTCGCACCATATTGGCCACATCAGGCTTTGGCCCGATGGCAACGGAACTGCTCCGAGCCGATGCTACACCCTATTCCTTTACCCGGGAGGACGCCACGCCAGACCGCGCCCGTGCCGACCTTGACGAGGCCATCGCCATTCTGGTCATGCGCCCCGAAATCGACCGCGCGCTTGCCGAGGCGACCGCAATGTTCCGTCAGGATCTGTCGGAGGCGGCCTTTGCGCGGCAGATGGCGTTGATAAAGGAACAACAGGCATTGGACACACGGCTTGCAAATCTGTGCCAAGCAAACGAAGACGCAAAAACTCTAGGGCTCGAGGCTAATTGATGGCGAAAGCGAACATGGCGGACATTTCGGACACGACAGAAACCGGAGACGCGCCGCTGATCGATCTTAACGACGCGTCGATCAAGAAACTGGTCGCCCGCGCCAAAAAGCGTGGCTACATCACGTACGATCAGCTCAACGAGGGGCTGCCGCAGGATATGTCCTCCGACCAGATCGAGGATATCACCTCTGCGCTCAATGAAATGGGCATCAACATCGTCGAAAATGACGAGGCAGGCGACGATGCCGAGGGTGATGAGGCATCCGACGACGAGGTCGATGCCGTTGACGCGCCGGAAGAATCAGCCCCGGCGCTGGAGACCAAGAAAAAAGAGACGATCGACCGCACGGACGATCCGGTGCGCATGTATCTGCGCGAAATGGGTGCCGTGGAACTGCTCAGCCGCGAGGGCGAAATCGCCATCGCCAAGCGCATCGAGGCCGGGCGCGACACCATGATCCTGGGCTTGTGCGAAAGCCCGATCACCTTCAATGCCATAATCGACTGGTCGACCGCGCTCAACGAAGGCACGATGCAGTTGCGCGAGATTATTGATCTCGACGCGATGCTCTCAAAAGACCCCGCACCCGAAAATCTGTCGGACGACGACGATGGGTCCGACGGCGAAATTTCGGAAAAGAATGCCGGCCCCAGCTTCAAGGAGGAAGAAGAGCCCGAAGAAGCGCCGGCAGACGCCGATGACGAGGAGTCGATGACGGAGCGCCGCGCGCCGCGCCCGTCAGACGATGAGGAGGAGGACAACACCCTCAGCCTGGCGCAGATGGAAGAGCAGCTAAAGCCCCAGGCGCTCGAAAAATTCGCAAACATCACCGCGCTGTACAAAAAATTCTCCAAAATGCAGGGCAACAGGCTCGACGCAATGGGCGCAGGATCGGAGCTTTCGGGCGCCGAAGAACGCAAATATCAAAAGCTGCGCGAAGACCTGACTGCCGAAGTCGAAAGCGTGCAGTTCCATCAGGCCAAGATCGAATATCTGGTGGACCAGCTCTATTCGTTCAATCGCCGGCTGACCGCGCTGGGCGGGCAAATGCTGCGGCTGGCCGAGCGCCACAAAGTGCCCCGCAAGGATTTTCTCGACCGGTATATCGGCAACGAGCTTGACGAAAGCTGGCTGGCGACCGTGAGCCGGCAGGACAAGAAATGGTCCGCCTTTGCAAGCAACGAGGCCGACGCGGTTGACCGCGTGCGCATTGAGATTTCCGAGATCAGCCAGGCAACCGGCATGAGCCTGGCCGAGTTCCGCCGTATCGTGAACATGGTGCAAAAGGGCGAGCGCGAGGCGCGCATCGCGAAAAAGGAGATGGTCGAGGCCAATCTGCGTCTCGTTATTTCCATCGCCAAGAAATACACCAATCGCGGGCTGCAATTCCTTGATCTCATTCAGGAAGGCAATATCGGCCTGATGAAGGCGGTCGACAAATTCGAATATCGCCGCGGCTATAAGTTCAGCACCTATGCGACCTGGTGGATCAGGCAGGCGATTACCCGCTCTATCGCCGATCAGGCCCGCACCATCCGCATTCCGGTGCACATGATCGAGACGATCAACAAGCTGGTGCGCACCAGCCGCCAGTTCCTGCACGAGCAGGGCCGCGAGCCGACGCCTGAAGAAATGGCCGAGCGCCTCTCAATGCCGCTCGAAAAAGTTCGCAAGGTGATGAAAATCGCCAAGGAGCCGATCAGCCTGGAAACGCCAATCGGCGACGAGGAAGATTCGCATCTGGGCGATTTCATTGAGGACAAGAACGCCGTCATCCCCGTTGATGCAGCGATTCAGGCAAATCTGAAGGAAACTGTCACGCGCGTGCTGGCGAGCCTTACCCCGCGTGAAGAACGCGTGCTCAGGATGCGCTTTGGCATTGGCATGAACACGGATCATACGCTGGAAGAAGTCGGCCAGCAATTTTCGGTAACGCGCGAGCGCATCCGGCAGATCGAGGCAAAGGCATTGCGCAAGCTTAAGCACCCCAGCCGCAGCCGCAAGATGCGCAGCTTCCTCGATCAATGAGCCGCGGTGCGGGCGGGTCAGCCGCCCGGCCTGCACCATAATTCGATGCGCCTGGCCGTTTTGTCGAAGCTGAGGCGCGTGCATGCGGCCATGCCGGCGCGGGGTATGCGAAAGGTGAACACCGGTGGCGGCCCTTTCACCTTGGCGGAAACAATGATTTCGGCGGGATCCTCGACCGTATCGGCGTCAGTGATGGCGGCGCCAAGCCCGCCGGCATCAATCCGGTCGCGCACCCGCACGGCTATTTTGGTAAAGCTGAGCGGGCCGATCCTGAACGGCCGGTCAAGCGTGAGAAGCCGCACCGGGCGCTTGATGCCGAACAAAATTTCAACGTCCCAGCTTGGCCCCGACAACGCGCCACCATAAGCTGCTGCAATGGCGCCACCAGCCGCCGCCGACGCGATCGGGTAGAGGCTGGCGCTGTCGAGATCGAATTCCACCACCGTGCCAAAGGCAGCGTCGCGATACACGGTCAGGCTGTAATTGTTGACGTTGCCGAACAGTGGAAAATCGTTGCGCTGCTGCTCCCCTGCGTCACCCGCGTCTCCGAAGGTGAACGTAACCCGAGGCTGCGCAAGCCCCCAGGGGCCGATGCTGCCGTCACCGGGCTTTGGTGGCGCTTGCGGAAACCAGAGCGCCCGCCCCTTTTGCGCAACGCCGCCAACCGCAAAGGCCGCCGGGCGGTTCTTCCCTTCAAATTCGCGCCGGCCAGCTACATTGAGGCTCGCCCGCCCCACAAACAGCGCAGGCTTAAGGCCAATGCGGTCGGCGCTTGCAGCGTTGAGGATGAGTCGATCTGGCCCGCCAGATAAAATTGCGAGCGTGACCGGTTTGCCCTCGACAGTTGCATCGACCAGCGCTCCGGGGGCGACAACAAGCTCGGCAGGCGCCGCACCGGACGAGGTGTCGCTGCGCTTGGCGGCGACCGGCACTGCCATCACCAGCGCAACCGCGCCCAACACCGCCGCCCGCGCCGCGCTCAGCTTTCTCATCGCACCAGCCTCCCTCGTCGCGCAGCATCGTGGTGCGCCTCGGCTGTATAAGCGATGAACCGGCGCACGTGCCGCAATTGGCTCCGCTTCGGCGCGATCCCATTGCCACGCCAGGCGCCTGGCCCACATATGCGCCGAGATGAACGCGCCGGCAGCCAGTCCCCTCCCGCCTGCAACATCGGCTGCCGACATGCGGCTGCCCGATACGGACAACGTCGTCACCGCATCTGCGCTGGTGCGGCATTTCGGCCACTGGCAGGACCGTGCTGTCCACCAGCCGGTATATGTAATCCATCGCGGGCGACCCCGCTTCGTGCTCGCCACTGTCGAACTCATGCAGGCGCTGTGTGCGCCGCGTCAGGTGGCACATGTCGACAGCTACCGGGCATCGTTCGGAGCGCTGCTGGCGCTACTCCCCCAGATCGTGCTCATCGCGGACGGTAACCTGCGGATCACGGCGATGAGCGGTGCAGCCCGCACCTATTTTGCGCAGCCAGACGGTGATGACGTAAGGCTGCACGCGCTGGTGGATGACCCTTCGCGTGAGCGTGTCGCGCAAGCGGTCGGCCGGGTGCTCGCCTCGGGCCATGGCGATGATGTCGATGCAACACCGGCGCGCTACCCGGGCCGGCGGCTGCGGCTGCTGCTCCACCCGCATCCGATGGGCGTTGCCATGCTGGCCGAAGATGCCACGGCAGCCGATGATCTGCGCGAGGCGCGCGCTGCCGCCATTGCCGATGATGATGCCTGCGCGGCGTGCGCGGTGGTCGCATCCGCGCGGATCAGCCTGCGCGGCCATGTGGAGCAGGCGCCGCCGTCGCTTGTCGCGCTGACCGGCTTGTCGAGTGCGGCGCTTGGCGGTGCGCGCTTTACCACGCTGATCGACATTGCCGACCGGGCGCGCGTGGGCGACGCCATCGAGCACGTTATCCGCAGCGGGGGCAGCGCGCGAGTCAATGCCGTCCTGCATACCAACGGTGCCGGCACGGTCCCGGTCATCATCGGCCTGAGCGCCATCCGCGTCGGCGCCGCAGTTGCAAGTGTTGCGGCGATTATCGCCGGCACATCCGGTTTAGAAGCGCTTAAGGCCCCATAAACCTCGTCTTTACGCGGTTCGGTATATGTCCCTCGCGATAAGGATTCACTCGGGCCGGTCTCATCGGCGCGCTTTGGGATGCATGGCGATATGGCTTCAGAACCGGCAAAGCACGCTTCGGCAAACGCCCTGTGGCCGGTCATCCGTGCGCTGGTGGATGCAGACGGCACCGCAACGCACACCATGAGCGCGGTACTGACCCGGCCGCTCATCCCGGCCCGCGACGTGGCCGATGTCGTCCATGGCTGGTGCCTGTTGCACGGGCGGTTGCCCGGCGTCATCGACTATGCGCTGGCGCATGACAATCCACCGGCGGCGCAGGCGTGGCTAGGGGACGCAGCGGCCGGGTTCGCAAGCGAACGGGCCATGCTCGCCAGGCTGGCGTCGGCCGGCGGCCCGCTGCCATCCACGCCGGGCCATGCCGAGTCGGAAAACACCATTGCGGCGCAGCGCCACGCGGTGAACATGCTCGCCCAATCCGACCGCGCCGGCTGCGCGGTTGGCGCCGCGATTGCGCTGGTGCTCGATTGGGCGGCGGTGCGCGTCGTGCTCGATGCCGCGGCCACGCGCTTTGGCGTGGACGTGCCGCCATGCTCCCTGCCCGACAGCGCATGTACCGAGGCAATGGTCGCCGCGATTGACCGCACCCCGGCGATTGAGCGGGCAATGACCTTTGCCGTGCAGCAAATGCTCGCCCAGCACCGGGGCCTGTGGGATTTGCTCGACGCCCGCGCGAGCGCCCGCGAACCCTTCTGAGCGCCCCGCGCGCGCACCATCGCGCCCAACCGCTCGCTTGCGTTGACAGCCGGATTGCCTCTATCTCCAAACCCGATATTCGAAACCGGGGATGGACGCATGAAGCGCTTTGAAGGCACCGAGAATTATGTCGCAACAGACGATCTGAAGGTCGCCGTCAATGCCGCGGTTACGCTGCGCCGCCCGTTGCTGGTCAAGGGCGAGCCGGGCACCGGCAAAACCGTGCTCGCGCATGAAATAGCCGCCGCCGTTGGCGCACCACTCATCGAGTGGAACATCAAATCAACCACCAAGGCGCAGCAGGGCCTTTACGAATATGATGCGGTAGCGCGCCTGCGCGACGGGCAACTCGGCGACGCCCGCGTTCACGATATCTCCAACTATATCCGCCGGGGCAAATTGTGGGAGGCATTCACCGCGCCCAAATTGCCCGTGCTGCTGATCGACGAAATCGACAAGGCCGATATCGAGTTTCCCAACGATCTGTTGCAGGAACTCGATCGCATGGAGTTCCATGTATATGAAACCAGAGAGACGGTGAAGGCGGCCGACCGGCCGATTGTCATCATCACCTCCAACAACGAAAAGGAACTGCCCGACGCGTTTTTGCGCCGGTGCTTTTTCCACTACATCAAATTTCCCGATCGCGAGACGATGCAGGCCATCATCGACGTCCACTTCCCCGGCATCCAGCGCATGCTCGTGTCGCGCGCGATGGACATTTTCTATGATGTCCGCGACGTGCCCGGCCTCAAGAAAAAGCCGAGCACGTCGGAATTGCTCGACTGGCTCAAACTGCTCCTGAACGAGGACATGCCACTGGAGGTGCTTCAGAACCGCGACCCAACCAAGGCCATTCCCCCGCTGCATGGCGCGCTTTTGAAGAACGAGCAGGATGTCATGCTGTTCGAACGCCTCGCGTTCATGGCCAAGCGCCAGCAGAACAAGGGCTGACACCGCCAGGCAACATCGCCCACCCGCTATGGTTAGCGCCCGTTAACCATAAATGCCCACGGTTCTGAAAAACTGGCGGTGGCATAACCGCCGCATGAGCAAGTTTTGGCGGCTAATTGGTTTCCTGGTGGTGTCGCTGGCTGCGTCCGCCCCGGCTGGTGCGTCGTTGCTGGGGTATGTCGGCGAGTGCGTGCCGTTTGCGCGAACAGCATCTGGCATTGCGATTTATGGCGATGCCTGGACATGGTGGGACAAGGCCGCCGGGCATTATGCGCGCGGAAACCGGCCTCGTCCGGGCGCCGTCATCGTGTTTGCGCGGTCGGCGCGGCTCCAGCTTGGCCATGTTGCGGTGGTCAGCCGCGTGGTGGATGACCGGGTGCTGATGATAACACACGCCAACTGGTCGCGCATCAACGGCGCGCGCGGCCATGTCGAGCAGGACGTGACGCTGACCGATGTCTCGGCAGCCGGCGACTGGTCGCTGGTGAAATTGTGGTTTCGTGACAATCGCGGCCTGGGCAAGTCAAGCTACGCGGTAAGCGGATTTATCTACGCGCCGGCAAAAGCCGCGGCGCCTGAGGTCACCGCTCCGGCGCCGGATTATGTTGGCGCATTGATCGACGTTTACGCGCGCTAGGCCGCAAGCGCCTGCGCGCCGGTGCGCATCCGCCTGAGGCTCGCCTCATACGCCTCGGCTGAAATCGACTGTGCCGTGGTTGAAAGCTCGTCGACATAGGCGAGTTCGTAATTCCCCCAGCGACGCCCGCAAAAGGTCAGCGGTACGAACACATTTTTGAGCGGCAAAAACCCCTCATTGCCCAACTCCATCCGGTAGCAGTTGAGCATGGCCGGCGCGGTGCTGTCGACCGCCCGCTGCGTGGACGCATCCAGCCCCATCGGACGACGGTTGCGCGACCAGGTATTGTTCCATTCGGGGTCTGCCCCTTGCGGCTGAGACCGCAAGCTGAGATGCGTCGGCAAATAGCCATTAATGTCGGACACTACGCAGCCAATCGACTTTTCGACAGCATTCATCACCCGGTCGAGGATCGGGCGAATGTGGCGATCGGCAAAATCGTTGAACCTTGTGGTGCACTGCTGGGGGTTGGTCCCCGGCACCGGGCGATAATCGAAGTCGAACACGTCGTCGATGGAGACTTCGCCCCGACGGATGGCGCCTTCGACCAGGTCGGTAATCTCGACAGCGACCTGTTTTGCGACCTCGATACACTCGCTGTCGTCAATCGGCGCACCGCTGCTGGCAAGCTGGTCAAGCATGATATTGGCAACAGCTTCCAGCTTCTCCAGCCGAGTGCGGGCATCGCGAAGCACGAGCCCGTCGGTGCGCGTCGCAGTTGCTGAATCAATCATTTCGGCCTGCACGGCAGCGATGCTATCCTGCATATCGGCGGCGCTTCCGGCAATCCCGGCAGTCTGTTCATCAACCAGCCCGACGATCGTGCCAATGTCTGCGACTGTCGCCTCGATTGCGGCAAAATCAGCCGCCGCCTCCCGGCTGTGCGCGACGCCGACGGAAATTTCGCGGCCAAAGCCCGTGGCCTCCTCAGCAAGTGCCGCGACCGTATCGTTGATCCGCTGCGTCGCCTCGCGCGTGTGCTGCGCGAGTTTTTTAACCTCGGTGGCGACCACGGCAAAGGCGCTGCCCGCTTCGCCCGCGCGCGCCGCCTCGATGGCAGCGTTAAGCGCCAGCATGTTGGTTTGCTGCGCAATGCCGGAAATAAGCTGAGAGACCTGCTGGACCTGTGCCAGCGCGTGGATCATCCGTTCCATCCGGTCACCAAGCCCAAGCACCAGGCCGGTAATGTCGGTAAACCCCGCAATGGACTCGGAAATCGATTCGCGCCCGTGCGTCAGCTTGTGCTTCACCTCATGCGACAGCCGCTGTGCATGCTCGATGGCGGTAGCGACCTTGCGCTGGTCGCGGGCCAGCGTTTCGGCCAGGGCGTCGATACGGCCAAGCTCAGCGATGCGCTGATCCTTGCGTTCCGAGACCCGCGCAACGTGCCCGCCGACATCGGCGCATTCCATGACAAGCGCGCCGCACGACCGCGCGACATCGGCAATGATCTTCTCAATTGCGGCGGCGTCGGCCATCGAAGCACGGTCTCCCATCGGGTGGTGAATACGAAACATTGGTTAGCGCAAGATTAACTTTGCGCACCCCGGCCCAGCCGCTACGAACAAGGCAATATTGGCTGGCGGATGACGCGCGATGTTTCTCAATTTTCTCGATGCACTGCGCGCTGCCGGCATAGCGGCGAGCATGAAAGAGCACCTCGTTCTGCTCGAAGCGCTCGACCGGGAAGTCATCAGGCGCACGCCCGAAGACTTCTATTACCTGTCGCGCGCGGTGTATGTGAAGGACGAAGGCCTGCTTGACCGGTTCGACCAGGTGTTCGCCAAGGTTTTTCAGGGGATTGCCACCAGCTTTGCCCCGGCCAATGCGGATATTCCCGAAGAATGGCTGCGCGCCGTCGCCGAAAAATATCTTTCCCCTGAAGAGATGGAGGCGATCAGATCGCTCGGCTCCTGGGACGAGATCATGGACACGCTCAAAAAGCGGCTTGCCGAGCAGGAGGGCCGCCACCAGGGTGGCAACAAATGGGTCGGCACCGGCGGCACCAGCCCTTATGGCAACTCAGGCTACAACCCCGAAGGCGTCCGCATCGGCGGCGAAAGCACGCATAAGCGCGCGCTGAAAGTGTGGGACCAGCGCGAGTTCAAAAACCTTGACAGCACGCGCGAGCTTGGCACCCGCAACATCAAGATCGCGCTTCGCCGCCTGCGCCGCTTTGCGCGCGAAGGGGCCGCCGACGAACTCGATATCGACGCAACGATTGACGGCACCGCGCGCCAGGGCTGGCTCGACGTGGTGATGCGGCCAGAGCGGCATAATGCCGTCAAGCTGCTCCTGTTCCTCGATGTCGGCGGCTCGATGGACCCTTGGGTGAAGCTGTGCGAGGAGTTGTTTTCCGCCGCCACGACCGAGTTCAAGAATCTCGAATTCTTCTACTTCCACAATTGCCCCTATGAAGGCGTCTGGAAGGACAATCGCCGCCGCTTTTCAGAGCGCACGCCAATGTGGGATGTGCTCCACAAGTTCGGCCATGACTACAAGCTGATCTTTGTCGGCGACGCGTCGATGAGCCCTTACGAAATCACCCATCCGGGCGGCTCGGTTGAACATTTCAACGAGGAGTCGGGCGCTGTGTGGCTCCACCGGATGACCACGACCTATCCAGCGGCGGTCTGGCTCAACCCGGTGCGCGACGAGCAATGGGGCTATTCGCAAAGCGTGCGGATCATCCGCGAGCTGATGGCCGACCGTATGTATCCACTGACGCTTGCCGGACTGGACGACGCGATGCGGGAGCTGACGCGCAAGCGGTGATGGCCGGAATATCGCCTCGCGGTCAATATAACAGCGACGATCGGCGCTCTTCAACCCATGCCGTTTCGTCGCTCCGGGCCGCGGCGTCTAAAACGCCCGCTGTCGCGGCGCGGTCGTCAACCCAGTCGCGCAAGCCCGGACCGCCATTGATGACATCGATCG
This sequence comes from Sphingomonas sp., assembly GCA_021732445.1. GTDB lineage: Bacteria > Pseudomonadota > Alphaproteobacteria > Sphingomonadales > Sphingomonadaceae > Sphingomonas. The sequence goes on along the minus strand of JAKFUZ010000002.1, from coordinate 85,475 downwards.
CAAGCTTGCCGAATTCATATTCATACGGAAAATCGCGCCACAAATCATAATCCGGATACACCGCGCGGATCGCCTTGAAGGCCAGTGCCTGCACGCGCCACGCCCTGAACGCACCGTGATTGAAGCCCGGTCCCTCGGCATGGATATGGATGCCGTTGCAAAGCTGGCCGACATGCTTGTGGAAGGTCGGCTGGAACCAGATGTCTCGCAGCGTGCACCCGGCCAGCCACGCCGGCGCAAGGCGATGCATTGCCGCGATCACATCCCGCGCGCAAATATCTGGCGCGCCGAACAGCTCCAGCGGGCGTGTGGTGCCGCGCCCCTCGCTCAGCGTCGTCCCCTCAAGCATGACAGTGCCGGGATAGGCACGTGCCATGTTGAGGTTGGGCGCATTCGGGCTGGGGTTGATCCACACGCGGTCGGCGGGCCAGCCATAGCCCGGCGCGTCATCGGGCGCCCAGCCCTCCATGGCGATGACGCGGTAATCCACGCTGAGCTTGTAATGCGCGATGAACCAGTGGCCCAGTTCGCCCAGGGTGAGCCCGTGGCGCATTGGCATCGGCCCGGCGCCGACAAAGCTCTCCCAGCCGGGCAACAGCGTCAGCCCCTCCACGGAGCGCCCGGCAGGGTTTGGCCGGTCAAGCACCCACACGCTTTTGCCGTGCGCGGCAGCGGCCTCAAGCACATAAAGCAGCGTGGTCACAAAGGTGTAAATCCGCGTGCCAAGATCCTGCAAGTCGACGAGCATCACGTCGAACGTGCCCATCGACTGCCCGGTCGGCCGGCGAACCTCACCGTAAAGGCTGAATACGGGAATGCCATATCGCGGATCGGTGAAGTCCGGCGACTCCATCATATTGTCCTGCAGATCGCCCCGAACGCCGTGCTGCGGGCCGAACATGGCCGTCACATCGAGGCCCGTGGAAATCAGCGCATCAAGCGAATGGGTGAGATCTTGGGTCACGGAGGCGGGATGCGCGAGCAAGGCGACACGCCTGCCTTCCAGCGGTTTGCGCAAGAGCGGGTCGGCGAGGAGGCGATCGATACCGAATTTCATGGGTCGGCTGGTGCCGGGAGGGTCGCGATAAAGCAATCCCGATTATGAAAATCTGGCCGGCCGGGCGCGTGCGCGAGTGCCCAATAGGATTTCGTGCCGTCGATCTCTTCGATGACGGCGGACAGGCCCATATGCATCGCCGATGGCCGGAGCCCAGTGCCCAATTCGAGATCAACCGCCAGCACGAAAGGCTCGCCCCCGGCAACACTATCAATATGCGGATCGGCCCTGAGTGCCATCGCGCTCATCCCGCCGCGATAACTTTCGAATCTGTAGGCCGCCCAGCGCAACGACGGGGCGAAATTGAACTCCGCATAGGCATTGCTTCCCTCGGCTTGCAGGAACAATTCAAAGCAGGTGGCCTGCCAAAGCCCATCGGCACGTGCCGGCAACTGCCTGCTCGGCACCACCAGCGCTTCGGCGCCTTCGACACTATAGGTGAGCCGCAAGCCATCAACCGTATCGACAACCTCGACCCGAACGGCGCGGACAGCCTTCGGCGGCGCGGCCAGATGAGGTTTCAGGTCGTAGCAATGCATGCACTCTTTTACCCCCGCGCACGCGGGGGTCCAGCCTGGCTTCCGGCCTTTGCGGGCACAGCGACGTCGCAACGCTGGAAAATTCCTACAAACCAGCCTATACGCGCAGCCTCCCATGGCAACCATCCTCCCCTCCCCGCCGAAAATCGGCATGGTATCGCTGGGCTGCCCCAAGAATCTGGTCGATAGCGAACGCATCCTCACCAAGCTGCGCTCGGATGGCTATGCGCTGTCCGCCGATTATGCCGGTGCCGATGTGGTACTCGTCAACACCTGCGGCTTTCTCGATTCCGCCAAGGAGGAATCGCTGGACGCCATAGGTGAGGCAATTGCGGAAAACGGCCGCGTCATCGTTACCGGCTGCATGGGCAAGGAAGCGGAGATGATCCGCGCGAAATTCCCCGATGTCCTCGCCGTCACCGGCGCGCATCAATATGAAGAGGTCGTCGGTGCGGTGCATGATGCCGCGCCGATACCGGCCAACGCCTTCCTCAATCTCGTGCCGGAAAGCGGGCTCAAGCTGACGCCGCGCCACTATAGCTATCTCAAGATTTCCGAAGGGTGCAACCACCGCTGTTCGTTCTGCATCATCCCCAGCCTGCGGGGCGACCTGGTTAGTCGCCGCCCGGACGCCATTTTGCGCGAGGCCGAAAAGCTGGTGGCAGCGGGCACGCGCGAGCTGCTCGTCATCAGCCAGGATACGTCGGCATATGGCGTCGACATCCGCCATGCTCCGCGCGCCTGGCAGGGCCGCGAGGTGCGCGCCCACATGACCGATCTGGCGCGCGAACTAGGGTCGCTGGGGGCCTGGGTGCGGCTGCACTATGTTTATCCCTACCCGCATGTCGACCAGGTCATTCCGCTGATGGCACAAGGGCTGGTCACGCCCTATCTCGACATACCATTCCAGCATGCCAGCCGCCCGGTGCTGCGCGCGATGAAGCGGCCAGCCAACGAGGCCCGCGTGCTGGAGCGCATCAGGTCCTGGCGCGAGATTTGCCCCGACATCGCCATCCGCTCGACTTTTGTCGTCGGCTTTCCCGGTGAAACCGAGGACGATTTTGCCTGTCTGATGGGCTGGCTGGAAGAGGCACAGCTCGACCGGGTGGGTGCATTCCGGTTTGAACCCGTTGCCGGTGCCGCCGCCAACGCTCTGCCCGATCCGGTGCCGGAGGCCGTGAAGGAGGAGCGCTACGCCCGGCTGATGGCGCTGACCGCGCGCATTTCGGCCGACAAGCTTGCCCGCAAAATCGGCCGCACCCTGCCGGTCATCATCGACCTGGTGGATACCGGGTCCGGCGGCGCAACCGGGCGCAGCCAGGCCGACGCGCCCGAAATCGACGGCGAGGTGCATCTGCGCGATGCAGGGCATCTGGCACCGGGCGACATCGTGCAGGTCACGATCGAAGACGCCGATGAGCATGACCTGTTCGGTGCTCCGGCGGTTTAGGCACGACATGCGGCTTCCCATTCAGCCGCTGTTCTGGAACAATCCGCCCAATGCCCCTCCCGGCGATTTCAGGAGCAAGCCGACCGTGCTGAAGCTAGTCATTCTCGCCCTGTCGCTTGGCCTTGCGGTGCCCGCCACGGCGCAGGAAATTACCGCCAGCGAACGCGCGCAAATCGACAGGATCGTTGCGAAAAATCTGGCCAGCACGGGAACGCCTTCAGCATCGGTTGCGCTGGTGCGTGGCGGCAGGCTGGTGTTCGCCAAGGCCTATGGCAAGCAGTCGGAGGCGCAGCCCGTTGCCCGCGCCGACGCTCCCTATCAGATTGCGTCCATCTCCAAACAGTTCACGGCGGCTGCCCTGCTGCTGTTGCAGCGTGACGGCAAACTGAGCCTTGACGACACCGTCAGCAAATTTGTGCCGGGCATTACACAGGGCGACAAAATCACCATCCGGCAGTTGCTGAGCCACACCTCGGGTCTTCAGGATTACTGGCCGCAGGATTACAGCTTTGCGCTGATGGCGACGCCCACGACGCCGCAAGGCATTGTCGATCGCTGGGCGAAGAAGCCGCTCGACTTTCCCCCCGGCACGCAGTGGCAATATTCGAACACGGGCTATGTAGTTGCAGGAATGATCGTGGAACGGGCTGCCGGCATGTCGCTTCTGGCATATCTTGAGGCGCGCATTTTCAAGCCGCTGGGAATGACGGCAATCGACCAGGATCTGGCGGTGGGGCCGGGTTATCCGCAAGGCTATCAGCGGTTTGCGCTTGGCCCGGTCCGGCCCGAAAAGCCGGCCGCAAAGGGCTGGCTGTTTGCGGCCGGCGAACTTGCAATGTCGGCCGCTGACCTTGCAAAATGGGACATTGCGCGGATCGAGCGCACGCTCCTCACGCCCGCTGAGTGGGCGGAGCAGGAAACGCCGGTAAAATTCGGCGACGGGCGCGACGCGGGCTACGGCCTTGGCGTGGTTAGCCTGACCCGCAATGGCCGCCACTTTGTCGAACATAGCGGGGAAGCGGTTGGCTTCCTGTCGGAAAACATTGTCTATCCTGCCGACAAGGCGGCGATTGTCGTGCTCGTCAACGCCGATTTCAGCGATGCCTTTGCAACCATTGCGCAGGAGATTGCCGGGGTCATCCTGCCTGCGGCGACGCCGGGCACGCCGTCGGGAGAGGCGGCGGAAACGGCGCGCGCGCGGCGCGTGTTCGACATGCTGCGAACTGGCACGCTCGACCGCGCGGTGCTGACGGAGGACATGAATTATTATTTCACGCCCGTGGCGCTGGATGACTACAAGACCTCGCTTTCCGCGCTTGGCGAACCGCAAAAATTTGAAGCGCAGGGCGGGCCGCGCCTGCGCGGCGGGTTCGTCAATCGCAATTACCGGGTCGATTATGGCGACAAGAAGCTTTTGATCATCACCTATAGCGAGGCCGGCGCCAACCCGCGTTATGAGCAGTTTCTGGTGCAGCCGGCGCAATGAGGCGGGACGATTTCACCGGGCTGCTGCTGCCCGACAAAGGGCAGGACGCGCGCCTGATTGAAGTGGTGAGGGCCGCGGATTTCGACTCCTGGCTCACGTCCCAGCCGCCGCGCGCGCGCGCCGCCGCCACCGCGCAACGGCTTTCCGCTGCGGCGCAATCGACCGCCATCATCCCCGGCGACACCGCCGAGCAATGGTCGGCAGCAATCGTCATCGCCGATCCGGCGCGGCTCGACACCTGGGCGCTTGCCCGGCTGGCAGAGACGTTGCCCGAAGGGTGCTACCGCCTGGCGGGCGGCGATGTCGGCGGCGCGGGGCTTGGCTGGCTGCTCGCGCAACACCGGTTTGACCGGTATCGCAAGGCAGAGAGCGTCGGCCCGCGCACCTTGCTGAGCAGCGCGCCCGCTGGGATAGGTGAAACGGTGTCGCTGGCCGCAGCCACCGCCTGGGTTCGTGATCTGGTAAACACCGGCGCCAGCGATCTTGGCCCCGCCGAGCTTGAAGCCGAAGCCGACGATCTTGCCAAAGCGCATGGGGCAACGCTTGCCGTCACCCGTGGCGAGGCGCTCGCCTCGGGCTATCCGATGATCCACTGTGTCGGACAGGCCGCCGCCCGGGAGCGCGCACCGCGCCTTATCGAGCTGGAATGGGGCAATCCTGCGCACCCGCGCGTGGCAATTATCGGCAAGGGCGTGTGTTTTGATTCGGGCGGGCTCGACATCAAGCCATCGGCCGGCATGCGGCTGATGAAAAAGGATATGGGCGGGGCCGCGCACGCGCTGGCGCTTGCCGCGCTCATCATGGAATCGCGGCTGAAGCTGCGGCTTCATCTGCTGGTGCCGGCGGTTGAAAATGCGATTGCCGGCAACGCCTTTCGCCCCGGCGATGTGCTCCGCACCCGCGCCGGGCTGACGGTTGAAAACACCAATACCGACGCTGAAGGGCGCCTGATACTGGGCGACGCGCTGACAAGGGCCGGCGAAGGCACCCCTGCGCTCATCATCGACTTTGCGACCCTGACCGGCGCCGCCCGAGTAGCGCTGGGGCCGGATTTGCCCGCAACCTTTTCCAACGACGATGCGCTCGCCGCCGAATTGCTCGCCGCCGGCGCGGCCGTTGATGATCCACTGTGGCGATTGCCCCTGTGGGACGGTTATGACGACATGCTGAAGTCCGATATCGCGGACCTCATCAACGCCCCCGATGGCGGGTTTGCCGGCGCGATGACCGCCGCGCTGTTCCTGCGCCGGTTCGTGCCCGACAACACTCCCTGGGCGCATCTTGACACCTTTGCATGGCGGCCCAGTGCCCGGCCGGGAAGGCCCAGAGGCGGCGATGCGCTGGGCCTGCGCGCGGTCTGGTCGGTGCTGAAAAGCCGGTTCAGCACATAAGGAAAGCGCAGCAGCGCCGCCATCCCAATATCTCCGGCCAATATCTCCGGCAGTGCCAGTTTTTCGCCAATTCTGAATATTCGCGACGGGCCTTATGTCGCGTGCTCAGGGCTTTGCACAGCAGCCGCGATGATCGGCAGAAACCGTGCCGCCGTCAGGCTCGCGCCGCCAACCAGCGCGCCATCGACATTGTCCGTTGCAAGAATGGCGGCGGCATTGGTGCCGGTCACCGAGCCGCCATATAGAATGCGGATCGCGTCCGCCGCGCCGCCGACAAGGGTCCGCAGCTTGGCGCGGGCGATGGCGTGCACCTCGGCGATGTCGTCCAGCGTAGGCGTGCGGCCGGTGCCGATGGCCCAGCGCGGCTCATAGGCGAGTGTCAGCCAGTCGCCACAGGCCTTCTCGGGTACGGATTTCTCGATTTGCGCCTGCACGACGCGCGCGGCGCGACCGGCATCGCGCTCGGCCTCCGTTTCGCCCACGCACAGGATGACTGACAGACCGTGCCGGTGCGCAGCCTCGGCCTTGGCCCAGGCATCCTGGCTGGTCTCGTGCTGGTCGGCACGACGCTCGCTATGCCCGACCAGCGTAAAACCAGCGCCCGCCTCGCGCAGCATCGCGGCCGAGATACAGCCGGTATGCGCGCCGAAATCCGCCGAATGCACGTCCTGACCGCCAACCGCCAGGCCCGCTGTGCGCGCGACCGCCGGCGCAATCAGCGTTGCCGGCAGCGCAACCGCCACGTCTATGCCCGGATGGGCAGCGGCGCTGCGGGCAATGGCATCAAGCTCGCCAAGCGCCGCCAGGCTGCCGTGCATTTTCCAGTTTCCCGCGATCAACGTTCGCCGCATGTCAGCTCCCTTGGCAGTCCCTCTTGGCAGACTTAACGCGCAGCCGCTGCCGCACAAGCTTGAAGCCGGTCGAAAGCGCCCCTAAAGCAGCGCGTCGCTTTGCCTTTTCAATTGATCGGTTGCCTGCTGCATGCTCACCTTTTTTCGCCGCCTCATCAACTCGCGGGTTGGGCTCATCGTGTCATTTGCGGTGCTCATCCTCATCGCGCTTGCTTTTGTCGGCGGCGATGTGTCGAGCCTGCGCACGGCCGGGCTAACCGCTAGCTCGGGCGGCGGCATCGCGCAGATCGGGTCTCAGTCGATTGCGGCGGCCGACTTCAAGACGCGGGTGCAAGAGGAAATGCAGGCGTTCCGCCAGCAGCAGCCAACGCTGGACATGGCCCAGTTCGTCGCAGGCGGCGGGTTTGAAGGCACGCTGGAGCGGCTCGTAAACGGGCTCGCGATCGAACAATTCGGCACAGCCCAAGGCATGGCGATCAGCAAAAGATCGGTCGATGGGCAGATTGCGGGTATTCCAGGGTTGCAAGGGCCAGATGGCAAGTTCAGCCGGTCAACCTATGAGCGGCTTCTGTCGGAACGCCGCTTGACCGATGCCCGCATCCGGCAGGATTTCGCGCGCGAAACGATGGGCCGGTTTCTCACCGCGCCCACCATTGGCGCGTCGCAGGTGCCCGGCCAGCTCGCCCTGCCCTATGCCTCGCTGCTGCTGGAGCAGCGCACCGGCCAGATCGGCTTTATCCCCACGCGCGCCGTGGGCGCGGGCGCCCCGCCAACGCAGGCCGAGCTCGCGACATTCTTCCAGCGCAACGTTGCGCGCTACACTGTCCCCGAACGGCGGCAGATAAGTTATGCGATCGTCGCCCCGGCGCTGGTGGCCGCCAAAGCCACGCCGAGCGAGGCGGAGATCAGCAAGCAATATGCAACCGACGCTACCCTTTATGCCGCAACCGAAAAGCGCAGCGTGTCGCAGGTGGTGCTTGCGGACAAGGCGTCGGCAACGGCGCTTGTGGGCAAGGTGAATGCCGGCGGATTGCTGGAAGCAGCGGCCGCCGCCGCCGGGCTTGAGGCGGCCAAACTCACCGGGCTGGAGCGCAAACCCTATGGTGAGCAGACCAGCCCAGCGATTGCACAGGCGGTGTTCGGCGCGGCCAAGGGCGCGCTTGTCGGCCCCGTGCAGGCGCCGCTCGGCTGGGCGGTGATCCGCGTTGACGGTATCGAAAAGGTGGCGGCGCGCACGCTTAATCAGGTGCGCGGCGACATCATCAAACAGCTTGCCGCGCAAAAGGTGCAGCTAGCGCTCGCCGCGGTGCACGACAGCGTGGATGATGCGATCAGCAACAACGCAACCTTTGCCGAAATTGTTGCCGACCAGAAACTTCAGCCGGTGACCACCCCGCCGCTGCTCGCCGATGGCCGCAACATCGCTGACCCCAAGGCCGCACCCGACCCCAGACTGGCCGAGGTGCTGAAAGCCGCCTTCGCGGCGGAACAGGGCGATGACCCGCAGCTTGTGTCGGCCGGGCCGGACGGGAGCTTTGCCATTGTATCGCTTGACCGGATCGTGCCAGCCGCGCCGCCGCCAATCACGCAGTTGAAGGATGTGCTGATCCGGGATTTTTCGATTGATCGTGCCCGCAAGGCGGCGCGCAAGATCGCCGCTGACGCGGTCGCCAAGGTCAACAAGGGCACCCCGCTTGCCGAGGCACTCAAGCAAACCGGGCTGTCGCTGCCGCCGCTGCAACCAATGGCCTCTACCCGTGCCGCGCTTGCCGCGCAGGAGAAGGGCGCGCCGCCGCCGCTTGTCCTGCTGTTCAGCATGGCCAAGGGCACGGCAAAGCTGCTTGAAGCGCCTCAGGAAGGTGGCTGGTTCGTTATCCGCCTTGACACCGTGCAGCCAGGCGATGCCCGCGGCGCCCAGAGCAATGTCACGCTGATGCGCGCGACCATCGGCCGAAGCATTGGGCAGGAATATGTTCAGCAATTTGCCAATGCAGTGCGCGACCGGATCGGCGTGACCAAAAATGCCGCCGCGATCGAACAGGTCAGGCGCGACCTGCTCGGGCAGTCCGGCGGCCAGCCCTGATGCCGCTATGACGCACGGCGCCGAGGCAGCCGCACGCGCGCTTGCCGCCGGGCGGCCGGCGCTGCTGTGGCAAAGGCTGATCGCGGATACCGAGACACCCGTTTCGGCCGCGCTCAAGCTCATGGAGCCGGCGCGCGGCGACTTTTTGCTCGAATCGGTAGAAGGCGGCACGGTGCGCGGGCGGCACAGCCTGATCGGCCTGGCGCCGGATCTCGTATTTCGGGCAGATGGTGACGCGGCCAGCATCAACCGGCATTGGCTGACGGACCGGGCGGCATTTGCACCATGCGCAGCACCCACGCTCGCGGCGCTTCGCCAACTGGTCAGCGATTGCGTGATGGAGGTGCCGCCCGAATTGCCCCGCGCGATGGCGTGTCTGGTGGGCTATTTCGGCTATGAAACCATTGGCCTTGTCGAAAACCTGCCTCGCCCGGCACCCAACCCGCTGGGCCTGCCCGACATGATGTTCGTGCGCCCGACGGTTGTGCTCATTTTTGACCGGCTGGCCGATGCGCTGTTCGTGGTGGCGCCGGTATGGCCAGATGCGGGCCGCGCGCCGGCCGCGCTCATCGAGGCAGCGGGCGAGCGCATCGAGGTAACCGCGGCGCGGCTTGCGACTGCTCCGGTCAAGGTGGCGTCCACACCGTGCTCGTCAGGCGACATCGCGCTCGCCGCGCAACTGCCACCGGGCCGCTATGCCGAAATGGTTGCGCGCGCCAAGGAATATATCGTGGCTGGCGACATATTTCAGGTAGTGCTCGCGCAGCGCTTTGCCGCGCCGTTTCCGCTGCCGCCATTCGAGCTGTATCGGTCGCTCCGCCGGATCAACCCCTCCCCGTTTCTCTACCATCTCGACATGCCGGGCTTTGCGCTCACCGGCTCAAGCCCTGAGATATTGGTGCGGGTGCGCGACGGCGACATCACCATCCGCCCGATTGCCGGCACGCGCCCGCGCGGCCAAACGGCGGCCGAGGATGCCGCAAACCGAACAAGCCTGCTCGCTGACCCCAAGGAACGCGCCGAGCACCTGATGCTGCTCGATCTTGGTCGCAACGATGCCGGCCGCGTCGCGCAACCCGGTTCGGTGCGTGTGACAGACAGCTACACGGTCGAATTCTACAGCCATGTCATGCACATCGTATCAAATGTGGTTGGCACGCTCGGTGCCGCGCACGACGCGATCGACGCGTTGCTCGCAGGCTTTCCGGCGGGCACGGTGTCGGGCGCTCCCAAGCTCAGGGCCTGCGAGATCATCGCCGAGCTGGAGGGCGAAACGCGCGGCGCCTATGCCGGCGGCGTAGGTTATTTCTCGCCCGACGGCTCGATGGATTCATGCATCGTGCTGCGCACGGCAGTGGTGAAGGACGGGGTGATGCATGTGCAGGCCGGCGCCGGTATCGTGGCCGACAGCGACCCGGCCTATGAACAGCGCGAGTGCGAGGCAAAGGCAGGCGCGCTGCTCGCCGCCGCCCGCGAGGCGATCAACCGGGCAAACAGCGCCGGTTTCGGGCAATAGGAGCGCGGGCGGAGGCGCGCTCCCTCAGGGGATGCCGGCCGCTTCCTGCCTGGCCGCCCGGCGCTCGGCGCGCCATTGTCGCAACAGTTCGGCCGTGCACCCGGTCTGGCCGCCAGTGCCCACCGGCGAGCAGCTATCGGGCAGGCCCGACGACCGGCGACCCACCTCGTCAAGTGCTGCTGCGCGCACCGCCCAGCTTTGATTTTGCGGCCTGATGCGCACTTCCCGTAGATTTTTCGGAATGCGGAACGGTTCTTCAAGCGTGCTGCACACGATGATTTCGTCCGCGCTCGATGGCGGACATTTGTCCGCGCCGGACAACAATATGCTCCGGATGCGCTTGGGCGGTTCGCTGGTGCTGTCTTGCGCCTGCGCTGCGCCGGCCAGCACAAACACCATGGCCGCAATGATGCTTAGGCGCATTGGTCCATCCTCCTCGCCGCCAAGCGCCCGGCCCGGCCCCCGCGACAGCCACTATTGGCAGCGCAAAGCTGAACCGGAGCAATACGGCAATCACCCTTGGGTGTGTTCCACCGGCAGCGTTTGCGGCGCGGCTCGCGCCGGTTGCACGGGGCCGCATATCCTCTACAAGCGCGGCGCATGATCCTCGTCATTGACAATTATGACAGCTTTACCTGGAACCTGGTCCATTATCTCATGGAACTGGGAAGCGAGGTCCGTGTCGTGCGCAACGATGCGCTGACCGCCGCCGAAGCGCTGGCGAGCGGCGCACGGGCATTTCTCCTGTCGCCCGGCCCCTGCACGCCCGACGGGGCGGGTATTTCGCTGGCGCTGGTGCAGGCATGCGCGGCGGCGGGCAAGCCGCTGCTTGGCGTGTGCCTTGGCCATCAGGCGATTGGCCAGCATTTTGGCGGGCGGGTGGTCCGCGGCGGGCTGATGCACGGCAAGACCTCGCCCATCCACCATGATGGCACGGGTGTGTTCGGCGGCATCCCCTCACCCTTTGTGGCCACGCGCTATCACTCCTTGATTGTCGAGAATATTCCGGCCGGCCTGCTGGTCAACGCAACCGCAGATGATGGTTCGGTGATGGGGTTTCGTCATGCGTCGCTCCCGATTCACGGCGTGCAGTTCCACCCGGAGAGCATCGCGACCGAACATGGCCACGCCCTGCTTGCCAATTTCATGACGGCGGCGGGAATAGCGGTTAAGGCGCGGGCGTGACGATGACCCTTACCCTGCCCTATCCGGCAACGCCGCTGGCAGCGCCGCAAGCGGCCGAGGCATTTGCCGCCATTCTCGACGGGCATGTCGAGGACGCCGCGCTGGCCGCGTTTCTGGTCGGGATGAGCGAGCGCGGCGAAACCGCCACGGAAATCGCGCAAGCCGCCCGTGCACTGCGCGCGCGCCAGCACAGCGTCGTCGCGCCACCGGGCACGATTGACGTATGCGGAACCGGCGGAGACGGGCACCACAGCCTCAACGTATCGACAGCGGTGGCGCTGGTGGTGGCGGCCTGCGGTGTGCCGGTTGCCAAGCACGGCAACCGCGCGGCCTCAAGCAAATCGGGCGCGGCAGACACGCTGGAAGCGCTCGGGCTTGATTTGCGCTGTGCGTCGGAAATCGCCGAACGCAGCCTTGCCGATATCGGCATTGCGTTTCTCTTTGCGGCCAACCACCACCCCGCTCTGGCACGGCTTGCACCGGTCCGCCGTGCGATTGGCAGGCGGACGATCTTCAACCTCATGGGGCCGCTGGCCAATCCGGCCAATGTCACCCGGCAGCTCATTGGCATTGCCCGGCCGGATTATGTGCCCATTTACGCTCAGGCACTGGCGCAGCTCGGCGCCGATGCGGCCGCCATTGTCGCAGGCGAAGAGGGGCTGGATGAGCTTTCCTGTGCTGGCCCCAGCGTTGTGGAAAATGTGGGCGAAGCGGTGTTGCCAAGGCACATCGTGCCTGAAGACGCCGGGCTGCCGCGCCACCCCATTGCTGCCATTCGCGGCGGCGATGCCCGATACAATGCCGCCGCCCTGCGCGCCTTGCTACAGGGGGTGCCAGGCGCCTATCGCGATGCCGTGCTGCTCAACGCCGCTGCCGCGCTGATGGTCGCCGGCCGCGCGGACGGACTTGCCCAGGGCGCCGAGGAAGCCGCCGAAATGCTTGATAACGGGCTTGCCAACACGCTGCTCGACTGCTGGATCGCGTATCGATGACCACGATGCTCGAACGCATATTGGAAACCAAGCGGGCCGATGTCGCGGCGCGCAAGGCGTGTATCTCGCTTGGCGCGCTTGACGGCCGCATTGCCACGCAGACGGCTCCACGCGGGTTCAAGGCAGCGCTTGACGCGCGCGCCGCAGCCGGCCCGGCCCTGATTGCCGAAATCAAGCGAGCGAGCCCGTCAAAAGGGCTGATCCGCGAACATTTCGATCCGCCAGCCCATGCGGCCGCATATGCGGCGGGCGGCGCGACCTGCCTGTCGGTGCTGACCGACGAACATTGGTTTCAAGGCGCCGATCAATATCTGGAAGCGGCCCGAGCCGCCTGCGCCCTGCCCGTTTTGCGCAAAGATTTCATGATCGACCCATGGCAGGCGCCCGAAGCGCGCGCCCTGGGTGCCGACGCCATCCTGCTGATCGTGGCAGCGCTCGACGATGCGCAGCTCGCCGACATTGAAGCAGCGGCGCTGGACTGTGGCATGGACGTGCTGGTCGAAGTGCACGATGCGCGCGAACTGCACCGCGCGCTGAAGCTGAAATCGCGGCTTATTGGCGTGAACAACCGGGATTTGCGCGATTTTTCGGTCGATTTTCAGCGCACGTACGAGCTGGTCGCCAGGGCACCCGCCGGTTGTACCTTTGTTGCCGAAAGCGGGCTTTCAACCCGCGCGGACCTCGACGCGATGGGCGCGCAGGGCGTGCGGTGCTTTCTCGTCGGCGAGGCGCTGATGCGGGCCGACGACATTGAAGCCGCCACCCGGGCGCTGATCGGATGAGCGGCCTTAACCATCTCGATGCCGAAGGTGCCGCGCGCATGGTCGATATAGGTGCCAAGGCAGATACGGCGCGAGTGGCGGTTGCCGCCGGGCGCATTACCATGTCTGCCACGGCGGCACGGGCCATTGCCGATGGCGCGGTGAAAAAGGGCGATGTGCTGGCGGTCGCGCGGGTTGCCGGCATCATGGCCGCCAAGCGGACGAGCGATCTCGTGCCATTATGCCACCCGCTGCCGCTGACCCGCGTGACGATTGACCTTGTTCTTGACGATACCGGCGTGACCGCCACGGCAACATGCGCAACCAGCGGCAAAACGGGGGTGGAAATGGAAGCGCTGACGGCCGTGTCGGTCGCGTTGCTGACAATTTATGACATGGCCAAGGCCATGGACAAGGCAATGGCCATTGGCGGCATCACGCTACTTGAAAAACATGGTGGCAAGTCGGGCAGCTGGGTGCGCTGAAGCGACGCGCCCTGCGCCAACGCGGGCGCCGCTGGTCAGTGGCGGGCGCCGTCTTCACAAAGGGACAAGGCAAGGGGCGGCACGGAATGTTCCTCAGCCTCCCCGTACATCGCCCGTCGGCGCACAAGCCCGGCAACGACAGGAGCGTTACGCCGCCACCGAAACGGCGCGCTGTTCGGCATGGGTGCCGCGCCGCGCCAGCATGGCAACGACTGCCTCGGCGGCGGCGGCGGCGCCGCCTTCCCCCGCCATCTGCGCCGCGAAATCGGCCGCCGCCTGGCCATATGCAGGGTCCGCGAGCACCGTGCGCAGCACGGCTGCCGCCCGCTCGGCCGAATAATGTCTCGCATCAAGCGTCAGCCCCAGACCAAGCCGCCGCACCCGCGCGCCATTATCGCGCTGGTCGCCCATATGCGGCACCACCAATTGCGGCTTTCCCGCGCGCAGCGCCTGGCCAGTGGTGCCGATACCGCCATGATGGATGATGGCGGCCGCATGAGGAAAAATCGCCGAGTGCGGCATATATCCGCGCACCAGCACGCCCGGCGACGACGTCATGCTGTCGGTTCCCGTCAGCAACACGGCGCGTTTGCCCAGCGCCTGCGCAACGGCCCGGCTCTCGCGATAAAAATCGCCCGGCGTATATTCGGCAAAGCTGCCCAGCGTAAACACCAAAGGCGGCGGCCCGGCGGCCAGAAACGCCCGCAGCTCGGCATCGGCGTGCGCGGCATCGCTGCTTGCATCAAAGCCTGGAAAGCCGGTAAGCACGACATTGGACGGATGGTCAGCGCACAGCGGGGCAAAACGCGGCGAATACAGCCCCAGCCGCAATTCCCGCGCGCTTTCCGGCTCAAGCACGGGCGTTGCCGTCAAATTTGGCAAGCCGTGGAGCCGGCGCACGCGGTCAATCGGCGCGGCATAGCGCCGCCGCATTTCCAGCCGCACCACGGTAAAAACAAGGCGGTTCCACCGACGGGCGAGCCGGCCATTATGAGTTTTGGCAATGGTGCACATGCCCTGGCGCATCGGTGGGTCGATCGCCGAAAACAGCGCCATGGGCTGCAATATCGCGGGCACAAACGGCAATCCCCGTTTTTCGGCAACAATCGGCCCGGCCAGGGCAAAGATGCTGCCAACAATCGCGACTGCCTCACCCGACATTGCATCGAGCGCGGCGGTGCTTTCCTCCAGCACCTTCATCACCACTTCGCGGATGATGAAATGCTGGTTTTCCATGAGCTTGCCCGCATCACCCAGCGACTGAAGGCCAAGCATCTGGGCAATCGCCTCAAATGATGGCATGATCGACTTTGCGGTCAGCCCGGCGGCCTCGACCCGCGCGACGTGACTGTCCGACACCGCAAGGACGGGATCATAGCCGTGCTCTTTCAGCGCCAGCCCAACCGCGATAAAGGGGTGCAGGTCGCCCAGCGTGCCGATGGTCGGCAAGATGATCTGGCGTTTCACCCAACTACTCCAAAGCACAAATCCCGATATGTGCTTCGGGCAGCAGGGCGCAAAAACTGTTGGTCCAGCCCATGGCTTACCGCAGATGCTCGGCTGATTGCCAGCGCTATTATGGCGATTGCCATGCGCCGGGTGCCCAAAACATGACACTCCGGCCTGACCGGCCTGTGTTGCATGGACATGCCAGATGGCCGATAGCGCCGCCATGGCACCGGCCCCCTACCCCCCGCACCGCAGCGGCAACGCAACACGGCCTTGGCCAATCCGGCGCATGACCATGCAGACCCGGCGATGACGGCGCCCGCCCCACTGGCCGTGGCGCAAGCGCAGGCGCGACTGCTGGCGCTGGCATCGCCTGTCAGCACGCACACCGTGCCGCTTTCCGCGAGTATTGGCTGTTGGGCCGCCGCCGATCTTGCCGCTCGTCACGACCGCCCTGCGCACCCGCTCTCGGCGATGGATGGCTATGCACTGCGCCACGCAGACGCACCCGGCCCGTGGCGCGTTATCGGCGAAAGCGCGGCGGGGCATCCCTTCACCGGCACGATTGGCGCAGGCGAGGCAGCGCGGATCTTTACCGGCGCCGTGCTGCCGGAAGGGGCCGATACCGTGCTCATCCAGGAAAACGCCGCGTGCGACGGCGATACGCTGCGCCTGACGACCGGCTTGACGGTGGCTGCCGGCGCGCATGTGCGGCAGGCCGGCGCTGATTTTGGCGCAGGCGCTATCGTGGTTGCCAAGGGTGCAAGGATGTCCCCCGCGCGCGTGGCCCTGGCCGCAACGGCGGGCCATGCCGTGCTCGCGGTAAACCGGCCAATCCGTATCGCACTGATTGCCTCGGGTGACGAACTGCGCGCACCGGGCGCACCGCTGGAATATGGTCAGGTGCCCGAATCGAACAGCGCCATGCTGGCGGCACTGCTTGCCTCGCTGCCCGTTACCATAACCGATCTCGGCATCATCCCCGACCGGCTGGACGCGCTTGGCGCAGCATTTGCCGCGTGCCGCGCCGACATCATCGTCACCACCGGCGGCGCGTCGGTGGGGGACCATGATCTCATCCGTCCCGCGCTGAAAAGCGCAGGCGGCGCGGTCGATTTCTGGCGGATCGCGCTCAGGCCGGGCAAACCCATGCTGGCGGGCACGCTTGGCGACGCCGTGGTGCTCGGGCTGCCGGGGAACCCGGTGTCGGCCTTTGTCACCGCATGGGTGTTTCTGCGCCCGCTGATCGCGGCCTTTGGAGGTGCCACCGATTGTCTGCCGCGCAGCCAGCGCGCGGTGCTCGGTGCGCCGCTGGCCGCCAATGATGCCCGGCAGGAATATTTGCGGGCGACGTGGCACGACGGCGCGGTCGTGCCCGCAACGCGTCAAGACAGCGCCATGCTCGCAACGCTTGCAGCAGCCGAGTGCCTTATGGTGCGCGCGCCACATGCCGCAGCCGCCAGGCCGGGTGACCTGGTGGACGTCTTGCCCATCACTTGACTTCGGCTTCAGCGTTTCCTAAACGTTCGTTATCTGTTCTGAACGGAGGAACACCATGCTCACGCGCAAGCAACACGAGCTGATCTGCTTCATCAACGACCGGCTGATTGACACCGGCGTTTCACCCTCGTTTGAGGAAATGAAGGAGGCGCTTGATCTCAAGTCAAAGTCGGGCGTCCACCGGCTTATCAGCGCGCTGGAGGAACGCCAGTTCATCCGCCGCCTGCCCAACCGCGCCCGCGCGCTTGAGGTGTTGCGCATGCCGGAACGCGCCGACGCTTCGGGCACGGCGAAATCGGTGATGCCCGCCAATGTTCGGGCAGTGCCGCCGCCGGCAAATGACGTCATTGCCATTCCGCTCCACGGGCGGATCGCCGCCGGCCTGCCGATTGAGGCGTTTGAAGACAGCGCCATGCTGTCGGTGCCAGCCGCCCTGCTTGGCAGCGGTGAGCATTATGCGCTTGAGGTCGCGGGCGATTCGATGGTCGAGGCGGGCATTCTCGATGGCGATTATGCGCTGATCCGTCGCACCGATGTCGCTCGGGACGGCCAAATCGTGGTCGCGCTGATCGAGGACAGCGAAGCGACGCTCAAATATTTTCGGCGGGAAGGTGCAATGATCCGGCTCGATCCGGCAAACCGCGCTTATGATCCGCAGCGTTATGATCCGCGCCAGGTGCGAGTGCAGGGAAGGCTCGCTGGCCTGCTGCGCCGCTATGATTGACGTGCGCGGCAGTGCTGGTGGCGGTGCTGGTGGCAGCGGCCCGCCAGGGATGGTCATCGGCGGCGGCGCGCACGGTGGTTATGCTGTGGTCAGCCAGGTAAATGGCGACGCCGCCTGAACGGGCAAGCACGGGCTTGTCAAAGGTCATCCAGCGCGGGGTGCAGGCGCGGGGCAAGCGCCGGTCGCTGACGACAATATCGGCCTGGGCGCAGGCGCTCATCAACGACGCATAATCGAGCGGATAGTTGCTGCGCGTGGCGAGAATGCGCCAGCGTCGGCCGCCCGCCACGCGCTCGACCAGGCAGCTATCCCGGCTGCACCGGGCCGCGGCGCTGTCGGACAAAAACAGCGGTGCATCATCAACACCGGCATTTTCCGCCATCATCTGGCGCACATAGTCTCCGGTGCGGTCTCGCAACAGCGCGACCTCGCCAGAATTGAGGCGCAGCGCAAGGTGGCGCCCGTCACCGGTTATCAACAGGTCCGGCGCCGGTGTCAGCCCCGCCCACCCAGCGCCGGCTGCCGCCAGCGGCACGCCCAGCAACCGCCAGCGGGTGCGCCACAGCGCCAGCCACAACCCGCCGCCGACCATTAGCGCAAAGGCCCCGCCCGGCATTGCCGGCAAGGCCGCCACCGCGCCGGGGGCGGCCGCCGTGCGGTGCGCCATCCACAGCAAAAAATCGAGCGCAACCGTCGTCACCCACCAGAACGGCGCACCCAGGCCCGCAAGGTCGAACAGGAGCGCAAGTGCTTCGGCCGGCATCACGACAAAAGTCGTCAGCGGAATGGCAATGATATTGACCAGCGATCCATACAACCCGGCCTTGTGAAAATGAAACAGCGCAATCGGCGCCAGCGCCGCCTCCACACCAATCCCCGTCAGCAACAGCAGCGCTGCCTCCCTCCCAATCCGCATGGGCAGCGAGGCGCCCGCCACAGGGGCCAGGCGGCGCACCCAGGGCTGCTCGTGCAGCGCAATGATCGTGCCGACAGCGGCAAATGATAGCTGGAAGCTTGGCCCCGCCAACGCCTCCGGCCACAGCGCCAGCACCACCAGCGCGCCAACCGCGACGAGCCGCAGCGTAACCGCCTGCCGGCCCAGCGCGAGCGCGGCGAGCACCATCAATGCGGCGACGCAACTGCGCACCGTCGGCACCTCGGCCCCCGTCAGCAATGTATAGCCAATCGCGGCAAGCGCGCCCGCACCCGCCGCCACCAATGGCAGCGGCATCCGCAGCGCAAGCCACGGGCTGAGCGCCAGCAGCCGCAGCACCATCAGCATTACCCCGCCGACTACGGCGGTAATGTGCAGCCCGCTGACCGACAGCAAATGGGTAAGGCCGGCGCGGCGCATCGCCTCGGCATCATCGGCGGGCATCGCGCCCTGATCGCCACTGGCAAGCGCCGCCGCAATGGCGCCAGCGCCGCCGGGGGCCTGCGCGCGGACATGCGCTGAAAGCCGCGCCCGCAACCCGTCCCAGTCGACAAGGCGCTGCGGCGGCGCGGGCTGCACCAGCGTGACCGGTGCATAACCCCGCCCGGCCGCGCCAATCCCGTCAAACCAGGCAACCCGCGCATAATCATAGGCACCAGGCACGCCGGGCTCGGGAGGCGGCACCAGCCGGGCACCCAGCCGGATGATCGCGCCCGCCGCGGCCCCCTTGGGCAGGGCGCCCATCGGCAGCGTTACCCGCAGATGCGGCGGCAATCGGTGGTTCGCCGGCAGACCCGCCGCCTGCCGTTCCACCCCAGGCCGCCGCGTGGCAGACGCGACCGACACGACCGGGACGATCGGCGCAAGCCGCAACCGCACGACACCGCGCGCCGCCAGCGGTTGCAGCCGCTCGATCCGCGCGTCAAACTGCACGATGCGGGGCCGATCGAGCACGGGCGCTGCCACCGCCATCGACCGCAACCACACCAGCCCGAGCCCCATCGCGCCCAGCATCGCGGCGAGCGCCACGGCGCGCGCTGCCCGGCCAGTCCCGGCAAGCGCCGCCGCGACAAGGCCCGTGCCGCACAGCGCCGCGAGCAGCAGCGCCCAGTGGCGTTGCCCCGGCAGCACAAACCACAGAGCGACGCCGGTGCCAAATGCCACCGGCACCCACAAGAACAACTGGTCGCGTTCAAGTTCCAGCCAGGCCTCAAGCCCGGCGGCAAAAGCGGCCATACGGCGCCGCACCGCGATTTGAAGCGCGGCAAGCGGCGTGCTAGGGGCGCAGGCGGCTGAGCTGGCCATCATTTTAGTCTGGGAGCACCCCGCGTTGGGCGCAAGTTCTGATCGTCAAACCGACCCGCCCATTGTGCCCGCAGGCAGCGCCGTCATCACGCGATTTGCGCCGTCCCCGACCGGCTTTTTGCATTTGGGCGGCGCGCGGACGGCGTTGTTCAACTGGCTGTTCGCCCGCCACCATGGCGGCAAATTCCTGCTGCGGATCGAAGATACCGACCGCGCGCGCTCCACCCAGCCGGCGATTGACGCAATCGTCGAGGGGATGCGGTGGCTTGCGCTGGACTGGGACGGCGATGTCATTTTCCAGTTTGCCCGCGCCGCCCGCCATGCCGAGGTCGCGCACGCAATGGTCGCGCGCGGACATGCGTATAAATGCTATGCCACCGCCGAGGAGCTTGCCGCACTGCGCGAGACCCAGGCGGCCGCCAAGCAGCCGCTGCGCTATGACGGGCGCTGGCGCGACCGCGACCCAGCCGACGCCCCTGCGGGCGCACCTTATGTCGTCCGCCTGAAGGCGCCCAAGACCGGCGCGACAACGATTCACGACCTTGTCCAGGGCGCCGTCACCGTCCAGAATGCCGAGCTTGACGATCTGGTGCTGCTCCGGTCCGACGGCACGCCAACCTATATGCTCGCGGTCGTTGTCGACGATAATGACATGGGCGTCACCCACGTCATTCGCGGCGACGACCACCTGAACAATGCCTTCCGCCAGCTGCCGATCATCAAGGCGATGGACTGGCCCGAGCCAATTTATGCCCATGTGCCGATGATTCACGGGCCCGATGGCGGCAAGCTCTCCAAGCGGCACGGCGCGGTTGGCGTAGAGGCTTATCGCGACGACCTGGGCATTTTGCCCGAAGCCATGGGCAATTACCTGTTGCGGCTTGGCTGGGGCCATGGCGATGACGAGATCATCAGTCGCGACCAGGCGGTTGCGTGGTTCGGGCTGGGCGGGGTTGGAAAGTCGCCATCGCGGTTCGATCTGAAGAAGCTGGAGAATCTGAACGGTCATTATATTCGCGCCGCCGATGATGACCGGCTGGCCCGGCTCGTCGCCGCCAAGCTTGATGCCACCCTTGACGACGCGCAGTTGAGCCTTTTGCAACGCAGCATGGCAGCGCTGAAGCCGCGCGCCGCCAATATCATTGAGCTGGCGAACGGCGCCGCCTTCCTGTTTCGCACCCGCCCGCTGACGATGGACGCCGAGGCCGGTGCCCTGCTGCAAGACACAGCACGCAATCTGCTCGCCCAGCTACATGCCGCGCTTGACGCGCTGAGTGACTGGGATACGGAAAGGCTGGAAGACGCGGTTCGACAGGTCGCTGACGCACAAGGGCTGAAACTGGGTGCCGTGGCGCAGCCGCTCCGCGCAGCACTTACGGGGCGCAAGACATCGCCCGGGATTTTCGACGTGCTCGTGCTGCTCGGGCGCGACGAAAGCCTGGGCCGTATCGCTGACCAAATGGCCGTTGCGGCCTGAGTATTGACCTAAGGGAGCACGAGACATGACCGACACGGCAAAGCTGAGCGTGAATGACGGCGAGCATGAATATAAGATCGTTGCCGGCAGCGTCGGCCCCCAAGTCATCGACATTCGCAAGCTCTATGCAACGACGGGCATGTTCACCTTCGACCCCGGCTTTACCTCAACCGCAAGCTGCGAGTCGGGCCTGACCTATATTGACGGTGATGAAGGCGTGCTGCTGCACCGGGGCTACCCTATCGGCCAGCTTGCCGAGCAGTCGAGCTTCATGGAAGTATCGTATCTGCTGCTGAACGGCGAGTTGCCCAACAAGGCCGCGCTGGACAAATTCACCTACACGATATCGCGCCACACCATGCTGCACGAGCAGCTCATGCAGTTTTATCGGGGTTTCCGCCGCGATGCGCACCCGATGGCGGTGATGTGCGGGGTGGCTGGCGCGCTGAGCGCCTTCTATCACGATTCAACCGATATCACCGACCCGCATCAGCGCATGGTCGCCAGCCACCGGCTGATCGCGAAAATGCCGACGATTGCGGCCGCCGCTTATAAATATTCGGTCGGCCAGCCGTTCCTCTACCCGGACAATTCGCTTTCCTACACCGGCAATTTCCTGCGGATGACGTTTGGCGTGCCGGCCGAGCCCTATGTGGTTGACCCCATCATCGAAAAGGCGATGGACCGGATTTTCATCCTCCACGCCGACCATGAGCAGAACGCGTCAACCTCGACCGTGCGGCTTGCCGGCTCGTCTGGCGCCAACCCGTTTGCGTGCATTGCCGCGGGCATTGCGTGCCTGTGGGGGCCGGCACATGGCGGCGCGAATGAGGCAGCGCTCAACATGCTGCGCGAAATCGGCACGCCAGACCGCATTCCGCATTATATCGAGCGGGCCAAGGACAAGAATGATCCCTTCCGCCTGATGGGCTTTGGCCACCGAGTTTACAAGAATTATGATCCGCGTGCGACGGTGATGCAAAAGACGGTGCGCGAGGTTTTCGCCGCCATGAAGGTGTCAGACCCGATTTTCGACGTTGCGCTGCAGCTTGAGGAAATGGC
Organism: Sphingomonas sp.; assembly: GCA_021732445.1. Lineage (GTDB taxonomy): Bacteria > Pseudomonadota > Alphaproteobacteria > Sphingomonadales > Sphingomonadaceae > Sphingomonas. Next base: position 63,228 of record JAKFUZ010000002.1, on the reverse strand, counting down.
GCTTAACGACCCCTATTTCATCGAGAAAAAGCTGTTCCCCAATGTCGATTTTTATTCCGGCGTCATCCTGTCGGCGATTGGTTTTCCAACGACGATGTTCACCGCGCTGTTCGCGCTCGCGCGCACGGTTGGCTGGGTCGCGCAGTGGAACGAGATGATCGCCGACCCGGAACAGAAAATCGGCCGCCCGCGCCAGCTCTATACCGGGCCGGCGGCGCGGGATTATGTCGCGCTGGACCAGCGCTGAGCGCGCGGTTCAGCCCTCGCGGGCGGGCAGCGTAAAGGTAAAGCGCGCGCCCTGCCCCGGCGCGCTGTCGACCGTAATGTCGCCGCCCATCGCCTGCGCGAGCCGCCGGGCGATGTAGAGGCCAAGCCCGCTGCCGCCCGGCTCTGCTGTGTCCACCCGCTCGAACTTTTCGAAGATGCGCGCCTGATCGGCAAGAGCAATCCCCTTGCCCTGATCCGCGACGATGATGGCGGCCACGCCGTCTTGTGCCGACGCGCGCACCCACACCACCGCGTCCGCTGGTGAATAGCGCACGGCATTGCCCACAAGGTTGACGAGTATTTGCAGCGCGCGGCGGAAATCGCCCGATGCCGGCAGCGTCTCATCAAGCGCGGGCCGGTCGATCCGGACCCTGGCATTGGCGGCGCGCACCGCGAGCAGGCCCGCGGCGCGCCGGGCGACATCCGCCAGATCAATCGCATCGGGCGCCACCACAAAATCGGGGCGTTCAACCGCTTGCAAATCAACCAGATCATCGACCAGCGCCATCAAGTGGCGCCCGGCGCTGGCGATATCGGCGGCATAGCTCACATAATCCTGCCGCAGCGGGCCTTCTGACTGCGCGTGGATGCTTTCGGCATTGGCGATGATCCGGCCCAGCGGCCTGCGCAACGCCCGGTCGAGACGGGCGGCAAAAACATCGTCAAGCCGTGGCCCGGCGGGCTGCGCGTCAGACGCGGCGACACGCTCTGGCGCGGGCGCCGGCGGCACGACCATGCGCGCCGTGCCAGAAAGTCCGGCAAAGCCCCCGCCTGCATCAATCCGGACGATCGCGCTGAGCAACACGGCCTGCCCGCCCTGCCGCAGCGTGGCCGGTTGATCCTCAAACCCGGTGCGCATCGCCAGCGCGCCCAATATGGGCAGCGTCCCCGCCGCTCCCTCAGCCAGTGCGAACACGCTGGCAAATGGCTGTCCGATCAGGTCCGCCGCATCCGCCTCGGCGCCCGCTGCGCGCGCGCCGGCATAGGTCAGCCGCAGCGCCGCGTCCGTCTCCCATGTCCAGTCCGCATCGCTGAGCGCAAAGGCTTGCGCGCGCGCCGCTGCATCGCCGTCTGACCGCCAGGTGGCGCGCGGGTGCCATCCGCTGATCGCCAGCCGAACGAAATCGCCACCCGGCGCAGGCTCCGCGCGCACCCAAACGCTCATGTCATCGTCGCCGTCGGCCACGACAATGCCGCGCGACACGACGACGCCCAGCCGCTGCGCCAGGTGCACCAGCCGGGCAAGCGGCGGCACCGCAATCGGCGCGCCAATCCGCCCGCCGGCCCGGTCGTTCAGTTCCAGCAGCCGCGCGCCGGCTTCGACCAGCCGCCCCTCGGCATCGACGAGCGCCAGCACAGCGGCGCGGATGGGCGGCTCCTCGGTCATTGCGGCCGCGACTGGGCAAGCGCGAGCACGGCCTCGCGGAAATCAGGATGCAGCCGGGTGCGGGCAAGCGCGCCGCGCGCGGCCTCTTGCGTCATGGCCATGATAGCGCCGATCTCGTCGGCGAACCGCTCAACGTCGCGGCGCGGATCGGCATCGCACAGCGCCAGGCCGATATGCGCAACCGACGCACGATCGAACCCGAGCGCGCGCAAGGCAATCCACAACCGGTCGGCAATCGGGTCGAGCACCATGTCACGGACGGTCTCATAATCAATCGCCAGCCCATGCGCGAGCAGGGCACAGAATAACAGCGAACCCGATTCGCGCAGCGCCTGAGCAGCCAGCGCGGGCAGATCGCCAGCCGGCGGATCAAGTGCGGCCACAAGCCGCATCGCGGCGGATTCGGCACGCTCGCCCTCATCATGTCCGGCAAGGCTGCGCAGCGCCGCGTCGGTCAGCGCGCGATCAAGGGCGGCCGTCGCCGGCGCATCATGCGGCGCAAAAGCGGCACGCAGCGCAGCGGCTGACTGCCAGACAAGCTGGTGGTGAAACTCCGCCGGAAGCGCGTTGTCGGGCGCGCGCTCCGCTTCGCGCGCGCTGCGCCGCACCGCAAGCGCTCGCTGCAAGCCGCGGGCGCTGTCAGCAATCCGGGCATCGCTGTGCTCGACCAGCCGGGCGAGCAGCGCCGGGCGGTCGGGGGCTGCTTCGGCCGGCGGCATGGCTTCATCGAGCAGTTCCTGCCCGACGCGCGCCGCCAGTTCGCTCGCCAACGCGCCTTGTTGAAGGGTTCCGGTGAAGCGCAGTACCGCTTCGACCCTGGGCGGTCCTTCGGCAAGCACCGCCGCGAGCACGCCGGCGCCAGCCGCCGCCAGCGCCTGGCCAGCGTGCTGCCGCAGCGCCTGCTCCACGGCCGCAACCTGCGCACCAAGCGCAGAAGCCAGCGCCGCGCGCATGCGCTCGTCCAGCCGCGCGGCATCAGCCTGAAAAAAATCATCGAGCATTGCGCGGCCAGCGCGCCGGGCGCGCACGTCATCGGCTGCTCCGCGCGCGAGCAACTGGCTGGCCGCGTCGCGCGCGCCGTCTGACCTGTCGCCTGGGTTACTCGACATGCCCGCCAGACTAGGCACGTCTCGTTAAATTCACGCTAAGCGTTTTTCCTGAGCTGCTCGATAGCGCTGGCCAGCGTCATGGCGGCATAGCCCGCCACTATCGCAAGGCCGGGCAACACCTGGCCCGATACGCCAAAGGGGAGCAGCACCAGCGGATAAGCGGGCGCGCTGGCCCACCAGCGTTTGCGATGGATGCCGCCGGCCCGCTCGGCCAACAGCCCAAGCCCTGCGCCCGTAATGGCAAGCAGCGCCGCGGTGCCGGTGCCCTCGCCCAGGCTTTCGCGCGCGCCAAGCGTTATGACCGCCAGCCCAGAGCTGGCCGCGATTACTCCGGCAAAGAGCCGGCCACGCATCCTGTCCTCACGCATCCAGGCAAGCGCCATGGCCAATGCGAGCAGAAAAGCGGCGATAACGACCATCGCCAAGCCGGCCGCGGGGCCCCAGCCCGGCCCGCCATACGCGATCAGCCCCAGCCCCAGCAGCGCGGTCCCGCCGCCCGCCAGCCCAAGCGCATCGGCGGATATCCCTCGATCGACGATTTTGGGAAGCAACCGGCGCGCAAGTGGCGCCACGACATAGCGGTCAAACCAGGCCGGGCGGCTGGAGACATGGCCTGCGAGCAACGCCTCGCTGCGCTGGCGCAACCGTGCCGCGCTATGTTCCACCCCGTGCCCGGATCGCGCGGAGCCGCCGGGCAATTCCACGCGGGCGGCACCCCCTTGCGCGGCCACCCGCAGCAATGTCGATGCAAAATCATAGTCGATTGGCAAGTCGGCGACTTCGGCCACGCGCCGCACCGAAAGCCGGGCGATGCCGGCCCAGATGGCGTCTGCGCCCACGCGCTCCAGCCCCGCCAGCGCATTGGCGTCGGTCGTGACAAGCAGGGCGTCACCGCCTTCTGCGGCCATGGCGGCTACCACCCCTTCGGTGCTCACCAGCCCGTCCGCCATCACCAGCACGCGCGCCAGCGGGTGCAGCTTTTCGCAGGCCTCGGCCGCTGATCGGACAACATCGACCGAGGCCCCGCGCCGCATGATACGATTGATGGCGCCCAGCAGCTCCGGCGTCATGCGGCCAACGACCACAATGAGCTGGCTGGCCCCTGCGCCAATCACCAGTCGCGCCTGAAATTCGATGAGCGTCCCAGGGCCAAAGGGCAGGGTTGCGGCAAGGGTTGCGGCAAGGGTTGCGGGACTATCATCCGCATCGTCGGTGGCAAATAGCAGCGCAGCAAGCATCCGCGCCGCTTAAAGGCTTAGCGGCGTCTTGGCAAAATGCCCGGCTGGCGGCGCGTTAGAGGCGGCTGATCGCGCGGTGCAGCCTGGCGAGCGCGGCCTTGTCGGCGCAGGTGCTGCGGGCCGCATCATTGGCCAGCGCCATCAGCCGAACCGCACCAAAACTCGCCGCAAGGCCCGACAGTCGCTGCGCAGCGGCCACCCATTCGGCCGCGGACGCTGCCGCCCGCATCGCGGCGATGTTGCGGTGTGCGCTTTCAACAAAGCTGGCGCGCAATTCGGCGATGAGCGAGGCGTCATCGCCAACCGCTGCGGCAAGCATGGAGTCTATGGCGCCGGGATCATAAGCCATGCGGCAGGCTACCCCAAAGCGGGTTAACGCAAACTTACCGCACATGGCTTGGAACTGGCCAAAATCATGGTAAACACCAGCAATGACAGGGGGACCGCGCATCGCAAACCGCAAGCAGAAGACCGCAGACGAAGCGCCGGAAGCTGATCTGCTGCTCTCCGACGTGCTCGACGACATGCTGGCCGATCGCTCGCAGGCAACCGCCTCGGCGGCAGAGGATGCGTTCGGCGCACCCGACAATGGTGCTCCATCCCAGCCCGCGCCGGAAGGCGACGGCGTTTTTGACATATCGGCAGAAGCCGGAGACCATTCCTTTGCGCCCGCCATAGCCCGGCCGGGGCCAGATGAGTCGGGCGATTTGCCCCGGCTGAACCACGATGGCCAGGAACGCGATGATGCACGGGACGATGACGCGCGGGACGATGACGCGCGGGACGATGACGCCCCGGCGGCATCCGCTGCACGCTTCCTGTTGCCCGCCCTCGCGGTGCTCGTCATTCTCGGCTGGCTTGGCGCAATGCTGTGGATCGCCGCGCCCCGGCTGCGCGCGGGCCTTGACGGTGTGGCGCTCGCGCAATTTATTGCCGCGCTTTGCGTGCCAGCCGCTCTTTTCGGCATTCTCTGGTTGCTGGCCATGCGCACCAGCCGTGCCGAAGCCCGCCGCTTCGCTATGACCGCACGGGCGATGCGCGCCGAGGCCGCCGCGCTCGAACGCACCGCTGCCAGCGTCAAAAAGCAGGTCGATGCCAGCCGGGCCGCGCTTGCCGAGCAAACCAACGCGCTGATGGCCGCCGGCGAGCGTGCCAGCGCACGGCTGACCAGCGTCGGCAGCGGCATGGCGCAGGAAATCTCCACCGCCGAGCACCAGGCCAGGGCGCTGGCCACCGCCGCGAGCGAAGCGCAAAACACGCTGTCGATTTTGCTCGCAACACTGCCGCGTGCGCATGCTGATACCGAGCAGCTTGCCGAACGCATGCAGGCGGCAGGCCTGACCGCCGGCGAACAGGCCAGCGCGCTTGATGCACAGATCAACGCGCTGAGCGAGCGCGGCCGTGCCGCCGATGATCTGGTGAGCGGGGCCGCACAACGCCTTGCCGCGCACATCACACGGATGGACGCGACCAGCGAAACCGCAGGGGCCCGCCTTGAAGGGGTGGCGGCCGATATGTCGCATGCCGTCGATGAACTGCTCGGCCGCACCGCAAATGCCATTGACGAGGCGCGCCGGGGCATTGCCGCACAAGGCGATGCGATGCTGGCGATGATCGAGGCCAACCAGGCCGCCCTCACGCGCGCCAGCCGCGATTCGGCCGAGGCGCTTGGCGAGCGTATCAGCGCCATCGAGGGCGCGATCGACCGGATCGCCACGCGGCTGGGCGAGCAGCGCGCCAACGGCCAGTTGCTTGTCGCCCAGCTCGATTCGGAATTCTCCGCCGTCGAGCAAAAGGTAAGCGCGTTCCACGATCGCGGCATTGAGCGAACGCAGACGCTGGCCGCCTCGATCAGCGCACTCGCCGGCTCCGCCGATGCGATGACCGAAGCCCTGAAGACCGGCGAGGAAATGGCCCGCAAAGTCATCAACACCAGCGAAGACCTGCTCACCTCCCTCGATGCCGCGGCGCGCGAAATCGACGAAACACTGCCCGAAGCGCTCGCCCGGCTCGAGCTGCGCATCACCGGCAGCCGCGCCGTCGTGGCCGGCGCCAAGCCCGAATTGCTGGCACTCGTGACCGCGGCTGAAAGCACGCATGACGCAATCGAGGCCATCGCCCAGGTCATTCAGCAGCAGCGCGTGACACTCGACCAGCTCTCGGCGCTGCTGCTCGAATCGCTCAGTTCCGGCCGCGAAAGAGCATCGGCGATTGGCGCCACGCTCGACGCTACCATCGCGCGGACCGAGGAATTTGCCGAGCAGGCAGCACCCCGCCTTGTCGAAGCGCTGGTCAGGGTGCGGGAAACCGCCAACACAGCCGCCGACCGCGCACGCGAAACGCTGGCCGGGGTCATTCCAGAAGCCGCCCGCGCACTGGAACTGGCGAGCACGCAGGCCATGGAGCGCGCCACCAGCCACGCTGTCGAGCGCCACATCGCCGCAATTGCGAGCGCCGCCGAACATGCGGTAGACGCGGCCACCCGCGCGTCCGAGCGGCTCGCCCACCAAATGCTCGGCATCGCCGAGACGACCGCGCTCGTCGAAAGTCGCCTCCAGGATGCGCGCACCGAACGCGAGGAGTCCGAGCGCGAAAGTTTTGGCAAGCGCGCCTCCCTGCTCATCGAGGCGCTTAATTCGGCCGCCATCGACCTTACCAAAACGCTTTCGAACGATGTGTCGGACAGCGCATGGGCGGCTTATCTCAAGGGCGATCGCGGGGTGTTTACCCGGCGCGCGGTGCGGCTGCTCGATTCAACCGAGGCACGCGACATCGCCCGGCATTACGATGGCGAGGCGCCCTTCCGCGAACAGGTGAATCGCTACATCCACGATTTTGAGGCAATGTTGCGCACCATTCTTGCCCAGCGGGACGGATCGCCATTGGCGGTGACCATATTGTCGTCGGACATGGGCAAGCTCTATGTCGCGCTCGCCCAGGCCATCGAGCGGCTGCGTAGCTGAGCGCTTCCCCGCAAAACCCGGCCAACCGCGCTTAGCCAACCGGCCTGGTGCCCCCGAAAAAGTCGAGCATCTGCGGGGTCAGCCACTGATAGCGATAATTCAGCATGAACAGCACGAACATGATCGTCGCCACCACCGTGATCCGCCGCAAAATCACCAGCGGCTGAAAATTGGCCGGCGCACTTTCCGCCTGCCCCGGCACCTTGGCGACGCCCGCTTCGTCCGCCGTCTGCACACCAAAGGGCAGCACGAGAAACGCACTGAACACCCACATCAAAAAATAAATCGCGATCATCGACGGGAGTTGCATGGCCCCGGCTATGCCTCGATCAGCAGCACATCGACAATGGGCTTTTTGCCTGTCCAGCGTGCGGCCACCCGGCGCACGGCAAGGCGCACCTGCTCGCGCCGCCTTTCAGGGTCGCGCCCGCCTTCCCGAATGGCCGCCGCCGCCGCCTCTATCGCCTCGTCGATAAACGGGTCGCGGTCTTCTTCCACGGGCACGCCCTGCAACCTGACCTGCGGCCGGCCGATCATCGCGCCGCCCTTGCCAATCGCCACCGCGACCGAAATCTGACCGTTTACCGAGACCTTGCGCCGCTCGTTCATCGTCGTGCCATCGGCGGGGAGGATGACATCGCCGTCCAGCACCAGTCGGCCGACCGCGGCATGGCCGATTTTTTCCGGGCGCCCGGGCGCCAGCCGCACAATGTCTCCATTGCTCTGCACCAGCGCCTGCGGCACGCCTTGCGCCAGGCCAAAACGTGCCTGCTCCATCAGGTGCCGCATCTCGCCATGCACCGGGACAAGCAGTTCCGGCCTGATCCAGCCATACATCGCGGCAAGCTCCGGACGGCCAGGGTGCCCCGACACGTGCACATGCGCCTGCCGGTCGGTAATCATCATGATGCCCTTGGCCGCCAGCGCGTTCTGAATGCGGCCAATCGCGATTTCATTTCCGGGTATCTGCTTTGAGGAGAACACCACAGTGTCGCCTGCATCGAGCGACAGCTGATGCGAGCCAAAGGCAATACGTGCCAGCGCCGCGCGCTCCTCCCCCTGCCCGCCGGTCGCAACGATCATCACCTTGTCGCGCGGCAGCCGCATCGCTGCATCGACATCGACCAGCTCGGGAAAATCTTTCATATAGCCCGTTGCCTTGGCCACCTTCAAAATCCGGTCGAGCGAGCGGCCGGCCACGCACAGCGCACGACCCGTCGCCCGCGCCACATCCCCCAGCGTCTTGAGCCGCGCGGCATTTGAGGCAAAAGTCGTCACGAGCACGCGCCCCCGCGCCGCCGACACCACTTCCATCAACCCCGCGCGCACCCCGCCTTCCGAGCCCGATGCCTCGTTGTTGAACACATTGGTGGAATCACACACCAGCGCGAGCACGCCGGCATCGCCAATCGCCGTCAGCGTTTCGGCGCTTGCCGGCAGCCCGATGATCGGCTCATCATCGAGCTTCCAGTCCCCGGTGTGGAAAACGCGCCCATGGGGCGTGTCGATGACCAGCGCGTTGCCCTCGGGAATGGAGTGTGCCAGCGGCACATAGCGCATCGTGAACGGCCCCAGCGCAAAGCTCTCATCGGCCTTGATGATGTTGAGCGGCACGCGCCCGCTTATTCCCTCTTCCTCAAGCTTGCCAGCAATCAGGCCGGCGGTGAAGGCAGTCGCGTAAAGCGGCACGCCAAGATCATCCGCCAGATAGGGCAGCGCGCCGATATGATCTTCATGGCCGTGCGTCAGCACGATTCCGAGCAAGTCGTCGAGCCGTTCTTCGATGAATTGCAGATCGGGCAAAATCAGCTCGACACCGGGATACCCCGCATCGGCAAAGGTAATGCCGCAATCGACCATGAGCCATTTGCCCTGGCAGCCATAAAGATTGACGTTCATGCCGATTTCGCCCGAGCCGCCGAGCGCGAGGAACAGGAGTTCGTTTTTGGGAGTCACTTAGGGTCCGTTCTTGGTGTTGGCGCCGGCCGGGGCGAAACGCCGCCGGGGCCGAGCGCAGTGAAAGGGGGTGAATAGGCCCAAGGCTGGCGCCAACCGCCGCCCGGACTCGTGCTGTCAGGTGCCGATATGGGCGCGATCCCACAGCATCGCCAGCCCCTGAATCGTGAGGTCGGGCTCGATATGGTCAAAAACCTGGGTATGCGCCTCAAACAGCGTGGCCAGCCCGCCGGTTGCGATCACCCGCACCGGGCGGCCAATCTCGGCCTTCATCCGCGCGACAAGCCCTTCCATCATCGCGACATAGCCCCAGTAAATGCCGATATGCATCTGGCCAACGGTGTCGCGCCCGATGACCGAACAATTGCCCTGCGGCGCCTCAATGGCGATGCGCGGCAGCTTGGCCGCCGCCGTCACCAGCGCATCGAGCGACAGGTTGATGCCAGGGGCAATGATGCCACCTTTGTACGCCCCGGTATAATCCACCACGTCAAACGTGGTTGCCGTGCCAAAGTCGATCACGATCAGGTCGCCCTTGTGCAGCGCATGCGCGGCAATGGTGTTGACCGCGCGATCCGCGCCCAGCGACGATGGCTCCTTGACGTCAATCTCGATGCCCCACTCCAGCGGCGGCTCCCCGGCGATCAGCGCCTCGCCGCCAAAATATTTACGCGCCAGCACCCGCAGATTGTGCAGCGCGCGCGGCACCACGGTTGCGATGATGACGCCGGTGATGGCGCTCCGGTCATGCCCCTCAAGCGCCAGCAACTGGCTGAGCCACACGGCATATTCATCCGCGGTGCGCCGGGCTTCGGTGGCGATGCGCCAGCGCGCAATTATCTTGCCGTGCTCGATCAGCGCAAAAACGATGTTGGTGTTGCCGGCATCAATCGCGAGCAGCATGGCACAGCCTCATAACATGAAAACATCGCCCGCGTGAATGACACGGGTCGCGCCATCCGCCAAGCGCAGGATAAGCGCGCCGCTTGCGTCAAGGCCGCGGAACCAGCCTTCCAGCGACACATCTCCGGGCAAATGCACGCTCAGCGCCGTGCCAGCCGGATGCGCCGCCGCCAGCCAGCGGTCGCGGACCGGGGCCAGGCCATCACGGCGCCACCGGGCAATGCCTGCGGCCAGCTCCTCGCGCACCATTTCAAGGAAATCTTCGGGAGCAACGCACGCTCCCTGCGCGGCAAGGCTGGTTGCGGGGCGGGCAAGCCCGTTCGGGCACTGCGCAAGATTGACCCCGATACCGATGACGACCGCATCGCCTGCCCGCTCCAGCAGGATACCGGCAAGCTTGGCACCGGCGATCAGCAGGTCGTTCGGCCATTTTATCTGCGCGGGCGGCGCATCCGCTGGCAGGCACCCCGCCACTGACTGATGCAGCGCAACCGCGGCCACCAGCGCCAAAGTCGCGGCGGGCGGATCGCCGGGCGCCAGACGCACCAGCGTGCTTGCATAGAGGTTTCCCAAAGGCGATGCCCAGTCGCGCCCATGCCGTCCGCGCCCCGCCGTCTGCCGCTCAGCCCGCAGCCACACACCTTCTGCGGCGCCAGCGGCAGCCATGGCGAGCATATCGGCATTGGTCGATCCCGTCTCGGCGACGTTTTGGATCACCGCTGTCAGAACAGCGCTCTGGCGGCTGTCATCGTCCACACGGTGAGCGGCGCCAGCAGCACCCAGCCGACCGGCGAGATAACCACCGCAGCGGCGGTGAGAATGCCACCCTCCACCATGCTGGTCTGCGGGCCAAAGCGAGCGGCTGGTTCGTCAATATACATGATCTTGACCATCCGCAGATAGTAAAAGGCGCCAATTACCGAGGCGACAAAGCCGATGACCGCCAGCGGAAACAGCCCGGCAGACACCGCCGCGTTAAACACCGCCAGCTTGGCGTTGAAGCCAAGGAGCGGCGGAATCCCGGCAAGCGAAAACATGAAAATGAGCGTCGCCAGCGCCAGCCCCGGCCGCGTGCGCGACAGGCCCGACAGGCTGCTGAGCGTCTCAAGCTGCGTGCCATCGGCATCGCGCATCTGCAGCACGACCAGAAAGCTGCCAATCGTCATCACGACATAGACCGCAAGGTAAAAAAGCACCGCCGCCACGCCCTGCTGCGTGCCCGCCGCCAGCCCCACCAGCACGAAGCCGACATTGTTGATCGAGGAATAGGCGAGCAGCCGCTTGATGTTGTTCTGCCCGATAGCGCCGGCGGCCCCCAGGATGATCGACGCAAGCGAGGCAAAAACAACGATCTGCCGCCACTCATGTGTCGCCGGGCCCATCGCTTCCACGGCCACCCGAACCGCCAGCGCAATTGCGGCAACCTTGGGCGCGGAAGCAAAAAACGCAGTGACCGGGGTCGGCGCGCCTTCATACACATCGGGCGTCCACATGTGGAACGGCACCGCGCTCATCTTGAAGGCAAGGCCGCAAAACACAAATACCAGCCCGAACAACAAGCCCTTGGAGTGCGTGCCGACATAGGCGCCGGCAATCGACGAATAAAGCGTCGTGCCGCTGAACCCGTAAACCAGCGAAATCCCATAGAGCAAAATGCCGCTCGCCAGCGCGCCGAGCACAAAATATTTGAGGCCTGCCTCAGCCGAGCGCGCGTCATGCCGCATGAAACTTGCCAGCACATAGGCCGCAAGGCTCTGGAGTTCGAGGCCGACATAGAGCGTCATGAGGTCGCCGGCCGACACCATCATCCCCATGCCAACGGCCGAAAGCAGGATGAGCACGGGATATTCCGGCCGCAAATCATCGCCCGCCGTCCGCTCGAAAAAGCCCGGTGCCATGATGATGGCAACGGCCGCCGCGCCGTAAATCAACACCTTGGCAAAGGCGGCGAACCCGTCGGCCAGGTACAACCCGCCAAAGGCCGCGCCACCGCTTGATGCCGGCCCGGCAAGCGCAATGCCCGCGCCCGCAAGCGCCACCACCGATGTCCACGAGACGAGCCGGGTCGCGCCCTGCCCGCCCCATGCGGCAACCATCATCAGCACCAGCGCGCTCACCGACAGCACAAGCTCGGGCAGCGTCATCGCCAGATTGGCCGGGTAGTCCATCAACGCACCTCCGCAGGAACGGCGACGCGCGCGGCCGGTGCCTTACCCAAAGCCAGGCGGGAATCGCCTGCCGGCGCGGCCCGCGCCACCCGCGCGACCAGCATTGCCGCGTCATTGCGCATCGGCGCGAGGAAACTCTCGGGGTACACACCCATCCACAGGACGACCGCGGCAATGGGCGCCAGCAGCGCCAGCTCGCGCATCGACAGGTCAGGCATCACCCGCACATCCTCATGCACCAGGTCGCCAAAGGCGATGCGCCGATACAGATAGAGCATATAACCCGCGCCCAGAATAATCCCCGTCGTGCAAATCAGCGTGGCCGTGGTCGATATCTGATAGGTGCCGGCAAGGCTTAAAAATTCACCGACAAACCCGCTCGTGCCCGGCAAGCCAATCGACGCCATGGTGAACAGCAGGAACAGCAACGCATAGCGCGGCATATTGATCGACAGCCCGCCATAACGGCTGATCTCGCGGGTATGCAGCCGGTCATAAATGACGCCCACGCACAAAAACAGCGCACCCGAGACCAGGCCGTGGCTGAGCATCACGATCATCGCGCCCTCAATCCCCTGCCGGTTGAAGGCGAACAGGCCAATCGTCACAATCGCCATATGCGCGACGGAGGAATAGGCGATCAGCTTCTTCATGTCGGACTGAACCAGCGCGACCAGGCTCGTATAAACCACGGCAATCGCCGACAGACCCAGCACCAGCCAGGTCAGGCTCGCCGACGCTTCGGGAAACATCGGCACGGAAAAGCGCAGGAAACCGTATCCGCCGAGCTTCAGCAAAACCCCGGCCAGAATGACTGACCCCGCGGTCGGCGCCTGCACATGCGCATCGGGCAGCCAGGTGTGCACGGGCCACATCGGCATCTTGACCGCAAATGACGCAAAGAACGCCAGCCACAACCACATCTGCGCGTGCACGGGGAAATCATGTGTCAGCAGCACGCGGATATCGGTCGTGCCCGCTTCCTGCGCCATCCAGAGCATCGCCACGAGCATCAGCACCGAGCCCAGCAGCGTATAGAGAAAAAACTTGTAGCTCGCGTAAATCCGGTTCGCGCCGCCCCAAATGCCGATGATAAGATACATCGGGATGAGGCCCGCCTCGAAGAAAATGTAGAAAAGGAACAAGTCCTGCGCGGCGAATGTGCCGATCATCAGCACTTCGGTCACCAGAAACGCGGCCATATATTCGGGCACGCGCTTCTCGATGCTGTTCCAGCTTGCGCCAATGCAGATCGGCATCAGGAACACGCTCAGCATGATAAGCATCAGCGCGAAGCCGTCGATCCCGAGCGACCAGCCGAACAGGCCAAAGGCGGGCATCGCTGCATGTTCGACAAACTGCCACTGCGCGCCGCCGACATCGAAGCTTGCCCACAGCAAGACGCCCAGCGCCAGATCAACCAGCGTCGCGCCAAGCGCCAGCCAGCGCGCGCTGCTCGCGCCCACAAACAGGCAAAGAATGGCCGCCGCCGCCGGCACCGCAAGCATCACGGAGAGGATGGGAAAGCCGTTCATCGCCGCATCAGCTCGCAATCGCCCAGGTGACGACGGCGGTCAGCCCGATCAGCATCACAAAGGCATAAGTGTAGATATAGCCCGATTGCAACCGACCCGCCATTTGACTGCCCGAGACGACCAAAGCAGCCGCGCCATTGGGGCCGAACCGGTCGATCGTCTGCTCGTCGCCCCGCTGCCAGAACAGCCGGCCAATGGCGAAGGCGGGCTTCACGAACAACAGGTCGTAAAGCTCGTCAAAATACCATTTGTGGAGCAGAAAATCATAAAGGCCAGATGCCGCCGCCGCCACGCTGGCGGGCCAGGCAGGGTTTCGGATATAGCCATACCAGCCGCCAAACAGCCCCAGCAACATGGCGATCGTCGCCGACAGCTTGACGCCCAGCGGCACCTCGTGCGCTGCGTGCATCAACTGTTCGCGAAACGCGATGCTGCCCTTCCAGAATGCCTCGCCCGCACCTGGCTCGATGAAAATGCCGTGGAACGCAAAACCTGCCGCCACCGCGCCAACCGACAGCAGCGCAAGCGGGAGCAGCATCGTCCACGGGCTCTCATGCGGGTGATAACCGCCAGTCGGGTCGCCATGCGGGTCGTGATGCTCCTCGCCATGGCCATGCCCGGCTTCATCATCATGGGCGAGACCGTGATGCGCGGCCGCATGCAGCGCGTGCTGCACATGCTCGGAAGCGGCCCAGCGCGGCTCGCCATAAAAGGTCAGGAACATCAGCCGCCACGAATAAAAACTCGTCAGCAGCGCGACCACCATGCCAACCGCCGACGCGCCAAATTCCCCCGACGCCCAGGCGCTTTCGATGATGGCATCCTTGGAGTGGAAGCCGGCAAATCCCATCGCCGTCAGCCCGCCAATACCGGGAATGCCCACGCCGGTAATCGCCAGCGTCCCCGCCATCATCGCCCAGAAGGTGATCGGAATCTGCTTTCGCAACCCGCCATAAAACCGCATGTCCTGCTCATGGTGCATCGCATGGATGACCGAGCCTGCACCCAAAAACAGCAGCGCCTTGAAAAAGGCATGGGTAAACAGGTGGAACATCGCCGCGCCATAGGCACCAACGCCGGCTGCAAAAAACATATAGCCAAGCTGCGAGCAGGTCGAATAGGCGATGACCCGCTTGATATCGGTCTGCACCAGCCCGACGGTTGCCGCAAAAAAACAGGTCGCGGCGCCCACCGTCGTCACCACGCCGAGCGCGACCGGGCTCGTCTCGAACATCGGCGACAGGCGACAGACCATGAACACGCCGGCTGTGACCATGGTCGCGGCGTGGATGAGCGCGGAGACCGGCGTTGGCCCTTCCATCGCATCGGGCAGCCAGGTGTGCAGGCCAAGCTGTGCGGATTTGCCCATCGCGCCGACGAACAGCAACAGACACAACAGGGTCATCGTATCAAGACGAAAGCCCAAAAACCCGATGGTTGATCCCGCCATCCCCGGCGCCAGCCGCAAAATCTCGGGGATCGATACCGTGTGGAACACCAGATAGGTGCCGAAAATACCGAGCATGAACCCCAGATCACCAACCCGGTTGACGACAAACGCCTTGATTGCCGCCGCATTGGCGGAGGGTTTTTTGAACCAGAAGCCGATCAGCAGATACGAAGCGAGCCCCACCCCCTCCCAGCCGAAAAACATCTGCACGATGTTGTCAGCAGTCACCAGCATCAGCATCGCAAAGGTGAACAGCGACAGATAGGCAAAAAAGCGCGGCTGATCCGGGTCTTCATCCATATAGCCCCAGCTATACAAATGTACGAGCGCCGACACCGAGGTGATGACGACGAGCATCACCGCCGTCAGCGCATCGACCCGGAGCGCCCAGGCCACGTCAAGATCGCCCGAGCGGATCCAGTCTAGCACGGGGAAAACCTGCGCCTGGCCGCCTTCAAGAAACCCCAGGAACATCGGCCATGAAAGGATGCACGACGCACCCAGCGCCGCCGTCGTCACCAGCTTTGCCGCAAAGGGACCAATGGCGCGCCCGCCAAGCCCCGCCACCAGCGACGCGAATAGCGGCAGGAAAACAATCGCGGTGATTTGGAAATTGACCGAATTCATCCGCGCATCCTGCTGGGATCATCCACCGAAATCGTGCCGCGCACGCGGAAATAAATCACCAGAATCGCAAGACCAATCGCCGCCTCGCCCGCCGCCACCGTCAGCACGAACATCGCGAAAACCTGACCAACCAGATCATGCAGAAACGCCGAGAACGCGACAAGGTTAAGGTTCACCGCGAGCAAGATCAGCTCGATCGCCATCAGGATGACGATCACATTCTTGCGGTTGAGGAAGATGCCGAGCACCCCCATCGTGAACAAAATGGCGGCGACCACCAGATAATGCACCAGGCCAATCACAGCTCAACCCCCTGCCCAACCGGCTGATCGACCATCCGCACCGCATCCTGCGGGCGGCGCGCGACCTGGCGGGCGACATTCTGCGGCTTCACCCCGCCGCGCTTGCGGTGGGTGAGCACGATCGCGCCGATCATCGCAACGAGCAACACCAGCCCGGCGCCTTCAAAAATATAAAGATACCGGGTATAGAGCAGGTCGCCGATCGCTTCGATATTGGGTGTCTTGCCATTAATCGGCGCCGCGCGCCGGCCAAGCTCTATTGGCCCCAGCGACCAGGCCCCGACCGCGACAAACATCTCCACGGCAAGCGCGCCTGCCAGCGCCAGACCCGGCCAAAGATAGCGCACAAAGCCCTGCCGCAGTTCGGCAAAGTCGATGTTGAGCATCATCACCACAAACAGGAACAACACCGACACCGCACCAACATAAACAATCACCAGCAACATCGCGATGAACTCGGCGCCCACCAGCAGCATCAGACCCGCTGCATTGAAGAACGCAAAGATGAGCCACAGCACCGAATGCACCGGGTTACGCGACGAAATCGTCATCGCGCCGGAAAACAGCACGGCAAATGCAAACAGATAAAAGGCGAAGGCCTGGATCACAGCGCGGAATAGCCCCCTGATAGTGCCGCGCGGGTGCAACGGCAAAGCGCGCTGTCAGGCCGCCCCCGGCTGCACAAACGCTGGATGGAATCGATTGGCCTGCGCATTAACGATACGGTGCATCGGCGGCAAGGTTTGCGGCAATCGCGCTTTCCCAGCGATCCCCATTATCGAGCAGCTTGGCCTTGTTGTAGATCAGCTCCTCGCGCGTTTCCGTGGCATATTCAAAATTCGGCCCCTCGACCACGGCATCGACCGGGCAGGCTTCCGCGCACAGGCCGCAGAAAATGCACTTGGTCATGTCAATGTCGTAGCGCGTTGTGCGCCGGCTGCCGTCTTCGCGCGGCTCGGCCTCGATGGTGATCGCCTGGGCCGGGCACACCGCCTCGCACAATTTGCACGCGATGCAGCGCTCCTCGCCGTTCGGATAGCGCCGCAGCGCATGCTCCCCCCGGAACCGCGGCGACAGCGGGTTCTTCTCGTACGGATAGTTGATGGTTGCCTTGGCCTTGAAGAAATACTGCAAGGTCAGCGCGTGCGCCTTGACGAATTCCCACAGCGTGAAGGCTTTGATCGTCTTGCCGATGTTCATGCAGGGACTCCCACGCGCATTAGCATCAATACGCCCGACACGAGGAACAGCCACACCAGGCTGAGCGGCAGAAACACCTTCCACCCCAGCCGCATCAACTGATCATAGCGATAGCGCGGCACGGTCGCCTTCACCCAGGAAAACAGGAAGAAAAAGCACCAGATTTTTGCGAAAAACCAGATGATGCCGGGCACCAGATAAAGCGGCGCCCAGTCGATCGGCGGCAGCCATCCGCCCCAGAACAACAGCGCGTTCAAGGCGCACATCAAAATGACATTGGCATATTCGCCAAGCCAGAACAGCGCAAAGGCCATTGACGAATATTCGGTCTGGAAGCCGGCGACGAGTTCGCTCTCGGCCTCGGTCAGGTCAAACGGCGCGCGCGCTGTTTCGGCGAGCGAAGAGATGAAAAACACCACCGCCATCGGGAACAAGAGCGGGTTGAGGCCAAACATGTTGCCGAAGCCCAGAATATGCCCCTTTTGCGCCAGCACGATGCCCGACAGGTTGAAGGTGCCGGCCCACATGACGACCGAGATGAGCACGAAGCCTATCGCGACTTCGTAAGACACCATTTGCGCCGCGGCCCGCAACGCGCTGAAAAACGGATATTTCGAGTTTGACGACCATCCCGAAATAATGACGCCATACACCCCGAGCGACGACGCGGCGAGCACATAGAGCAGCCCGACATTGATGTTCGCCAGCACCACACCATCGGCAAACGGCACCACCGCCCACACGATGAGCGCCACCGTGAAAGTGATGATCGGCGCCATCAGGAACAGGCCCTTGTTCGCGCTGGCCGGAATGATCGTTTCCTGCAGAAAAACCTTCAGGCCATCGGCAAAGCTCTGCAAAATGCCGAGCGGCCCGACGACATTTGGCCCGCGCCTGAGCGCCATCGCCGCCCAGATCTTCCGGTCGGCATAAATGATGAGCGCAACCGCCAGCATCAGCGGAAAGGCAATGAGCAGAATGTCAACAATGGTCCAGATGAACCACGCCCAGCCAAAGCCGGTATAAGGGGCAAGCCAGCGCGTCACGCCGCTGCCTCCGCAAATTCTTCGCCATGAAGCAGTTCGGCCGAGCAGCGCTGCATCGTCGGGCTTGCCCGGCAAATCGCGTTGGTCAGGTAAAAATCCTTGATCGGATAGGTCACAGAACCCTCGCCCTTTGTGTCGAGCCTGGGCGGTGCCCAGTCAAACCGCACCAACCCCTGCTCCGCCAGCATGGGGGAGTCCTTAGCCATTTCCGCGCGCAATTGATCCAACGAATCGAAGGGCAGCGTGTGGCCAAGCACCGAAGAGAGCGCCCGCAGGATCGTCCAGTCCTCGCGCGCATCGCCGGGCGGGAAGACCGCGCGGTCGCCGCGCTGCACGCGCCCCTCAAGGTTCACCCACGTGCCCGACTTCTCGGCATAGGCGGCGCCCGGCAACACCACGTCGGCCGCAGCCGCACCCTTGTCACCGTGATGGCCGACATACACCTTGAAGCTGTCGGCGAATTTCGTGAAATCCACCTCGTCGGCGCCCAGGAAAAACGCAAGCTTGGGCCTAGCGGCGGCCACATCGGCGATGCCGCCGGGCGCCGCGTAACCAAGCATCAGCCCGCCCATCCGAGCGGCTGAAAAGTGCAGCACGTTGAAGCCGTTCCATGTGCTGCCATCATCGAGCGAGCGGACAAGCTGATATTTCGCCGCCAGCGCCAGCGCTGCGCCATGCCCGCCCTTGAGCGCTGCACCGCCCATAATCATCACCGGCCGCGCGCCCGCCTTCAGCGCATCCGCCGCCGGCTTGGGCAGCTTGGCGAGCAGGCTCAGATCATCGCCCAACCAAGTGACCGGATAGGTCAGGTCTGTCTCGGGCCCAATCGCGAAAACCCTGGCGCCGCGCTTGATTGCTTTGCGGATGCGCGTGTTCACCAGCGGCGCTTCCCAGCGCACATTAGTGCCGACCAGCAGAATGACATCCGCCCGCTCGACACCCGCGATCGTGGTGTTGAAATTCACCGCCGCCAGCGACGACACGTCATAATCCATGCCGGTCTGGCGCCCCTCAAGCAGGGCAGAACCCATGCCCGCGAGCAAAGCCTTGGCCGCATACATGGTTTCGCAATCAACAAGATCACCCGCGACGGCCGCAACGCTTGCCCCCGCCTGCACCGCGGCAATCGCGCCAAATGCTTCGTCCCAGCCCGCCTCGACGAGGCGGCCACCTTGGCGCACAAACGGCCGGTCGAGCCGGCGGCGCACCAGCCCGTCAACCGCGTGGCGGGTCTTGTCGCTGGCCCATTCCTCGTTCACATCTTCATTGATACGCGGCAGGCAGCGCAGCACCTGGCGCCCGCGACTGTCGAGGCGAATGTTGGTGCCCACCGCGTCCATCACATCGATGGCGAGCGTCTTTTTCAGCTCCCATGGCCGCGCTTCAAACGCATAGGGCTTGCTGGTGAGCGCACCCACCGGGCACAGATCCACCACATTGCCGGAAAGTTCGCTCTTGGCGGCATGCTCCAGATAGGTGGTGATCTGCATGTTCTCGCCGCGTCCGATCGCGCCGATTTCCTCCACGCCCGCCACTTCCTCGGCAAAGCGCACACAGCGCGTGCACTGGATGCAGCGGGTCATCACCGTCTTGACGATGGGCCCCATATATTTTTCGGTGACGGCGCGCTTGTTCTCGGTGTAGCGCGACGAGCCGCGCCCATAGGCGATCGACTGGTCCTGCAAATCGCACTCGCCGCCCTGGTCGCAGATCGGGCAATCGAGCGGGTGGTTGATGAGCAAAAACTCCATCACCCCTTCGCGCGCATTCTTCACCATGGGGGAGGCCGTGAAAATTTCCTGGTTTTCAGCCGCCGGCAGCGCGCACGACGCCTGCGGCTTGGGCGGCCCCGGCTTCACCTCGACCAGGCACATGCGGCAATTGCCCGCGATGCTCAGCCGCTCATGATAGCAGAAACGCGGGATTTCCTTCCCCGCCGCCTCGCACGCCTGAAGCACGGTGGCACCTGCGGGGACTTCGACCTCGATGCCGTCGACTTTGAGTTTAGGCATTCAATCGGGCTCCTGCAGCCGTCGCGAGCCTGCCCCATAATGCCGCCGCCACCAAAAGCCGGACCTGAAACGGCTTCAAATGCATCGCCGCATCTTGCGGCACACATTGCTGCAAAGCGGGTGCCAACGCGCGAAACGCCGTCGCTTCCTCATTGCTCGCTGGCGTCGCCTTCACCAACAACGCTGCCTCCAACGGCTTTGCAGCAACGGCACAGCCAAACAGCGCGGCATCGCTAGCGGCCTCGCTCTTGCCAGGGACAATGCGCTGCGCTGCAACTGCCGGGAGCGTGCGCGCGCGTTCAAGCGCCACGCCGTTGGCTTCCTTAAGAAACATGTCGGTGAAGACTCCGCGCAAGTCATTGTTACGGATGGTCAACGACCGCGTTTGCGGCGTCAAACAACCCGCGAGTGCTGGTCCAATCCGGCGGGCCGCTTTTTCAAATGCCGGAGCGGACGGTTCGCCGCCGGCAATCAATAATGCTTGCGGGCGATCACGCTTGATAACGCAGCTCGCAATCAGCCGAGTCGCATCAACACGCGAAATAAGCTCGGGTGGTTCTGCCAACGGGGCCGTGGCCGCGAGCGAGAATGTTGCCGCTATTTGGAAAATAATCACGCCGCTGCCTCCATCATCGCCGCACCAGAATCGCCGCGCTTCTCGGCAATCCGCCGCTCAATCTCGGGCCTGAAATGCCGGATCAGCCCTTGTATCGGCCACGCCGCCGCGTCCCCCAGCGCGCAAATGGTGTGGCCTTCAACCTGCTTGGTCACCTGATACAGCGTGTCGATTTCCGACACATCGGCATCGCCGGTGCGCAGCCGCTCCATCACGCGCCACATCCAGCCGGTGCCCTCGCGGCACGGCGTGCACTGGCCGCAGCTTTCATGCTTGTAGAAATAGCTGAGGCGGCTGATCGCGCGCACGATGTCGGTTGATTTGTCCATCACGATGACAGCGGCCGTGCCGAGACCCGAACCGAGCGCCTTCAGCCCGTCGAAATCCATTGGCGCGTCCATGATCTGCTCGGCAGGCACCAGCGGCACCGACGATCCGCCGGGAATGACCGCCAGCAGATTATCCCACCCGCCGCGAATGCCGCCGCAATGCACCTCGATCAACTCGCGGAACGGGATGCTCATCGCTTCCTCGACCACGCACGGTTTGTTCACATGCCCGCTGATCTGGAACAGCTTGGTGCCCTTGTTGTTCTCCCGCCCGAAGCTCGCGAACCATTCGGGCGAGCGGCGCAGGATGGTGGGCGCGACCGCGATCGATTCGACATTGTTGACCGTCGTCGGGCAGCCATAAAGCCCCGCGCCTGCTGGAAAAGGCGGCTTGAGGCGCGGCTGGCCTTTTTTGCCCTCAAGACTCTCCAGCATCGCCGTTTCTTCACCGCAGATATAGGCGCCGGCGCCCCGGTGAACGAACACGTCGAAATCATAGCCCGAGCCACAGGCATTCTTGCCGACGAGCCCCGCCGCATAGGCTTCCGCGACCGCCGCAAACAGCACCTCGGCCTCGCGGATATATTCGCCGCGAATATAGATATAAGCCGCGCGCGCGCGCATCGCAAAGCCCGCCACCAGCGCGCCTTCGATCAGCTTGTGCGGATCATGGCGGATGATCTCGCGGTCCTTGCAACTGCCCGGCTCGCTCTCATCGGCATTGATGACGAGGAAGTTCGGGCGATCGGGCTTCGGCTCCTTGGGCATGAAACTCCATTTGGTGCCGGTTGGAAAACCGGCCCCGCCGCGCCCGCGCAGGCCAGATGCCTTGATCCGGTCGATGATCGCGTCCTGCCCGATGTCGAGCAGCGCTTTCGTATTGTCCCAATCGCCACGCGCGCGCGCCGCCGCCAGGTTCCAGGGCTGGAACCCGTAAACGTTGGTGAAGATGCGGTCCTTGTCGGCGAGCACGCTATTTCGGCCCCCCAAGGCGCTTGTTCCGGGTGACGGCAAGATAGACCACCGCCCCCACCCCAAGCAGCGCGATTGGCCCCAGCAGCGCGAATGTGAACTTCAGCAGCCAGCCGAACACGACCAGCCCGCCAATGATCGCAAGAATTGTGAAAACGGTGTTCTTGCTCACGCCCATTCTCCCCGGTAATCGTGGTTTTCCCCCACCATCGCGGTGAGCGAGGTCGGTCCGCCTGCCGGGCAGCTCGTCTGCCGGCCGGTCTGCGAGCCCGTCTTGGGCGCCTCGCCCCGCGCCAGCGCCTGCAAAATCGCGGTCGTGCGATCATAGTCCAGGTCTTCGAAATTGTCGTCGTTAATCTGCACCATCGGCGCGTTGGCGCAGGTGCCCAGACACTCCACTTCGGTGAGCGTGAACAGCCCGTCAGGCGTGGTCTTGCCCTTCATCAGCCCCGCATTCTTGCACGCCGAAAATACATCGTCGGACCCAGCGAGCATGCACGGCGTCGTGCCGCAGACCTGCACATGATATTTGCCAACAGGCGCCAGATTGAACATCGTGTAAAAGGTCGCCACTTCGTAAACCCGCATATACGGCATGCCGAGTTCGCGCGCGACAAATTCAATGACGGGCACCGGCAGCCACCCTTGCGTGTGCGTTTCCGCCCCCACCTGACGCTGCGCCAGATCAAGGAACGGAAGCGACGCCGATTGCTGCCGACCGGGTGGATAGCGACCGACGATCTCTGCGGCCTTGGCGGCGTTCTCGGGCGTCCACGCGAAATCGCCCCAGCGCGCGCGGGTTTCCGCCTCGGGGGGGATGTGCGGGGTTTCAGCCATTATGCGTGATCCAGTAAGTCAAGCCGCTGCTCAATCCGCTCAACCCGGTCGGACACCCTGTCAAGCCGGTGATTGATACCAGCAACCGACATGACCAAGGTTGAGAGATGCTCTTCATTGGCGGTCATCCTCAGCCGAATATCACCCATGTCCGCCTTCAGATCGGCCATGTCTGCCTGAAGGCGCTTGAGAATTTCAAGCATCATGCTTGATTCGGATTGTGTCATTCCGCGGCCTCCGCTGGCACGACATGGCGCGCGCGGGTTTCCGCCTCGGGGGCGATGTGCGGCGTTTCAGCCATCAGATAGCCTCCAGCACAGCGCGCGTCCGATCGGACGGGTTGATGCCGGTATTCGGTTCGCCGTCGCGGTCAAGCAGCATGATGTGACATTCCCGTTCGGCAAAGGGCCGGTGTTCGGTGCCCTTGGGCACGACGAGCAGCTCGCCCGCCCTCAACCGTTTTGTGCCATCCCGAAATTCGATGCCGAGCTCGCCGGCCACGACGAAGAACAGCTCGTCGGTGTCGGCATGCGCGTGCCAGGTGAAATCCCCGTGAAGCTTGGCCACGCGAATTTCATTGCCGTTGTAATGGCCGATGATGCGCGGGTTCCAGTGATCGGCAAACTGCGCGAGCTTGTCGGTGAGGTTGAGCGTGGCGGGCATCTCAGACATCGTCACAATTCCGCCTGCGACCCCGATCCACGACATACCCCGTCCACAGCATCGATGCGGGAAGCGCGAAAACAAATCCCATGCCGGGCCAGATTTGGCCAATCCCGAATGCAACGCCTGCAATACTCAAGGCGACGAGCGCCATAAAACGCATCGAGTAAATCACCGGTCACACTCCCCGAACACAATGTCGAGCGCCCCCAAAATCGCCGTCGTATCGGCCAGCATGTGGCCCCGGCTCATGAAATCCATTGCCTGCAAATGCGAAAACGCGGTCGGGCGGATTTTGCAGCGATAGGGCTTGTTGCTGCCGTCACTCACCAGATACACGCCGAATTCGCCCTTGGGGCTTTCGGTCGCGACATAGACTTCACCAGCCGGCACGTGAAACCCTTCGGTATAGAGCTTGAAATGGTGGATGAGCGCTTCCATCGAGCGCTTCATCTCGCCACGCTTGGGCGGCACGACCTTGCGGTCATCGCTCGCAATCGGCCCCTCCGGCATTTCGGCCAGGCATTGCTTCATGATGCGGATTGACTGGCGCACTTCCTCTGCACGCACCATGAACCGGTCATAACAATCGCCGCGCGTGCCGACGGGCACGTCAAACGTCATCCGGTCATAAACGTCATAGGGCTGCGCCTTGCGCAAATCCCATGGGATGCCGGCGGCACGGATCATTGGCCCCGAAAAACCCCATTTCACGGCATCTTCCCGACTGACGATCGCGATATCGACATTGCGCTGTTTAAAGATGCGATTGTCGGTGACGAGCGACAGCCCCTGCTCGAACAGGCGCGGCAGCCGGTCGTCAAGCCAGTCACCAATATCGGTCAGCAGCTTGAGCGGCATGTCCTGATGCAGCCCGCCGGGCCGAAACAGCGCACAGTGCATCCGCGCGCCCGACGCGCGCTCGAAAAAGCCGTAGCAATCCTCGCGCGCCTCATACAGCCACAGGGGCGCCGTCATACCGCCAACGTCAAGAATATGATGCGCGATGTTGAGGATGTGGTTGGAAATGCGGGTAAGCTCTGCAAAGAACACCCGCAAATATTGCGCACGAAGCGGCACTTCCAGATCAAGCAGCTTTTCTACGGCCAGCACATAGCTATATTCCATCGCCAGCGGCGACGCATAGTCGAGCCTGTCGAAATAGGGCAGCGCCTGCAGATAGGTCTTATGCTCGATAAGCTTTTCAGTGCCCCGGTGGAGCAGGCCGATATGCGGGTCCAGCCGCTCGACGATTTCGCCGTCCAGTTCCATCACCAGCCGCAGCACGCCATGCGCCGAGGGGTGCTGCGGCCCGAAATTGATCGTATAGTTCTGAATGGCGACATCGCCGGCTTCCGGAACGGCAAGGTCCGCTGGCCCGCCAAATTTGTCGATATGCTCAGCCATTGTCCGGGCTCATCTTTTTGACGCGCGTCGTGCGCGCGGGCTTGGGCGTGGGCGAGGCGGCGTCGGCCGCGAAATTGGCGGGCGCGGCACGGGCTTTGCGCGGTGCCTTTATGACGGCCGGTTCCGGGGCTTTTTCCGCGACCTGCGCTGCGGGCGGCGGCGGGCTCGGCACCGCCGGGGGCGCAGGTGGCGCCGATGATGATGGCGGGGGCGCCGATGGTGGGGGCACCGGCGCCTTTTCGTCGCCGGGCAGAATATATTCTGCGCCCTCCCAAGGGCTCATGAAATCGAAGGTGCGAAAATCCTGCGCGAGCTGTACCGGCTCATAAACCACGCGCTTGGCTTCTTCGGAATAGCGCAGCTCGACATAGCCCGACAGCGGAAAATCCTTGCGCTGCGGGTGGCCGCGAAAGCCATAATCGGTCAAAATGCGGCGAAGGTCGGCATTGCCGGAAAACAGCACGCCGTACAGGTCGTACACCTCGCGCTCGAGCCAGCCGGCAACCGGCCAGATGCCGGTAAGCGAGGGCACCGGCTGGTCTTCATCGGTCATTACCCGCACGCGGATGCGGTGGTTGCGGGTCAGGCTGAGCAGATGATAGCAGATATCGAAGCGCTCGGCGCGTTCGGGATAATCGACGCCGGCAATCTCCACGAGCTGCTGATACTCCAGCCCCGGCGTGTCGCGCAGCAGCAGCATCGCGGAAGCCAGATGGTCACGCGCCAGCACCAGCGTGATTTCGCCCATCGCATCGAGTGTGCCGAGCAGCCGGTCGCCAAGTGCTGCCGTTGCTGCGTCAATCACTCCGTCGCCGGCGGCATAACGGGGCGCCGAAGACCTCACCGCTCCACCGTGCCCACGCGGCGGATTTTGCGCTGCAACTGCATGATGCCATAAAGCAGCGCCTCGGCCGTTGGCGGGCAGCCGGGCACGTAAATATCAACCGGCACAATCCGGTCGCACCCGCGCACCACCGAATAGCTGTAATGATAATAGCCGCCGCCATTCGCGCAGCTTCCCATCGAAATGACGTATTTCGGTTCCGACATCTGGTCGTACAAGCGGCGTAGTGCAGGCGCCATCTTGTTGCACAACGTGCCCGCCACGATCATGACATCGGCTTGTCGTGGCGAGGCACGCGGCGCGATGCCAAACCGCTCAAAGTCATAACGCGCCATATAGCCATGGATCATCTCCACGCCGCAACATGCCAGGCCAAAGGTCATCGGCCAAAGCGAGCCAGTGCGCGCCCAGTGGAACAAGGACTCCACGGACGTGACGAGATAGCCCTTGTCGTCCAGTTCGCCATTTATGCCGGCAAGCAGGCCGGCGTCAGGAAGCGCAGCCGGCGGCGGCGCGGAAACTTCTACTCCCAATCGAGCGCTCCCTTCTTCCAGGCATAGGCAAGGCCAAGCGCCAGTTCGCCAATGAAGATCATCATCGCAAACCACGCTGTCCAGCCCAGGTGAAACACCGAAACGGCCCAAGGGTAGATGAACGCGGCCTCAAGGTCGAAAATGATGAACAGGATGGCAACGAGGTAGAAGCGCACGTCAAACTGGCTGCGCGAATCCTCAAAAGCGGGAAAGCCGCATTCATATTCAGCGAGCTTTTCAGGGGTTGGCTTGTGCGCGCCGGTCACCCGCGAAACGCCAATCGGCAAGAACACAAACGCGCTCGACAGCGCAAGCGCAACGCCAAGGAAAAGCAGTATCGGCAGATATTGCGAAAGATCGACCAAGAAAGTTCTCGCAGTTGCGAAAGAGGCAGGCTTGCCGCGCTTCTAGGACGATGATTTGACAGGGGCAAGGGCGCCAGTCGCTGCCAGGCACGAAAATGATCGGCTGCTGCGCGATATGGCGGCGAGCGCCAAATTTCGCGGCACGCACAGCAGCCTTGCCGGGTCGCCAGCGCCGCTGGCAGCCACTTACTGGCGCGCGCTCAGCCGGGCTGCCCGTCCACATCGGCGCCCCAAAGCCGGTTCGCCTCGACATAGCCTGCGCGGCCCCGCACATCGAACAGGCACCATCCGCGGGCGCATTTGCTGATGCGGCCAACAACACCGGGTGCTGCCCGCCACACGACCTTGGTGCCAAAACGCGGGGCGGCGAGCATTTCAGCAACGGTGCCTGTGACGATGGCGGTGCGCGTATCGCTCAGCAGATTGCCAAGCATCCAGCCCTGCTCGCCCTGCGGATCTTCGACCTTGCGCCAGTCCTTGTGCGATTCGACGATCTTCACGGGTAAATCGGCGCGGCGATAGCGCCATTTCGCCGGAAAATTGCGCCCCGGCCCGGTCCGCATCATCGCCTCCGACGCCGCTATTGAGGCAAATCTCGGTATCTGGGCTTTTTGCGCGCCCGCGCCTTCGCTGGCCAGCAGCAACAAGGCGCCCATAACTGCCATACCCGCTACACGCGCCGTCTGCATCGCACTCTCCTGAACGCCAACGCCAACGGCTATACCGCCAAGCGCGGTTGTGCTTCAACCACCGTTGACGCCGCCTGCATCACTCGCCAAGCGTGCAGGTCGCCCGAAATGAGACGGTTTTGCCAAGTGAGACACCCCATGCCCAAGGTCGCCACGCCCAAAGTCATCGTAACGCG
Organism: Sphingomonas sp.; assembly: GCA_021732445.1. Classification (GTDB taxonomy): domain Bacteria; phylum Pseudomonadota; class Alphaproteobacteria; order Sphingomonadales; family Sphingomonadaceae; genus Sphingomonas. The sequence goes on along the minus strand of JAKFUZ010000002.1, from coordinate 35,634 downwards.
CGAACTTTCCGACGCGGTGATGGGCCGGATGGAGGAGTTGTTCGATACCACGCTCAACCGCGCCGACGTGCCGATGACCCGCGCCGACCTTGCCACCGCGATGGCGCGCTGCGACGTGCTGGTGCCAACCGTCACCGATGACATCGACGCCGGGCTGATCGAGGGTGCGGGCGACCGGCTGAGGCTCATCGCGAATTTTGGCGCAGGTGTGAACCATATCGATCTGAAAGCCGCACGCAAGCGCGGCATCATCGTCACGAACACGCCCGGGGTGCTCACCGAAGATACCGCCGACATGGCGATGGCGCTCATCATTTCGGTGCCCCGCCGGCTGGCCGAAGGCGAAAAACTGGTGCGCGCAGGGCAATGGAAAGGGTGGAGCCCCGGCGGGATGCTCGGCCACCGCATTGGCGGCAAGGCGCTTGGCATCATTGGCATGGGGCGCATAGGGCAAGCGGTCGCGCGGCGCGCGCGCGCCTTTGGCCTGTCGGTGCATTACCACAACCGGCACCGCCTGCCCAAGGTGGTAGAGGCTGAATTCAGTGCCGAGTGGCACCCTAATCTCGATGCGATGCTTGGCCATATCGACATCCTCACCATCCACACGCCGCGCAATGCCGACAGCGAGAACCTGATCGACAAGGCACGGATTGCGCTGCTGCGGCCGCATGTTTACCTCATCAACACCTCGCGCGGCGGCATTGTCGATGAAGAGGCGCTCATCGACGCCCTGGAAGCGGGCCGGCTGGCGGGTGCCGGGCTGGACGTGTGGCGCCATGAGCCGGAAATCGACCCGCGCCTGCTGGCACTGCCCAATGTCGTGATGACCCCGCATATGGGGTCAGCCACCTTTGAAGGGCGGATGGCCGCGGGCGACAAGGTCATCGCCAATATCCGCATCTGGGCCGATGGCCATCGCCCGCCCGACCAGGTGCTCGAAGGATGGGTATAACCGAACAACAGGCGCCGGCGCGTACCGACCTGACCGGTCTTGCGCAGCTTGTCACAGCGTGCGCGTGCGTTGCCGGGCCCGTCGTCGCGACCAAGGCAATGCTCGATTCGGCGCCCGCCCTTCCGGTGCTGTTGATTCAGATTGTCGCGAGCACCGTGGCGATGACGCTCATCGCGATGCAAAGTGGCCGGCTGCCAAAGCCTGGTGACTGGCGGCTCGGCCTGCCCGGCCTGGCGCAACCGGGGCTGTCCTATCTGCTCTTCTACCTGGGGCTGAAACTCGTGCCGGCAAGCGTCGAAGGGCTGCTGGTCGCGCTCGAATCGGGCATCGTCGCGCTCCTCGCCTGGCCGTTGCTCGGCGAACGACCGACCTGGCGCGTCATCGTCGCGGCCTTCATGGGCATGGCTGGTGTGGCGCTGCTGGGCGGGGCCTTGTCGCCGGTTGCCTCGGTCTCGCCGCTTGGCGTTGCGCTGATCGTCGCCGGCGTTGTTTTTGCCGCGCTCGATACGATCGGGTCGCGCTATTTGATGACATCGGCCGACCCGTTGACGATGACGGTTGCGGCGCATTGGTTTGGGCTGGTGCTCGTTGCGACATCGACCGCCGCCACCGGCCCTTATGACTGGGCGCCCCTGCTCGCCCCCGCCACGCTTGCTGCCATCGCTGTGGCGGGAATCGTGGTGCACGGCGCTGCGCTGTTTTTGTTCAACAGCGCGCTGCACCATCTGCCGGCCGCGATTGCGGCGGCGCTTTTCCCGCTGATCTCGCTGCTAACGGCACTGGGCGGCGTGCTGCTGCTCGGCGAACGATTGACGATGGTGCAGGTCGGCGGCGGCGCGCTGGTGATCGGCTCGGCAGCGCTTGTCGTGTGGTGCATCGACCGCCGCACGGGCCAGGCGCCTGGCCCAGTCTGACGCGGTTACCAAGGGCCGTCACCCAGCCAAACGGCGAGTTGGGGATTGATGACCGGCTCGGCGGCTGGCGATTTTGCGGGCCTCGCCACATCCCCCAACCGCGGTTCAATCCCCCGTCAGTATCCGGTCAACAAGTTGTTTCACCGTCGGCACAAAACCATTTGAATAAAATGGGTCGCGCTTGAAATTATAGGCGCCATGCCCGGCGAACATCAGGTTGTTGTCCGTGCAGCCGCCATGCGCAATTTCCTGCAGCGTCTTTTGGATGCAGAAGCTGCGCGGGTCCGCAAGCCGCCCGGTCGAGTTGGTCTCGCTGTCCATCCACGAAGAAAAGGCGCACTGGCTCAGGCAGCCCATGCAATCCGACTGATCCTTGCGGATGTCGGCCTTCTGCGCCGCCGTCACGAACACGAGCGTGTTGTCAGGCGTTTTCAGGGCATCGGTAAAGCCTGCGCCAAACCAGGTGCGCGCCCGCAGCAGATCATTCTTGGTGACCCAGAAATTTTTGCCCTTTACCCCCACATCAAGCTGGAACTGGTGGTCGCCGGCCGCCTGGGTTGAGAAAGGTATCTGTCGCGCCGAGCGCGCTTCCAGTTGGCGCAGAAAATCGTTGCGCACCGCGCTTGAATAAAAGCCGGTTGGGGAAAACCGGTGCAGCAGCACCTCACCTTCCTCGATGTGGGTGAGTTTGTCCTTCCAGCCTTGCGGGATCGGGCTTTCCTTGGTCAGCAGCGGGCGGGTGCCGAACTGAAAGGCAATACTGCCCAGCTCAGGGTTGTCGATCCACGCATTCCAGTCGCGCAGATACCACACGCCGCCGGCCATCACGATGGGTATGTCGTCGGCAATGCCACCTTCGCGCATCGTCTCGCGGAGCGCCTTGACGCGCGGATAGGGATCTTGCGGGGCGAGCGGGTCTTCGGCATTCGACAGGCCATTATGGCCGCCGGCCAGCCACGGGTCTTCATACACCACGGCCGCCAGCCACTGAGACGCCTTGGAATAAGCCCGCTTCCACAAGGCGCGAAAGGCACGCGCCGAACTGATGATGGGCAGGTAGCTCACCTCGTAGGAGGCGGCGATTTCGCTCAGCTTATAGGGCATGCCCGCGCCGCAGGTGACGCCCGAAACCATGCCGCGCGTGCGCTCCAGCACCCCGTGCAGCACCCGCTGGGCGCCGCCCATTTCCCACAATATGTTGATGTTGATGGCACCCTTGCCGCCGGCAATCTCGACTGCGCGGCGCACCTGCTCGACGGCGCCGTCTATGGCATAGTGCACCAGCTCTTCGTGCCGCTCCCGCCGGGTCAGCGCGCGATAAACCTGCGGGATGATCCGGCCGTCCGCATCATAGCTGTCAGCATTGACGGCGGACACCGTTCCAATGCCCCCGGCTGCGGCCCAGGCGCCCGCGCTGGCATGGTTGGTCGCTGCCACACCTTTGCCCCCTTCTACCAGCGGCCACACCTCATGGCCGCCATAGATGATGGGCTTCAAGCCTTTGAACACGCAACTTCCCCTGACCACAATTTGGCCATGATATAACGAACGACCAGACCGATGCGAGAGAATTCACGCTTCCCCAAGCGTGCCGGGTTTACCCAAAGCCCCGTCATAAAGCGCGCCATAGGCGGCAACCATCGTGGCTGCGTCATAAAGCCGCGCGGCCTTGGCGCGATTGGCCTGGCCAATGGCCGTGCGCAACGCCGCATCATTGACGAGCGCCTGCAGCGCGTCGCGCAGCCACACTTCGCCGCGATGCTCGGCAATATAGGGCCGGTTTTCCGCGGCGATCATGAGTGGCACATCGCCCAGCGGCGGCGCGGCAACGGGCAGGCCCGCCGCCATCGCCTCCACCACCGATATCGGGAACTGCTCGGACCGGGACGACAGCGCCAGAATGTCGAAATGGCCGACATAACGGTGCGGCTCGGGCAGAAACCCCGGCAGCAGAAACTGCTCGCCCAGCCCCATCGCCTGCGCCGCCTGTGCGATGCGCGCGCGCTCCGGCCCTTCGCCAACGATGACGAGCTTCACCCTGCCCGCCAGCCCACCGACCGCGCGCACCAGCATCGGCAAATCCTTGACGTCGCGCAGGCCCGCAAGCGTGCCGATGACGACCTCGCCCGGGTCGCGGCGAAATCCGGGAATTGTTCCAGGCTCGGGCGGTGCGGCATAACGCGCGATGTCGATGCCGTTGAAAATGCGGTGGAGGCGCGGGCGCGGCTGCTTCCATGTCGTGAGCGCAATGGTCTCCAGCGTCTGCGAGGGCACGACCAGCGCGTGCGCGGCAGCCAGCGCCAGCCGCCGATACGCGTTGCGCTCGGCCTTCAGCCCGCCAGCTTCATCAGCGTTAAAACCGTCTTCATGGTGGATGAGCGGTGGCTGCCCCTTGCCGAACACGCGCCGCGCCATCACCCCGTCGACCGCGCCCCAGTTATACGTGAGCACCAGGTCAAACCGTTGCATGTAGCGCGCAATCGCTTCGTAGCGCGCAACCGAGGGCCTGCCCGTGAGCGGGGGCGGGTCCTGCGCGATTTCATAGGCGATGCCGCTCGCGATGGCGTCACGCGCGCCCAACTGATCGGGCACGCCGGAGACAATGGTGTGGCGCGCGCGATCCCCGAAATGGTTCATCAACTGCACGGCTCGCGCTTCCTTGCCGCCAAGATTGAAGCTGGAATGCAGATGGAGAATGTGCGGCCGCATTAGATCATTTGGCCGGTCAGTGAACCGCCGGCGCGGGGGCAAGCTGTGCCAGCAGCGCGTCAATCGCCTGCGCGGGGCCCGGCTCCTCCAGCGTGGGCGCATGGCCCGTTTCGGGAACCACCACCAATGTTGCGCGGTCAAGCGCGCCGATCATCCGCTCGGCTACAGAGGCCGCCAGCACATCCGACCGCGCGCCCCGCACGATCAGCGTCGGCACCGTCTTCAGCCGCTCTAGCGCGCGCCACATATCGGGCCCTGCCTCGTTGCCGGGCACACGGAACGGTTCAGCGATCTTCATGTCATAATCGAGCACGATCCGCCCCGCGCTGTTCACCCGGTAAAGCCGTTTGGCCATGCGCAGCCAGTCGGTCAGCGCATAACCGGGGTGCGCCTCGGCATTTGCCTCGGCCAGTCCGCGGGCTGCGTGCACCCAGGTCGGCCAACTGCTGCTTTTGCCGACATAGCCCCGGATGCGGGCGAGCCCGGCCGGGTCGATGTCAGGCCCAACATCGTTGAGCACCGCGCCCATGATCTGCCCGTGCGAGGCGCCGGCGAGCAACAGCGCCACGATGCCGCCAAGCGACGTGCCAATCGCGATATAGCGCTCCAGGCCAAGTTCGGTCAGCAACGCCTCGACATCCTGCACATAAGTGAGCGGCACATAACTCATCGGGTCTTTGGCATAACCGCTTTCGCCACGCCCGCGAAAATCGAGCGCCAACACGCGCCACTGTGCCGAAAGCCGCTCGGCCAGCGCTTCAAAGTCGCGCGCGTTGCGCGTGAGGCCGGGCAGGCACAATATCGGCGGGCGGGCGGAAGCGGCGGCGGCATCGCGCGCCGCATAATCGCGCGCATGCAGGCGGATGCCGTCGTTCGACCACCAATATCGGTCCTCAAATGCCGCCATGCTTGCCTGCCTGCCCTTCTCGCCCCCATATCGCCTGATGACCGACAAGCCGCAACCCGCTCGCTACCGCGCCGAGAAGACAATCCTCACGCTTGGCCCCGGCTTTTACGATGAGGTGGCGCCCGCCCACTTCCCACAGGCAGTGCTGCGCTTTCGAAATGACGCAGCCGCCGCCGAAATCGGGCTTGAGCGGCTGAGCGATGCCGCGTGGCTTGACCATTTCGGCCGGTTCCAGCCGTTGCCTGGCGGATTGGCGCAACCGCTTGCGCTGCGCTATCACGGCCATCAGTTCGGCGTTTACAATGACGAGCTGGGAGACGGCCGGGGGTTTCTGTTCGCACAGGCGCGCGGTGCTGACGGCCGGTTGATGGACCTGGGCACCAAGGGTTCGGGGCAGACTCCGTGGAGCCGGCGCGGGGATGGCCGCCTGACGCTGAAGGGCGGCGTGCGCGAGGTGCTCGCAACCGAAATGCTGGCGGCACTTGGCGTTGACACATCGCGCACGCTGTCGCTTGTTGAAACCGGCGAAGCGCTGGAGCGCGGGGACGAGCCGTCGCCCGCCCGCTCGGCCGTGCTGGTGCGGCTCAGCCACGGGCATATCCGCATCGGCAGCTTTCAGCGTCTGGCCCATCTGGGTGATGAGGCGGGGCTTGCCGCGCTCAACCGATATGTGCTGCGGCACTATTTCGGAGACCAAAGCGAGGGCGACGATGCGCCCGCGCGATTGCTGCGCCATGTCGTCGCGCGCGCGGCCCGGCTTGCCGCACAACTGATGGCGGCCGGTTTTGTCCACGGTGTGCTCAACACCGACAACATCAACGTGACCGGCGAGTGCTTCGATTATGGCCCCTGGCGGTTCCTGCCGCACTGGGAACCGGATTTTGTCGCGGCGTATTTCGACCATGCCGGGCGCTATGCCTTTGGCCGGCAACCCGAAGCGATTCACTGGAGCACGGTGCAGCTTGCCGCCTCGCTGCGGGCGCTGTCGCCGCCGGAACCGTTAATCGAGGCACTGGACGGTTTTGCGCCTGCCTATCAACGCCATGTGCTCGATGCGCTGCTGTGGCGGCTGGGCGTTGCTCCGCGCGGGGCCGAAGATCAGGCGCTGGTTCAAGCGCTTGAGCGGGCCTGGCGCGCCACGGCCGCGCCCCTTGACGCCTTTTTTCACGCCAGTTTCGGCGGCACCATTCCCGGCGCGATAGGTGCCGCGTTTGATGAAGCGCGCGCGCTGCTCACCCCCTATCAGCGCCGCACCGCGCGCGCTGATGCCCATTGGCAAGGGCCGGTCTGTTCGATGCTGATCGATGAAGTGGAGCGCATCTGGTCCGCCATCGCCGAGCATGACGACTGGGCGCCCTTCGCCGCAAAAATTGTGCAAACGCGGGCGCTGGGCCGCGCGCTGGCGGGTTGATATCAGCCCGGATTGGCATTGTGCTGGAATTTCAGGCTATAGCGGCATAGTCGAGCGGATGCGGCGGCAAGCGTAAAAGGATAAGCGTGCACGAGCTAATTTCCATCGAGCCCGCCACGGGCGCCATTGTGTGGCAGGGTCTGCCAAGCGATGTCGATGCCGAAGTCGCCGCAGCCCGGTCAAGCTGGGCCGCATGGGCTGCGCTGCCCTTTACCGTGCGGCTCGAAACGCTGCGCCGCTTCACCAATGTGGTGCGCGCCAGGGCAGACGCTTTTGCCGACCTCATCGCGCGCGAGGCGGGCAAGCCGCTGTGGGAAGCGAAAACCGAAATCGACACCGTCATCGCCAAGGTGAACATCTCGGCCACGGCTTATGCCGAGCGCACCGCCCAGCGCCGCCTGGATTCGCAGATGAGCGATCGCCTCGCGCTGCGCCACAAGCCGCACGGTGTGCTCGCAGTGCTTGGGCCCTATAATTTTCCAGCGCATTTGCCCAATGGCCATATCGTGCCCGCGCTGCTCGCCGGCAACGCAGTGGTGTTCAAGCCTTCGGAAAAAACACCGGCCGTGGGCGCCATGCTGGTCGACTGTTTTCGCGAGGCGGGCGTTCCTGAAGGCTGTATCCGCCTGGTGATTGGCGGGCCGGAACAGGGCAAGGCACTTGCCGCGCATGATGGCATAGACGGGCTGTTGTTTACCGGCTCCGCGCGCACCGGGATTGCGCTCAACCGGGCCTTTGCAACCAAGCCCGAGAAAATCCTCGCGCTGGAAATGGGTGGCAACAACCCGATTGTGGTGTGGGACACGCCCGACCTTGAGACAGCCGCCACGCTCATCGTTCAAAGCGCCTTTACGAGCGCGGGCCAGCGCTGCACTGCGGCGCGGCGGCTCATTGTCGATCAGGCGCTTTATGACCCGCTGATGGCGGCGCTCGGCAAGCTGCTCGACAGGGTCATTGTGGGTGATCCGCACGCGACACCGCAGCCTTTCATGGGGCCAGTGATCGACAATGAATCGGCCGACATGCTGACCGAGAGCTTCGTCACGCTCATGTCACGCGGCGGCCGGCCACTGCGCCATATGGAACGGCCAATTGCCGATCTGCCCTTTCTCACACCCGGCTTGATCGACGTAACCGAGATGAACGACCGGCCCGATATCGAGCTGTTCGGGCCCTTGTTGCAGGTTATTCGCGCAACCCGTTTTGCAGAGGCCATCGCAGAGGCCAACAACACCCGTTACGGCCTGTCGGCTGCGCTGGTGAGCCAGAATCCGCAGCTTTACGATCAGTTCTGGGCCAATATCCGCGCCGGCATCGTCAACTGGAACAAGCCGACCAATGGGGCATCGTCGGCCGCCCCCTTTGGCGGCATCGGCTGGTCGGGAAACCACCGCCCCAGCGCCTATTATGCCGCTGACTATTGCGCCTATCCGGTTGTTTCGTCCGAGACTGAACAGCCGCGCGCCGTGATTGGCGTTGGCCTGCGCGACCAGTGACCGGGGCGCAAGCGGCGGGCAGACAAGCTGCGCTTATCGCCGCCCAAGCAGCAATCGGTTGCGGCGCGCAGCGCTCGCCGTCATGGGCGGTGGCATGAACCTTACGCCCACCCATGACAATGCGCCGAGCTGCCACGGCGCCGTGCTCTTGGTCGGCGCAGGCCCGGGCGACCCCGGCCTGCTGACGATTGCCGCGCGAGACGCCATCCTCGCCGCTGACCTTATCGTGCATGACGGGTTGGTCGATCCGCGCATCCTCGCGCTTGCGCCCGAGACAACGTCGCGCATTTCCGTCGCCAAGGCGCGCAGCCGGCACACCATGGCGCAGGCGGCTATCAACGCGCTGCTGGTGGCTGAGGCACAGGCGGGCAAGCGGGTGGTCCGGCTCAAGGGTGGCGATCCCTTCATCTTCGGGCGTGGCGGCGAAGAGGCCGAGGCGTGCGCGCAAGCCGGCATCGCCGTCTCCGTCATCCCCGGCATTTCGGCGGCACTTGGGGCAGCGTCCGAAGCGCTGATCCCGCTCACCCATCGTGCAGCGTCCAGCGCGGTCAGCTTCGTGGCGGGGCAGTGCAAGGGGCTTTCGCAACAGGACTGGTCGGGGCTTGCTGGCGCCGGCCGGACGCTCGTCATCTACATGGGTGTGGCGACTGCGGGCGTGATTGCCGACAAGCTCATCGCCGATGGGGTTGCGCCCGACATGCCCGTCGCGGTCCTGGAAAACGGCACTCGCCCAACCAGCCGCGCGCTGCGAACATTGCTCGCCGACCTCGGCGACATGATCGCGCGCGAAGGCGTGACAAGCCCGGCGATCATCGTTGTGGGTGCTGTCGCGGCGCGCGGCCGCGCCGTCAACAAACTGAAAGCGTTGGCGAAATCGGCGGAGATGATGGCGTGAAACTGCTGACCGGTAATGATTTGCCCTCGGGCGATGTGGTGTGGTGGACCGGCACCGGCTGGTCGCGCCATGTCGAGGACGCGATCGACGTCGGCGAGCGGGGCGAGAGCATCGCCCGGGCCGAAGAAGGCGCCCGCCGTGTCAACGTGCCCTATGTCATCGATGCCGAGGTCACGCCGCAAGGCCCCCGGCCGGCGCACATCAAAGACCGGGTGCGCGCACTTGGCCCCACCGTCCGCCCCGACCTGACCCTCAAGCCCGCCGACCCGCAAGCCGGCGAATGGGTGATCTGACATGTACCAATATGACACATATGACCAGGCAATCGTCGATGCCCGTGTCGACGAATTTCGCGATCAGGTGGCCAGGCGACTGTCGGGTGCGCTTTCTGAAGACCAGTTCAAACCGCTGCGGCTGATGAACGGTCTCTACCTCCAGCTCCATGCCTATATGCTGCGGGTCGCCATCCCTTATGGCACGCTGGACAGTCGCCAGATGCGGATGCTCGGCCATATCGCGCGCACCTATGACCGGGGCTATGGCCATTTCACCACGCGCCAGAACATTCAGTATAACTGGATCAAGCTTGCCGATGCGCCCGACATTCTCGCCGACCTGGCCACCGTCGAGATGCACGCCATCCAGACCAGCGGCAATTGCATTCGCAACATTTCGTCAGACCAATATGCCGGTGCCGCGGCCGACGAAGTGGCCGATCCGCGCCCCTGGGCCGAGCTGCTGCGGCAGTGGAGCACCTTCCACCCTGAATTCAGCTATCTGCCGCGCAAATTCAAGATCGCGGTGATTGCCGCCGATGAGGACCGCGCGGCGATGCGCCTCCACGACATCGGCATTCAGCTCGTGCGGCGCGACGGCGTGCTTGGCGGGCGCGTGTTTGTGGGCGGCGGCATGGGCCGGACGCCGATGATCGCGCCGGAAATAAAGGATTTCATAACCGCCGACGACCTGCTCAGCTATGTGGAGGCGTGCCTGCGCGTCTACAATCGCTATGGCCGGCGCGACAATATCTACAAGGCACGGATCAAGATTTTGATCCACGAACTGGGCGCCGAAGAATATGCGCGCCAGGTGGATGAAGAATTCGCCCATGTAAAGGCGCTGGGTATCGACCCGCCCGCGGCAGAACTTGCGCGCATCGAGGCGTTTTTCGCGGCACCCGCCTTCGAAACCGGGCTGCCCGACGACGTCAACCGGAACGACCCCGACTTTGCGCTGTGGCTCGACCAGAATGTGCGTGCGCACCGGCAGCCGGGCTATGCCATCGCCAATATCAGCCTTAAGCCCCGGGGCGGCATTCCCGGCGACGCATCAGCCGAGCAGATTGACCTGATGGCCGACCTTGCCGAGCTTTATTCATTTGACGAGCTGCGCGTGACCCATGCGCAGAACATCGTGCTGCCGCACGTCAAAAAGGCGGATCTGTTTGCGCTGTGGCAGTCACTGGCAGCCGCCGGTCTGGCCGAGCCCAATCTCGACCTCATCAGCGACATCATCGCCTGCCCCGGCCTCGATTATTGCAGCCTCGCCAACGCCCGCTCAATTCCCGTCGCGCAAAAAATCGCCGCTCGCTTCGCCGATATCGGCCGGCAGCGCGCACTTGGCGAGCTGAAGCTAAAGATCAGCGGCTGCATCAACGCCTGCGGCCATCACCATGCCGGGCATATCGGCATCCTCGGCGTCGACCGGAAGGGCACGGAAAATTATCAGCTCCTGCTTGGCGGATCGGGCGCTGATGACGCAAGCCTTGGCCGCATTACCGGCCCCGGCTTTGACGAAGACGGCATTGTCGATGCGGTGGAACGCGTGACCGACACCTATCTGGCCCGGCGCGCCGATGGCGAGCGCTTCCTCGACACCTATCGGCGGATCGGTATGGAACCGTTCAAGGAGGCGATTTATGGGTGAGACCATCCTGCGCTATCGCGACGATGAGGCGCATGACGAACCCGCCGTCACGCTTGATGCGTTTCTTGCCGGCCAGACCAATGCCAATGCCGTACGCATCGAGGCAGGCGACGATGCGCGCGCGCTGCTGGCGCATCTTGAGCAATTGGCGCTGATCGAGGTGAGCTTCCCCTCGTTCCGCGACGGGCGGGGATATTCGGCCGCGCGTGTGCTGCGCGAGGCGGGCTATGCAGGCGAACTGCGGGCGGCGGGCGATGTGCTGGTTGACCAGATGCCGTTCATGCGGCGTTGCGGTTTTGATAGTTTTGCACCGGAAGCCCCGGTCGATCAGGCCGCGCTGAGCGCTGCCTTTGCGCGCTACGAGCACGTCTATCAGCGCGCGGCCGATGGCGCGGTGCCGGTGTGGAAACTGCGCCACCCTTGAGCCGTGCCTTCTCGACCGCGTGAAAGCCTGCCCGCGCGCCACGATAGCAGACGGCGCGCCGCGGCGGACACTGGTCATCCGCCCGCTGATGCGTAGCGCCCCGGGGCAGGATCAGTAAACACCGTATATTTCGAATCAAAGGCCAGCGTCACCTTGTCGGTTGCGCCGTGGCGATGCTTGGCAATGATGATTTCGGATTTGCCGTCAATGCGGTTGCCCTCATTGCCCCACTCCGAATGCGCAACACTTGTGGGGTCGCTGGGCTCGCGGGCGGCGTGATAATATTCCTCGCGGTACACGAACATGACAATGTCCGCGTCCTGCTCGATCGATCCCGATTCGCGCAAATCGGAAAGTTGCGGGCGCTTGTCCTCGCGCTGCTCGACCGCGCGGCTGAGCTGCGACAGCGCCAACACCGAAACCTTCAAATCCTTGGCCATCGTCTTCAACCCGCGGCTGATTTCAGAAATTTCCTGCACGCGGTTGTCGTTGCTGGAACGGTTGCTGCCTTGCAGGAGCTGAAGATAATCCACGACAACCAGCCCGATCTCATTGTTGTGCCGCCGCAGGAGCCGCCGCATCCGCGTGTGCAGCCCGGCAATCGTCAGCCCGGCGGTGTCGTCGATATAGAGCGGCAGATTCTGTAGCTCGATGGACGCCGCAACGAGGCGCTTCATCTCGTCATTGGTAAGCGTGCCCATCCGCAGCCGCTCCGAACTGATCCGCGCCTGTTCTGACAAGATGCGCGTGGCAAGCTGATCGGCCGACATTTCCAGGCTGAAAAACGCCACCTTGGTGCCAACCGAACGCCCCGGATCAATCCCGTCGGCCACATCGTGCAGATAACGCTGCGCCGCGTTGAAGGCGATGTTGGTGGCGAGCGAGGTCTTGCCCATGCCCGGCCGGCCGGCAAGAATCATCAGGTCAGATTTGTGCATGCCGCCGGTCTTGCTGTTCATGCCGTCCAGGCCTGTGGTAATGCCTGACAGGCCACCGCCGGCATTTTTGGCACGCTCCGCCATCTTCACCGCAAGCTTGGCCGCTTCGCCAAACGCCTTGACGCTGGCTTCCGCGCCACCTTCCCCCGCGACCTTGAACAGCGCCTCTTCGGCCGCTTCGATCTGCTTGCGGGGGTTAACCTCCTGCGACGTGTCCATGGCGCCATCGACCAGCTGGCGGCCCACCGAGGCAAGCGTGCGCAACATCGCAAGGTCATAAATCTGCCGCGCAAAATCGCGCGCGCCGATCAGCCCCGCGCCGCTGCCCGTCAGTTGCGCCAGATAGCCCGGCCCGCCCAGCGCGCGCATCCCCTCATCGGCCTCGAACAGCGGCCGGAGCGTCACCGGGGAGGCCAGGCCGTCGGCCACACGCACTTTGCGCACCGCCTCGAAGACGCGGCCATGGACTGGCTCAAAAAAATGTTCGCCGGTCAACATGTCGAGCAAATCGTCGGCCAGGCGGTTGTCGATGAGCATCGCGCCAAGCAACGCTGCTTCAGCCTCGACATTTTGCGGCAGCGCGGCGCCGGGCGCTGCCGGGCCGGGCGGAAGGTGAGAGACGGTCGCCATGCGCCCTTCTCACAGACCGGGTGCCGGTGCTCAAGCGCAAGGGCACATTTATTGCGTGGATAAGTGCGCGCTCGCGGCGGCCGGCGTGCCGCTTCGCATCGGTTCATCGTTGATTCTCGCTCGCTCAACCCCGATAGGCAGGCAATGGCCGATTACCGGATCATCAATGTCGAGCTCGACGAGCACACCATCCTGTGGCGTAGTGCCGATATCGAGCAGGAGCGGCGGATCGCAATTTTCGACCTCATCGAGGGGAATTACTTCGCACCGGTTCGCGCCTATCCCGATGGCTATGCCGGGCCGTACCGGATCAGCCTGAGCGTCGAGGAAGGCCGGCTGGCGATAGCGATAGCCCGCGAAGACGCCTCGCCGCTTGAAACCTATGTCCTTGGGCTCGGCCGATTCCGCCGCCCGATCAAGGAGTATTTCGCGATCTGCGACAGCTATTATCAGGCGATCCGCGCGTCCACGCCCCAGCAGATTGAAACGGTCGATATGGCGCGGCGCGCCATTCACAACGAAGCCGCCGAGCTGCTGAAGGAACGGCTGGAGGGCAAGATCAGTATAGATTTTGACACAGCCCGGCGGCTGTTCACGCTCATCTGCGTGCTCCACATCAAAGGATGAGGCAGCTATCCGCCAAACGCCGCGGGATCACGCCCGTGCAGCTTGCCGCGGTCGCAGCGGCGGCAGTCGTGCTTGCGGGCGGCCTGTGGCTGTTCGCCATCCGCTGGCACCCCTCACCCGCATCATTCCCGTTTCAGGGCGTCGACGTGTCGGCCGCGCAAGGGCCGATTGAATGGCCCGTGCTGCGGGCCGGCGGTGCACAATTCGCCTATGTCACCGCGACAACCGGCGCAACCGGACGCGATCCGATGTTCGAAAAGCACTGGCGCGAGGTGTTCGAAGCCGGCATGGGGCGCGGCGCCGTCCATGTCTATTCGCTGTGCAAGCTGGCGATTGACCAGGCGAATAACTTCAACACCACCGTGCCGCGCGACCGCGATGCGCTTCCCGCTGCCATCGACATCGCCTTCGCCGCGGATTGCCCAAGCCGGCCGGACCGCAAGATTGTGATCGGCGAGCTAACACAGCTTGTGACGCTCATCGAAACGCATACGGGGCAGCACGCATTGCTGAGGATTTCGCGCGATTTTGATGCCGCCTATCGGGTGAGCGAGGTGCTGCGCCGGCCGCTATGGAGTGCGCAGAACTTTTTCCCACCCGATTATGCCGCCCGGCCGTGGCGGCTGTGGCAGGCATCGGACATGCGGCGGATGGATGGCGCCGCCGCGCCGCTCCACTGGGATGTCGTGGCGCCATGACGCCAACTGCGGACCGGGAGGCACTCATCGCCGCCGCCCGCGCGGCAGCCCGCAACGCCTATGCCCCCTATTCGCGCTTCGCCGTGGGCGCCGCGCTGTTGATGACGGATGGCAGCATCGTCACTGGCGCCAATGTCGAAAATGCCAGCTATGGCCTGTCACTTTGCGCCGAGACGGTCGCCATGGCCACCGCAAGCGCGCAAGGGCGGCTGGCAGACATTGTCGCGGTGGGCGTGGTCGGCGGCATGATAGGTCCGCAAGGACTGGAGGGCGTTGCCCCCGTTACGCCGTGCGGCCGCTGCCGCCAGGTGTTGAACGAAGCCGCGCAGATCGGCGGCCGCGACCTGGTGATTCACTGCGCCTCGGGCGACGGCCTCACCATCGCCACACACGCGCTCTCGGCACTGCTCCCCCATGCCTTTGGCCCGGCAAATCTGGGCGCCTGATCTCAAGGCGGTCGCTGATCATCGTCTGGCATCTGCGCGAGGGTGTGGCGGCCATCTGAACGCTGCGGCAAATGACGACGGCTGTCGAAACCAGGCTGGGTATCGTCCAAAGCGCTGATTCCCTGCAGGACCAAGCCAGGCTGTTTTCACCGTCGAGTGCACCCTCGCCGCCGCCTGACCCGCGGGCACCGCCGGTGGGGTGACGTCTCCGTCGGCAGCCGCTTGGGCTTGGCGACGGGGCGCCGTGCGCGCTATGGGAAGCGCATGACCATCCAATCCGATCGCTGGATCCGCGAGCAGGCGCTCAGCACCGCCATGATAGAGCCGTTTGTCGAGCGGCAAAAGCGCGACGGCTGCATCAGCTATGGCCTGTCATCTTATGGCTATGACGCGCGAGTTTCCGACGAATTCAAGATCTTCACCAATGTCGATTCGGCCATCGTCGATCCGAAGAATTTCGATGCGAGCAGCTTTGTCGATCGCAAGACCGATTGCTGCATCATCCCCCCCAACAGCTTTGCCCTGGCGCGCACGGTGGAATATTTCCGCATCCCGCGCGATGTGCTGGTCATTTGCCTTGGCAAGTCAACCTATGCACGCTGCGGCATCATCGTGAACGTGACACCGCTCGAACCCGGCTGGGAAGGTCATGTCACGCTAGAATTTTCAAACACCACGCCGCTGCCTGCGCGCGTTTATGCGAATGAAGGCGCCTGCCAGTTCCTGTTCCTGCAAGGCAATGAGCCATGCGAGGTGAGTTATGCCGACCGGGCGGGGAAATATATGGGGCAGCGCGGGGTGACGCTGCCCAGGCTTTGAATGTGCCGATTGCCCGATCATGTCGGGGAATCTTGGCGGCAGCGCGGCCTACCGCGCAGTAACCGCCACAGGCTCGATCCGGCGCAGCCCGTCGCGGGCCAGCGCATGGGCCGAGGCGTCCTGCGTTTCGCTGATCGCCAGGGCTTCGTCAGGCATTGCCAGCACCTCGCGGTACAACGCAGCCGCCGCCGGTGTTCGCCCGGTATGCGCATACACCGTGGCCAGGTTGAGCATCAGATCAACATCATGCGGAAAAATTTTGCGGGATTTCTCAATCACGCGTTCGGCCGATGCATAATCGGACCGACCGATTTCCTGAGCGCCATTAAAGTCGTTTTGACCCAGCGCCGGTGCAGCGACCGACACCAGGCTTGCGACAAGCAGCACGCGGTATATGCGCATCATTCCTTCTCCTTCTTGACCTTTCCACCGCGGAAAGTTTCATATTTGTGACGATAGAATGTCACTTTTATGAAATATTGCAAGAAGTTTGCGCAATGTTCTAAAATCTTGTTCAATAACAGCGGTTTGACTAGCATTTTCGCAGCGGCCGGAACTGGACAACGGCCGTGAGAACAAAAAGGGCGGCCCCAAAAGGACCGCCCCATTTGCCGCTTCACGTCTAGCGCGTGCCAGCTTTTTCCCGGTTTCGCACAATCACGCCAGCCGCGCCAAACCGTTATTCTGCAGGATACGATGACCGGCCACACGGTTCCCGGCCGCACCATAATCGCCCTAGAAATCGTTGCGATACTGTTCGTTGCCAATGAACCCCAGCTTCGTCACGCCAGACCGCTTGATGACCGCAAGCACGCGATCCACGGTTTCATAATGCGCCGTTGGCTCAGGCTGAAAATGCAGTTCCGGCTCGGGATCAAGCTGCGTCGTCTGGTCGAGGAACTGCCGCAGGGTCAAATCGTCAACCGGGGTACCGTTCCAGGCAACGACACCAGCGGCATCGATCGATATCTTGTTCTTGTCCGGCTCAACAAGCTGTTGCTGGTTGCGCGGATCATTCTGCGGAAGGTCGACCTTCACCGCGTGGGTCTGGATGGGGATGGTGATGATGAACATGATGAGGAGCACGAGCAAAACGTCGATCAACGGCGTCATGTTCATTTCCATCATCGGCTCGCCGTCATCGCTGCCGCCGCTCATTGCCATTTCAAATTACTCCTGACCAATTATCGCCGCGCGACGCCGGCGCGCTCAAAGGCGTTCGACGGTGCCGCCGGGAGGCGGCTCTGAAATAAAGCCGACTTTTGCAAAGCCCGCCTGTTGCATGGTGTAGATGGCCCCGCCGACGCAGCGATAAGGCGTGTCCACGTCGCCGCGAATATGCACCTCGGGCAACTCGACACCGGGCGCGTTGGGGCCGCCTTGACGGGCAATCTCCGCCTTCAGCTTTTCGACAGCCCGGTCGAGCAGTTCCTTACTGTCAACCCGCGACTTGTTCCAATATACTTCACAGCTCCCGTCCGCGGCGCCGCGGATCGACAGTGAAACATTTTCGGGCTTGGTCGTCGTCACGTCGAACTTCACGTCCGGCAGCTTGACCTTGATATTTTCCACCACGACCGGAACCGCGATCAGAAATATTATCAGCATCACCAACATAACGTCCACAAGGGGCGTGGTGTTGATGTCAGACATCGGCTTGTCGGTGCTATCGCCACCAATGCTAATCGCCATCGCGAACTATCCTATCTTCATTCACATTGCCGCCCGGCTGGGCGGCGGCACCGGCACGGGTTGCCTAGAATGGCACCCCGTCTCCGCTGCTCCAATTCAGGCCTTTGCGGGGGCAGTTGCGGCCTTGGGAGCGGCAACGCGAGCCGCCGGACGGACCGCGCCGTTTGACGCCAGATAGCCCAAAACATCGTTAGAAAAGGCGGACAAGTCTTCGGCAATCGACTTGTTGCGGCGCTGAAGCCAGTTATAGGCAAGCACTGCCGGAACCGCGACGGCAAGACCAAGCGCGGTCATGATCAACGCTTCACCGACCGGGCCAGCAACCGCGTCGATCGACGCCTGACCGGCCGAACCGATTTTGATGAGCGCCCGGTAAATACCGATAACCGTGCCGAACAACCCCACAAATGGCGACACCGACCCGACAGTCGCAAGGAAGGCCAGACCCCCGCCGAGCTTTGAGTTGATCGACGCTTCAGACCGCGCGAGCGAGCCATGCAGCCAGTCATGCGCCTCAACCGGATCGGTCAATTTGGTATGCTGCTCCTGCGCGCTCAGGCCATCGTCCACAATCTGCTTGTAGGCCGAGTCCTTCTCAAGCTTTGCCGCAGCTTCACGCAGGCTGGCATTGTTCCAAAAGCTCGCGCGAACCCGCTTGGCCTGCGCCATGATTTTCTGCTGCTCAAACAGCTTGGTGAATAGGATGTAAAAGGAACCGACCGACATAACCACCAGGATGGCAAAAACCGACTGGGCAATGATGCCGCCCTGCTGAAGGGCTTCGGTCAATCCATATGGGTTCGGCTTTGCGGGGCCTGCAGCGGCTGCGGCTAAGATGGTTGTGAGCATTTTCTTCTTTCCTCAAATAATCAATCTTGGCGATACATCATGAAACACCACAGCGTAACCGCCGCAACACTTCAAGACAGGCGAGTTATTCTTCTTCCAGCTTCCAGCGCACGGATGGCGGCGTGTAGTTGGACGCGATGGCATTGCCAGCATCGTCCTTGGCCGGGTTGAAGCGCCCATTGCGCTTCGCCAGACTGCACGTCGTCGTATCCAGGTCGCTGTTGCCGCTCGAACTCGTCACGCGGCAATCCGACACGCGCCCCTTCTCGTCGATCGACAAGGCAATGGACACGCGTCCTTCAATGCCGGCACGGCGCGCGGCAGGCGGGTAGAAGTCATTGGAAAACCAGTTGCCCGGATTGCCCTTGGGCGACGCCTTGGCCCCGAGCTTGGGCGCGGGCGGTGCCGGCGGCGGCGCGGGCGGGGCCGGAGGGGCTGCCCGTGGCGTCAGGTCGATCCGCGGCGGAGGTGTCGCCACGGTCGTAATCGTCACCGGCGGCGGGTTCGGGTTGGTGACGATCGGCGGCGGCGACACAACCGGCGGCGGCGTCAGCGGCTGATCTGGTGGCGGCGGCGGCGGCGGCTCATCTGGCGGCGGCGG
This sequence comes from Sphingomonas sp., assembly GCA_021732445.1. Classification (GTDB taxonomy): domain Bacteria; phylum Pseudomonadota; class Alphaproteobacteria; order Sphingomonadales; family Sphingomonadaceae; genus Sphingomonas. The sequence goes on along the minus strand of JAKFUZ010000002.1, from coordinate 16,700 downwards.
CGGCGGCGGCGCCACGTCAAAGGTGTTCAACTTCTCCGCAACCTTTTTCACGTATTGAAACGCAAGGCCAGTCACGAAAGCGTATCCGATGACGGCATGGATCAGCGCGACGATTCCAATCGCCACCCAGCGCGTGCCACCATCATTCCGGTCTGCATAGGCCATTCAGATATGAAACTCCTATTTTATCCTGACCACCCGCGTCGCCTGATCCCTGGCGCGGGATCATTGCCTGCCAGCCGGTGGCCGATAGCCGCTGTTTTATGTTTCTGCGGCTAAAGTCTCTATCGCCACCGAAAGATCGACGCAAACGCTTTGTCTCACGCAACAAACGTACAATCATTAGGTGGCAGAATTATTTCTGTATCACGATAGGGCAATCTAGTATCTGCCGCAGCATGATGACTCGCTCGAAATATCTCATTTTTGCCATATTTTTGAGCGGCTCGCCGCTTTTTGCCACAGCTTCGGCACAAAATGTCCGCGCCGCGCCGCCGCCGCCAATCGCGGCGGTCGCGCAATATCCTGACGTTGCTGCGCTGGTGCTGCGGTCACCCACAATCGTCGACGCCCGGATTCGGCGTGCGCAAAAACTCAAAGGTGCCGAAGCGGCGGGAACACCGCCCGGCCTGATCCGCTATTATGTTCAGGCCGATGTGGCAGCGCTGATCCGCGGCACCGATTCGCTCCCCGCGCAGATCAGCTATCTCGTTGATGTCGCGCCGGATGCCCGCGGGCGGGTGCCACAGCTCAAAAAAGCCCGGGTGCTGCTTTATGCGCTGCCGTCACCCCTTTACGCCAACCAGATTCGCCTGAGCGGCCCCGATTCGCAGCGGCTCTGGTCGGCAGACCTCGACGCGCTCACCCGGTCGATCACGCGCGAGGTGCTTGCCGCCGATGCGCCGCCCGCGGTCACCGGTGTCGGCAGCGCCTTTTTCGTGCCCGGCGCGCTGCCGGGCGAAGGCGAGACGCAGATTTTTCTGACGACGCCCGACAACCGGCCGGTATCGCTCTCCGTGCTGCGCCGCGCCGGCGAGCAGCGGCGATGGGCGGTGTCGCTGAGCGAAATTGTCGATGAGTCCGCCGGGGTGCCAAAGCGCGACAGCTTGCTCTGGTATCGGCTGGCCTGCTTTCTTCCCGCCACATTGCCGCAAGCGAGCGTGGGCGGGCTCGACAGCGCCGCCGCCCTGGCGGCGCGCGATGACTATCAGTTTGTCCGCCAGCAGCTTGGCAGTTGCGCAAGCGGCCCGCCAGCAGGCGATGCCCCGCCCATCATGTAACCCAGGATGTAACGGGCCGGCGCGTCAGCCCGGCATCCGGTGCCGGACCAGCGTCATCCCGATCGATTCGCCCGCCTCGGCAATGGCAAGCTTGACGATCTTGACCCGCACCCACTGCACCCGCGCGTCGCCCGCCAGCACTTGTGCGATGATATGATCGGCAACCGCCTCGATCAGCGTGAAGTGCAGCCCAGCAGGAAACTCGGTCGCGGCGCGCTTCAGGTCGAGATAATTTTTCGACGCGCCAAGCGGCGTCTCGGGCGCGAAATGCGCCGCGCAGTCCAACCCCGCAGTTACCGAGATACGCAGTGGCTGGGGCAAATGGGTTTCTTCGGAATAAATGCCCGTGAGCACCTGAATTTCAAGGTCATGGACTTCGAGTTCAAGCATATCCGTCAAGCGCTGCCCTTTCGCGGTGGCCATCGGCATCAGGCCGCGCCTTAGCAGCTTGGCACCGGGGGAAAAGGCCGCGCCCGCTCATGCCGCCGCGCTCGGCCGTGCGTTTGCCGCGGCCCGCCAGCGGGCGATGTTGGCATATCCCGCCGGCATGGGAAGCCTGGCGCGTTCGGCAAAATCCAGCGTGACGAGCGCTGTAATGTCGGCAAAGCTGAACCGGTCGGTCGCGATCCACTCATGGTCGGCAAGCCGCTGGTCAAGCGCCTGCGTAAACGCGCTCCACATCACCGCGCCGCGATGCGCAAGCTCGGAGATGACCGGAATTGGCGGCCATTTGCCAGGCGCCCCGCGCCCCTCCATCCGGGGCGTGGCGTTGCGGAATACATAGACGGCAGCGGCATAGCCATCATGTTCGATGCGCCGGGTCCAGCTCTCGATCTGGGCGATCTCGAGCGGTGTTTCACCAAACAGCGCCGGCATGGGCGCCAGCGCCTCGAAATAGCGACAAATGGCGGCTGATTCGCAAATGACGCTGCCATCGTCCAGCTCAAGTGCGGGCACCATGCCGCGCGGGTTGATGGCAAGATACGCATCTTGAAAATGCTCATTCTGGCGCAGGTCGACCGGCACGCGCTCCACCGTGATGCCCTTTTCGGCAAGGTAAATCCGCACGCGTCTGGGGCTTGGCGCCCATTCACTGTCATAGAGCTTCATGCCGCCCCTCCCTGTCCGCTGCCGGCCCGCAATCGCTATTCGGCTTGCGTTCGCACACGCCCAAGGTAAGGCGCGCAGCCGCGGGCGTCCATGCCCCACCGCTTCACCGAAGGACGCCGCGTTGATAAAACTGGTGCCGTTGCAAAATGTTTGCGCGCATGCGGTGGAGGCGCTGCTCGACGCCGCCTTTGGCGCAGACCGGCATGGGCGCACTGCTTATCATGTGCGCGCCGGGGCGGCGGCCGAGCCCACGCTCAGCTTTGCCGCGCTGGACAGCGACGAGGCACACCGGCTTGTCGCTACGCTGCAATGCTGGCCGGTCGAGCTGCGGTGCGATGCCGGTGATGCCCACCCGATGACGATGGTCGGCCCCGTCGCCGTGCTGCCCGGCCGGCAGCGCGACGGCATTGGCCGGCTGCTGATGGTCCACATGCTCGCCGCGGCGCGCGAGGCAGGCGCTGACGAGGCGCTGATGCTGATCGGCGACCCGGAATATTATGAACGCTTTTTCGGGTTTTCGGCCGTGCGTACCAGCGGCTGGCGGCTCCCCGGCCCGGTCGAGCCGCGCCGGCTGCTGGCGCGGGGCCGCGACGCGCCCGATTGCGCCGGTGTGCTGCGCGCGCGACCCGGCGCAACCGACGAGCGCTTTACCTTGGCAGGCCCCTCGCCTACCTGAACACCAACATGCCGATGGACCCCCCGCCAGATCTTGCCGCGCTGTCGCTGGTCGAAATCGCGCGCCTGCTGGCCGAGCGCAAACTGCCCCCGGTCGAACGCTGGAACCCGGCGCATTGCGGCCACAGCGACATGCGCATCGCCCGTGACGGCACGTGGTTCCACCAGGGCTCGCCGATTGGCCGTGCCGAAATGGTGCGGCTGTTTTCCAACATTTTGCGGCGCGAGGCGGATGGCGGCTATGTGCTGGTTACGCCGGCTGAAAAGCTCGACATCGAGGTGGAGGATGCGCCCTTTGTGGCGGTGGAACTGCGCGCTGAAGGGGCCGGACGGGAGAGCAAATTGTTGTTCCGGCTGAACACCGGCGATCTGGTGCTGGCCGATGCCGACCACCCGGTGCGCTTCGCCGGCAGCGCGGAGGCTCCACGCCCCTATCTGCTGGTGCGCCCCGGCCTTGAAGCGCTGATTGCGCGCCCGGTCTATTATGAGCTGGTGGCCCGCGCGCTGGAGCAACACGAGCCGGATCGCCCCGCCGGGCTATGGAGCAGCGGCGCATTTTTTGCCATCGAGCCGGCACAAGGCGGCGTATCATGATGCTGGCGCACCGGCTTGCACAAGGGCTTGCCCGCCCGCTTGCCGACGACGTTCTGCTGCCCGGTGACACAAGCCGGCCCCTGCCGCACACCGGCCCCGACCTTACCCCGGCGGCCGTGCTCATCGCGATTACCGCGCGCGCGGCGCCCGGTGTGCTGCTCACGCAGCGCCCGGCCTCCATGCGCCGTCATGCAGGGCAAATCGCCTTTCCCGGCGGGCGGATAGACCCCGGCGATGATGGTCCGATTACCGCGGCCCTGCGCGAGGCAGAGGAGGAGATCGGCCTTGCCCGCCACCACGTCACCGTCATTGGCGCGACCGACCAATATTCCACCGGCACCGGGTTCGACATTACACCAGTGATCGGCATTGTGCCGCCTGACTTACCGCTGACGCCCAATACGGCCGAAGTGGAGGACTGGTTCGAGGTGCCGCTCGCCTATCTGCTCGATCCGGCCAATCACGCGCCCGCCAGCACGATGTGGCAGGGCGTGCGGCGCGATTATTTCGAGATTCACTGGCAAACCCGCAGGATCTGGGGCGCAACGGCGGGGATGATCGTCAATCTCGCGCGGCGAATGGCACCATGAGCGACCTCCTGCCCGACGCGCCGTGGCGGCACCGTGCAGGCCTTGCCGATTTGTGCGCGGTGCTTGGCGCCGGCGAGGGCAGCGCGCGCTTCGTGGGCGGGGCGGTGCGCGACACGCTGCTTGGGCTGCCCGTTGCCGATATCGACATCGCTACGACGCTTGCGCCCGACGAGGTGCTGGCGCGTCTGAAATCCGCCCATGTGCGCGCGGTGCCGACCGGGCTTGCGCATGGCACCATAACCGCCGTGCTGCCCGAAGGCCCGGTCGAGGTGACCACGCTTCGCCGGGATGTGAAAACCGACGGCCGCCACGCCGTCATCGCTTATACCGATGATTGGCGCGAAGACGCTGCTCGCCGCGATTTTACAATGAACGCGCTGTACGCCGATCCGCAAACGGGGACGCTGTTCGACTATTTCGGCGGGCTTGCCGATATGGCGGCGGGCCATGTCCGCTTCATCGGCGACCCGTTGCAGCGGATTGCCGAAGATCATTTGCGGATCCTGCGCTTTTTCCGGTTCGTCTCGCGCTTTGCAGATGTACCCGAGCCCGCCGGACTTGCCGCCTGTGCGGCCCGCGCCAACGACCTGATGGCGCTGTCGCGCGAGCGCATTGCCGACGAATTCCAGAAACTGCTGGTCACCCGCCGGGCGCCGGAAACGCTGGGGATGATGGTCGCGCACGGCATTCTGGCGCCTGTCCTGCCGGAAATCGACGTGGGCGCGCCAGGGCGCCTTGCGGTACTTGCCGCGCGTGAGGGCGTGCTTGGCGTCGCGCCCGACCCGCTGCGCCGCCTCGCTGCCGTGCTGCCGCGCGACGCCGCCATTGCCGACGGCGTTGGCGCGCGGCTGAAACTTTCCAACGCGCAGCGCAAGCGGATGGCCGCCGCCATCGGAGACGTAAGCCAAACGGCGCCGCTGGCGCTCGCCTATCGGCTTGGCAAGGCCGGTGCGCTAGACTGGCTGCTGCTGTCGGACCGGCCCGGGCCGGCTGTGAAAGCAGCCTGGGCAGCGATTGCGGCTTGGGAACTGCCGCGCCTGCCGATATCGGGCGGTGGGCTGGTCGAGCGCGGGCTGTCGCGCGGGCCAGATGTCGCACGGGCGCTGCGCCACATCGAAGATCAGTGGATTGCCGAGGGTTTTCCGGGTGCAGCGCGGGTCGCCGAGATCACCGACAGCGCCGTCGCTCAGGCATTGCGCGCGGCAAGCAGCGCATAGGCGGCTGCCGCCTCCAGCGGTCGGGCGAAGTGAAACCCTTGCCCATAGGTACAGCCCATCGCGGCAAGCGTCTGCGACAATTCTATCGTTTCAATGCCTTCCGCAGTTGTCTTCAGGCCCAAAGCCTGGGCGAGCGACAGAATAGCGCGGACGATGGCGATCTTGTCCCGATCCGCCAGCATGCCGGTCACAAAGCTGCGATCAATCTTCAGCACGTCAATAGGCAGTTTTTGCAGATAGGCCAGGTTGGAATAGCCCGTGCCGAAATCATCCATCGCAAGCGTCGTGCCCAGCGCCTTCAGCGCGTGCATCGTCTGGATGACGCGGTCGGGGTCGGCGATCAGCGCGCTTTCCGTCAATTCCAGCGTGAACCGGTCGCCGGTAAGGGCGTTTTCGGCGAGCGCCTGCTTGACCATGCGTGGCACATGATCCCGCTGAAGCTGGATTGCCGACAGGTTCACCGCCATGCGGATGCCGCAATTCGCGCCCCAGCGCCGGTCCCAACCCGCAAGCGTGCGCGCCGCCTCGTCCATTGCCCAGCGGCCAAGCGGAATGATCAGCCCCGATTCCTCGGCCACCGGAATGAAGTTGACCGGCGATTGCTCCACACCCTCGTCATCGCGCCAGCGGGCAAGCGCTTCAAAGGCAATGATCCGCCCCGTCGCCAGGTCGCAAATGGGCTGATAGGTCAGCCGCAGCTTGCCCATGTCCAGCGCCCGGCGCAGCGCCGTTTCCATCGCGAATTGCTCGCGCGCAATGTCGAACACCTGAAACTGATAAGCCTCGACCTCGCCAGTCGCCTTGGAATGTTTTACGGCAAACTGGGCATTGCGGATGAAATCTTCAGAATCCGCCATGGCATCTGACCCAAAGGCAATGCCGATCGAGCACGCGACGCGGATCTCAAAGTCGCTGAGCCGAAAGGGCACCGCAAGCGCGGCCTGAATGCGCCGCGCAACATGGTCGGCATCGCTATGGCCGTCATCAAGCGTCAGCAGAATGCCAAATTCATCGCCACCCGTTCGCGCCAGCAGGTCATGCGCGCGCAGCACGCCTTTCAGCCGGCGCGCAACCGTTATCAGCAGCTCGTCACCGGCCAGCGACCCCAGGCAGGCATTCACGCGGCTGAACCGGTCGATATCAAGGATCAGCACAGCCAGCCGGCTGATGTCGCAATCAGCCTCGGAGAGCTTTTGCTCCAGCATGTCGCCAAAGCCGGCACGGTTGGGTAGCCCCGAAAGACTGTCCGTCATCATCTCACGGCGCAGGCTCTGTTCGGTCCGGCGCTCGGCCGTCTGGTCAACAAACGAGAGCGTAGCATCGCCATCGCCGGCCAGCCGCGCGAGCGTCACCTGAAAATAACGACAATTGACGGCGGTGCCGAGCTGCCAGCTAAACTCCAGCCGCAGTGCAGAGCTGCCCAAAAACGCGACGATGCGGCTCCGAATATCGTCGAACTCAGGCAAGGGCGTGACAATGGCCGCAAGGCCCGCCGCCCGAAACGCCGCGTTGTCCGCGACCAGCGCAAACCCGGCGGCGTCACCGCAAACCACCGCCGCCGGCACCGGCAACAGCTCGATCGACTGGTTTGCAGGCACCGCAGGTGGCGCGGTTTTGGCACATGACGTGCCAGCCCTCGCGCCGCCGCCCGCGCGTTTTGGCATCAGTGCCGGGTTCGCCATGGTGCGTGACATCACCGTTTGCGGTACCAAGCAGAAGTTAAGGGCAGTTGAATTGCTGCCAAACGCCTGATGTTTTGGCGCTTTTGCGGGCGCCGCAGCCGGCTGGCCGCAGAAAATCACTGACGGCTCGGCGCCAGATGCGCCGGGTTCAGAAGCGATTGTCGCGGGGAAAACCGTTGGGCGGCGCCCGCCCCGCAGTGCCGCGGGTGGAGGTCCAGGCGAGCAGATCGGTTTCGGTGCGCGTACGTCCGCTATCGCCGCCCATTGCCCAGCTCAGCCCGTGCGCTTTGGTAAACACGATGGCATCCGACAGGCCACCATCGCGGTAACGCTGGAGCTGCACCCCCTGCCCTCTGGCAAGCTCGGGCAAATCGGTTAACGGAAAAATGAGCAGTCGCCGATTGTCGCCAATAACCGCAACATGATCCGCACCCGGCGTAACCGGTGCCACACATTTCAGCCTGGCCCCGGCACGCGGCGAAACGACGGTTTTGCCCTTGCGCGTTTCGGCCAAGATGTCGGCTGCCAGAACGATGAAGCCGCGCCCGTCGCTCGCCGCCACCAACAGCTTGGCCGAACGGCTGGCCGGGAACAGGTCGACGATCCCTGCCTCACCATCCAGGTCGATCATCAGCCGCACCGGCTCGCCAAAGCCGCGACCGCCGGGCAGCTTGTCGGCGCCAAGCGTATAAAAGCGGCCATTGTCCGCCGCCAGCACGATCTTGTCGGTTGTCTGTGCGTGAAAGGCAAAGCCCGGGCCGTCGCCTTCCTTGAACTTGAGCGCTTCGGTGCCCGCTGTGTCGATATGCCCCTTCATCGCGCGGATCCATCCGCGTTGCGACAGGATAACGGTAATCGGCTCGCGCTCGATCATCGCCTCAAGCGGGATGTCGGCTGCCGGCGCTGCTTCGGAGATTGTCGTGCGGCGCTTGCCGAGCAGGGTCTGCGGGCCATATCGCTCCAGCAGCTTACCGAGGTCTTTCTTCATCCGCGTGCGCTGGCGCTGGTCAGAGGCGAGCAGCGCGTCCAGCCCGCCGCGCTCTTCGGCAAGGCCGTCGCGCTCGCGCCGCAGCTCCATTTCCTCCAGCCGCCGCAGCGACCGCAGCCGCATGTTGAGAATGGCTTCGGCCTGCCGGTCGGTCAGCGCGAATTCCGCGATCATCAACGGCTTTGGGTCATCCTCGGTGCGGATGATCTCGATAACGCGATCAAGGTTGAGGAAGGCGATGATATAACCGTCGAGCAGCTCGATCCGGTCAGCAATCTTCGTCAGCCGGTGCCGGGTACGGCGGCGCAGCACGATGAACTGATGCTCCAGCCACGCCGCCAGCGCGCCGCGCAGGCTCATCACGCGCGGGGTGCGGGTCGCGTCGAGCACGTTGAGATTAAGCGGCACCCGTGTTTCCAGGTCGGACAGGCGGAACAGGCTGTCCATCAGCATCCCGGCATCAACCGTTCGCGCGCGCGGCTCGATGACGATGCGCACCTCGCTGTCGGACTCGTCGCGGACATCGGCAAGGATCGGCAGCTTGCGATCGTTGATGATCGCGGCAATTTGCTCGATCAGCTTGCCTTTTTGCACACCATAAGGAATCTCGGTGACCACGGCGACCCAGGTTCCCCGCCCCATATCCTCGATCTGCCAGCGCGCCCGGACCCGAAAACCGCCGCGCCCCGTGGCATAGGTTTCGGCAATCGCCGCCGGGCTGTCGACCACCAGCCCGCCGGTTGGAAAATCCGGCCCGGCGACATGGGCAAGCACGGCGGCATCACCAGCACCCGGCTCATCGACCAGCACCAATGCCGCGTTGATGATCTCAGCCGCATTGTGCGGCGGGATGCTCGTCGCCATGCCAACCGCGATACCGCTGGCGCCATTGGCGAGCAGGTTGGGGAACAGGCCGGGGAACAGCTCGGGCTCTTCTTCCTCGCCATTATAGGTTGGCCGCAGGTCGGCGCCGTCATCGTCAATGCCATCCATCAGATCGACCGCGACCTGCGTCAACCGCGCCTCGGTGTATCGGTAGGCGGCAGCATTATCGCCGTCGATATTGCCAAAATTGCCCTGCCCGTCGACCAGCGGATAGCGCAGCGCAAAATCCTGCGCGAGGCGCACCATCGCGTCATAGACCGACTGGTCACCATGTGGGTGATATTTGCCGATCACATCGCCAACCACCCGCGCGCATTTTTTGTATCCCTGGGCCGGATCCAATTTCAGCAGCCGCATCGCCCATAGCAGCCGGCGGTGCACCGGCTTCAGCCCGTCCCGCACATCGGGCAGCGACCGGGCGGTAATCGTCGACATCGCATAGACAAGATAGCGCTCGGACAGCGCGCTATCGAACGGGGCGTCATGGGTGCCGGGGGTCTGGTCCGGCGCTGGCGGATCAACAAGCTCAGTCGTCATTCGCCGAGCCGATAGCAGCCAGCGGCGCGCGTTGCGAGAGGCTTTCCCCCTTCGACAAGCAGGATTGGCCGGGCTAGGATCGGTTTAATGCCGAAATTTCCCCTCGTCCCGGTGCTGGCGCTGGTCGCAACCGCGCTTGGCACCGCTGGAGCCGCCATGACGTCAACTTCCCCACCGTTGCTGACCTGGCCGGACCTTCTGCGCCGCCCGCGCCCGGCGCCCGACACGACGATGGGCTATGGGACCGACCCGTTCCAAAAAGTTGATCTCTGGCAGCCCAAAGGCCCCGGCCCGCACCCGGTTGTTCTGATGGTTCATGGCGGATGCTGGCAGACACAAATCGCCGACCGGACGCTGATGGACTGGCTCGCCAATGACTTGCGGGGGCGTGGCATTGCGGTTTGGAACATCGATTATCGCGGCGTCGACCGGCCGGGCGGTGGCTATCCGGGCACATTCGCTGATGTCGCGGCGGCGGCTGACCTGCTCGGGGCGCACGCGGCCGAGTATGGGCTCGATCTCAACCGCGTGGTGGCGGTCGGCCATTCGGCGGGCGGGCATCTGGCGCTGTGGCTTGCCGCGCGGCACCGGCTGCCCAAATCGAGCGGGCTCCACACCGCGCTGCCGCTCGCGATCCACCATGTCATAAGCCTGGGCGGCCTGCCCGATCTGGCAGCGGTGGCGGCCAGCCCCGACAATGGATGTGGCACGGACGTGATTGCGCGGCTGGTCGGCGTGGCCAGCCCTGCCCGTCGTGATGTCTTTGCCGATACGTCAATCCCCCGGCTGCTGCCGCTTGGCGTTTCACAAACGCTGATAAATGGCGAGAATGACGCGATTATTCCAATGCGGCTGGGCACCGGCTATGCCGAACAGGCGCAGGCCGCAGGCGATGCCGCCACGCTCATTCGCGTGCCACGCACCGGCCATGTCGAACTGATAGCACCAGAAAGCGCCGCCTGGGCCGAGGCGCGCCGGCGCATCCATCGGGCGTTCGCCCGGTGATGACGCTTGATGAAGCGCGCGCGCGCGACGCCGCCGACCCGCTACGCCATTTTCGGGAGCGGTTCGTGCTGCCCGAAGGCGTGATTTATCTCGATGGCAACTCGCTCGGCCCGCTGCCCAAGGCGACCATCGCTGCCATGGCGCACATCACCGAGCATCAATGGGGCACGCGCATGGTCCGCGCGTGGAACGAGGGCTGGATGGACGCGCCCCAGCGCATCGGCGGCAAGATCGCGCGGCTCATCGGCGCTGAAGCCAATGAGGTGATCGTCACCGATTCGACATCTTCAAACCTGTTCAAACTGCTCGTCGCCGCGCTCCAGCAAAATCCGGCGCGACGCACGATCCTGACTGAAGCGGGCAATTTCCCCAGCGACCTATATGTGGCGCAAGGCGCCGTCCGATGCGTGGCGGGGGCCCGGCTGCACTGCGTGGCGCGCGGCGAATTGTTGGCCGCGCTGTCAAACGATACAGCCGTGCTGCTGCTGACACATGTTCATTATAAAACAGCCGAAGCATTTGATATCACTTCATATTCATCGGCAGCGCGACAGGCCGGCGCCCTCACGCTATGGGATTTGAGCCATAGCACCGGGGCGGTTCCAGTTGACCTTGGCGCGGCGGGTGCCGACCTTGCAGTGGGCTGTGGCTATAAATATCTCAACGGGGGCCCTGGTGCGCCAGCGTATCTTTATGTTAATAAACGATGGCAGAATAGTCTGATAAGCCCTTTGAATGGCTGGCTTAGCCATGCAGAACCCTTTGCCTTTGTTGATGGCTACCGGCCCGCAGCCGGTATCAATCGCTGGCTCAACGGATCGCCACCCATGCTCGCCATGACCGCGCTCGAATCCGGGGTCGATCTGGCGCTTGAGGCCGACATCGCCGCCCTTGCCGAAAAAAGCGCCGCGCTATTTGCGTGTTTTGCAGATATTGGCGCTGCGCTGGGTCTCGAATGCGTTAGCCCGAACGATGCGGCCCGGCGCGGCAGCCACATTTCGTTCCGCCATGAGGCAGCCTATGCGCTGTCACAAGCGCTCATCGCACGCGGTGTGATTGGCGATTTCCGGGCGCCTGACATTATCCGGTTCGGCCTGACTCCACTTTACATTGGTTTCCAGGACGTGGCGCTGGCGGGCGAAATTCTGCGCGAGGTGGTCGCCAGCGGTGCCTGGCGCGACCCGCAATATTCCGTCCGCGCTGCGGTTACCTGAGCAACGGGCGTGGCGGAACAGGCAGCTATTTGCACCACGGCGAGATTGCGCGGCGGTCGCGCCTTCTATATAGTGCTGAGTTCGCGCCCTGGCGCCCACGCAACGCCCCGCGTTGGTGGCGCCGGGGCAGCTTTTTTGGGCGCCCTTTTCAGCCCTTGTGTTCATCGCGTTTTTTCAAAGGTATTGCTCCATGGCTCGCCGCCGGCAAATCTACGAAGGCAAAGCCAAAATCCTCTATGAAGGCCCGGAGCCCGGCACGTTGATCCAGTATTTCAAGGACGACGCCACCGCGTTCAACGCAGAAAAAAAGGGCACGATCAGCGGCAAGGGGGTACTGAACAACCGCATTTCCGAGCATGTCTTTACGCTGCTAGGCAATATCGGCATCCCGACACACTTCATACGTCGCCTGAACATGCGCGAGCAACTTATTCGCCAGGTTGAAATAATTCCGATAGAAATCGTCATCCGCAACGTCGCGGCTGGCTCACTTTCCAAGCGCCTCGGCATTGAGGAAGGCACGCAGTTGCCGCGCACCATCATAGAATATTATTACAAGGATGACGCGCTTGGCGACCCAATGATTACTGACGAACACATCGCCGCCTTTGGCTGGGCAAGCCAGGAAGAAATGCACGACATTGCCGACATTGCCATCCGCGTGAATGATTTTCTGAGCGGGCTGTTTGCAGGCGTCGGCATCCGGCTCATCGACTTCAAGCTCGAATTTGGCCGGATCTGGGACAATGACTATTCGCGGATCATCCTCGCCGACGAAATCAGCCCCGACGGCTGCCGGCTATGGGACATGGACTCGGGCGAAAAGCTCGACAAGGACCGGTTCCGGCGTGACCTGGGCGGCGAGGTAGAAGCCTATCAGGAAGTCGCGCGGCGGCTGGGGCTGATGCCTGAAGGTGCCGACAGCGCGGTGCTTGACCTTGAAACGCACCGAAAGCGCCGGGGCAAATAGGCGCCGCGCCACACAGCGCCCTGTCATCGGGCCAGCGGGGTTGCCGCCGGCAGTCGGGCACGGCATAGCCGGATCAACCGTTCCTGACGCCCAGACAAGGCAGAGACGCCGCATGAAACTCCGCATTATCGTGACGCTGAAACCCGGTGTCCTCGACCCGCAGGGAAAGGCCATTCATAAAGCGCTGGACGGGCTTGGTTTTGCTGGCGTGCACGACGTGCGGGCAGGAAAGCTGATCGAGCTGGAGCTGGCCGACGACACCAGCGATGCGGCGGTTGACGCAATGTGTCGCAAGCTGCTCGCCAACACCGTAATCGAAAACTACCGCGTGGAACGGCTGGAGCCTGGGGCGTGAAAACCGCCGTCATCGTTTTTCCCGGCTCAAACTGCGACCGCGACATGGCGGTGGCGCTGGAGGCGGTGACAGGCCGCAAGCCGGCGATGGTGTGGCACGGCGACACCAGCCTGCCGGACGGCACCGCGCTGATCGCGCTTCCCGGCGGCTTTTCCTACGGCGATTATCTGCGCTGCGGGGCAATTGCCGCGAGGGCCGCTATTATTCCCGCGATTGTCGCCGCGGCGGCGCGCGGCGTGCCGGTGCTGGGCGTGTGCAACGGCTTTCAGGTGCTGACGGAAATCGGCCTGCTGCCGGGCGCGCTGATGCGCAATGCCGGCATTGATTTCGTCTGCCGCGACGTCGCGCTCACGGTGACCAACAGCGACAGCATGTTCACGCGCCAATACACACCTGGCGAAAGGCTGATCGTGCCCGTTGCGCATCATGACGGCAACTACGTCGCCGATGTCGACACGCTTGACCGGCTTGAAGGCGAAGGGCGCGTGGCCTTTCGCTATGCCGAACCGGTCAACGGCGCGGCGCGCGACATTGCGGGCATATTCAACGACGCAGGCAACGTGCTGGGGATGATGCCGCACCCCGAGCGCCGGATCGAGGCGGCGCATGGCGGGTCTGACGGGCGGCGCCTGTTTGAAGCGCTGCTGGGTGCCGTCGCAGCCTGACCGGGTGATCTGCCGATCATCGGCAACAGCCGCTTATGATGGCAGCATATGATGGCAGCAAGCGACACTGCATGACACAACCCGCGCCTCAGCTTTGGGTACTGAACGGCGTGAAGTCCGTGCCTTCATCATACACATCCACACCCTCAGCGCGCTTGAGGAAGCCGACAATGGCATAGGTCACTGGCGTCAAGACGACCTCCCAGCCCACTTTCAGCACGAACTGCGTGCCCATTACCGCGAGCAGCGCGCTGACCGGCCAGTCGGCCAGCCCATAAAAGGCCAGCGGGTAAAAGATCAGGCTGTCGGCGCCTTCGCCAATGAGGGTCGAGCCGATAGTGCGGGTCCACAGCATCTTGCCCGCCGTCCAGATTTTCATCTTGGCGAGCACCAGCGAGTTCAAAATGTCGCCCACCCAGAACGCGCAGATCGACGCAAACGCAATGCGCCCGCCAATTCCCACGCTGAAATAGGGAAAAGTGCCGATATGCTGCGGCGGCAGGCCAAAGACATATTCATAATGCGCCTGCCCGTTCCAGTCGGCCGCCGGCGGCAGGGCAACCGTCACCCACTCCATCAGCACCAGAAAAGCGAGCGCGGCGAAACCGGCCCAGATGACGCGGCGCGCCCGCGCATAGCCATATACTTCGGTCAGCACATCATCGAGAATGTAGGACAGCGGAAAGAACAGGATGCCGGCGCCAAAAGGCCACAGGCCGACAAACGGCACGCCAATCTCTGCGCGCTTGCCCGCACCAACCACGTTGGAAAGCACCAAAATGACGACAAATGCCGCCATGACGAAATCATAATAGCGAAAATGCGCTCCCGCCATGTCGCGTGCGGTGACTTTCCTGAGCGACACACTGGCCCCCTTGTTGACTGCGATACGATGCATATCGCCGTTTCGCCGCAGCGCAATCCGCGCTATCGAGGCCGCCGGGCGCCCGTAGCTCAGTTGGATAGAGCACGAGACTTCTAATCTTGAGGCCGCAGGTTCGACTCCTGCCGGGCGCGCCATCTCTCTTTTTGATCCTGAAAAATCCTGTAACGCCCTGAAGGGCAAGGAAAATTCAGCGGTTCGAAAACCCTCTTTTGGCACATAGGCCAAGTTGTCTGCGAATGCCAATTTGAGCACTGCACGGCGGTCTTCTAACCTCTCAGAAGCCCATAATTTACAAGGGCTTGCGAGAAAATCCATCGCGGTTCGAAAAGTTTCGTCATAGTCTGGCAGCGGACGACCGCAGTTTGCGATTTTCTCGCTCAGCAGCAGCTTCTGCGATTCAAATTCCTGCACACGCTTTTCATACGCTTTGATCACCGTCTCGCTGTCAGCATCGACAATCCGGTCGAGAAGCTGATTGAGCTTTCGGTCAATCTGCGAAAGCTCTGCCTTCATGGAAAGCTTGGCAGCATTTTCCGACTCCGCGCGTTGATCCCAAAGATCGCGGAACATGTGCGACGCCAGCGCGATGATATCCCGTGAGGGCGTTAGACAGCGCAAGACTTCTTCAAAGGCATCTTCGACCTTGGCGCGTGGGATGGACTTGCCCGCGCTCGCGCACCCCTTGGTGCGGCAGATGTAATAAGGATAGTGCGTATGCCGTCCTTTCGACCAGTTCGCGGTCAAAGGAAGGTTGCAATCACCACAGGTCACAAAGCCCCGTAGTGGGAAATCCGCGTTTATGTTCTGGCGCACTGGCAAGCGCGGCTTGCCGTTTAGGCGCTCTTGAATTTCAAGATAGGTTTCGAGTGATATCAGCCCTTCATGCTGACCCTTGCGCAGCGAGATATCCCATTTTGCCACTTCGATATGGCCCGAGTAGATCGGCTGGTTTAGGATTTCGCTCACGCGCTGAATTGTGATGCCGCCGTTTTTCGCTTTCGGGAATTGTGGCTGCGATTCAAAGAACCGCTGCACTTCCGCTTGCGATCCGAAGCGGCCAGTCGCGAAGCCATTGAGGGCTTCCGCAACAATCGAGGCGACAGGTTCGGCGCGCACGAGCAGCTTGCCGTGACCGGCCACGCGCTCGAAGCGATAGCCAACCGGCGGATAGAATGACCAATAGCCATTCATCGTCCGCGCGCGCATTCGGTTTTTGGTTTGCTCGCCATTCTTCTGGCGTTGGTGCTGCGACACGCTGGCGAGAAGATTCTCGACGAGCTGGCTGTCTGAATCTTCACCGAACTCGATTGAGGGCGATTCCAGTATGCCGCCTACGCTGCTGATGGCCGCGCGCAACTTGAGGTGCGCTTCAAGGCCACGTGCGAGACGGCTGATATCGTCGATGATGACGACAGTTGTTTCTTTGCGGCGGCTTTTCAGGAACGCCAACATGGACTGCATCGCGGGACGCGTTACCAAGCCGCCCGACGCATCATCCTTGAACACCTTCACAACGTCATGCCCGCGATAGCGAGCATATTCGCGGCAGCGTGTTTCCTGAGAGTCGAGGCCATTGCCTTGCGTGGTTTGCTTCGTGCTCGACACGCGGCAGTAGATGACAGCTTTGAGGTTCGTGGTCTTCGTCATGGAATCCTACCTGAGCCCGCCACATTCAGGGGCGCGCTTTGCTCGTTTGTCCTTCATTGATTGAAGCAAAAACCTAGCATGTTCGGCGTCCATTTTGGAACGTTTTTCTGGCTTGATATGAAGAATTTGCTGAACAGGACTCGTGCCGTAGGCGCGGTCAATTTCGTCTTGCATCATGCGCCAGACGACTCTGATCATTTCGTCCTTCAGGGCTTGCGGTAGATTGATATCCGCCACATCGGCGCGATATTTCTCAATATCTGGCATACTCATTAGGCCGTGTTGACAAAAGACTTTAGCCATAGGCGTGTGGCAGCGAGATTGAGGAAGCTTTCGAAGGAGAGGGCGGTCTTGTCGTAGCGGGTGGCGATACGGCGCTGTTGCTTGAGTTTGCCGAACA
>JAKFUZ010000001.1 GCA_021732445.1 Sphingomonas sp. | reverse complement strand
CATTACCCCTCCACTACCCCCGCCGCCCCAAAAGCCCGGTCAGGCGCCGCTCAGGCGCTGACCGACCGGCACAGGCTTTCGTCTGGTGCAAAATGTTGCCGCGCCTGTTGCAGGCACCGCTCAAAGCCGGCGAGATCGTCAAACCTCGTTGGCAAATCAGTTGCTTGCCGGTTGATCGGCGCGCCGCTTGCCGCCACAGCGCCATCGACCATCAGGTTATCGGCATTGCCAAAATTCTCAATCATCCAGCCGCGCTCATCGCTCCACAACGGCACCGGCAGCGGGTCGGGTCGACCGTGCAGATCAACAAGCTGGCGTGGCGCGATCCGATCAATATAGGCCCCGGCGATATTGGTGTAGCCAAAGACCGGTTTCCCAAGCCCCGTCATGAACCCAAGCTCAAACACGGTGCCGGCATCCGCGCTTGGCCCCCGAAACGGGGTCAGGTCGAATATGCCAAAGTCGCTCGCGCGCATCAGGCTGATATTGGCCTGGTAAATTTCAAGGGACAGGGCATCGGCCCCCGCTTGCTGCCGCGCCGCGACGTGGCTGTCATCGGGGGCGTTGGCTACAAATCCATAAGCGATGCAAAGCTGCGTCTTGCGCGCAAACAGCCCGGGGCCGCTTTGCATGAAAACTTCCGGTCCGGCCAAATAGCAGGATTTGCTTGCGATCATGCCCATCAACCCATGCGAGAAACGCCGATACAAATGGCCTGTCGGCGGCATCCGGCGGTGTTCCCCTCACCGCGACTCGCCGTTCGCACCCCAATATCGCTGAGAATACAGCGCAATGTCAGCCGCGACCAGCCCTGCCCGGCGCGTAGATGTTGCTGGCCCGCCACCCTCGTTCTTCGCTCCACAATCGGCGCGAACGTCCATAGGATAGGTACGCAGCGCGGGCGACGCGGCGGCCGGGGGCAGTTGGGAGCGCAGATGACCGAGATTCGATTTGATGCTGGGGCGATGTCGTTCATCGTTTCAGCCATGCCGGGTGCGCCGCCGCGCTGCGTTTATTGGGGCAAGCGCCTGTCCGCACAGATAACGCCGGCCGACATTGCCCTGCTCACGACCGCGCAGGGCGCGCATGGCGGCGAGACAGTGCCCATCGCCGCCTCGCTTGCGCTGGAGCCCGGCCTCGGCCTGATGACGCCGCCCGGCCTGCTCGCGCACCGCGACGGACGGTGCTGGGCCAGCCTGTTGCGGGTTGAAAGCGCGGTGCAGACCGGCAACAGCGCCATTATCCGGTGCAGCGATGCCGCAGCGCACATCGGCCTCGACTATCACCTCGATTGCGACCCGCTGAGCGGCGTGCTGGCGATCAGCGCCGTACTCGTCAATCGGGGGGCCGATGTGCTGACGGTGGACACTGTGGCAACGGCATGCCTGCCGGTGCCAACGGCGATGACCGACATTATCGGCTTTTCCGGCCGGTGGGCAGACGAGTTCTGCCGGACGAGGCTGGCGCGCTTTGCCGGGAGCTATGTGCGCGAGAACCGCCGGGGCCGCACCTCGCAGGACAGCTTTCCGGCAGTGATCCTGTGTGGCGCGCAAACCAGCGAACAGGCCGGCATCGCCTATGGCCTGCACCTTGCCTGGAGCGGCAACCACCTTGTGCGTGTCGATACGCTGAACGATGGCCGGGTGTTCGCCTCGCTTGGCGTGCTGGCCCTGCCCGGCGAGCTGCGACTGGCGCCCGGTGCGCAGTTTGCGTGCCCGGCGATTGTCGCCGCCTACAGCGCCTCGGGCCTGTCGGCGCTGAGCCGCAGCTTTCACGATCATGTTCGGCGCACGCTGGTGCGCCCCGAAGTGCAAGCCCGCCCCCGCCCAGTGCATTACAATAGCTGGGAGGCGGTGTATTTCGGCCATGACATGCCCCGGCTGAAGGCGCTTGCCGACAGGGCCGCAGCGGTCGGTGTGGAGCGGTTCGTGCTCGACGATGGCTGGTTTGGCGCGCGGCGCAGCGACCGGGCCGGCCTGGGCGACTGGGTTGTCTCAGACGCGGTGTATCCGCACGGGCTTGGGCCGCTGGTTGACCATGTAACTGGCCTGGGCATGGAAATGGGGTTGTGGTTCGAGCCCGAAATGGTGAACCCGGACAGCGACCTGTTCCGCGCCCACCCGGATTGGGTGCTGCGTGCCGACGCGGTCGATCAGGTGCCGTTCCGCAACCAATATGCGCTCGATATCGCGCGGCCCGAAGTGGCGGACTACCTGTTCGACAAGATCGACGCGATCCTTGGCGCCTATGCCATCGGTTATGTCAAATGGGACATGAACCGGGATTTGAACCACCCCGGCGGGCCGGATGGGCGCCCACGCGCGCTGGAGCAGGTTACCGCGCTCTATGCGCTGATCGACCGCATTCGCCGCGCGCACCCTGCGGTTGAAATCGAGAGTTGTTCGTCGGGCGGCGCGCGGGCCGACATGGGGGTTTTGGCGCACACCGACCGGGTCTGGACCTCTGATTCCAACGACGCCATCGACCGGCAGGCAATTCAGCGGGGCGCCAGCATGTTCCTGCCGCTGATGCTGCTAGGCGCGCATGTGGGGCCGGGCATTTGCCACATTACAGGGCGCAGCCTCAGCATGGCGATGCGCGCGGGCACAGCCATTATGGGGCATATGGGCGCCGAGCTGAATTTGCTTGAGGAAACGGAGGAGAATCTGGCCGAGCTTGCCCGCGCGATTGCCCTGTACAAGCGGCTGCGGTCGCTCATCCATGGGGGCGACCAGTACCGGCTCGACACGCCCGATTTCCTCAACGCGCACGGTGTGGTCGCGCCGGCCAAGCACCATGCGCTGTTTTCCGTCGCGTGGCTGACAGGGCACAAGACGACGCTGCCGCCGGTTCTTGTCCTTGATGGCCTTGCGCCCGAGCGCGACTATCGCCTCCGGCTGGTCTGGCCCGTGCCATGGCGCGCCGTTACGTCGCCGGGCGTTGTCGAGGCGCTGGACCTCACGGGCAACGGCCATGTCGCGCGCGGCGAGGCACTGATGACGGTTGGCATGCAGCTTCCGCTTGCTTTGCCGCAAACGGTGCTCTTGTTCGAGCTGGAGCCCGCCTGATCACGCCGAACGCCCCATCGGCGGCGCAGGCACTGGCAGCCGCGGTCAGGGAATGCGCAATACCCGGTCGAGCGCCAGCTTGCCGCCGCCCATGGCAATGATCGGCAGCAACAGCCCGGCCCAGCTCAAATGGGTTGACCATGCGTCTGGATAGACGAATATCTCGATGGTCAGCGTCATCATCAGCAGCGCCCCCGCCGACAGGCGGGAGAACAGCCCGAGGACCAGCAAAATGGGGAACAGATGCTCCGATGTGGTCGCCATATAGGCAGCCGCGACGGGCGGCGCGAAGGGCAGCGCATATTCCGTGCGGAACAGCTCGAAGGTGCTGTCGGTCAGCGTGAACCACCCTTCCACCTTGGTCCGCCCGGACAGGAAAAACACGCTGGCAATGGCAAGCCGCTGCACCAGCAGCAGCAGATCCATGGGCAACAGCGCGCCGCCAAGCCGCGCGATCATGGCAAAGGGCGCGCGCCAGCCGCTTTGGGCGCTCATCATCGTGTCGTTCATGAATTCTCCGTGGGTGTTATGGATGAACCAGCGCGCCACGCGCCAGGAGTTGTGCAAAAATCGCCGCAATATCAGCGTCCGGGTGCGCCGAAAGCACCTGGACCGCCGCCTCGCCCAGCGGCACCCCGCCGGCAATCGCCTCGACCAGCGCAAAGCCCGGCTGCTCGATGATGTCGAGCGTGACCATGCCGTCGATCCGGCTGATGAGCAGCCCCTGCGGCGCCCAGTCTATCTCCAGATCGTCAACCTCATCGCCCTGGTGCGCCACCCAGATCGCGGCAGCCGGCGTCTCCAGCCACGCGAAGCGCACCGCCGGGTGCAGCGCGAGCGGCATCGTCATGATCGCAGCTTCCCCCTGCGCGGCGATGGCAGCCGCTTCGACGGGTTCGGCGTCCGCGGCAAACAGGCTTTCTGTCCACCAGCGTTCGACGCGCGCGACATCGGCCAGATAGGGCAGTGCGTCGTGCAGGGGCGACGCTGCGATGAAGGCCGCAAAGCCATCGCCAAAAAGGGCAAGCATCGGCGCGGCAGGCGGGTGTGCGCGCACATATTCCGCAGCGATCGCCGAAAAACTCTCGGCTCCCAGCAGCCGGGCGACCACCGCATAATTGGCACATAGTGCGTCGACCGCCCCTTTCAGGCTGGTGTTGCGGTAAACCGCAAAGCCGGGCAGGCGCGCCGCCGGGCACCCATCGCCCGCGCCGTAAATGGCGGCGGCAAAGTCGCGCTGGAATGTTGCGAAATCAGCCATTTGCCGGCGCCAGGGCGGGTGCGGGAACCGGTGCCGGCATGTCGCGGCTTTGAGCACCGCGCGCGCCAATCCGCGCGAGAATGTCGGCCGCGCGATTGCGCTCGGCCATCAGCTCCACAAAGGGCGGAAGATTATCGTCGCGCTCGATGAGCGTTGGCCGCGGGCCAATGCGGGCCAGCAAATGCACATATAGCGCCCAGACCGGGTCTGCGACGGGCGCATCATGGCTGTCGATGAGCAGCGCGCCGCCATGTTCAGGATCGGGCGTGTGGCCGCCCAGATGAATTTCGCCGATCGCCTGTGCGGGCAGCGCATCGAGATAGGCCAACGGGTCATACCCCATATTATTGGCCGAAACATGGACGTTGTTGACGTCGATCAGCAAGCCGCAACCGGTGCGCTGCACCAGCTCGGCGAGAAACTCTGGCTCGCCAAAGTCATGGCCATCAAGCTGCACATAGAGCGAGGGGTTTTCGACGAGGATTTGGCGCCCGAGCGCATCCTGCGTCCGGTTGATATTGGCAGCGACACGGACCAGCGCCGCGTTGCTGCGCGGAAACGGGAGCAAATCGGAAAAACAGGTGTCGCCATGCCGCGACCAGGCAAGATGTTCGGACACCAGAAACGGCTCGAACCGGTCAACCAGTGCCGCCAAGCGCCGCAGATGCCCGTGCTCGGGATCTGCGGCACCAGCGAGCGACAGGCCAACGCCGTGGAGCGACACTGGCCTTGCCGCACGGATGGCAGTGAGCATCGCGACCCGAGGCCCTCCTGCAACCATGTAGTTTTCAGCATGTACCTCAAACCAAAGCCCCGCCGCCGGTGATGCGAGCGCCTCGACAACATGGTCGGCCTTCAGGCCAACCCCGGCGGTGGGGTCCATGGCAGCTTATGCCTTTTCGGTCAGCGAACCAAAGCCCTTGGGCGTCTTGATCTTGGTGCAGGTGCCGGCCTTGACCAGCTTCCAGGCATTGCCCTGATAGTCGATCTTCGACGTGCCCGCACAGCTCGTGCCCGCACCGGCCTTGCAATCATTGTGGCCGGCCTTCGACACACCGTAGCACTTTTCCATCGCCGGTTTCGTCTGCGCATTGGCGGCGCCAACAGTGAGCGCGGAAACGGCAAGCGCCGCAACGGTGAGGTTAAGAGCCTTCATTGGATAATCCTTCCAAAATTGGTCATGCCCTTGGTGGCACGACGCAATTCCGCGATATGCCGCTATTTGGTTACAGCGCGGTGCGAAAATTGACCGCCGGCTCCATCTCCGCACGCAATGCAACTGGCACCGCTCCACCACCGGGCAACGCTGATGGCGCCAGACGCAATGCGCCGGGCACAGGCACGCAATCAGGCGCGTGACCAGGTGATCGCGCGGCGCGTGCTCGCCAACCGGGCATCGTCGTTAAACACCACGCCTTCAGCACCGGCAGATACGCCAAGATCGGCAAATAGGCGGACAAGATCAACCGGCACCGGTGTGTCGCGCCACTGTGTCCACAATCGGGTCAGTGTATCGACGCCGGTTGCCGCGTCGCCGGTTTTGACAAGCTGTTCCATCGACCATTCGGTGCCGTTGCCGCCACTCGCCCGGTTGATGGCGCGCAAGGCATGTTGCAGCCCCTTAGTGCCGCCGGTGCGGGTCAGGATGTCGATATCGGCGACCAGATAATAAAGGGCGCCGCCCCAATAGGTGCGCGCCCAGCTATGGGTTCGGTCAAGGCCCTCATCGCCCGCCAGCGGCAGCCCCTTGACCATGCCCAGGGTCATCTCCCGCCAGATCGTCGCCGGGTCGAGATCGCCGGCCTGCACCCGGGCAACCGGCTCGACATAGGTGGCGTTGCCCTCCAGCGCCCACACCTGTTCTTCGGGCAGATTGGGCAGCGCAAGGTGCACCATCTCGTGCACCAGCACCCAGTCGCGGCGAAAGGCAAGCGCGGCGGCCTGCGTGCCGACACCAATGCGGATCGTCGCACCGCCATAGCCCCAGGTGGTCGCGTGCCCGACACCGGCGCTGTCATCGGCCACCACGAGCAGCTTTACCTGCGGCACGGGAAACCGGCCAAAATAGTGCGTCACCGCCCGCGCGCTGCGTGTCACCCAGTCGACCACGCGCGGCGTGTCGATGCCGTTGCTGCCTTGGGCGAACGCCAGGTCGATATGCGCGCCACCCACGCTCAGCCGCATCGGGCGATGGCGCGCAAACTCGCGGACGACCTCGCCAAGCGAGCCATAGGACTGCGCGCCCAGCCGCCCCGTCATGCCCGGAAGTGCCATAGCCGCGCCTGCTGCAAGGAGCGCGCGGCGGCCGATCACGCCGGCGTGTCCGCAACATTTTCCGGCGCGTCGGCGGAAACGATCACCCCGTCGCGCAGCCAGCCGGCAAGCATCGCGCCAACGCTCGCCACCGCTTCGTCTTCGTCACGCCCCGCAAACACGGCCTGGCAAACCTGCCCAAAGGGCGTGCCACAGCGCACGCCTTCCAGAACCGCCATTTCGTCCGGCGCCAGGGTGCGGAACTGCGGCGTCAGGCCGTCGCGCCACACCAGAATGGCGGCCGCGCCGGGCAGCGCCGCGGCGGGCGGCGGCGTGCCGCCTTCGGCAAGCCCTGCCCAAAGCGCGGCCGCATTGGTGGTGACGGGCGCCAGATAGAGATTGGGGTGAAGCCCAAGCACCGCGCCGTCCCAATCGACGGTGCCAAGCGACTGAGGCGGGAGCGGCGGCGCATCGGGGCCGCTGAACGCGCGCCGCAACGCCCATTCAATCCAGGCCAGTTCGGCAATTTCGGCATCGTCGGGGTGCAGCGCGCGCAGCGTGTCGACAAAACTGTCGCCATAGGCGTCGAGCGTCCAGCTTTTCGGCGGGCAGCGCTCAATATGAACAGCCGCCGCGGCAAAAAAGGCGTCGTCGCCCAGATAGCACCAGGTGCGCTCAAACAGATCGCCAAGCGTCGTGCGGAGCTGCGCGCGATAGGCGTTGTGATAAATGGCCAGGCCGGCCACCGTGCGCGTGCCCACGCGGCCAGCCGGCATGCCTGGCGCATCCCGCAAAAAATCGCAAAACCGTTGCTGGGTTTCGGCCAGGCTCATGCCACGGCCATCAGTTCGCGAGCGCCGGGGCCGCGTGCCTTTAGGTCTCTGGCGACACGCAACTCATCGAGCAGCAAGGCGAGCGGCGGAATATCATCGTCGCGCTCAATCATCGTCGCGACCGGGCCAACGCGCTTGCTGGCCTCGACGTATAAGGCCCAGACCGGGTCGGGCACGGGCGCATCATGCGTGTCGATCAGCAATGTCTGGCCCGCGCTGTGGCCGGCCAGATGGATCTGGCGGACGCGGTCGGCTGGAATAGCATCAAGATAATCCATTGCGCTGAAGCCATGATTGGTCGCGCTGACATAGATATTGTTCACATCCAGCAGCAGGCCGCAGCCCGTGCGAGACGCCATTTCTGCCATGAATGCCCATTCGGTGAGCTGGTCATCGGCAAAAGTAACGTAGCTGGACGGATTCTCCACGATGAGCGCGCGCTCCAGCACATCCTGCGCCTGGGCGATATTGGCGCAAACAACGTCAAGCGCCTCCTCGGTCAGCGGCACCGGCAACAGGTCGTGCGTGTTGAACCCGGCAATGCCCGTCCAGCACAAATGGTCGGAAACCCACAAGGGCTTTACCCGGTCAGCAAGCTTTTTCAGCCGCGCGAGATAATCGCCGTCAAGGCCTGTTGCCCGCCCGATTGACATCGACACGCCGTGCAGCGCGACCGGGTATCGCTCACGCACCCGATCGAGCACATGCAGCGGCCGGCCGCCTGCCACCATGAAATTTTCGGAAATGACCTCAACGAAATCGACATCGACGTCGCCGGCGAGAAACTCGCCATAATGCGGCGGGCGCATGCCCAGGCCAAAACCGTCAAACGTCGGGGGCAAGGGGTGGGGCATGGCGGGCGGCCTCGTCGATAATCGGCCCACAAGGACCGGGATGTAACCCGGCCGACCCGCTGGCCGACCGGGTCAAATCATTTAGCCCAGGTCGCCGATCACGCCGCCCTTGGCAATGCATGCCTTGGCGGTCTTGGCCTTGAAGCCCTGGTTCTTGCAGTCGTTCTGGCCCTTGCACTCATGTGCTGCATTCTTGCAGTCCGCCGTGCCCTTGCACGAATTGACGCCGTAGCAGTGAACCGTGTCACCTGCGGCAACCGCGGCGCCGGTGCTGCCGGCGGGACGATCGGCGGCATAAGCGGCGCCTGCCATTACGAGCATTGCAGCAGCCGATGCGATACCGGCGAACTTGTTGGTCTTCATATGATTCTCCATCCACTTGGGGTGCCGAACTGGCATCGGCGAATTCGTGCCGGGGCACACGGAAGTTACGCAGGGGTAAACGAAATGTTTCTGGCGTTGCGCCAGATGCCCCGCAATCTGCGGTGAAAGGGCGATGACGCGCCCGCCAGTGCCGCTGCGCCAGCCTCAGGCTGGCGTGCCTTTGGGCGCAGGCGATTTGGGCTTGAACGCGCAAAGATCAGCCACGGGACAGCGCCAGCATTCCGGCGTGCGGGCCTTGCAGGTATAGCGCCCGAGCAGAATGAGCCAGTGATGCGCATGGCGGCGAAAG
The DNA here is from genome assembly GCA_021732445.1 of Sphingomonas sp. Taxonomy (GTDB): domain Bacteria; phylum Pseudomonadota; class Alphaproteobacteria; order Sphingomonadales; family Sphingomonadaceae; genus Sphingomonas. The sequence continues at coordinate 221,586 of JAKFUZ010000001.1, read as the reverse complement.
GGCTGCGGCGTCGCCTTGTCGAGCTTGGTTTCCACCGCGAGCACGGTTTTGCCTGCCGCAAGGCCCGTGCGGTTGCACACCCGAAAGACATGCGTGTCGACCGCAAAGGTCTCTGCCCCAAAAGCGCAGTTCATCACCACATTGGCGGTCTTGCGGCCGACGCCTGGCAGCGCCTCGAGCGCGGCCTGATCTTGCGGCACCTGCCCGCCATGCGCGCCAACCAGCACCTGCGACAGGGCAATGACATTCTTGGCCTTGGTGTTGAAAAGGCCAATGGTCTTGATGTGCGCCTTCAGCCCGTCTTCGCCCAGCGCGACCATCTGGCCCGGGGTTTCGATCTCGGCGAACAATTGCCGCGTTGCCTTGTTCACCCCGGCATCGGTCGCCTGCGCCGAAAGCACGACCGCAACAAGGAGCTGATACACATTGCCGAACGCCAGCTCGGTTTCCGGGTGCGGGTTGTCGGCTGCGAGCCGCGCGTAAAAGTCGATGATGGCACCCCGCTTCATCGCGCGGGCGCCACCGGGCAGCAGGCGCGCATCACAGCCCGAGCACCTCGGCCATGGCATATCGCCCCGCCGGCTTGCCCATCAGCCACAGCGCCGCCGTCAGCGCGCCGCGGGCAAAGATGGCGCGTTCCTCGGCACGGTGCGTGAGTTCAAGCCGTTCGCCATTGCCCGCCAGAATGACATGGTGGTCGCCGGCCACACTGCCCCCGCGCAACGATGCAAAGCCGATCGTGCCTTCGGGCCGGTCACCGGAGAGCCCGGCCCGGTCCATCACGCTGACATCGCCGAGCGCGACCCCGCGGCCCGCCGCCGCCGCCTCGCCCAGCATCAGCGCAGTGCCAGACGGCGCATCAACCTTGGCACGGTGATGCATCTCGACGATTTCAATGTCCCAGTCGTTCCCCAGCCGATGCGCGGCCTCGCGCACGAGCTGCGTCAGCAAGGTGATGCCGAGCGAGGTATTACCCGTTTGCAGCACCGCGATGTCGGCGCCTGCTGCATCAATTAGTGCGTGATGCGCCGCGCCCAGGCCGGTCGTGCCAATGAGGATCGGTTTGCCAGCGGCTCGCGCGGCGGCCAGGTTGGCGGCGAGCGCTGCCGGCACCGTGAAATCCACCAGCACATCGGCACGGTCGGCAAGCGCCGCCGGGTCACCGCCTGCATCAATGCCACCGGCCAGTGCCGCGCCAAAATCGCCAAGCGCGGCCTCGATTGCCCGGCCCATCCGCCCCGCGCTGCCCAAGATGCCGATTGCCGTCATGCCAACTCCGAATCACAGGCGCAGGCACGCCCTGTCGCCGTTTTGCAGCGCTAGCGAAATGGCAGAAAGCGGCCGGCGATAACAGCGAAAACAGGCTATTCCGATCCGAGAATACCGCCCAGGATGCCGCCGATGGCCGCCCCCGTAACGCCGCCGCCAACCAGCGCGCCAACGCCGCGCCCGCCGCCATCCTCACCCGGCATGTGGCGCGCAATTTCCTCGGCCAGGTTCATGATCGGCATGGATTGCAGCCACACCTTCCCCGGCCCGGTCAATGTCGCCAGGAACAGCCCTTCGCCGCCGAACAGAATGTTGCGAAAGCCCCGCAGCATTTGGATGTCGGTGGTGACACTGGGGTCCTGCATGCCGATATGCCCGGCATGCACAAGCAGCCGCTCGCCCGGCAGCAGCGTTTTCTGCACAACCTCGCCCGACAGATCGAGGAACACCGTGCCCGGCCCCGTAACCCGCTGCAGGATGAACCCCTCACCCGCGAAAAACCCGGCACCCAGCCGCTGCTGAAAAGCGATGTCGAGCGTTACCGAATGCTCAGCGCACAAGAATGTTTCCTTGCGGCAAATGAGCGATTCGCCGGGCAGCAGCGTCACTGGCAATATCTGGCCCGGAAAGCGCGGCGCAAACGCAATGTGCGCGCGCTGGTCCGCCGTGAAATCGGTGATGAACAGGCTCCCCCCGCCCATCGCCCGCTTGAGGCCGGCGAACAGCCCGCCGCCGGTATGTGTATCCATGGTGATGCCGTCGCTCATCCACGCCATCGCATGGGTCTGGCTGAACAATCGCTCGCCGCGCTCCAAATCTATGGAGACTGTCTGCATGACGGTGCCTGAAATTTCGTAGCGCATTGCCCAAGCCCTTCTGCACCGCCGCACCGGCGGCAAGTGTTGCGCATATATAACACACTACGCGCGCCGCACCAGCGCTATCGCAAGCGCCGCCGCCGGATTATGCAACGCAAATGCGCCCCACCGACAGCATCGTGATTCTAACCGGCGCCGGCATTTCCGCCGAGAGCGGCCTCGCCACCTTCCGCGGGCCGGGCGGGCTGTGGGAAGGGCAGCGCATCGAAGATGTGTGCACGCCGCAGGCGCTGGCACGCGATCCGGCGCTCGTCCACCGTTTCTATGACCTGCGGCGCGAGGCCATAGCGGGGGCGGCGCCCAATCCGGCGCATGTGGCGCTGGCGCGGCTGGACCGCGACTGGGCGGGCGACCTGCTCGTCGTCACGCAAAATGTGGATGATCTGCACGAACGGGCCGGGGCGCAGCGCTTGCTGCACATGCACGGCGCGCATAACTCGGCGCTGTGCGCTGTGTGCGGGCACCGGCAGGCGTGGCTCGCGTCGCTGCCGCCCGGATCGTCATGCGGCGCGTGCAGTGCGCCGGCGCTTCGCCCCGACATCGTGTTTTTTGGCGAAATTCCTTATCATATGGACGTGATTGAGGCTGCCGTGTCGCGCGCTGCGCTGTTTGTCTCCATCGGCACATCGGGTGCGGTGTATCCGGCGGCCGGGTTCGTGCGGCTCGCCCGCCATTTCGGCGCCGAAACGCTGGAGCTAAACCTGGAACCGTCGGCGGGCACCCCTTTTTTCGACGAAGCGCACCACGGCCCGGCCAGTGTATTGGTGCCCCAATGGGTAGACGCGGTGCTCGGCGGTTAGCCGCCGACGATGCCCGGTGTTGCGCGTCGGTTGACCGTCAGTTCGAAAATGTCGGGGCGGGCATAATGGCCATCGGTGTCCAGCGCGGTCAGGCCCCGCCCGATGGCGGCAAGATCAAGCTTGGCGACCAGCATTTCCTCGGCATCGCCTGCCTGCGCGATCACGCTTGCATCGGGCGCGATGATGGCGCTGCCGCCAAACTGGAGCTGCGCATCGGCAATGCTGCGCAACAGCGCTTCGGCATCGGCATCGCCTCCGGCGCGCGCGAGCCCGTCGAGCAGGTCGGCGCGGTGCATCACCGTGCCCGCCGCCAGCACGAAGCACTGGCCCTCAAATGCATAATGGCGCGAGGCAAGCGCGTGCACGTCGCGCACCGTGGGCCATGCCGCGCAGTGGATCACCTCACCGGCATGGTGCATGGTCGCGCGTGCAAACGGCATCCAATGTTCCCAGCAGATGAGCTGGCCAACGGCACCCCAGCCCGCCTGGTGCACGTCAAGCGTGGCGCCGTCGCCGCGCGCCCAGATGAGCCGCTCGCCATGCGTTGGCACGAGCTTGCGATGGGGAAGCGCCGGCTGGTTCGGCCGGAAGAGGAACTGGGTGTTGGTCAGGCTGGAGCGGACGCGCTCATGCGCCCCGACACACACGATGATGCCCGAGGCGTCTACCAGCTTTTGCAGCGGCTCCAACCGCGGATCGGCCGCCCCGCGCACCGACTGTTCCAGCAAGATGGCGTGGAGCGCCTGCGTGCCCGGATTGTCCCACAGCGCTGCCCCCGGCGCCTCATCGAGCCAGATCGGATACCCACCCAGAAACGTCTCGCCAAAGGCGACGATATCGGCCCCTGCATCGACCGCGCGCGCAACATGAGGGACCAGTGCGGCAATCCCGTCGGTAATCGCGAGCGGGATCGCGGCCGCCTGCACCAAAGCTGCGTTGATGTGTCGGCTCATTCGACCCAGTCCAATCCTATGTCGCGATATACTTGGCGGTCCTCATCCCAGTTTTCCTTTACCTTTACGTGCAGATAAAGGTGCACGGGGCGCTCCATCAAGCCCGACAGCTCAGCGCGCGCGCGGGCGCCGATTTCCTTGATGCGGGCGCCCCCCTTGCCGAGCACGATGGCGCGCTGCGTTGCGCGCGCAACAAGAATTTGCTGGTGGATTTCCACCGATCCATCGTCGCGCTCCTTATACTGCTCGGTCTCGACAGCGCTTGCATAGGGCAGTTCGGCATGGAGCTGTAGGTATAGCTGCTCGCGCGTCACCTCAGCGGCCAGCGCCCGTTCGGTCGCGTCCGACACCTGATCTTCGGGGAAGTGCCAGGCGCCAGCGGGCATCGCCGCGGCCAGCGCCGCTTTAAGCTCGGGCAAGCCATCGCCGGTTGCCGCGCTCACGAAAAACGTCTCGGCAAAGCCGACCGCCTCGTTCAGCCGCTGGGCATGGGTCAGCAGCCGCGCCTTGTCGGCAATGTCGACCTTGTTGAGGATGAGGAACCTCTTCTCGCGCCGCCCGGCCAGGCTCTCGGCAATCGGCATAACTTTTGGCCCAAGCCCGCCCTTGGCGTCAACCACCAGCGCAAGCACATCGGCGCCTTCGGCCCCGCTCCAGGCAGCCGCAACCATCGCCCGGTCAAGCCGGCGCCTCGGTTCAAAAATGCCGGGCGTGTCGACGAGCAGCACCTGCGCGCGGCCGGCCAGCGCCACGCCCATCAGCCGCGTGCGCGTCGTCTGCGCCTTGGGGCTGACGATCGCGACTTTTTGCCCCACCAGGGCATTGACAAGTGTTGATTTGCCCGCATTCGGCGCGCCGACAACGGCGACAAGGCCGCAGCTTTCGCCCGGCGCGTCGGTCATGGCGCGGTCAACCGGGCGAGCAGTGCCGCCGCCGCCGCCGTCTCGGCCTCCTGCTTCGACGCGCCGCTCGCTTCGGCTTCGGCCAGCTTGCCAATCGCCACCCGCACCCGGAACTGCGGCGCGTGGTGGGGGCCGGCACGATCGACCACGACATAATCGGGCGGACGGCGATTATGCGCGGCGGCCCATTCCTGCAGGGCGGACTTGGGATGCTGCGGCGCGGCGGCGTCTTTGCCGATGCGCTCGCCCCACAAGCGGTGAATGGCGGTGCGGGCGGCCTCAAGGCCGTGATCGAGGTATAGCGCGCCGATCAGCGCTTCCATCACGTCGCCCAGCACATTGTCGCTGTCGGAGGCGCCATCGTCGCGCGCCTGTTTGCCAAGCCTGAGATAGGGCGCAACCCCGGCCGCGCGCGCCACCTGCGCGCAGACGGGGCCAGTCACCAGCGCGTTCAGCCGCTTCGACAGCGCCCCTTCCGGTTCATTGGGGAACAGCGCGAACAGCCATTCGGCCATTAGCAGGCCGAGCACGCGGTCGCCCAGAAACTCCAGCCTTTCATAATTGTCGGCGCTATGGCTGCCATGGGTAAGCGCGCGCGCATAAAGCGCCGGGTCGCGCGCGGGGGTGCCCAGCGTTGCGCCAAGCCAGGCGGCAAGCGCGGCCTCGGTCAAAAGCCGCCGCCAATCCGGTTCCAGCGCGTTGCGGTGAACCAAGTCCAGGGCGCAAGCGACGCCGTACCGTCGGTTGAAAAGAACATCACCTGCGCCTTGCCCGCAATTTTCTCAATTGGCACAAAGCCCATGCCCTCGGGCGGCGCGAACCGGCTGTCGCCGCTGTCATCGCGATTGTCACCCATCACGAACACATGGCCGGCCGGCACCGTGAACAAGCGCGTGTCATCGGCCTGCGGAAAACTGCCGCGATCGAGCACCAGATAACTTCGGCCATTGGGCAATGTTTCGCGGAATTGCGGATATTGGCAAATCGGCGCGCCCCGGGGGTCGGTTTTCTGGAACGGGAACGGGCACTCGCTGGCAGGATAGCTCGGCGTGATCGGCACGACAAAATCGGCAACCTGCTCCTTGGGTACGGCCACCGCGTTCAGGATGACCTGGCCACCGCGCATCTGCACCGTGTCCCCCGGCAGGCCGATCACGCGCTTGATGACGTCATGATTGTCGGGCGCGGGGCCACGAAACACCACGGTGTCGCCGCGCGCCGGATCTCGCGCCAGAATACGCCCCGGAATCAACGGCAACGAAAACGGCAGCGAATAACGCGAATAGCCATAGCTCCATTTCGAGACGATGAGATAATCGCCGATCAGCAGCCGGGGCAGCATCGACTGCGACGGAATATTATAGGCCGAGAACAAAAAACTGCGGAAAAGCAAGGCGAGCAGCAGAAATGTCAGCGCAAATCGCACATTCTCAAGCCATTCTGAGCGTGGTCTGGGTTTGGCCGGGGCGGTCGTTATCTGCGTGTCATCCATAGTGGTTGCGGCTTTGCGTGCCCGCGATTGCGCCGTCAAGCGCGCCGATGCCGCTGGCGGCCGGGCGGTGGCGGCGCTAGAGCGCTTTTGACGAAACGCTGTATCCGCCAAAAGAGGCCTGCCATGTCATCTGCTGCGTCACTTGCTGCGTCCGCTGCCGCCTGGACCAATATCGACGCTTTGGCACCGCCCCGGCTGGAAGCGCTGTTCGCCGCGGACCCGGCGCGGGTCGCGCGGTTTTCGGTCGATGTCGCGGGCCTGCATTTCGACTGGTCGAAAACGCATTTGACGGCTGAGGCGGTTTGCGCTTTCGAGGCGTTGGCCAGGGCGCAGGACCTGCCAGGCAAGCGCGAGGCGCTGTTTTCGGGCGCGGCCATCAACATAACTGAAGGCCGGGCAGTCGAGCACACGGCCGAGCGCGGCGAAGGCGCCCCGGCATCGGTTGTGCGGGCAGCGACACTGCACGCGCGGATGCGGGCGCTGATCGACGCGATTGAAAGCGGCGCGATGGGGGCGGTGCGCAACATATTGCATATCGGCATTGGCGGCTCAGCACTCGGGCCGGATTTGCTGGTCGATGCGCTGGGCCGCGACGACAACCGCTATGACGTGGCGATTGTCTCCAACGTCGATGGCGCAGCGCTTGAAGAAGCCTTTGCGCGGCTCGACCCGATGACGACGCTCATCGCCATCGCCTCCAAAACCTTCACGACCACCGAAACATTGCTCAATGCCGAAAGTGCGCTGGAATGGCTGCGCGAGGGCGGCGTGGACGACCCGTTTGGCCGCGTCATCGCGCTCACCGCCGCGCCCGACAAAGCGGTGGAATGGGGGGTGGATGAAACCCGCGTGCTCCCCTTTGCCGAGTCGGTTGGCGGGCGCTATTCCTTATGGTCGTCAATCGGTTTTCCAGCGGCCCTTGCGCTTGGCTGGGATGCGTTTGCCGAAATGCTTGAGGGAGCCGGCGAAATGGACCGCCACTTCCGCCTTGCCGCGCTCCACGAAAACGCACCCGCGCTCGCCGCCTTTGCCGACCTGTTCTATGCGCAGGTCAGGCACTGTGAGACGCGCGCAACCTTTGCCTATGATGAGCGGCTGCGGCTGTTGCCAAGCTATCTCCAGCAGCTTGAGATGGAATCAAACGGCAAGTCGGTTACGGCCGAGGGAAAGCCGCTTGGGCGCGCCTCGGCACCGATCACCTGGGGCGGGGTGGGCACCGACGCGCAGCACGCGGTGTTCCAGCTCCTCCACCAGGGCACGCGGCTGGTGCCGGTGGAATTTGTCGCGGTGATCGAGCCTGGCGATGCGCTGGCCGACGAGCACCACCGGCAGTTGCTGCTCAACTGCTTTGCCCAGGGCGCTGCCCTGATGAAGGGTCGCGCGAATGCCGCCGATCTTGCGCGCGATTATCCCGGCGACCGGCCAAGCAGCACGATCCTGCTCGACCTGCTGGATGCGCGCACGCTTGGCGCGCTTATCGCCTTTTACGAGCACCGAACATTTGTGAGCGCCGCGCTGCTTGGCCTCAATGCGTTCGATCAATTTGGCGTGGAGCTTGGCAAGCACATGGCCAAGGCCGCAGGCAGCGGCGACCTCGATTTTGACCCCTCCACCCAGGATTTGCTGCGCCGCGCCTTTGGCTAGGGCTGGTTGCACGCACGGAACCATGGCCTATGTCAGCCGCGCCAATGCTCAAGGAGACCCTGCATGACCGCACCCTATGACTATGACCTGTTCGTGATTGGCGCGGGCTCTGGCGGGGTGCGCGCGGCGCGAGTGTCGGCGGCGCACGGGGCAAGGGTTGCGATTGCCGAGGAGTTCCGTGTCGGGGGCACCTGCGTCATCCGGGGGTGCGTGCCCAAAAAGCTGCTGTTCTACGGCGCGCATTTTGCCGAAGATCTTGCCGACGCGCGCTGCTTTGGCTGGGATGTGCCGGATTGTAACTTCGACTGGCCAAGGCTGCGCAACAATGTGCTGGCCGAGGTGGACCGGCTTAACGCGGCCTATACCTCCACGCTGGAAAGCCACCGGGTCGAGATAATCGAGCAGCGCGCCATAGTCTGTGGCCCCAACAGCGTGCGGCTGGCCGATGGGCGCGAGGTAACAGCGGGGCGGTTGCTGATTGCAACCGGCGCGCGGCCACAATTGCTGGATTTTCCGGGCGCCGAACACGCGATCACCTCCAACGAGGTATTTCACCTGGCGGATTTGCCCAAGCGGGTGGTGATCGCCGGCGCCGGGTATATCGCCAATGAGTTCGCCGGCATTTTCCACGAGCTTGGCGCCAAGGTGACACTGGTCAACCGCAGCGACCAGTTGCTGCGCGGCTATGACGAACAGATACGCGACCGGCTGCTCCAGATTTCGCTCGCCAAGGGCATCCAGTTCCGGTTCAATCGCACGTTCAAGTCAATCGAAAAGCGCGCCGATGGCCAGCTGCACGTCGAGCTGCACGGGTGCGACCCGATGGACGCCGATCTGGTGATGTTCGCCACCGGCCGCGTGCCCAACACCGACGGGCTGGGGCTTGAGACGGCGGGCGTGGCGCTAAACGCCAAGGGCGCGGTGCACGCGAACGCGGCCAGCCAGTCGACCTGCGCGAGCATTTATGCGGTGGGCGACGTTACCGACCGCGTACAGTTGACGCCTGTCGCGATCCGGGAGGGTCAGGCCTTTGCTGACAGTGTTTTCGGCAACAAGCCGACGACCGTGGACTATTCGTGCATCCCGTCGGCCGTGTTCAGCCATCCGCCGCTGGCAGGCGTTGGGCTTACCGAAGGGGAGGCAAAGCATAAATATGGTTCGGTGCGGGTCTTCACCTCGGACTTTCGCGCGATGAAGAATGTGCTTGCCGGGCGCAACGAGCGCGGCCTTTACAAGATGATCTGCGACAGCGAAACTAACCGAATTGTCGGGCTGCACATGATTGGTCCCGATGCACCGGAAATTCTTCAGGCAGCGGCAATCGCCGTGAAGATGGGCGCGACCAAGGCGGATTTTGACGCAACCGTCGCGCTGCACCCGACAATGGCCGAAGAACTGGTATTGATGCGCTGACAATGGCCCAGCAAACGGGAGACCCGCCAATGAGCAAGCAGGTTTTGGTGACAGGCGGCAGCGGCTATATTGGCGGCTTCGTCATCCGGCAGCTCGCGGCCGAAGGCTGGGTGGTCAACACCACCATCCGCAATCTGGCGCGCGAGGCCGAGGTCGGCCACACGCTGGCGGTGCCGGCCGGGCAACTCCGGTTTTTTGCAGCCGACCTCACGCGGGATGAGGGCTGGGCGGCAGCCATGAAGGGGTGCACGCATGTCGTGCACGTCGCCTCGCCGCTGCCTTTGGGCGCGGTCAGGCATGAGGACGATCTGATCGTGCCGGCGCGCGACGGGGCGCTCCGGGCAGTGAAATTCGCCGCCGAGGCTGGTGTGCAGCGCGTGGTGCTGACGTCGTCCGTTGCCGCCATCGCTTATGGGCATCAGGGGCGCACGACCTATTCGGAGGCGGACTGGACCGACCTCAATGGCCGGCAGGTGAACGCTTATGCCAAATCGAAAACGCTCGCCGAGCGTGCCGCCCGCGACTGGGTTTTGGCGCATGGCGGCGGCATGGAGATTTGCACCGTGAACCCGGCCGGCGTATTCGGCCCTGTGCTCAGCGGCGATTTTTCCGGCTCCATCGAACTGGTGCGCAGGCTGATTTCAGGCGCGCTGCCCGGCCTGCCGAATTTCGGCTTTGGCATTGTCGATGTGCGCGATGTCGCCGATTTGCACGTTCGCCTGCTGACCGCGCCGGGCATGGATGGCGAGCGGTTCATCGCTTCCGGTCCATTCCTGATGATGCACGAGATTGCCGCCATCTTGCGCGAGCGGCTGGGGGCGGAAGGGCGCAAGGTGCCGACCCGGCGGCTGCCCGATTTTCTGCTGCGCGCGCTGGGGCTGTTTGACCCGGCGGTGCGCTTTGTCGTCGGCGAACTGGGGCAAACCCGCGCAACACCTGCCGCCCATGCGTTTGAGCGGCTCGGCTGGGAGCCGCGTGACGCCGCCGCCACGCTGGAAGACACCGCGCGCAGCCTTATCGACATGGGCATCGTCAAACTGTGAGTTGCATCCACCTGCATTTCGCTGAAAGGAGGATGCGTTGCAACTAGGCGAGGGTGCCCATGTCATCGACAATCGAGCAGCTTGACGCAAAACGCGCGGCCGCCCGCGCAGGCGGCGGCCAAAAGCGCATCGATGCGCAGCACGCCAAGGGCAAGCTGACCGCGCGCGAGCGGCTGACGGTGTTGCTCGACAAAGGCTCGTTCGAAGAACTCGACATGTTCGTCGAGCATAATTGCGCTGACTTTGGCATGGCCGGACAAGTCATCCCCGGTGACGGGGTGGTGACGGGCTCCGGCACCATCAATGGCCGGCTGGTGTTTGTGTTCAGCCAGGATTTCACCGTGTTCGGCGGGTCGCTGTCAGAACGACACGCGCAAAAAATCTGCAAGGTGATGGACATGGCGATGAAGGTCGGGGCGCCTGTCATTGGCCTCAACGATTCGGGCGGTGCGCGCATTCAGGAAGGCGTGGCAAGCCTTGGCGGCTATGCCGAGGTGTTTCAGCGCAATGTGCTGGCCTCAGGCGTGGTGCCGCAACTGAGCCTCATCATGGGGCCGTGCGCCGGGGGCGCCGTCTACAGCCCGGCGATGACCGACTTCATCTTCATGGTGAAGGATTCGAGCTACATGTTCGTGACCGGCCCGGATGTGGTGAAGACCGTGACCAATGAGGTGGTGACGCAGGAGGAGCTGGGCGGCGCGGTCACGCATACCACCAAATCGGGCGTGGCCGATGTTGCGTTTGACAATGACATTGAGGCGCTGCTGGCGGCGCGCGATTTCATTGATTTCCTCCCCGAATCCAACCGATCGCCGGTGCCCGAGCGGCCGACGGCGGATGCGTGGGACCGGCTTGAACCCAGCCTCGACACGGCTATCCCGGCGAACACCAACCAGCCTTATGACATGCACGAAGTGATCCGCAAAACAGTGGACGAGGGCGATTTTTTCGAGTTGCAACCAGCGCATGCCGGCAACATTCTCATTGGCTTCGGGCGGATCGAGGGGCGAACCGTGGGCGTTGTCGCCAATCAGCCGATGGTGCTGGCCGGCTGCCTTGACATCAATTCCTCAAAAAAGGCCGCGCGCTTCGTGCGTTTTTGCGACGCGTTCGACATTCCCATCATCACCTTTGTCGATGTGCCGGGGTTCCTGCCCGGCGTCGCGCAGGAGCATTCGGGCATCATCAAGCACGGCGCCAAGCTGCTGTTCGCCTATGGCGAGGCAACCGTGCCCAAAATCACCGTCATCACGCGCAAGGCCTATGGCGGGGCGTATGATGTGATGGCCTCGAAGCACCTGCGCGGCGATTTGAACTACGCCTGGCCAACCGCGGAAATCGCGGTGATGGGAGCGAAAGGCGCGGTCGAGATCATCTTTCGCGGCAAGACGCCCGAGGAGATTGCCGAGCGGACGGCGGAATATGAGGCGCGCTTCGCGAACCCCTTCGTCGCGGCGAGCAAGGGCTTCATCGACGAGGTGATCCAGCCGCATTCGACCCGGCGGCGCGTGGCTTTAGGCTTGCGGAAGCTGCGCGGGAAAGTGCTGGAGAATCCGTGGAAGAAGCATGATAATATTCCGCTTTAACGCTTAATCATGTTAGGGGCGCTAAAATGGGAAGCCTTGTTCAAATCGCTGGGGATCGTTTGAGTTGCAATGTTGAGTCGGTAGAGCAAGCCAAGCTCGCCATAAAGGAACTCAAAATCCTAAAACGCGGTTACGTGATCAAAAAGAAGTTATTATCAGATCAAATCAAGGCTCAGAGATTCGAATATTCTCAGGAGGTGAAAAGAAGAGGCTCAATGATGCGCGGCGGCGGTGGGATTGGGCGATTTGTTCGATCAATACAGTCCATTTCTCGCGATTCGAAGCGAGCTAAATTGGCCTCAGCATTGGACCCTTTGGAGAACGCGAAGCAAGAAATCGAGTCGATCATTGCCGCAATCGATGTGGCGGCGCTCAAACTCGAAGTGTTCATCCATGATCGGTCTGTGCCAAGCTCGTAGCGCCTTGCGCCACTCGCATGACGTATTATAATCACATGATAAGGAGCATGCGATGCAGACCGAACGTGTGACCTTTCTCACTAGCCCCGACCAGAAGGCGGCGCTCGATGCGTTTGCGCGTGGGAGCGGCATGTCGGTCGGGCATGTGCTGCGCGAGGCGTCGAGCCAGTATATGGCTGATGCGCCGCTGAACGAGGATGACAAGCTCGCGATCCTGGTGGCCGAACTAAACGAAGCGGTGCCGGCCATTGCGAGCAGTTTCGACCGGATGACCGCGATGATCGAGGCGGCTTATGTCGAACTGCGAGCGGCCCGCGCCGAGCGCGCCGGGCTGGGCGGCAAGTGAGTTCGTTCAGCGACGCCTATAAGGCGATCGAAAGCGTGATCCTGCTGCGGTCGCGCGTGGAGGGGCTCGAGAAATCGATCGAAACGCTGGTCGGCGAGATGAAGGATCAGGGGCGCGACCTGTTCGACCATGAACGCCGGCTCGTCCGCATCGAAACGATGATCGAAATGACGCGCGGCGGTCCCCGCATGCCCAGGATCGAACAATGATCCTGGGTCGCCTCAACCATATTGGCATAGCCACGGCTTCCATCGAGGCGGGCGTCGCGCTTTACCGCGACGTGCTCGGCGCGACCAAAATCCACGCGCCGTTCGATCTGCCCGCGCAGGGCGTGCGCGTGTGTTTCGTCGATACGCCCAACACGCAGATCGAGCTGATCGAGCCGCTGGGCGAGGCGTCGCCGATCCACGGCTTCCTCGCCAAGAACCCAGCAGGCGGGCAGCACCATGTCTGCTACGAAGTGCCCGACATCCACGAGGCCAAGGCGTGGTTCGAGGCCAAGGGCGCCAAGCTACTCGGCGAGCCGCGCATCGGCGCGCACGGCACGCTCATCTTTTTCGTGCACCCCAGGGACATGGGCGGGGTACTCACCGAAATAATGGAAACACCCAAGGAGCCGCATGCATGAGCTATGAAATGATCCGGGTGACGCGTGACGGCGATGTGCTGGTGCTCACCCTCAACCGCCCCGAGCGGCTCAACGCGGCACCGCCGCAGATGTTTGAGGAAATCGGCCATGCGATCGAAAATCTCGGTGGCGCCCGTGCGGTATTGATCACCGGCGAGGGGCGCGCTTTTTGTTCGGGGGCGGACCTGGCCGGGCGCGATCAGGCGCAGGTGTCGCCGGCCGCGCGCGCGAAGAATTCGCTCACCAACAGCTATAACCCGACGATGGTGAAGATAGCGCACGCGTGGGTGCCGATCGTCAGCGCGGTGAATGGCCCCGCCGCCGGCATCGGGTGCAGCCTCGCGCTCGCGGCCGATTTCTGCATCGCGGGGGAGAGTGGCTATTTCCTGCAGGCCTTCGTCAATATCGGCCTCGTCCCCGATGGCGGCGCGTCGTGGATGCTCGCGCGGCTGGTAGGCAAGGCGCGCGCCACCGAAATGATGCTGCTTGGCGAGCGCGTCTACGGACCCAAGGCCGCTGAATGGGGCCTCATCCACAAATGCGTGCCCGATGCGGTGCTGATGGAAGAAGCGATGGCGCTGGCGACGCGGCTTGCCGCCGGGCCGACGGTCGCGCTCGGGCTGATGCGCCAGGGGCTCGCGGCGGCGCTTGAGTGCGAGTACGCTGCCGCGATGGCAGGCGAGGCCGAGCGCCAGTCGATCGCCGGGCAGACCGAGGATGCCATGGAAGGCGCCATCAGCTTCCTGCAAAAGCGCAAAGCCGTGTTCAAAGGCGCCTGATCGCGGCGACGCGCTCGACTTTTCCAGCCCCAACCGGCTAGGAGTAGGGGATGACCCATGACGCCAAACTGACCGACTGGCAGCGCCTTGCCGCCAAGGAAGTCCGCGGCAAATCGCTCGACTGGGCAACGGCTGAGGGGATCATCGTCAAGCCGCTGTACACCGCAGCCGATGCCGGCGACCCCGGCCTGCCGGGCTTTGCCCCGTTCACGCGCGGGGTGCGGGCGAGCATGTATGCCGGGCGACCCTGGACGATCCGCCAATATGCCGGCTTTTCAACCGCGAAGGAATCCAACGCCTTTTACCGGCGCAATCTGGCGGCGGGGCAAAAGGGGTTGTCGGTCGCCTTCGATCTTGCAACGCACCGGGGTTACGACAGCGACCATCCGCGCGTTGTCGGCGATGTCGGCAAGGCGGGCGTCGCGATCGACAGTGTCGAGGACATGAAGATCCTGTTCGACGGCATTCCGCTTGACCAGATGTCCGTCAGCATGACCATGAACGGCGCGGTCATCCCCATCCTCGCCTTCTTCATCGTCGCAGGCGAAGAACAAGGCGTCGCGCAAGCAGCGCTCGACGGCACCATTCAGAACGACATCCTGAAGGAGTTCATGGTCCGCAACACCTATATCTACCCGCCTGAACCGTCGATGCGGATCGTGGGCGACATCATCGCCTACACATCGGCCAACATGCCGAAATTCAACAGTATTTCCATTTCCGGCTATCATATGCATGAAGCCGGGGCGACGGCGGTGCAGGAGCTGGCCTTCACCATCGCCGACGGCCGCGAATATGTCGAGCGCGCGATCGCCTCAGGGCTTGATGTCGATGCCTTTGCCGGGCGGCTGAGCTTCTTTTTCGGCATCGGCATGAATTTTTTCATGGAAGTTGCAAAATTGCGCGCGGCCCGCACGCTTTGGGCGCGAGTGATGGACGACCTGGGCGCGAGGGACGAGCGCTCGAAGATGTTGCGTACCCATTGCCAGACGAGCGGCGTCAGCCTTCAGGAGGCGGACCCGTATAACAACGTCATCCGCACCACGGTGGAAGCCATGGCGGCGGTGCTGGGTGGCACCCAGTCGCTCCACACCAATGCGCTGGATGAAGCGATTGCGCTGCCCACCGATTTTTCCGCCCGCATTGCCCGCAACACGCAAATCGTGCTGGCGGAGGAGACGGGCATTACCCGCGTCGTCGATCCGCTGGGCGGCAGCTATTATGTCGAGGCGCTGACGGCGGCGCTGGTCGAACAGGCCGGCGAAATCATCGCCCGGGTTGGGGCCGAAGGCGGCATGGCCAGGGCTGTCGCGTCCGGCTGGCCCAAGGCGATGATCGAGGAAGCGGCAACCGCCAAGCAGGCGCGGATTGATCGCGGCGAGGATGTGATCGTCGGTGTCAACAAATATCCGCCGCCGCCGGGCGATCCGATCGATTTTCTCGATGTCGACAATGTCGCGGTGCGCGAGGCGCAGATTGCGCGGATCAAGGCCGTAAAGACCATGCGCGACGAGGCTGCCTGCCAGGCGGCGCTGGCGGCGCTCAGGGATGGGGCGCATAAGGGCGCCAATCTGCTTGCCCTCGCGGTCGAGGCGGCGCGCGCCCGCGCGACGCTGGGCGAAATATCGCTGGCGATGGAAGACGCTTTTGGTCGCCATGCGACCAGCCCCGCCCCGGTTGCCGGCATTTATGGTGCAGCGTATCTTGGCGATGCGCGCTGGGGTCAGCTTGTGGCAGGCGTTGAGGCTACCCGCACCCGGCTGGGCCGCAAACCCCGAATGCTTGTGGCCAAGATGGGGCAGGACGGCCATGATCGCGGCGCCAATCTGGTGTCGTCGATGTTTGGCGATCTGGGGTTCGAAATTGTGCCGGGCCCGCTTTTCCAGACCCCGCAAGAGGCCGCTGACCTTGCCGTCGTGCGCAATGTCGATGTGGTCGGCGCGTCCTCTCTGGCGGCGGGGCACAAGACGCTCATCCCCGAATTGATCGGGCATTTGCAAGCCGCCGGGCGGAGTGACATCAAGGTCATCGCTGGCGGCGTCATCCCGCCGCAGGATTATGACTTCCTGCGCAGCAAGGGGGTGCAGGCGATTTTCGGCCCCGGCACCAATCTGGTAACGGCGGCCGCTGAAGTGCTGAAATTACTCGGGCACAACATGCCCCCCGAAGAGGAAGCGGCTGAATGAGTGACGTGCGTACTGACTGGACCCGGCCTGAAATAAGCACCCTGTTCGCGCTGTCGTTCGACGAACTCCTCTTCCGCGCGCAAAGCGTCCACCGCGCGCATCACGCCGCTGGCGAGGTGCAGTTATGCACCCTGCTGTCGATCAAGACCGGCGGTTGCCCCGAGGATTGCGGCTATTGCTCGCAGTCGTCAGCACATGAAACGGGGCTGAAGGCGGACAAGCTGATGGAGGTGGAGGCCGTGCTCGCAAGGGCGGCCGAGGCCAAGGCGAGCGGATCGCGGCGCTTCTGCATGGGCGCCGCCTGGCGCAACCCCAAGGACCGCGATCTCGATGCGGTCGTCCAGATGGTCGAAGGCGTGAAGGCGATGGGGCTGGAGACCTGCATGACGCTGGGGATGCTGGCGCCGCATCAGGCCGAGCGGCTGGCGGACGCCGGCCTTGATTATTACAACCACAATATCGACACCTCCCCGGAAAATTACGGCAACGTCATCACCACCCGCACCTTCGCCGACCGGCTCGATACGCTGGAGCATGTGCGCGCGGCGGGCATCAATGTGTGCTGTGGCGGCATTGTCGGCATGGGCGAAACGCGCGAAGATCGCGTCGGCTTCGTCCACGCGCTCGCCACACTCCCGCGCCACCCGGAGAGCGTGCCGGTCAACGCGCTCGTGCCGGTGAAGGGCACGGTGCTCGGCGACATGCTGGCCGACACGCCGCTGGCCAAAATCGACGATATCGAGTTTGTGCGGACAGTGGCGGTTGCGCGGATCACCATGCCGAAAAGCATGGTGCGCCTGAGCGCGGGGCGCGAGAGCATGAGCGAGGCGACGCAGGCCTTGTGCTTCCTGGCCGGCGCCAATAGCATCTTCACCGGCGACAAGCTGCTGACAACGGGCAATCGCGGCGACAGCGCCGACGGCGCGATGTTCGCCAAGCTGGGGCTGCGGCCGATGGTGGCGGAAGAGCCGATGCGGGTGGGGGCATGAATGCCGACGGTCCTGCGCATCGGCGCATGCCGCTTCTATTTCTACAGCCACGAGCCGAACGAGCCGCCGCATATTCATGTCGATCGCGGCGAGGCGACGATCAAGGTGTGGTTGCAATCGCCGGAAGTCGCCAAGAGCCGTGGCTTTCGCGCACACGAGATTGGTGGCATTGTCGCGATGGTCGAAGCGAACCGGGCATTGCTGCTGGAGGCGTGGCATGAATATTTCGGCTAAGGTCACCGACGAACGCGTGCTCGACGTGCGCTTCGATGAGGCCAGCCTGATTGTCGATCTGATGGATGGGCGCACGATTTCCGTGCCGCTCGCCTGGTATCCGCGCCTGTTGCACGCGACGGAAGCGCAGCGGGCGGCTTGGGAGAAGGCGGGCGCGGGTTATGGCATCCATTGGCCCGAGATCGATGAGGATTTGAGCACCGAGGGGCTGTTGCGCGGCGCGCCGGCGGTGAAGGCGGCGTGAGCTTTCTGGATCACGGGTCTATTTCCGCAGGGGCAAGGCTAGGATGCGTCCTGTACGGCGTGATGGGAGCAATCATCGTCGGCTTCTTTCTGCCAGATAGAGCGCTAGGGGACTGTGCCCCAAGATTCCAAGTATCTGGGTGCGAGAACGATAGATTCTTCAGGTTCGCAATGTTTCCGGGCAGCCTGATCCTCTTTCTTTTGGGCGGAGTCATGCTCGAATACGTCGTCACGAGAGAAGAAAAGTGATGCTCAAAAAAATCCTCGTCGCCAATCGTGGTGAAATTGCGGCCCGCGTATTCCGCACCGCCAAGCGGATGGGGCTCGCCACCGTCGCCGTCTATTCCGATGCCGATGCGCGCTCGCCGCATGTGTTGATGGCGGACGAGGCGGTGCGGCTCGGGCCGGCGCCAGCGGCGGAATCCTATCTCAAAGCCGACCTCATCCTCGCCGCCGCCCGGGCGACGGGCGCGGATTGCATCCACCCGGGCTATGGCTTCCTTTCCGAACGCGAAAGTTTCGCGCGCGCCTGTGCCCAGGCTGGCATCGCTTTCATCGGCCCGCCGCCCGCCGCCATCGCGGCGATGGGCGACAAGATCGAATCAAAGAAGCTCGCCAAGGCAGCGGGCGTCAACGTCGTGCCGGGCTATCTGGGCGAAATTGCCGATACCGACGAGGCCGTGAGGATCGCGAAGGACATTGGCTTTCCCGTGATGATGAAGGCATCGGCCGGCGGTGGCGGCAAGGGGATGCGCCTGGCCTATAGCGAGCAGGACGTCCGCGAAGGGTTCGAGGCGACCAAGCGCGAGGGGCTGGCGAGTTTCGGCGATGACCGGGTGTTCATCGAGAAGTTCATCGAAAGCCCGCGCCACATCGAAATTCAGGTGCTGGGCGACAGCCACGGCAACATCGTGTTCCTCAACGAGCGCGAATGCAGCATCCAGCGCCGCCACCAGAAAGTGGTCGA
Source organism: Sphingomonas sp. (assembly GCA_021732445.1). Taxonomy (GTDB): domain Bacteria; phylum Pseudomonadota; class Alphaproteobacteria; order Sphingomonadales; family Sphingomonadaceae; genus Sphingomonas. Next base: position 202,815 of record JAKFUZ010000001.1, on the reverse strand, counting down.
GGAAGCGCCCTCGCCCTTCGTCACGTCCAAGATGCGCCGCGCGATGGGCGAACAGGCCGTCGCCCTTGCCCGCGCGGTGGGATATTACAGCGCAGGCACGGTCGAGCTGATCGTGTCGGGCGCGGACACCACCGGCGAGAGCTTCTATTTCCTCGAAATGAACACCCGGCTGCAGGTTGAGCACCCCGTGACCGAGGCGATTACCGGCATTGATCTGGTCGAGCAGATGATCCGCGTGGCGGCGGGTGACGCGCTGCCCTTCACCCAGGCCGATATCGGCATCAACGGCTGGGCCGTGGAAAACCGCGTCTATGCCGAAGACCCGTATCGCGGGTTCCTGCCCAGCATTGGGCGGCTGGTGCGGTATAATCCGCCGCAATCGGAGGACACTCCTTACGGCGTGTCGTCGGGCGATGCAGCGGCTAAAGGCTATGTCCGCATCGACGACGGTGTGGCGGAAGGCGGCGAGGTCAGCATTTTCTACGACCCCATGATCGCCAAGCTCATCACCCATGCGCCCACCCGCCAGGCCGCAATCGACCTGCAAATCGAGGCGCTCGACGCCTTCGAAATTGAGGGCCCGACCCACAATATCGACTTCCTCTCGGCGCTGATGCAGCACCCGCGCTTTCGCGCCGGCACGATCACCACCGGCTTCATTGCCGAAGAATATCCAGACGGATTCCAGGGTGCACCTGCGTCGATCGAGCGGCTGCGCGCGCTGGCGGCGATTGCGGGCTATGCCGCGACGGTCGAGGCCGATCGCGCGCGCCAGGTTAACGGGCAATTGGGCGATCGGCTTAACCCGCCGGATAGCTGGGACGTGAAGATTGACGAGATTATCCATGAGGTTGTGGTGGCCGGCGATGGGGTCGCCGTGGATGGCACCCCGGTTGATCTGACGATGGCTTATGCGCCGGGTGATCGGTTGATCCAGGCCAAAATTGGCGATGCGCCGCTCAGCGTCAAAATCGCCAAAACACGCACCGGCTTTGCCCTCACCACACGCGGGGCGCGTCATGTCGCGCGGGTGCTGCCCGCCCATATCGCGCCATTTGCCCGGCATCTGGTCGAGAAGGTGCCGCCCGACCTGTCGCGCTTTCTCGTCTGCCCGATGCCGGGTCTGCTGATGCGGCTGGAGGTGAAGCCGGGCGACAAGGTGGAACTCGGCCAGCCGCTCGCGGTGGTGGAAGCGATGAAGATGGAAAATATTCTGCGCGCCGAAAAAACCGGTGTGGTGAAAACGATAAGCGCGGCGGCCGGAGATAGCCTGGCGGTAGACGCGATCATCCTGGAGATCGACTAGGCGGCGTCGAGGGTCAGGCGGCCGTTACCCGGTGGATTTCCGGAATATCCGGATTTAAGTCAACTCATGGTTGGGTGCCTTCAACCACAGCGCTTCATCTCAATCATCATCCGGCTACGACAAGTCGATACCCGGCATCATACTCGTCCAGCGCAATCAGTTCGGCATAGCGCCTTTCCCAATCCCCCGTGTCGAGATCATCCTTCAGCTTTTGAAGACCTGCTTCGACATCGCCTATTGCCCAGAACGACGAACTGCCTGAGCGAATGTGCGGATCGAGATAGGCAAAGGGTCGCCGCCAGTACGCATATAGAAAGCCGTCGGTGCAATCGTGCGGGATCAAGACCGGGGTTACCTGCACTGTGCCCATCCAGCGCGCATAGGCCGACATCGCCGGCATCCGCGCGTCGTCGAGCACCGCCAGTTCGGGAAGATAGTCAGTCAGCCAAGGCCGGAACGAAGGATCAAAGGTCAGCAGCACGATCGGACCACGCGTGACCCGGCGCATTTCGCGCAGACCCGCTTCCGGGTTCGCCCAGTGGTGTACGGTCAAGATTGCCATTGACGCGTCGAAGCTGTCATCATTGAACGGAAGGCTTTCTGCAGAAGCCTGAACGACCTCAGCAGCATTTGGCGAGCGTTGCCTTATCATCTCAAGCGACGGCTCAACCGCCGTCACTGAGCGCCCCACCGGCTCGTAGGAACCGGTTCCCGCACCGACATTAAGAATCGTTTGCGCCGTACCGAGAGCATTTTCAAGCGCCGCTGCTATCCGTTGATCGGGCGTGCGCAGCTTGGAATAATTGATCCCAATATTGTCATACGTAACGCCCATGGCCGGCTCGTCCCCGCAACTATCAGATCAGCTTATGGGCGGGCGCTCGATAACTGTAAACGGCCGAAAACTCGGGCTCCTCCCGCCGCAACTTTTCTATACGCCACCCCGCTGCTATCGTCCCGGCGCCTTGTGGCCACGCCAAACGCTATGCGGAACGCTGTAACTTTTCGTTCGAGCGACACCCGCGCCGCCATGCGCCCCCCTTTGCCCCTGCAATTACACTTTGCGACAAGTTTCCGTTGGACGCCCGCGTGTTGGCCCAATAAGACAGTTAATATGGCACGCACGCATATTGTCTTGTTGCTGTCGGCCGCGGTCGCGCTTGCCGGGTGCGCGGTTGGCCCCAACTATCAGCCGCCGGCCCCCGCCGCGCTTGCCGTGCCGCCCGCCTATTCGACAGGCTCGGCGCCGGGGGACATCGCCCATGTCGAGCGGTGGTGGGAGGCGTTTGGCGACCCGCAGCTCACGCAAATCGTCGATCTGGCGCTCCAGCACAATCTCGATATCGACCAGGCGGTGGCCCGGCTGCGGCAGGCGCGCGAAGCGCTTATCCAGCAGCGGGCGAGCCTGTTGCCGAGCGTGTCTGCATCGCTTGGCTATTCGCGCAACATCAACGTGCGCGGCCGCAGCTTTGGCAACATCACCAATGCCGGCATCGTCAACGAGAATTATTCGATTTCGGGCGACGCGCAATATCAGATTGACCTGTTCGGCGGCATCAGGCGCGGGGTGGAGGCGGCGCGCGGCAGCGCGGAATCGAGCGCCTATGGCCTGGCGCAGGTGCAATCCAGCGTCGCGGCCGAAGTGGCGCGCAACTATATTCTGGCGCGCGCCGCGCAAGCCAATCTGGCGATTGCACGAGGGTCGCTCGCGATTCAGGATGACAATCTGGAAATTGCGGGATTTCGCGTGCAGGCCGGGCTCGTCTCGTCGCTCGATGCCGAGCAGTCGCGCTCGCAGCGCGCGCAGACGGCAACGCAGGTGCCCAGCCTTGAACAAAGCTTTCAGCAAGCGGCCAACCGGCTTGGCGTGCTTACCGGGCAAGCGCCGGGCGCTCTGAAGGCCGAGCTTGCGGCGACCATGCCCATCCCCCACGGGCCGGAGGCGGTGCCGGTTGGCCTGCCGGCCGATATCTTGCGGATACGCCCCGATGTGCGGGCGGCCGAGCGCGACCTGGCAGCGGCGACGGCACAAATCGGGGTCGCCAAGGCCCAGTTGTTCCCCGCGCTCAGCATCGGCGCCAGCCTTGGCACCAACGCGGCAAGCATCAGCACGCTTACCGACATCATCACCGGCCGGGTGTTCGGCAATATCGCGCAGACCATCTTCGATGCCGGCCGCAACCGGTCGGTCGTGCGCGCGCGCAGAGCCGCGGCAGAGGGCGCCTTCGCCGCCTATAAGAGCGCGGTGCTGACAGCGCTTGAGGATGTCGAAAACGGCCTGACCGCGCTGCAAACCGCCCAGAGCCGCGCGCGCGACTTCACTATCGCGCAGGAGGCCGCCGCCAACGCCGCCATCCTCGCGCGCAGCCAATATCGCGCCGGGCTGACCGATATCACCACGCTCAACGCCACCGAAAGCGCGCTGCTTTCCGCGCAAAGCGGGCTTGCCGGCGCACAATCCGACAAGGCGCAGGCGCTGGTGCAGCTTTATCTCGCGCTAGGCGGCGGGTGGGACGCGTCCAAGCTCCCCCAAAGCCCGGCACCCTAGCTTTGGCAGGAAACAGCATGGCAGACGCAAGCGCGCAATCAACCGATGATTTTCTGGGTCGCAAGCCGGTTCCCCGGTGGCGGCGCTGGGCCAAATGGCCCCTGATTGCGCTTGGCGCGGTGCTGCTGGTGTTGCTCGCGATGCGGCTGCTCGCGCCCGCGGCGCAGATCGATTATGCAACCGACACCGTCACGCGCGGCGCGCTCAATGTCAGCGTGTCGGCGACCGGCAAACTGGCGCCGACCAATCAGGTGAATGTCGGCTCGGAATTGTCCGGCCTTGTCACCAAGGTGCTGGTCGATGTGAACGACCGGGTGGGGCGCGGGCAACCGCTCGCGCTCATCGATCCGTCCCGGTTCACCGACACCGTCAACCAGAGCCGGGCCGCGCTTGATGCCAATGTGGCAGCCGTCGGGCAAGCGCAGGCGACCTTGCAGCAATCGTCCGCCCAGCTTGCGCGCCTTGCCGAAGTCAGCCGCCTGTCGGGCGGGCGAGTGCCGTCAAAGACCGAGATGGAGCAGGCTGTTGCTGATCGCGCGCGCGCGCTTGCCAATTTGCGGGCGGCGCAGGCCAATGTCGCGTCGGCGCGCGCGACGCTGTCGTCCAACCAGACACAATTGGTCAAAGCGGTTATCCGCTCGCCCGTAAACGGGGTCGTCCTCGCCCGGCAGATTGAACCAGGCGCAACGGTTGCCGCTTCGTTCAATACGCCGACGTTGTTTGTGATTGCCGAAGACCTGAGCAGCATGAAGCTGGAAGTCGCGGTTGACGAGGCCGATGTCGGTGAGGTGAAGGAAGGGCAAAAGGCGACGTTCACCGTCGATGCGTTTCCCGGCAAGGTGTTTCCCGCCACGATCACCAGGGTCGATCTTGGCTCCAACCTGTCGGCCGCCGCCGCCACCACCTCAACCGCGCAGCAAGTGGTGTCTTATGGTGCCAAGCTGAGCGTCACCAACCGCGATCTGCAATTGCGCCCCGGCATGACGGCGACTGCCTCTATCGCCACCTCGGCACGGGCCGATGTGATACTGGTGCCCAACGCGGCGCTGCGCTTCAACCCCGACGCGGCAGCCGCAGGCGCCAGCCGCGGCGTTGCCGGGGCGCTGGTCCCCCGCCGGCCCGCAGGCGCTGGCCAGCCAGAGCGCAAGGCGACGCTTGGCAAGGGGGCCGCGCAAACGGTGTATGTCAAGGACGCGCAAGGCAAGCCGAAGCGGATCGACATTGTCACCGGCGAGACCAACGGTTCGGTAACCGAAGTGCTGAGCGGCGGTCTCAAGCCGGGCATGGCGGTTATCACCGGCCAGCTAAGCGCCGACGCGGGCCGGGCGGCACGTGGCGCCTCCACTGCCGGCGCCAGGGGCGGGCCGCGTGCCAATTGAGCCATTGCCCGTGGCTGGCGGCGCCCGCGCGGCGACGCCGCTCATCGTGATACGCGGTGTCACCAAGGTTTATGGCGAGGGCGCAACCGCGTTCTATGCGCTCAAAGGCGTTGATCTCGACATTGCCAAGGGCGATTTTGTTGCGGTGATGGGGCCGTCGGGCTCTGGCAAATCGACCACGATGAACATATTGGGGTGCCTTGATGTGCCGACCAGGGGCCGCTTCCTGTTCAACGGGCACGCCATCGAGACGCTCGACCGGGACGAGCGGGCGCTGGTGCGGCGGCGCTATCTTGGCTTTGTCTTTCAGGGTTTCAACCTGCTGGCGCGCACCTCTGCGCTTGAAAATGTCGAACTGCCCCTGCTGTACCGGGGAGATGCACGCCGGGCACGCCGCGAGGCCGCAATGGCGGCGCTCGACAAGGTGGGGCTGGCGCCGTGGTGGAAGCACACACCGGCTGAACTTTCCGGCGGGCAGCAGCAGCGCGTCGCCATCGCCCGCGCCATTGTCACCAACCCTGCCGTGCTGCTGGCCGACGAGCCAACCGGCAACCTCGATTCCGAGCGGTCAGTCGAGATCATGGAGCTGCTGACCGACCTCAACCGGGCGAGTGGCATCACCGTGCTGATGGTTACGCACGAGGCCGAGATGGCGTCTTTTGCAAACACCATCATCCATTTCAAGGACGGCCTGGTCGAGAGCATCGAAACCAACAAACAGCGCGCACACGCGGGCGTGCACGCCTGATGTTTTTCACCACCCTGCTCCTGGCGGTCCGGTCGATTGCCCGGCACAAGCTGCGCTCGTTTCTGACAACGCTTGGCATCATCATCGGCGTGGCGGCGGTGGTGACCATGGTGACGCTGGGCAAGGCGACCACATCTGCGGTGCAGGATTCGATTGCGAGCCTTGGCACCAACATTTTGCAGGTGCGGCCCGGCCAGGGCTTTGGCCGTGGCGGCGGCGGCCCGCGCCCGCCCGATTTCAAACCCGAAGACGTGGCCGCGATTGCCCGTCAGGTGACGGGTGTGACGGCGGTCGCCCCGCAGGCGCAGGCAGCGGGCACAGCGGTGTACAACGGCGCCAACTGGTCAACGACGGTCAACGGCACCACGCTTGCCTATTTCGACGTGCAGCCATGGCCGCTGGCATCGGGCCGGCTGTTTACCCCGGCCGAGGAGCAGGCCGGCAAGGCGGTGTGCCTCTTAGGCAATACGGTGCGCAAAAACCTGTTTCGCGACGAACTGGCGGAAGGCAAGCGGATGCGGCTTGGCGGCATTTCGTGCGACGTTGTGGGCACGCTGTCGAGCCGGGGCCAGGGCGGTTTTGGCGGCGATCAGGATGATATCGTCATCATGCCGCTAAAGGCGGTGCAGCGGCGGTTTACCGGTAATCAGGACATCAGGCTGATGCTGGTCGGCATTGACCGCAGCTACGAAAGCGCGATCGTGCAGCAATCGCTGGGTGATCTCTTGCGCGAACGGCGCAACATTACACCGGGCAAGGACGATGATTTCAACATTTTCGACACCAAGCAGATTTCCGACACGCTTACCGGCACCACGGTGCTGCTCACCGGTATCGTGACGACGGTTGCCGCAATCTCGCTTATTGTCGGCGGCATCGGCATCATGAACATCATGCTTGTGTCAGTGACCGAGCGGACGCGTGAAATCGGCATCAGACTGGCCATTGGCGCGGTGGCGCGCGAAGTGCTGTTGCAGTTTCTGGTCGAGGCGATTGCGCTGTCGTGCCTTGGTGGCGTGCTTGGCCTGCTCGTCGCGCAAGGGGCGATTGCCGGGCTGGTGCCGATCATGAAGGTCAAATGGACGTTCGACTTGCAGATCAACATCATCGCTTTTGTTATTTCGGCGATCATTGGCGTCGTGTTCGGCTATTTTCCGGCCAGGCGGGCAGCCGCGCTCAACCCCATTGACGCGCTGCGGCACGAGTAGCGGGCTACCCGGCAGGCGCCGCCAGCCCGGCTTGTGCACGGGCAAGATCCTCTACTGTGTCGATATCGGCAAGCACGTGCGCGGGGGCAATAACCAGCGTTGCCGCGCCGAGCATCGCCCGCGCGCCCTGATCACCCGACAGGTGCGCAAGTTCGGCAAACCGCCCGGCCGCGAACAGCGCCGGGGGCATCGCACGCGCGCCATCGCTTGACGCAACCACCGCGCCCGGCCCGTCAGCGGCGGCAAACAGCGCGCGAACATGCACCGGCGTCACGAACGGCATGTCGCCAAGCGCCACCAGCATCGCGGCTGCGCCCAGCCGCCGTGCCGCGCCAACCCCCAGCGCCAGCGAGCTTGAAAGCCCGCGTTCAGGCGCCGAATTGACAAGGCTGTCATATCCGTCCGCGTCAAGCGCCATGGCCGCGCCCGACGTGACGACGACGCGACCCAGAAAGTCGATTTCCGCCAGCGCGTCAACCGCGTGCCGGTGCAGTGGCTTGCCGCAAAGTGGCGCGAGCAACTTGTCGGGCGCGCCAAACCGGGTGGAGCGTCCAGCGGCGAGCAGCACGAGCAGCGTGCGCTCAGCGGCAATCACAACGCCCGCCCGTTGAACGCCGCAACCATTGCGGCGGCAACCGACAAGGCAATTTCCGCCGGGCCAACCGCGCCGATATCAAGCCCGACCGGCGCATCGATCCGGTCGAGATCGGGCGCGCTAACGCCCGCCGCTGCAAGCCGTTCGCGCCGGGCGGCGTGACTGCGCCGGGAGCCAAGCGCCCCGACATAGCCGGTCGGCGCCGAAAGCGCGGCGGCGAGCGCGGGATCGTCGATCTTGGTGTCATGGCTCAGGGTTACAACCGCGGTTGCCGGGCCGGGCAAGTGGGCCGCCACGGCCGCATCGGGCCAGCGATCGTCCAGCATGACGCCGGGAAACCGTTCCTCCGTCAAAAACCGCGCGCGCGGATCAATGACCACCGTCGCGATACCCAGTTCTCGCGCGAGCCCGGCAAGCGCCTGCGCGATCTGCACCGCGCCCACGATGAGCAGCCGGCGCGGCGGATCATAACGATTGGCAAAGCCGCCCTCCCGTGCCGGGCCAGCCGCGCTGACCCCGCTGGCAAGATCAGTAACGACGCTTAGCGCCTGCCCAATCGCCCGCGCGGCCGCGATCTGGATAAACAGCACAGGTGGAAATCCGGCGGCCGACACCGGCTGCACCATCACCTCAATTTCACCGCCACAGGGCAGGCCGACTTCCCAGGCGGCGGCATCGGCCACGCCATAATGCTTGCGCTGAAAAATGCCGCTTGCGATTACCTCGGCGGCGGCGGCGAGAATGTCGCTTTCCACGCAGCCGCCCGACACCGAGCCCTCAAACCGTCCATCGGCATGGACAAGCATGTGGCTGCCGCGTGGGCGCGGGGCCGAACCCCAGGTGGAGATGACGGTGGCCAGTGCCATTGGCGCGCCCGCCCAGCCCGCCGCCGCCGCCAGAACATTGTCGTTGTCGGCCATCGCGCGCCTCAGACCGGCGGCAGATGGGGCAGGATGTGGTCAAGCGTCATCGGCCAGTGCCGCACCCGCACGCCACACGCATTGTAGACCGCGTTGGTGATCGCCGCGCCGACGCCCGAAATGCCAAGCTCGCCCAGCCCCTTGGCGCCAACGGGGCTGGCATGTTCGTCAATTTCCTCGATGAAATATGCCTCAATCTGCGGCACGTCGGCGTTTACGGGGATGTGATATTCGCCCAGATCGCGGTTCACATAAGCGCCCGAGCGCGTGTCGAGCACCGCTTCTTCGTGGAGCGCATAGCCAAGCCCCCAGATCATGCCGCCAATCGCCTGGCTGCGCGCGGTCTTGGCGTTGAGAATACGGCCGCAATCGAACACGCCAAGCAGCCGGCGCACGCGCGTTTCTCCGGTCACCGCATTGACCGCGACTTCGGCGAACTGCGCGCCAAATGTTCCCTGGCTGAAGGCACGGCTGTTCTTGCCGGGGTGCAATATGCCCAGCGCCTCGACCGGCTCGTCACCCACCAGATCGCTGATCGGCACACGGCGGTTGCCGGCGATGGCGTGACCATCCTTCAGCGTCATGTCGGCAGGCTGCGTGTCCATCCGCCGGGCGAGTTCGGCGATAATGTCGTCGCAGGCAAGCAGCACCGACGATGTGCTGGAGGCAGCGCCGAACGAGCCGCCCGACCCCGCCCCTGGCGGGTGCAGCGAATCGCCCAGCGACACCGAAACATTGTCCATCGGCAGCCCGAGCATTTCGCCCGCCACCTGCGCCAGAATCGTATAGGTGCCGGTGCCGATATCGGTCATGTCGGTTTCAATTTCAGCGCGGCCTGCCGGCGTCAGGCGGACCCGCGCATGGCTGTCAGCAAGAAAATTGACGCGGGCCGCGGTCGCCATGCCGATGCCGATCAGCCATTCGCCATCGCGAACCTGGCCCGGTGCCGGATGCCGCTTGTCCCAGCCGAAACGGCGCGCGCCCTCGGCATAGCAATCGAGCAGGCGGCGCGTGGAAAAAGGCTTGCCGCTCATCGGGTCGGCACCCGGTTCGTTCAGGCGGCGAAAGGCGATGGGGTCCATGCCCAGTTTTTCCGCCATCTCGTCCATCGCCGTTTCCAGCGCCATCATGCCAACGGCCTCACCGGGCGCGCGGACGGCGCCAGCAGGCGTTACGTTAAGGCCCACGATTTTGTGCGTGAAGCTGCGCGCGGCGCCAGCATATAAGGACAGCGCGCCCAGCGCCACCGGCTCGAAAAACGCGACACCCGGCTTTTGGCTGACCACTGAATCCTGGCCAATCGCGGTCAGTTTTCCATCATGGCCGGCGGCCAGACGAATGCGCTGATGCGTGTCCGACCGGCCGTAAATGGAATGGAAGAGCTGCTGGCGGGTGAGCTGCGCCTTGACCGGGCGGCCGGTGAGGCGCGCGGCAAGGGCGGCCATCACCATTTCCGGCCCGCCGATTTTCCCGCCAAAGCCGCCGCCGATATAAGGTGACAGGATGCGGACCTGCTCCGGCGCAATCTCCAGCGATGCGGCAAGCACGGGCTTTGCCCCCCGGATGATCTGGATGGCGCCCCAAAGCGTCAAATTATCGCCGTCCCACGCGGCGACGGCTGCGTGCGGCTCCATTGCGGCATGGACGTGATAGGGCGTTGTATAGGTTATGTCGTGCGTCACCGCGGCACGCTGCATCGCGGCGTCAATGTCGCCCACAACGATGTCAGGCAGCATCGCGCCTTCGTGCGGGCCCTTCGCGCGCGCGACGTTGGAACGGGTGTCATAGGCCCCCTTTTGCGGGGCATAGTCGATGACGACGGCATGGGCCGCATCACGTGCTTGTTCGAAACTTTCGGCAACCACAATGGCGACGATCTGGCCATAGCTTTCAAGCGGACCATCCGCGCGCGGGGTGTGCGGCTGGCGGATAACGGCGGATTCGGCCGGAATGAGCTTGTGGTCGTCAATCACCGTGATGACGCCGGGCATCGCCCTGGCGGCATCCGAGTCGATGGATTTGACCGTGCCGGTCGCAATGGTGGCGGTTACGGCATAGGCATAAGCGAGCTTGCCGCCTGGCCGGTGTTCAGCGGCATAGCGCGCGGCACCGGTCACCTTGGCGACGCCGTCCACCCGGTCCACACCCTTGCCGATCAACCCCTGAACCCCGCGCGAGAGGCCGGAGGGGCCGTAATCGGCGTCCATCTTGAACTCGCTCATTGGGCGTCTCCGGTCAGCGCGCGCAGGCTGGCGACAAGCACGCGACGGGCAAGCGGTATCTTGAAATCATTGGCGCCAAAGCCATGCGCGTCCTGCAGCAGCGCGTCGGCGGCGGCCTCGAACGCGGCAGGGGCCGCGGGCTGGCCAATCAGGGCGGCCTCCACTGCCAGGTCGCGCCAGGGGACCGGCGCCAGCCCTCCAAAGGCGAGCGCGGCGTGGGTGACGATGCCGTCTTGGGCGGCGACGATGCCGGCTACCGACACCAGTGCAAAGGCATAGGAGGCGCGGTCGCGGACTTTGCGATAGAGCTGCCTGCCGGGCGGCGGCGCGGGCAGCTCGACATGGGTAATCAACTCGCCGGCATCGAGCGCATGCTCGATATGCGGCGTGGCGCCGGGCAGGCGGTAAAATGCGTCGAGCGGCAGCCGGCGCGAGCCACCGCCGGGTTGCGCCGTCACCACCGCCGCGCCGAGCGCGCGCATCGCCACCGCCATGTCGCTTGGGTGCGTGGCGATACAGTCGTCACTCGTGCCGAGCACCGCCATGATGCGGTTGAACCCGCCCTGAGCGGCACAGCCAATGCCCGGCGTGCGCTTGTTGCAGGCAGCGGCGGTATCGTAAAAATAATAGCAGCGTGTGCGTTGCAGCAAATTGCCGCCAGTCGTCGCCTTGTTGCGAAGCTGCGGCGAGGCACCTGACAGCAGCGCGCGGGCAAGCACCGGGTAACGCGCCACAATCAGCGGATGCGCCGCAAGATCGCTGTTCGGCACCAACGCGCCAATCCGCAGGCCGCCACCGGGTGTTTCCTCGACGTTGCGCAAACCGAGCGGGTTGATGTCAACAAGGCGGTCGGGCGTTTCGATCTGCAATTTCATCAGGTCAAGCAGGTTGGTGCCGCCCGCGATGAAACGCCCAGTCGTGCCGGTTGCACCGGCCACATCGGCGGCACGAACATAATCAAAGCGCTTCATGCCGCCGCCGCCGCCGCCATCTGGCTGGCCGCCGCGCGGATGGCATCGACAATGTTGGGATAGGCTGAACAGCGGCACAAATTTCCGCTCATCCGCTCGGAAATCTCGTCATCGGTCAGGCGCACCGTGTCGAGGCTGTCGCTGGCATGGCTTGCCCAGCCGGCCTTCACCTCGTCAAGCATCGCTATTGCCGAGCAAATCTGGCCCGGCGTGCAATAGCCGCATTGCAGCGCATCGTGCGCCACAAAGGCCGCCTGCACCGGGTGGAGCGCGCTGGCCGTCCCCAGCCCCTCGATCGTCAGAATGTCATCATCCTGGTGCATTACCGCCAGCGTGAGGCACGCATTGATCCGCCGGCCATTGACGATGACCGTGCACGCCCCGCACTGGCCATGGTCACAGCCCTTTTTGGTGCCGGTAAGGGCCAGATGCTCGCGCAGCACATCGAGCAGCGACGCGCGAATGTCGGGCTCGGCGTTATGAACAGCGCCGTTGATGGTGAAGTGCATGGCAATCGCCCCTTTTTCAAGAGATGCTGTAACGCGCTGACAAGGGTTGGGGTCCGTTGGAAAAGGATTGCAGGATGAAACGTTTTATTGATTTGCAACGCAAGCGGATTCGCACCGGAATGCTTATTTTTGCGCTGGTGCCGGTGGTGGCGATGGCTCAGAATGCGCGTATCGTGCAGCCGCTTTCTTCCCCCATCATCATTGGCCATCGCGGCGCAAGCGGCCTGCGGCCCGAACATACGCTGGCAAGCTACACGCTGGCGATCGAGCAGGGCGCGGATTTCATCGAGCCCGATCTGGTGCTGACCAAAGACGATGTGTTCGTCGCCCGCCACGAGAATGACATTACCGCCACAACCAACGTGGCCGACCACCCCGAATTTGCCGCCCGCAAGACGACCAAGGTCATCGACGGGGAAAGCCACACGGGCTGGTTCACGGAAGATTTCACGCTGGCCGAGCTGAAGACCCTGCGCGCCAAGGAGCGTCTGCCGCAACTTCGGCCTGCCAACACCGCGTTCGACGGGCAGTTTCAGGTGCCGACGCTTGCCGAGGTCATCACCCTGGCGAAGTCAGCGAGCAAACGGCGCCACCGCACGATCGGCATTTATCCTGAGACCAAGCATCCCAGCTATTTTGCCGCAATCGGTAAGCCAATGGAGGCGCGGCTCGTCGCACAGCTCAAGGCGGCCGGGTGGGGCGATGCCAAAGCGCCGGTATTCATCCAGTCGTTTGAGGTCAACAATCTGAAAGCGCTGCACAAAATGGCGAGCATCCGGTTGATCCAGCTGATGGATGCAACCGGCGGGCCGGCCGACAAGGCGGCCCCGACCTATGCCGACATGGCGACCCCGGCGGGGTTGCGGGCGATTTCGGCCTATGCCTATGGAATTGGCCCGAACAAGGCGATGATCTGGTCGGGCACGCCGGATAATGGCACCGCGCTGGTGGCCGATGCGCACGCCGCAGGCCTGCGCGTTCACCCCTGGACAATGCGCGCGGAAAATGTGTTTTTGCCAGCCAGCCTGCGCGACGGCACCGATCCCGCCGGGCATGGCCGCCTTCAGGCCGAAATTCGCCGCTACCTGGCGCTTGGCGTCGACGGGGTTTTCACCGATTTCCCCGCCGAAGCGGCTCAGGCGCGGGCAGCAGCGCTTGGGCCGCATGGATAAGGCGCGCGCGATGATGATGGCCCGGGCGGCCGCGATATTGACGCTTACATTGTCGAGCGGCGGGTGCCTGGCCAAGACCGCGATCGGCGTCGTTACCGCGCCGGTGAAAGTCGCCGGCAAGGCCGTTGATTTGGTAACGACCAGCCAGTCAGAGGCCGATCGCGCTTATGGGCGCAAGGCCCGCCAGGCCGAGGTGCGGGCAGCCCGCGAGCGCCGCGCGGCCGACCGGCGCTGCCGCCATGATCCGGATCAGTGCCTGCGTTATGAGAGCGAGCGCGGAGACGATGACGGCAGGCGCTGAGGGGCAGCGAGCGGGTCTGCCGCCCCGGGCGGGCGGTCAGCGTCTTTCGACCAGATAACCGGCGCTGCGGGCTTGTTGCCCAGCCCGGTAATCAGCCGCGCCCCGCGATCGAACGTTACATAATGCCACAGCCACTGCGCCCCGACGATCAGCCGCGCGCGAAAATCGGTGAGGTAAAAGATATGCGCTGTGGTCCACACGAACCAGGCGGGGAACCCGCTGAGCTTGGTCCAGCCGAAATCGGCGACCGCGCGCTTGCGACCGATGGTCGCCAGATTACCATAATTTTTGTAGCGGAACGCGCCCGGCAACGCTCGCCCGGCAATGCCGGCGCGAAGCCGCCTGGCGACATATTGCCCCTGTTGCTTGGCGGCAGGCGCAATGCCGGGCACGGGCTTGCCATTTTCGCGCATCGCCAGCGAGGTATCGCCGATCACGAAGATTTCGGGGTGGCCGGCAAGCGACATGTCGGGTTCGACCACCACGCGACCGGCCCGGTCGGCTGCGGCGCCAAGCCATGTTGCGGCGGGCGAGGCCTGAACACCGGCGCCCCACACAATCGCGGCCGCGCTGATGGTTTCGTCGCCAATCCGCACCTGACCTTGCGAAATCTCGGTAACGCGCCCACCGGTCTGCACATCGACGCCCAAATGCATCAGCGACGCCCGGGCCTTTTCGCCAAGCGTTGGGGGAAAGGCGGCGAGCAGACGGGGCCCTGCCTCGATGAGCCTGATCTTGATGCAGTTTCGGGTGATGTGCCGAAAGTCCATTTCGGCGGCGTGGCGGGTCAACTCGGCAATCGCGCCGGCCATTTCGACGCCCGTCGGCCCGCCGCCAATCACGACGAAGTTCAGATGCTGGCCGCGCGTTTCGGGGTTTTCCTGCCGCGCGGTTTCGGCGCGTTCCATTGCAATCAGGATTTGCGCGCGCACCTGAACGGCATCGTCAATCGTCTTGATGCCGGGCGCAAAAGCGGCCCATTCGTCGCGCCCGAAATAGCTGTGGCGGGCGCCGGAGGCGATGATGAGCACGTCATAGGCAAGCGCCGCGCCGCTGGCCAGCTTCACCCGGCGCGCGGCCTTGTCGACCCCGGTTACGGTGTCGAGCAGAACGCGCGTATTGCGATAATTGCGCACGATGCTGCGGATGGGCGAGGCGATTTCCGCCGGTGACAGCCCGGCGGTCGCGACCTGATAGAGCAGCGGCTGGAACAGGTGGTGATTTTGCCGGTCGACAATGGTCAGGTTCGCGCGGGCATTGCGTAACCCGCGGGCGGCGGCCAATCCGCCGAAGCCGGCGCCAATGATGACAATTTCCGGCGGGCGATCTTTAGGCAAATCCATGCCGCGACGCATAGCGCAAATCCGCAGGCGTCGCCGGGATATTCCGTGCGGTTTCCAACGCTATTGGGCGCACGGCCGGCGGCGCAGCCGCAGGATCGTCCAATCGCCGAGCACCAGCCGCTCGGCCACCCGGCACCCCTGGCGACGATAGGCACGCGCCACCGCCCCTGCCTGTGTCGACAGCAGCCCGGCGAGCACGATCTGGGCCCCGGGTGCGGCAATCGCGGTGATGTCGGCGGCCATCTCGATCAGCGGCCCGGCCAGAATGTTGGCGACGACAAGATCATAGGGCGCACGCCGCGCAATCAGCGGATCGGCGGCGCCATCGGCAACGGCAAGCGCGACGCGCCCCAGCCCCTGCCCTGTGCCCACGTGATTGATGCGGGCATTTTCAGCCGCCATCTCTATGGCAACGGGGTCGATATCGGTCGCGGTGGCATAAGCCCGGGGCCACAAATGGAGTGCGGCAAAGGCGAGCAGGCCAGTGCCGGTGCCCAGATCAATAAAGTGGTCAACGCGGGCGCCCCGGCGCTTCATCGCATCCAGCAGCATCAGGCAGCCGGTCGTTGTCTCATGGTGGCCCGTGCCAAAAGCGCGGCTGGCCTCGATGCGGAGCGCGCGCGCGCCGGGCGGCACCGCCCCCTGACAGGCCGCTATGTGCACAAAGAACCGCCCGGCGACTATCGGCTCAAGCCCGGCCTGGCTAAGCGTTACCCAGTCATTGTCGGGCAATCGCTCGGGCGCGGGCAGCGGGCCGGTGTGGCTCGGCACCAGGGCGGCCACGGCGCGGCGCAGCGCAAGCGGGGGCTTGCCCTCGAAATAGGCATCGAGCCGCCAGCGGCCGGCGCCCCCGTCTTCTTCGGTTACCATCAGCACGACATCGGCGAGCGCAACGTCGGCGCAGCCAATCGCCTCGGCCTCGGCAGAGGTGCAGGCCAGCGTCAGCTTCCAGCTTTGCGGTGCGTTAGCGGACATAGCTGGCGCCGTTCACGTCAAGCACCGCGCCGGTCATCGACGGTGGCGCGGCCAGCGCGCAATAGCGGGCCATGCCGGCGACTTCAGCGGCGTCTGCCACGCGGCCCAGTGGAATATCAGCCAGCAACCGCTCCCCGCCCCGGCTTGCCAGATAATCCTCGGCCATGCCGGTCATCGTAAACCCCGGACAAATCGCAAACGCCAGAATATGGTCGCGGGCATAGGCGCGGGCAATCGTCTTGGTCATCGCGACCATCCCGGCCTTTGACGCCGCATAATGCCAGTGCGCCGGGCTGTCGCCGCGGTGCGCTGCACGGCTGGCGATGTTGACGATACGCCCGCCGCTGCCCCGCGCCTGCCAGTGGCGCACCGCCAGCCGGCACAGCTCAGCCGATGCGGTGAGGTTGATGCGCATCGTTCGGTCCCAGCCGGCGGACCATGCCGCATCGTCGCCATCGAGCGGATTGGCCTCGAACACCCCGGCATTGTTGATAAGTATGTCAACCGTGCCGCCAAGCTGCTCAAGCGCTGCATGCCACAAGGCGGCAGGCGCACCGGGCTGATTGAAATCGGCCGGGATCCCGCTTCGGGTGCCGTGCCCCGCGAGCCGGATGTTATCCTGCGCGAACGAGGCGGCAATCGCGGCGCCGATGCCCCGGCTGCTGCCGGTCAAAAGAATATGGGTCATGCGCCCTGATTAGGCGGGCGCGGCGCGGCTTACAACGTCCCAGGGCCGGTCAGGCAGCGTGGTTGCCGCCAAACACGCTGCCTGCGCTAGGCCGCGACTTTGGAAATAAAGTCGTTCGCCTTTGACTTGAGCGTGCTCAGATGCAGGTCGAATGCTTCAAAGCCTTGGCCCACCCGGTCGATATCGGAGGCGACCATTTCGGTGTCTTCGCGAATGGTGGCGATGGTGTTCGACATCGAGTCGGCGGCGAGCGCGGTTTCGTCAACCGAGGCGGTAATGGCGGTGACGGTGCGCGCCTGTATTTCCATGGCGGCGCGGATTCTTTCGGCCGAGGCCTGAACTTCGGAGACAGTGGCGCGGATCGAGGCATTGGTGTCGACCGTGGAGCGCGTGGCGGCCTGGATCGCGGCAATTTTGGCGGCGATATCGTCGGTCGCACGCGCAGTCTGGTTAGCGAGCGATTTCACTTCCTGCGCAACGACTGCAAAGCCGCGGCCGGCATCGCCTGCGCGGGCTGCTTCGATGGTGGCGTTAAGGGCAAGCAAATTGGTCTGCCCGGCAATGTCGCGGATGAGGCCAAGGATTGATTCGATTGATTTTGCATGTTCGGACAGCGCTTCGGACATGCCAACCGCCTGCCCCGCCTGGCCGCTTGCCCGTGTCGCAATGTCGGCGGCGGCTTCCACTTCCAGCCGGGCGTCCTCAATTGCCTGAATCAGCCCGGCGGAGGTTTGCGCTGCCTCGCGCATTGCAACAGCCGACTGTTCAGCAGCGGCTGCGACTTCCGACGTCTTGCCGAGCATCCCGCGTGCCGAAGACGAGGTGCGCCCGGTCTGCTGGCGCAAATCGGCGCCGCCCTGTGACACGTTTTCGACCATCGTGGCGATGCCTTCGCGGAAATCGGCGGCCAGCCGGTCGCGCGAGATTTGTGCGCTGTGATCCTTGAAGGCGGTGTAGATGGCAACGGTTATCTCGCCTTCGAGCGCCGACAGCCGCATCAGCGTTTCCGCAAGCCGGAACCGGTCGTCGCTCGGCGCAATCCGGCGCACGATCACCCCAATGGCTGCGCGGTCGCTGGCGTTGATCATCGACAGGAGCGCCATGGGCGCGACACCGGCGGCATAGGCCGCAGCAACCGAACGCTCGATCGACTCGATCCACGCGCTACCGGAAAAGTCGAGAAAGCGGTCGCGCAGAAATGCACAGCCAAGCTCGATCATTTTTTCTGATTCTTGCGGCGCCCAGTGCCGCTCCCGCGCAAAACAGCGTTGCCATTGGTGCCAGAATGCTGCGGATATAGTGAGGATCTCCGGCTCGATAGCGTCCCACACGGCGCGGGCATCATTGGTCAGCGTGCCATCGGGGTCGAACACCCTGAGCCTTGCGACCAGGTCGATCTGCGCCGCAATTGCGCCAACACTAGGCAAGTCATTCTTATCCAACGCTCGGGTCCTTCGACAGGGGCTCGCAGAAACGCGCGGCAACTAGCAATCATTGGGTACGGTGATTTGGTTAAGACGAGGTTAGGACTGATCGCACACCCGCTGCCGGTTGCATCGCAGCGGCACCGCTCTAATAGGGTGCCGCAAGACCGATTGAGGAACCACGCCTTGGCATCGCATCGTAACGCGGCTCGCCCGCTCTCGCCGCACCTGACCATCTGGAAATGGGGGCCGCACATGCTAGTCTCCATCCTTCACCGCGCCACCGGAGACGGCATGGCAACGGTGGGCACGCTGCTGGTTGTGTGGTGGCTGGCGGCACTGGCGGGCGGCCCGGCAAGCTATGACGCGTTTCTTGACGTGTTCACTTATGCGTCGGGCAAGCTGAACGCGCTTGGCTATGTTTTCGGCATCGGGTTGACCCTGGCGTTCTTTCAGCACATGGCGAGCGGCATTCGCCATTTCGTGCTGGATGCCGGCGCGGGGTATGAGCTGAAATCCAACCGGATATGGGCGCAGTCCACGCTGGTCGCCTCGGTGGCGCTGACGGCGGCCTATTGGGCTTATCTGCTGGTGGGGAAGTAACATGGGCAGCGGAACCGAACTTGGCCGCGTTCGCGGGCTTGGCTCGTCGAACGAAGGCGCGCATCACTGGTGGCACCAGCGGCTGACGGCGGCGGGCAACCTGCTGCTGATGCTGTGGTTTTTCGCCTCAATGGCGCGGCTGCCCGCGCACGGTTTTGCAGCGATGGCGGCGTGGCTGGCAAGCCCTTGGGCGGCCATCCCGATGATCCTGCTGGTGGCCAGCGTGTTCTACCACTTCCGACTGGGATTGCAGGTGCTGATCGAGGATTATCTCAACGGCGCGGCCCGCACGGCGATGATGGTGCTGCTCACCTTTTTCACCGTTGGTGCCGGCGCGGTCGCCATATTCTCGATCCTCAAAATTGCCTTTGCCGGAGCACCCGTCGCATGAGCGCCGCCTACAAGATCATCGACCACAGCTATGACGCAGTTGTCGTGGGGGCGGGCGGTTCGGGCCTGCGTGCGACGATGGGGATTGCCGAAGCGGGGCTGAAAACGGCGTGCATCACCAAGGTGTTCCCCACCCGCTCACACACCGTGGCGGCGCAGGGCGGCATCGCGGCCAGCCTTGGCAATATGGGGCCGGACCACTGGACCTGGCATATGTATGACACGGTCAAAGGCTCCGACTGGCTGGGCGACCAGGACGCGATCGAATATCTTTGCCGCGAGGCACCGGCGGCGGTTTACGAGCTTGAACATGCCGGCGTGCCGTTCAGCCGCACCGATGACGGCAAAATCTACCAGCGCCCGTTTGGCGGCATGATGCAGAATATGGGCGAAGGGCCGCCGGCGCAGCGCACCTGTGCTGCCGCCGACCGCACGGGCCACGCCATGCTCCACGCGCTGTATCAGCAGAGCCTGAAATATGATGCGGACTTTTTCATCGAATATTTCGCGCTCGATCTCATCATGGAGCAGGGCGCCAATGGCCCGGTTTGCCGGGGGGTGATTGCGCTGTGCATGGAAGATGGCTCGATCCACCGGTTCCGCAGCCACTCGGTTGTGCTGGCAACGGGCGGCTATGGGCGCTGCTATTTCTCGGCGACCTCGGCACATACCTGCACGGGCGATGGCGGCGGCATGGTGCTGCGCGCCGGGCTGCCGCTGCAGGACATGGAGTTTGTGCAGTTCCACCCGACCGGCATTTATGGCGCAGGCGTGCTGATAACCGAAGGCGCGCGCGGTGAGGGTGGCTATCTGACGAACAGCGAGGGTGAGCGCTTCATGGAGCGCTATGCGCCGTCCGCCAAGGATCTGGCGAGTCGCGATGTCGTGTCGCGTTCAATGGCGATGGAAATTCGCGAGGGGCGCGGTGTCGGCAAGGAAAAGGACCATATTTTCCTGCACCTAGACCATATCGACCCCAAGGTTCTGGCCGAGCGGCTGCCCGGCATCACCGAGACGGGCAAGATTTTTGCCGGCGTTGATCTGACCCGCCAGCCGCTGCCGGTCGCGCCGACCGTGCATTACAATATGGGTGGAATCCCCTGCAACTTTCACGGCGAAGTCGTGCAGGTGAAGGATGGCAACCCCGACAGCGTCGTCCCCGGCTTGTTCGCGGTTGGCGAAGCCGCCTGCGTGTCGGTGCACGGGGCCAACCGGCTGGGTTCCAACTCGCTCATCGACCTGGTGGTTTTCGGCCGCGCGACGGGCCTGCGGATCAAGGAAACGCTAAAGCCCGGAACCCCGCACAACCCGCTGCCCAAGGGTTCCGAAGAGCTGGCGCTTGGCCGGCTCGACCATTTCCGCCACGCCAAGGGCGCCTCACCGACCGCGCACATCAGGGGCGAAATGCAGCGCACGATGCAAAAACATTGTGCCGTTTTCCGCGACAATGCGCTCTTGAGCGAAGGCGTCGAGAAAATGGGCGCGACCTATAAGCGGATGGAAGACGTGTCCATCGCTGATCGTTCGCTCATCTGGAACACCGATCTCATCGAGACGCTGGAGCTTGACAATCTGCTGGCGCAGGCGGTGGTGACGGTCAATTCCGCCGCCAACCGGCAGGAAAGCCGCGGCGCTCATGTGAACGAGGATTTCCCCAATCGCGACGACGCAGGCTGGATGAAGCACACCATCGCCACGTTTGACGGATGGGGCGGCAAGGGCGGATCGGTTTCGATCGACTATCGCCCGGTGCATGATTACACGCTGACCGACGACATCGAGTATATCAAGCCCAAGAAGCGGGTGTACTGACCGTCGTCAACGTCGCATCGCCCCGTTGACTCGGTGCCACCGCCCGGTTGACAACATCGCCATGCAACAGGCGGGCGTCGGATCGGGAACAAGGCTGTGGGCAGCATTGGCCTGTGCCTGCGCCCTGTTCGCGGCGTCCTCCTCGGCCCAGCAATCCGCTTATGCCCCGCCCAAACACGGCGAGCCACTGCCCTTTTTCCAGGCGCTGACGGCGGCGCAGGCGGCGCGCTTGGCCGATGGCGGCGTGCAGATCGAACACCACCGCACAGCTGCCCAGTTGCTCACCGAGCACCGCCGGGTCGACCGCGCGCTCGCCAGCCTGCTGCCGCAGCGAAAGGGCGTGGTCGACGCCTATGTTATCGCGGTGGCGCTCGATTCAGACCCCGTGTTCGGACGCGAGGCGCGCGAGGCGGGCAAGGTGCTCAGCCGGCGCTATGATGCCGCTGGCCGCACGCTGACCTTTGCCGGGAGCGACGGCCATACGCCGAGCACGCTCGCCATGGGGTCGCCCGACACGCTGGCCCTGGCACTCGCCCGTGTGGCCGAGCTGATGGACCGCAAAGAGGACGTGCTGGTGCTCTATACCACAAGCCACGGCGCGCCCTTTGGCTTGGTGTATAATGATGCCGATCAGGGTTTTGGCGTCATCTCCGCCACGGCGCTTGCCAACCAGCTCGATACGCTTGGCATTACCCGCCGGGTAATCATCATCAGCGCCTGTTATTCGGGCGCGTTCATTCCGGTGCTGTCGGGCGAGGATGCCGCCGTGCTTACCGCGTCGGCGGGTGACCGCACCTCGTTTGGCTGCAAGGCCGACAATGACTGGACGTTTTTTGGCGACGCGCTCGTCAACAATGCGCTGCGCCGGCACCAGCCGCTGGCGGATGCCGGTGCCGAGGCGGCCAGGCTGATTGCCGACTGGGAAGGGCGCGGGCGGCTGACGCCGTCGCTGCCGCAAACCTTTGTCGGTGCGCGCGCCGCGGCCTGGCTTGCGGTGCTCGACAAGCGGGCGCCAAAACTGGTGACGGCCCCTGTGGGTACGCCGTCGGTGGCGCTGTTCGGCGCCCGCTGAGCGGCCATCCTGCCCGGATTTGGGGGGCTGCATGATTTCCGCGCTTGCGTCGCGGCACCTCGCCCGCCACCATGGGCGCAGACCATATCAACCTCAGAAGGGACGATTCATGAAATATGTGTGGATGGCCGTAACCGGCATCATCGTTGGCATGATTGCGCGCTTTATCTATCCCGGTGCGGTGCAGATGAGCCTTATCGGCAGCGGGCTGCTCGGTATTGGCGGCTCCTATGCAGGCGGCATTGTCGCCGGCATGTTCACGAAGGAAAAAGACATGTTCGCGATGAAGCCGACGGGCATCATCATGTCGATTGTCGGGGCGCTAGTGCTGATCTTCGTGTTCCGCAGGCTTGGGCTGGTCTGAGGCGCGCCATCGCCCAGCGCCTGCGGCCTGCCTGATTACTGGCGGCCGGTGCGCGGGCGTTGGGGTGGCACACGCTCCTGCGGGCACTATTTCCGTCCGGGCGCAGGGCCAGGGCGCAACCGCGGGTGCGGCTTTTGCGACAGCGGGCGATTGCGGGCGGCGGCGGGCCTGTGTATCGCCGCTGAGAAAAGGGGCAGCAACACCGCCCCGGCAGACCAAGGGATGTGCGTTACGATGGCCGAATTTGCCCTGCCCAAGAACAGCAAGATCACCGAGCGGGGGCATGTGCACAAGGCGGCGGGCGGCCGCCGGATCAAGAAATTCAAAATCTATCGTTACGATCCGGATAAGGGCGAAAACCCGCGCTATGACACGTTCGAGGTCAATCTCGACGAGTGCGGGCCGATGGTGCTCGACGCGCTCATCAAGATAAAGGGCGAGACCGACAGCACGCTCACCTTTCGCCGCTCGTGCCGCGAGGGGATTTGCGGATCGTGCTCGATGAACATCGACGGCACCAATACGCTTGCCTGCACCAAGGCGATTGAGGATGTGAAGGGCGAGGTGCGGATTACGCCCCTGCCGCATATGGACGTTATCAAGGACCTGGTGCCTGACTTTACGCATTTCTATGCGCAATATGCCTCGATCAGGCCGTGGCTGCAGACGGTGACGGCGGCACCTTCGGGCAAGGAGCGGCTGCAATCACCGTCAGACCGCGCCAAGCTTGATGGCTTGTATGAGTGCATATTGTGCGCCTGCTGCTCGACATCGTGCCCAAGCTATTGGTGGAATTCCGACAAGTTTCTGGGCCCCGCGATATTGTTGCAGGCCTATCGCTGGCTGGCTGACAGCCGGGACGAGATGACCGGCGAGCGGCTCGACGAGTTGCAGGATCCCTTCCGGCTCTATCGCTGCCACACCATCATGAACTGCGCCAATGTGTGCCCCAAGGGGCTGAACCCGGCCAAGGCGATTGCCGAAATCAAGAAGATGGAAGTGGAAAGGGTCGCCTGAGGGCCGTTCCTTTGGTGAGCACCCCGCCTTCTTTCCACTATAGCGAGTCGGCCGATCATCCTGGCTGGATGACATGGGCGCTGAGCGATGCGACGCGGTTCAACTCGTTGTTCGGGCCGTTCCTGCTGCACGTTGAGGGCGCGGTGGCGCGGGTGCGGATGCAGCCGCAGCATGTTCACACCAATCTTGGCGGGCGGCTGCACGGCGGCGCGCTGCTGGGGTTCGTTGATATTGCCCTGTTCGCCGCCTCACGCGGTTTTGGGCTCATCGAAGCGGGCACGGCGGTGACGCTTGACCTGTCGGTGCAGTTTATTGGCGCAGGCGCTGTCGACATGCCCCTCGAAGCACAGGTGGAGTTGCTGAAGGAAACCGGCAATCTCCTGTTTCTGCGGGGGCTTGTGGTGCAGGGCGAGGGCGAGGCGCGAGTAGCAAGCTTTTCGGCCACCATCCGCAAGCCGCCCAGGGCCTAGCGCACGGTCATGGTGTTCCTGCTCGATCGCTACCAGGCGCTGATTACTGCCGGCGAATTAAAGCCCGACCCCGAACAGGCCGCCGCCGCGCTTCGCCTCGGCGCGCTCGCAACCGCGCTTGAGGCCACGCCAAAGCGCGGATCGGTCCTGTGGCGCGCGCTGGGCCGTCTGCCTGATCCGCCACGCGGCGTATATTTATGGGGCGGTGTCGGACGCGGCAAGTCGATGCTGATGGATCTGTTTTTCAACAATGTGGACATTCGCCGCAAGCGCCGCGTCCATTTCCACGAGTTCATGCTTGAGGTTCACGCCCGCCTTGCGGAGGAACGCAAAAAGGAAGCCGGCGATCCCGTCGTGCGGGTGGCAACCGACATGGTTGGCGAAGCACGGTTGCTGGCGTTTGACGAAATGGTGGTGAACAACACGGCCGATGCCGCCATCCTCTCAAGGCTGTTTACCGCGATGTGGGCACGCGGGCTGACGGTGGTCGCGACATCGAACCGGCCGCCGGACGACTTGTATAAAGATGGTTTGAACCGGGCACTGTTTATGCCGTTCATCGCGCTTCTGGGCGAAAAATGCGAGGTTATCGGGCTGAACGGCCCGATCGACTACCGCCGTGACCGGATGGGGCAGATGCACCTGTGGATGGTGCCGAACGGCGCGCCGACGACCGCTGCAATGGCCGCCGCTTTTTTCCGCCTCACCGATTATCCGCCCGAAGACCGTGCCAATGTTCCGGCCGAAGACATAACCGTGACGGGCGGCACGCGCACACTGCACGTGCCCAAGAGCCTTAAGGGCGTCGCCGTGTTCAGCTTCAAGCGCTTGTGCGGCGAGGCGCGTGGAGCAGCCGATTATCTGGCGATTGCGCGGCGTTTTCACACGGTGATGATCGTCGGCATCCCCAAATTAGGGCCGGAAAACCGCAACGAAGCCGCCCGCTTCGTGACGTTGATCGACGCGCTGTACGAGCATCATGTCAAGCTCATCGCCGCCGCCGATGCGGCGCCCGAGGCTCTGTACGAACGCGGCGACGGGGCCTTTGAGTTCGAGCGCACCGTATCGCGCCTGAACGAGATGCAATCAGACGCGTATCTGGCGATGGGGCATGGCGCGGGGTGACGGCACCAGCCTTCAGCCAGCGCCGGCGCGGACGAAACCGCACCCGCCCGGCACGCGTTCATGCTATTAAGACGCGTTCGCATTAGCAACCGCCACCGCGCCAATTCCATTGTTGCGATGGCGGCCCAAACCGCCTAAGCCGCCCCATGTTTTGCGGGCGCGCAGCGGCCCCCGCGCCCATTGCCGGAGGTGAACCATGGCTCGCAACAAAATCGCATTGATTGGCGCTGGCAATATCGGGGGCACGCTGGCGCATCTCGCCGCGCTGAAGGGGCTTGGCGATATTGTGCTGTTTGACGTGGTGGAAGGGGTGCCGCAGGGCAAGGCGCTCGACCTGTCACAGTGCAGCCCGGTTGAGGGCTTTGACGCGACGATCACCGGCACCAACGATTATAACGATATCGCGGGCGCCGACGTTATCATCGTCACCGCCGGCGTCGCGCGCAAGCCGGGCATGAGCCGCGACGACCTGCTCGGCATTAATTTGAAGGTCATGAAGGCGGTAGGCGAAGGCATCGCCAGGCACGCGCCTGATGCGTTCGTCATCTGCATCACTAACCCGCTTGACGCAATGGTGTGGGCGCTGCGGGAGTTTTCGGGCCTGCCGCACCGGAAGGTCGTGGGCATGGCCGGCGTGCTGGATTCGTCGCGGTTCAGCCATTTCCTTGCCGAAGAATTCCAGGTCTCGGTCAAGGATGTCACCAGCTTCGTGCTCGGCGGACACGGCGACACAATGGTGCCGGTGATCCAGTATTCGACCGTTTCGGGCATTCCGGTGCCCGATCTCATCAAGATGGGCAAATCGACGCAGGAGCGGATCGACGCGATTGTCGCCCGCACCCGGTCCGGCGGTGGCGAGATCGTCGCGCTCTTGAAGACCGGCTCGGCTTATTATGCACCCGCCACCAGCGGCATCGCGATGGCGGAAGCCTATCTTGGCGACCAGAAGCGCCTGCTTCCCGCCGCGGTACACCTGACCGGCCAGTATGGCGTCGACAACCTCTATGTCGGCGTGCCGTGCATCATCGGCGCAGGTGGCGTGGAACAGGTAATCGAGATTGCGCTCGACGATGAGGCAAAGAAGAATCTCGACGTGTCGGTGGAGGCGGTCAAGGAGCTGCTGGTGGCGTGCAAGGCGATTGATGGGTCGTTAGGCTAATATGCCCCGCCTGCTGTTGTTTGCGCTCAGCGTTGCGCTGCCCTGTATCGCAAGCGCAGAAGTAGGAAGTTCATGCCGCGCGGGTTGGATTATGGCGAATGGCACCAATGGTTTGAACCGCGCATCGTTGACGCGACTGATTACCGGAATTGAATCAGGTGCCGAAATTAGGGTTCGCTTAGTTTTTCGTCCTGCGGATAAGGACTCTGTTTCAACCACATGGTGGTTTGTGCCGACGTCCGTGATGATACTAGACGATGTAGTTCATGCTGAGTCGTCGGCGCTTAAGTGGCCACCGTCGCGATACTCTGGCTACAATGATATTGCGACAGCGGCTGGCAGGATCTCCTTCCGGGTTGCATCGAATGGCCGGTTAGACTGGGTTCAAGGAGACGACACGAGCGAGGCCGAAAACGTCGAGACCGCTTGGTGTCTGTCTTGAAAAGTAAGGAATTCGAATGAGCATCCTCGTCGACAAGAACACCAAGGTCATCACGCAAGGGATGACCGGGGAAACCGGCAGCTTCCACACCCAGGCGGCGCTGGAATATGGCACACAGATGGTCGGCGGCGTCACGCCGGGCAAGGGCGGGACCGAGCATCTTGGTTTGCCCGTGTACAACACCGTTGAGGAAGCCGTCGCCAAAACCGGTGCGACGGCAAGCGTCGTCTATGTGCCGCCGCCCTTTGCCGCCGACTCGATCCTTGAGGCAATCGACGCCCAGGTGCCGCTGATCGTGACGATTACGGAAGGGATTCCTGTGCTCGACATGGTCAGGGTCAAGCGCGCCTTGTCGGGCAGCAAATCGCGGCTCATCGGCCCCAACTGCCCCGGCGTGCTGACGCCGGGCGAATGCAAGATCGGCATCATGCCCGGGTCGATCTTTTCCAAGGGGTCGGTCGGCGTCGTCAGCCGCTCGGGCACGCTCACTTATGAAGCGGTCTTCCAGACGACCAATGAAGGGCTGGGGCAGACAACCGCGGTTGGCATTGGCGGTGATCCGGTCAATGGCACCAACTTCATCGATGTGCTGGAGCTGTTTTTGGCCGATGATGAGACCAAGTCGATCATCATGATCGGCGAAATCGGTGGGTCGGCGGAAGAGGAGGCAGCGCAGTTTCTTCGGGACGAGGCCAGACGCGGGCGCAGAAAGCCGATGGCCGGCTTCATCGCCGGGCGCACCGCGCCGCCGGGCCGGCGGATGGGCCATGCCGGGGCGATCGTGTCGGGCGGACAAGGCGGCGCTGAAGACAAGATTGCGGCAATGGAAAGTGCCGGCATCCGTGTGGCCGACAGCCCTTCGGAACTGGGATCGACACTGGCGGCGGTGCTGAAGGGCTAGCGTGACTGCCGGATCGCCGCGGGGCGCGGACGGAGGCGAAAGGAAGGACGAGCATCATGGGCTATGACGGCCAGGATTTCGACGCACTGGCGGGCAGCGTCAGCCCGGCCTTTCTCGACACGCTCTATGCGCGCTACAAGGCAAATCCGGAAAATGTCGAGGCGTCGTGGCGCGCGCTTTTTGCCGGGCTCGAACAGGGCGCGTCCGGCCCAAGCTGGAGCCAGCCGAACTGGCCCGCCAGCGACACCGATGACCTGACGGCGGCGCTCGACCCGACGCAGATGGCGCCGATGCCCAAGCCCGGCAAGGGTGCCGCGCCACAGCCTGCCGCAGCCGCTGCCACCTCGGCCGCCGACATCACTCAGGCCGCCGCTCAGTCGATCCGCGCGATGATGCTCATCCGTACCTACCGGGTGCGCGGGCATCTGGCCGCTGATCTTGACCCGCTAGGCCTGACCAAGGCAGCGCTGCCGGCCGATCTCACGCCGGAATATCACGGCTTTTCCGGCGATGATCTTGACAAGCCGGTCTATATCGGCGGCGCGCTGGGGCTGGAGCGCGCAAGCATCCGCCAGATTGTCGACATTTTGCGGCGCAATTACTGCGGCAAGGTCGGCCTTGAATATATGCACATCGCCGATGTCGAGGAGCGCCGTTTTCTTCAGGACCGGATGGAAGGGCAGGACAAGGCGATCGAATTTTCGCCGCTCGGCAAAAAGGCGATCCTCAACAAGGTGATAGAAGCCGAGCAATGGGAGAAATTCTGCGGCCGCAAATATGTTGGCACCAAGCGCTTCGGGCTGGACGGCGGCGAGGCGATGATCCCCGCGCTTGAGGCAGTCATCAAATATGGCGGGCAGCTTGGCGTGCGCGAAATCGTGTATGGCATGGCGCATCGGGGGCGGCTGAACGTGCTCACCAACGTGATGGCCAAGCCGTTTCGCGTCATTTTCCACGAATTTGGCGGCGGCTCCGGCAACCCGGATGATGTGGCGGGTTCGGGCGATGTGAAATACCATCTCGGTACCAGCACCGACCGCGAGTTTGACGGCATCAACGTGCATATGTCGCTCGTCGCCAACCCCTCGCACCTCGAAGCGGCAGACCCCGTGGTGCTGGGCAAGGTCCGCGCAATCCAGACGATTGCAGGCGATCTTGAGGCGCATACCGGATCGCTTCCGGTGCTGATCCACGGCGATGCAGCCTTTGCGGGCCAGGGCATTGTGTGGGAGTGTCTCGGCTTTTCCGGCATCCGCGGCTACAACACCGGCGGTTGCATTCACTTCGTCATCAATAACCAGATAGGTTTTACAACCAGCCCACAATTCGCCAGATCATCGCCTTATCCCAGTGACGTCGCGAAGGGCGTGCAGGCACCGATCTTCCACGTAAACGGCGATGACCCCGAGGCGGTGACCTTTGCCTGCAAGATGGCGATCGAGTTCCGCCAGCGCTTCAAGCGCGACATCGTGATCGACATGTGGTGCTATCGCCGGTTTGGCCACAATGAAGGCGACGAGCCAAGTTTCACCCAGCCGCTAATGTATGCCCGCATTCGCCAGCACCCGCCTGTCAGCGAAATCTATGGCGCGCGGCTGATCGCCGAAGGGGTGATCGACAAGGCGTGGATTGACAAAAGGGTCGCCGATTTCACGCAGTTTCTGGAGAGCGAGTTCGAGGCGGGCGCGACATACAGGCCCAACAAGGCGGACTGGTTCGCCGGGCGCTGGTCTGGCCTGCACGCGCCCGCCGATCCCGAGACGGCGCGGCGCAACATCGAGACCGGCATCGACAAGAAGCTGTTCGACAGCTTGGGCCGTACGCTCACGACCGTGCCGGATTCCGTGCAGATCCACAAAACGCTTGCCCGCGTGATCGACGCCAAGCGCGAAATGTTCAAGGCGGGCGACAATTTCGACTGGGCGACGGGCGAGGCGCTCGCGTTCGGCTCGCTCCTGTCGGAAGGCTATGGGGTGCGCCTGTCTGGCCAGGATTCGGGCCGCGGCACCTTCAGCCAGCGCCACGCGGTGTGGGTGGACCAGACCGACGAGCATAAATATGTGCCGCTGCAAACCATCGAGCACGGCAATTTCGAAGTGCTTGACAGCCCGCTTTCGGAATATGGCGTGCTCGGGTTTGAATATGGCTATGCGCTGGCCGACCCGAAAACGCTGGTGCTGTGGGAGGCGCAGTTCGGCGACTTCATGAACGGCGCGCAGATCATGATCGATCAGTTCATTGCGGCGGGCGAAGCCAAGTGGCTGCGCGCGAACGGCCTCGTCATGCTGTTGCCGCATGGCTATGAAGGGCAGGGTCCGGAACATTCCTCCGCGCGACCCGAGCGGTTTTTGCAGCTATGCGCGGGCGACAATATGCAGGTGGCGAACTGCACGACGCCTGCCAATTATTTCCACCTGCTCCGGCGGCAGATGCACCGCTCTTTCCGCAAACCGCTGGTGGTGTTCACGCCCAAATCGCTGCTGCGGCACAAGCTGGCCGTGTCGAAGGCCGATGATTTTGTCGGCGAGGGGCATTTCATGCGGCTGCTGTCTGACCCCTGGGCACCCGATGAGGCGGCCGTGGAGCGGCTGGTGCTGTGCACCGGCAAGGTCGCTTATGATCTGATGGAAGCGCGCAACACTGCGGGTGACAAGGCCACCGCAATCATTCGCGTGGAACAGCTTTACCCCTTCCCCGGCGAGCCGCTCGTCAAGCGGCTGCAGCGTATGCCAAGGCTGGCCGATGTCGTCTGGGCGCAGGAAGAGCCGAAGAACAACGGCGCGTGGAGCTTTGTCGAGCCGCTGATCGAACAGTGCCTGGGCGACGCGGGCATGGCCGTGGCCCGGCCGCGTTATGCCGGGCGCGCGGCGGCGGCATCGCCCGCTACCGGCCTGATGAAGCGCCACCAGATGGAACAGGCGGCGCTGGTGGCCGAGGCGCTTGGCCACAATGTCCGCGAAGAAATTCGCCGCACCCGGAAAGGTTGAGAACCGCGATGGCAACTGAAATCAAAGTCCCCGTGCTGGGCGAATCGATCACCGAGGCAACCGTTGGCGAATGGCTCAAGCAGCCGGGCGACCCGGTCGCGGCCGACGAGCCGGTGGCGAGCCTTGAGACCGACAAGGTCTCGGTTGAGGTCGGGGCGCCCGTCGCCGGCATCATGGGTGCCCATGCGGTGGCCGTGGGTGACACCGTTCAGGTCGGCGCGATGATCGCGACGATCGAAGCGGGCGGTGCGGCACCTGCCAAAGCGGCCGGTGCGGCGCCGGCGCCCGCAGCGCCTGCTCCCGCGCCGGAAACCGGTGGCGCGCCCGCTGCCCTGTCCCCTTCGGTGCGCCGCGCGGTGCTGGAACACGGCGTTGATCCAGCAACGATCACCGGCACCGGCAAGGATGGCCGCCTGACCAAGGACGATGTGATCGCCGCCGCTGAACGGCCGGCAGACACGCCGCCTGCGGGTCAGGCGCCGGCAACGCCGGCCGCCGCGGCGCTGCCCCCCGTCGCGCTTGCCGCAAAGGCCGGCGCGCGCGCGGAAGAACGCGTCCGGATGACGCGGCTGCGCCAGACAATCGCCAAGCGTCTGAAGGAAGCGCAGAACACCGCCGCGATGCTGACCACCTTCAACGATGTGGACATGAGCGCGGTCATCGCGGCGCGGAACAAATACAAGGATCTGTTCGAGAAGAAGCACGGCGTGCGGCTTGGGTTCATGGGCTTTTTCGCCAAAGCCGCATGTCTTGCGCTGAAAGATGTGCCAAGCGTCAACGCATCGATTGATGGCGACGAGATCGTCTATCACGACTATGTGGATATTTCGGTGGCGGTGTCGTCGCCGGGCGGCCTTGTGGTGCCGGTGGTGCGCGATGCCGACCAGATGTCGGTGGCCGATGTTGAGCGCGCGATCGGTGATTTTGGCAAACGGGCGAAGGACGGCGCCCTCAAAATCGACGAGATGAAGGGCGGCACCTTCACCATTTCCAACGGCGGCGTGTTCGGCTCGCTGCTGTCGACGCCCATCATTAACCCGCCGCAATCGGCCGTGCTTGGCCTCCACCGGATCGAGGACCGGCCAGTGGTGGTCGGCGGGCAGATAGTGATCCGCCCGATGATGTATCTCGCGCTCAGCTACGATCACCGGCTGATCGACGGGCGCGAGGCGGTGACATTCCTGGTCGCGCTGAAAAACGCGATTGAAGACCCGACCCGGATTTTGATTGACCTTTGAGATTTGGCGCGCGCGCCCAACCGACCCGCGGCACGGAGCAGACCATGGCTGACTATGACTATGACGTTATCGTGATCGGCGCTGGCCCCGGCGGCTATGTCGCGGCCATCCGTGCAGCACAGCTTGGCCTGCGCACGGCCTGTGCCGAAGCCCGCGAAACGCTGGGCGGGACATGTCTCAATGTCGGCTGCATCCCGTCCAAGGCGCTGCTCCACGCCTCGCATGTCTATGAAGAGGCGCATTCGGGGTCGCTGGCCAAATTCGGCATCGACTTCACCGGCGTGTCGCTGAACCTCGACCAGATGCACGCGGAAAAGGCGAAGGCCGTGGGCGAGCTGACCGGCGGCATCGAGTTTTTGTTCAAGAAAAACAAGGTAACGTGGCTTAAGGGCCTTGCCAGCTTCACCGGGCCCAACAGCGTGACGGTGGGCGGCCAGACCGTTACCGCCAAGGACATCGTCATCGCGACGGGATCATCGGTTACGCCGCTGCCGGGCGTTACGGTTGACCAGAAGATCATCGTCGACTCAACCGGCGCGCTCGCGCTCCCCAGGGTGCCCGAGCACATGGTGGTCATCGGCGGCGGTGTGATCGGGCTCGAGCTGGGCAGCGTGTGGCGCCGGCTTGGCGCACGGGTGACGGTGGTTGAATATCTCGACCAGATTTTGCCGGGTTTTGATGGCGAGGTCCGCAAGGAGTCGGCGCGGCTGTTCAAGAAGCAGGGCTTCGAGCTGAAAACCGGCATGAAGGTGACGGGTGTTACCGTGAAGGGCAAGACCGCGACCGTTACCATCGAGCCTGCCAAGGGCGGCGCGGCCGAGACGCTCTCAGCCGACGCGGTGCTCGTGTCCATCGGCCGCAAGCCCAACACCGACGGACTTGCGCTTGATGCCATTGGCCTGGCGACCAACGCGCGCGGGCAAATCGAAACCGACCATGCGTTTCGCACCTCGGTTGCCGGCGTGTGGGCGATTGGCGACGTCGTTCCCGGCCCGATGCTCGCGCACAAGGCCGAGGATGAAGGCGTGGCGGTGGCCGAAAACATCGCCGGGCACACCGGCATCGTGAACCATGATGTGATCCCGAGCGTCGTCTATACCCACCCGGAAATCGCGGGCGTCGGCCTGACGGAGGAGGCCGCCAAAGAGCGCGGCGAGGTGAAGGTGGGAAAATTCCCCTTCGCTGGCAACAGCCGCGCCAAGACCAACCGCGACACCGATGGTTTCGTCAAGATCATCGCGGATGCCGCGTCAGACCGGGTGCTGGGCGTGTGGATCATCTCGTCGCTGGCCGGCACGCTCATCGCCGAAGCGGCGCTGGGCATGGAGTTTGGCGCGACGAGCGAGGACATTGCCTATACGTGCCACGCGCACCCCACCCATGCCGAAGCGATCAAGGAAGCGGCGATGGCGGTAACGGGCAAGCCCATTCACATCTGAAGGGCAGGGCTCAGGCCACCGCCCGCAGGGCCGCACTTGCGGCGACACCCAGCGGCTGGATGATGAGCGTCACCCGGTCATGCCCGACGGCGAGGTTCAGCGTTTCGCCTGCCCGCACCTGAACAGGCTCGGGGAAGTTGTGGAGCACTTGCAGCCAGCCACCGTCGGAATAGGCATCGGGGTGGTTGTCGAACGCGATGCCCTCGGCGAGATCAACCCGCATCCACTGGACGATGCCCGTTGCGGCGCCGTCCGCCAGCACTGGAATGCTGAGCAGCCCGAGCGTGCACCCGGTGCGCGCCGCCGTCAGGTCAATGCGGACGAGTTCGACATCGGCGGAAAGGCGCCGCCAGTTGGTCATCGTGCCGTGGATCGGCAGCTTTTGCGTCGCCAGCTCACCAAAGCGCGACAGGTCAAAGCCCGAGACCTGATCGACAAAGACATAATCCGACAGCACATCGCTTGCCACAAGGCAGCCCATCGCGCTCGCCGCGCGGGGGATGATGGTCGCGTCCGCAGTCAGCAACCGGGCGCGCGCATCCTCGAACGTGTCGAGCACATGCTCGGTCAGCAAATCGCTGGAAAGAATTTCGGAGACGAGAATATCAGCCGGCGCGCCAAGCTCCACGCCGACGCAGAGTTCGGTCGACAGGCGGTCGAAAATCGTGATCCGGTCGGCATAACCATTGTCAGCGACGATCCGCTTCGCCATTTCCGCGATAACGGGCACCATTTCGCACGCGACCACCGTTTTCGCGCCCGCCCGCGCCGCCATCATCGACAGCAGCCCGCTGCCGGTGCCGATGTCGAGCACCCGCGCGTCAGGACCGGCCTTGGCCAACGCGGCCTTGATCGCGGCCTCGAACGCATCGTTGCGGCGGGTGTCGTTCATCATCGGGATATGCCAGAAGGGCACCTGTTCCGCGTTCAGGCGGCGCAGTTGATGGCGCACCGCGATATTGCCCGGCGCCAGCGTCAGGGCGCGCTGGAATTCAGCGCGCGCCTCTCGCTTCCGCCCGGCATCGGAGAGCATGACGCCCAGATTATTGGCGGCAACCGCGTTGTCGGGGTCGGCCCGGCACGCCCGCTCCAGGCACTCGATCGCGGCGTCGAACCGCCCGAGCTTGCCGAGCAACAACGCCTTTTCGTGCAGCGCTACCGGGTGGTCGATGACGATGGCGAGCAGCGCGCTCCACAATTCGATGGCTTCGTCCACGGCCCCGCGCTTGGCGACGATTCCGGCGAGCACCGGCAGGACTTCCACCGCCCGATACCCCAGCGCGATGACGGCGCGGTAGCGCGGCTCGGCCTCCGCCAGATTGCCAGCCTCCTGCAGCGCCATGGCTTCATGGAGCAGGATGCGGGCGGTGGTGGTGGCGCTGTTGGTGGCCGACATGATGAACTTCCCCGAAGGTGCACGGTGCCCTAGCCTTCAGGGTATTAAGCGAGATGGTTAAGGAGTCGTTACCGCAAGGTCGCGCGTGCCGCCCCGCTACGCGTCGCGCATCCGCTTGAACGCCTCGCCAAGGCCCCGCACAAATTGGCGCGCAGCCTCCGCCCCGGCCTCGGTCGGGTCGATCCGCGTGCCGCCATTTTCGGGCGGCGTCGGGGGATCGGGCGGGGCCGATCGCGCGTGCTGTGTGCTCGCGCCCTGCGCCATCCCGCGCGCGACGGCGGCGCTGGCCAGCGCGGCAAGCCCCGAGAGCATCACCTCGCGCCCCATCGGCGACTGCGCGGCGGCAATAATCGCCTCACCTTTTTTGCGCAGTTCCTTGGGCACCTTCACGCCGGCAATCTCTTTTGGAATTTTCACGCCCTTTTTGGCGTCCTTCTTCTTGCCCATGGCCCTGCTCCTGCCGCGCAATGCGTGCGTTGTGTGTCAAATAGGTAATACACCGAACATGAGCAAGGGGCCGGCGATCAGCCGACATGCAGGCGCTGGCAACTTGGCGCTGGTGCGGTTAATTGCCCACTGGAATCCCCTTCAGAACAGAAGTAGAACCCCGCTCATGCTGACTCATATTTCCGTGCGGGGTGCCCGCGAGCATAATCTGAAGGACGTGAGCGTGGACATTCCGCGCGACACGCTAACCGTCATCACCGGCCTGTCGGGCTCGGGCAAGTCGAGTCTGGCGTTCGACACCATCTATGCCGAAGGGCAGCGCCGCTATGTCGAGTCGCTCTCGGCCTATGCCCGGCAATTCCTGGAAATGATGCAAAAGCCCGATGTCGATCACATCGAGGGGCTGTCGCCGGCGATCAGCATCGAGCAGAAGACGACCAGCCGCAACCCGCGCTCGACGGTCGCGACCGTCACTGAGATTTACGATTATATGCGCCTGCTATGGGCGCGGGTCGGCATCCCCTATTCGCCGGCAACCGGCCTGCCGATTGCCGCGCAAACGGTGAGCCAGATGGTCGACCGGGTGCTGGCACTGCCCGAGGGCACGCGGCTCTATCTGCTCGCGCCAGTGGTGCGCGGCCGCAAGGGCGAATATCGCAAAGAGCTCGCCGAGTGGCAAAAGGCGGGCTTCACCCGCGTGCGGATCGACGGCACCATCCACGAAATCGACGAGGCGCCCGCGCTCGACAAAAAGTTCAAGCACGATATTGAGGTAGTCGTCGACCGGCTGGTGGTTGGCCCGGCGCTGTCGACGCGGCTTGCCGATAGTCTTGAGACGGCGCTGAAGCTCGCCGACGGTCTCGCCTTTGCCGATCTGGTCGATGGTGTGGTGCCCGGCCGCGAGGACGAGGGCGAGGGCGGCGGCGCGATGAAGGGCGCCGGCATTCCGCCCAACCGCATCGTGTTTTCTGAGAAATTCGCGTGCCCCGTCTCGGGATTCACGATCGCCGAAATCGAGCCGCGGCTGTTCAGCTTCAACGCGCCGCAAGGGGCGTGCCCGACATGCGACGGGCTGGGCGAAAAACTGTTGTTCGATGAAGATCTGGTCGTCCCCAACCACGCGCTCAGCCTGAAAAAAGGGGCAGTCGTGCCCTGGGCAAAGTCAAACCCGCCCTCGCCTTATTACATGCAGGTGCTGGCGAGCCTTGCCCGCGAGTTCGGCTTTTCGCTGGAGGCGCCGTGGGAGGCGCTGCCCGACGAGGTGAAGCGCGTCATCCTCCATGGCTCGGGCGGCAAGCCCGTTACGCTCACCTTTGTTGACGGCCGCAAATCCTATGATGTGAAAAAGCCGTTCGAGGGCGTGATCGGCAATCTCAACCGCCGGATGCTCTCGACGGAAAGCGCCTGGATGCGCGAGGAGCTGTCGAAATACCAGTCCTCGGCGCCGTGCGAGGCGTGCGGCGGCGCGCGGCTAAAACCGGAGGCGCTCGCCGTCAAGATCGGCATGCGTGACATATCGAGCGTTACCCGCCTGTCAGTGGTCGATGCGCTCGCCTGGTTCGAGGCGATCCCGAAGGCGCTGTCCGATCAGCAACGCGCCATTGCCGAGCGCATCCTGAAGGAAATTCTGGAGCGGCTCGGTTTCCTCAACAATGTCGGGCTGGATTATCTTAACCTCGACCGAACCTCTGGCACCTTGTCGGGCGGCGAGAGCCAGCGCATCCGGCTGGCGAGCCAGATCGGCTCGGGGCTGTCAGGCGTGCTTTATGTGCTCGACGAACCAAGCATTGGCCTGCATCAGCGCGACAATGACATGCTGCTGGCGACGCTGCGCCGGCTGCGGGACCTGGGCAATACCGTGCTGGTCGTCGAACATGATGAAGACGCCATCCGCACCGCCGATTATGTCATCGACATGGGGCCCGGGGCCGGCGTCCATGGCGGCGAAATCGTGGCGCAGGGCAGTTTTGCCGAAGTGCTCGCCAACACCAACAGCATCACTGCCGATTATCTGGCGGGCAGGCGCGCCGTGCCGCTGCCGGCCAAACGGCGCAAGGGCACCGGCAAGAAGCTCACCGTGCACGGCGCCACCGCCAACAATCTGCGCGACGTGACGGCGGCCATTCCGCTTGGCACCTTCACCTGCGTCACCGGCGTGTCGGGTTCGGGCAAATCAAGCTTTACCATCGACACGCTATATGCGGCCGCCGCCAGGGCGCTTAACGGCGCGCGGATGCTGGCGGGGCGCCACGAGAAAGTTACCGGCCTGCAATATCTCGACAAGGTCATCGACATCGACCAGTCGCCGATCGGCCGCACCCCGCGCTCCAACCCGGCGACCTATACCGGCGCCTTCACGCAAATCCGCGACTGGTTTGCCGGGCTGCCGGAATCGCTTGCGCGCGGCTACAAGCCGGGCCGCTTCAGCTTCAACGTGAAGGGCGGGCGGTGCGAGGCGTGCCAGGGTGACGGCCTGCTCAAGATCGAGATGCACTTCCTGCCCGATGTTTATGTCACGTGCGATGTGTGCCACGGCGCGCGCTACAATCGAGAGACTTTGGAGGTGAAGTTCAAGGGCCGCTCGATTGCCGATGTGCTCGACATGACGGTTGAGGACGCGGTCGAGTTTTTCAAGGCGGTGCCGCCGATCCGCGAGAAGATGGCGATGCTCGCCGAAGTGGGGCTTGGCTATGTGAAGGTCGGCCAGCAGGCGACGACGCTGTCGGGGGGCGAAGCGCAGCGCGTCAAGCTCGCCAAGGAGCTGAGCCGCCGCGCGACCGGGCAAACGCTCTACATTCTCGACGAACCAACCACCGGCCTGCATTTCGACGATGTGCGCAAGTTGCTGGAAGTGCTGCACGCGCTGGTCGAGCAGGGAAACACGGTCGTCGTCATCGAGCACAATCTCGACGTCATCAAGACCGCGGACTGGGTGCTCGATCTGGGGCCGGAGGGCGGCGTTAAGGGTGGCCAGGTTGTCGCGGAAGGAACGCCGGAGGCAGTCGCGAAGGTTGCGGCAAGTTTTACCGGGCGGTATCTGGCGCCATTGCTGGAGCAAAAGACTGCGGCGGCGCGAGCGGCGCGGGCGTGAGCGTGAGCGTAAGCGTGCTCGGTTGACATCGAACCGGCGCTCGCCAAGCGCCGCTCGCGGACGGCCGGGACATGGGCGCCGGCCGTGCTAACCCCGTAATTGCCGGTGCCGTTCTACCCCAATCCTCGGCCGCATGAACGCATGGGTGTCAGCCGAATGGCTGCATATTGTCACAAAACTGGCGCGTCCGCTGCGCCCGTTGACGGTGCCTGGCCCGCCTCACAACCTTGCGCTGAGCGACCACATGCCGCGCAGCAACCGGCCGGCGAGCGCGGGCAGACCGGGGCGCACGAGCAGCCAGTCGCGAATGGCGGGGCCTTGGGTGGCGCCGATGACGCGCTTGTACCCACTGTCGCCCGCGCCCCAATCGACCCGGGTGATGCCCGCGCCCGCCGCCGCTACAAGATTGCGGTAATACAGCAATTTGCCAGGTGAATGCCGTGCAAAGGCAGGGTCATAGCTGTTGGCGATTGCATATTTCAGCGTGCCGGCGTTGAGGTCGAATGAAAAGGCGGCCGGCGCACCGTTAACGCTCAGCAACGCCGCGTGGAGCATCGCGCCAATCACCGGATCGGTTGCGGCGACCCGCCAGAAAGCACCGTGGCCGCTGGTCGTGAACTTGGCATCATGCCCATCGGTACGCGCGGCGATCCAGCTTTTTTCCTCTATTTCGGCAAGCACGTCGAAGCCGCCTGCGGCCAGCATCGCGCCGTTCAGAAACCGCCAGTCAAGGCGCCCATGCTCGGCCAGATGCTTTTCATGAAAGCGGTTCTTGCGCAGCGTCGAGTTGCGCGGCCAGGTGCCGGCGTCACGCTCGGCGGCCATGTCGAGCAGGAAACTGTCGGCGACAAACCGGTCAAGCACTGCCCAGCCGCGCTTGCGCATCGCGCCAATCAGGCCCCGCACGGCGGCGTCATCATCATAGACCGGGCCGACGCGCAACGCCGTCACCTGCGCGGCGAGGGCATCGGCAAGCGCCAGAAACACGCTCTCACTGGCCCTTTGCTCGACCGGAAAGCTGCGGAACGGCCAGTAACATCCCGGCACCGCCGCCAGCCGCAACGCCTGCGGGCCAACACCTGCAAGCGGCAGCGCCGCAACCGGCGCACCATCGCGCTCCACCAGCAAGGTTCGCGCCGCCCCGCCATAGGCGCTAAGCGCTGCTGCATACCATTGATAACGCAGAAAGCGGTGGGTTGCCGGCGCAGTTTCAGCCGCTCGGTCAATCGCGCTGGCCAGCCCCTCGACCACAAACACGCGCTCCACCGGCGGCAACCGGTCGAAATCGGCAAGGCGGAGCGGCTTGGTCATTTGGGGCGCTGATAACGCGCACCCGTTACTATCTGGTTGGCGCGGGCATGGCGCCCCTGGCCGCCCGGTTCGTGCTTGACCGGCGCGCCACGCGACCGGCAAGTAGCGCGCATGGAACCCAACCTCGCCGTCACCACCATTGCGCAAACCATCCAGCTATCGCTGAGCCCGGTATTCATGCTGGCCGGCATTGGCGCGGTCCTCAATGTTCTGGCAGGG
Organism: Sphingomonas sp.; assembly: GCA_021732445.1. Classification (GTDB taxonomy): domain Bacteria; phylum Pseudomonadota; class Alphaproteobacteria; order Sphingomonadales; family Sphingomonadaceae; genus Sphingomonas. The sequence goes on along the minus strand of JAKFUZ010000001.1, from coordinate 163,023 downwards.
CGGCTCGGCCGGGTTATCGACCGGGCACGCGATCTTGAGAGCCGCCATGCCGGCGCGACCAAGGCCGAGCGCACCCGTTACCAAACGGAGCTTCGGCTGCTCGACCAGCGGATTTCGATTGTGAACGCCGCCCTTTTCCTGTGCGTGGCGAGCGCGGTGACAACGTGCCTTGTCGTTGCGCTGTTGTTCATCGCCGAACTTACGAAATTGCCGATTGGCACCATTGTCGCGGTGATCTTCATCCTCGCCATGGCGCTGCTCATTGTCGGGCTTGCGCTGTTCATCATTGAAGTGCGGCTGTCGCTGCGGGCAACGCGGGTGCGGGTGGAGCTGCTCGAACGCGACCTGCAATAACCCGCGCCTAGCGCACCCCGGCTGCGCCCGGCCCGGCATCCGCCTGCGCGAGATAACGCGGCGCGCGGCGCGCTTTGCTCGCCTGCTCATAGACATAGCCCGCGTTCAGCAGATTTTGCTCGGTAAAGGCCGGGCCGATGAACGAAAGGCCCACCGGCAGCCCGCGCACCAGCCCCATCGGCACGGTAAGGTTGGGATAGCCCGACACGGCCGGCAACTCGCTTGACGAAGGGCCATTATACTGGTCCCCATAAACGGGGTCGATCAGCCATGCCGCCCCATAGCTTGGCTCAACGAGGATTTTCGCGTCGGCCTTGGCCAGCAGCGCGTCGATGCCGTCTTTGCCCGCCAGCCGTTTCGATTTCGCGCGCGCGCCGAGATATTCGGGATCGTCAAGGCCATTGGTCTTTTGCGCCGCCTCAAAGGTTTCCTGCGCGAAAAAGGGCATTTCAGCAGCAGCATTGGCCTTGTTGAAGGCAATGACATCGGCCAGCGTCCGGGTGGTGACGGCAGCGGGCGTGGTCGCCAGATAGCTATTGAGATCGGCCTTCAGCTCGGTCAGCAGCACCGCGAACTCGGCCTCGCCAAGCCCATCGAGCTTGGGCCGCTCGACATCGACAAGCACCGCGCCCTGGTTTTTCAGCACCGCAAGCGCTGCGTCAAAGCTCCTGGCGAGGTCATCCGTCATGTCAGGCCGCAGCACCGCGATCCGCACCCCATTAAGCGAGGCGCCAGCGAGCGGTGCTGCATAATCCTGGGCGCGCGCGGCAGCACCCGCGGTTGCGGCGTCCGCAGGGTCGGCACCCACCATGGACGAGAAGAGCAGCGCCACATCGCGCACCGAGCGCGCCATTGGCCCCGGCGTGTCCTGGCTGTGGCTGATCGGCACGACGTGCGTGCGGCTGACCATGCCAATGGTTGGCTTCAGCCCGGCCAGCCCGTTGATCGACGAGGGGCACACGACCGAACCGTCGGTTTCCGTGCCCAGCCCGGCTGCTGCAAAGCTCGCCGCAATCGCCGACCCGGTGCCGCTCGACGAGCCGCAGGGCGTGCGATCGAGCGCATAGGGATTCTTCACCTGCCCGCCGACCGCACTCCACCCGCTGATCGAGCGCGACGAGCGAATATTGGCCCATTCGCTAAGGTTGGTCTTGCCCAGGATAACTGCCCCTTGTGCGCGCAGCAGCGCCACGACCGGCGCATCCCGGCCAGTGAGATTGTCTTTGAGCGCCAGGCTGCCAGCGGTCGTCGGCACCGGGTCCTTGGTTTCGATATTGTCCTTGATGAGCAGCGGCACCCCGTCGAGCGCGCCGAGCGACGTGCCCGCCTTGCGCCGCGCATCGGCTGCCCGCGCCTGCGCCTGCGCATCGGGGTTGACAGCGATGACGGCGCGCAGGCTTGGCCCCTTGCGGTCCATTGCGGCGATGCGGGCAAGATAGGCGCGGGTGATCGCTTCGCTCGACGCCTTGCCGCCTTTCATCATCGCCTGGAGATCGGTGATCGAGGCTTCTTCGACTTTCGGCAGCGACTGCGCGGCAAGCGGCGCCGCCACCGGAATGGACACGGCAGCGACCAGCAGCAAAGCAAGCGTAGCGCGCATGATTTTCCCCTTTGTTTCGCGCAAGACTAGCGCGCGCAGGCGGCGGCGCAAGCCCGGTGCGCACCCCGGCGCCACAAAATGCACGGCGCAGGAAAGCCGCGGGCACGAAGGCTTGGGGGCAAGAATGCTGGTGGCAAAAATGAAAAGAGGCTGCCGGGGCGAGTTGCTGACTCAACCCCGGCAACCTCCTGACATGGTCAGCGGCCGGATGCTCCAGCCCGGGAGACCATGCGAACCGCTAATCCTGTAGCGTCACGCGTTGACTGGGGGAGGATACCCCCCGCGCGATGCCGGCGGATCAGCGATGCGTCCCCCGAACGAACTGAACCGACCCCCTTGCTGAACCATGAGACATCGGATCACCTCCTTTCGCTAGTTGAAACGTCATGCTCTGCCTGAGCACGACTCCTGTTTGAATCATGTGATTCGCACATACAAGACTTGTAATTTTTTTTATTCTGGACGATTCATGAGGACTGCGCTCCGGGCCTTCGCTAGCGGCCGGTGGCGGCGCCAGAAGCGTCGTCCCGGCAATCCTCGATCACCCGCGCAATCTCGGCCCAGGCAGGCACGACAAGCGGCGCCAAGTCGCCCGCCTCCAGCACAAAACGACCCCGGCTATAGGCAATGGCATCGAGCAGCCGATCCGACGGGTGCAGCGCTATTGCCATATAGGCAGGTGTGCCGCCAGTCGGCTGGCTGGCAGCGCTGCGCACCATGCTGGTGGTGCGCAAGACAAAGGGGCGCGTGCCCGACGACGCGCCCTTGCGCGACAGGAAGACCCGCCCCGCCGCCCGGTCACAGCGCAGGGTCACCGCGGCGTCGGCACCCGAAGTGCCAAACAGCGCGATGCTGCCGCGCGCATCCTGCCGATATACCCAGGTGCCCGGCGTCAGCGGCCAGTCGCGCCAGTCGCCCGCCAGCATCGGCGGCGGCACCGGCGGTGGTGGGGGAAGCGGCACAGCGGCCGGGCGGGGCAGCGCTGCGGGCTCGGGCGGCGGTGCCGGCACGCATCCGGCCGTCAGCAACAGCGCGAGCGACAACGACAAGGAATAGCAACACCGCATGGCACCCGCTATGCGCCAAGGCGCCGCCTGGCTCAACCGCCGCTGGACGCCCTGCGCAGAACCGTTCGTCGAATAAGCCCCCTTCCCTTGCCGCGCGAGTTGCGCGACGAAGGCGCAAAAGGGGATTGGCGCGTGGACGCAAAACGGCTGAAATCAATCATTGGCGGGTCGGCGGGCAACCTTGTCGAATGGTATGACTGGTATGCCTATTCCGTGCTCACCATCTATTTTGCGCCAAGCTTTTTCCCAAAAGGCGATCAGACCGCGCAATTGCTGAGCGCTGCCGCCATCTTTGCCGTCGGGTTTCTGATGCGGCCCATCGGCGCCTGGGCAATGGGCATTTATGGCGACACCCATGGCCGCAAGGCGGGCCTGGCGCTGTCTGTAATGCTCATGTGCGGGGGGTCGCTGCTGATCGCCGTTTCACCGACCTATGCGCAGGCGGGGGTGCTGGCGCCGGCGCTGCTGGTTACGGCGCGGATGCTGCAGGGCCTGTCGGTCGGCGGGGAATATGGCGCAAGCGCGACCTATCTCTCCGAGATGGCAAGCCGGGAACGGCGCGGCTTCTGGGCAAGCTTTCAATATTTCACGCTGATCGGCGGGCAGTTGCTGGCACTTGGCGTGACGCTGGTGCTGCAGGCGCTGCTCTCCCAGGCCGAACTTGAGGCGTGGGGCTGGCGGATCGCGTTTGCGATTGGCGCGGTGCTTGCGCTCATCGTCTATGCGCTGCGGCAACGGCTGGCGGAAACTGCGGCATTCGACAAGCTCGATGCCACCCGGCCGAAATCTGGCGCGCTTGCGCTGTGGAAAGCACACCCGCGCGAATTCCTGATTGTCGCGGCCATCAGCGGCGGCGGCAGTTGCGCCTTTTACGCCTACACCACGTACATGCAGAAATTCCTCGTCAATACGAGCGGCATGGCCAAGCAAACCGCAACCGAGGTGATGACGGCGGCGCTCATTGTGTTCATGCTCTCGCAGCCCCTGTTCGGCGCGCTTGCGGACCGGTTCGGGCGCAAGCCGATGCTGCTGCTGTTCGGCTTTGGCGGCATGGCGGTTTCCGTGCCGGTATTCCGCACGCTCGCCGGCACGACGGATGCGGTGACGGCGTTTGCCATCATCCTGGTGCCGCTGACGCTGCTCAGCGCCTACACCTCGATTTCCGGCCTCATCAAGGCCGAGCTGTTCCCGCCGCACATCCGCACGCTGGGCGTGGCCCTGCCCTATGCGGTGGGCAACACCATTTTTGGCGGCACGGCCGAATATGTCGCGCTGTGGCTGAAAGATGCGCGGGTGGAGTCGGTGTTCTACTGGTACGTGACCGCCATCATCGCCATGGCGACCATCGGCTTCCTGATGCTGCCCGAGACGAAACGGACGAGCCTGATCGCGGAGGATTGAGCCATGGCGCGTTTCGGCACTGTCGAGCGCCGCTGTGCCCGACCCTGCCGCGGCAGCCCGGCGAGCAGCGCCCACCTCGACTGGCACGAGCCCGCGCTGCGCGCTTACATTATCTATTCGCAAAGGCTGCGGGCAGGCGTATCATCCGCATAGAAAAAATATTGGAGAGGGACCATGGCTGCACATTTCACCGCTTTGGCCGCATTCGTGCTTGCAAGCGCACCGGTTGCGCTCGGCATCGCACAGACCGCCGCGCCGACTGCACCGGCAGCACCCGCTGCACAGCAGGAGCCTGCCGCTCCCGCCCCACCCGAAGCACCTGCCGCGCCCGAAGCACCTGCCGCGCCCGAGGCGCCTGCCGCCAACGCCTCTGCGCTCGACATTGTATTGATGAGCGCGCATCCGCTGGCCTTTCCGCCCAGGGGCAACATCGCCAAGGTAACCAAGTCACAGACCGAAAATTGCGCGGTGACGATTTCGCTGGAGGATGGGCGCACGGTGGCCATCGACCTGAAATCTGCCACCAACCTGTCGACCGGTACCAGCCTGATGGTCCATCAGAAAGGCAGCGGCGTGCAGTTTGAGTTCGATGGAAAAGGCGGCGCGGCAGACGCTGCCAAGGCCGACAAGGCACTCACGGACCTGGCCGACAAATGTAGCTGACGGGGCCAGCCGATGCGCGCGGCCGGGCCAGCCGGTGCGCCGCCGGTCAGACGACGACCGAAAGGTGCGAAGCGGCGGCGTCCCCGCGCAGCCCGTCAAATATCGCATCGATGACCCGCGCGAGCTTTTTTTCCGACACGCTGTGGATCAGCATGATGATGAGTTCAGGGTCGCAGAAAGTCTGCAGCATCAGGTTGATGAGCGATACGGTTTCATCAATCGACAGGCCCGGAAAATAGCCCGCATCCTTGGCTTCGGCGACCAGCCGGGCCAGGAAATGATCGGCCAGATCAATATAGCCGCGCACAATCGCCATATGTTCCCGGCCAAGCTCGATATAGCTTTGCGCGAGCACCGGGTCGTGCGCATAAAAGGCGATTATCGACCTGAGCCGGCGCGCGTAAAAGGCGTTGAACTTCTCGCGGATCGGCAGGTCGCTGGCCAGCACCTCTTCCATCATGCGGATTTTGGGGGCGAACCAGCGCTCGGCCACCGCCTCGTACAGCGCCTCCTTGCTTTCGAAAAAGCGGTAGAGATTGGCGGGCGACATATTGGCTGCCGACGCCAGTTCGGCAAGCGTTATGGAAACCCCGCCGCGCTGCTCGATCAACCCCTCCACGCAATTGAGCAGCGCCTCGCGCCCGGCATCAAGATCAGTCGAAGGTCGCGCCATGGCCGCCATTCCGTGTTATGATTACAACACAGTTTTATGATGTTTTGGCGATTCTGTCAATTTTGATCGGCCGGAGAGTCGGGATTGGGGTAATGGTGATGCCGCATCCCGCGCGCGCGAAAGCTGTCGCGGATTTTGTTGCGCTCCGCCTCATCCATCACCGCCCAGCCTTCGGCAAACGCCGTGCCGTCATCAAAGACCGCGCGTGCGAGGTTCGCCGAGCTCAGGTCCGCGCGTTGGAGGTTCGCCTGCCTCAATTTCGCGCCTTCGAGATTCGCTCCGCCCAGGAACGCGCCTTCAAGATCCGCAAGATACAGGTCCGCGTCGGCGAGTTGCGCCCATTGCAGGCTCGCACCTGCGAGATGTGCTTGGAACAGGATAGCTTTTGGCAGTTGCGCATAGTCAAGGTTCGCGCCTTGGAGATGCGCTTGACGCAGGGACGCGCCTTCGAGATGCGCCCAGCCCAGATCCGCGCCTTCGAGACGCGCGTCCATCAGGCTCGCGTGTCCGAGATACGCACCATGCAGGCTCACGCCTTCGAGATGCGCTTGGTGCAGGTGCGCGCCTTCGAGATGCGCTTGGTACAGGTTCGCGCCTTCGATATGTGCTCCGTCAAGGACCGCGCCTTCGAGATGCGCTTGGTACAGGTTCGCGCCTTCGAGATGTGCTCCGTCAAGGACCGCGCCTTCGAGATGCGCACCGAACAGGTACGCGCCGACAAAACTTGCAAAGCTCATATCGGTCTTCTCGGCGAATCGATATCCCGGTGGCAGCTCAATCAAATCAAAACACCGCCGGTTGAGCGGAAAGCCGGCACGGAAAATCGCGTCCGCCTCATCGCGGATGATGCCGATCCGCTCGTGCATCACCGGATCGAGCTTTGCCCGCAACGCCGAAACCGCACTCCACACCTCGCGCCCAATCGCCGACGGCACAGGCTTGGTCGCCAGCCAGTCGCGGATGGCGTGGGTGCCGATCGTCTCCATCGCCGCGGCATGGCCCGCCAGCAGCAGTTCGAACGCCGGGCGCTTGAACACCTCGCCAAAGTCACCGCGCAAAAAAGCGCGCAACTGGTGAAGCGCGGCAATCTGCAACGCCTGGCGCGCTTCCTTGGGATATTTGTCGTCAATCGCGCCCGCCGCGCGCATCTGTACCTCCTGAAATTCCTTCAGGCTCGTGTCGCGCCGGGCGTTTTCAATCTGGTGGCGAACATTGGTGTCGCGCCAGTGCCAAAGCAGCAGCGCCACCGGCAGGCCAAGCACGAACACCGCTGCATAAACGCGCGCGCTCCACGCCTGCACCGCTGCCGTCTCGTTCAGCGGGGGAAACAGCAATGCCTGGTAAAGCCCGGCGCCCGTCAACCCGTTGATCCCCGCCAGCACCGCGAGGGTCACCACAACCACAAAGACAAGTTGCCAGACCCGGTCGAGCTTCCGCGCCCAACGCCATATCACGCCGAGCGGGGTGACGACCCGGACAGCAGCCGCCCGCCCCCGCTCCGCCAGCGTCACCTCCGGCCCCATTTCCGCTGTGTCTTGCCGAACCTGTCTTTGCGCGTGCCGGGTTTGCCCTCGTTGCTGCGGCCCATCACCGGCGCGCGGCGCTCGTCTGGCGGCAGGCCGAGCTCTTCGGCCTCAAGGCTGCGGATTTCGTCGCGCAGCCGCCCGGCTTCCTCAAATTCCAGGTCGGCGGCGGCCGCGCGCATCTTCTTTTCCATCTCTTCGATATAGCTGCGCAGATTGTGGCCAACCATGTGCGGCCGCGCGTCGTCAATCTCCACCGTCACCTGGTCGCGGTTCGACACATCCTTGATGATGTCACCGATGTTGCGCTTGATGGTTTGCGGCGTGATGCCGTGCGCCTCGTTATAGGCAAGCTGCTTTTCGCGCCGGCGGCCGGTTTCGTTCATCGCCCGCTCCATGCTGCCGGTGATGCGGTCGGCATAGAGGATGACGCGCCCGTCGACATTGCGCGCGGCGCGGCCGATGGTCTGGATGAGCGAGGTTTCGGAGCGCAGAAACCCCTCTTTGTCGGCATCGAGAATGGCGACCAGCCCACATTCGGGAATGTCGAGCCCCTCGCGCAACAGGTTGATGCCGACCAGCACGTCATACACGCCCAGCCGCAAATCGCGGATCAGCTCGATACGCTCCAGCGTCTCGACATCGCTGTGCATATAGCGGACGCGCAAGCCCGCCTCGTGCATGAACTCGGTCAGATCCTCGGCCATGCGCTTGGTGAGCGTCGTCACCAGCGTGCGATAGCCGGCCTCGGCCGTCTTGCGCGCCTCGACGATCAGGTCCTGCACCTGCTCCTCGACCGGCTTGATCTCGATGGGCGGGTCGATGAGGCCGGTTGGCCGGATGACCTGCTCGGCAAAGACGCCGCCGGTCTGCTCCATTTCCCACGAGCCGGGCGTTGCCGACACATAGGTCGTCTGCGGGCGCATCGCCTCCCACTCGTTGAAGCGCAAGGGGCGGTTGTCGATCGCCGATGGCAGGCGGAAGCCATATTCGGCAAGCGTCAGCTTGCGGCGGTGGTCGCCGCGCGACATGCCGTTGATCTGACCAATGGTGACATGGCTTTCATCAACAAACAGCAGCGCGTTGTCGGGCAGATATTCGAACAGGGTCGGCGGCGGCTCGCCGGGCAGCCGGCCGGTGAGGAAGCGCGAATAATTTTCAATGCCCGCGCAACTGCCCGTCGCCGCAATCATCTCCAGGTCGAAATTGGTGCGCTGTTCCAGCCGCTGCGCTTCCAGCAACTTGCGTTCGCCGACCAGTTCCTTCAGCCGCTCGGCCAGTTCGAACCGGATGCCCTCCATCGCCTGTTTGAGCGTGGGGCCAGGCGTTACATAGTGCGAATTGGCGTAGACCCGCACATAATCAAGACTGGCGACCTTTTTGCCGGTTAACGGGTCAAACTCAACGATTTCCTCGATATCATCGCCGAAAAAGCTGATCCGCCAGGCCGTGTCTTCATAATGCGAGGGGAACAGTTCGAGATTGTCGCCCTTCACCCGGAAATTGCCGCGCTGGAAAGCCGCATCGTTGCGCTTATATTGCAGCGCCACAAGCTTGCGCACGATTTCGCGCTGATCGACCGTCTGGCCCTTCTTCAGGTCAAAGATCATCGCGGAATAGGTCTCGACCGAGCCGATACCGTACAGGCACGAAACCGAAGCGACGATGATGACGTCGTCACGCTCCAGCAGCGCGCGCGTGGCCGAATGGCGCATCCGGTCAATCGCTTCGTTTACTGAAGACTCTTTTTCGATATAGGTGTCGGAGCGCGCGACATAGGCCTCGGGTTGATAATAATCATAATAGCTGACGAAATATTCTACCGCATTTTCAGGGAAGAACGACTTGAATTCGCCGTATAGCTGCGCCGCCAATATCTTGTTGGGGGCAAGCACCAGCGCGGGCCGCTGCAACGCCTCGACCACCTTGGCCATGGTAAAGGTCTTGCCTGAGCCCGTAACGCCGAGCAGCACCTGGTCGCGATCGCCAGCGCGTGCGGCTGCGACCAGTTCGGCAATCGCGGTCGGCTGGTCGCCCGCGGGTTGATAGTCTGACGACAGCACAAAGGCGCGGCCGCCTTCCGCCTTGGGCGGGCGCGCGGGGCGGTGCGGGACAAAAGACTGTCCCGTATCCGGCTCGTCAAGCGACGTACGAATTTGAATTGCCATTGCGCAACGATATGAGGGATCACTGGCTGCGGCGCAATCGACTCGGCAGAACAAAAAGGGAATTATTATGGCGCGCACATTGACGATAGCTCTTGTAGCGGGCGCCTGCGGTGCGCTGGCCGGTTGCGGCCCGTCGCCCAATGTCGTTGCCGCCAATGCCAGCGTCGGCGAGGTTGCGGCCAAGGTGGCCGAGGCGGCCGGGCGCGGCGCCTTTGTGTCGCCGGGCCATTGGCAAAGCACCGTGCATTTTGAAAAGGTCGAGGTGCCCGGCATGCCGCCCGAGCTTGCCGCCCGCCTGAACCAGGGGATGGCGCGCGCGCGCCGCGCCGAAAGCTGCCTCACAGCCGAACAGGCGAAGAAGCCGGCTGGCGACTTTTTCAACTCACAGCTCGCCAAAAACTGCGCCTATGAGCATTTTTCGATGGCCAACGGCGTCATCGACGCAGCGATGACGTGCATCAATGCCGCAACAAGACAATCAGTGGTGATGAAAGGCGCCTATGGTCCGGACACCTACCGCGTCACGATGGACAGTCAGGTCACCCGCACCGATGGCGGGCCGCTAGGCACGATGTTGATGGCCATGACCATCGACGCCCGGCGCACCGGCCCGTGCAGTGGCAAAGAAAAGGGCTAGCGGAAACACTATCATAACAACGGTTAAGGAGAGCGACGATGATCGGCTATGTTACCCTGGGCAGCAACGACATGACCAAGGCCCGCATTTTTTATGACGGGCTGCTCGGGACCCTTGGCGCCACCCGGCTGATGGAATTTGGCGATGAACTGGGCGGGTTCACCATGTGGGGCACCGGCTGGGACAAGCCAGCGATTGCCGTCACGCGCCCACACAACGGCAATGCGGCGGTGGCCGGCAACGGCAACATGATCGCCATCCCGCTCGACGCGCGCGCCAAGGTTGACGCCCTCCACGCCAAGGCGCTGGAACTTGGCGGTACGTGCGACGGCCCGCCGGGTCTGCGCGGGGAAGAGGGACCGCAAGCCTTTTACGGTGCCTATTTCCGCGACCCAGAAGGCAACAAGCTGTGCGCCTTTCGCACCGGCCCGGCCTGACCGGGCGGCTGCCCGACCAGGCGCCTGCCCGAGGGTGATTGCGCGCGGTGGCGGGCGCCTGGTCTTGGGCCATGCTCGCGGCGGCAGGCCGCTATGGCCGGGCGCGGCGATAGGCAATCCGCCACATCACCACGCCAATGGCGGCGGCGGGCAGCGCCCAGAACAGGCTGGTCGCGACGGCGCTTGTCCAGCGCAGCGCTTGGCCTGCGCTGGTAACGCTGTCGGCGGGCGCCACGGCCAGCCCGACCGCGTGAACCTGCGCGACCAGCAGCGCTCCAAAGCCGCTCAAAAATCCCGCCAGTGCCGCATGGCGCGCTGTGCGCCAGCCCCAATTATGGAACGCAAGCCATAGCGGACCGGCGACCGTCATGACCAGCAACGCCGCCAGCATGCCCGCCCCGGCCGCAACCACCGGCCCCGGCGACGTGGCCCCAGCCGCCGTACCGGCCAGCGCGCCTGCCAGCACGCCCGCCAGCACGCCCGCCAGCAACAGCCCGGCGCCAAGCGCCAGCCCCGCCTGGTCCGGCGACGTTGCATAGGCCTTGCGCCGCATCAGCAAGATAGTGTCCGTGCGCATTGATGCCTTACGCTGCCTCGCCAGCCCTTGGTTGCCTGCCATCATCATAGCGCGCGCGCGGCAGGTGCCAATAATGCGCGGGCAAATGGACCGGGGACCACGCGGGCACGCGGGCGGCCGGCGGCCGCAATGCGCTGGCCGGCGACGTCAGTCAGCGAAGAGCACGAACGGCTGGCGTATCGAGGCACGCGAGCAGCGCTGCACGGGTCATTGGCGCCGCCGCGCCGAGCGGTGCATAAGGCGCGATCGGCTCTGGCGCACCGAGCCGCACCGCGTCGAACCGCCCGTGCTGGCGCGTGCAGGCCATGGCCGCTGCAAGCAACCGGGGCGGTGTGTCATAGGCTTCGCTGCTCAGCCGGAACGTGCCCCAGTGCATGGCGATGGCGCGCGAAGCGCCGAGCCGCCGCGCAATCTCCACCGCATCGACCGGGCCGATATGGCTCCAGTCGCCCATCTGGCCGGGGCGAAACCGAAATGCGCCGATGGGGAGGAGCGCGAGCCGCACCGGGCCATAGCCGGCCGCCTCATCAGCCCAGTTAAGGTCGCCAGCCCCGGTATCGCCGGCAAAGAACAGATTGCCACCGGGCAGCCGCACGACAAAACTTGACCACAGCGCCCGGTTTTTGTCGCTGATCCATCGCGTGCTCCAATGATGGTTGCGCGTAACGATCACGTCGACGCCGGGTCTCACCGGCACGCGCCCGCCCCAGTCGGCGGCGGTGGCGGGCACGCCCACTTGCCCCATCACGCTATCATTGCCGAGCGCGGTTACAATGCGGGGATGGTCGCGGTCCCAAAGGCGCTTCAGCGTGGCCAGATCCATATGATCATAATGGTTGTGGCTCACCAGCACTAGGTCGATCCGGGGCAGCTTGTCAAACGCAATGCCAGGCGCTGAAACGCGGGCGGGGCCAATGCCGAAAGGCCCCGCCCGGTTGGACCAGATCGGGTCGGTGAGGATGTTGAGGCCGGCCGCCTGCACGAGAAAGGTCGCATGGCCCACCCAGGTCGCCACCATCACGCCCCCGCCCACGCGCGGCGACACCGGTCGTTCGGTGACCGGCACCTGTTCGGGCCATTCCGGCCGCCGCTCGGCATTGGCGAGCACACGCCAGAGGCCGCCCGCGCGCCGCCCGGGCGGGCGCTGCGGGTTGATTTCATCTTCACGGTCGGGATTGGCGAAGCGGGCGCCGTCAAAATGCGCGGTCGCTGGCCCGGCATAGTAGATTGCGTCCAGAAAATAGGGGACGACCGCGATGCTGAGGCAAAGCCCGATCACCGCAAACAGCACCGCCGTGCCCAGCCAACGCATCCCTCGCCCGATCATCACAGCGACGCGTGTCACAGCTCGGCCATGGACGCAAGGCGGCGATCGGCGTGACACCGGACGCTTGTTGACATTCAGGATGAAATGTTGTCTTTGCACAATGTATCGTCGAATCGGAAAATATTTTGTCGTGATCTACAACCGCATTGCCCTTTTTCGAATCGACCGTGGTCTGTCCCGTCGCGATCTGGCGGATGCCGTCGGCGTCAACCCGCAGACCATCGGTTATCTTGAACGCGGCGATTACTCCCCAAGCCTTGAGCTGGCGATGAAGCTTTCGCACTATCTGGGGGTCGCGATCGACCACCTGTTTTCCTTCGAACCCTTTGAATCGGTCGCGGTCGCGCTGCGCCGCAGTGGAGAAGCACAATGATCCAATATGACATTCCCGGCGTCATGGTGCCGCTATATCGGGGGCGCGTGCGGCGCTTGAGCGGCTTTGCGCTGGCCGTCTACCCAATTGGCTTTGCCTTGTTTCTGGCTGGCGGCGAAGGCAATCCGCCCGGCCCGATGACGCTTGGCGGAGCGCTGCTCATGCTGGCGGCCTTTGCGGCCGCGCTGTTCGTGGTGCCCACCGGGGTGCAGCGGATCGCAGCCGGCATCGAGCAGGGGCTCGATGAATTTCAGCTCGGCGCGCGGCTTCGGGCGCAGTCAAACGCCTATCGCTGGTTTTCGCTATGGGCGCTCGTCATGGTCGTCGTCGCAAGCGTGGCGGAAATGCTCGGTTATCCGTTCAGCACATCGAGCGCTGCTTTTTCCTCCCTGGTGTTCTGGGTAATAACCTATGCAACCGTCATGCCGGCATGGTTCCTGACGGGCGCCTTGCCCGATCCGGTGGAAGGGGAATGATCCTCCTCGCTGCCACAGCGCTGCTTGCCGCTGCGCCTGGGCCGCCGGCGCGTGCGCGCGTTACGTTCAGGGCAGACCATGTGGTCGAACGCCAGGCGCAAGGGCTGGCCGACCGCGCCACCCGCCGGCCGGTTCGGGTGGAAGACCCGGTGCGCATCGCGTCCATCTCCAAGCTCGCGGTCGCGATGGCGGTGATGCGACTGGTCGACCAGCGCCGGCTGGATCTTGATCGCGACGTATCGACCGGTCTTGGCTGGCGGCTGCGCCACCCCGCCTTTCCCGACACGCCGATAACCTTGCGCCTGCTGCTGTCGCACACCAGCGGCGTGCGTGACGCGGCGGGCTATACACTGGGCCTGGACGGCGACCTGCCGGCGCTTCTGGCGCAGCCGGGCGCCTGGGACACCGGCCACGCCCCGGGCGGGTACTTCAGTTACGCAAACCTCAACTTCCCGATCATCGCGGCCATCATGGAAAGCGCAACCGGCGAGCGGTTCGACCGGCTGATGGCGCGGCTGGTGTTCAGGCCGCTGGGGCTTGATGCCTGCTTCAACTGGACGACGTGCAGCAGCCGCGCGGTGCGGCGCGGAATAGTCCTCTACCGGGCCTCGGGCGAGGTTGCCCATGACGACCTGCACGGCAGCCGCCCGCGCTGCCCCGGCGCGGCGGCGCGGGATGGCGGCTGCGACCTTGCCCGCTACGTGCTGGCGCGCAACGGCGCGTTTTTTTCGCCGCAAGGCGGCATGCGGATCGCGATGACCGATCTGGCGCGGCTCGGCATGGTCCTGGCCGGGCGCAGGCCGGGGTTTCTGTCGAGCGCCAGCCTTGCCACGATGACCAGCCCGGCGTGGCGGTATGACGGGCGCAATGGTGACACCGAACGCGGCTTTTTCTGCGGCTATGGCCTTGGGGTGATGCTGCTGGCGCTGCCCGGCCGCCCGGCCGACTGCCATGATGATCCATTTGGCGATGGCGCCCCCCGGATTGGCCACCCCGGTGAAGCCTATGGCCTGCGATCGGGCCTGTGGGTCGATGCGACAACCGGCACCGGCACAGCGTTCTTCACAAGCGCCGTGCCTGACGATGCGCCGACAGGCCCGCGCTCCTCCTTTACCGCAGCCGAGGAGGCAGCGATAACCGGCTGGAAATAGCGGCCAATGCGGCGCCGTGCGCCCGGCACGCCGCTTCTGAGCCGCCACCCTGGCATTTGTGCGGCGAGGCACTTTGCCGCCGCCGGAACGTGAATGGCCCCGGCCTGCCCGCATTTAGCAGCGCGCCTAGCCAATTCGATTACAGACAGCGCTTCAACCGCTGCGATACCTAAACGCTTTGGTAGCTGGATTGCGAAAGCGCGGCCGGCAGTCGGATAGGAGCGGCAGATGACGAGCATTAGCTCTGGTTTCTCACCGGTTGAAGCACATCATCTGTCACCCGCGCGACCGGGTTCTGCGGCCACCGACACAATATTGGAATCGGATTTGGCGAGGCTGGATGCGATCGCCAACGATCCGGCTACCACCCCGGTTGAACAGGGGAATGCGCTGCGGGAGGGGGATGCGCTGCGAAAGAATGCCGAGACTTTCGGCCTGACCAACGCTAACGACAACACAGTAAGGCTTGCGGCGGGCGTTGGCGGCGGGTCGCAGACAAGCCGCGTGTACTTGACCGTGCGGTCCTCGGTCAGCTCGGCAGGCGTTGGCGGCGGATCGCCGACAAGCCGCCTGAGAGCGCCGACCGGCCCTGATATCGCGTCTGCGCGGCGCGACGGGGTGATTAATCAGCTTTTGAAGGAATCGAGGCTTAATGCTGGCCTTCAGGGCGACGCGGCGAGCGCGAAGTATAGCAAGGATCTCGCCAACAGCTCCAATCGCGTCCGACACAACAACGCCCTGTTCCCGGCCGGCACCTACCGAAGCCTGACGCCCCCTGGTATCGTCGGCGTTGGCAAGCCGCCTAACCTGAATGATCCCAACCCGCTGCACGTCGACAGAATCAGCCCCGAAAATTCTCGACGGACAATCGAGGCGCTGAACACGGCGATTACTGAACGTGAAGCCGAGATAAGAAGGCTCGAGCAGCCCCGCGCTGGGCAGTTGCCTATCGTAAACCAGGCGAACATCCTGCGGCTGCGCGGCGAAAACGCGCACGACCGCACCAGCCGGGAATTCCACATCGACAACGCCCGGCTGCAATCGAGCCTGGGCGAAAACGGAAAAGCGTATCAGGCGATAGCGACCAACGCCAAGCCGAATGCCACACCGGTGATTTTCATCAATGGCGTCAATACCGACATCTATCGGTCGTCGGCGCAGGCACTCGAACTTTCCCAGGAGCTGCAAGTCCCGATCAACCACATCGTGAACGTCTCGTCAAAAGGCAAGCTGATAACCGGTGGAGCGCAGGTTCTGGGCGATACCACCCAGCGCCTATTTAACAATTTGGGCGACGCCCCCAATGTGGGCGATCAACGCGTTCAACAGTTGCTGACCGGAAATAGCGAGGCGGCGGCAACCGCGGCAAATGCAATTCTTGACCAGCTTCAGAACGGCACAGGCAAAGTCAGGGTAATCGGCTATAGTCAGGGTGCCGCCATCGGCACCGAGGCGCTGCGCAAGGTCAACGACATTCTGACCCGCCAAGGGGTGAGCGCCCAGGAACGGAAAAATTTGCTGGGACGGGTGGAATTTCTCGGAATCGGCCCGGGCGCCGCCGACCGGCATCTATCGCAGGCCTATCAAAATGGACCAAACGGGCCGACCATTCGCAACGTGAAGGAACTGAACGCCGTCACCTACAAAACGATTTCCGATGCGAACGACCCAATTGCAACGCTAGTGAATGTCAGCAACGCTGATGGTTCGCGCACTGACCGCGCCGACCCGGGAAAAGCCAGATCGGCCATTGCCCAGCTGGGTTCCGGCAGCAAGGGGATCCTGCCACATCTGTCATATTTCAAAACCTATCAAGCGACCGATCCCGGCAGCATTTACAATCCTGAATTTTCAAATGCCTTGAAACTTTGGTATCGGGGCCAGGGGAAAGAGAACGCCATCATCCACGGGGCGAATACGGGAAAATAGCAGCCGAAAGTCCATCGAGATACCAGAACCAACGCCACACAGCATCCGATTGCGCAGTACCGCCCGCGCTCAGGCCGCGACCTTGGCCCGGCTTGCCTTTTTGCGCTCGTGCGGATCGAGGTGGCGTTTGCGCAGGCGGATGGACTTTGGCGTCACCTCGACCAGCTCGTCATCGTCGATATAGGCAATCGCCTGTTCCAGCGTCATCCGCCAGGGCGGGGTCAGGCGGATGGCGTCATCCTTGCCACCGCTCGCGCGAAAATTGGTGAGCTGCTTGGCCTTCATGGGGTTGACCTCAAGGTCATCGGTCTTGGCATTTTCCCCGATGATCATGCCTTCGTACAGCGCTTCGCCGGGCGCGACCATCATGATGCCGCGCTCCTCAAGCGGGCCAAGCGCATAGGCATTGGCCTCGCCCGAGCCATTGGAGATCAGCACGCCATTCTTGCGGCCCTCGATCTTGCCCTTGTGGGGGCCATATTTCTCGAACAGGCGGTTCATGATGCCGGTGCCGCGGGTGTCCGACAAAAACTCGCCATGATAGCCGATCATCCCGCGCGACGGCGCCGAAAAGGTGATGCGCGTCTTGCCGCCGCCTGAGGGCCGCATGTCGGTCATCTCAGCCTTGCGGATGTTCATTTTCTCAACGACGGTGCCGGAATATTCCTCGTCCACGTCGATGATGACGGTTTCATATGGCTCGGTCTTGTTGCCCTGCTCATCGTCCTTGAACAGCACGCGCGGGCGGCTGATGCCCAGCTCAAAGCCCTCGCGGCGCATGGTTTCGATCAGCACGCCGAGCTGCAATTCGCCGCGCCCGGCGACTTCGTAACTGTCGCGGTCGTCGCTTTCGGTCACCTTGATGGCAACGTTTGACTCGGCTTCGCGGAACAGGCGGTCGCGGATCATCCGGCTCGTCACTTTGGTGCCCTCGCGCCCTGCCATTGGCGAATCGTTCACGGCAAAGCGCATCGACAGCGTTGGCGGGTCAATCGGCTGCGCGTGGAGCGGCTCCGTAACGCTCGGGTCGCAGATGGTGTTGGCAACCGTTGCCGTCGTCAGCCCGGCGATGGAGATAATGTCGCCTGCATTTGCCTCCTCGACCGGCAGCCGCTCAAGCCCGCGAAACGCCATGATCTTTGACGCACGCCCGGTTTCCACCACCTTGCCTTCAGGATCGAGCGCGTGGATGGGCATGTTGGTCTTTACCGACCCCGAAAACACCAGGCCGGTAAGGATGCGCCCGAGGAAATTGTCCCGATCAAGCAGGGTGACGAGGAACTTGAAGGGGCCATCGGGATCAGCCGAAGGCGGCCGCACATGCTCAACGATCTTGTTGAACAACGGATCAAGCGTGCCTTCGCGCACGTCGGGCGTGTCGCCGGCATAGCCGTTGCGGCCGGACGCGAACAGCACCGGAAAATCAAGCTGCTCGTCATTCGCCTCAAGGCTCACGAACAGGTCGAACACTTCGTCGAGCACTTCCTGCGCGCGCGCATCGCTGCGGTCGATCTTGTTGACGACAACGATGGGGCGCAGGCCAAGCGCCAGCGCTTTTCCGGTCACGAACTTGGTTTGCGGCATCGCGCCTTCGGCGGCGTCGACCAGCAGGATCACGCCGTCGACCATCGACAGGATGCGTTCCACCTCGCCACCAAAATCGGCATGGCCCGGCGTGTCGACGATGTTGATGCGGGTCTTGTGGCCCTGATGATCGTCCCACTCGATCGACGTGCACTTGGCAAGAATGGTGATGCCACGCTCTTTTTCGAGGTCGTTCGAATCCATCGCCCGCTCTTCCACGCGCTGATTGTCGCGAAAAGTGCCGGACTGGCGGAAAAGCTGATCGACAAGCGTGGTCTTGCCGTGATCGACGTGGGCGATGATCGCCACGTTGCGGAGGCTCATAAACGGTCCTGATGTTTGTGCGGAAAGGGTAATCGGGCGCGCCATAGCGCAAATGTTGCGGCGCGGAAAGGGTGTCGGGGCTTGCGCGTGCGCCGCACCCGGCTAGGGCCATCAGCCATGACGCTTCTCCGCCGCCTGCTGCCTGACCCGTTCATCATGCTGCTGGCCGCAACCGTCATGCTGGCGACGCTGGTGCCCGCCACCGGCTGGCCGCTATCAGCGATCAGCTGGGCCTCGAATGCCGCCATCGTGCTGCTATTCTTCCTCCACGGCGCACGGCTCAGCCGGCAGGCGGTGCTCGATGGCGCGAAAAAGTGGCGGCTGCTGAGCGCGATAATGCTGTTTGGCTATGCGGTGTTTCCGCTGGCGATGTGGGCGACAGCCCACGGCCTTGCCGGCCGCGTCGCGCCGGAATTGCTCGCCGGGCTGATTTTTCTGGGCGTGTTGCCGACGACGGTCCAGTCGTCCATCGCCTATGCGTCGATCGCACGCGGCAATGTGGCGGCCGCGGTCATCGCGTCGGCGGCGTCCAATATGCTGGCGGTGGTGGCGACGCCGGTGCTGTTTGCGCTGATCGCCGGTTCAGCGGTTGCCGGAGTGTCGTCTGCGGGGATTGGCAAGGTGGCGACCCTTTTGCTCCTGCCTTTTGCGCTCGGGCAGATGTTGCGAGGCGCCGTGCGGCCAGTCGTGGAGCGCCATGCCTGGCTGGCGGGCAATATTGACAAAATGACGATCGTCCTTGCGGTGTATGTCGCCTTTTCGCAGGCCGAGACCGAAGGGCTGTGGCACCGGATCGACGCGGGCGCGCTGCTGGCGCTGGCGGCGCTGATGGCGGGCGTGCTGCTCGGCGCGTTCGCGGCCGCCTGGGGCATAGGCGCGGCGATGGGCCTTGAACGCGCCGACCGGGCGACCCTGTTGTTCGCCAGCGTCCACAAGAGCCTGGCGACCGGCGCGCCAATGGCCCGCATCCTCTTTCCACCGGCGCTCGCGGGCGCTGCCATCCTGCCGCTGCTGCTGTATCACCAGATGCAGTTGATGCTCTCGGCGGTGATTGCAGCACGCCTTGCCAAGCGCGCGGAGCGTATTACATGATTGGCACAGTTGAATGGCGGGCGGATCGGCGGCATTGCTAGGGGCGCGCGCACTGGCAGCGGATGAGGGATTCGAATGGCGACGACAAGCGAGACGGCGGCCGCAACGAGCGGCCTGGTTTTGACCCCGCCCGAGCCAGTGGCCGTGCTGGCGCCCGAAAAGGCGGTTGGGCTGGTGCCGGTGGACGATGAAAAGCGCACCCAGCTTCAGGCCAAGGTTGACAGCTTTGTGACCGATCTGGTGGCGCAGGACGTGAATTCGCCCGAATTTGGCAAGCGCGTGGATGCCATCGCCGCCATGGGGCAAAAGGAAATCCGCGACGCAGCCGGGCAATCCAACCGCTTCCTCGACCGGCCCGTAAAGGCGATGGACCAGGAATCGGGCGTCGGCGCCGACCTCGCCCAGCTCCGCCGCACGATCGAGGATCTCGACCCCGGCAAAAAGGGCAATCTGCTTGCCCCGCGAAAAATTTTCGGCGTCATTCCGTTCGGCAACAAGATGCGGAATTATTTTGATGGGTATAAATCGTCGCAAAGCCACATCTCGTCGATTTTGAAGTCATTGTCGTCGGGCAAGGACGAACTGCTGATGGACAATGCCGCCATCGACACCGAGCGTGCGAACCTGTGGGCAGCGATGGGGCGGCTCGAACAAATGATCGTGCTCGCAAAGACCATGGACCAGAAGCTCGAAGACACCGCCAATGAGCTCGACCACACCGACCCTGCGAAAGCCAAGGCGCTGCGCGAAACCGCGCTGTTCTACGTCCGCCAGCGCACACAGGACCTGCTGACGCAAATGGCGGTGACGGTGCAGGGCTATCTCGCGCTCGACCTTGTAAAGAAAAACAATGTCGAGCTGGTGAAAGGGGTTGATCGCGCCTCGACCACGACCGTGTCGGCGCTGCGCACCGCGGTGACGGTCGCACAGGCGCTGACCAACCAGAAGCTGGTGCTCGAACAGATCACCCAGCTCAACACCACGACCACCAATATCATCGAGTCCACAGGCGCGCTGCTGAAAAGCCAGACCGCGACCATCCATGAACAAGCGGCTGCCTCGACCATCCCGCTGGAAACGTTACAGCGCGCGTTCCAGAATATTTATGACACGATGGACGCGATCGACAGCTTCAAGCTCAAGGCGCTCGATTCGATGAAGACGACGGTGAATTCGCTGTCGAACGAGGTTGAAAAGTCGAAGGGCTATATCGCGCGGGCCGAAGGCGCGTCGGCCAACAAATTGTCGGGGCCTGACGCGTTCAAGCTGGAGTCGGTGTGACAATGTCCGATGTTGACCGGCAAGTGGCGATGGCGCGCGAAGTGCTCGACCGCACCTCGGCCAGCTACCGCGACGGGGCGGTGCGCAAACAGCGGGTCAACGAGGTGGCCAGGCGGCTGACCCGCATTGCGCTGGCCGATGGCGCCATTCTGGCGGCGGCCATCATCCTTGGCCTCATCGTGCCCATCGGCATGTTCGGCGCGCTCGCCGTGATGGCGTTGCTGGTCGCGACCACGTTGCTGATCGCGCTTGCGCCCGGCCCGCCGCCGCCGCGCGCTGAAAAACTGCGCGAGGCACCAATTCAGGCGCTGCCATCGCAAACCGCGCGCTGGCTGCAATCGCAGCGCGCGGCACTGCCTGCGCCGGCAATAACCCTTGTCGACCAGATCGGCGTGCGGCTTGACACGCTTGCGCCGCAGCTTGCAGCACTTGGCAATGACGATCCCGCCGCCGCCGAAGTGCGCAAGCTGGTGGGCGAGCAATTGCCGGAATTCATCAATGGCTATGCCCGCGTGCCCAGGGAATTGCGCGGGGTTGAGCGCAATGGCGCCACGCCCGATGCACAGCTTGTCGAGGGCCTGCGTGTCATCGAAGGGCAAATCGGCGAAATGACCGCGCAACTTGCGCAGGGTGATCTAGATCAACTGGCGACGCATGGGCGGTATCTTGAAATCAAATATCGCGGCGACGGGGTGGATAGCCCGCCTTGATCGCGCTAGGCTTGGCCAACGCGATCCAAGGCAAAGGGAAGACGATGCGCAGAACCGTTATCGCTGCACTGCTGCTGGCGGCCCCCGTGGCGCCATTGTCGGCACAGGCCACACGCTCGATTTCGGCCAGCGACAAGGCGCAAGGGGCGCAGGCAAACCCTGAGCTGCTGGCGCAATATGGCGGCAAATATGCCGGGCCGCAGGTGGCGTTTGTCGACCGGGTGGGCAAGCGTGTCGCGCTTCAGTCCGGCCTGTCGAATGCAGCGGATGACTTCACCATCACGCTTCTCAACTCGCCGATTGAAAACGCCTTCGCCATCCCCGGCGGCTATGTCTATGTGACGCGCCAGCTGCTCGCGCTCATGAATTCCGAGGCCGAGCTTGCCTCAGTGCTGGGCCATGAAGTCGGCCATGTCGCGGCCAACCACGCGTCGAAGCGCAACACGCGGGCAACCATCGGATCCATCCTGGCCGCTGGCATTGGCGCCGCGACCGGCAGCAGCCTGCTCACGCAGATTGCGGGCACCGGCGCGCAGCTTTACACATTGGGGTTCAGCCGTGGCCAGGAATATCAGGCCGACGGGCTGGGCGTGCGCTATTCCTATGCCGCTGGCTATTCGCCTTATGCGATGTCGCGGATGCTGACGCAGCTTAACAACGAAACCACGCTGCAAGGCCAGATTGCGGGCCGGACGAGCAGCGTGCCGTCGTTCGCGTCCACCCACCCCAATGGCGCGGCGCGCATCGCCAAGGCGCGCGAGCTGGCGCGAGCGACCGGCCGGCCGGAAGATCGCCCGGCGCAGGACAGTGTGTTCCTGAAAATGCTCGACGGCATGGTCTATGATGATGACCCGGCGCAAGGCGTGGTCTCGGGCCAAACTTTCCGCCACCCAGCGTTGCGCATCGCGTTTACCGCGCCTGCCGGGTACCAGATTGCCAATGGCACCGACGCTGTCACCATTCAGGGTTCGGGAGGGCAGGCGCAATTCTCGCTGGGCACGGCCACGGCAGACCTTGGCGCGGCCATCGCTCAGCGATTTACCACGCTTGGCGCAAATGGCGCCGGCGTGGCCGTGCAATCGGGCCGCACCAACGGCATCGACTATAGTTTTGCAACCACTGCGGCGGCGGCTAGCGGCCGCGCGGTCGACGCAACCGTGGTTGCTTACCGCTTTCCCAACGCCACCTATTTGTTCACCCTCATCACACCACAGGGATCGGGCATGGGCCCATTTGGCGCGCTCGTGAGCAGCATGACGACATTGTCGGCCAGCGAGGCAGCGGCCGTAAAAGGCAAGCGCGTCCGCATCGTGACGGTGGGGCGCAATGACACGATAGACAGTCTTGCGGCAAAAATGGCCTATCCCAGTTTCCAGCGTGAGCGCTTCCTGACGCTCAACGGCCTCACAAACAGTTCCGTGCTCAGCCAGGGAATGCTGATGAAGATCATCGTCGAAGGCTGACGCGCTGAACGAAAGGCACCGGCATGTCCACGCCCCTGAAGATCGAGTTCGTGTCCGACATTGTGTGTCCATGGTGCATCATCGGGCTGGCCGGGCTGGAACAGGCGCTTGCCGCCATCGGCGACGAGGTGACGGCGGACATCCGCTTTGCACCATTTGAGCTGAACCCGAACATGCCGCCCGAAGGCCAGAATATCAGCGAGCATGTCGCTGAAAAATATGGCGCCACGCCCGAGCAATCGGCGCGTAACCGGGCAACCATCAAGGCCCGCGCCGCCGAGCTTGGCTTTACGATGGCGGGCAGCGCAGACAGCCGCATCTACAACAGCTTCGACGCGCACCGCCTGCTCCACTGGGCAGAGGAGCAGGGCAAGCAGGCCGCGCTCAAACACCGGCTGTTCGCGGTCTATTTCACCGAACAGGGCAACCCGGCAGACCATGACGTCCTCGCAGGCGCCGCAGCGGCGGTGGGGCTTGATGCCGGGGAGGCGCGCGCAGTGCTTGCCTCCGGCCGATATGCCGGAGAAGTGCGCGCGGCCGAGCGCCTGGCCCATGAGCGTGGCATTACCGGCGTGCCGGCCATCATCATCAACGGAAAATATCTGATCTCCGGTGGTCAGCCGCCGGCGATATTCGAAAAGGCGCTCCGCCAGATCGTGGCCGAAGGCTGAACCGGCAGGCAAGTCAATCCTGCTTGCGGCTCCCGAACATCCTGTCAATCACGCCCTGCTTGCGCTGCAACCGCAAGCGGCGGGTAGTGTCGGCATCATGCCGGTCAAAATATACCAGGCACGTGTCGTCGATCATATGCAGCCGAACATAGGGCAGCCGACCGGTCATTTCCTGCCGGGTCAGCCGCTCGGGGTCTACCGCGCACACGATGAAACCACCGGGCACGAAGGTTGAGGCATAGACATGCCCGTCATGATAAATGGCGGGCGGCAAATAGCGATAACCGCCCTTGGGCTGGCGCCCGTTGATGAGCAAGCGGCCGCAGCCGGGGCCACCGGCGCCCACTTCCAGCACGTCTTCCCAGGTGATGGTCGGTTCGGTCACGGTCCTCAGATTTTCGTTGCGGGCCGGTTGCGCATTACGCCGCCGCTATCGGCCAGACTAGCCTGCGCAACGGCCCCGGAGCAAGGGGTTAGCGTTGTTCCACGCCAACCAGCGCCTTGGCGCGATCGGCCAGCTTGTCGACCGCGGCGGCATGAATGCCGGGTACCGACGCCAGCACACCAAATGCCTGGGCGCTTGGTGTGTTAAAGGCAAGCGGCTGGCCAAACGCATCGCTGACGGTCGCCCCCGCCTCGGCCGCAATCAGCACGGCGGCGGCAATATCCCACTCATGCCCCCAGCGCAGCGTCGCCACGAGATCGGCCTCGTCGGCGGCAACCATCGCGATGCGCAGCGCAATCGAGTTCGGCTTGGCGACCATCAGCAGCATATTGTCGGCCTTGGGCAGATTATCAGCCGGCACGCGTGACCCGGCAAAATCGGTGCGCCCGCCAACCCGGATGCGCGCATCGCCGCGAAAGGCGCCGGTTCCAGCCGCTGCCCGCCAATGCTCCCCGCGCGCCGGCACATCGAGCACACCGAGCACCGGCACACCATGCTCGACAAGCGCAACCGACACCGCCCAACCCGGCCGCCGGCGGAGATAATCGCGCGTGCCATCAATCGGGTCGACCACCCACAGCCGCGCGCAGGCCAGCCGATCGGGGTTGTCGGCGGTTTCCTCCGACAGCCAGCCCGCCGCCGGATCAAGCGCCATCAGCCGGTCGCGGAGCAGCGCATCGACTTCAAGATCAACATCGCTGACGAGCTGGCCCGGCGACTTTTCCCAGCGCCCGAAATCATCCTGCCAGCGCGACAGCGCCAGCGCTCCGGCCTCGGCGGTGATGGCCGATACGGCCGCGAGCATATCCTCAGCCACTGGCCACCGTCATCCCGTCGATACGCAGCGTCGGCGCATTGATGCCATAGCGGAATTCAAGATCGCTCGCCGGTGTGAGCGCAGCGAACATGTCAATCAGGTTGCCCGCAATGGTGAATTCGGCAACCGGGGTGGTTATCGCCCCACCTTCGATGAGGAACCCCGCTGCACCCCGGCTATAATCACCCGTAACCCCGTTCACGCCCATGCCGATCAGCTCGGTCACGTAAATGCCGTGGTCGATGTCGGCAATGAGGGTCGCAGGCGGCAGATGGCCCGGCGCGAGGAACAGGTTGCTCGACGATATGCCCGGCGCGCCGCTCACCCCGCGCGCGGCATGGCCGGTTGGCTCCAGCCGCAACTGCCGGGCCGAGGTGCTGTCAAGCAGCCACGTCTCCAGCACCCCGTCGCGCACAATCTCCCTCGGCGAGACCGGCAACCCCTCGCCATCGAACGGGCGCGAGCGCAGACCTTGCGGCAAATGCGGATCGTCGCGGATATGGACACCGCGCGCAAAAACCTGCGTGCCAAGCGCGTGCAGCAGAAAGCTGGACTTGCGGGTGATCGACTGGCCGGCAATCGCCCCGATGAGATGCCCCAGCAGGCTGCTGCTCACGCGCGGATCATAGACGATCGGGACGCTGCCGCTCGCTGGCTGGCCGGGGTTGAGCCGCGCCACGGTGCGCGCGCCCGCCCGCGTGCCGACCAGCGCCGGCGCCTCAACGCGGGCCAGGTGGCGCGCGGAGTGATACGCATAGTCGCGCACCATCGCGCTGCCCGCGCCCGCCAGCACGCTGGCCGAAACCCCGTGCGACGAAGCGCGATACGCGCCCGAAAAGCCGTGGCTTGTCGCCAGCGCCACCACGCTGTGCGAAAAACTGGCGCCCGCGCCTTCACTGTTGCTCACGCCATCGACCGCGCGGGCCGCGTCTTCGGCCTCAAGCGCGCGCGCGCGGAGCGCCTCAGGTGAGGGTTCGGCGGGGTCGAACAGATCGAGCTGCGGCGCGCTGCCCTTTAACAGCCGGTCAGCCGGCGCAAGGCCGGCCCACTCGTCCTCGGGTGCTTCGCGAGCCATGGCGATGGCGCGCTCAACCAGCGCATCAAGCGCTGCCGAACTCATGTCGGACGTTGAGACGCTCGCGCTGCGCTTGCCGACAAAAACCCGCAGGCCCAACTGCGTTCCCTCTGACCGGCCGACATCTTCAAGCGCGCCCAGCCGCACCGAAACCTCAACCGACATGCTGCCGGCGACCAGCGCATCCGCCGCCGCCGCGCCAGCCAGCCGCGCGCGCGCGACACAATCTTCTGCCCTTGCACAGGCGATGTCGATGCTGTCCATCTGCCCGCCTTAAGCGACATGCGGAGGGATTTGAACCTTTTCTATATCGGTGCGGTCACCCCTACGACCAGGCACCCGGCAGCCATCAAGGCGCCCGCTGCGCGATTGGACCGGAAGCGCGCCAGCGCGCCTGCGCCATCGTCGGGCACCAGCGTTAGCGCCTGCCATGCCAGATGTGCCGCGACCGGCAGCAACGCCGCCAGCGCCAGCACGTCAGGGCGAATCACCCAGAAGGCCGCGGCCCATAGCGCAATTGCCAGCGCATAGAAGCACATCACCCCGGCCTTCACATGCGGGCCAAGCGCCCGCGCCGACGACCGGATGCCGACCAGCGCATCATCATCGCGGTCCTGCAACGAATAAATGGTGTCATACCCCACCACCCAGGCGATGCTGCCCAGATAGAGCAGGCCACCCGCCAGCGTCAGCGCACCGCGCTCCTCCGCCCAACCGACCAAAGCTGCCCATGAAAACACGATGCCGAGCCATGCCTGCGGCCACCACGTTATCCGTTTCATGAACGGATAGGCGGCAACCGGCGCAAGACTGCACAGCGCAACCGCCGCCGAAAACGGCCGAAGCTGCACCAGAACCGCCAGCCCGATGAGGCACAGCAACGCAAGCCAGCCCCATGCCGCGCGAACGCTGACCACGCCACTGGCCAGCGGGCGGGCGCGGGTGCGCCCCACTTGCGCGTCAAGATCGCGGTCGATGATGTCGTTATAGACGCAGCCTGCACCGCGCATCGCGATGGCGCCGAGCAGCAGCCAGGCGATTATGGGCCAGTCGGGCACAGAACCGCCGCCAAGCGCAACGGCCCAGGCGCCGGGCCAGAACAACAGCCACCAGCCGATTGGCCGGTCAAACCGGGCAAGCGCCGCAAACGGCCTGAGTGGTGCCGGCAGCAGCCGCAAAAGCCCGTGATGCTCGCTGTCGGGTACGATATCTGCGCTCACTGGCGTGTTCCTTGCGGCATTTTCGGCATGCGGCCGATTCAAAAACAAATATTATCATTGCCGTCCCGCCCCGGCGCCGTCACAACGTTCGCCGGTCAGACACTGCGCGCCTGCGTATATATCAGCCCGGCCCAAGGCGTCGATCACAGGAGAGACAATGCTCGGCGTTTGCTATTATCCAGAACATTGGCCGGAGGCGATATGGGCAGAAGACGCCCAGCGGATGCGCGCGCTTGGATTGTCGACGGTGCGCATCGGGGAATTCGCCTGGTCGCGGCTGGAACCGGTGCCGGGCAATTATGACTTTGCCTGGTTCGACCGCGCGATTGACATTCTGGGCGAGGCCGGCCTCAGGGTCGTGATCGGCACGCCAACCGCGACGCCGCCCAAATGGCTCGTCGACCGCGACCCCGCCATGCTGCCAGTCGACCCGCGCACGGGCCGGGTCCGCGGCTTTGGCTCAAGGCGGCATTATGACTTTTCCAGCGAAGCCTATCGGCTGGAAGCAGTGCGCATAACCACAGCGCTTGCCCGGCGCTATGGCACCAACCGGCATGTGGCCGGGTGGCAAACCGACAATGAACTTTGCTGTCACGACACCGCACCCAGCGGATCGGACGCGGCCCGCGACGCGTTTCGCCGCTGGTGCGCGGCGCGCTATACCACCATCGAGACGCTGAATGCCGCGTGGGGCAACGTATTCTGGTCAATGGAATATCGCGATTTCGACGAGATCGAACTGCCCATCCTTACGGTGACGGAGACCAGCCCCGCGCACCGGCTGGCGTGGCGGCGCTTTTCATCGGATCAGGTGATCGCCTGGCATCAGGCGATGGTCGACGCCATCCGCGCTCATGCCAAAAACCAGTGGATCACCCACAACTTCATCCCCATCGCGCAAACCGGCATTGACGCGCACGCGCTGGCCAAAAGTCTCGATTTCGCAAGCTTCGACAATTATCCGCTCGGCTTTACCGATCAGGTGCTCGCACAGGCCCCGGCCGATCAGCTCCGCCCGTTCATGCGCACCGGCCTGCCCGACCTTACTGGCCTGATGCTGGACCAGACGCGCGGCCTGAGCGCTGCGCCCTTCTGGCTGATGGAGCAACAACCCGGCCCAGTTAACTGGGCACCGCACAACCCCATTCCGGCGCCCGGCATGGTCCGCCTGTGGACACTCCAGGCCTTTGCCCATGGGGCCGCCTGTGTCAGCTATTTCCGCTGGCGGCAGGTGCCGTTTGCGCAGGAACAAATGCACGCCGGGCTAATCCGCCCCGATTCGGAACCCGCCGAGGCCTGGGGCGAAATAGCGCTGCTGAGCAGCGATCTTGCCGCACTGGGCCCACTCGATGCGCCGCGCGCGCGGGCAGATGTTGCGCTCATCATTGATGTTGAAGCGCGCTATGCAAGCGACATCCAGCGCCACGGCGCCGGCTATGATTATGACCGGCAGGTGCTGCGCTTCTATTCGGCGCTCCGCGGCCTTGGTCTGGATGTTGACTGCGTGCCGCCGGGTACCGATCTTGCCGGGTACAAGCTCGTCGTCGCGCCAATGCTCGCCATGCCCGATGCAGCCGCCATCGGCGCGCTGGAGGCAAGCACCGCCACGCTGGTGTTCGGTCCGCGCTCAGGCGCCAAGACCCGTGAATTCAGCCTGCCGGACGGCCTGGCACCGGGCGCGCTTCGCCCGCTTTTGCCGCTCAGGGTACGCGCGGTTGAAACCCTCCGCCCGGACTGTTCGGAGCCGCTCATCGCTGGCAACCGGCCGTTTGAATGCAGCGCCTGGCGGGAGGCGATCGACGTGCTCGCCGGGGGCGAGGTGATCGCGCATTATGCCGAGGGCGAACCGGCCGTCGTTCGCGCCGGACGCGCCATCTATATTGGCTGCGTAACCGATGACGCCTATCTCGACCATCTGTTTGGCGCGCTTGCTGCAGAGCGGGGGCTCGCCACGACCGACCTGCCGCGAACCCTGCGCACCGCACGGCGCGGCGGCTTCAAGTTCGCATTCAACTATGCCGCCGATGCGGCGCCGGCGCCGGCACCAGACGATGCCGCTTTTGTGATCGGCGGCGCGATGATCCCGCCTTATGGCGTATCGGTCTGGCGGACGGCATGACAACACCAGCGCGCTGGGCGACCAGCCGACAAAGGATGGGGTGACAATGGCGATTGGCGGCGCAGTGCAATTACTTATCTTTGCGGCGATGATCGCGCTGATCGGCGGCCTGACCTGGTGGAAATGCCGTGCCCCGCACGCGACCAGCAAAGACGCCACGCGCGAGGTTTTTCTGGCCAGCGGCGGGCTTACCTGGGCCTATGTGGCGGGCTCGATCACCATCACCAATCTAGGTACCGAGCAGCTTGTCGGCAATAATGGCGGGCAGACGCTGATCCTGGCCTGGTGGGAACTGGCGGGGTTTGTCGGCCTGCTCATCCTCGCCTTTGTGTTCGTGCCGATTTATTACCGTACCAACTGCACCACCACGACCGAACTGCTGGAGCAGCGCTACAAGGACGATCGCATCCGCACGATGATCTCCACCTTGTTCATGGCCGGCTATGTGTTTCTCTCCATGCCGTCGGCGCTCTACACCGGGTCGCTGTTCCTGCAGACGGTGTTTGGCGTGCACGTGCCGCTGATGGTGCTGGGCACGGCGATTGCCATAATGGGCGGCTGTTATGGCCTGCTCGGTGGCCTGCGCGCGGTTGCCATTTCAGAGACATTTGCCGGCATTGGCCTGCTCATCATCTGCTCGGCGCTGGTGCTCTTGTCGCTTGGCGCTGTCAATTTCGACCTGAGCGGCGTTCCGCCCGAGCGCGTCACCCTCATTGGCAATGCCCAAAGCCCCATCCCCTGGCCAACGCTTTTCACCGGTATGATCTTCATCCAGATTTTCTACTGGTCAACCAATCAGGCGATCACCCAGCGGGCAATGGCCAGCCCCACGGTGCGCGAGGCGCAAAAGGGGGTGCTGGCGGCCGCCGCCATCCGCATCCTCATCGTGCCGGCGATTGTCGTGCTGC
This sequence comes from Sphingomonas sp., assembly GCA_021732445.1. Classification (GTDB taxonomy): domain Bacteria; phylum Pseudomonadota; class Alphaproteobacteria; order Sphingomonadales; family Sphingomonadaceae; genus Sphingomonas. The sequence goes on along the minus strand of JAKFUZ010000001.1, from coordinate 132,958 downwards.
CGGGCGTGGTCGCGTATAAACTCTATGGCAATATCGGTGATGCCTCGTTCGGCACGCTGGTCGGGCGGTTGCTGCCGCCCTGGATGTCAGGGTTGTTTGCCGCAATCCTGGTGACGAGCGTCGCCACCCATTTCGTCGCGGTGCTGAACTCGGCCTGCGCGCTATATGTGTGCGATATCCACCAGAAATATGTGAGCAAGACCGCCGATGTGCGCCGGGTGAACGCGATTGCGTCGCTCCTGTTCATTGTCGTCGCTATTGCGATGATTCCGGTTTATTCCAGCGCGATCAGCATCATCAACCTGTTGCAGCAACTGAACGGTCTGCTCTCCATGCCCATATTGAGCGCGTTCATCGTCGGTCTGCTCTTCACCAATGTGGACGCGATGGCCGCGATTTCGGGGGTCATTTTCGGCGTGCTGCTCTATGCGTTTTTCACCTTTGTCTATGCGCCGTTCGGGCTGCATTACATCCACCTGATGCTGGTCACGCTCATCACGACGGTGGGCTTCGGGCTGACGGTGAACTGGGTCATATTCGGCAAGACCGCAAGCTATGTCGGCATGAAGGGCGTGTTTGGCGCCGCGGCCCCGGTCGCGGCGGAATAGGAGATGGCGCACGCCGCCGCCCCGCCCCGCCCGCTCGTTGCGATCTTGCGCGGGGTGACTCCTGACGACGTTGTTGCGATTGCCGAGGCGGTTCTGGCGGCGGGCATTTCGCAAATCGAAGTGCCGCTCAACTCGCCCGATCCGCTGGAGAGCATCGCAAAGCTCGCCGCCGCGCTGGCTGGCCGCGCCCTGTGCGGGGCGGGCACCGTGCTGAGCGTGGCCGATGTGGAGGCGGTGCACGCAGTGGGCGGGCGGCTGATCGTCACCCCCAACACCAACCCGGCCGTCATCGTGCGCAGCGCCGCGCTTGGCATGACGACGCTCCCCGGTTTTGCGACCGCAACCGAGGCTTTTGAGGCAATCGCAGCGGGTGCAGCCGGGCTGAAATTATTCCCGGCGAGCAGCTATGGCCCGGCTCATCTGAAGGCGCTGAAGGCCGTGCTGCCCAAAACTGTGCCGGTCTTGGCCGTCGGCGGGGTTGGCCCTGCCAACATCGCCGAATGGGTGGCAGCAGGCGCCGACGGCTTTGGCCTTGGCAGCGACCTCTACGCGCCCGGCCGCACTGCCGCCGATGTCGGTGCGCGGGCGGCGGCAATTGTGGCGGCGTTCGATGGGGTGCGCGCGCTGAGCACTGGGTGAAGGCACATCGGCGGGCTGCCATCGCGGCCAATTGCGCGCCTTGGCAAAGCCCAATATCAACACCGTCATGAGCGTTCGGGGAAGCTGCCACTGCGGCAATGTGCGGATAGAACTGCCCAGCAAGCCTGCATGGGTTGCAGACTGTAACTGCTCCCTCTGCCGCCGAACCGCGTGGCGCGTCGCCTATTACCCGCCGGACCAGGTAAGCATTTCAGGCGAAACAACGGCCTATATCTGGGGCGACAGGATGATTGGCATTCATCACTGCGCCATCTGTGGCTGCGGCACGCACTGGCAGTCGCTCGGGCAAGATTTCGGCAAAATGGGTGTCAATGCGCGCCTGCTTGACGATTTCGATGAAGGAGCTGTCGAGGTCAGGAAATTTGACAATGCGGACAATTAGGTCCGTCGCCAATGTGCGCCTGCGGCTGCACCGCGGTCCGCGCGCGCCTCATTTGCCCATCCGCGCCTCAAGCCACCGTGCAGCTTCTTCGGGCGATGCCTTGTCCGTGTCGCGATCGACCATATAATTGGCCTCCCGCATCAGCGCGACGGGAATATGGCCCACGAGCGGCGCCAGCGCGGCCGTGAAACGCGCATCGCGCGCATGGGGGGGCCCGACGAGCAGCACCGCGTCATAGCCGGGAATGGCACCCTTTGGGTCGGCAAGCACAGCGAGCTTTTGCGCCGCAACCCGCCCGTCGGACGAAAAAGCGGAAATGACATCGGCCCGCCCGCTCTCAATCGCGCGGTACATGAAGGTCGGGCTATAGGCCTGCGCGCTCTTGAACCGCAGCGGATAGGCACGCCTGACGGCGGCCCATTCCGGCCGCTCCAGAAATTCAAGGTCTGAGCCGAAATCAAGATCGGGCGCCTGCACCACGAGGTCGTCGAGCGAGGCGATGCCGCGCCGCCTGGCCTCGGCGCCGTTCATCGCAAAGGCATAGGCATTTTCAAAGCCGAGCGCCCCGAGCTGGCGGATATGATGGCGTCTGGCCGCCCAATCGCCAACCTGCGCGACAATCTGCGCCCGCGTCGGCACGTCTGTGCGCTTCATTTCATTGGTGAAGATCGTGCCCGAATAATCAACATAGACGTCGATATCGCCGCCTGCGAGCGCGCCGAAAACCACCGCCGAACCAAGCCCCTCGCGGTAGCTCACCCGATATCCCGCCGCCTCCAGCCGGTGGCCGATGATGCGGGCGAGAATATACTGCTCGGAAAAGCCCTTGGCGCCGACCACCACCGATTTTTTGCCGGTGGGCAGCATGGGGGTGAGCGCCAGCAATATGCCGATGGCGAGCACACCCAGCGCAAGCAACGCCCGCACCCGCTTGCGGTTGGCGATGCCATGCTCCACCACGCCGAGCAGCGCGTCGACGGCCAGTGCAAGGCCCGCGGCGGTAAGGCAACCCGCGAGCACCAGCGCCCAGTTCTGCGTCTGGAGCCCGGCAAAGATCATGTCGCCAAGGCTTGGCTGACCAACCGTTGTGGAAAGCGTCGCGGCCCCAATCGTCCATACCGCGGCCGTGCGGATGCCGGCCATCAACACCGGCGACACGAGCGGCGCCTCGACCAGCACCAGCTTTTGCCACGCGGTCATGCCCACGCCATCAGCCGCTTCGATGACGGCCGGATCAAGGCTGTTGAGGCCCGTCACGCCGTTGCGCAGAATCGGTAGCAAGGCATAAAGGGTGAGGGCGAGCAGCGATGGCAAAAAGCCAAGCGCCGGGATGCGTCCGCCGACCAGCGCCGACAGGCTGAGCAGCAGCGGGTAGAATAATGCCAGCAGCGCAAGGCTGGGGATGGTCTGCACCAGACTTGCAAACCCAAGTGCCGCGCGCGCCACCAGTGGCCGCCGCGCCGACCAGATGGCAAGCGGCACGCTGATAACCAGGCCAAGCACCAGCGACGCTGCCGCGAGCAGCACATGCGCCGCCAGCAGATCAGGCACGCGCGCCATGGCGGCAAAGAAGGGGCTATCCATGCGCGCTGCCCGGCCGGCCATCTTCCAGCGCGCGCAACCGCCGCGCCTGCTCGCGCGGTACGGCAACCAGCGCCGATGCCGCCGCCCCGCCCCTGCCAGCCACAAGATCAGCCGGCGAGCAATCAGCCACCACGCGGCCGGCATCCATGGCCAGCACCCGGTCAGCGAGCAGCAGCGCTTCGGCCATGTCGTGCGTGACCATGATCGTCGTCAGCCCAAGCCGGTCGTGCAGCCGCCGAATCGCCTCGCCAAGCTGATCGCGCGTTACCGGATCAAGCGCGCCGAACGGCTCATCCATCAGCATAAGCCCCGGCTCCGTTGCAAGCGCGCGCGCAACGCCAACCCGCTGGCGCTGGCCGCCCGACAATTCGTCGGGCGCGCGGCCGGCAAAATCACGCGGGAGATCGACCAGATCGAGCAATTCAGCCACCCGGCCACCGGTGCCGCGCCGTCCGTCGATCTTCAGGCCAATCGCGATATTCTCGGCAACCGTGAGGTGCGGGAACAGGCCGATATTCTGGAACACATAGCCAATGCGCCGGCGCAAGGCGTGCACGTCCTGCGCCTCCACATCGGCGCCACCGATCAGCACCCGGCCTGCGCTCGGCTCCACCAGCCGGTTGACCATTTTGAGCAGCGTCGATTTACCCGAGCCCGAGCTGCCGACTAGCGCGACAAAACTGCCCGCACCAATCGCTACGCTCACCGCCTCAACGGCTATCGCGGTCGATGTCGCATAGCGCTTCGTCACGCCTTCAAAGGCAACCGATGGGCCGGTCTTGCGCGATTCTTGTGGCATTGCAGCCGGTGATGGGCGATGACGGCGCTCACGTCAAACACCAGTGATCGGCACCGCGACCCATGGCGAAATCCATCTTCATCACCGGCGGCGGCTCGGGCATCGGCCAGGCAACGGCGATATTATTCGGCTCGCGCGGCTGGCGCGTGGGGCTGGCGGATGTGAATGCGGCCGGGCTTGCCGCAACCAGGGCGATGCTGCCGCCGGGCATGGCCGATATCTTCGAGATGGACGTGCGCGACCGCAACGGATGGACGGCCGCGCTCGATACCTTTACCCAAAGCACCGGCGGCGCCCTTGACGTGCTTTTCAACAATGCCGGCATCGCGGCCGGCGGCCCGCTTGCGCAAAACAGCTTTGATGAGATCGACCGCGTCGTCGCCATCAACCTGATGGGCGTGGTCAACGGGGCCAAAATCGGCTTTGCCTATCTGGAACGCGCTACCGGCGCCTGCCTGGTCAACACCGCGTCAGCCGCCGGCATTTATGGGGGCCCGAATATCGGCATTTATGCCGCCACCAAATTTGCCGTGCGCGGCCTTACCGAATCGCTCGACGGCGAATGGGCCGCGGCCGGCGTGAAGGTGCGCTCGATCATGCCGAGCTTCATTGACACGCCGTTGCTCGATGCAAGCGTTGCCGGGTCAAACCGGAATGTGCGCGAAACCGTTCGCGCCGCCGGGCTGGAACTGACGCCCGTGGAGCACGTCGCGCAGGCAGTGTGGGATGCCGTGCACGGGGAGCGCGTCCACATAATTATTGGCAAGACCGCCAGGCGGCTCGCCTTCGCCGCCCGCTGGATGCCGGGCCGGCTGCGCAAGCAAATGCGCAGCGGCGGGGGAGCGTTGACAGCCCAAGATTAGGGCACTTTCTGGCCCGCTGGAATCATGTTGCCGGGCGCAACGACGCAGCACAGCGGCTGGGGACGGCGGGCGCGCTGATGGCAACGCAGGGCACAATGGCGTGTCGCGGCGCGTTGGAGGCGGTGGTCAGCCGACCACGGATCGGCCAGCGCCCGGCGGTGTTGGTCACCAGAGGCGCTATGGAACGGCCAGTGGCCTGGCGCTGTGCCGCGCTTTGGCGCCCGGCCCGTCCGGTCGCGCCGCCGAACGGCTGCCGTGGCACGCCGATTGATCCGCTGCTGCACCTCGCGCCAGGCCGCTTGCCCGGGCAAGCGGGGGGGGGTACATCCTGGCCCGTCCGCCGCCACGGGGTCGCAGGTGACCCTTGCAAAGCTCAACGAAAATATCGCGACGGGGTGTCGGCCGCGAAACTCCAGCAAGAGCTAGTCGGCGATCCGGCCGGACGCTCCTGGATCAAAGCCGCTGCTGTCCGCGACTGCGAAGAACTCCCGGAGCGTTGCACGTTCGCTTTGGGTGATGTGCGGGTTCCACACATCGAGAATGAGCACAGCGCGCATCTCGTCGCTGTCGTTCCACGCCTCATGCTCAATCGTGTCATCGAACACGAACGCCTCTCCCTCGCGCCAGGCGCGTGTTTCGCCCCCAACGCGGAAGCCGCAGCCGGCTGGCACAATCAGCGGCAGGTGGACGATCGCGCGGGCATTGGTAACGCCGGTGTGCGGGGGCAGCCTCGTGCGGGGCGCGAGCAGCGAGAAAAACACCGTCGGCGCACGCGCTGGCATGTCGGCGAGCGGCAGCATTTCGACCGCGGCGGCCGTCAGGGGACAGAGTGCGCAGTTGGCATCCATGCGTCTCCCGAATTTCCACAGAAAGAACGCCCCCCAATCGAGCTTGCCGTCGAGCGGAGTCCATTCGTTTTCGGGCGTGCCCGGCGCCATCGAAACATATGGCTCGAGCGCCGCGGCGCCAGCGTTGACGAGCTTTGTCAGCTCGGCCCGGATAGCCGGTGTTTGCGCTTCCAGCGAGGCAAGCCACGGGAATGCATCGCGCCGGAAAAATTCGTCGGCGGGGAGGAACGGGAAGTGAAGCCCGTGCGGCTGATGCTGAAAAATCCTGCGGCGACCGAGCATCGCCTCGATACACGCATCGGCCCGCGCCCGCTCCGGCGGCGGAAGCGTCGCCCGCAGCGCGCGCATCCCTTCGTCAATCGCATCGCCGAAGCGCTGCCGATAGGACGCGACAAAGGCGTTCGCATGCGCGAGGACGCCGTCGAGCGCGGGCGTCTTGTTCGGCAGCGGCGCGACGAGCGCGCTCACGGCCGACCAGCGGTCGGCGGCGGCAGCGACCTCGCCCTCGCGCTCATGAAGCTCCGCGAGCCGAACATTTGCAATGAGGTGGCGCTGATCGCAGGCGAGCGCTCGCAGCAGCGCAGCCCGCTCCTGCGCGCTGTCACCCATCATTCGGGCGGCGCTCGAGAGGTTGGCCCACAGCGTCGGCTCGTTGGGATCGGCGGCGCAGGATTTTTCGAAATGAGCAGCGGCGCGGGCGCCGTCGTTGCGGCTCAGCGCCCGCATGCCAAGCGAGTTATGCGCAACTGGGTGGTCAGGTGCGATGACAAGCACCGCCTCCAGCAACCGCGTCTCGCGATCATGGTCGCCCTGGCGCCGTGCCGTTTCCGCTTCGCGAAGGAGAGCTGCGATCTGACTTGCGGCAGAACCAGTCACACGAACCAGGGCAATTTACTGGCCGCTCGGCCGCGTTCGGTTATCATCCAGCAGCCGATCGGTCACGTCACGGGCTCCCTGGGCATGCTGATCCCATTCGGCGCGCGTATAACAACGCTTTTTCTTTGCAATGATCGACCCCGTTTCCGAATCCGACCGGCAAATAAGCTTTTCTCTCTGGCGCTCGGCAGAGGCAGCCGCCGGCTTTGTACCCGGCGTTGCCTGTGCCACGGCCGGCAACGGCACTGCCAACACGCCCAACATGAACATTTTACGCAACATCAGCCCGTCCCTTATCGTTGATTGTGCCTCTGGCCAAGCAATGAGGGGTCATGCAATAAATTGCATAACCCCTCCAAGTCAATCAACGAAACGGCACTTAATAGCGCAGACGCGCCGTGAATGCGAAGCGGCGCCCCAGCGCGTCGTACGTCGAAGGATAGGTATTACCGCTGTTGAACGCGGTGGTGCCCGCCGTGCTGCCAACGATTGGCGGCGCACGGTCAAACAGATTTTGAACCGAAAGTGTGAAAGTCAGTTTTTCCGTTGTGGCAAAACGTGCCGAAAAGTCGAAGTAATGATAAGCACCGATGTGGTTGAAGTTCAGGTTGCGCCCTCCCAGCGACGGCACAGGGCCCCTGAACAATGCTCCATTTGCAGCAGCCTCAATCCGTTCATAATCGACAGGGCTGAGGTACCGCCACAGCAGCGAAAGGTCGATCTTGTCAACACTGAACGTCGAACGCTGTGAAAACTGGAAGGCAGGTTGAATGGACCCGCAGTTTACACTGTAAAACGATACGCAGTTGCGATTTATCGAAGTTGGGGTAGCCTGGAAGGTATTTTTATTAGTCCAGGTACCAAGGAAATCCAGATTGAGCTTACCAAAGCCCAGATCATGCCGGTAATTAGTCTGCAGATCAATACCATCTGTCGCTATTCGGCCCAGGTTCGACAACGCGCCAAACAGGCCTGGCACCGTATTTGTGTCGCCGGACAATCCACCGGTAACGGTATCGCGACCGATGAAATTGCGTCCGCAGAACGGGTTAGCCACTGACACATTATTAAAGCACGCCGCAATAACGTCACCTGGCGTAGGCGAGGTAATCGCGCCCCGCAGAGCGATATTGAAATAATCCACGGTCAGGGTGAGGCCGGGGATAGGATTGGTGACCACAAGGCCAGCCGTGAAGCTGTTCGAAATTTCGGGCTGCAAATTCGGGTTGCCACCCGTTGTCGAGTTAGCCTGACCCGCCACCGGAACCGGAATCTGACCGATCAGCCCGGCCGGCGCGCCCTGCAGAATACAGACATCGCGCAGCGCACCCGTCGGTGTGGCCCGGCCCGGAATGCGCGTGCCATTGTCCAGCAGGTTGGCGCAAAGATCAGCCGTCGCGCTCAGGTTCGTCAAACCGGTGGTTTGGGGCGAGAACAGTTCGCCGATATTCGCCGCGCGGGCCGAGCGGGAATATGAGCCGCGCACGCGCAACTTGCTGAACACGTCCCAGGTGCCACGAAAGCTCCATGTTGTGGGGTTGTATTTCGGCGTGTTGGCGGCGTTAACCGTATATGCCGAATAGCGGATGCCGCCATTGACCGTCAAATCTTTGAAGAATGGCCGGTCTTGAACCAGCGGAATGGAGATTTCACCGAAACCTTCATACACATCGTAAGAGCCGTTGACGTTGGGCTGCGCGCCGCCCGCGCCACCAAGGTCACCGGACGACGCCAGCGTATCGGAAAAAATCCGGGCGTCATATTTGCGATATTCGCCCGCAACGGCAAAGCTGATCGCATCATTGGCAAACGGGACATGGAACCCAACATCGCCACTGATCGTCGCGCGAGCCTGCGTCAGCGCGGTGTTCGTCGTCACAATCGAATCGCCAACCAGAAAGGCAACCTGAGCCGGCGTAATGGTGCCGGCCGCGCCAAAGAAGTTGGCAGGCACGCAGCCATTGGCAGGATTCTGGCAGGTTGCGCTTGCACCCGTACCCTGTGTGAGCACCGACTGGGCAATCCGCGAGTTGAGCAGGTAGCCGCCCGTCAGCGAGCTATTTTCGCTCTGACCATATGACCCCCAGATGTCCCAGTTGACGTGCGAGCCAATGTCACCGCCCAGGCCCAACCGATAATCGAAAAAGGTTGTCGTAAAGGTGCTGGTGCGCGGGCCGGCCTCCACTGCGCGACGCGACAGGTTGACGTTGATTTCGCGGTAATTGGGATCATTAGGCCCCGTAGCGGCCGCAAAGGCGGCGCAGCCAGCCACATCGATTGCCTGCACGCCCGCCGCGTTTGGATTATGATCGATGCCGTCCCCGGCATAAAGCGCGCAGATGCTGTTGCGCGCCGGCGCCGGCAAGAAACTGTTGCTGAGCGGGAGACGGATCGGAACAGCAAAGGCACCCGACGGAGCGATGATCGTCTGGACGGTATTTTTTGAGAAAATACCGCGCGTATATACCTTCAGATGATCGTCCAGCTCATAATGCGCCGCGCCGTAGAGATTATAGCGCCGGAAAGGCGTTTGAAAAATGTTGAAGGGGTTAAAGTTGAACGCATTAAACGCTGCCGTCGGGGCAAAATTACCTGTATCCGGGTTGATCTGGCGTGATCCGCCCCGCAAACCAACCAGGCGCGTTGGCACGGTAGTACCCGAGCCCCCGGCCGCACCGCTATTCGAATCGATGTTGTTGATCGAAAAGTCCCGATCGCCCTGAAAGACGGGCTTTGACTCCTGATACCCCACCGAGAACACTGCGTTGCCGCGGCCGTCGCTCGACGAGGCACCCAAAGTCAGGTCGGCGCGATAATAATTACCGTCACCTTGCCCGTTCACCTGCTCGGACACGGTGAGGTCAAGACCCTCAAAATCCTTCTTGGTGACGAAGTTGATGACGCCCGAAATCGCATCCGCGCCATATGTCGTCGTCGCGCCGCCAGTGAGCGACTCAACACGCTGAACCAGCGCGACCGGAATGTTGTTGAGATCAAACACACCGCCCAAGCCCGCAGGGGCCAGGCGCACACCGTCGATCAACACCAGGTTACGGTTCGTGCCAAGGCCCCGCAAATCGGCAAACGACCCGCCGCCATTGCCGTTGTTCACCGCCGAGCCGATGCTCGGGACCACGCCCGGCACTTGCCGCAGCAAATCTTCGGCGGTGTTTGACTGGCGGAGCTGGATTTCAGCCTCCCCCAGCACCGTAACGGGGTTGGCCGACGAAAGATTAGGATTGCGGATCAGCGTCCCGGTGACGACCACGTCGTCTTCCTTGCTCACTTCAGCGTCCTGCGTTGCGGGCGCCTGCTGATCTTGCTGCGCAGCGGCTGGCGCGGCCTGCGCCCATACAGGCGCCGCGCCAAACAGCGCGCTCGTCGCAATTGTCGACAGCAGCAACTGGCGGCGAATCGAAATCTTCATCGTTACAATCCCCTTATAGTCGACTGGCTCTTATGACGGCATTGCCACATGCGACCTGGTCGAATTTGATGCGCGCGCAGCCGCACGAAGACATAAAGGTTACGCAAAACTGCCATGTGGACGCAAGCGCTGGCGGTGAAATGGTGGCGCTTTCCGCTGGAACGTGGCATTTACGCAACAGGGCCCAGTTGCGGATGAGCGGGTCGCGCGGTAGCGTGACGCCCCATGGAAACCGGAGGGCGAGATATGAGCGTTGGGCGGTGGGCCATGGTGGTCGCGGTCATGTCGGTCGGGTCGCTTCCCGCATTCCCGGCGCAGGCCGACACAGTGCCGAAAGGGGTGCAGGCGCTGAACGACTGCCGTGCCGTGGCGGAGGCCCTTTCGCGGCTTGCCTGTTATGATCAGGCGATGGCAGCACTCGAGGCCTCGATAAAGACCAAGGATGTCGTGGTAATCGACCGCGCCGAGCTGCGGCAAAACAAGCGGCGTGGCTTCGGTCTCCCCTTTACCGAGCGGACCGTGCTCGGCGCCGCCGCGGAGCCTGAGGCCAAGGAGCAGAGCGCGCGGATCAACGGCATTGCGCTGGTCGGGCAGTTTCTGCAGTTCACGCTTGATAACGGCGCGGTCTGGCGCGCAACCGAAGCGAGTTTCAATGAGCCCAAGCTGGGCAGCAGCGTTACCATCAAGCGCGGCGCGCTGGGCAGTTTTCGTCTAGTTTTTCCCAACGTACCCGCCGTTACGGCCAAGCGAATCCGCTAACAGCGGACTGCGGGCCGCCTCGGACTGATCGACGCCGTCGGAACCCGGCCAAGGCGGCGTTATCGCGGAGCAGGGTCAGGCAATGCTGTAGCGCCTGGCGAATGCGGTTGCAAAAAAGGGGCCGGCAAGCCGACCCCTTTCAGGCGCGGACAGGGCGTTGCCAGCCTCGTTAGAAGCCGGCCTTCACGCCAAGGCGGAATTGGCGGCCAAGGATACCACTGCCGCCCTGCACTGCATTATAAAGATATCCGCCATAAGTGACTGGATCAATTGGAGGAAACGCGTCGAGCACGTTCAGCACATTGGCGTAGATCGTGAACTTCGGGCTAATCTTAATCGTGCCAACAAGATCCAAGGTGATGTAGGCGCTAACGTCATCCGGCACCGTGCCGTCGTTCAACCCACCCTGACCCGCAGTGCCAGGTCCGGTCTGGTCTTCTGCTGACAAGTTGTATCCACCAAAGTAATTCGCGGTAGCTGACACCGTGTATTTTTCATCGAGAGTGAATGTATTTGTCCAATAGCCACGCAACCTTTGTGTTCCTGACCCCGCCGTCAAGTTGAAGTTGCCAAGTGTTCCCGCATATTGCTCGGTTGAACCATCAGGGAAAGTGGTGCTGAGTTCAATAATGTAACTTGCGTTGAAATCAGTATTCCACTGTAGAGGACCAAAATCGCGCTGGCCAGTCAGGTTGAAATCTAGCCCGCTCGATTGTTGAGAATTGGCATTGACGAAACCCGATTGAACAAAACCTATCCGTGGCAACAGCGTTGGGTTATTTACATCTGGGACATCCGGTATGACGGTATAACCTGCGGGAATTGGCTGACCCGTATAATATGCTTGAATTGCCGGTGATGCCGGAGCCCCGGTGATGACGCCGGTTTTGCGAATGTTGTAATAATCAATCGAGACTTGCCAGTTCCGGAGCGGCTGTATCAAGATGCCTCCGGTAAAACTTCGTGACCGCTCTGGCCCCAGATTAGGCGAACCAAGTGTGGTCAAACCATAATTAGCCGCCCGGATGTAGGTGGGGCAGCTATTAAATGTCGCCTGCGAGCAGCCGTAAAGCGAGAGATAGCTGTTGGGGAAGACGCCGGATGACGTCGAAACGAAGCCCGTCGTGGGCAATGCATTAGCTTCGGCAAAGGCAGGGATGCGAAAGCCGCGCGACCACGTGCCCCGCAAAGTCACTTCACGAATTGGCGTAAATCTTATACCCGCCTTTGGTGAAAAAGCGCTTTGCCCAGATGAATAGGTATCATATCGACCAGATGCGTTCAATTCCAACTGCTCGAATATAGGCGCATTGATTTCTCCAAATCCTGAAACAACCGACCGATTTCCTACCGCCCCAAAGGCATTGAGCGTAAAATATCGTTGCGTTGGCCCATTGAAATCAGGATTGCCGCTCGGGTTATTGATTGCTTCGTAGCGATAGGAAGCACCAGCCGCGACGCCCAACTTGCCGCCTGGCAAATCAAGCAACGTTCCAGCAATAGTGCCCTCCACCTGATAAAGATCGGACGAGGAGTTATTGTCGCTTCGCGGCGCGATATAATCCCGGACTGCCTGACTGTTTTGCGCCGGATTGAGAAAGTTATAGGAACCGTCGGCTACCACATCGAGCAAATGCTGGATGAACACATAACCATCGCGCCGGCTGAGAAGATCATCATGCGTGCCAGCAGCCTGCAAACGATAGTCCCAGGTATCAAACACAGTGCCCTTGATACCGATTGCGCCACGAAACACGCGGTTGCGGGTTGAGCTTGACTGTTCGATATCCTGCAACCGGCCCAAAAGCCGCGCGACCTGCCCGGCCGCGGCAAAAGGATTGTTTGGATTCAGGCGGCGCTGCGCGGAGGTCGCGCAGTTAATCCGCTCAGGACAGACGAAGATCGGCAATGTAAGCGGCCCCGAACCCGGCGCAAACGCCCCGCCGGAGTTTGACGTGCTGAACCTTGGATTCACAATGCCGGCAGGCGCATTGCCGCGAATGACGGGCGGCGCATTCGTAACCGAGCTGATCGACTGAATAAAGTTCAGCTCTGCATATACTTCGCTGGTGCTGCCCACCGAACCTGTAAACTTGCCCGAAAAACCGTACCGCTCCAACTTAGGTGTAATCAAACCATAATTTGCAACAAAATCTTCCTGGCACACTGTCGTCGGGGTGCTGGTGTTGCTTGGAAGCGCAAGCTCTGCTGCTGTAAGTCGATAAGTATTACCACGAAAGCAGTCGCCAAATAACTGGAATCTTCCCTGAGGCGTTGTGTTTGTGGCATCATATGGGCGTAGATACAAAGTCGCACCGCCGGTTGAAAATCCGGCGTTTGGAAACGTATTGCTTGTATCAAGGCCGTTTAAGACGCTATTTGCCCCCGGATCACCGCCGAATCCCGGCCGTAGATCGGCAGTATTGTAAGGATAAGGCCGGTCACTCTGCCGGACACTTTCGCTCCGGTAATAAAAGCCACTGATATACGCATTGTACCCATTGGTGGCGATATCCCCCAAGCCAGCAGTGAGCGAAAGGCGATACTGAGCACCATCGCCGCGACTATTGATGCCACCCTCGGCGCGGCCACCAACCCCCTTATACTGCCGCTTGGTGATGACATTGACCACACCAGCAATCGCGTCGGCCCCATATGTCGACGAGGCGCCGTCACGCAGCGTATCGATCCGCTCGATAATATCATCTGGAATAGTATTGAGATCAACGAAGTTGCGAGAGCCGTCATCTGCAAGCGGATAATAGGCCGTACGCAACCCATCAAACAGCACCAAGGTTGAGTTGGTCGAAAGTCCGCGAAGCGAAACAGCCGATGCGCCGGCCGCAAAAGCGCCGTTCGCCGTAAACGAATTGGTCAGTGCCGGGCCGCTGTTCGACGGAATCTGCTGTATGGCATCCTGAATGGTGCTCAGCCCGCGCGCGTCAAGATTATCAGCAGTTAGCGAGGAAACCGGCGACGCTGTAATCTGGTTCTTGAACAGCGTACCTGTCACGACAATATCTTTGGCGTCTTCCTCGTCCGCCACCGCAGGCGCGCTTTGCGCGGCAGGCGCCGCGTCCTGCGCATTCGCCGGCGCGGCGATGACGGCCGACGCCGCGACGCCGGCACCCATCAGCGCCAGCGCATGCAGTGCAGTACCGGCGCGCAACCGGGCGCTACCAAAAACAGCCGATCGAATCATAACTTGCTCCCTCAGTTGGCGCCCAAATTTGTTTCGTTGGCGAAACAATCCCCGATGGGCCGCAGCCTTGCCCCTGCGCCAATTTCCAGCCTTGGCGCAGTGCGCATCCGATGTTCTAAGCCGCAAACCTGTACTGTAAAGCAACAAAACAGCAACATAAGAGCGTTTCGCGGACCTGTTGCCGAATTGTCACCGGTCAATTGGGGCAAGCGCCATGCCGGGAGTGTTGGTCGATACGCCGGCTGGCCTGGCCGCGAGGCGCAGCCGCCATTGCCGGGCGATGTCTTGTCGCGTCGCCCGCGCGCGCTAGGTCACATACCCATAAACAGGATTCACAAGGTGGCTGATTTATGGTTCAGTTTCCCGGCGAAGGGGGACGGGTCATGGCGCGGTTTGATTTGTCGGATTTCGAATGGTCGGTGATCGAACCGTTGCTGCCGACGAAGGTTCGGGGCGTTCCCCGCGTGGATGACCGGCGGGTGTTGAACGGGATATTCTGGCGGTTGCGGACGGGTGCGCCCTGGGCGGATATCCCGGCGCGCTACGGGCCGCACACGACCTGCGTGAACCGGTTCAACCGGTGGCGCAAGGCGGGCCATTGGGCGCGGATATTGAAAGCGGTATCAGCGGCTTATGAGGGCGACATCCAGATGATCGACTCATCGTCGATCCGCGTCCACCAGCACGCCGCCAACGCCAAAAAAAAGATGGTCGATCCCGTTGCATGGGTCGCTCGCGCGGCGGCCTGACGACCAAAATCCATGCGCTGGTCGATGCGCTCGGCCTGCCGATCCTCTTGAAGCTGACAGAGGGCCAGGCGCACGACGGACGGTCGGCCGACGACATGCTGGATGGCCTTGGCGAGGGCGATGTCCTGCTCGCCGATCGCGCCTACGACAGCGATGCAATGTGCGCCAAACTCGCAGAACGCGGAGCTTGGGCCTGTGTCAAGCCGATGCCAAACCGCAAGAATATCCCGCCGTTCAGCCCGTTCCTCTATCGTTACCGCAACCTCGTCGAACGCTTCTTCAACAAGCTCAAACACTTCCGCGCCATCGCCACACGATATGACAAACGCGACGACAACTTCCTCGCCTCCCTCCAACTCGCTTCAATCAGGATATGGTTGCGCCATAACGAGTCCGTGACCTAGTGCACGACCTGTAGCCCGCACTGGAATTCAGGATTACGCAGGACTTGTCGCGTCGCCCGCGCGCGCTATTGCACGACGGGCGCCGGCCCCGCGATCAGTGACGGGTCGATCTTGGCGTCGCGCCACTTCATGCTCCAGTGCAGATGCGGCCCGGTTGCGCGCCCGGTTTGCCCAACAGCGCCAATACGCTGCCCGCGCGCGACCCGCTCGCCAAGCTTCACGTCGATCCGCGACAGATGCAAAAACGCGCTGTTCAGCCCCATGCCGTGGTCGATCATCAGCAAATTGCCTTCCAGGGTGAACGGGTGGTCAGCGGCCAGCACGACCACGCCATCGGCAGGGGCGATCACGGGCGCGCCGGAGGGCTGCGCGATGTCAGTCCCGGAATGATAGCTGCCCACCTCGCCGTTTTTGTAAATGCGCTGCGCACCGAACATGCCCGAAAGCCGGCCAACCGCCGGCCACAGAAAATGCTGGCGCCACCCGTCGCTTGTCGCATTCACCCGGCGCGCGGCGCTTATCTGGGCCAGTTCGGCCGGGCGCAATCGCTCGAAATCGGCGGTTGGCTGCGCAATGCGGGGAAGGCTGTCGAGGCGCTCCAGGTTCCAGGCCCGCTTGGCGATGACAATCACATCGCTGACCTGACGGCCATTTTCGAGTGTGGCAACAAGGCTCGCCATGGGGCCGGCGTCACGATCGAATGCGATGAGGAAACGCCCGTCATCGGTTACCGGCACCGGCGCGCCGTCGAGCGTCAGCCGCACCGTGCCGGCGGGCGCTGTACCAATCAGCGCGCCGCCCTGCACCCGTGGCCCGTCATAGCTGAACCCCGCCTGGATTAGCGCCCGGCGCGGCGGCGCGGTCACGGGTACAGGCGCCGGCGTCACCGCGCTGCGGATGGCGGGCGCTGGTTCGGGCCTGGCCTTGGCTGCAACTGGCGGCGCGGGCCGGGCGGGCAAGGCGCGTGACTGGTCGCTGGTGGCAGCAGGCGCAAGGCAACTGCCCTGCAAGACCAGCGCGGCCAGGGCCGCAACCACCAGCCGCAGCGCGCTTGCCGTGCCCATCAACCCTCGCCCCGCATCGCGCGCAGGGCAATGGCGGCGCTTGCATAGGCCTCTTGCCGGGTAACGCTCCAATATCGCAGTTCCTCCAGCCCGATGCGCTCGCCCGAGACCGCGCAGGCGACATGATCCCCGGGCGTGAGCACCCGAAAGCCATTGGCCATGAAATGCAGCTTTGCGGGGCGATCGGTGTTGGAAGTCAGCATAGCTTGGTTTCCTGTGCGGTGCGCGGGCGCGCGGCGTCCATTCGGCTAGAAAAGCGTTGGCTGCTCGGGCTTGGCCTTGGGCGGTGGCTTTTGCCGGTCAGCCGACTTTTCATAGGCCGGCGGGCGACTCTGCTCAACCCGCGCATCGACCACCCCGTCGACAAAATGCAGCCGGACGCGCTCGGCAGAAAGTGCCCCGGCGACCGTCGACACCACGCGGCCGCCATGCGCCGACACGCGCACATAGCCCTTGGCGAGCAGCGCATCGGGGTTCACCGCGTCCAGCAGCCGGGCGGTGCGCGCCAGCCTGTCACGCGCACCATCAAGCTGGCGGTTGAGCATCGCCGGGCGCAGGGGCGCACCTGCCCGGTCGAGCAGGCGGCGGCCACGCATCACCCGGGCCTCAAGCGCCCGGTCAAGCCGCGCGCCCCAGTCGTCGGCACGCTGCCGCTGCGGCCCGAGCAGTGCCTCGCGCCGGGGCAGCAGCCGGGCAACCGCGTCGAGCCGTTCACGCGCGCGCGCCTGTCCGCGCCTGATGCCGCGGTCGGCCCGAAGCCCAAGTTCGGCAAGTGCAGCGGCAAGATCGGCGCGCACGGGGACCGCCATTTCGGCCGCCGCAGTTGGCGTCGGTGCGCGGACATCGGCGGCAAAATCGGCAAGCGTCGTATCGGTCTCATGGCCAACCGCCGAGATGATCGGAATGCGGCAGGCGGCAATCGCGCGGACAACCGCCTCTTCGTTGAACGCCCATAAATCCTCGATCGACCCGCCGCCCCGTGCGACGATCAGCAGGTCGGGGCGCGGCACCGCACCGCCCGGCGCCAGCGCATCAAACCCCCGGATCGCGGCCGCAATTTGCGCCGCTGCGCTGTCACCCTGCACCAGCACCGGCCAGACGAGTACATGGGTTGGAAAGCGGTCGGCCAGCCGGTGCAATATGTCGCGAATCACTGCGCCCGTCGGCGAGGTGACAACCCCGATCACCCTTGGCAGATAGGGCAGCGGCTGCTTGGCCGCGCTGTCGAACAGCCCTTCGGCGGCGAGCATCGCCTTAACCTTTTCCAGCAGCGCCATCAGCGCGCCTTCCCCCGCCAGCGCCATCCGTTCGATGACGATCTGGTATTTCGACCGGCCAGGATAGGTGGTGAGCTTGCCGGTCACGATGACTTCCACCCCGTCTTGCGGCGCAAAGCCCAGCGCGGCGGCCGATCCCTTCCACACCACCCCGTCGATGACGGCGCTGTCATCCTTGAGGCTGAGATAAATGTGCCCCGACGCCGCGCGCTTCACGCCGGAAAGCTCGCCGCGCAGCCGCACATGGCTGAACTCGCCCTCAACGACGCGCTTGAGCGCGTGCGCCAGCGCGCTCACGCTCATGGGCGGTGCGTTGTCGCCGGGGGTCGTCTCGGCTACCAGACCGGACTGTCGCATGTCGGAGGGAAAATCGTTCATGAATGTCCTGTTGGTCGGGTCGGGCGGGCGCGAACATGCGCTGGCGTGGAAGCTCGCGCAATCGCCGATGCTGGGCACGCTATATGCGGCGCCGGGCAATCCGGGAATAGCCGCCCATGCCCAGTGCGTCGCGCTTGACGTGTCCGACGCTGACGCCGTGACCGGCTTTTGCACCCGCCATGGCATCGCCCTGGTCGTGATCGGCCCGGAAGCACCGCTGGTCGCGGGGCTGGCCGATGCCCTGCGCGCCGCCGGCATCGACACCTTCGGGCCAAGCGCGGCCGCTGCACAACTCGAAGGATCAAAGGGATTTACCAAGGATTTGTGCTCGGCGGCCAACATCCCGACCGCCGCTTATGAGCGCTACTGCGATGGGCCGGGCGCGGTTGCCGGCCTTGCCGATTTCACGCTGCCGGTAGTGATCAAGGCCGACGGGCTGGCCGCAGGCAAGGGGGTCACCATCGCCCACACATACGCCGAGGCGACCGAGGCGCTCGCCGCGCTGTTCGCCGAGCCGGGTGCCGCCGTCGTCATCGAGGAGTTTCTGGAAGGCGAGGAAGTCAGCCTGTTCGTGCTTGCCGATGGCGCCACTGTCATGCCCTTTGGCACAGCGCAGGACCACAAGCGCGTCGGCGACGGGGACACTGGCCCCAATACCGGCGGCATGGGCGCCTATAGCCCGGCGCAGGTGCTGACGCCCGAGCTTGAGGCACAGGCCATGCGCGAGATCATCATGCCCACCATGGCTGCAATGCAGGCAGCGGGAATGCCGTTTTCAGGCGTGCTTTATGCCGGGCTGATGCTGACGAGCACGGGGCCGCAGCTTATCGAATATAATGCCCGCTTTGGCGACCCGGAATGCCAGGTGCTGATGCAGCGGCTGGAAAGCGACCTGCTGCCGATATTGCTTGCCTGCGCGCGCGGCACGCTCGCCACCTGCGCGCCGCCGGTGTTTAGCGCAGGGGCCGCGCTCACGGTGGTGATGGCGGCCAGCGGCTATCCCGGCACGCCGGCTAGCGGCGGCATGATCGCCGGGCTGGCCGCCGCCGAAGCGGACGGCGCCGTCGTATTTCAGGCCGGCACCGCGCTGACCGGCGGCGCGCTCGTGGCCTGTGGCGGCCGGGTGCTCGCCGTCACCGCACGCGGGGCGACCATCGCCGAGGCACAAAGCGCCGCATACCGCGCGGTTGATGCGCTTGATTTTCCCAGCGGCTTTTGCCGGCGCGATATTGGCTGGCGCGAGATCGCACGGGCGCGCAGCCGCTAAACGCGCACAGCGCGGCGCGGGCGCTAACCCTCGCGCGGGACCGCGCTCACCAGCAGCTTGTCGATCCGCCGCCCGTCAAGATCAACCACCTCGAAACGCCAGCCCTGCTCGACAAAGCTCTCGCCCTCACCCGGCAAATGGCGAAAGGCGGCAAGCGCCATGCCAGCCACGGTTGCATAATCGCGGTCTTCGGGCAGCTCCATCGAGAGCCGGTCGGCAAGCGCGTCGGCCGCCATCGCGCCGGCCACCAGCAACGACCCGTCGTCGCGCTCGACCACCAGCGGCGAATCGCCGGGGTCGCTATCGGACCGAAAGGCGCCGGCAATCGCCGCCAGCAGATCAGCCGGTGTCACAATGCCTTCAAAATGGCCGTATTCGTCGTGGATTAGAGCCATTGGCACCTCGGCCTGACGCAGCGCGTTGAGCGCGTCCATCGCGTCAATCTGGTCGAGTACCACCGGCGCCTGACGCATCAGCGCCCGAATATCGAGCGGCTGCCCCGCGAGCAGCGCCGACGCTATGTCGCGCGCCTGCACAACGCCGATCACTGCATCGACCGAGCCATCGGCCACCGGCAGCCGGCTGTGCATGGCGCCCATCAGCGCGGCGCGCAGCCCCGCTTCGTCGAGCGTTGCGTCAATCCATGCAATGTCGGTGCGCGGCGTCATCACCTCGCGCACGGGCCGGTCGGCAAGCCTTACCACGCCCGAGATGATCGACCGCTCATGCTCTTCGATCACGCCAGACTTGCTCGCTTCGGCGACAATGAGGTGCAGCTCCTCGGCCGTTACATGATCTTCCGACTCGCGCTGCTGCCGCATCAGCCAGAACAGCGCGGCGCTCGTCTTGTCGAGCACCCACACAACCGGCGCGGTCAGCCGCGCAAGCCACTGCATCGGCACCGCCATCATCACCGCAATCGGCTCGGGCGAGCGCAGCGCGATTTGCTTGGGCACCAGCTCGCCAATCACGAGCGAGGCATAGGTCGTCAGCCCGATGACCAGCGAAAACCCAAGCGTATCGGCCAATTCTCCCGGCATGCCCATGCCCGCCATGCGCGCGGCGACCGGCGCGCCCAGGCTGGCGCCCGAATAGGCGCCGGCGACGATGCCGATCAGCGTAATGCCGATCTGCGTGGTCGACAGGAATTTGCCTGGGTCCGCCGCCAGGTCGATCGCCGCGCGCGCGCCGCGCACGCCGCTGCGCGCCATCGCCTCCAGCCGGGCCTTGCGCGACGAGACAATCGCCAGCTCCGACATAGCGAACACCCCGTTCACGACGACAAGCGCCAGGATGATCGCAACGTCGATCCAGGGAAAG
Organism: Sphingomonas sp.; assembly: GCA_021732445.1. GTDB lineage: Bacteria > Pseudomonadota > Alphaproteobacteria > Sphingomonadales > Sphingomonadaceae > Sphingomonas. Next base: position 112,491 of record JAKFUZ010000001.1, on the reverse strand, counting down.
GGGGGGAGCGGTACCATGGCGCTTGTTGGTGTCCTTTGCCGCTTTTCCGGATGCTTCACAACAGCGCTGTCATTGGCGTCGCGCCAGACGAGTCGCAAAACGGCGTCCCGGGCGCAACCGCCGGCGAAGCCACTCGCCCATCCGCCGGCTTTCGCACGGGGCGGCACCGCTAGGCGTTTGGCGCGCCTTTTCGCCGTTCGGCAAAAAAGGCGCGCAGCAGGCCAGCGGCCTCGCTGTCGCCAATGCCTGCGTAAATCTCGGGCCGGTGATGACAGGTGGCCTGGGCGAAGATGCGCGCGCCATGTTCCACCGCGCCCCCCTTGGGGTCACTCGCGCCATAATAAAGCCGGTTGATGCGCGCCAGCGCGATGGCCCCGGCGCACATGGCGCACGGCTCCAGCGTAACCCATAAATCGCACGACACCAGCCGGTCGGTGCCCAGCGCCGCTGCTGCTGCGCGAATAACGAGCAGCTCGGCATGGGCGGTGGGGTCGCACGCGGCGCGCGGCGCATTGGCAGCCGTCGCGATGATCCGGCCCTGGTGGACAATCACCGCGCCCACCGGCACCTCGCCCGAGTCGGCCGCCCCGCAAGCGGCATCAAGCGCGGCGCGCATCGGTTCGGGCAACGGGAACATCACAGCACTTATGGAGGCCGGGCGGGTGGCTTGGCTAGGGGCGCGCATCGCTTTTTTCGGGCAGCATTTGCGTGTTTTGGTTGACGCGCACCTGCAAACTGACTATCCGCGCCCTCTTTCCGGGTAACCCGGCAATTGGCTGAAATCAGGATTTCCAAGCGATGGCGCGCATTTGCGAGCTGACCGGCAAGGGCCGGCAGGTGGGTAACAATGTTTCTCACGCAAACAACAAAACCAAGCGGACGTTTCTGCCCAATCTGCAGAATGTCACGCTTCTCTCCGATGCGCTTGGCACCAGCGTAAAGCTGCGCGTGTCCGCCAACGGGCTGCGCTCGGTCGAGCATGTCGGCGGGCTGGACAACTGGCTGGTCAAGACGGGCGACGACAAGCTGTCGCTGCGGGCGCGCCGCCTGAAGCGCGACGTGCAGAAAAAGCTGGGCGCGTCGGCCGCCGCCTGAACCGCGGGTGGCGCCTGCGCTCAGCCGGCGCGGCACGGGAAAACGGGTGCGCCAAACAGCGGGTGCGCCAATTCGGAATGCGCCAATCACGGGTTGGGCGGGTTCCAGTTCGCCGCCAGCCGGCGCCTGACCTCGGCATCGTCGAGCCGGAATTTCAGCAACAGGCTTTGTTGAAAAAACGACTGATTATCGTCCGACACGATCCACAGCACGGTGCCCCGCGCGTCAGGCACCACCGCCACGCCTTCAAAATTATCGTGGACGAGCGGCAACGCGAACCGCGCAAGCTGCACGCCGCGCGCCATGCGGCCGGGCGCGATTGCCCGCCTTGGCACCAGCGTTACCATGCAGTGGAACCCGCGCATGAAGCTGAACCGGCGGTTGACCACCAGCAAATCGCCCGAAGGCAGCTCGGCGATGTCAGTTGGGTTATAGCCCCAGGGCGGCACATAGAAGAACCGCGCCACCGCAACGCCAGGCGCGGTCGGGTCGCCGCTGAACAGCAATGCGGCGCGCGCGTCTGGCTTGCCGGCCGGCCGCGTCGTTTCTGAAAGCACGACGAAGCGGCCGTCGCGCAGGCGCACCATCGCTTCCGGCCCGCCATTTTCCGACCAGTCGGCCATGGCTTTGGGCGCGACATGGGCCTCGGCATGGCCAAGGCCGGGGCTGAACCGCCAGATCTGACTGGCGCGCTCAAACCCGACCCAGAAACTGCCGGTATGCGGGTCTGTCGTGAGTGATTCGGAATCGCGCTCGTTCTTGTTCCAGCCCCGCCCCGGCCCGGCCGGTAATTCGGCAAAGCGCCGCGCGGTCAGGCGCCCCGCCGCATCCAGCCGGAAGCGAACAATGTTGCCCCCGTCGCTCAGCACCGTGAATTGATCGCCGTCCACCGCCAGCGCGGAAAATCCGCCAAATACAGGATCTGGACTTTGCAGGCGATAACCCCGCTCGAACACCAGCGCGCCCACCCGCTTCCTGCCCGGATCACCCGGCGCGAGCACAACCGGCGTTGCGCTGAATTGCGCGACCGGGCCGAGCAGCGGCAGCGCCGGCTCGCCCGAATATTGCGGCACGCCCACCAGAACGAGCAGGAACAGGGGGAAAATCCGGCGCATTGCCGACGCTCATAGAGCCAATCGGACCGAGCGATAGGGGCTGATGCCGCCTGAACGCCAGATAACGAACGCATTCAGCATTCCCTCAAGCCCGCCCATGCATAACGCCACCATCGAAACGAGGGCACCGTGCCTTTGGGAAGTAAAACCGAGAGAGTGACCATGATGAAAAAAATGTCTTTCGCGGCTCTTGCTCTCGCCATGAGCGCCAGTGCCCTTGTTCCAGCAGCGTCGGCCAGTGCCCAGGAATATCGCGGTGACTATCGCCAGGGCGATTATTATGGTCGTGACTATCGCGGCGGCGATTATGATCGCAATTACGATCGGGGCGACAATCGCGGTGAGTATCGCGGGCCTTATCGCGGCGGAAATATCAATGACGGCCCCTACTACAACAACGGCGACTATCGCAACAACGGTTATGACCAGCGCCGCGGCTATTACCGCAACCAGCGGTGCAGCGACGGGACGGCCGGCACCATCATCGGGGCAATTGCCGGCGGGCTGCTCGGCAACTCGATCGCTGGCTATGGCAACCGCGCAACCGGCACCATCATTGGCGGTGCGGCAGGCGCGCTTGCCGGCCGCGCCATCGACAAGGGCGGTTGCCGCCGCTGAGCTTTTTGGTTCTCTCGCGTAGCGTATCGAGAGCGGGGGCCGGTTCCGATCATCGGGGCCGGCCCCTTGTTTGCGCAGGGCGGTTGGCGCCGCTGCTCAGTACATGTGCTGACCGCCATTGACCGACAGGGTGGAGCCGGTCACGAACCCGCCCTCCTCAGCGCACAAAAACGCGACGGCGCGCGCGATTTCTTCGGCATGGCCCAGCCGCCCGACCGGGATTTTGGCGACGATCTTTTCCAGCACATCGGCGGGCACGGCCGCCACCATATCGGTGTCGACATAGCCTGGCGCAATCGCGTTTACGGTGATGCCGGCGCGCGCGCCCTCTTGCGCCAGCGCCTTGGTAAAGCCGTGGATGCCGGATTTGGCGGCCGCATAATTTACCTGGCCATATTGCCCGGCCTGCCCGTTGATCGACCCGATATTGACGATTCGCCCCCATTTGCGTTCACGCATGCCGGGGAACAAGGCCTTGGCCATGTTGAAGCAGCCGCCAAGATTGGTTTCGATAACCTCCTTCCAGGCGGCGTAGGTCATCTTCAAAATGGTGCCGTCACGCGTGATGCCGGCGTTGTTGACCAGCACGTCAACCGGCCCGAGCGCCTCAGCCACTGCAGCACAACCGGCCTGACAGGCGTCATGATCGGCGACATCCCATTTGAAGGCGGCAATGCCGGTCTTGTCGGAGAACGCGCGGGCGCGCTCGTCATTGCCGGCATAATTGGCGGCGACGGTCATGCCCATGTCCTTCAAGGCAAGGCTGATCGCCTCGCCAATACCGCGAGTACCGCCGGTTACGATTGCGACGCGTCCCATATCATCCTCTCCTTGCCCGTATCTGGGGTCTGCCCGTTGCCGGATCGCAAAAGACGCTACGGCGTTGCCACCCAGCCTTCAAGCTCGCGTGCAAGGATCGCACGCAACATGGCGATGCCGGGCGCGCTTGCGTTGAGGCAGGGAACATAGGCAAAGTGCGTGCCGCCGGCTTCGACAAAGCTTTCGCGCCCGCGAATCGCAAGCTCTTCGAGCGTCTCAAGGCAGTCGGCGGAAAAACCGGGCGCAATGATGGCGATGCGCGTAATGCCCTTGGCCGGTAGTGCCTCCAGCGAATCGTCAGTCGCCGGCTCAAGCCATTTGGCGCGGCCGAACCGCGACTGGAAGGTGGTAATCAGCGGCCGCCCCAGCGCCTCGCCGAGCAGCCGCGCGGTCTTTTGGCAGTGACAATGATAGGGGTCGCCCAGATCAAGCGTGCGCACCGGCATGCCGTGGAAGCTGGCGACAATCGCCTGTGGCTCAAAATCGAGCGCGGCAAGGCTGGCCTCCACCGACGCCTTGAGCGCGGCGACATACAAGGGATCGTCATGATAGGGCGGCAATGTGCGGATAGCCGGTTGCCAGCGCATCGCGGTGATCGTCTCGAACGCCTTGTCATTGGCGGTCGCAGTCGTCGCGCCGCAATATTGCGGGTAAAGCGGCGCCAGCAATATCCGCTCGCACCCCGCCGCCTTCATGGCCGCAAGCTGATCCGGGATCGAAGGGTTGCCATAGCGCATCGCCCAGTCGACCATTACGGTATCACCAAACGCGCCCTGGAGCGCGGCGCTTTGCGCCTTGGTGTTGGCGGCAAGCGGCGATCCGTCCGGCCCCCAGACCTGGGCATAGGCCTCCGCCGATTTTTTCGGCCGGGTGTTCAGAATGACCCCGCGCAAAATAGGCTGCCAGATGATCGGCGCAATCTCAACCACCCGGCGGTCGGAGAGAAACTCTGCCAGATAGCGCTTCACAGACTTCACCTCGGGGCCATCCGGCGTGCCAAGGTTGGTCAACAGCACGCCGACTTTGCGGCGGGCAACGGGCGGATGATCGGGCGGCAAAGTCATTACTGGCGCGCCGTAAACGGCAATGTCCGCAAACGAAAGCCCGCAGCGGCCCGCAGCGCGTTGGCAATGGCGGGCGCAACGGGCGGCACGGCGAGCTCCGATACCCCGCCCGGCGGCGCCTCGCTGCTCACAAGTTCCACGGTGATGTCGGGCGTATCGGCCAGCAGCGGCAAACCAAGCTGCCCAAGGCTGCGCGCGGTGGCAACGCCGCGCTCGACGCCGGTTGAGCTGCCAAGCGCGGCGGCCATGCCAAACAGCAACCCGCCCTCGATTTGCTGCAACACGAGATCAGGGTTTACCATTCGCCCGCAATCAACTGCGGCCACGATCCGGTCGACGACAGGCCGCTGCCCGGCTTCGAAATGCGCCTCGACCAGCACCGCGATGTGGCTGCCGCGAAAACTGTGGCAGGCAATGCCCTGTCCGCTCCCCGCAACGCCGCCCTCCCAGCCGCCAAGCGCTGCCGCCGTCGACAGGCAGCGCACCAGCCGCGGCTCGCCCATCACCGAAACGCGAAACGACAGCGGTTCAATGCCGGCGACATGCGCAAGCTCGTCAAGAAAGCTCTCGGTGAAAAACGCCGTATAGCTGTGGGCGCCCGAGCGCCAATGCCCGGTAGGCACGCCAATATCGGCCTGGTGATGGTCAATCGCATAGACCGGAAAACGGTAAAACGGCAGCGCTCCGGCAACCGCATAGGGGTCTGCGGCCGGCGCCAGCGACAGCGCGGTGCGCAACCCGGCGTCGCCTTCGAACAGGCGCTGCGCCAGTTCGTGGCCGGTTGGCGGTGCGGCGATTTTCGCCAGCCACCCCAAAATGCTGCCATTTGGCCCCAGCCGGGCGGACAGGCGGGCAAGCGCGGGCGGACGAAACCGGTCGTGCACCAGATCTTCCGCACGCGACCAGATGAGTTGCACCGGGCGCTTGAGCCTGTCCGCCAGCACCGCGACTTGGGCCGCCGCGTCGCTTTCAAGATTGGCGCCGAACGACCCGCCAATGAGCGTCGGGTGCACGGTTACCGCGCTTTCAGGCAGGCCAATCGCCTTTGCGGCAGCGGCACGGGCAAGGCCCGGTACTTGTGTCGGCATCCAGAGCTGCAAGCGGCCGCCAGCAAGCTGCGCGGTTGCGGTGCGCGTCTCCATGGCGGCGTGCACCCCGAGCCCGACCCGGTATTGCGCCGTTACCACCCGCTGGCCCCTGAACACGCCCGACACATCGCCCGATGCCGCCACACGCTGGCCTGGCCCGTCAAGCGCGGCAACAAGGGCTGCGTCAATGCTTGCGCTGGACGGCAAGGCGCCGCGCGTCTCGAACCGGGCATTCGCCGCCTGCAGGCCCTGATCGGCTGCCCACCAGTTGGTTGCGACAACGGCCACCCAGCGCGCATGCTCGACCACATCGACCACCCCGCGCACCGCCCGCGCGGCCGCAGTATCTGCCTTGAGCAGCCGCGTGTCCCCCGGCGGGCCCTGGCGAATTGAGGCAAACACCATGTCGGGCAAGCGAATATCCCCGGCAAAATTGGCCGACCCGTCAACCTTTGAGGGAATATCAAGGCGCGGCAGCGACCGGCCGGCAAGCCGCCCCTTGTCGCCTGCGCGCAGTGGCAGCGGGTCGGGCAGCGCCTCGCGCGCGGCAGCGGCGGCCAGCTCGGCAAAGCGCAGGCGCTGCGTACCCTGGGTCACAAAGCCGGCGCCCGTGTCGCAGCTGCGCCAGTCGACCCCCCAGCGCCGCGCCGCCGCCTTGCACAACAGCGCGCGCGCGCCCGCCCCGGCCTGACGCAAGGGCGCCTCAAACGCCCGCACCGAGGTTGACCCGCCCGTCATCAGCAGACCGGTTCGCGCGACATAAGCCTCTCGCCACCAGCGCAGCGCGCCCGTATCGCCCGCCTCCAAAAGTTCGTCGGCACCCAGCGGGTTGGCGTAAAGCGGGTTGAGTGGCGCCGGTTCCACGGCCACGGTGCGCCAGTCGGCGCCCAGCTCATCGGCGATGATCTGCGGGAGCGCTGTGAACACGCCCTGCCCGTGCTCGGCCTGCGGCACCGCGACCGAGACATGCCCGTCCTCGCCAATCTTCAGCCAGGCGCCCAAAATCGTCTCGCCGGGGTTAGCGGTCAGGTTGGCAAGATAGCGGCGCGGCCACAGCGCCCAGGCAACGATCAGCCCGGCCCCGGCGCCGCCGCTCACCAGCAGCGTGCGCCGGCTGATCCCGCCAGATGAGTCGCGCGCCGCCATCCTCACGCTCTATCGCCGGGGCCGCGCGCGCGCCAGATCAACCCGCTATGGTTTCGCGCGCATATTCGGCCCGGAAATGCGCCCGCAGCGCCACCTTGTCGACTTTCTCGGTGCCCAGCCGGGGGAGTGGCTCGGGCGCAATCCACAGCCGCTGCGGCACCTTGAACGCCGCAATCCGGCTTTTCAGGAACGCGCACAGCGCCTCGGCGTCCAACGCCTCGCCGTCGCGCAGGTGCACCACGGCACCCGGCACTTCGCCGAACCGCTCGTCGGGCAGGCCAAAGACCGCGCATTCGGCAACGCAGGCGTGATCGTACAGCGCCGATTCGACTTCCTGACACGAAATATTTTCGCCGCCGCGAATGATGATGTCCTTCTTGCGATCAACGATGAACAGATAGCCGTCCGCGTCGAGATAGCCGATGTCCCCGGTCAGGAAATAACGGTCGGCGGAAAACGCGTCGCGCGTAGCCTGTGGCCGGTTCCAATATTCCTTGAAATTGCAGATCGAGCGGATGCCGACTTCGCCCCGTTCGCCCGGCCCAACCGGCCTGCCGGCACCGTCGAGGATGGCCAGATCCACCAGCGGCGCCGAGGCCCGGCCCGTAGACGTTGGCTTGGCGATGTAATTGTCGCGGAAATTGCCGCAGCCAACGCCGTTGGTTTCGGTCAGGCCATAGCCGATGAGCGGCGCGGCGCCGCCCATCTCCTCATGCAACCGGCGAACATGGTCAACCGGGCGCGGCGCCCCCCCTGCGGCAAAATCGGTAACGGTCGACAGATCATATTGCGCCCGCCTGGGATGGGTGAGGATTTCAAAGCTCATCAGCGGCACACCGACAAAATAGGTCGCCTTTTCGCGCTCGATCAGCCGCATTGCTTCTTCGGCATCCCATTTCGGCATCAGCACGAGCTTGCGGCCCATCGCAAAGCTCTGGAGCATCACCGGCACTTCAGCGGTCACATGGAACAGCGGCACGTTGAGCAAGGTGCAGTGCTGCGCCGTCACGGGCTTGCCGTCTTCGGTCGACAGGCCAAGCATCATCAGCGCGCTCGCCAGATAGTTGAACACCGCCTGGGTTACGGCCCGGTGGTCAGACAGCGCCCCCTTTGACTGGCCCGTCGAGCCCGAGGTGAACAATATCGTTGCATTGTCATCCCCGGTCAGCATCGGCAGCACCGTTTCGGCTGATCCGCCGCGGGCGACGACAGCGGCCAGCGCCTGCGCCAGCGGCAGCCGGTCGTCAATGGCGACGACATCGACTGCGAGCCCTGCCGATTCCGCCAGCCGTTCTGCGCGCGGGGCATCGGCAAACACCAGGCCGCACCCGACATCTGTAATCGCCTCGGCAAGTTCGGCCGTTTGCCACCAGCCATTGAGCAGCGTCGCGACGCCCCCGGCGATGATGATCCCCATGTACAGCGCGATCCAGCTCGGCGAATTGCGCATCGCAATGCCCACCCGGTCACCCCGCCTCACGCCATATCCGTCGATCAGCGCGCGCGCCACAGCCTGCGCCTCGGCGTGTACGGCGGCAAAGCTCAGCCGCTCCGCGCCCGAGACAAGAAAATCCTTGGCGGCATGTTCGGCGGCGAAATGCGCGAAATAATATGACAGCGCAGGCGGCGCCGCGGCGATTGCGGGAAACGACTGGCCATCAATCATGGCCGTTGTGAGCATCATCGGCCCGCCCTGGCCGGTGAGCCTGGCAAAGCCCTGGTCCATGCGCTCATCGAGTTTGCTCGGCATTCATCTCTCCCCTTGGTCTTACGCCATGCGCCCCTTATGGAAGCTCCAAAGCCTGGGGAAAAGCCTTGATCCTCTCATTGATTGCTGCCGCCGCCCATATCCGCTTCGAGAGCCTTGGGCTGAACCCCACGATTTTCACGATCGGCTGGTTCAGCCTGAAATGGTATTCGATCGCCTATATCGCCGGCATATTGATTGGGTGGTGGTATCTGGCGCGGTTGCTGAAAGTGCCCGGCGCGCCGATGGCACAGCGCCACGCCGATGACCTTATCTTCTATGCAACGCTTGGCATCATCCTGGGCGGGCGGATCGGCTATGTGCTGTTCTATGCGCCTGAAATGCTGGCGCATCCGCTGCGCATCGTGCGGTTGTGGGATGGCGGCATGTCGTTTCACGGCGGGGTCATCGGCACGTCGCTCGGGCTGTTGTGGTTTGCCCGCAAACACGGGCTGAACTGGTTGCGCGTGCATGATTTTGTGGCCTGCGTGGTACCGTTCGGGCTGTTTTTCGGGCGGCTCGCCAATTTCGTGAACGGCGAGTTGTGGGGGCGGCCGTCCAATGTCGCCTGGGCGATAATTTTTCCGCGCACCGGCGACGACGTGGCGCGCCACCCGAGCCAGCTTTATGAGGCGGGGCTTGAAGGCATCGCGCTGTTTGCGCTGCTGTGGTTCGCGTTCTGGCGCACCAGGGCGCGTTATGATCCCGGCAAGCTGACGGGCCTGTTTCTGCTGGGCTATGGTGTCGCGCGCTTCATCGTTGAGTTTTTCCGCGAGCCCGACCAGCAGCTTGCCGGTTTTGCCCGTGCAACGGGCCTGCATATGGGCCAGTGGCTTTGCGTGCCCATGATCCTGGGCGGCGCCTATCTGATCGTAACCGCAAACGGGCGGCGGCGGCGCGTGGAAGCCATTGGCGGCAGCGAAAGTGTCGCCTGACACGTGCGTTGCCGCCGGGCCGCTGCTGGCCGACCGGCTGGCGCGCGCGATAACACTGGCGGGGCCAATTCCCCTCGCGCAGTTCATGGCAGCGGCCAATGCGCATTACTACGCAACGCGCGATCCGCTGGGGGCGAGTGGCGATTTCACCACCGCGCCTGAAATCAGCCAGATGTTTGGCGAGCTGGTCGGCGCGTGGATCGCCGATCTTTGGCACCGGGCGGGCCGACCGGCAATGCATTATGTCGAGCTTGGGCCGGGCCGCGGCACGCTCGCGGCGGATGCGCTGCGGGCGATGGCGATGGCCGACCTCACGCCGCCTGTGCATTTCGTCGAAACCAGCCCGGTGCTCCGCGCGGTGCAGGCCGGGCGGGTACCGGACGTTATCTGGCACGACGATGTCTCGACCCTGCCCGACGACGCGCCGCTTATCGTCATCGCCAACGAGTTCTTCGACGCGCTGCCCATCGAACAGATCGTTCGCGCAGGCGATGGCTGGCACCGACGGCTGGTCGCGTGTCAGGACACGCTATTCCTGCCGATTGCCGGGCCGCTCGTACCCGACGCCATCGTGCCCGGGCACCTGCGCGACGCAGCACCCGGCACCATCATCGAGACATCGCCGGCATCGGTCGCTATCATCCGCGCGCTCAGTGCGCGACTTGTGGCGCAGGGCGGGGCGCTGCTGACCATCGATTATGGTTATGCCGGCCCGGCGCTCGGCGAAACGCTGCAAGCGGTGCGCGGCCACCGCTTTGCCAACCCGTTCGAGGCACCAGGCGAGCAGGATCTGACCGCGCATGTCGATTTTGCAACACTCGCCGCGGCCGCAATTGCGGAGGGCGCACGGGCGTGGGGGCCAGTGGCGCAGGGAAGTTTCCTGACCGCGCTTGGCATCGACCAACGCGCCGCAGCACTTGGCAGGAGCGTGCGCAAGGATCGCGACCGGCTGGTCGAGACCGATCAGATGGGAGGATTGTTCAGGGTGATTGCCATTACCGCGCCATCATGGCCCGAGCCCGCAGGATTTGCCGCATGATCGTCTATCGACCCGCCACCGCGCAAGACGGCCCCCCGCTCGATGCAATGGCCCGGCGGATCTGGCTGGAAACCTTTGAGCACTCCGCCTCGCCGGAAGACATCGCACTGTATGTCGGCGAGGCTTATGGCCCGCAGGGCAAGCTCATTGCGAGTCTGGCGGACCCGGCGCAGCGCTTTCATCTGGCGCTGGCCGATGGGGAGATAGCGGGCTTTGCCAAGCTGTCGCCATTGTGGCTCGACGACGCGGCCATCATGCCGGGTGCTGCGCAATTGTCCCAACTCTATGTCGCGACCGCGTGGCACGGCCAGGGCGTTGCCCAGGCGTTGATGGCGTGGACGATCGCCGAGGCGCGCGCAGGCGGCGCGCCCGCGCTGGTGCTGACGGTGTGGGAAGACAATCACCGCGCGCGGCGCTTTTACGACAAATATGGCTTTACCCATATCGGCGATTACCCCTACCCGACCGGCAACCAGATCGACCGCGATCTCATCATGCAACTTGTGCTGTGAACGCCGTGGAGGTCTTCCGCGCGGCCTCGCTGGGGGATGTGCCGCATGGCTTTTTCGGGCGGCGCGGCGGCGTATCGGATGGCGTTCATGCCGGGCTGAACACCGGAACAGGCTCTGCCGATGACGCGGCCGCCATTGCTGAAAACCGCGCGCTCGCCGTTGGCGCGGTGCTGCCGGGCGCCGCGCTCGTCACGGTGCTCCAGGTCCATTCGGCCGACGTCGTCACCGTCGCCGCGGGCTTCGGCGGCGACGAACGCCCCCGCGCCGATGCCATGGTCACTGACGCGCCGGGCCTGCTGCTCGGCATTCTCACGGCCGATTGCGCGCCCATATTATTCGCCGATTCCGCAGCGGGCGTGGTCGGCGCGGCGCATGCCGGCTGGAAGGGCGCGCTTGGCGGGGTGACGGACGCCACCATCGCCGCCATGGAAAAGCGCGGCGCACGGCGCGACCGCATCTGCGCGGCCATCGGGCCCTGCATTGCGCGCGCAAGCTATGAGGTGGATGACGGCTTTGTGCGCCGGTTCGAAGGGGATGACCCCGCCAATGAGCGGTTCTTTGCGCCCGGCCGGCCCGGCCATCACCAGTTTGATCTGGAAGCCTACGCGGCGCACCGTCTGGCCGCTGCCGGCATTGCGCGCGTGGAAATGCTGGGGCTTGATACCTATGCCGACCCGGTGCGCTTTTTCAGTTACCGGCGCGCGACCCATCATGGCGAGCCCGATTATGGCCGCCAGATCGCGCTGGTCGGGCTGCGCGAAAAGCCGTGACGTGAAGCAATCCGCGCTAGGTTTCGGCCACTGGTATCGCTAGAGACTATCTTCGACATCAGCCGGGGAGAACGAGCATGAGCGACGAGACCGAAGTCGACCCGACGGGCGCTGCCCCCCGCCACCGCCCCAAGCCCGAAATCGACCAGGTCGGCGGCCGCAAGCTGCAACCATCCACGCTGATGATGGGCCACGGGTTCGACCCGATGCTGTCCGAAGGGTCGCTGAAGCCGCCGATCTTCCTTACCTCTACCTTTGTTTTCCCCAATGCCGCTGCCGGCAAGCGCCATTTTGAGGGTGTAACAGGCAAGCGGCCCGGCGGGGCGGACGGCCTTGTCTATTCGCGCTTCAACGGCCCCAATCAGGAAATTCTGGAAGACCGGCTGAGCGTCTGGGAAGATGCCGAGGACGCGCTCACCTTTTCCAGCGGCATGTCGGCGATTGCAACTTTGTTCCTGTCGCTGGTGCGGCCGGGCGATACCATCGTCCATTCGGGCCCGCTTTATGCCGCAACAGAAACGCTGATCGCCCGCGTGCTTGGCCGGTTCGGCGTTCATTTTCTTGACTTTCCAGCCGGCGCCACCCGCGAAGAAATCGACGCGGTGCTGACCAGGGCATCGGCCGGGCGCGTACCGCTGATTTACCTCGAAAGCCCCGCAAACCCCACCAACGCGCTCGTTGATGTCGAAGCCGTCGCCGCCAGCCGCGACGCCATTTTCGGCACAGGCGAGGATGCGCCGCCCATTGCCATCGACAACACCTTTCTGGGGCCGCTGTGGCACAAGCCGCTGGAGCACGGCGCTGATCTGGTGGTGTACAGCCTTACCAAATATGTCGGCGGCCATTCTGACCTGGTGGCCGGGGCCCTTCTTGGCACCAAGAAGCACATCGACGCCATTCGCCTGATGCGCAACACGATTGGCACCATTACCGACCCCAACACCGCCTGGATGCTGCTCAGGAGCCTTGAGACGCTGGAGCTGCGGATGAGCCGCGCGGGTGAAAACGCCGCCAAGGTATGCGCCTATCTGCGCGGGCACCCCAAGGTGGAGCGCGTCGGCTATCTCGGCTTCCTCGAAGACACGCCGGGCGACGAGCGCCAGGCCGATATCTACCGCCGCCACTGCCTGGGCGCCGGCAGCACCTTTTCGCTGTTCCTCAAAGGTGGCGAAAAAGAGAGCTTTGCGTTTCTCGATGCGCTGCGCATCGCCAAGCTCGCGGTCAGCCTTGGCGGGACGGAAACACTCGCCAGCCATCCGGCGGGCATGACGCACCTGTCCGTGCCCGAAAGCCGCAAGGCAGCGCTTGGCATTACGGACAATCTGGTGCGCATTTCCATCGGGGTCGAAGATGCCGACGACCTGATCGCCGATTTCGAGCAGGCGCTGGCGGCCGTTTGACCGCGGGCCGGGCGGGCAGCCGCAGATGGGCACCATCGGCCAAAGCGTGAATGGCGGTGTCAGGTGCCTTGGCGGATGGTTGCCCAGAGCATCGGGCACCGCGCCGGGCAAGCCGCTTGCCGCTTAAGCCGATGGTCGCCGACGGCCAGAAGCCGGGCAATCACACCTGCGCGCGCTGACCTCGCGCTTGAATCGGCGGAAGTTACGCTGATCGAGCTCAACGCGACGTAGCGCCTGAGCGAGGCCTATTCGGGCTGCTCGACCCGGCTGCGCCGCGCGCGCTATTTCGGTGACGCTGAAACAACGACCGGCGACCCGCTTGGATCTGCGCTCATCGCGCCGCGCCAGCGCCTGTCGATCGTCGGGCTGCACGACGGTCCCCGCGACGGCAATCGCGCCGGCACCGGCCAGGGTTGCGCGATCAGTTCAGCGGTTGGCGGCTGGTTTGTCGGCTGAGGCAAGCTTGAGCGCACCGGCGCGGTCACCGCGGGTGTTTAGAACAGGCCCTCGATATCTCCGCCGGTGTCGATGTGGATAGCCTCAGCGGCGGGCACGCGCGGCAGGCCGGGCATCGTCATAATCTCTCCGCAGATCGCCACGACAAAGCCGGCACCGGCCGCCAGCCGCACCTCGCGCACCGGCACAATATGGCCCTCCGGCGCGCCCAGCAGCGTCGGGTCGGCCGAAAAGCTGTACTGCGTCTTGGCCATGCAGACGGGCAAATGGCCAAAACCGGCCGCCTCCCACCGCGCAAGCTGCGCCACAACGGCCGGCGTGGGGGCAATGTCAGCGGCGCGATAAATGCGGGTGGCCACGGTGCGGATTTTGTCGAGCAGCGGCAGCGCATCGGCATAGAGCGGTGAAAAATCAGCCTCGTCGCCATCCGCCAGCGCTGCTACCTGCTCGGCGAGCTCGGCTGCCCCCCGGCCCCCTTCTGCCCAGTGGCGGCACAGCACCGCGCGCACGCCCTGCCCGGCCGCCGCGTGGTCGATGGCCGCCAGCTCGTCCGCATTGTCGCCCGCGAAGTGGTTGATCGCGACCACCACCGGCAGGCCAAAGCCGCGCACATTCTCGATATGGCGGACAAGATTGGCCGCGCCGCGCGCAACGGCGGCCACGTCCTCGGCGGCAAGATCGGCCTTGGCGACGCCGCCATTCATTTTGAGCGCCCGCACGGTGGCGACGATTACCACGGCCGACGGTACAAGCCCTGCCTGGCGGCACTTGATGTCGAAAAATTTCTCCGCACCCAAATCGGCGCCAAAGCCGGCCTCGGTCACCGCATAGTCACCCAGCGCCATCGCCGCGCGGGTCGCGATGACCGAATTGCAGCCATGCGCGATGTTGGCAAACGGCCCGCCATGGAGAAGCGCGGGATTGCCCTCCAGCGTCTGCACCAGATTGGGCTTCAGCGCCTCGGCCAGCAGCACGGCCATCGCGCCGTCGGCCTTCACGTCGCGGGCGGTGACGGGCTGCCGGCTGCGCGTTTCGCCAATGATGATGCGCCCGAGCCGCGCCTGCAAATCGGCCATGTCGCCGGCCAGGCACAATATTGCCATCACTTCCGACGCGACGGTAATGTCAAAGCCCGAGCTGCGCGGAAAACCGTTGGCCACGCCGCCAAGCGCCACCGTCACGTCGCGCAGCGCCCGGTCGTTCATGTCCACGACGCGGCGCCAGCTTATCCGCCGCACGTCAAGATCGAGCGCGTTGCCCCAATAGACATGGTTGTCGATCATCGCGGCGAGCAGGTTGTGCGCCGCGATTATCGCGTGGAAATCGCCTGTGAAATGCAGGTTGATGTCGGCCATGGGCGCCACCTGGGCACGGCCGCCGCCGGTTGCACCGCCCTTGGTGCCAAAGCAGGGGCCAAGCGAGGGCTCCCGAAGCGCGAGCACCGTCTTGTGCCCCAGCAGGTTGAGCGCATCGGCAAGGCCGATCGACGTCGTTGTCTTGCCTTCGCCCGCGGGTGTGGGGTTGATCGCGGTGACCAAAATGAGCTTGCCGGGCGCGCGCGGGGCAGCAAGCTGGCCGGTGTCGATCTTGGCCTTGTGCCGCCCATAGGGCTCGACCGCCGCCTCGGGGATGCCGGCCCTGGCGGCTATGTCGGCGATTGGCCGAAGCGGCACGCTGCGCGCAATCTCAAGATCGGTCGGCATCATCCCCCCCTTTCGCGCGCCGCCGGCCCCGGCTCAGCCGTCGCTTACGCGCTCGATATCGGCACCGACGGCGGACAGTTTTTCCTCCAGCCGTTCATAACCACGGTCGAGATGATAGACGCGCTGCACCTGCGTCTCCCCTTGCGCTGCCAGCCCGGCAAGAATGAGGCTCATCGACGCCCGCAAATCGGTTGCCATGACAGGCGCGCCGATCAACCTGTCGACCCCGCGCACCACCGCCGTGCGGCCCCGCACCTGAATGTCGGCGCCCATGCGCGCCAGCTCGGGCACGTGCATGTAGCGGTTTTCGAAGATCGTCTCGGTCAGCACGCTGGCGCCGCCTGCCCTGGTGAGCATTGCCATGAACTGGGCCTGCATGTCGGTCGCAAAGCCCGGGAAGGGCGCGGTCGACAGCGTGAGTGGCCCAAGGCCGTTTTTCGCCTCGACGAACAGCGAATCGCCCCGCTCCTCGATCGTGACGCCCGCTTCTTCAAGCGCGGCGATGGTTGCGCGCATATCGGCCACGGCCACGCCCACAAGTTCCAGCGCACCACCGGTGATGGCGGCGGCACAGGCATAGCTGCCCGCTTCGATCCGGTCAGGCATGACGCGATAGGTCGCGCCGTGGAGCCGGTCACGCCCCTCGATCTCGATGGTTTCGGTGCCGATGCCGTTGATCGAGGCGCCCATCGCGACGAGGCAGTTGCACAGATCGACAATTTCCGGCTCACGGGCCGCGTTTTCGATGATGCTGCCGCCGCGTGCGGTGACCGCGGCCATCACCGCATTTTCGGTCGCGCCAACCGACACCATCGGAAACACCACCCGGCCGCCGGCAAGCCGCCCGCCTGGCGCCGTCGCCCTGACATAACCGGCCGCCAGCTCAATTTCGGCGCCCATCGCCTCCAGCGCCTTGAGGTGCAGGTCGATCGGCCGGTTGCCGATGGCGCATCCACCCGGCAGCGACACCGTCGCCTCGCCAGCGCGGCCGACGAGCGGCCCCAGCACCAGAATCGACGCCCGCATTTTCCTCACGATATCATAGGGCGCAACCGTGGAGGTAAGGCGGTTGGCGCGGATCGTCATCACCCGGCCAAAATCTTCGGGCCGCGCGCCCTCGATCAGCGTCGAGACGCCGAGCTGGTTCAGCAAATGGCCAAAGCCATCGACATCGGCGAGCCGCGGCAGGTTGCGCAGCGTGAGCGGCTCCTCGGTGAGCAGCGCGCACGGGAGCAGCGTCAGCGCGGAATTTTTGGCGCCGGAAATCGGCACCCGGCCAGACAGGCGGTTGCCGCCCCGAATAAGAATACGGTCCATGGAGTGTGTCTAGCGCCTAGCCGGGCCGGAGCAAGGGCTATGCCGCCAGCGCGCCGGCCAATTGGGGCAGGCGCTCCTTGCCCCAGAACATGTCGCCACCGACAAAAAAGGTCGGTACGCCGAACACGCCGCGCGCGACCGCGGCATCGGTATTGGCGACAAGTTCAGCCTTCACGCCCTCCTCGCCGGCCAGCGCCATGATCGCGGCGCCGTCGAGCCCCGCGCCCTCAAGCGCCGCCCGGCAAATGTCCGGCTCATCGAGCTTGGCGCCCTGCTCCCACATTGCCGCCATCATCGCCTCGATCGCCTCGGCGCCCAGCCCCATCCGACCGGCAGCGACCACTGCGCGCATCACCAGCAGCGAATTGACCGGGAAGTGGGGGTTCATCTTGAACTGGACCAGGCCATTGGCCGCGATGAAGCGGCGAAACTCCAGCATTTCATAATCGCGCCTGGCGGGCGCATCGGCATAGCGCACCATCGGCGCCCGGTTGCCGGTCGCTTTGAACACCGCGCCCAGCAAAATCGGAACATAAACGGCCGCAGCACCCGTCTCCGCGCAGAATTTTGGCAGCACCCGGTGCGTGAGATAGGCATTAGGCCCGGCGACGTCGAACAGGAACTCAAACGATTGTGCCATCGTCAGAAAGGCTCCATCCAGGGGCGAAGGTCAAGCTCGTGGGTCCAGGCGCTACGCGACTGGCGGTGGAGCATCACATAATTCTGCGCAATCGCATCGGGCGACAGCACGCCGTCGCTGGCCTTCAGCGCGTCAAAATCGGGGCGCAGGCCGCGCACGAACTCGGTGTCGATACCACCGTCGATCACGACATGCGCGACATGAATATTGCGCGGCCCCAGCTCGCGCGCCATCGACTGGGCAAGCATCCGCAACGCGGCCTTGGCGCCGGCAAACGCCGAAAATCCGGCACCACCGCGCAGGCTGGCGGTGGCCCCAGTGAAAATAATCGTGCCCGCCTCGCGCGCCGCCATGCGCTTGGCGACTTCGTGGCCCATCAAAAAGCCCGCAAAGGCCGCCATTTCCCACACCTTCCGATAGACCTGCGCGGTCGTATCGGTAACGTTGAAGCGCACATTGGCGCCGATGTTGAACACCGCAACCGTGATCGGGCCAACCTCGCGTTCGACCGTGTCGACGACGCGCGCCATGTCGCCCTCGTCGCGGGCATCGGCGGGAAAGGCGCGTGCCTCGCCGCCGTCGTCGCGGATCGACCGGGCCAGCGCTTCAAGTGCTTCGGCGTGGCGCGGGCGGCGGTTGACGCAGGCCACCAGCCCTTCTCGCGCAAACGCCCGGGCAATCGCGCCGCCCGTCGCATCGCCTGCACCAATGACAAGGGCCGCGGGTCGTGCGGCCGCCGTCACGCCTTTTCCAGCGTGCACTGGAGCGGGTGCTGGTTCTGCCGGGCAAAATCCATCACCTGAGAAACCTTGGTTTCCGCCACTTCATAAGTAAACACGCCGCACACGCCCACGCCCTTTTGGTGGACATGCAGCATCACCCGGGTTGCTTCCTCGATGCTCATGCGGAAAAAATTCTGGAGGCAATAAACCACGAACTCCATTGGCGTGTAATCGTCGTTCAGCATCAGCACCCGGTAAGGGGTCGGCTGTTTGGTGCGGGTGCGGGTCCGCGTGGCGACACCGAGCCCGGTGCCGTCCTCCTCATCGCCTGGCGCGCCAGCCGTGGCGCATGGATATGTCAGGGTCATCATCATGGCTGCCGAAAATATGGCATGCGGGTGGCCAAGGGCAAGAGGGTAGCTGCCGATTGCGGGCGCCCGGGCTTCGAAAAAGGCCAATAAAAAAGGCGGCTGCCGGCTGGCAACCGCCCTTTTTTTATCCATCGCTCGCGCGATCAGGATGCCGGCTTATGCCGCAATCTTGATCTTTTCCACGGCAACCGCGACGCGGTTCGAAATCGGCTGGGCGATTTCACCGGCAAGCTTGAGCACCGCTTCGGTCGTCTTCGACGATTCGGCGACCATCGTATCGAACTGCTGGCGCACATAGTCGCTCTGCAGCTTCATGAATTCGGTCGGCGACTTGACGCCCGAGAGGCTCTTGAGGACGCTGGTCATGCCCTCGAACGACTTGCGGGTATAGTCCGCGGCGTCCTGGCCCATCGTTTCGATGCCCTTTGCGGCAATCTTCGACGATTCGACGAGCGCTTCGACATTGCCCTTGTTGAACTCGTTCATGTCGGCAAACAGCTTGGTGCCCTTTTCCATCGCGCCCTTGGCACGCTCGTTCATGTCAGCGAACATGGTCTGGGTCTTTTCAGCGGCATTCTTGAGGGTGGTTTCCATGATAGTCACTTCCTTTGCTGGGGTGGGGTCCGCCGCTGCAACTGCAGGCGCCGGGGCAGGTTTTTGAACGGGTGCGGGTGCAGCGGCCACAGCGGCTGGCTGCACCGGAGCAGGCGCTTCGACCGGGGCGGACGCTTTGGCCGGCGCCTGGACAGCAACGAACTCAGGCACCGCAACTGGCGCCGCTTTTGCTGGCGCGGCGGGCGATTGCGCCACAACCGGCTTGGCGGCCACTTTTTTTGCGGGCGTGACCGGCGCGGTGGCCTTGGGCGCGGCAGGCTTGGCAGCCGTGGCGGCGGGATCAGCCGGTTTGGCGGCGGCGGGCTTGGCAATGGTTTTCGGCGTGGTGGCCATGGGTGTGTCCTGCAGTCAGTTGCTGCAGTGCAATATAAACGGCGTAAACCGAATTGCAAGCACTTTTTGTGCGCTGCAACATAGGCGTAAGATATGCCATCAAGTCGCTGATATAGAATAAGTTCTATGTTCGTACATAGCTGCCCGGTGCTGGCTCCAGCGCTGCAAGCATCCCGGCGCCAGGCACGCGCGCGCCACTGGCAGGGACTATTGCACCGTCTTGCTGGCGCAGCCACGCGAGCCAATCCGGCCACCAGCTTCCCTTGGTTTCGGTTGCGCCTTCCACAAACGCGGCCAGCGAGGCGGCCGGGGCTTCATTGGTCCAATATTGATATTTGCCAGCGGCCGGCGGGTTGACGACGCCTGCGATGTGCCCCGAGCCGGCCAGCACAAAGCGCACCGGCCCGCGCAAATGATCGGTCAGCCGCCACACGCTCTCGGCCGGCGCGATATGATCCTCGCGGCCCGCCTGGATATAGGCCGGCGTCACGACCCGGGTGAGATCAATCGGCGTGCCACCGATCGCAAGCGAGCCTGGCACGACCAGCCGGTTGTCCCGGTACAGGTCGCGCAGATAGCTGAGGTGCCACTTCACTGGCAGGTTTGTCGTGTCCCCGTTCCAGTGGAGCAGGTCAAACGGCGCATAATCATTCCCCAACAGATAATTGTTGGTCACATAATTCCAGATGAGGTCGCGCCCGCGCAGCAGGTTGAAGGTTGCGGCCATGAACCGCCCGTCGAGAAAGCCGTCGGGCGACACCTGCTCAATAAGCGCCATTTGCTCGTCATCGACAAAGTTCAGCAGCTCGCCCGCGCGTTCAAAATCAACCTGCGCGGTGAAGAAAGTGGCGGATTTGACCTTGTCGGCCTGCCCGCGCGCGGCCAGCACCGCTAGCGTGGCGGCAAGGGTGGTGCCCGCCACGCAATAGCCAATGGTGTGGACTGCCTCCACGCCCAGCAACGCGCGCACCGTGTCGATGGCGTCGATCTGGCCGCGTTCGACATAATCGTCCCACACAACGTCCTTCATCGACGAATCGGCGGATTTCCAAGAGGCGATGAAGACCGTGATGCCCTGATCCACCGCCCATTTGATGAAACTTTTTTCGGCGGACAGATCGAGAATGTAGAAACGGTTAATCCAGGGCGGAAAAATGACGAGCGGCACGCTTAGCACCGAGTCTGTCGCGGGGCTGTATTGAATCAATTCGTAAAGCGGGGTGCGTTTAACCACCTTGCCGGGCGTGGTGGCCAGGTTGCGGCCGATGTCGAACGCCTCAGAGGCGGTATGGGTGAGCTGGCCCTTGCCGATGTCCGCCAGCATCCGCTGCAACCCCTGCAACAGATTGTCACCGCCGGTTTCGATGGTTTTCTTCAGCACGAGCGGGTTGGTTGCGGGGAAATTGCTGGGGCTCATCGCCTCGACCATGTTGCGCGCGAGAAAGCGGATCTGTTCGCGCTGCTTGTCGTCAACCCCGTCAAGCGACTCCACGCCGCGCTGCAAATGGTCGGCGACGATGAAATAGCTTTGCCGCATCCAGTCAAACACCGGATTGTCGCGCCACTGCGGCGCGGCAAAGCGCTTGTCGCGTGCCTGTTCGGGCGTCTCGGCAAAGGGTTCGGCGGTACCCGGCGTCAGGAAGCGCTGCCACAGCTTCATGCTGTCGGCCCAGAAATCGTGCGCGCGGGCGATAGTCGCCTGATCAGTGAAGCCGGGGATGATGGGCAGTGCCGGCTTTTCCTGCAGGGTTTGCAGCCCGGCCTCCAGCATCATTTGCTGCGCACGGCCCATCACCCATGTCCAGTGCTGCATGTCTTCAAGGCTGGGGAGCGGGGGCAGGCTGTGCTCGGGCAGCGGCGGGGCGGCGGTATCGGCCATCGGCATCCTCGATTCCTGTTGTTTGGCACACGCTAACGCTGCACCGTGGTTGCGTCATTCCCGCCTGCGCGGAAATGCCCTATGAACGGGACGATATTGCCCATCGCCGATAGCTGAAAGAAGGCGCCTCGACCATGTCCGACGAATTTTACCGCATGAAACGCCTGCCGCCCTATGTCATTGCCGAAGTGAACGCGATGCGGGCCCAGGCGCGGGCAGGCGGCGAAGACATTATCGATCTGGGCATGGGCAACCCCGATTTGCCGCCGCCGCCGCATGTTATCGACAAATTGTGCGAAGTGGCGGCCAAGCCCGATGCGCATGGCTATTCGGCCTCCAGGGGCATTCCCGGCCTCAGGCGCGCCCAGGCGAATTATTATGGCCGGCGTTTTGGGGTGGAGCTTGACCCCGAAACCGAAGTCGTCGTCACCATGGGCTCCAAGGAGGGGCTGGCGAGCCTTGCCACTGCGATCACCGCGCCGGGTGATGTCGTGCTGGCGCCCAACCCCAGCTACCCCATTCACACCTTTGGCTTCATCATTGCCGGCGCCACCATCCGCGCGGTGCCGACCACCCCCGACGCCCGGTATTGGGAAGCGCTGGAGCGCGCGATGAGCTTTACCGTGCCGCGCCCGTCAATCCTTGTCGTGAACTATCCGTCCAACCCGACGGCGGAAACCGTTGATCTGGCCTTTTATGAGAGACTCGTCGCATGGGCCCGCGCGAACGATGTCTGGATCATTTCGGACCTTGCCTATTCCGAGCTGTATTTTGATGGCAAGCCGACGCCGTCGATCCTGCAGGTAGCCGGCGCCAAGGATGTGGCCATTGAGTTCACCTCGCTCAGCAAGACCTATTCGATGGCCGGCTGGCGGATCGGCTTTGCGGTGGGCAATCCCCGCCTGATCGCCGCGATGACGCGAGTCAAATCCTATCTCGATTACGGCGCCTTCACCCCCATTCAGGCAGCCGCCTGCGCCGCGCTGAACGGGCCGCAGGATATTGTCGAGAAGAACCGCGCGCTTTACCACCATCGTCGCGACGTTCTGGTCGAAAGTTTTGGCCGCGCCGGGTGGGATATTCCCGCGCCCCCCGCCTCGATGTTTGCATGGGCGCCGCTGCCGCCGGCGGTTGCCCATTTAGGCAGCCTTGAGTTCGCCAAACAATTGCTCGCCCATGCGCAGGTCGCCGTGGCCCCCGGCGTGGGCTATGGCGAAAATGGAGAGGGTTTCGTGCGCATCGCCATGGTCGAAAACGAACAGCGCCTGCGCCAGGCCGCGCGCAATGTGAAGCGCTATCTCCAGTCGATGGGCGTCAACGCCGGCGGGCGACAGTCGCTGTGACGGCGCCGGCAGCGGCCCTGCGGCGGGTGCGATGATCGAACCGCTCTATTCGCTTGCCGGGGTGTTCGTTGGCATTCTCGTCGGGCTGACAGGGGTTGGCGGCGGATCGCTGATGACGCCGATATTGGTACTCGCCTTCGGCTTCCACCCGGCCACCGCGGTTGGCACCGACCTGCTCTATGCGTCGGCCACCAAAACCGTTGGCACCATGGTGCATGGCCGACACGGCACGGTCGACTGGCGGGTGGTGCGGCTGCTGGGCACGGGGAGCGTGCCTGCGGCCATTCTCACGCTGCTGCTGCTATGGGCGATGCATTATAACGCCAAGGAGAGCAGTGCCGCGCTGGGCGCGCTGCTTGGCGTCGCGCTCATCCTGACATCGGTATCGGTATTTTTCCGCCGGCAGATCGTCGCGCGGCTGGCGCCGGCCTTTGCCGGGACAACGCACCGGCGGATCGGCGGGCTGACGGTCATCCTCGGCATCGCGCTCGGCGTGCTCGTGTCGCTCAGCTCGGTAGGCGCAGGGGCGCTGGGGATGACGGCGCTGTTGGTGCTATACCCCAAGGTGCCGGTCGCACGGCTGGTCGGCTCCGACATTGCCCATGCCGTGCCGCTGACGCTGGTGGCGGGCATGGGGCACTGGCTGCTGGGTTCGGTTGATTTCGCGCTGCTGCTGTCGCTGCTGGCAGGCTCGATTCCGGGCATTATCGTCGGCAGCCTGATTGCGACGCGCGTCTCCGAAAGGGTGCTGGTGCCGGTGCTGGCAGCGACGCTGGCGGTGGTCGGCATCAAGCTGCTGACCTGACGCCGTGATTGACGCGGGGGGCCGCGGGAGCTTAGGGCCGCGACGATGACCCGCCCGGGCTTTGCCTTCTCAACCCGCTTTGCGGTGCGCTATGCCGAGATTGATGCGCAGCGGATCGTGTTCAACTCGCGCTATCTTGAATATGCCGATCATGCGGTGGAAGAGTTCTGGCGGTGGAGCGGCATGCGCGCGCTCGGGGCCGTCTGGACCGAGGCCGAATTTCATGTGCGCCGCACCGAAATAGACTATCTCAGCCCGTTCCGCATGGGTGATGAGGTCGTCGCCTATGTCCGCATCGCGCGGCTTGGCACCACCAGCCTGACCCAGCGATTCGAGCTATGCAACGCCGCAACCGGCGCGCTCAACTGCGCCATCGACATGGTCATCGTGCATGTCGACATGGCAACCGGCCGGCCGCTGCCCATCACGGGCCAGGTTCGCTCTGCGCTGGAAAAACTCGGCGAGCGCTGAGGCTTTAGCCTATTCGGCGGCCGCCGCCGCCGGTATTTCGCCGTAATTCACATGCTCGGGCAGCGCCCAGAGCAAGTCCATCTTGGTCAGCACCCGCCCATCCCATGCGCGAACATCAATCGGCGCGATGGGCCGCCGGTCACGCGCATCTACCAGCACCGGGCTTGCCGGAAAGCCCGTTTCCCAGCGCTCGCCCCATTGCCGCAGGGCAAGCATTGTCGGGAGCAGCGCCATGCCCTTTTCGGTCAGGCGATATTCAATCTTGCGACGGTCTTCGGGCAATGCGTCGCGCTTCAAAATGCCGTGCTCGACCAGCCGACCAAGCCGGTTGGCGAGAATGTTGCGGGCAATGCCAAGCTCCGACAGAAACTCCTCGAAATGCAGCAGGCCGTTGAACGCGGCGCGCAGGATGAGGAACGACCAGCGCTCGCCCATCGCCTCAAGCGCCGCCGGAAGGCTGCACTCGGCCAGTTCTCGAAGATCCTCTCGCAGCTTTTCGGTCATTGAGTCTGCCTCGCTACCGCATTTTTGCCCCCATGGGAACGAAATACTAGTTTCTAGTTGCAACTGAAAACCTAGTTTGATAAGTAGTGATTCGCAACTGAAATTACGTCCTCCCCAACCACACCGACTGAACGGAGCATCTCATGACCCGCTTTCTCTCCCTCGCTGCGGCCCTTACCACCTCGATCATGCTGCTTGGCGCCACCGCGCACGCGCAGTCCGGCCCATATTACAGCACGACGCCCGTCGCCGCGCCCACCAAGGCCAGCGTCATCACCTCCGGCAATTTGTGGAAATGCGCTAACGGCGTGTGCTCCGCCCGCGAGGCGACCCAGCGCGACATCGTCATGTGTCAGATGATCGCGCAGCGCGTCGGCACGCTCAGCGCCTTTGCGGTCAAGGGCACCGCCTTTGACGAGGCGACGCTCGCCAAGTGCAACACCAGCGCGCGCAGCTAAATTTCGCCAGCGCAAACGAATTTGTTGCAAAGCCGCAGCGCGCGGCCCCATTTAGGGCGCGTGCTGCGGCAATATGAACTTGTCGATCGGGTGTTAAGCTACGATCCCGGTGCCAATGAGGCGCTGCTCAACCGCGCCTATGTGTTTTCGCTCCACGCTCATGGCAGCCAGAAACGGGCGAGCGGCGACCCCTATTTCAGCCACCCCATCGAAGTGGCCGGAATCCTGACCGATCTGCACATGGACGATGAGACGATCGCGACGGCCATTCTGCACGACACGATTGAAGACACCGTCGCCACGCCCGAAGAAATTCTGAAATTATTTGGGCCCAATGTCGCGCGCATGGTCGATGGCGTCACCAAGCTGTCGAAAATCGAGGCGCAAACCGAAAATGAACGCGCGGCCGAAAATCTGCGCAAGTTCCTGCTCGCCATGTCAGACGATATTCGCGTGCTGCTCGTCAAGCTCGCCGACCGGCTGCACAATATGCGCACGCTCCACCATGTGCCCAACCCCGACAAGCGCCGCCGCATCGCGCGCGAGACGATGGACATTTATGCGCCGCTCGCCGAGCGTATCGGCATGTACGAGTTCATGCGCGAAATGCAGAGCCTGGCCTTTCGCGAGCTGGAGCCCGAGGCGGCCGAATCGATCACCCGGCGGCTCGATCAGCTCAAAGAGGGCGGCGGAGACCGTATCGCCAAGATCGGCTCTGGCGTAAAGCTGCTGCTTTCGCGCCACGGCATCGAGGCCAATATCTGGGGCCGCGAAAAGCAACCTTATTCGATCTGGAAGAAAATGTCGGAGCGCCACATCAGCTTCGAGCAGCTTTCCGACATCATGGCGTTTCGCGCCATCGTGCCCAATGTCGAGGATTGCTACGCAGCACTTGGCGTCATCCACCGCCGCTGGCCAATGGTGCCCGGCCGCTTCAAGGATTATGTTTCGACGCCCAAGCGCAACGGCTACCGGTCGCTCCACACCTCCATCATGCACGCCGAAAATACGCGTGTCGAAATCCAGATCCGCACCGCCGACATGCACGCAGAGGCCGAACATGGGCTCGCCGCCCACTGGGCCTATAAGCACGACAAGGTAAGGCCCGACGCGCAGGTGAGCTGGATCGCCGACCTTATTGAAATCCTCGACACTGCCGACAGTCCCGAAGAGCTGCTCGAACACACCCGCATGGCGATGTATCAGGACCGCATCTTCGCCTTCACGCCGCGCGGGGAGCTGATCCAGCTCCCCAAAGGGGCAACGCCGATTGACTTTGCCTATGGCGTCCATACCGACTTGGGCGACCAGGCGGTGGGGGCCAAGGTCAACGGGCGGGTCGTGCCGTTGCGCACGCCCATTGAAAATGGCGACCAGGTGCAGATTCTGCGCTCCAAAGCACAAGTGCCGCAAAAAGCATGGCTGAATTTTGCCATCACCGGCAAAGCGCGCGCCGCTATCCGCCGCCATTTGCGCCACACCGAAAGGGTGGAAACCCAGTCGCTTGGCCGCACCTTGTTTGACGAAATCGTCCAGCGCCTGCCGACCGTCCTTGCTGATGACGCCGCTACGGGCGCGGCCCGGCGGCTGAAATTGCAGGACGAGACCGCGCTGATGGTGGCAATTGCACGGCGCCAGGTGACCGATCAGGAGGTAATGGAAGCGCTGATGCCGGGCTCTGGCGCCGCGCTTGCGCGCGAGGCGCCGCCCAGACAATCCAGCGCCATCTCGATTACCGGGCTCACGCCCGGCTTTGCCTTTGACCTGGCGGAATGCTGCCACCCCATCCCCGGCGACCGCATCGTTGGGTTGCGGCGGCCCGACCGCGGCATCGAGGTGCATACGATTGATTGCCAGCAGCTTGCCCAGGGCGACGACGCCGACTGGGTGGACCTTGCCTGGGGCCACAAAACCCAGGGCGGCACTGCACGGATCGCCGTGCAGCTAAAGAACGAGCCCGGCGCCCTTGGCGTGGTCGCGTCGATCATCGGCGGGCAACAGGCAAACATCATCAACCTGCGGCTCGACAACCGCGACCAAGGCTATCACACCAACACCATCGACGTCGAGGTGCGCGACGCGCACCACCTGGTGCGCCTCATTGCCGCCCTGCGCGCCGCCGACGCGGTCAGCCTCGCCAATCGGGTGTAACGACATCGCGCTTGCACCGCGGTGCTGCGGCGCGGCGCGCGATCGTCGACGCAGCGGGCACCGGGCGGGCGCAACAGTGGCCTCTTGCCTGCGCACCCGCGCCGGCTAAGGTCGGGCGCATTGCTGTTCCCCAGCCCAAGGATGCCGCCATGGATCGCCGTACCTTTTTGTCCTCGACCACAGCCGCTGCCGCCGTCTCGCTTGCGCCGGCGATGCTGCGCGCCCAGCCGGCCAGCGGCGATATCGCGCTCGACGCCCTGCTTGACAGGATTTTTGCCGACGGGCTGAAGGAATCGCCCGAACAGGCAACGCAGCTCGGGCTGGACAAGGGGCAAAACGCCGCGCTCAAATCAACCCTCGACGATCATTCGCTGGCCGGCCGCGCACGTGCGCTTGCCCGCAACAAAAAGGCGATGGCCGACATCGCCGCGATTGACCCGGCAACACTCTCAAAACAGGGCAAGCTCAACCGCGAGGTTGTGCTGTATTCACTGGAAGATCGCGTCGCCGGGCCCGGCAAATACGGGATCAGCGGCACCATTCGCCCCTATGCCATTTTCCAGCAGGGCGGCGTTTATTTCAACACGCCAGACTTTCTCAATTCTGCGCATACCATCCAGTCGAAAGACGATGCCGAGAGCTATCTTGCGCGGCTGGACGCCTTTGCCACCGCCCTTGACCAGGACACGGCCGTGCAACAGCACGATGCCGCGCGCGGCTATGTCGCGCCCGATTTCGCGCTTGACCTGACCCTGGGGCAAATGGCGGCGCTGCGCGGCAAGCCGGCGGCGGAGAACTCCATGGTTGCGTCGCTGGTGAAGCGCACGGCCGCCGCCAGCATCCCTGGCGAGTGGGGCCCGCGGGCCGCCGCGATCATCGCGCGCCACGTTTACCCCGCGCTTGACCGGCAAATGGCGATGGTCAGGGCGCTGCCGCGCCGCAAGGAAGCAGGCCTCTGGGCGCTGCCGCAGGGCGAGGCAATCTATGCCGACGCGCTAAAGGCGGCCACCACCACCAGCTTTTCCCCCGACGAGGTGCACCGGATCGGCCTTGAGCAGGTGGCGGAGCTGACCGGCAGGCTCGATGCCATATTGAAGGGACAGGGCCTTAGCCAGGGCTCGATCGGCGCGCGCCTGAAGGCATTCAACGAAAGCCCGGCGCAGCTTTATCCCGACACGGCAGACGGCCGTAGTGCGCTCATCGCCGAGCTCAACAAGGGCGTGCGCGACATTGCGACCCGACTGCCCACGGCGTTTGCCAACCCACCGACCGCGCCGCTGGAAATTCGCGCGGTCCCGGTTGAAATCCAGGATGGCGCCTCGAACGGCTATTACCGGCTTGCCGCGCTGGACGGGTCGCGGCCCGCGCTTTACTTCATCAACCTGAAAAGCGTGGGCGACTGGCCGAAATGGACATTGCCCTCGCTCACCTATCATGAAGGTCTGCCGGGCCATCATTTGCAGCTCAGCATCATTGCGGGGCTCAAGACACCGCTGCTGCGCCGGCTGACGTTTTTCAGCGCCTATTCCGAAGGCTGGGCGCTTTATGCCGAGCAGGTCGCCGACGAGCTTGGCGCTTATCCGACCGCCATCGAGCGGGCGGGCTATCTCCAGTCGTTCCTGTTTCGCGCCGCCCGCCTCGTTGCCGACACCGGCATTCACGCCAAGCGCTGGACGCGGGAACAGGCGACCGATTATTTTGTCGAAACGGTCGGGTTCGCCCGGCCCCGCTCGCTGCGCGAAATCGAGCGCTACTGCACCCAGGCAGGGCAGGCCTGCAGCTACAAGCTTGGGCATAACGCCTGGCTGCGGGCGCGGACTAACGCGCAAGAAATTCTTGGCGACAAGTTCGACATCCGCCAGTTCCACGAGGTGCTGCGTGACGGCGCGGTGCCGCTCACCATTTTGGAACGGCTGGTCGACGAGCGCGCCCGGGCCCAGGCGGCGGCCTGAGCAAGGCGGAGGGGTTTGACAGCGGCGGGCGATGATCTAGGGGCGTCAGTCATGGTTCGCCCCGCGCTCTCGATCGTCGTTCCCTGCTATAACGAGGCCGATTGCCTCGAAGTTCTTCATGCGCGTGTTTCGGCGGCTGCCCGTGCGTCGGTGGGCGAAGATTATGAGCTGCTGCTCGTGAATGACGGGTCGCGCGACGCAAGCTGGCCGGTGATGCAGCGGCTGGCCGCCGCCGACCCACATCTCGTCGCCATCAACCTGTCGCGCAATCACGGGCACCAACTGGCGCTAACCGCCGGGCTTGATCTGTGCGCCGGCGCCCAAATTCTCATCATCGATGCCGATTTGCAGGACCCGCCCGAATTGCTGGCAGACATGCGCGCCACGATGGCCGCCGAGCGCGCGGACGTGGTCTATGCCGTGCGCCGCAAGCGCGAGGGCGAAACCTTCTTCAAAAAGCTGACGGCCGCCGCCTTTTACCGGGTGCTCGACCGCGTGACGGACACCCCCATCCCGCTCGACACCGGCGATTTCCGGCTGATGAGCAGGCGGGCGCTCGATGCGTTTTTGAGCCTGCCGGAGCAGGCCCGCTTCATTCGCGGCATGGTCGCCTGGGTGGGGTTCCGGCAGGTGCCGTTCGTTTATGACCGGGCCGAGCGGCACGCGGGCGAAACCAAATATCCGCTTGCCAAGATGATCCGCTTCGCGCTGGATGCCGTTACCGGTTTCTCCACCGCACCGCTGCGCTTTGCCAGCCATGTTGGCCTGGCGCTGACGGCCGCCTCGCTCCTGCTGCTGGTCTATATCGCGATCGGCTTTTTCACGGGCAGCGCCGTGCAGGGCTGGACCTCGACAATGCTGGTGGTGGTGCTGCTGGGCGCGGTGCAGATGTTCGTGCTGGGCATGATCGGTGAATATCTTGGGCGGCTTTATGTCGAATCGAAACGCCGCCCGCTATATCTTGTGTCCGATGTGGCAGGGCCACTTCAGGGCCGCGCCACGCTTGGCTACCGCGCCGAACCGCGGGAGGAGGAAGTTCCGGAGCCGGACGCCGCACCGCCTGCGCCCTGAGCATCCGGCACGGCCAGCGTGATGATCGACACACCGGGCGGCATCGGTATCCGCCCGACCAGATGGCGTTCAAGCCGGAAAATCCCTTCGAACAGCGCGTTGACCGCAGGCGGTGGCGGCGAATCATCGGAATCATCGCGCCCCATAAGCCGCCCCGCCACGCGCGCGGCCGCCGCAAGCGGAAACAGCAGCGAATTGAAATAGCCCCGTTTTGCCGGCCGCAGGCCGGCCGCGCGAATTGCCGTGTCGAGCGATGCCTTTGTGTAACGGCGGTAGTGGTGGTTCACCACGTCATGCGCGCTCCACATCCACGGGTGCGCCGGCACGGTGATGAGCAATTTGCCGCCGGGCGCAAGGCACGCGCGCATCGCCGCAAGCGCTGCCACATCATCCTCAATATGCTCGACCACATCGAGCACGGCGATCAGGTCAAACGCTCCGCGCGGCACACCGGGCAACCCCGGCAATGGGGCAGCGCCCACCGGCCGGCCCAGCCTTTCGCTCGCAATTTCGCGGGCCAGCGGGTCTATCTCGATCGCCTCGACGGTGCCAAAGCCGCGAAGCATCGCCAGATTGTGGCCCGTGCCGCAGCCGATTTCGAGAATGCGCGCGCCCGGTGGCAAATGCGCCTCGCGGGTCAGATACGCGGCCAATATCTCGCGGCGGGCACGATACCACCAATGCGTCGTGTCGTGCGCCGCCATCCGGTCATAGACGATGCGGTCCATCTCAGCCGAACACCCAGCGGCGGTTGAGCGCAAAGGTCGCAATCGGCGTAATCGTTACAACCGGGATCAGCGGCAACAGCGTGTGGCCGTGCAGCGGCCCGGTAATCACCCAGGTGAACAACGCGTTGAGCGCCAGGCCAAAGCCTTGAACGGTCACGAATTTCATCGGCTGGGCAGCACCCCTGCGGCGCACGCCGTGCCCGCGAAAGCTCCACAGGCTGTGCAGCGGAAACCCGCACGCAACCGCTACCGCAAAGGCAAACGGCACGGCGAGCACCGCGCGCGCGCCGGGAAACACATAATAAGTGAGCGGCACATAGACGGCGGCATAGATCAGCGTCGACACGGCGCCCACAATACCAAACCGAACGAGTTGGCCCAGCATTTCGCGCCCGCCGGCCGCCGCGCTCAGCCGATCGACAATCATTTCCATCCGCTGGCTCGTTCCCTCCATCACCACCTTGCCCTTTGCGCAAGGGCCACTAGAGCGCATGGGCACGCTAGGGAAGCTCAATTGAACGATACGCCCACCCAACCCAGCCTTCTCGTCCGCGAGATCGAAAGGAACTGGGGGCAGCTTACGCTCGTTGCCTGGGCCGTGATTGCGACATGGTTCATCGTCCAGCGCTGGCCGTCGATCCACTGGCTGTCGCTTGGCGACACAGATGACAATATGCGGCTGATGCAGGTGCGTGCGCTGCTGGCGGGGCAGGGCTGGTATGATCTGCGGCAATATCGGCTGGACCCGCCGGGCGGTTTCAACATCCACTGGTCGCGCATCGTCGACATGCCGATTGCAGCGCTCATCCTGGGGTTTCGGCCCTTTATGGGCACGGCGATGGCCGAGCGGCTGGCGTGCGGGATTGCGCCCCTGCTGCCGCTGTCACTGACGTTGATTGGCCTGTCGGCGACGCTGCGGCGGCTGGTCAGCCCGCTTGCCTGGCCGCTTGGCATTGTGTTTGCGGTGGGCTGCACCGCCACGATGACGATGTTCATGCCCGAGCGGATCGACCATCATGGCTGGCAGCTCGCCAGTCTGAGCGTGGCGCTTGCCGGGCTGTGCGACCCGAAAGCCCGGCGCGGCGGTGCGCTGGTGGGCGCAGCAAGCGCGTTTTCGCTCGCCATCGGGCTGGAGATGCTGCCCTATGCGGCGGGCGCCGGCGCGATCATGGCCTTGCGCTGGGTGTGGGACCGGGCGGAAGCGGCGCGGATACAGGCTTATGGGCTGTCGCTGGGGCTGGGCAGCCTGATCGGCTATGGGGCCTTTGCCTCGCACGACAATGCAGCGCTGCGCTGTGACGCGCTGACACCCGTATGGCTGAGCGTGATGGTGGCAGCGGGCGCGCTGCTGGTGGCGCTGGCGACCGTCAACCCGGCGGCGCGAACGGCGCGGCTGGCGGGTGCGGCGGTGGCGGCCGTGGTGATTGCGGCGGGCTTTGCCTCCCTGTTCCCGCAATGCCTGGGCCGGCCCGAGCAGGTCTCCCCCGAGCTGGCGCGCGAATGGCTTGCCAATGTGCGCGAGGCCAAGCCGATTTACACCCATCCGTGGCGCACCGCACTGCCGGTGGCGGTGCTCCCGATTATCGGCATCATTGGCGCTGCGCTGGCGACGTGGCGCACGCGGGCGCCAGAACAGCGCGTCGGCTGGGCGGCGGTGCTGCTGTTCACCCTGTTTGCCGGCGGCATGTTGCTGTGGCAGGCGCGCGCGGGCGCGGCGGCGCAACTGCTCGCGGTGCCGGGCGCGGTGGCGCTTGCGTGGATCATCCTTCCCTGGTGCCTGAACAGCGGCGCGGTGCTGGTGCGCGTGTTTGGCACGGTCGCCGCATTTCTGGCGGTGTCGGGGTTGTTTGCCGGGCTGGTGCTAAAAGCGTTGCCGGCCGAGCGGCCCGATGCAAAATCAGTCGCGGTCCGCCGCGCGAGCGCCCGGTGCCCGACCATTCCCTCCCTCGCGCCGCTTGACCGGTTGCCGGCCCAAACCGTGTTCACCTTTGTCGATCTGGGGCCGCGACTCATCACGATAACCCATCACCGCGCGGTCGCCGGGCCGTATCACCGCAATGGCGGTGCCATTCTCGATGTGCAGCACGCCTTCAAGGGCAGCGCCGCCAACTTTCGCGCAATTGCCAGGCGGCACGGCGCGACGCTGCTGCTCATTTGCCCCAATCTGGCCGAATCGACGCTTTACCGCGCCAGCGCGCCGGGCGGCTTCTACGATCAGCTAGCGCATAACCAGGCGCCCGATTTCCTCACGCCGTTGCCGCTGCCCAAAGGCTCGCCGCTGAGGCTGTGGCGCATAAACTAGATCGCAAAGCTTGCGCGCAAGCCATCAATCACGAATTGCGCCGCAAGCGCGCCGAGCAGCACGCCGAGCAGCCGCGTCACCACCGCCTCGATGCGCGCGCCGAGGATCTTCATCAGCGGCCCCGCCAGCACCAGCGCGAGCAGCGTGAGCAGCAGGATCACGGCCAGCGCCGCCAGAATCACCAGCGTGCGCTCAATCCCGTGGCCTTTCGACATCAGGAGCATGATGCTGGCGATCGAACCGGGCCCGGCAATCATCGGCATCGCCATCGGGAAAATCGACACATCCTCAATCTCGGGCGTGTCGATCAGCTTCTGCGCCCGGTCCTCGCGCCGCTGCGTCCGCTTTTCGAACACCATCTCCAGCGCGATGAGGAACAGCATGATGCCGCCGGCAATCCGAAAACTGTCAAGGCTGATGCCGAGCGCGCCCAATATGTCCTGCCCGAACAACGCAAACATCAGCAGGATAAGCCCGGCCACCGTCACCGCGCGCACCGCCATGGCACGCGCGTGCACCGGCGGTACGCCAGCCGTCAGCCCGGCATAGATCGGCGCACAGCCCGGCGGGTCGATCACCACGAAAAAGGTGATGAGCGAAGAAACGAACAGTTCGATCATAGCATGTCCGGTTCAAATTCCAGCCCGGCGCGGGCATGCGCCGCGGCGAGCGTGTTGCGCAGCAGGCACGCAATCGTCATTGGCCCCACGCCGCCGGGCACTGGCGTAATCGCCGCCGCAACGCTCGCTGCGCCGGCAAAATCGACGTCCCCGACCAGCCGGCCATCGACGCGGTTGATGCCAATGTCGATGACGGTTGCGCCAGGCTTGATCCATTCGCCCCTGACCAGCGCCGGCTGGCCGACGGCCGCCACCACAATGTCCGCGCGCCTGACCACGCTGGAAAGGTCGCGCGTGCGCGAATGCGCGATGGTCACGGTGCAGTTATCGGCCAGCAGCAACTGCGCCATCGGCTTGCCGACCAGCATGGAGCGCCCGATGACCACCGCATCCAGCCCCGACAAATCGCCAAGCTGGTCGCGCAGCAGCAAGAGGCAGCCAAGCGGCGTGCAGGGAACCATATGCGCCCGCCCGAGGGCCAGCCGCCCGGTCGATAGCGGCGTCAGCCCGTCAACATCCTTGGCCGGATCAATCGCGGCGACAATGGCCTGCTCATCGAGCGGGGCCGGCAGCGGCAGTTGCACCAAGATGCCGTCAACCAGCGGATCGGCGTTGAGCGCTGCGACCAGCGCGAGCAGGCTCGCCTGCGAGGTATCTGCGGGCAACACATGTTCGAAACTGGCAATGCCCGCGGCCTGTGCCGCCTTGCCCTTGTTGCGGACGTAAACGGCAGACGCCGGGTCATCACCGACCAGCACCACCGCCAGCCCGGGCATCCGCCCGGCACGTGCGGCAAAGGCGGCGCCCTGCACGGCAATCCGCTCGCGAAGAGCCGCGGCAAAGGCCTTGCCGTCAATGATCCGGGCACTCATGATGCCGCGCTTTATAGGCTTGCGGCCGTCTGCGCCACCCGTTGCGTGACGCCCGGCACGGCGCAACCGGGCTAGAACGGCCCGCCCGTCAATATGCTGACGGCGGCGCGGTTGAGCACGATGTTCAGCATCGACATCGCCAACAGCACGACCGCCGGCGAAAAATCGAGCTGGCCGAAATCGGGCAAAATCTTGCGGATCGGGCGATAAACCGGCTCGGTAATCGTGTTCAGCCCCTGAAATAGCTGCCGGACCAGATCATTATAGGTGTTCACCACATTGAACGCGATCAGCAGCGACAGGACGATCTGCACCACGATGATCCACCAGGCGACATCGAGCAGCACCTGCGCGATCTGAATGAGCGTAATCAAACCAAATCCTCCGTCACCAACTCAACCGTCATACTTCTATATAACACCTGCGTGCGCCGGTTCCAACCCTGGTGTGGGCTAGCGCCGCACCAGGGTGCCTGCACCCTGGCGGGTAAAGATTTCGAGCAGCATTGCGTGCGGCACCCGCCCGTCAAGCACGACCGCTGCATCAACCCCGCCGTTCACCGCCGCCACGCAGGTTTCCAGTTTCGGGATCATGCCGCCGGTGATGGTGCCATTGGCGCGCAGCGCGGCGATGGCGGCGGGGTCGAGGTCGGTCAGCAGCCGCTGGTCCGCGTCGAGCACGCCGGCCACATCGGTGAGCAGAAACAGCCGCGAGGCGGCAAGCGCGGCGGCAAGCGCCCCGGCCATCGTGTCGGCGTTGATGTTATAGGTCTGCCCGTCGCGGCCGATGCCGATGGGGGCGACAACCGGAATCATGCCGGCGGCTGAAATCATGTCGATGACGGCGCGGTCGATATGGGCCGGCTCCCCGACAAAGCCCAGGTCCACCACGCGCTCGATATTGCTGTCGGGGTCGCGGGAGGTGCGCGCGACCTTTTCAGCGCGGACAAAGCCTGCGTCCTTGCCCGAAATGCCAATCGCGCGGCCGCCGGCCTGGCCGATCCAGGCAACGATTTCCTTGTTGATCGCACCCGAGAGCACCATTTCGGCGACCTGCGCCGTCTGCGCGTCGGTCACGCGCAACCCGTCGACAAAGCTCGATTCTACGCCCAGCTTGCGCAGCATCGCCCCAATTTGCGGCCCCCCGCCATGGACGACGACAGGGTTGATGCCGACCGCCTTCAGCAGCACCACATCCTCGGCAAAGTCGCGTGCCAGCTCAGCGTCGCCCATCGCATGCCCGCCATATTTCACAACGAAGGTCTTGCCGGCATAACGCTGGAGATAGGGCAGCGCCTCGGTGAGCGTTTCTGCCTTGGCGAGCATGGCGGGGTCTGGCGCGTGGTCGGTCATGCGCCCGGCCTTAAGCGGAAGCGGCCGCGCGATCCAGCCACCGGCCGAGCGCGACGAACAGATAGATAAGCGGCGGCACGATCAGCGCCGAGAGCACCACCTTGGCGACCATTTGCCCGGCAAGTAGCTGACCAATCGGGAACACGCCCCAAAACGCAATCGACACAAACAGGAATGTGTCGACAATCTGCGACAAAATGCTGGCCACGCCGGCGCGCAACCACAAAAGGCCGCCCGTTTCGCGCTTCAGCCACGAAAAGATGGTGACATTCAGCGTCTGCGAAATGCCGTAAGAAATGATGCCGCCCACCCAGATGCGCGGCGTGGCGCCCACCATGAGCGCAAAGGCTTCGCGCCGGGCCGGTGCCATATCCGGCGCCGACGGCAGCGACAGCACCACGAGCGACAACAGAATGGAGGCGATGAGCGGCACAAAACCGAACTGTACCAGCCGGTTGGCAATGGTCGCCCCGTGCAGCTCGGCCACCGCGCTCGACACGATAACGAGCAGCAGGAACGCGAAAATCCCCGCCTCAATCGCCAGCGGCCCGACGCCCACCAGCGTGCCCAGCGCCGACAGCGGCCCAAGCGACACCTGCTTGTTGCCGAGCACGCCGGCAATGCAGACCATGCCGCCATAAAAAATCGACAGCGCAAAAAGCGACCGCGGCATCGCGGGAGGAGGGTTCGTCATGAGCCAAGGTGCTAGCGCATCCGGCGCGGGCGTCAAATAGCGATGGCGGGCGGGCGGGCGCGACGCCCCTAGCCCAATCCACCCCTTTGTGTATGGTGCACCCCCTTGGCGCTCTACGCTGGCGCGCGCGGGAGACGGCGGTACATGGTGCGAACCCTAATTGGCCTGCTGGGCATCCTGGTCATTCTGGGGATTGCGGTCGCCTTGTCGAACAACCGGCGCGCGATCAGGCTCAGGGTCGTGGGCGCCGCGTTTGCGCTGCAGGCCGGGGTTGCGGTGCTCGTGCTCTATGTGCCGGCGGGCAAGGCGGTGATACAGACCATGGCGCTCGGCGTGTCGGCGTTGCTGGGCTATGCGGGCGAAGGCACCCGGCTGATCTTTGGCAAGCTCGCGACGGACCCGGTGTTCGGCTCGGCCTTTGCCTTTTCGGCATTGCCCGTCATCATTTTTTTCGCCGCGCTTGTGGCCGTCCTTTATCATCTGGGGATCATGCAGTTCGTCATCCGCTGGGTGGGCGGCGGCATCGAAAAGATCGTCGGCGTGTCGCGGGTTGAGGCGCTGTGCGCGGCGGCCAATATCTTTGTCGGGCAAAGCGAATCGCCGCTCGTCATTGCGCCTTATCTGCCGGGGCTGAAGCCGGCGCAGCTCTTTGCGGTGATGTCAGTCGGCATGGCGGGCGTCGCGGGGACGATCCTTGCCGCCTATGCCGCGTTGCTTGGACCCCAGTCGCTGCCCTATCTGCTCGCCGCCTCGTTCATGGCGGCGCCGGGCGGGCTGCTGATGGCAAAAATCATCATGCCCGACGATCCGGCGGACCTTGCACCTGACCCGACCGTGGCGGCGGTGCGTTCCATCCCGGAATCGGTCGAGGGCGAGCGTGCCGCCAACGTCATCATGGCCGCCGCCAATGGCGCGCAAACCGGCGTGCGCATCGCGGTTGCCGTCGGCGCGATGGTGCTGGCGTTCGTATCGCTCATCGCGCTGGCGAACGGGCTGCTGGGGGCGGTGGGGGGCCTGTTCGGCCAGCCCCAGCTCAGTTTTCAGGCGATATTGGGCACGGTGCTGTCGCCGCTCATGTTGCTGCTCAACATTCCGGCAAATGAAGTTGCGGCGGCCGGCGGGCTGCTCGGCACCAAGGTGGTGCTGAACGAATTTGTCGCCTTTATCGACCTTGGCCAGCTAAAGACGCTGAGCCCGCGCACCACCGCCGTCATCACCTTTGCGTTGTGCGGTTTTGCCAATTTCCTGTCGATCGCGATCCAGATTGCCTCCACCGGCAGCCTTGCGCCCAACCAGCGGCCAATGATCGCAACCCTCGGCATCCGGGCGATGATCGCAGGCAGCCTGTCAAACCTGATGAGCGCAGCGCTTGCCGGGTTGCTCATCCCATAGCAAAAAACCGCTTGAAGCTGACGCAGCGTCAACTGGTACACCGGGTGCATGACGCAGATCATCGACATTGCCGAAGTTGCCCGCCGCACCGGCCTGTCGGCGCGCGCGCTGCGCTTTTATGAGGCGCGCGGGCTGGTTGCGCCCTTGCGCACCGCCTCGGGCCGGCGCTGTTACGGGCCGGGCGAAATGGAGCGGCTGCACCAGCTGCTCGCCTTCAAACGGGCCGGGCTAAGCCTGGCGAAGATCAAGACGCTGTTTGACCGGCGCCCGGTGAACCTGCGCGCCATGATCGCGCTGCAGCTTGAACTGGTTGACGAACAGGCGCGTTCGCTGGCCGACACGCGCGCCATTTTGTCCTCAACCCTGTCCCGCATCGACCGTGGCGAGCCGATCGACGCTGCGACTTTTTGCTCGCTTATCAGACACGGAGACACAATCATGACCGACGAAGCAGAGAAATGGAAGACAGTGACCGACCGCTACATGAGCGAAGAGGCCAAGGCCGATTTTGCCGAAGCCCTCCCCGCTATGGGCACGACCTTTGACCAGGCCGAATATGCGGCCAAGTGGAAAGACCTGGGCGGCCGCATCAAAGCCGCGCTCCCGCTTGACCCGGCAAGCGACGCGGCCCGGGCATTCGCCCGCGAATGGTTCGTTCTGCTGGAGCCGTTCACCCGCGTGGCCACGCCGGCGATGTGGCAGGGTTCTCAGCAGATGTACGCCAATATGGACAAGTGGGAAGGGCAGGCCGACCCCGGATTTGACGCCGAAGTTTTCGGTTTCATCCAGCAGGCAACAGCCGCCGCCAAAGCGGCCGGCCATGATGTGGGCCCAATGCCCGCCTGGTCGAAAGGCTGATCGGCCGCCCCGGCCGCGACCCCCGGTGCCGGCGCCTCAGCGCGTCGGCACCGGCTCGGCACCCGCATAATCATAAAAGCCGCGCTTGACCTTGCGGCCATACCAGCCCGCCTCGACATATTTCACCAGCAGTGGCGCGGGGCGGAATTTGGGGTCACCCGTGCCCTCAAACAGCACGCGGGTGATCTCCAGGCACGTATCCAGCCCGATAAAGTCCGCCAGCGCCAATGGCCCCATCGGGTGGTTGAGGCCAAGCTGGCAGGCCGTGTCGATGTCGCGCATCGACGCCACACCCTCACCCAGCGCAAAACAGGCTTCGTTCAGCATCGGCATCAGCATGCGGTTGACGATGAAGCCCGGCGCGTCATTGGCATGGACGATCCGCTTGCCGAGCGACGTGCCGAACGCCTCCACACGTGCCACCGTTTCATCCGCCGTCGCAAGCCCGCGGATCAGCTCGATCAAGCCCATGACCGGCACGGGGTTGAAAAAATGCACGCCCATGAACCGCGCGGGATGAGGCGCTGCCTGCGCCAGCCGCGTGATGGGAATGGACGAGGTGTTGGACGCAAGGATGGCATCGGCACCCAGCACGGCCCCCGCCTGTGCAAAGATCGCGCGCTTGATCTCCTCACGCTCGGTCGCCGCCTCGATGACGAGTGTACAGCCGGCAAACGCCTCGACACCAGCGACCGGCTCGATGCGCACGAGCGCCTCGTCGCGCGCGTCAACCGAGATTTTTTCCTTCTCGACCAGCCGCGCCAGCCCCTTCGCAATCCCCGCCTTGCCGGCTTGCGCCCGTGCCAGGTCAATGTCGGACAACAGCACCTGATATCCCGCCTGCGCCGCGACCTGCGCAATTCCGGCACCCATCTGCCCTGCCCCGATGACACCGATTATCTGCATGGTCTTGTCCTTTGCGACGCTTGCGTGGCCGGGGCTATCGCGCCTTTCGCACCGGCGGATCAAGTGCAGATGCGTGTCGAATGCGTAACCGGCGCACCGGTGGCGGCCGACCGGCGCACAAATTTAACTTACAATTAAACTTGACCTGATTCATAAATTAGGTGAGAGTTAAATAATCTCTGGCGAAAGGGCGTTTCATGCGGGGTGCAACCCTCCAAAATCGGGCAGGCATATTGATGTGGCTGGTAACCGTTCCGCTGGCGTTGCTTGCAGTGCTCGCCGCCCTGCTGGTTGGCAACGTCGTGGTGCAGGGCGGACGCTATGCCGACACCGTGCTGCTCAACTATCTGCCGATGGCGCTTTACATTTGGGCGATCTGGATGATCCGCCGTGCCTTGAAGGCCATTGCCCATGGCGCGCTGTTTGACGACGTGCTGCCAACGCTGGTGTTCCGGGTCGGGCTGGCGCTGTTTGTGGGCGCGTTGTTCGCGGTCGTGGGTGTGCCGCTCGTTTCCGCCGTTATCTGGGGCAAGCCGTTGATCAGGGCCTTTGAACCGTCACCAATGACGTTGGGAATAGTGGGCGCGACCTTGATGTTGTTTTCGCAATTATTCGCCCGGGCAGCGGCGATGCGCGGTGAGATGGAGGAGTTCTTCTAGGTGCCCATCCTTGTCACCCTCGATGCCATGCTCGCTGCACGCCACATGACCAGCAAGCAGCTTGCCGCGCGGATGGGCATCAGCGAGACGCAACTTTCGCTGTTCAAATCGGGGAAGGTGCGCGGCGTGCGCTTTGCAACGATTGCCCGGATGTGCGCGGTGCTGAAGTGCCTGCCGGGCGACATCCTTACCTATCAGTTCGACGCAGCCGATATGGAGGTGGGCGATACCGCATAAGCGGCGGCGCGGGCTCCGGAGTGCCGCGCGCGGCTCATGGCGCGGTGCGCGGGGCCTGTGCTTCGGCCAGCACCAGCGCGAAACGGTCGTCAGGATCGGTCCATTCGGCAATCGGCGTCCAGCCCCCGGCCCGCAGCAGGATGCGGGCATCGCGCGCGCCATATTTATGGCTGTTTTCGGTGTGGATCGTTTCGCCCGCCGCCATTTCAAAGCCGCACCCGGCAATCGTGAAGCGCGTGTCGCGCACCGCCACCAGATGCATCTCGATCCGCGCGCGCATATCGTTCCACAACGCGCGGTGGCGAAAATCGTCGACCGGAATGGTCCCGCCAAGCTCGCGGTTGATGCGTTCCAGCAAATTCAGGTTGAACCGCGCGGTCACGCCCTGGGCGTCATCATAGGCGCGCACCAGCTCGGCGGCATCCTTTAACCGGTCCATGCCAATCAGCAGCATGGCGCCAGTGCCGAGCCAGCGCCGCATCGCCCGCAGCAGGTCAACCGCTGACGACGGGATCATGTTGCCAATGGTGGAGCCGGGGAAAAAGCCAAGCTTTGCACGGTCCGCAACCGCCGGCGGCAGCGCGATGGGGTGCATGAAATCGGCCTCGACCGGATAGACCGGGAGTGCGGGAAACTGGCTGGCGAGCGCGCGCGCTGAATCGCGCAGAAAATCGCCTGAAATATCAATCGGCACATAGGCAGACGGCGCAATCGCGCGCAGCAGCAGCGGGGTTTTGGCCGACGAGCCGGAGCCAAACTCCACCACCGCGCGCGCCGGCCCAACCCGGTCGGCGACGGCGCTGCCGATCCGCTCCAATATCGCCGTTTCGGTGCGCGTGGGGTAATATTCGGGCAGTGCCGTAATCGCCTCGAACAGCTCGGAGCCTTGCCGGTCATAGAACCAGCGGGCGGGAATCGCGCGCGGGCGGCCGCTGAAACCGGCGAGCACATCGGCGCGAAAGGCAGGGTCGGCCAGCAGCATGCCGCCATCTTCGGCTTCGGGTTTCAGCATCTACACATCTCGTGCGAGCCTCACGCCGGTAAACTGCCAGCGTTGGTGCGGGTAAAAGAAATTGCGGTAGCTGGCGCGCATATGCCCGCGCGGCGTGGCGCACGACCCGCCCCGCAACACGCTCTGCCCGCTCATGAACTTGCCATTATATTCGCCGACCGCGCCATCGGCCGCGCTAAAGCCGGGATAGGGCCGGAACGCGCTGCCCGTCCATTCCCAGACATCGCCGAAAAAGGCGGGCGCGGCGCGGGCCGGGCGCGGCTCGACGGGGCCAGCGGCTTC
This sequence comes from Sphingomonas sp., assembly GCA_021732445.1. GTDB lineage: Bacteria > Pseudomonadota > Alphaproteobacteria > Sphingomonadales > Sphingomonadaceae > Sphingomonas. Next base: position 70,438 of record JAKFUZ010000001.1, on the reverse strand, counting down.
CATCTGGTTGCCGCCATCAGGATCATGCGCGGCGGCCGCCGCTTCCCACTCCGCTTCGGTTGGCAGCCGGGCGCCGGCCCAGGCGGCATAGGCATCGGCTTCATAATAGCTCACATGAGTGGCGGGCGCTGCCGGGTCGATCAGCCGCCGCCCGTCCAGCCCGAAGCGCGACCAGCCGCCGCCAGGCTCGGCCCGCCAGTAAAGCGGCGCGGTGATCTTTTCGCGCTGCACCCAGGCCCAGCCATCCGCCAGCCAGTGGCGCGGGGTCGCATAGCCGCCATCGGCGATGAACGCGGCCCATTCGCCATTGATGACGGTGCGGTCAGCAAGCGCATGGGGCGCAAGCAGCGCGCGGTGGCGCGGCCCTTCCGCATCAAAGGCAAAGCCGCCGCCGCCATGGCCCGTCTCCACCACGCCGCCGGGATGCACCAGCCAGCGCACCGCGCCGGGCATCGGCACCGGCAATTTGGGCGCCGGCGGGTAGAGCGCCGGCTCCAGCGGGTTTTGCGCCAACAGGTGCAGAACATCGGTCACGAACAGCTCCTGATGCTGTTCTTCATGGTTGCAGCCTAGCAGCACCAGATCCGCCGCCTTTGCGCCCAAGGCAGGGATGGCAGCAAGCACGGCTGCATCCACGACGCCGCGATATGCCATCACCTCATCAAGCGTTGGCCGCGTGATCATGCCGCGCCGGCCGCGCGCATGGCGATCCCCTTCGGCCTCGTAATAGCTGTTGAACAGAAAGGCAAAGCGCGCATCGTGCGCGGTATAGCCGGGCACCCAATCGCGCAGCACGAAGGTTTCGAAAAACCAGCTCGTATGCGCCAGGTGCCATTTGGCCGGCGAGGCATCGTCCATCGACTGCACGCTGGCATCGGCATCGCTGAGCGGCGCGGCAAGCGCCACCGACAGCGCCCGCACTTGCTGGTAGCGCGCGGCTAGTGCTGCCCGCGCGTCGGCCGACGCCCTCGCATCCCCGCTTGCTGACATGGCCTCATCCCCCCATTTTCGCCGCCCGGCATGGTGACCCTGCACCGCGCGCCCGGCTTAGCGCGACGCGCCCGGCACCCACAGAATATCACCGCCAGCCGCCCCGTTCACCTGCCGCGCGGCCACAAACAGAAAATCCGACAGGCGATTGAGATAGGTGAGTGCCTGCGGATTCAAAGCGGTGGTGGCCGCCGCCGCTACCGCCGAACGCTCAGCCCGCCGGGTAATCGCCCGGGCCAGGTGCAGCGCGGCGGCGGCCGACGTCCCGCCCGGCAATATGAAGCTGGTGAGCGGCGCAAGCCCTGCATTCATCGCGTCGATTTCCGTCTCCAGCCGCGTCACTTGCGCCGCTGTTACCCGCAGCGCCATGGCCGATGGTGCAAAATCATCGCCCGGCGTCGCGATATCGGCGCCTAGATCAAACAAGTCATTCTGGATGCGCAGGAGCGCCGCCACGCCATCGCTGTCGCCAAGCGCGGCAATCGCCAGCCCGATCGCACTGTTCGCCTCGTCCACATCGCCCATCGCCGCCAGCCTGGCATCGGTCTTTGGCACGCGCGAGCCATCTACCAGCCCGGTCGTGCCGCCGTCTCCAGTGCGGGTATAAATGCGATTGAGCTTTACCATGGGCTGGTCCGCCCCGCTCGGCTCAGGTGCGGCCGGTCGAAATCAGGATAAGCACCACGATAACGATGGCAACCGCCTGAAAAAGGATGCGCGCCTGCATCATCTTGTTCGACCGGACCGCCGACGCGCTGGGGCCGGTACCTTTCAGGTCCGCCTCCGTCGTCTGCAAAAAGGTGACGATGCCGCGAACGAGCGCGACCACGGTCGCGATCATGGCGGCGATGAGCAGGATAACCAGAAAGACAGTCATGAAGCCCGTTTAACCGCTCATGAGCGCAAAGCCAATGGGTAGCCGGCCGGCACGAAGCCGATCGGCCAGCGCCCGCCCGTCAACACCCGACGCGCGCACCATTTCGAGCGTTGGCGCATCACGGCGTTTGGCCAGCCGCGTCCCGGCCGCATCGGTCACCAGCGGATGATGGTGATAGCGCGGCGTCGCCAGCCCCAGCACCGCCTGCACCAGCACCTGCGCATGGGTGGACGCAAAAATATCAGCCCCGCGGACAATGTCGGTCACGCCGAGCGCTGCATCATCGACCACACAGGCAAGATGATAGGATGCCGGCACGTCGCGTCCTTTCAGCACAATATCGCCAAGCGCTGCCCCATCTGCCGCAACCGTGCCACGGCGCGCATCGTGCCAGAGGCGCGGCCCCGCCAAGGCCATCGCCGCGCCCGCATCGAGCCGCCAGCAGTGCGGCGCCGCCGCCAGCCGCGCCGCACGCGCAGCGCCTGACAGCAACCGGCACGTGCCCGGATAAAGCGGGCCATCCTCCCCATGCGGCGCAGCGGCGCTCGCCGCCACCTCACGCGCAATGTCGGCACGGGTGCAAAAGCACGGATAGGCCAGCCCCAGCGCCTGCAACCGCCCGAGCGCTGCGTCATAAAGCGCAAGCCGCGCGGACTGGGTGACAAGCGCGTCCCAGGTCAGCCCGAGCCACGCCAGATCATCGGCAATCGCCGCGACATGGGCCGGCCGCGCGCGGCCAGCATCAATATCGTCGATCCGCAACACGAACCGCCCGGCCCCGGCCCGCGCGCAATCATGCGCCAGCACCGCCGACAGCGCATGGCCAAGGTGCAGCCGCCCGGTGGGGCTTGGCGCAAAGCGGCTGACGACGGGCGCCGGAATTGGCCTGGTCGATCGTGAGTCCATCAAACCTCGCTCTTGACCACGAGTCGCGCGATCTGTCATCACAGCGTCATGCTTGTCGGCGAAAGGCGGCAGGGCAACGCCTGGGAGGGAAAATGTATCATCCCGATCTGATCCACCATCCTGATATGGTGCGCCATCCTGACAGTTGCCCCGCGCTTGTGCTCAATGCCGATTATACCCCGCTCAGCTATTATCCGTTGAGCGTGTGGCCTTGGCAAACCGCCGTCAAGGCGGTGTTTCTCGACCGCGTCGATATTGTGGCCAATTATGAGCGCGAGGTGCGAAGTCCCACCGCGAGGCTGAAATTGCCGTCAGTCATCGCGCTCAAGCAATTCGTCAAGCCCTCTCAATTCCCTGCCTTCACCCGGTTCAACCTGTTTTTGCGCGACCGTTTCGAGTGCCAATATTGCGGCTCCGGGCGCGACCTCACCTTCGATCATGTGGTCCCGCGCGCGCAAAAGGGGCGCACCACCTGGGAAAATGTCGTCACCGCCTGCGCGCCGTGCAACCTGAAAAAGGGCGGGCGGACCCCAAAACAGGCGCATATGCCGCTGCATGTCGCGCCGATCCGCCCGACGAGCTGGCATTTGCAGGAACATGGCCGGCGTTTCCCGCCCAATTATCTGCACGATACCTGGCGCGACTGGCTTTATTGGGACGTCGAGCTGGAGGCATAAGGCCGGCAGCCGCGGTTGCGAAAGATATGAAAGGCAATCGCGCCAAAAATGGTTGACCCTGTCGCTGCTGCGCCGCAGCATCCGGCGATGACAACGCTGCCCCCCATCACCAACAATCCTGATATCCGCTTTCTCGGCAAGCTGCTGGGCGATGTCATCCGCGCTTATGGCGGCGAGGCGCTGTTTGCGCGCACCGAGGCGATCCGCTCCGCCTCGGTCGAGCGCCACCGCGGGCTTGGCGAGGCCGGAGCGACGGGGGTGGCGCTTGGCGCGCTCAACCTTGACGACACGCTCGATTTCGTGCGCGGTTTCATGTTGTTTTCAATGCTCGCCAACCTGGCCGAAGACCGGCAGGGGGTGGCCGCCGAGGCTGGTGCCGACATGGCCAGCGCCATCGAAAAGCTGCGCGCGGACGGCGTCTCGCGCGAGGATGTCGCAGCGCTGCTCGGTCGTGCGCTGATTGCGCCGGTGCTCACCGCGCACCCAACCGAAGTGCGCCGCAAGTCGATGATCGACCACCGCAACCGGATTGCCGAACTGATGAAGCTGCGCGATGCCGGCACCGGGGAAACACCCGATGGCGACCGGGTGGACGAAGCAATTCTGCGCCAGATTGCATTGCTGTGGCAGACCCGCGTGCTGCGGCGCGAGCGGCTATATGTGACCGACGAGGTGGAAACCGCGCTCAGCTATTTGCGCGACGTGTTTGTGCCCACGCTCCCCGCGCTCTACCAGCGCTGGGACAGGGCGCTTGGCGCGCGCGTGCCGAGCTTTTTGCGGCCCGGAAGCTGGATCGGCGGCGACCGGGACGGCAACCCGTTCGTCACCGCTGCCTCGCTTACGGCAGCACTTGCCCGCGCGTGCGAGACCGTGCTCGGCCATTATCTTGAGGCGGTGCACGCGCTTGGCGCGGAGCTGTCAATTTCCACCGAGCATGCCCTGACCGACGCCGGCGTCGACGCGCTGGCCAGAGCAAGCGGCGACACCGCTGACGCTCGGGCAGACGAGCCCTATCGCCGCGCGCTTTCGGGCATTTATGCCCGCCTTGCCGCAACCCACGAGGCGCTTGCCGGCAAACCGCCCCCGCGCCCGGCGCAACTGGCGGGCGCGCCCTACCCCGATCCGCAGGCGTTGCGCGCCGATCTGGCCGCCATCGCACATGGGCTGGCGGCCGATCATGGCGGCCCGCTTGCCTCGGGCGGTGCGCTTGGCCGGCTGATCCGCGCGGTCGAGACCTTCGGCTTTCATCTTGCCGCGCTCGACATGCGCCAGAACAGCGCGGTGCATGAGCGCGTGGTGGCCGATCTGTTGCGCGGTGCCGGCGTTGAGGCCGATTATCTGGCGCTTGACGAGGGCGCCCGCATCGCCCTGCTCCGCCGGGAGCTGGCAAGCCTGCGCACGCTGTCCAGCCCTTATGCCGCCTATGCCGACGAGACGGTGGCGGAGCTTGCGATTCTGCGCGCGGCCGCCGGCGCCCATGCCGCTTATGGCCCTGCCTGCATCACCAACTATGTTATCTCGATGGCACAGTCCGTGTCAGACATGCTGGAGGCCAATCTGCTGCTCAAGGAGGCCGGGCTGTACCGCCCCGCGGCAGAGCCGGGTGCCGCGCCCCACGCCGCCATCATGGTCGTGCCGCTGTTCGAAACGATTGGCGATCTTGACGCCGCGCCGGCGATCATGACCGACTGGTTCGCCTTGCCCGAAGTGGCGGCGATGGCGACCGCGCGTGGATATCAGGAAGTAATGATCGGCTATTCGGATTCGAACAAGGATGGCGGCTATCTCACCTCCACCTGGGGGCTTAGCCGGGCGTCGACCGCGCTTGCACCGGTGTTTGAGGCGGCCGGCGTTGCGATGCAGCTTTTCCACGGGCGGGGCGGCGCGGTCGGGCGGGGCGGCGGCTCCGCCTTTGCGGCCATCCGCGCGCAGCCGCCGGGCACGGTGCAGGGCCGCATCCGCATTACCGAACAGGGGGAGGTGATCGCCGGCAAATATGGCACGCGCGAAAGTGCGGCCACCAATCTGGAGGCGATTGCCGCCGCCACGCTCCTCGCCAGCCTTGAGCCCGAGCGGCTGTCGATGCGCGATTATGAGCGCTTTTCCACTGCGATGGGCACGCTGTCGGACACGGCCTTTCACGCCTATCGCGGGCTGGTCTATGGCGAGCCGGGCTTTCGCCAGTTCTTCCGCCAGATGACGCCCATTGCCGAAATTTCGGGCCTCAAAATCGGCTCGCGCCCGGCCAGCCGCACCAAATCCGACCGGATCGAGGATCTGCGCGCCATCCCCTGGGTGTTTAGCTGGGCGCAGGCGCGCGTGATGCTGCCCGGCTGGTTTGGCGTTGGCGCCGCCATCGAGGCTTTCCCCGACAAGCCGCTGCTGCAGGCCATGGCAACGGGCTGGCCGCTATTTGCCGCAACACTTGCCAATATGGAGCAGGTCATGGCGAAATCCGACATGGAAATCGCCGGGCAATATGCCGGGCTGGTCGAGGACCGCACCCTTGCCGCGCATCTGTTCGGCAAGATCCGCCAGGGGTGGCAGCTAAGCCATGACGGGCTGCTGGCGGTGACGGGCCAGCCACGCCTGCTCGCCGACACCCCCGCGCTCGATGCGTCCATCCGCCTGCGCCTGCCCTATATCGAGCCGCTCAACCTGCTCCAGATCGAACTCATCAAGCGCCGCCGCAGCGGCGAGGACGATCCGCGCATCGGCGAGGGCATTTTGCTGTCGATCAACGCAATCGCAACAGCCCTGCGCAACAGCGGGTGAGGAGGGACAGAAGGGCGCCGCAATCCCGCCAGTGCATAGATCAACCGGCCTCATTGTGGCGCCGTACAAGCGCCAATAACGCGTCAAGCGACACTGGTATCCGGCGTCGCGCCACAAGCACAATCCGGCGCCGGCAGCTCAGCCCCGTGCTATTTCAAAATCCCGCCCAGCACGTCTTTTGCTGCCCCCAACGGGTTTGCGCGCAGGCCAGCCTCTTCGCGGGCCATATAGGTGTAGATGCCCTTCATCGCCTGATCGGTCACGCTGTCGGTCAGCGTGTCACGGTTGAGCGAAAGCCCGCCCAGCCCGCCCAGATTGCCCAATTGGCCAAGCGACCCGGTGTTGAGCTTGGGCAGCTTGTCGAGCAGCTTATACGCGCCAACCTTGGTTAGGGCCGCCTCGAAAAGCGGCCGCATCTTGGTGCGCAGCACCTCGCCCGAGGTCCGCTGCAGATATTGCGTCGCCCCGTCGCGCTGGGTGGCGATGCCCGGCACATCCTGCAGCGACAAGCCGTCAATCGCTGCGCGGAACACCGGCTTTGCCTCTTTGGCGGCAAGCCCGGCGGCGTCGTTCATGCTGCGCGTGAGGCCCGCCGTCACGCCGAGCTTGTCCGCCGCCTTGAACACTGACGACAGCGTCTTGCCGCCCGCACCGGGGAGCAGAATGCGAATCGCTGTATCGGCATAGAAGGTGCCCGGCACGGCCAGCTTGTCGAGCGCCCTGTCCGACGCCCCGCCGAGCAGCTTGGTGACCGGCCCGCCAACACCGGCCCCGCCCAGCACGCCGCCAAGCTGCGCCGGCGCTTTTGCCGCACCCGGCACCGCCACCAGCCCGATCGCCAGCGCCACCGCACCAAGCCCGGCCCGTGCCACGCGTGTCTGCTTCATCGCCATAGCCGCTCTCCCTGAATGTTACCGCCACGCTACCACGACCGTTACCGGATGCGCGAGCGCGGCCGCGCTAGAAGATACCCAAAATGCGCCGCCGCCGCACTGCCTTGGCGGCCCTGTCGCGCCAGTCGTCGCAGACTTGGAGCACCCGCGCGACGCCGGCCTTGTCGGCATTGGCCTTGTCGAGCTGCCCGGTCTGGCGCACGCCGAACGCGGCAATCTCGCCGACCGTGTCATTGGCGGGGAGCGCTGCCCCCGGCGTTGCCGCCAGCATCCCCGTCGCCGCCACTATTTCCCGGCACGGGATGGCAGGCGGCGTCAGCACGATAGCTGGCGTGCACGCACACAGCAGCGCGCAAGGCAGCAGCAACAGCGGGGCTCGGGTCGCCGGCCCCCGGCGCGGTGGATACGGCATGTTCGCCCTCCCTGGTGATGATGCGGATGCGCTCAACCTCGCGGTCATGGTCGCGCTGGATGGTGATAGTGTCGCGGGCGGCGCCGGCGCTTGCATTGGCCTGAGCAGCGGCGATCTTCGCGGTTGCCGCCTGGGTTGCAAGCTGGCGCGGGCGAAGGACCGTCGCCCAGATCACCGCAAGCGCCAGCATAACCGCCAGGGCAATGCCCAGCGCCCGGGCAAAAGGCGCGACCGGGCCGGTCAGGCGGGCAAGCACCTGGCGGATGGCGGCAAGAAAGAGGCGTTGAGGCATTGACCAGCTTGGAACATAAAAAGAACGTGTAGGACAGAAAATTCTTATCCAGCCCAGCGGGGCCAGCGCCCGGTCGAAAAAGGCGCGCCTTGCTCGCCGCTTGGGTCTATGGTGCGCTCGGGGCACCCCGCCCCTGATGGGAACCATGATGGCCAAGAGCCAGAAAAAATCGAACCGTGAAGTGCGCAAGCCCAAGGCCGAAAAGGCGCCCAAGCAAAATGCCTCCAACCCCTCCACCAAGGACAAGCCCGTCACCATGGTAACGCTGAAAAGCTGATCGGTGCCGGTGATGGGCGAAGACGACAGCTTCGTTTATGACGAGGCAAGCGGCGAGTGGATCAGCGCGGCCAGGGCAGCGGGCAGCGCGGACGACGCGGCCAATGGCCCGGTTGAGGTGCGTGACGCGGTTGGGAATCTGCTGGCCAATGGCGATCAGGTGACGCTCATCAAGGATTTGGCGGTGAAAGGCGCCGGCCAAACGCTCAAGCGCGGCACGCTCATCAAATCCATCCGTCTGACGGGCGACGCGCAGGAAATCGACTGCAAATATGACGGGATCAAAGGGCTGGTACTGCGCGCCGAATTTGTGCGCAAACGCTGACGGGCCGGTGCGGTTGACGGGCCGGTGCGGTTGACGGGCCGGTGCGATTGACGGGCCTGTGCTGACAGCCGACCCGAAAAGCTGGATGCCCCGTGAGGATTCGAACCTCAATTAACGGAGTCAGAGTCCGTAGTCTTACCTTTAGACGACGGGGCACTATCAGCCGCGCGATAAGCGCCAGGGGTTTGCCTGTCAACGCATGACACGCACCCGGCATAGGCGCCGGCGCCACATGCCTTGTCCCCCCGCGCCGCCTGCGCTATCATGGCCGCAAGTACCGGCAAGCGGTTAATAAATCCGCCTGCCGGAGAACATAAAGGCACTGACGGCATGGGGGATTCTTCCACCCAGATGCCGTACCGGCGCGGCGCAGGCCAAGCCCGTTCGGCAGCGACCAACCCGGCGCGGGGACGCTTTCCTGACGCGCGCCATTATGCAGCGCTTGATCTTGGCACCAACAATTGCCGGTTGCTGATCGCCCGGCCGAGCGCCACCGGGTTTACCGTAGTCGACGCTTTTTCGCGCATCGTGCGGCTGGGCGAAGGGCTGGCCGCGACCGGACGGCTGAGCGACGACGCGATTGACCGCACGCTGGCGGCGCTCAGCATCTGCGCCGAAAAGCTGCGGCGGCGCCATGTCGCGCTGTCGCGCTCGGTGGCAACCGAGGCCTGCCGCCGGGCAACCAACGGTGCTGACTTCATCGAACGCGCCTATCGCGAAACCGGCATCGCGCTCGACATCATCACCGCCGAGGAAGAGGCGCGGCTGGCGGTGCTTGGCTGCCACATTCTGATTGAGCCCGGCGACGACCCGGCGCTGGTGTTCGACATTGGCGGCGGCTCGACTGAGCTGGTGCTGATCGACACGCGCAGCGCCGTGCCGCGCGTCATCGACTGGCACAGCGCGCCATGGGGGGTGGTATCGCTCACCGAGAGCGTAACCGCACCCGACAGCGCGGCCGGCCGCGCCGCTGCCTATGCCGAAATGCGGCGGCTGGTGGCGGGGAGCTTTGCCGGCTTTGCCGCCCGCCTGCCAAAGGATATCGCACGGCCAAGGCTGCTGGGGACAAGCGGCACGGTGACGACGCTTGCCAGCGTGCACCTGGCACTCGAACGCTATGACCGGGCCGCCGTTGACGGGCTGATCGTGCCGGCAGAAGCAATGCGGCGGATCAGCGCTGATCTCGCCGGCAAATCCATCGACGAGCGCGCGCAGCTTCCCTGTATCGGCACCGAACGGGCTGATCTGGTGGTGGCGGGCTGCGCGATCTTGGAGACGATCCTCGATCTGTGGCCCGCCGAACGGCTGGGGGTGGCCGATCGCGGCATTCGCGAGGGCATTTTGCGGCGGCTGATGCGGGGAGGCACGGCGTGAGCCGCGGCGGATCGGGCGGGCGCACCCGGGTAAAAACCTCGCGCGGGCGCACGCCGCAATCCAATCGCTGGCTCGAACGCCAGTTGAATGACCCCTATGTGCGCCGCGCCAAGGCCGAGGGGTATCGCAGCCGCGCCGCCTACAAGCTGATGGAACTGGACGAACGCTTTCATTTCCTGAACGGCGTGCGCCGCGTCGTTGATCTGGGCATCGCGCCGGGCGGATGGAGCCAGGTGGTGCGCAAACTGGCACCCAGGGCCGCGATTGCCGGCATTGACCTGCTGCCCGTGGACCCTATCGACGGCGTTGCGATCTACCAGCTCGATTTCACCGACGACCGCGCGCCCGACTTGCTCATCGAGGCGCTGGGCGGCGCACCCGACCTCATCTTGTCAGACATGGCCGCCAACACGGTCGGCCACCCGCAGACGGACCATTTGCGCACGATGGGGCTGGTTGAAACGGCGGCGGCCTTTGCCTGCGAGGTGCTGCAACCGGGCGGCGCGTTTGTGGCCAAGGTGCTGGCAGGTGGCGCCGACAGCGCGCTGGTGAGCGCGTTGAAGCGCAATTTCACCGCTGTCAAACACGCCAAGCCACCGGCGAGCCGCAAGGATTCGTCGGAATGGTATGTCGTCGCGCAAGGGTTCAAAGGCCGGGCCGCGCGTGCTGACGCAGCGCCCGCAAGCGCCGCGCCGAACGACACCGTCGCCTGACCAGCCTTCCCCCGGCGGCACGCGGCGGCGGCGCAACCGCCCGCTGCACCAGCGCCCGCGCTCAGCCCTCGTAATCGCTGCCCAGATTCTGGTTGCGCGGCGGGGCAGCGGCCGTCAGCCGCAGCGCCTCTGCCGAGGCCGACAGCGAGCCAAGCTCGTCGGGCGCATCGTCATCATCAACCTGCACACGCTGGAGGCTCTGGATCGCCGCTTCCTTCAGATGCGCCGGGCGCACGGTTTCCTCGGCGATTTCGCGCAGCGCCACCACCGGGTTCTTGTCGCGGTCCCGGTCAATCGTCAGGTCAGCACCACCGGAAATCTGCCGGGCGCGTTGCGCTGCAAACAGCACCAGATCAAACCGGTTGGAAATTTTGTCGACGCAATCCTCGACTGTCACGCGCGCCATACCAACGCCACCTTTGCGAATATGGGAAAGAGCGCGGCCTTACGGGGCAAGCGCGCGCAAGTCAAGAAATCCACGACCGCGCCCGGGGTGTGCGGCGAGAACAGGGGTTGCGCCCCGCGGCAAAGCGCCTAATCGGACCGCATGGGCGACCGTACCGGCCAGACCGCGGTTATCTTCCTGTCGGTGCGCACCGCAGCCGACGCCGACGGCTATGGCGCGGCCGCCGTGGCGATGGAAGCGCTCGCGGCCGAACAGCCCGGTTATTGCGGGTTTGAGAGCGCGCGCGGGGCCGACGGCCTGGGCGTCACCATCAGCTATTGGGCCAGCGAAGCAAGCGCCATCGCCTGGCGCGACCAGCCCGACCACAAGGCCATTCGCGATGCCGGCCGCGCGCGCTGGTATGAATGGTATGAAGTGGTCGTGGCCGAGGTCAGCCGCTCCTATAGCTGGGCCCGGCCCGCCGCGCCGGGCACGGCGTGCGGGGCGTGAAGGCGGCGCCCGCCCTAAACCGCGATTTCACGCTGCTTTTCATGGTGATGCTGACCATCGCGGCGGGCAATACCGCGCTGCAATCCGTGCTGCCCGCGCTCGGGCGCTCGCTGCATGTGGCAGACAGCGGGGTGGCGGCGGCGTTTTCGGTATCGGCGCTGTTGTGGGTCATCGCCGCGCCTTTCTGGGCGAAACGGTCGGACCGGCAAGGGCGGCGCGCGATGATCCTGCTGGGCATGGGCGGCTTTGTCGTGTCGCTGTCGCTCTGCGGGGCGATGTTGCTGGCGGGCATTAATGGCTGGATTTCGGGGCCGGCGGCTTTTCTGGCGTTTATCGGCGGGCGGCTGATTTACGGCGTGTTTGGCGCCGCTGCACCCCCGGCGGTACAGGCGCTGGTCGCCGGGCGAACATCGCGCGAGGAGCGGACCAAGGCGCTGACCCTGCTTGCCTCCGCCTTTGGGCTGGGCACCATTTTGGGGCCGGCGATTGCACCCTATCTGGTGCTCGGCGCGCTTGGCGGCGTGACCATCGGGCTCGCCGGCCCGGCCTTTGTGTTTGCGCTGTTCGGCGCTGGCATGTTCGTAACGGTGCAGCGCCTGCTCGCCAATGACGGGGTGATGCCCGACGGGCACGGCGCAGCAACCGCCTATCCCTCAATTGGCGGCCAAAGCTCGGGCGCGAGCATAACCGCCGCCACGGCGCGCGGCGCGGAACAGATCGGCTATGGCGACCCGCGGATCAGGGGGTGGATGGTCGCCGGGCTGGTGATGGGCCATGCCCAGGCGATGACCGGCCAGGCGATTGGCTTTCTGGTGATCGACCGGCTCCACCTGCCGCCGGTGCTGGCGCTGCAACCAACCGGGCTGGTGCTCATCATGGGGGCCGGTGCCGCGCTGCTGGCACAATGGGGGCTGATTCCACTGCTGAACCTGTCGCCGCGCCGGCTGGTGCTGAGCGGGCTGGTGCTGGCGGCGCTTGGCACCGCGCTCACTGGGCTGGCGACGTCGCTCTACGGGATTGCCCTGGCCTATGCGCTGGCGTCGCTGGGCTTTGGCTTCACCCGGCCGGGCTTTACCGCCGGCGCTTCGCTTGCGGTGGGGGCCAGCGCACAGGGGTCGGTCGCGGGCAAGGTAACCTCGGTCAATGGCGCGTCGTTCGTGCTCGGCCCGTCAATTGGCGTGGCGCTTTATGAACTGTTCAAACCGCTGCCCTATCTCACCGCATCGGCCGCGCTCCTTATGCTGCTGGCGCTCGCGGGGCGGCACCTGGCAGATGCACCGCTGCACGCGGCGGACACTGACCCTGCCCTTTAGCGCACAAAAAAAGAGCCGGCCCCAGGCGGGACCGGCCTTGAAAGTTTTAGGAGAGGATGCCTGAAAGGCACGCCCTATGTGCAGTGCGGCAGAAAATTGTGCAAGTGCGAAAGGAAAAACCCAAGATGCAAAATTTGCATTCCACTAGTCAGCAAAAGCGGGGATTGTTATGCTTTGGCGAAATTGCCTGGAATGACGCGTTGCACAACAAAACAGGGGGTTGAATGCGCAGATTGCCGCCGCTTACGGCCATCGAAGCCTTTGTGCAGGTGGCGCGACTCGGCTCGGTAAAGGCGGCAGCCGACGAGCTGGCGCTGTCAGCCCCCGCGCTCAGCCGCCGCATTCAGGCCATGGAGCGCGCGATTGGCCGTACCCTGTTCGACCGGCGGCATCAGGCGATGCAGCTCAATGCCGATGGCGAGCGGCTGATTGCGCAAATCGTGCCGGCACTGGACATGCTGTCGGACGCGGTGGAAGCGATGACGAGCGGCAGCGAGGTGGTGCGGCTGAGGCTGGGGGTGCTGCCGCTTTTCGCCTCGCAGCGCCTGTTCCCCAAACTGGCCGGGCTGCGCGCGCGCCACCCCGAGCTTCACCTTGATATCGACACCGGCGGCCACGGCGTAACGCGGCTTGGCGAAGGGCTGGATGCGGCAATCGTGCTCGCCCGCGAGATCGACCCCATACTCTATGCCCGGCGGCTGGACCGCAACCTGGTCTATGTCATCGGGTCACGCACGCTCATCGAAGGGCCGCATCCGGTGGTGGAACCTGGCCAGCTCGCCGAGCTGACCGCGCTTGTTCACCGCGACATGCCCGACACATTCGTCGCCTGGCGCACCGCGGCCGGGCTGGGCGATCTGGAGCCGCTGGCGGTTGACCATTTCGATTCGGGCGCACTGATGCTGGAGGCAGTCGCGCAGGGGCTTGGCGTCGCTTTCATGCACGAAAGCCATTATGCCGACGCACATGACGACCGGCTGGTCCGCCTGTTCGATATCACCGTGGAGAGCCCGTACAGCTATTGGTTCGTCAGCCGCGCGCGCGCCATGCAGCAGCGCCCGGTGAAGATGTTTCATGACTGGCTGATCGAGGCGCTTGATGCGCCCGACGCATAAGCGGGGGCGCTAGCTTGCCCGCGCGGAAACAATCTTGCCCGGCATGCGCGGCGGCTCGCCAACCGGCAGCGCATCAACATGCTCCATGCCGTCGGTCACTTCGCCCCACACGGTATATTGCCCGTCAAGAAAGCGCGCCGCGTCAAAGCAGATGAAGAACTGGCTGTTGGCGCTGTTGGGGTTTGAGCTGCGCGCCATCGAGCAGACGCCGCGCACATGCGGCTCGCGGCTGAATTCGGCGGCAAGATCGGGCTCGGGCGACCCGCCCATGCCGGTGCCCGTTGGGTCGCCGCCCTGCGCCATGAAGCCGGGGATCACGCGGTGGAACACCACACCGTCATAAAAGCCGGCATTGGCAAGGCTTGCGATACGCGCGACATGGCCGGGCGCCAGATCCGCCCGCAAGCGGATGGTGACGACGCCACCTTCGAGCGTCAGTGTCAGGGTTTCGAAATTATCGGCCATGGGTGCCTCCTCAGGCGTGTCGCGTAAAAATCTTGGCGCTGGCCCTAGCTTGCGCTGCGCGCGCATGCAAACCAACATTGGCTTTGGCGCCGTGGCTGGCTAGAGCGGCTAGGCGTCATCCAGCTAGGGAGGTCGACCAATGAGCGAAAGCGACACGACCCCGGCCGAGATGGACACAGCCCAGCTCGACGAGGATGACCGGCTGAAGCCCGAATTTGTGAACGCGGTGCTCGACGCGGTGGGCGACGGCAATGCCGAGGCGGCGCGCGCGCTCGTCGAGCCGCTCCACCCGGCCGACATTGCCGATCTGTTCGAGCTGACCCCCGCCGATCAGCGCGCCGACCTCGCAACCGCGATCACGGACTTGCTCGACGGCGACGTGTTTGCGGAAATGAACGATTATGTCCGCGAAACGCTGATCGACGCGCTTGACCCGGCGCAGGTCGCAGACATTGCCTCTGAACTCGACACCGATGACGCGGTTGCCATCATCGAGGACATGGAGGAGGACGACCAGCGCGCCGTGCTGCGCGCGCTCGACCCCGATGACCGGGCCGCGATTGAAGAGGCGCTGTCCTATCCGGAGGAGACCGCCGGCCGCCTGATGCAGCGCGAGCTGATTGCGGTGCCCGAGCATTGGACGGTCGGCGACGTGCTCGATTATCTGCGCGGCCATGAAGACCTGACCACCGATTTCTGGGAAATCTTCGTGGTTGACCCCAGCCACAAGCCGGTCGGCGCCTGCCAGCTATCATGGATCATGCGCACGCCGCGCTCGATTGCGATTGGCGACGTGATGAAGCGCGAGCAGACGCTGATCCCGGCGGACATGGACCAGGAGGAAGTCGCGCTGCGCTTCCAGAAATATGCGCTGATCTCCGCCGCCGTGGTCGATGCAAGCGGCCGGCTGGTCGGCATGATTACGGTCGACGATGTGGTCCACATCATCAGCCAGGAAGCCGGCGAAGACATTTTGCGGCTGTCGGGCGCTGGCGAGGGCGACATCAACGAGCCAATCGTGCTCACCGTGCGCACGCGGATCACCTGGCTTGTCGTGAACCTTGGCACCGCCATGCTCGCCGCGTCAGTGGTCGGGCTGTTTCAGGGCGAAATCGCGCGGCTGGCGCTGCTGGCGGTGCTGATGCCGATCGTCTCGGGCATGGGCGGCAATGCCGGCACGCAAACGCTGGCGGTGGTGGTGCGTGCGCTTGCCACCAACCAGCTCACCAGCTCGAACACGCAGCGGATGATCTTGCGCGAATTCCGCATTGCCGCCGCCAACGGCGCCATGCTGGGCGCGCTGGTGGGCATTGGCACCTATCTGGCCTTTGGCAATGCCGATCTGGCACTGGTGATTGCGCTGGCCATGCTGCTGAACAATCTCGTGGCCGGGCTGTCGGGCGTGCTGGTGCCGGTAACGCTGGAACGCGCCGGCGTTGACCCGGCCGTGTCATCGGCCGTGTTCGTGACCATGATGACCGATGTGATGGGGTTTTTTTCGTTTCTGGGCCTCGCCGCTTTATGGGGCCTGGCCGGCTAGCGCGGCGCGGCGGCGGCACGCGGTGGCTTGACGAGCGGCACCCAAGCACCCAATCGCGCAGGGCATGGCGCTCCACCTCACCAAAGTCGCGTTCGGCACCACCAGCCTGGAGCAGCTTGAAGAGCGCCTTGCCCAGCGGCTCGCGCAAGGGGAATTATTCCTCACCACACGCTATCTGCCCAAGCGGCACGAGGAAATTGCCGGGCACGGTGCGCTGTTCTGGATTTTGAAGCACCAGCTCGTGGCGCGCTCGCCTATCACCGGCTTTGGCGAGGCAGAGGGCGGCCGGGTCGCTATTCTGCTGGGCGGTCCGCTCGTGCGGGTGCGGCCGCAACCCAAACGCGCGCATCAGGGCTGGCGGTATCTCGACGATGCCGACGCCCCGCCCGACTGGGCCGAGGGAATGGCGGCAGGTGATGCCCTGCCCGGTGCGCTGCTGGGCAAACTCGCCGCGCTGGGGTTGCTGTAAGCGCCGGGCAGGTCGCGGCCGCGAAACGTTTTGGCCAGCGCCGGCGATGGGGCTTGTCGCCTCGTCAGCCCCCCGGGATCGGCCAAATGCCAGGCGTCGCGTCCGCCCGGCCCCCTAATCCTTGCCGCAGCGGACGGGGCCGCCAGCGAGCGCCTTGACCGTGCATTTGGGGTTGCCGCTGATCGTGACACGGCCAAGCCCGCTGGTCGTGACGCGGGCGGTGTAGCGGGCCTGCGCGGTGGTCTCGCCGGTGCCGTCGAGCCGGACGACCAGATCATCCGCCTGAAGCGCCGCAGCCGCGATTGCCCCCGAGCCGTTGCTCAGCAACTCGGCATGGCCCGCCCGCCCGGCAAGCGACAGCGTGCCGCTGCCGATAATGGTAGCGCGCAGATCCTCGGTTGCGATCGCGCTGGCAGTGATTGCGCCGCTGCCATTGACCGCCATGTCAACACGGGGGCCACGCGCACCGGCCAGCGTCAGCCGGCCGCCGGCGTTGACCACCGCCGAACGGAGTTGCAGCGTCGTCAGCGTCAGCACCGGCGCCTGCTTGCGCGCCGCCGGCGATTCTGCCCAACCCTTGCCGTTCAGCCGCACGATCAGCGTTATGCCGTCGACATGCAGGTCGAGCAGGTCAAGCGTGCGCGTGTCGCTCACCACGGTGCCGCTCGGCGCCTTGCCAGCCTCCAGCCGGACTTCGAACGGCCCTTCGATGCGGATCCGCTCGAAGCTCGCCACTGAATAGCGCCGCTCATCGGCATGGGCGAGCGACGGCACAAGCAGCAGCGGCAGGATAGCGACGAACCGGACCATAGCCGGTGCTCGCATCTTCGGCCGGGCGGCACAAGCCCTGCCGTCCGCCACCGGAGCCGTCGCGTCGCGCGCTATTTGCCGCAGCGCGCCTCGCCCGAGCCGAGCTTGTGTGTCGTGCACCGGGCGTCCGGCCCCAGATCAACATCGCCCGAGCCAACGATCGACACCGATGCATCGCCATTTACGGTCGCGCGCAAATCTCCGGACCCCGCAATCGACACATCGGCGGCGCGGGCCTGCAAGCCGGCCGCGTCGATGTCGCCCGAGCCCGCGATCGATGCCTCCAGCCTGTCGGCGGTGCCGCTTGCCGAAATATTCCCAGACCCGGCGATGGAAAATTGCGCGGTGCGCGCCGCGAGTGCGGCGATCCGCAGATCGCCCGATCCGCCAATGGCGGCTTCAACCGATGCGCCCTCGGCCCGGTCGACCGACATATTGCCCGATCCGCCAATGCTTGCCTTTGCGATACGCGGCATGGTGACGATGACCCGGGCATGGCCTGAGTTGCCCCAGTTGCCCCAGCTTTCCCGCTTGCGCTCCACCACCAGCGTGTCGCCGCGGCGCTCAATCAGCAGCTTGTCCAGCACGTCGGAAGGGCCCTGCGCCCGCACGGAAAACGCCGGGCCAACCCGCACCTCGACATCATCCGACCCGCGCAGGCTGACGCCGGTAAAATCCGCGACCGCAAATTGCCGCTCGCCGCCCGCGCCACTCGCCGCAACGCCGCCAGTTGCGCTCGCCGAACACGCCGCCAGCGGCAGTGCTGCGATTATCATCCAGTTTGCCATATCGACCTCCATTGTCTGTGTTATCACAATAACACACTTTGGCGGCGCGACCAAATGAAAAGGGCGACCCCGCAGGCCGCCCCTTCAGTGTCTTGAAAAACAAGGCGCCCGACAGGCACCGGCCGCGTCAGGCCGGCTCTTTATCCTTGTTGTAGATTGCGGCCGCCTTGCGGAGGATCTCGAGGATTTTTTCCTGTGCGGTCGGCTCGTCGACTTCTTCCATCGCCGCCAGTTCGCGCGCGAGGCGGCTGGTCGCTGCCTCAAAAATCTGCCGCTCGGAATAGCTTTGTTCGGGCTGATCATCGGCCCGGAAGAGATCGCGCACGACTTCGGCAATCGACACCAGATCGCCCGAATTGATCTTGCCTTCATATTCCTGCGCGCGGCGCGACCACATGGTGCGCTTTACCCGGGGCTTGCCCTTGAGCGTATCGAGCGCTTCCCGCAGCGTCTTGTCGGAAGAGAGCTTGCGCATGCCGACGCTTTCAGCCTTGTTGGTAGGCACGCGCAGCGTCATGCGTTCCTTTTCGAAACGCAGCACGTAAAGCTCAAGCTGCATGCCGGCGATTTCCTGGCGCTGCAGCTCGATGACACGGCCAACGCCGTGCTTGGGATAAACAACATAGTCACCGACGTCGAAGGACAGCGCCTTGGCAGCCATTCTGTTGAACCTTTCTGTGGTCAAACACCCCGATTGGGGAAGCGCCGCCAGCCAGCATCAAAGGGCCTAGGCGATCGGGGTGATGGATCGTGTGTCTCCGGGTCGAAAGCAGATTATGTCGCTTCCGTCCCAAGCTTTTAACATAGTCGTAATATTATTACCAGCCCTGCGTCGCACGCACATCTGCCGACGGCGCCCATAATGAGCAGCGATTGCCTCGCTTTGAGACTATCGGCACCGATAACGGGCGGGCGGTGCTATCGCGCGGGCGGGCGCCGCTCAGTCGCCCTCGCCGGGTTCGGCCGAGAAATATTTGTCGAACTTGCCGTCCTGCCCCTTAAAGGCGTCTGCATCGTCCGGGCTTTCGCGCTTGCGCGTAATGTTGGGCCATTGTGCGGAAAAATTGTTGTTCAGCTCAAGCCATTTTTCGAGGCCGGCCTCGGTATCGGGCAAAATCGCTTCGGCCGGGCATTCAGGCTCGCACACCCCGCAGTCAATGCATTCGCTCGGGTTGATGACGAGCATGTTCTCGCCTTCATAGAAGCAATCGACCGGACACACCTCGACACAATCCATGTATTTGCAACGGATACAGGCGTCGGTGACGACGTAGGTCATGTTCGGCTCACTCCCGGAGATGGCGTTGCATTATCTGCTATGCGCGCGGCGCCAGCGCGTCAACCGGGGTTTGCGAGATCGGTGACGAGCGCGGCCGCTTCGAGCGCCGGCCCGCGGCGGCGCGGCAGTGCCTCAACGCGCAGCACTCGAACGGCGCCGGCGTGCATCAGCGCAATCACCGCGCCCACACGGACGGGCAGGTGCGCGCGCTCGACCCGGCGGCCGTCGAGGCGGATCGTGCCGGATTCGGCCATCGCCTGCGCGGCGCTGCGTGTTCTGGCAAGCCGTGCAAACCACAGGAACTTGTCGATCCGCATGGCAGCAGCAGCGTCGACAGGCGGCTCAGCCATGGCGGCGCGTAAGCGCGGCGAGCGCTGCAAAGCCATTGTCGCGCGCCGGCGCTTTCGATGTGACACGCGGGCCCCGCCCCGCCCAGCGCCAGCACGGCTCCCCCTCAAGCGGCGGTGCCGGCCGGAAGCCAAGTTGCGCCATCAGCCGCGCGAGCGTTTCCGGCACCAGACCAATCGACGTGGCGAGTGCGGGGTCCGGGGCAAAGGGCGCCTTGCCGCTGCGGGCATCATGGGCGGCACGCGCGAGCCGCTCGACGAGATCAATGCGCACCGCCTGCTGGCCAATGTCGCGAAAGCCCTGCGCCGCCGTCGCGCCCGCCGCGCCGCGCGGCAGAACCACAGCGCCCGGCGGCGACGCCACCGCCACGCCGCTGCCGGAGGCGGCCGCCATCAGCGCGCGCCGGACCATGCCGGGCCGCTCGCGCAGCAGCCGCGCGTCGAACAGGTCGAGCGCGCCAATGACAAAGCCCGCCCGGCGCAGCCACTGCCGCTCGGCGCCGTCAAGCGCGTCCACCGCCTCGCCGAGCGGCGCCCGCGCGGCAAAGCCTCCGCCCGCCACCAGCGCCGCTGCCACCAGGCGCAGCGCGCCGCTTGCCTCGGGGTCGGTCGCCAGCCGCTCAGCGGCCGCGATCCCCGGGGTGTGGCGCGCATTATGGCCGGTCAGCCAGGCGGCCAGCCGTGTTGCAATCTCGCCCCGCTGTGCCGGTTCCAGCACGTCGAGCGACCGATCAAGCGTTATGCGGGGCGTGGCAAGCGTCTTGCCCCGGCCAAGCACGGCGATGGCATGACCCTGCCACGCCAGCCAGGGCGTCTGCCCGACGGGCGCCGCCAGCGTGATGGCCGCATCCGCCGCTGCGGCGAGCGCCGCGCCGCGCCGTGCCCGCTCGCGCCCAAGGCGCTTTTCGGCCGCCGCCAGCAGCAAGCGCTTGTCGGCCGCCGTCGCATCGCTGGCCACGGTAAAGCGAAAACCTTCCAGCCGGCCGATCACATGGTCTTCGACTAGCACGGCCCCGTCATCGCCGATCATGACTGGCAGCGCGCTTGCCGCCACGCCGGTCTGACGCATCAGCATTGTCGTGCGCCGATCAACGAAGCGCTGCGTCAGCCGGTCGTGAAGCGCATCGGACAGCCGCTCCTCCACGGCCGCGGTGCGCGCGGCCCAATGCGCAGGCTCGGCCAGCCAGTCGGCCCGGTGCGCGATATAGGCCCAGCTCCGCACCGCGGCGATCCGCCCGGCGATCGTCTCGACATCGCCCGTCACCTCATTCAGCCGGGCAAGTTCGGCCGCAAACCACTCCTGCGGGACATGCCCGGCCGCCTCCGACAAATGGCCAAACAGCCGCCCGACGAACCGCGCATGGGGATCGAGCCCAAGCTTGCGGAAATCCGGCACGCCACACGCCGCCCACAACCGCCTGACCATCGCCGGCGACCGCGCGCGATCGCGCACCCAATCCTCCCCCGCCAGCCGCCTGAGCACCGCAAGATCGAGCGCCTCGGGCGCCGCGCGCAAGGCATCGTCATCGGGCTTAAGCTCCAGATCGGCGATGAGCGCGTCGATGCTCTGCTCAGACGGGCTGCCGTGCCGCCACCATAATTGGCTGAGCCGGGGGAAACGGTGGCCTTCGATGGCGGCCACTTCGTCTGGCGTAAACGCGCCTGGCCCGTCCTCGGCCAGCGCCCCGAAGCTCCCGTCGCGCTGATGGCGCCCGGCACGCCCGGCAATCTGCGCCATTTCCGCCACTGTCAGCCGCCGCTGGCGATGCCCGTCAAACTTGACCAGGCTGGCAAACGCCACATGCGCGACATCCATGTTCAGCCCCATGCCAATGGCGTCGGTTGCCACCAGATAATCGACCTCGCCGGCCTGAAACATGGCGACCTGCGCGTTGCGGGTGCGCGGGCTCAGCGCGCCCATCACCACCGCCGCGCCACCGCGCAGTCGCCGGAGCATCTCGGCAACCGCATAGACTTCCTCGGCCGAAAACGCGACCACGACAGAGCGCTTGGGCAAGCGCGAGAGTTTGCGCGCACCGGCATAGCTCAGCGTGGAAAAGCGCGGCCGGTTGACGATTTCGGCCTGCGGCACCAACGCCTTGATGACCGGGCGGAGCGCCTCGGAGCCCAGCAGCATCGTCTCGTCCCGGCCACGGGCATGCAGCAGCCGGTCGGTAAACACATGCCCGCGCTCACGATCAGCCCCGAGCTGCGCCTCATCAAGCGCGACAAAGCCCAGTTCGCGGTCAAGCGGCATGCTTTCGGCCGTGCACAAAAACCAGCGCGCCTTGGCCGGCAGGATCTTTTCCTCGCCGGTGATGAGCGCGACCTCCCCCGCGCCCTTGAGTTTGACGACGCGGTCATAAACCTCGCGCGCCAGCAACCGGAGCGGGAAGCCGATCATGCCGCTGGAATGGCCGCACATCCGCTCGATAGCGAGGTGCGTCTTGCCGGTGTTCGTTGGCCCTAGCACGGCCGTGACCCGCGCCTGGCCCGGGGAATTTATGGAAGCCGACATGCGCTGCAAGATCGGCCGGCGGCAGCGATTTCGCAACCTCTGACCGGCGCAAAAATGCAGCGACTCCGGCATTTTGCGGGCTTTGCCAAAAAGCCAGTCGGCTCGCCGTTTACCAGCCACAGTTCAGCGCAATCGGGGCCGCGCAGGGGCCAGGTTAATTTGACTTTAACGGCCTGCCCCCACAACCCCATGCAACGCGCCGCGCGGGCAGGTTGTGTGGCATGATTTCGGGGGCTGCAGTGTTTCTGCGCAGCGATCATGGCTTGGAACAGGGCGGGGGTGCCGCCGCGCTTTCCTTTGGGCGAGCAGGCGTAGCCGCCATGCCATCCGGCTGGGTGGACCGCGCCCGCGCGTTTGCCGACACTGTCGACTGGACGCCCGATCTCGGCGCCCGCATCGGCACCGCCGACTGGTATCGCGGGGTCTTGAGCTGTGGGGCGCTCATTGCGGCCACCTGCTATATGTCACCGGGCTTTGACCGGCCGGTCATTGCCGCAGTGCCCGCCCCGCTCACCGGCGCCGCCTGGGAAGAGGCGCGCAGCCTTTCTATATCCCCGCTTGCCTGGGGCGCCAATTCCGGCCGCCGATTGGCCGCCAACGACCTCGTCCGCCCGCTTGCCGAAACGCCCGAACGCCCGATCATCGAGCTTGCCGCCACGCTTGGCAGCGGCGACGACGTGTCGGGCATGCTGGAACGCGCCGGAATTGCCCGCGCCGAAGCCGGCCGGGTGGCGCGCCTCATTGGCAACGAAGTCGCGCTGTCGTCGCTCAAGCCCGGGACGCAATTTGCCCTGACCCTTGGCCGCCGGGCATCGCGCGCCGAGCCGCGCCCGCTGGAAAACTTGCATTTTCGCGCGCGCTTTGACCTAAACCTGTCGATCAACCGCGCCGGCGACGGGCTGGTGCTCGACCCGCAGCCGATTGCCATCGACAACACACCGCTTCGCATCCGCGGTCTGGTGGGCGCCAGCCTGTACCGCTCGGCCCGCGCCGCCGGCGCGCCCGCCAAGGCGGTTGAGGCCTATATCCGCGCGATTGCCGAAAAAGTCTCGGTCGGGCGCGACGTCTTGGCCAACAATGCGTTTGACCTCATCGTCGAGCGCGCGCGCGCCGCCACGGGCGAAGTGCAGCTTGGCCAGTTGCTGTTTGCCGGGCTTGAGCGTGACGGGAAGAAGCTGCAACTGGTCCGCTGGGAACGCGATGGGCGCAATGAATGGCTCGATCCCAAGGGCGTGGGGGAGCGGCGCGGGCTGATGACCATGCCAGTGCAAGGGCACCTCACCTCCGGCTTTGGCTCTCGCCGCCACCCGATTTTGGGGTTTGTGCGGATGCATAACGGGCTTGATATCGGCGCGGCCTATGGCACGCCCGTTCGCGCGGCAATGAGCGGCATCGTCGCTTTTGCCGGGCGCAATGCCGGTTATGGCAATTTCGTAAAACTCACCCATGGCAGCGGGCTGGCGACCGGCTATGGCCATATGAGCCGCATTCTGGTGCAGCCGGGCAGCCGTGTGTCGCAAGGGCAAATCATTGGCGCGGTCGGCTCAACCGGCCTGTCGACAGGCGCACACCTCCATTATGAACTGTGGCGCAACGGCGCGCCGATAAACCCCGCGTCAATGTCCTTCACCACGGTGGCGCAATTGTCGGGCGAGGCGCTCAGCCGGTTCAAGGCGCGCGTGGCAAGCCTGCTCGCAGTGCAGCCCGATAGCCAATAGCGGCGCCGCTGGCAAGGCGCGCACGACATTTCCGCGGCGATCAATGCCCCTGGGCGCGCCACCGCTTCAGCGTGCGCGCGATAATCTCGTCTTCATGGCCGGCCTCGCGCCACAGCTCGGAGAATAGCGGATCGTCGGAGGCCGGTCGCTTGTTTTCCTCAAGCGAATCGAACGACACGCGGATCGGCACCGACACGCCTTCGCCGCAGATAATGCATTCGCGGTTGCGCAGTGCCGGGATGGAATCGAGAAACCCGCGCGCGCCTTCGGGCATTGCCGCGCGGACGAACGCCTGGTCGCGGTCGTTGTTCAGCCGCATCGAAATGATCGTGCCGCACTGCGACAGCACGCCTTCGGCAAGATCGGACGGGCGCTGCGTCACGAGCCCGAGCGCCACGCCATATTTGCGGCCTTCCTTGGCGATGCGGCTGAGAATGCGGCCAACCGAGGAGGAGTCGGCATTGGCATCATTGGGGATGTAGCGGTGCGCCTCTTCGCACACCAGCAGGATCGGCCGCTGCGGCTCGTTGCGCGACCAGATCGCAAAATCGAACACCATGCGACTGAGCACGGCGACCACCACCGACGTGATTTCAGACGGTACGCCGGATACGTCGATGATCGAAATCGGCTTGCCGCCGCTTGGCAGGCGGAACACGCGCTCGACAAACTGCGCCATCGTGTCGGCGACCAGCATGCCCGAGAACATAAAGCCATAGCGCGGATCAGCGTGGACTTCATCGACCTTGGTCTTTAACCGCAGATAGGGCGCGGTGTCGCCCGCCCGGTCCATCTTGCCCATTTCAAGCGAAATGAGATTGGTCAGGTCGCTGAGCAGATAGGGTACCGGCGCGTCGACCGTCAGCTTGCCGATCTCCTGCCCCAGCCGCCCCTTGGCCCGCGCCATGAGCAGGCATTTGGCAAGGATATCCGCATCAATCTGCCGCTCGGAGCCCGATGTTGTCAGGAACACCTCGCAATGTTCCTCAAAATTCATCAGCCAATAAGGCATTTGCAGGTTGTTGACGTCGTAAATGGCGCCATTGGACTTGAACGCCGCGCCATATTCACCGTGCGGGTCGATCATGACAATGTGCGCCTGCGGGGCCATGTCGCAGATGCGGTGCAGGATGAGCGCGGCCGCCGTTGACTTGCCGGTGCCGGTCGAGCCGAGCAGCGCGAAATGCTTGCCCAGAAACGCGTCAACATAAATAGCGGCGCGAATGTCACGCGTGGGATAGACCGTGCCGATGCCAATATGCGCGCGGTCATCGGCGGCATAAATCTGTTTCATATCGCCGGTCGACACCGGAAACACCGGGCAGCCTGGCGTGGGATAGCGCGTGACGCCGCGACGGAACTGATAGAGCTTGCCCGTCAGCCTTTCTTCCTGGCCTTCGCCCAGAAAATCGATGCTGGCGACAATGCGGTCGCGAAAGCCCTCGGCAAGGCGCAGCGAACGAACATTGGCGATCAGCCAGTGGTGCCCCACGCGCATCTTGACCTGACTGCCGACCTGGCCGGCCGCCGCAATTGCCGGATCCGCGCTGTTCATGTGCGCATCAAGTGCTGCCACATCGAGCAAAATCTGGCTGCTTGAGCCTGAAATATCCATAACGGCGCCAATGCCGGCCCCTGCGGCGTCGTCGGCGGCGGCCGCACCCGCTTCGGCCGAGCGGATCGCCTGTTCAACCGCGCGCATATCGACGTGTTCGGTCATGCAATATCACCTGCGACTTGGGAGCGCGCAACTTGCAGATCAGACGTTAAGATTGCGTTTACCCAGCTTGTTAAAAGCGCCTGGCGACAACCCCTGCACCCCAGCCGAACAGCACCGACAGGCCAACCGCGGCCATGCCATAGGCGACCGACCGGCGCTCGGCCGCGCGCGCGACAAAGCGCTCAAAGCCCGACTTCCTGATGTCAATGTCGCGCACCGCCGCCGCCAGCACCCGCCCGTCGCGGACGAGAAACGTCTCGGCGGTGAACCGGCCGACCGGCACCCGGGCAGGAATGCTGATGCGCGCGCGGTAAAGCACGCCATCGGTAATTTCCACAGCGCCTGGCGATTCATAATAAAGCCCGCTGCGGCGCTTCAAATCCACCAGCCCCCTGGCAAAACGGTTCTGCTCGGCAATCGGCGCCACGCTTGCGGGCGACAGTTGCAGGCTGCCCAGCCCCAGTTCGTAAATGGCGCGGGTGCGCTCATCGACCAGGCGGCTGATCGGCTTGGATGACGCGATCGCATAAAATGACGGGGCCGAAAGATAGCGAATGCGCGCCGCATTCACCCAGATACCGGCAATCTGCTGCTTCTCGCGCACCAGAATCGGCTGGGCCGGGCCCTTCACGACCACCACGATGTCGGCTCCCTCCTCCTGCGGCACCCGCCCGCCGGGATAGAGGATGGCGCCAAACAGCAACAACTCGGCGCCAGTGAAGCTATACGCAATTTCAATGTCGCGCTGCGACACATCAGGCACAAGCACCGGCTTGGCCTGACCCATCAGCAAGGGCGCGGCAAGCGCCAGCCAGCCAAGCCGCGCGCTCACGCGAGCTGCACCGAATAAATCTCGTCGGGCCGCCAACCAAGCCCCAGCGCCACCCGCAGCGCCACCAGCAGCACGATAATGGCAAGACCCAGCCGCAGATATTCCGGCCGCACCTTGTTGGCAAAGCGCGCGCCAAGCTGCGCGCCGGCAACCGATCCCAGCAACAGCAGCGCCGCCAGCACGATATCGACGGCCTTGGTGGTGGTTGCATGGACCATCGTCGCAACGGCGGTAACGAACAATGTCTGGAACAGCGACGTGCCCACCACCACCTGCGTCGTCATTCCCAGTAGATACAGCATTGCCGGCACCAGAATGAACCCGCCGCCCACGCCCAGCAAAATGGTCAGGTTGCCAACGAAAAACCCCAGCAGCAGCGGTGCCAGCGGCGAAATATACAGGCCCGAGCGATAAAAGCGCGTGCGCAGCGGCAGCGCAGCCACCAGCGGGTGATGACGCCTGGTACGCGGCTTCAGCGCGACGCCCGATTTGAGCGCGCCGATGCTCTTAAGCGATTCCCGCGCCATCATCGAGCCGACCGAGCCGAGCAGCAACACATAAATGATGGCGATGACCGTGTCGATCTGCCCGGTCGCCTGCAGCGCCTTGAACAGCCCCGCGCCCGAAAACGAGCCGACAATGCCTCCCACCACCAGCACACTGCCCATTTTCACGTCCACACCCTTGCGGCGCAAATGCGCAAACACGCCCGACACGCTGGCGCCCGTGACCTGGCTTGCCGCAGAGGCGGCGGCAACCGTTGGCGGAATGCCGTATACAATCAGCAGCGGGGTGGTGAGAAACCCGCCGCCCACACCGAACATGCCCGACAACAGTCCCACGCCGCCACCCAGCAGGATGATGACCAGCGCATTGACGCTGAGATTGGCGATGGGAAGGTAAATATCCATGCTGGCTGTGCGAATATCCTGTTGGCGCGCGCAGCGCAAAGCATCGCTGCGCCGCTCGGCCGCGGCAGCGCTAGAAATTGACCCCGAGCGACAGCGCCAGGCCTGATCCGGGTCGCGCGCTGCCCGCGATGCGCTGGCGCCAGTCGAGCGCGAGCCGCAGGCTTTTGCCGCCAACCGGCGCGTCGGCACCAATTGTGGGGCCAATATCGAGCCGGGCTGCACCGCGCTGTGCCGCCCCCCAGGCGCCCGCGCCGGCACCCACCGCAACCGGGCCAAGCCGGCCAAGCCCGTGGTCAAGGCGCACCGCGCCATCGGCAAAGCTCTCGACACGCGCCCGTCTGATGACCCCGGCCGCGCCATAGCCTTCCAGCCGGAACCCGTGGCCGACAGCACCCGGCCCCGCACCGCCGATGATCGCAACCGACGGGCCGCCGCCGCCGCCGCCAAGCGCCACCCGGTGCTCCGCAATCAGCCGCACAGGCAGGCGCGTCGGCTGCCATTCGGCCCCGAACGCGGCCTCGCGGCCCGGGCCCGACAGCGGTGTCGCGACCCGCGTCACCAGCGACACGCGCCGCGACGCGCCCAGCGCATAGCCAATCCGCAGCCCGGCCTGCCCGCCGCCAAGCTGCCCGCCGCGCAGGCCCGGATCAATGCCGGCACCGCCCCGCGCAATGAACCATGCACTGCCCGTCCAGCGCGAGGCGGCGCTCCCCGCGCGCTCAGGCGGCGGATCCACCGGGGCGAGCAATTGCGGCGGCGGCGCCGCAGCGGACGGCGCCGAGAGTGGCCCGAAGGATGGGGCATGGGATGGCGCTGACCGCTCAGCCTGCCCGGCGGCCTCGGTCGCGCTTTCAACGGGCGTTGCATAGCCAAACTGCATGAAGCCAAGGGCGGCAAACACGCGCTGCACCTCGCCCGCCGGGCCCGATTGGTGCACCACCGCGCCGGCACCACCGGGCGGCGGCGCTACAACCGCACGTGCGCCCTGAAACGCCCCGCGCAGCGCCGCCACGCGCGGGCCGCCCGGCGCCAGATCAAGCAGCGGCGGCAGAATTGCCCCGCCAAAATCGTGCCTCATCGCGCCGGCCGCCAGCGTGGCCGGCCCGCCCGCCGCCCGACGGGCATCGGCATAGATCATCGCGGCGCGCACGCCCGCCCAGCCCACCAACGCCACCGCTAGAAACCGTAAAGGTTGGCCTGCGCGCGTCATTCAGCCGATGCCCCGGCGGCGGGCACCATATCGGCCGGAAAATGATGCGCCGTCTTTTCCCAGACGAGCGTGCGGCCGCGCAATCCGGCGACATAGCGCGTCACCGCCCGACGCGCGGCCAGCAGCGAAATGAGGTTTGAGACGAAAACGCGCGGGACCGACCATAAGGCTTCGCGCCCGCCATAGGCCCAGCCGGTAAACAAAACCCGCATTGCCAGCCGCCAGCCGAGCAGCGCGGTGTTGAGCCCCAGCAGCCATGCGGGAACCGGCAGCGGTGCCGCGCCATCGTCGTTTATCCAGCGCAGCACGCCGGCCACCGCCCAGGCGATCAGCGCGACATAGGCGGCAAGCAGCACCAGCACGGCAAGCGGCGCGCGCCGGTCGCGCATCCGCATCCAGTGCTCGCGCCAGTCGCCACGCCTGCCCCAGCCGATCCGGTCCCATCCGGCAAGCGCTATGCCCAGCATCCACCGCGCCTTCTGGCGGACAGCGGCATCCAGCGTCGCCGGGAAATATGCCCGCACCGCGACCAGCGGCCCACCGCGATATTCACGAATGCGCGCAACAATGCCCGTTCCGCCCAACGCCGAAACCGCCAGACCCAGCTCATAATCTTCGGTAATGCTCACCGGATCGAACGGCTCCCCCCCGCGTGCCGCCGCCAGAAGCTCCAGCGCGTCGCGTGCCACCGCGCACCCGACGCCCGCCAGCGGAAGCGCCGCGCCCAGTGCCTGGCGCACCACCAGTTGCTTGGCGTGGCTTTCGGCAAATTCATCGCAATAATGCCCCGAGACGAGCCGCGATCCGCGATCAACCAGCGGCAGGACCGGAAGCTGCACCAGCGCATGCGGGCCGATGAGCGCATCGAACACGCGCAGCTCGGCCGGGTGGACCACATCTTCGGCATCGTGCAGCACGATAACCCGGGCAGCGCCACCCGCCGCCGCCTCATCGCGCAGCAGCGCGTGCCAGATGGTGTTGAGGCACGCCGCCTTGGTCGTCGGCCCGTCAACCGGGCCAACTACCAGCCGCACACGCTTGTCCCGTGCTGCAACCCGCGCCACGGCGGCAATAGTTGCCCGGTCATTGGGATAGGCACCAACATAGATCAGATAATCATCGTGGTCGAACCGCGAAAGCGCGCTGGCAAGCATCTTGCCGATCACCTCGGCCTCGCTCCAGGCGGCCACGAAAACCGCGATTCGCCCGTTGCTGGGCGGCTGTGGCAGATCAGCAAGCGTCGCCGCGTGGCCCGCCCGGGCGAACCATTGGCGCACCAGCCGCACGCCAAACGCAAGATCGACCGCCAGATCATCGACTCCACCGATGAGAAAGCCGAACGCAGCAAACATCAAGGTTTCGCGAAAAATGACGTCGACGACCGAGATCACGCCCGGAATGCTCCCCCTGCCCGCCTCTTGGCGGTGCTTGCCCGACCAGCCTTGCGCCTGCCTATGTCGCGCAATGTGCGGTGCGACACAAGCGCCGCATGGCGCGCGCGCTTTGGGGGATGAAAATCATCTTCGGCGCTGGACTCGGTTACCGCCAAGGCCGTACCGTGCAAGCAAGGCTTGCGCTGGGAGGGCGGAATGCGGCTTTTCACCCAATTGGGGCTGCTTGCCCTTGTCGCGGCACCCATCGCGGCTTCCGCCGACAACAGCCCGCGCGTATTGGTCGCCACGCCGGGCACCGGCAGCGGGTCGATCGAACGCTTCTCCTGGCGGTTCAGCGAACCCATGATTGGCCTGGGCGATCCGCGCGCGGCAGCACCGGTCAGGGGGAACTGCCCGGTCGGCGGCAGCGGGCGCTGGGCCGACCAGCAAACCTATGTCTATGCGTTCGATGCCGGGCTGCCCGGCGGCACGCGCTGCGCCTTTGATCTCGTCGACGGGCTGAAATCGGCGCGCGGGGTGGCGGTTTCGGGCCAGCGGCATTTCGTGCTCGATGCAGGCGGCCCGGTTGCCCGCGCGGTGCTGGCCGGCGGTGGCGGGGAGATTGAGGAAGACCAGCTCTTCCTTGTCGCGGCCAACATTCCACCTGCCCGCGCTTCGGTGGCAGCCGGGGCCTATTGCGCGGTTGACGGCATTGGCGAGCGGATTCCGGTTGAGGTGCTGGACGCCGGGCTGCCCGAAAAGCTGCTGAGCAGCCTGGGCCAAGACGCATACAGCGTGACGAATTTTCTCGACCAGGCGGGCCTGCCGACAACCCTGCCCGCCGCCCGGGCCGACCGCGCGGCGATGCTCGCCGGCATTGTGGCGCTCAGATGCCAGCGCCCGCTGCCGCCGGGGCGCGACATGACGCTGGTGTGGGGCGCGGGCATCGCCGGGGCGGGCGGCAGAAAAGCAGGCGCCGACCAGAAATTCTATTACACCGTGCGCAAGCCCTTCACCGCGCGGCTTGAGTGCACCCGCACGAGCGCGCAGGCCGGGTGCAGCCCCGTCGAGCAGGCATGGGTGCGCTTTACCGCGCCGATCCCCTTTGCGCAGGCAAGCGCGATCCGCCTCCAAACCGCCGATGGCAGGCAGATCGCGCCCAAATTCGACGATGCCGATAGGCGCCGCGCCACCATCAGCGATGTCGCCTTTGCCCCACCACTGCCCTTTGCCACGGCGGCGCGGCTGCTGCTGCCCGCCGGGCTGAAGGATGAAAGCGGCCGCGCGCTCGCCAATGCTGCGCGTTTCCCGCTCGACCTGCGCTTTGATACAGCCCCCCCGCTGGTGAAATTCGCCGGCAGCTTTGGCATCATCGAGGCGGCCGAAGGCGGCGTGCTGCCTGTCACCGTGCGCAATGTGGAGCCGGCGCTCCAGGGCCGCAGCCTCGCCGTCGCGGGCCAGCGGCTGCGGGTGGAGGGTAATGACGGCGCGGTTGCGCGGTGGCTGCGCACCGCGGCCCATGCCGGCGACCGCGACAGCCATGACGAAAAGCGCGGCAGCGAGACGGTGACCATCAACGACACCGGCGCCCGGCCGATACTGGCGCCCGGTGCGGGCAGTTCCCTTTCGGTCGCCTTGCCGGGCAAGGGCCGCGCATTTGAGGTGGTCGGCCTTCCCCTGGGCAAGCCGGGTTTCTACGTCGTGGAGCTGGCAAGCCCGGCACTGGGCGCTGCGCTGCTCGGGCGGCGCGCGCCGCGTTATGTGGCAACGGCTGCGCTTGTCACCAACATGGCGGTGCATTTCAAATGGGGCGGCGAGGCAAGCCTTGTCTGGGTGACGGCGCTCAGCAGCGGCAAGCCGGTGAGCGCCGCCGATGTACAGGTGACAGATAGCTGCTCAGGCGCGCTGCTCGCCAGGGGGCGCACCGACGCACAGGGCCGGCTGCTCGTCACTCGCGGCCTGCCCGCCCCCGAAACTTATGGCTATTGCCCGGACGCGGACAGCGAGGATGGCGGCGCACACCCGCTGATGGTGTCGGCGCGCAAGAACGGTGATTTCAGCTTTACGCTCACCGATTGGGGGGAGGGTATCGGCCCCTATGATTTCGACCTGCCCTATGGCTATGCAGCGCGCGGCGAGATTTTCCACACCGTGTTTGATCGCGCGCTGGTGCGCCAGGGCGAAACCCTCAACATGAAGCATGTGCAGCGCCTGCCGGTCGGGCGCGGGTTCGTGCGCAGCGCGGGGTTTACGGGCACGCTAAAGCTGGTCCATCGCGGGTCGGACACAAGCTTTGACCTGCCCGTGTCGATCAGTGCAAGCGGCAGTGGCGAGACCCGATGGACCGCGCCCAAAGGCGCCCCGCTTGGCGATTACGACCTGCAAATCGAGCGCGGCGGTGAAACGGTTGACACCGGGCAATCCTTTCGCGTCGACGAATATCGCCTGCCGACGATGCGCGCGAGCGTTACCGGGCCAAAGCCGGCACAGGTCCGCCCCAAGACCATGCCGCTTGACCTGTTCGCCGGCTTTCTGTCCGGCGGAGGCGCGGCCAATCTGCCGGTTGAGCTGCGCATCGCCTGGCTGGCGCGCGAGGCGGTGCCGCCGGGCTATTCGGCCTATAATTTTGGCGGACGGCCAGTACGCGAAGGCACAAGGCCGCTGAACGGCGACGGCGAGGAAGAGCAGACGCCGCTCCCGCCGACCCAATCGCTCCCGCTGACGCTTGGCCGCGACGGCACCGCGCACAGCAGCATCGAGGTCCCGCAAAATCTGGAAAACGCAACCAACATGGTTGTGGAAATGGATTATCAGGATGCCAATGGCGAAGTGCTGACCGCCTCGCGCACCATCCCCATCCTGCCCGCCGCAGCGCAGCTTGGCATGAAGACCGATGGCTGGCTGATGAAGCAGGACGACATGCGCCTGCGCTTTGTAACGCTTGATGCCGATGGCCAGCCGCTAAGGGGCCAGAAAGTCTCGGTCGCGCTCTATTCGCGGGAAATTCTCACTGCACGGCGCCGGCTGATCGGCGGCTTTTATGCCTATGACAACCAGATGAGGACGGCAAAGCTGAGCGCGTCGTGCACCGCGACGAGCGACGCGCAAGGCCTGGCGCAATGCGCGCTCAGCCCGGGCGTTTCAGGCGAAGTCTACGCCGTCGCCACGACCACTGATGCAAGCGGCAATGTCGCGCGCGCGGTGCAGCCGGTGTGGCTGACCGGCGATGACGAATGGTGGTTTGGCGGCGACAATGGCGACCGGATGGACCTGGTGCCGGAACGCACCGATTATAAGGCGGGCGACACCGCCAAATTCCAGGTGCGGATGCCCTTCCGCCAGGCAACCGCGCTGGTAACCGTGGAGCGCGAAGGCGTGCTGGCGAGCTTTGTGACCGAGCTTTCCGGCAGCAACCCGGTAGTCGAGGTGACGCTGCCCGGGGCTTATGCGCCGGATGTGTTCGTGTCGGTCATGGCGGTCAGGGGCCGGGTGCAACCGGGCTTTTGGGACTGGCTCACGCGCCTTGGCCATGCGCTTGGCCTTGCCGCTGCGCCTGACCCCGCGCCGCCGCCGACCGCGCTGGTTGACCTCAGCAAGCCGGCATATCGGCTGGGCATCGCCCGGGTGAATGTCGGATGGGAGGCGAGCCGGCTGGGCGTGACCGTAATGGCCGACCGCGAGCGCTATGCCGCGCGCGATGTGGCGCAGGTCGATGTGGCAGTCGCAACACCCGCCGGCAAGCCCGCAGCGGGCGCTGACCTTGCCTTTGTCGCGGTTGACGAGGCGTTGTTGCAACTGGCCCCCAACCCGAGCTGGGACATTCTGTCGGCAATGATGGGCGAACGCTCGCTGAGCGTGCTCACCTCGACCGCGCAGACGCAGGTTGTCGGCAAGCGCCATTATGGGAAAAAGGCGGTCGCGGCAGGCGGCGGTGGCGGCGCGGGCGATGCCTCCGGGCTCAACCGCGAGAATTTTCAGCCGGTATTGCTGTGGCGCGGGCATGTGCCGCTCGATGGCAAGGGGCATGCGCGTGTCGCCGTGCCGCTGTCGGATGCGCTTTCCGCCTTCAGGCTCGTTGCCATCGCGACGGACGGGACCAGCCTGTTCGGCACCGGCGAGACAAGCATCCGCGCCGCGCAGGACCTGAGCATTTTTGCCGGTATTCCGCCGATCGCGCGCACCGGTGACCAGTTTGGCGCGGTCTTCACGCTGCGCAACGGGTCGGCCGCGGCGATGACGGTGACGGCAAAGGTCGATGTCGCGCCGGCGATTGCCCGTGGCAAACCGCTGACCGTCACCATTCCAGCGGGCGGTGCGGTGCCCGTCATGTGGAATCTTGCCACGCGCGAGGGGGTTTCGGGGCTGCGCTGGCACGTGTCGGCCAAGTCGGCGGATGGCAAGGCGGCCGACCAGATCACGGTTGACCAGCAGATCATTCCGGCGGTGCCGACCGAGGTCTGGGCGTCGGCGCTCACCCGGATCGGCACCGACACGGTGCTGCCGATTGCGCCGCCGCGCGGTGCGCTGGCCGGGCGCGGCATGGTCGACATAAGGCTTAGCGACACGCTTGCGCCGCCGCTGGCCGGGGTGCGCGGCTATATGGCGGACTATCCCTATTCCTGTTTCGAGCAGCGCCTGTCACGCGTCGTGGTGCTGGGCGATGCGGCCGGCTGGGCAGCGCTCAGCGGCGACATCCCCACCTATCAGGCGCCGGACGGGCTGCTGCGATACTGGCCAAGCGACAGCCTGAACGGGTCCGAAGCGCTCACCGCCTATGTGCTTTCGCTGACGAGCGAGGCCGGGCTTGCCCTGCCGGCTGCGCCGCGCGCAAGGATGGTGGAGGCGTTGCGCGCCGTGCTTGACGGGCGGCTGGCGCGCGAAAGCTTTGGCGATCAGCGGCTGCGGCGGCTGGCGGCCTTCACCGCGCTGGCCCGGGCGGGCGCCGCAACGCCGGCCATGCTCGGCCAGCTCGGCATGGCGCCGGCCGATATGCCGACTGCGCAACTCGCCGATTATCTGGTGGCGCTTGACCGGGTGCCGGGCCTTGCGAACGGCCCCGCGCTGAAAGGCGCGGCGCAAGCGGCGTTGCGCACCCGGCTGGTGTATGAAGGGGCGCGGCTCGACTTGTCCGATCAGGACCGCGCCGCCTGGTGGCTGATGTCGTCGGGTGACGAGGCCGCGATCAAAGCACTCTCCGCGACACTTGGCCGCGCCGGGTGGCAGGATGAGGCGGCACGGATGATGGTGGGCACCGCGCTTCGCCAGCAGCGCGGGCATTGGGACACGACGACGGCCAATGCCTGGGGCGTGATCGCTGCACGCAAATTTGCGGCACTTTACCCGGCATCGGCGATAGCAGGCACAACGACTGTGGCGCTGGGGGGTGCAAGGCTTGACCGCGCATGGCCGCTGGCGGAAGCATCGCGGCTGCTCTCGCTCCCACTGCCCGGCACCGCTACGCCGCTGCGGCTGGGGCAGGCAGGTGGCGCAGGGCCATGGGCGATGGTTTCCGTCACCGCCGCTGTGCCGCTCACCCAGCCGCTTGCCGCCGGATACAGGCTCAACAAAAAGATCGAGGTGGTGCAGGCGCGGACCAAGGGCGTGCTTAGCCGCGGTGATGTCGTGCGGATTACGCTCACCGTGGAGGCGTCTGCCGAGCGCAACTGGGTGGTGGTCAGCGACCCTGTGCCCGCCGGCGCCACCATCATCAGCGATAGCGGCGGGCAGTCGGCGCTGCTCGCGGGCGATGGCGGGCGCCAGCCAAGCTATGTCGAGCGTGGCGGGGCAGCCTGGCGCGGCTATTATGACCGGGTGCCGCGCGGCAGTTTTTCGGTGAGCTATGCTGTGCGGCTGAACAGCTCGGGCCGCTTCGTCCTGCCGCCGAGCCGGGTGGAGGCAATGTATTCACCGGCCATCCATGCCGCGCTGCCCAATGCGCCCGTTTCCGTGCGGCCCAACTGAGGCGCCGCGCCATGCCCGGCCGCCTGATCGCCTGGTGTCTGGCCTTTCCCGACCGGTTCTGGGAGGCGGTAGGCGCGGGCTTGAGGCGCCTCCGCCCGGTCCCTGCGGCGCTTGTGGCGCTGATGCTCGCGGCAATGGGCGCGGGCGCGCTCGACTATGCAACATTGCCGCCGGCGCTGCCGGCCTATGCCAGCGTTCGCGCGGCGTGGCGGCCGTCCGAGGCATGGCTCAACGACCGGCACGGCGTGCTGATCGACAGCGCCCGCGTGAATTTCGCGGCCCGGCGGCTGGCCTGGGTGCCGCTTGCCGCCATGGCGCCCGTGCTTGGGCGCGCCATCATCGCGGCGGAAGACAAGCGCTTCTTCCGCCATGGCGGCGTGGATTTTCTGGCGCTGGCCAGCGTGGTGCGCACCCGGCTGGCAGACGGCCGCGCGCGCGGGGCGAGCACCATCACCATGCAGCTTTCGGGCTTTCTGGCGCCGGATCTGGCGCCGCCGGGGCACCGCAGCTGGCGCGACAAATTGCGCCAGATGCGCGCTGCCTGGGCGCTGGAGCGCGGCTGGACGAAGCCGCAGATTTTGGAAGCCTATCTGAATCTGGCGGGCTT
This sequence comes from Sphingomonas sp., assembly GCA_021732445.1. Classification (GTDB taxonomy): domain Bacteria; phylum Pseudomonadota; class Alphaproteobacteria; order Sphingomonadales; family Sphingomonadaceae; genus Sphingomonas. The sequence goes on along the minus strand of JAKFUZ010000001.1, from coordinate 34,057 downwards.
TCGCGGTGAGGCGCAAGGGGTGGGCGCGGCGGCGCTCGGGCTGTTCGACAAAACGCCCGAAGCGCTTTCGCCCGATGACGCGGCGCTGCTGGCCGCCCTCCTGCCCAACCCGCAAGCGCCGCCACCGGCCATCGCCGCGCGCGCCTGTGCACTCGCCCGATCGGCAGATTGTACGCCGTTTGAGGCGGCGAGCTGGGCGATGCTCGGGCCAAAGCGGGCGCTGGCGCTTGACCCCGGCCTTGCCCCGCATCTGGCGCAGCGGCTACTGACGGCGCCTGGCCTCACCGTCTCCAGCACGATCGACGCACGGCTGCAACGGCTGGCCGCAACCGCGCTGTCGCGACAGTTGCGCGGGCTGGGCGGCGCGCGCGCCCGCGACGGCGCGGCCATCATCGCCGACAATGCAAGCGGCGACGTGCTCGCTTATGTCGGCGGTGTGGGCGGGGCTTCCACCGCAGCGCAGGTTGACGGGGCGGCAAGCTATCGCCAGGCCGGCTCCACGCTCAAACCGTTTCTCTACGCGCAGGCGCTGGAAAAGGGCTATCTGACGCCTGCCTCCATTCTCGACGATTCGCCCGTGCAGCTCGATACGGCGTCTGGCCTGTATGTCCCGCAAAATTATGATCGCGATTTCAAGGGGCCGGTATCGGCGCGCACCGCACTTGCCGGGTCGCTCAACGTGCCGGCGGTGCGCACGCTGCTGCTGGTGGGGGTGGACGCCTTTCGCGACCGGTTGTGGGACAGCGGCTATCAGGGCCTGATCGAGGACGGCGCTTATTACGGTTTTTCGCTGGCGCTGGGATCGGCCGAAGTCACGCTTGCCGAACAGGTCGCGGCATATCGCGCGCTGGCCAATGGCGGGCGATGGACGCCGCTTCGCTTCACGCTGGACACCCCGGCGCCGCCGGCGCGCGCGATCACCTCGGCCCAGGCAGCCTGGCTGGTGGGCGACATGCTGGCGGACGCCAATGCGCGCGCGACCAGCTTTGGCATCGACAGCGCGCTGCGGCTGCCCTTCTGGGCGGCGGTCAAAACCGGCACGTCAAAGGGGCTGCGCGACAATTGGTGCATCGGCTTTTCCCCACGCTTTACGGTGGGCGTGTGGGTGGGCAATCTTGAAGGCGACGCCATGCACGCGGTGTCTGGCGTGAGCGGTGCAGCACCCGTCTGGCGCGACCTCATGCTGGCGCTCCACGCCGGTGGCGGCGCTGCCGGGCCAGCGCCACCCGCGGGCATCGACGCGCGCCGGGTGCGCTTTGCAAACGCGCTGGAGCAGCCACGCCGGGAGTATTTTCTGCGCGGTACCGCGCAGTCGGTCGTCGCGAGCGCGCCAGCGGCCGCCCGCCGTCCGCGCATCAGCAACCCGGTGGGCGGGAGCGTTTATGCGCTTGATCCTGACATCCCGCCAGCAAAGCAGCGACTCATCGTTGCGGTGTCGGGCGATGCCGGCGCCCACCGGCTAATGCTCGACAATCGCGATCTGGGTGCAGCGGGGGCTGGGCCTGCCATCCTGCCGGCGCCCGGCCGCCACCGGCTGGCGCTGGTCGATACCGGCGGGCGGCTAGTCGATCAGGTGCGCTTCACCGTGCGCTAGGGAAGTGTCAGGCGGAAACGAAACGGCCCTAGGGCCCGTTGCCGCCCTGGCCGCCTCCCTGCCCGCCGCCTGGGCCTGCTGCACCGGCGCCAACCGCGCCGATATTGCCGAACAGATCCTGGAAGAAGGTCCGCCGCCGGCCAAGTGTCGGCGTGGATTTGCGCTCGGGCGTAATGCTGGCGACCAGCTCCAGCCCGGTTCGATCAACCTTGCGCACCACGCCCTTGTCGTCAAACTGGATGCGCAGGGTTATCTGCGTGTTCGGTTTGGGGACGTTGAACGCCAGATGCTTGGTATCGCGCGAGACATAATACCAGGAACTCTCGTCAAACTGGCTGGTGAAGGTGGGCTTGCCGAGCACCTGCAACACCGAATCGCGGGTATCGACATTGGGCTGCACCGAGTTCACCAGATCGGCATCAATGATATAGCCTTCATGCGCGCGCAGCCGCACGCAGCCGCCAAGCACGGTGGCCGCCACCGCCAGCAACAGAACCAGCTTGGCGCGCGGGGAAACGAGGGACATCAAACTCTCCGACCGGGGCGTGGCTCGCCAAACAGTGCAAGCGCTGCAATGCGCCTCAATATGCCGGGCGGGCTTGCCATACAAGGCCGATGCCACCACCTGCTGCGCGGACACGAGCGGGAAACGGGCATGGGATTGATCGACACGCTATTCGGCCGCGCCAAAGCGTCGCCCACGGCCGCGCTGTATGAGGCGATTGTGGCCCGCGGGCGGGCGCCGCACTGGTATCTGCGCGGTGGCGTGCCCGACACGCTCGACGGGCGGTTCGACATGATTACCGCGATTATGTGCCTGGTGATGCTCCGGCTGGAGGCGCTGGCCGCACGCGCCACAAGCGCGCGGCTGGCAGAGGATTTCATCGCCGATATGGATGCCCAACTGCGCCAGAGCGGGGTCGGCGATGTCGGCATCGGCAAGCATGTCGGGCAGATGATGGCGCTGCTCGGCGGCCGCCTAGGCGCCTATCGTGAGGGTCTGGCGGCGGGTGACCTGACGGGCGCGCTCACGCGCAACCTCTATCGTGGCGATGCCCCGCCTGCGGCATGCGCGCATGTGGCGGCCGCGCTGACAGCGTTCAGCGCGGGTCTTGGCGAAATTTCTGCCCAAAGGCTGCTCGCCGGCGACATGCCCGCATGACGGCGCCTGAATTTTCGCGGCCCCAGCCGCTTGACCGGATCGGCGACAGCGCCCGAAGCGTCACCATCGAGGCAACCGAGGCCGAGTGCCGTGCGCTTGCCGAACGGTTTGGGCTGCGCTCGGTCGGGGCGCTTTCAGCCACCTGCGCGTTGCACCGCGACGCGCAAGGGGTGGCCGTCACCGGGGTGGTGCACGCGCGCGTGGTGCAACACTGCGTCGTGACGGGCGACGAGGTCGCGGCCATGATCGACGAACCGCTGGCGCTGCGCTTCGTGGCCAGTGACGCGGCACACGACGCAGCGCCTGAAGAAATCGAGCTGTCGCCCGACGCGCTCGACGTCATTCCCTTTTCCGGCGGCGCGATTGATCTGGGCGAGGCGGTCGCCGAAACCATGGCGCTCGCGCTTGATCCCTTTCCGCGCGGCGCCCGGGCCGACGAAGAGCTGCGCAAGGCCGGCGTGCTGAAGGAAGAGGAAGCCGGGCCGTTTGGCGCGCTTGCCGGCCTGCGCGCCGTGCTTTCGGGCGACCCGCCCGCCGGCGAACCCTGAAGCGATGCCCAAGCAGGGTGACATTACGCAGCGCCCCGCCGAACCGCCGCAAATCGAGCGGCGGGAGCGATCAATCTGGTTCGCCCCCGATCGAAAGACCGCGCTAGTCGGCGTCCGGCCCCAGGGTGGGGTCAAGATCGCGCGGCCGCACAAAGCGCGACAGCGTGGCACCCTGTGGCCGCACCGCGTCCCACCGCGCCACGTCCAGCGTCAGCTCGGCAAGCGTTGCGGTGGGAAATTTCTCCTCGGCGCGCGCGCGCAGGGCATCGTCGTCGCTATCGGGCACGAGCAGCAGCACCAGATCTTCCAGGCCCGGATTATGCCCCGCCAGCAGCACGGTTTGGGCAGCATCAGGCAGGCTGTGGATCACGTCGAGCAACGTTATGGCCGATGCCAGATAAATGCGCTTTTCCCAGTGGATTTTGGTGCCTTCGCCATAGCCACGCGCAAGCTCGGTCAGCGTTTCGGCCACGCGGATTGCCGGTGAGGCGATGACATGGTCAAACCGCAGCCGCTCGCGCGCCAGATATTGCCCCATCAACGCCGCTGCCCGGTGCCCTTTGAGGTTCAGCGTCCGGTCATAGTCGCGCTGCGCCGGGTCGTCCCAGCCGGATTTGGCGTGCCGGAGCAGTGCGAGCGTTTTCATTCCCTATCCCGGCTGTGCCAATGACGCCCTGTCATGCCCCACCGGCGTGACGGAGGAAAGACGTTGCCTAACCCGTGCGACCGCCTCGTCAAGCGTGACCCGCGCCACGGGCACGCCCGGCGGAAAGGCGCCGAGCAAGCGCGATGGCATCGCCGCCGACAACAGCACGAACGCGCCGCGATCATCCGCCCGGCGGATGAGGCGGCCAAAAGCCTGTGCAAGCCGGGCCCGCACCAGACGGTCGTCGTAAGCCTTGCCGCCGCCCGCCCGCCGCCGCGCGGCGTGGAGCACGCTGGGCTTTGGCCAGGGCACCCCTTCCATTACCACCAGCCGCAGCGAATGGCCGGGCACGTCCACCCCGTCGCGCAGTGCATCGGTGCCGAGCAGCGAGGCGCGCGGATCATCGCGAAAAATATCCACCAGGGTGCCGGTATCAACGGGGTCGACATGCTGGGCATAAAGCGGCAGCCCGTCGCGTGCGAGGCGGTCGGCAATCGCCGCGTGGACGCCGCGCAGCCGCCTGATCGCGGTAAACAGCCCAAGCGTTCCGCCGCCCGCTGCGACGACAAGACGGGCATAGGCATTGGCCAGCGCCGCCATGTCGCCGCGTTTTACATCGGTTACGACCAGCACCTGCGCCGCCGCTGCATAATCAAACGGGCTCGGCGCCTCGAACCGGGCGACCGGCCCGGCGAGATGCCCTACACCCGTGCGCGCTTCGGCCACCGCCCAGTCACCGCCGCCAGTGAGCGTCGCCGAGGTGATGAGCGCACCGTCAGCGGGCGCGAGCACCGCCGCCGCAAAGGGGCGCGACGGATCAAGCCAGTGGCGGTTCAGGCCAATGTCGATGTCGCGGCCCTCGATCCGGTCAACCGCCAGCCAGTCCACAAAATCGGGGTCAGCCGGGCCGCCCACACGGGCGAGCAGGGCAAGCCATGCAGCGACCATATCTGCACGCCACGCCAGTGAATGGATCGCCCCGTCGATCCGCGCGCGGGCCGCACCGTCCATCCAGTCAGGCGCCTCGGCGAGCACCGCCTCCAGCCGCTGGCCAAGCGCCATCAGCGGGCGGTGAAGCGCCGACAGCGCGGCCACCCCGGCACCGGCTGCGGCCACCAGCGCGCCATCGACCTCGACAAGCTCCGTTTCCAGGCCGTAACCGGCCTCGTCATGGTTCTGGTCGCGGGCATAAACCAGCGCGCGCACGCTCGCCAGCAGCGCTTCGATGGGGCCAAAAGGCTGCCCCTCGGCAAGCCGCTGCAACCAGCCATCCGATGGCAACGCACCCACTGCCGCTGCTGCCTCGGCAATCGCGCGCGCGCCCTCGCCGTCATAACTTGCGACGTCGGAAAGCCGCGCCGCCAGCCCGCGCCTGCGCCCCCGCCCGCCGGATTCCGGCCCGAGCACCCAGCGCCTCAGTTCAATCGTTTCCTGCCCGGTGAGCGCAACCGAAAACATCGAATCGGCGGCATCAAACACATGATGCCCCTCGTCGAAGACATAGCGCGTCGGCCGGCTGGCCTGCTCGCGGCCGCGGGCTGCATTGACCATCACCAGCGCATGGTTGGCGATAACGATATCGGCGGCGGCGCTGGCACGGGCGCTGCGCTCGATAAAGCATTTGCGGTAATGCGGGCAGCCGGCATAGACGCACTCTCCCCGCCTGTCGGTGAGCGCAGCCGGCCCATTGCGGCGGAACAGCACCGGCAGCCAGCCGGGCAAATCGCCGCCGACCATGTCCCCATCGGCCGTATAGGCCGCCCAGCGCGCGACGAGCTGCGCCAACACCGCTGCCCGGCCAGTGAAGCCGCCTTGAAGCGCCTCTTCAAGATTTAGTAGGCAGGCATAATTTTCCCGGCCCTTGCGCGTCACAACGCGCAGCTTGCGCTCAGCCGCATCGGGATACACCCGCGCGCTTTCCTGCGCCAATTGCCGCTGCAACGTCTTGGTAAAGGTTGAAATCCAAACCGGCCCGCCTGCGTTTTGCGCCCAGAGCGAGGCTGGCGCCAGATAGCCCAGCGTCTTGCCGATGCCGGTGCCCGCCTCCGCCAGCACCAGATTGGGCGCATCGGCGCGATCACGCGGCGCAAAAGCGGCGGTTGCGGCAGTGGCATAGGCACGCTGGCCGGGCCGCGTCTCTGCGCCATGCCCCGTAAGCTCGGTCAACCGGGCCTGCACCGCCTCGCCTGCAAGCCTGAGCGACCGGGGCGCCGGGCGGGCAGCGGCCTCTTCCCATTCCGCAAGCCTTGAGAACAGCCAGCGCTCAGCCTGTTCGGGCGCTTCGACAGGGGGCGACAGAACGCCTCCCCAAGGCCAGCGCAGACGCGCAAGCGCCTGAAGCGCTGTCCACGCCCCTTCACGCTCAGGCCAATTGCCGCGCGTTCGCACAATCAGCGCGGTGGCCGCCTCACGAAGGAATGCAGCGATTGCCCCCTCCGATGACGGCTCCGGCAGGGCAGTTTCGCGGGCCAGCCCACGCGCGGTGGGCACCATGAACCGGGCCGGGTGGAGAAACGCAAACAGCTCCAGCACATCAAGCCCCGAAAGCTCGGCATAGCCCAGCCGCTGCGCAACGAGCGGCGCATTCAGCAGCAACACCGGGGTATCGGTCGCCAGCCTGATCGCCTCACCGCGCGCGACCTGCCGGGTCTGCTGCCCTTGCGACACCCAGATGCCGCCATGGCTTGCGTGCAGCGCAGGAAAGGCAAGCGGATCGACCATCGTTCAGCCCACCAGCGACCGGGCAATCATCGCCTTGGCTGCTGCCGTCGCCGCTGCATCACGCTTGCCCAGAATGCCGCGCGCATCGGCTGGCACATGGGCAAGCGGTTCCCCTTGCCCAAACAGATAATGGTCGAACATGTGCTGCCACCGCGCACGCTCTTGCGGCGCGGTGTCGCGCAGCGTCAGAATCGCGAGCATCAGCGCCTTCATTGGCGAAATCGCGTCAACCGGGGCATCGCGCCACCAATAATTTATCATGGCCGACGCAGGGCCGGTAGAGCGCACCGCGTGCCACCACAGGCTTGGCATATACAGCACGTCGCCCGGCTCAAGCTCGGCGACCTGCGCATGGGCCAAAGCGTCACGAAACTTCGGGAAACGCTCAAAATCGGGCGCATCGACATCGACCAGACTGCTCGGTTGCCCGGCAAGCGTGAAATCAAGCGGGCCGACATAAAGATTGCCAAGCTGCTCGGTCGGAAACAGCGTGAACCGGCGGTTGCCCGCAACCACACAGGCAAGGTTCTGCGGCAAATCCCAGTGTGCGGCGGTGGAGGTGCCATTCCCAAGCCACAGCGACACGAGCATTGGCCGGGCCGCATCAAGCAGCTTTTGCGGATGATCGGCCGCAAAACGCGGCAGGTGCCGGCCAAGCGGCAGGGCACCTGCGAAAATCGACCAGGGGTGCGGATCGGCCTGCTGCCGCAGCAGCAAATCGAGCAACTGCGCGATGCTGGCCGCCTTGCGCTCATGATTATAGCCGTCGAGCGCGGGGTTGAAGCTGAAGCGCCCGGCAATTTCGGGCGCGCCGAACCACGCCTCGCCCGCCACCTCAGTTGCCTGGCCGCGCAGATAGGCGGCAAACGCTGCCGGCCCGGCGCGCCCGGCCGCAACCACGGGCCAATCAGCCACCGCGCCGCGAAACACAGCCGGCCGGGCGGCGGGCACGACCTCCGCCTCAAACCGCATGCGGTCCATTGATTGATAGGCAGTGACGGGGGGCAGCGGCGCGGTCATACCCGCTATGCTAGCCTCACGCGCGCCGCTTCGCTAGGAAGCTGTCCCGTGCCCAAAATTCAATCGCCGGATTTTTTCATGCCGATCGACCCAGCAACACTGCGCGCCACCGCCCTACAGTCAAAGGCATGGCCCTATGAAGAGGCGCGCAAATTGCTCAAGCGCTTTCCGCACGGCAAGCCTGGCGGCGCTCCGATCCTGTTTGAAACCGGCTATGGCCCTTCCGGCCTGCCGCATATCGGCACGTTCAACGAAGTGCTGCGCACCACGATGGTGCGGCGCGCGCTGCACGCGCTGACCGATGCGCCAACGCGGCTCATCGCCTTTTCCGACGATATGGACGGGCTGCGCAAGGTGCCCGACAATGTGCCAAACAAGGCGATGCTGGCCGAGCATCTCGGCATGCCCTTGTCGCGCATCCCCGATCCGTTCGATAAGTTCGAGAGTTTCGCCGCGCACAACAACGCGATGCTGCGCGATTTTCTCGACCGGTTCGGCTTTGAGTACGAATTTCAGTCCGCGGCCGCGCTCTACAATAGCGGGGGGTTTGACGGCGCGCTGAAGGGCGTGCTGCGCCAATATCAGGCGATCCTCGACATCATGCTGCCCACATTGCGGGCAGAGCGCGCGGCAACCTATTCACCCGTTCTGCCGATCAGCCCCAAAACAGGCGCCGTGCTGCAAGTGCCCGTCGAGGTGCTCGATGCCGAAACCGGCAGAATAGCGTTTGTCGATGCCGGCGAGCGGATCGAACAGACCGTGTTGGGCGGCAAGGCCAAGCTGCAATGGAAGGTTGACTGGGCCATGCGCTGGGCAGCGCTTGGCGTTGATTATGAAATGTACGGCAAGGACCTGATCGACAGCGGCATCCAGTCCGGTAAAATCGCCCGCGTGCTGGGCGCCCGGCCGCCGGAGAGCCTGATCTACGAGATGTTCCTCGACGAAAAGGGCGAGAAGATTTCCAAGTCGAAGGGCAATGGCCTGAGCCTTGAGGAATGGCTGACATATGGCTCGGAGGAGAGCCTTGCCTTCTACATCTATCGCGAGCCGAAAAAGGCCAAGTCATTGCATCTGGGCCTAATTCCGCGCGCGATTGACGACTATTGGCAGTTTCGCGAAAATTATGCAGGGCAGGAAGCCAGGGAAAAGCTCGGCAACCCCGTCCACCACATTCATGACGGCGCGGTGCCGGAAACGACGCTGCCGGTAACCTTTGGCCTGCTGCTCAATCTGGTGAGCGTGATGGGCGAGGCTAGTCGCGAGCAGGTGTGGGGCTATCTTGCCAATTACGTGCCGGATGCAAGCCCTGAGCGTTACCCCGATCTTGCAATCCTCATCGACCGGGCGCTGGCCTATGGCCGCGATTTTGTGGCGCCAACGCTGGTGCGCCGCGCGCCTGAGGGCGTTGAGGTGGCAGCGCTGCAGCAACTCGCCGCGTCGCTTGCCGGCCTTGCGCCCGATGCAACCGCTGAAGACATCCAGAACATCGTTTATGAAATCGGCAAGTCGGCCGGGTTCGAGAATTTGCGCGACTGGTTCAAGGCGCTGTATGAAACCCTGTTGGGGTCATCGCAGGGCCCGCGCATGGGCAGCTTCATCGCGCTTTATGGCATCGAGAATAGCCGCAACCTCATCGCCGAGGCGCTGGCGCGGGCGTAACGCGCGGCAAGGGCCGACGGACAGGGCGGACGGACAGGGCGGGGACGGCCTCCCCTCCCCGGCCCCGCTGCTGCTCGCGCATTGCTTACTTCGCCCCGATGAACGGCAGCGGCGCGCCCGCGCCGGTATAAGTCGGCAGCTTGCCGTCCCATTTTTCCACCGCCCGCAGATTGATGATTTCCGGGTTGGTGCGGATGGCTTCTGCCTCCACCTGAATCGCCTTGGCATCGCCCTGCGCCTTGGCGATGCGCGCATCGGCATCGGCCCGCGCGGTGGCCACATTGGCCTGGGCGGCAAGTGCCTGCTGCTCATTGGCGATCTTTGCGTTGATCTGCTGAAGCACCGCATCTGGCACCACAATGTTCCCGGCCCAGTAAAGCTGTTCCACTTGCAGGCCGGCCGGGGCGAAATAGGCCTGCACTTTGCGCAGGGCAGTGGCGATCAACTCGCTCTTATGGGGTCCGTAAATCTCCTCCACGCCAAGCTGCGAGGCCCGTTCGACAATGGCGTTGCGAATGGCGTTGCGCAGTGGCCCCGAGACAATAGCGGCCATGTCACTGCGATAGCGCTGGAACAGAATGGGCGCCCGCGTGGGGTCAACATGATAGGCCACCGCCACATCAGCCAGCAGCCCCAGGCCGTTCTTGTCCTGAAAGCTGAAGGATTCGTCGATCGGGCTCTGCTCGGTAGTCGAGCGCGTCCAAGTATAGGTGCTGGTGAACACCGGATACTCATAAATATTGGTGCCCGGCGGCGCGAAGTACCATCCAACCGGCAGCGCCGCCGACGCAACGCCTGCGCCGGGGCCAATATTGTTCACGCGGATGCCGACATAGCCCGGCTGCACCCGGCCAAAGGCGGAGGTGAGCGCAATCACCAGCACCACGATGGCAACCAGCGAGGTGCCCAGCGCCCATGCCAAGCGCGCCACGGGGCCACGCTCGCCCAGGCCAGCGCTTCTATTCAAATATCCCATGCTTCATCTCCCAAAAATCGAGCGACACATGCCCGGTGAATTGTCCGCAAGGCGCCAGGTGGGTCCATGTTCGGCACGGACGAAGTCGGGGAAACGGAAAAAAAGCGCGCGGCGCTGGTCAGACGCCGGCCACTTTTTGCGGGGCTGGTCGGCAAATGCACACAGGCGCGCACCGCACGACGAAAAAGCAACAGCCACAACACCATGTTTCGAGGTCGAAACATACCGCCCAAACGGCCTCAGCCACGTCGTCCGATATTTTGCTCCTGTGCGCCCATCGCACCTGCACTATATAGCCGGGCCGCCGCGCGCCCGAAATGACAATCGGAATGAATGCGTGTGGCGCATGCTGGATTGCGTTTTACGCAATCAGCGACGCCCTTGGATCAGTCGGGTTGCGTTGCCGCCGCCCATGTCTCATCACCGCCAATAACAAGGGGCATGACCATGGCAGGGCGCAAACGGGTGGCCGCAATCTCCGCGCTACGCCAGTTTTTGCACGGCGAGGCGGTGGGCGGCGTGGTATTGATGGCAGCGGCCATAGCGGCGCTGCTCGTCGCAAATGCGCCGGGGCGCCTGTCGGACGGCTATTTCGCGCTGCTCGACACCCGCCTTGGCCCCACGCTCAGCACAGGCCACGGGCCGATGACCGTCCATCTGTGGATCAACGACGGGCTGATGGCACTGTTCTTTCTGCTGGTTGGCCTGGAGATCAAGCGGGAATTTCTGGACGGGCAATTGTCAACCTGGGAGCGGCGGCGGATGCCGGTTGTCGCCGCCGCCGCTGGCATGATCGTGCCCGCCATCGTCTATCTCGCGGTCACGCAAGGGGCGCCGGCAACGCAGCGCGGCTGGGCGATTCCGGCGGCTACCGACATCGCCTTTGCCATTGGGGTGCTGGCGCTGCTCGGCACGCGCGCGCCGCCCGCGCTCAAGCTGTTTCTTACAACCGTTGCGATTGTCGATGACATGGGCGCAGTGGGCGTAATCGCGATTGCCTATACCGACCATATCGACTGGGCCGCGCTGCTTGGCGCGAGCGGGGTCGCGGGCGTGCTATGGGCGGCGGCGCGGCGCGGGGAGCGGCGGCTGGCCGTGTTTCTGACAGGGTTTTGCCTATTGTGGCTGCTGGTTTTCCAGGCCGGCGTGCACGCAACCATTGCCGGCGTGCTTACGGCGATGATCGTTCCCATCGCCCGCTCGCCGGGCAGCCCCGACGATTCCGCCTCGCCGCTCCACCGGCTGGAAAACGGGCTCCACCCCTGGGTGAGCTTTGGCGTGGTGCCGCTGTTCGGCTTTGCCAATGCCGGGGTCAGCCTGGGGAGCAAGGCCGCCGGCGCGCTTGCCGAACCGCTGGCCGTCGCAATTATTGCCGGGTTGTTTATCGGCAAACAGCTCGGCATTTTCGTCAGCCTGTGGGTGTCGGTGAGGCTGGGGCTTGGCACCCGGCCGGGCGGTGCAAGCTGGCTCCAGCTTTACGGCGTGTCGCTGCTGGCCGGGATTGGGTTTACGATGAGCCTGTTCATCGGCGGCCTCGCCTTTCCCGGCAACGCCGCCATGCAGGATGCGGTGAAGATCGGCGTATTGGCAGGGTCGCTGCTGTCGGGAGTGGCGGGTTTCGTGGTGCTGCGATGCGCGCCGGCGGGGCGCAACCATGGGGAGAGGTGCTAGATGCGGTGGTTTTTTGATGCGCGCCAACTGGCCCATGCACCGACGCGCGAACTGCACAATGGCGGCTTTACCGATTACGCCGAAACGCCGGCACGGGCCGAGGCAATCGCCCGGGCACTGCGCACCGCATTGGGCGAGGCAACCCAGGGCGCTGACCATGGCGAGGCACCCATCGCCGCCGTCCACACCGCCGGTTATCTTGATTTTCTGAAGACGGCGCCGGCCAAATGGCTGGAAGCCGGCCGGCCGGGGGACGTGACCGGCTATGTGTGGCCCGTTGTCGGGCGCCGCCCGCTCGCTTTGTCGCGGATTGATGCGCTGATCGGCCAGTTCAGCTTTGATGCGTCAACGCCGCTGACCGCCGACAGTTTCGCCGCGTCTTACTGGAGCGCGCAGACGGCGCTGTCGGCGCTTGGCGCGGTGCAGGGCGGCGAGGCGGCCGCGTTTGCGCTGTGCCGCCCACCGGGGCACCATGCCGGCGCCGATTATCTTGGCGGCTATTGCCACCTGAACGCCGCCGCCATTGCCGCACAAGCGGCGCGCGATGCAGGCGCCGCGCGCGTTGCCATTCTCGATATCGACTATCATCACGGCAATGGCACGCAGGACATTTTCTGGGCGCGCGGCGATGTGTTCTACGCCTCGCTCCATGCTGACCCTGCGACCGATTATCCCTTCTACTGGGGCCATGCCGATGAGACGGGCGAAGGCGACGGGTGCGGCGCGACCCTCAACCTGCCGCTGCCACAGGGTACCGCGCTCGACCCGTTCCGCCGCGCGCAGGGCAAGGCGCTGGACGCAATCGCGCGCTTTTCGCCCGACCTGCTGATCGTGAGCTTTGGCGCCGACACGTGGGAGGGCGACCCGATCTCGCACCTGAAACTCGCGACCGCCGATTATGCAGTGCTTGCGCGCGACATTGCGGCTTTGGGCTGGCCAACCGTCATCCTCATGGAAGGCGGCTATGCGGTTGACGCGCTCGGCGCCAATGTCGGCAGCTTTCTGAGCGGATTCTAGCCCGGGTCGGTCGCGTCGATTGGCGGCGTGCCGGCCATCGACCTTGCCACCGCTTCGGCCGCTTCCATCACCCGCAAAATATTGCCCTGCGCCAGTTTTGCCAGATCGGCATCGCTCCAGCCGCGCCGGGCGAGTTCGGCAAACAGCAGCGGATAACCGTCAACGCCCGACAGACCCTCAGGCGACAGGCCGCCAATCCCGTCAAGATCGCCGCCAATGCCGACATGGTCATGGCCAGCAATCTTCGCGACATAGTCGATATGGTCCGCAACCGTCGCCACGGTAACGCGCGGCGCCGGGTGCTCCCGGTCCCACGCGACGAGCGGCGCGGGCGCCTTGGCGCCGTAAACATCGTCGGGCACGCCCGCCGACCTGGCATAGGCCTGCCGCGCCACATCCCAGGCGCGCCACGCCGATGACAGGTGCGAGAGCGCGAAATTGACCATCACCACCCCGCCATTTTCGGCAATCTTGCGAAGCAAATCGTCAGGAATGGCGCGCGGCGCGCCCGACAGCGCGCGCGCATCCGAGTGCGAGGCGATGACCGGCGCCTTCGTTATCGCAAGCGCCGCCGCCATGGTCGCGTCAGATACATGGCTCACATCGACGAGCATTCCCAGCCGGTTCATCTCGCGCACCACGTTGCGGCCAAATTCGGTGAGGCCATTGGCGCGCGGCGCATCGGTCGAGGCATCGGCCCAGGCGAGGCTCTTGAAATGAGTGAGCGTCATATACCCCGCGCCAAGCGCATGATATTGCCGCAGCACCGATAGCCGCCCGTCGATCTGATGGCCGCCTTCAACGCCGATCATCGACGCGATTTTGCCCGCTCCTTGCGCGCGGCGCACGTCCGCTGCGGTGCGGGCGAGCATCATCACCTGCGGATAGCGCGCGGCGAGGCGGTGAACGATGTCGATCTGCTCCAGCGTCTGCTGCACGGCGATGGGCCCAAGCGAGCCCGCCGGGATATAGACCGACCAGAATTGCCCGCCGAGATGCCCGGCGCGGGCGCGCGGCCAGTCGGTTTGCAGCGGCCTGGGGCCTGTGGCGGTGCTGGTGTTCAAATCGACCGCCTCGACATGGCCGTCAGCGGTCTGGCGGATTTCCCACGGCAAGTCGTTATGCCCGTCAACCACAGGCGTTGCCGCCAGCACTTTTCCCGCGCGCGCTTCCGGCGTCGGGGGCGCGACAGGCGCGGCCAGCAGCAGCGCGACCAGCATAGCGATCATCATCCTTCCCCCCGGACGCGCCGATCCATGCCCGCGCCGGCCGATGCTACAGGCGATCTGGCGCGCTCGTCCACCAGCAGCGTGAAAATGTCTGGCCGGGCATAATGGCCGCTCACGTCGAGATCATATTTGCCGCGCGCGATGTCTGCCCTGTCGATGTCCGCCGTCAGGATCGCTTCGGCCCCATAAACCGGCCCGGCCAGCACCTCGCCCAGAGGCGACACGATCACGCTGCCGCCACGGATCAGCTCCGTTGCCGGGTCATTACCCTGGATGCAGTCATAATCGGCAGGCGCGTCGGCGCGGGTCAGATACTGGCACGCGCTCAGCACGAAACAGCGGCCCTCATAGGCGATGTGGCGCATCGTCGCCTGCCAGATGTCGCGCTCGTCCACCGTCGGCGCGCAATAAAACTCCACGCCCCGGGCATAATAATGCTGGCGCAGCGCCGGCATGTAATTTTCCCAGCAAATGGCCGCGCCCACCCGGCCAACGGGCGTGTCGGCCACGCCGAGCGTCGATCCGTCGCCCTGCCCCCAGATCAGCCGCTCGCTGGCGGTGGGCATCAGCTTGCGGTGCCGGGCGATGAGCGCGCCGTCAGGGCCGAAGGTGAGCGCGGTGCAATATAGCGTGCCACCGCCCGTCTCCATGCCGCGCTCGATGACACCGACGACGAGCGTCGCGGCAATGCTGGCGGCCATATCGCCCATGCGCGCGGTTTCCGGCCCCGGCACGGCGATCGCGCTGGCGAAATAGCGCGCGAAATCGTCGCGACCCCGGGGCGAGCGCGAGCCAACCCGCGCGCCAAAATCGAGCCCCTTGGGATAACCGCCAACATAGGCTTCGGGGAACACCGCCAACCGCGCCCCCGCCACGCCCAGTGCGGAGACATGAGCGGCCATCCGCTCCAGCGTGGCCGGCGTATCGAACAGTGTGGAGCCGGCCTGCACAACGGCGACGCGGTGGCGGGAAGGCTTCATGGCAAGGTTTCTCCCTGTCCGCGATACCGCAGCAGCGCGCCGCCGACCATCACCCCCCTTGCGCAATCTGCGCCGCCGGTACTCACAATTTGCCCGTCAGCTCCGGCACGATTTTAAACAAATCGCCCACCAGGCCAATGTCGGCGACCTGAAAGATCGGCGCGTCCTCATCCTTGTTGATCGCGATGATGGTCTTGGAGTCCTTCATCCCCGCCAGATGCTGGATCGCGCCCGAAATGCCGATGGCGATATAGACTTCGGGCGCCACGATCTTGCCGGTTTGGCCGACCTGATAGTCGTTGGGCACATAGCCCGCGTCCACCGCCGCCCGGCTGGCGCCAACGCCCGCGCCCAGCTTGTCGGCGAGCGGCTCGATGATCGTGTGGAAATTCTCCGAATTCTGCAGTGCCCGGCCGCCCGACACGATCACCTTGGCGCTGGTGAGTTCAGGCCGCTCGGATTTGGCGATTTCGGCCGAAACAAAGGTGGATACGCCCTTGTCGCCCATCGACGCCACCGCCTCGATAATGCCCGCGCCGCCTTCCATCGCCGCCTTGTCAAACGCAGTGCCGCGCACGGTGAGCACAAGCTTTGTGTCACGGGTCTGCACGGTGGCAATCGCATTGCCGGCATAGATTGGGCGCGTGAAGGTGTCGGCGCTTTCAACTGAAAGAATGTCGGAAATCTGCATTACGTCGAGGAGTGCTGCTACACGCGGGGCGATGTTCTTGCCGTTGGTGGTGGCAGGCGCCACGAACGCGTCATGATGGTCCATCAGCCCGGCCACGAGCGGCGCCACATTTTCAGCCAGCGCATGGGCATAGGCTGCATCATCAGCGACATGCACCTTGGCGACGCCCATGATTTTGGCGGCCTGCCCGGACACTGCGCCGACACCCTGGCCGGCAACCAGCAGATGAACGTCGCCCAGCTTTGCCGCTGCCGTCACCGCCGCAAGCGTTGCATCCTTGACGGCTGCACCGTCATGCTCGACCCAGACCAGCGCCTTCACTTTGCCACTCCCATTGCTTTCAGTTTGCCGACCAGCTCGTCGACGTCCGCCACCTTGATGCCGGCGGTCCGCTTGGGCGGCTCCACTACCTTTAGCGTCGTGAGGCGGGGCGCCACGTCCACGCCATAATCCGCTGGCGCCTTCTGGGCGAGCGGCTTGGACTTGGCCTTCATGATGTTGGGCAGCGAGGCATAGCGCGGCTCGTTGAGGCGCAGGTCGGTGGTGACGATGGCAGGCATGGTGAACCGTTCCGTCTCCGCCCCGCCATCGACCTCGCGCGTCACGGTAACAGTGTCACCTTCGACCACTACGGCGCTGGCAAAGGTGCCCTGACCCCAGCCAAGCAGGCCTGCGAGCATTTGCCCGGTCTGGTTGTTGTCGTCATCAATCGCCTGCTTGCCGAGGATGATGAGGCCGGGCGCTTCTTCTGCGGCCACCTTGGCGAGCAGCTTGGCGACGCCGAGCGGCTCGACCTTTTCCTCGCTGACGATCAGGATCGCGCGATCAGCCCCCATGGCGAGCGCGGTGCGCAGCGTTTCCTGTGCCTTGGCCTCGCCAATCGACACGACGATAACTTCGGTCGCGGCACCTTTTTCGCGCAGGCGGATCGCTTCTTCGACCGCGATTTCGTCAAACGGGTTCATGCTCATCTTGACGTTGGCCAGGTCAACGCCCGTGCCATCTGCCTTCACCCGAGGCTTTACGTTGTAATCAAGCACGCGCTTGACGGGGACCAGAATTTTCATGTCGTCCTTTACTCCAGTATTCCAAAACCTGCCCTGGGGAGGGGATCACGCCACCGCCTTCACCTCCGCCACAATTTTCCGTGCGGCGTCGCCCAGATCATTGGCCGGCACGATGGCCAGCCCCGAATTGGCGAGGATTGCCTTGCCCGCTTCCACATTGGTGCCTTCCAGCCGGACGACGAGCGGTACCGACAAATTCACTTCCTTCGCCGCTGCGACAATGCCATCGGCGATGATGTCGCACTTCATGATGCCGCCAAAGATGTTGACGAGAATGCCCTTCACATTCGGGTCAGCGAGGATGATCTTGAACGCCGCCGTCACCTTTTCCTTGCTCGCGCCGCCGCCCACATCGAGGAAATTGGCGGGGAACATGCCGTTCAGCTTGATGATGTCCATCGTCGCCATGGCAAGGCCCGCGCCGTTCACCATGCAGCCGATATCGCCATCGAGCTTGATATAGGCAAGATCGTACTTCGACGCTTCGAGCTCTGCGGGGTCTTCCTCCGTCTCGTCGCGCAGCGCCAGCAACTCCTTGTGGCGGAACATCGCGTTCGAATCGAAGCCGACCTTGGCGTCGAGCACCAGCAACTTCCCATCCTTCGTCACGGCAAGCGGGTTGATCTCGATCTGCGCCGCGTCCGTGCCCAGAAACGCGTCATAAAGTTTTGAGGCAGTCGCGGCGGCCTGCTTGGCGAGATCGCCCGACAGGCACAGCGCCGCTGCCACGCTGCGCCCGTGATGCGGCATGAATCCGGTCGCCGGATCAATGTCGATGGTGTGGATTTTCTCCGGCGTGTCGTGCGCGACTGTTTCGATGTCGACACCGCCTTCGGTGGAGACGACCATGCCAATGCGGCCGGTTGCGCGGTTGACGAGCAGGGCGAGGTAGAATTCTCGGTCGATATCGACGCCGTCGGTCACGTACAGCCGGTTGACCTGCTTGCCGTGCTCGCCGGTCTGGATCGTGACCAACGTGTTGCCGAGCATATCGGTGGCGGCGGCGCGCACCTCCTCCGGCGTTTTGGCCAAGCGAACCCCGCCCTTGGCGTCTGGCCCCAGCTCCTTGAACTTGCCCTTGCCGCGGCCGCCGGCATGGATCTGCGCCTTTACCACATAAAGCGGACCGGGCAGTTTGCTCGCCGCCTCAACGGCCGCGTCCACGCTCATCGCGGCAAAGCCCGCCGGCACCGGCACGCCGAACGTCGCGAGCAGCTCTTTGGCCTGATATTCGTGGATGTTCATGGGATGGCTCTAGCCTCGTGCGGACAGAAAGAAACAGGACGCGCTGGCTAAAGCACAGTGCGGCCCGCGAATCCAGTGGCGGATGGGTGCGCTGCGCTCTCGCCATTGCCGCCGCGCGGCGCTATATCGGGTGCCATGTCGATACTCGCTGGCCTTGGCCTGTTCCTGCTCACCGTCGCCGCGATGGAAGGCGTTGCCTATGTGGCGCACCGCTGGGTGATGCACGGGCCGGGCTGGTTTCTGCACAAGAGCCACCATGCCCCGCGCACCGGGTTTTGGGAACTGAACGACGCCTATTTCGTGATTTTCGCGACGCCATCGATCGCCCTGCTGCTGCTGGGCACGAGCGGCACCTGGGGCACATGGGCGACATGGGTGGGCGCGGGGATTGCCGCTTATGGCGCGATTTATCTGGGCTTCCACGACATCATCGTCCACCGGCGCGTGGCAACGGGCTATGTGCCGCGCTCCAATTACATGAAGCGCATCGTCCAGGCACACCGGCTGCACCATGTGGTGGAAACGAAGGACGGCACGGTGAGCTTCGGCTTTCTGGTCGCGCCCCGGCCCGAGCTGCTGAAGGCCGAGCTGAAACGGCGCGAAATGGCGGGCGTCAGGGTGTCGCGCGGGGCGATGGAGCAGGCTTAACGCGCGCTCGGCCTTGGCCTCCCTCAACGGCGGCCGCCGCCGGATCTTTGGGTGAAAGCCGGGTCGTTGTCCCCCTCAATCAAACAGCGACGACACGCTTGTTTCGTCCGCAATGCGCTTGATCGCCTCGGCCAGCAGCGGGGCGATGGTCAGGTGGCGGATGCGTTTGGCGTCCTTGATGACATCATGCTGGCCGATCGAATCGGTAATCACCAGTTCCAAGAGCGCCGAGCTTTCGACCCGCGCGACCGCCCCGCCCGACAGCACGCCGTGGGTGCAATAAGCGACGACGTCAGCCGCGCCCGCCTGTTTCAGCGCGGCGGCCGCGTTGCACAAGGTGCCGGCGGAATCGACCATGTCGTCGATCAGCACGCAGAACCGCCCCTCGACATCGCCGATGATGTTCATCACTTCCGATTCGCCCGCGCGTTCGCGACGCTTGTCGACAATGGCGAGCGGCGCGTTGTCGAGCCGCTTGGCAAGCGCGCGCGCGCGCACCACGCCGCCGACATCGGGTGACACGACCATCAGGTTGCGCCCGCCATAGCGCGCGACGATATCTGCCGACATCACCGGTGCAGCGAACAGATTATCGGTCGGGATATCGAAAAAACCCTGGATTTGTCCGGCATGCAGATCAATCGACAGCACCCGGTTGGCACCGGCCACGGTAATGAGATTGGCGACCAGCTTGGCCGAAATCGGCGTGCGCGAGCCGGATTTGCGATCCTGCCGGGCATAGCCGAAATAAGGGATCACCGCGGTGATCCGCTTGGCCGAGGCACGCCTCAGCGCGTCGATGCAGATCAGCAGCTCCATCAGATTGTCGTTTGCCGGATAGCCCGTCGATTGCAGCACGAATACGTCTTCGCCGCGCACATTTTCGTGGATTTCTACGAAAACTTCTTCGTCGGCGAAACGGCGCACGCTGGCATCTGTCAGGCTGAGGTCAAGATAGCGTGCGACATCGCGGGCCAAAGGCAGGTTGGCATTGCCGGTCATCAATTTCATTGCGCATCGTCCCCAGCACTGATCCCCTTCCCATAAAGCGGCGATTCGGGGAACGCAAAGGGGGCATTGCGGCACGCGAACCCACGGCCTAACGAAGCGGGCATGACCGTCACTACGCGTTTTGCCCCGTCACCCACCGGCATGCTGCATGTCGGCAACATCCGCGCCGCGCTCCACAACTGGCTTTGGGCGAAAAAGCACGGCGGGTGCTTCCTGCTGCGCATCGACGATACCGACGCACAGCGCAGCGACGAGCGTTTTGTCGATGCCATCCGCGCCGACCTTGCCTGGCTGGGGCTGGCGCCCGATGGCGAGGTGCGCCAGTCGGCCCGGTTTGCGCGCTACGAGGCGCGCTTTGCAGATCTGGTGGCAGCGGGGCGGATTTACCCGGCCTATGA
This sequence comes from Sphingomonas sp., assembly GCA_021732445.1. Lineage (GTDB taxonomy): Bacteria > Pseudomonadota > Alphaproteobacteria > Sphingomonadales > Sphingomonadaceae > Sphingomonas. Next base: position 13,774 of record JAKFUZ010000001.1, on the reverse strand, counting down.
GACAGCGCAGGAGCTCGACCTGAAACGCAAGATCGCCGCCGGACGCGGCCTGCCGCCGGTTTATGACCGGGCAGCGCTCAAGCTGAGCGAGGCCGCGCGGGCCACGCTGGAGGCCGGCGGCGTGACGCCGCACTGGCGCTTCAAGCTCGACCATGGCCGGCCGATTGGTTGGGATGATATGGTGCGCGGGCCCCAGCAGTTTGACGCAGCCACCATGAGCGACCCCGTCATCCGCCGCGCCGACGGATCATGGCTCTATATGCTGCCTTCGGCGATTGACGATGCAGAGCTTGGCATCACCCATGTGGTGCGCGGCGAAGATCATGTGTCGAACACCGCACTCCAGCTCCAGATGTTCGAGGCAATGGGCGCGGCGCCGCCGCATTTTGCCCATGCCGCGCTGCTCACCGGCGCCGAGGGCAAGCTCTCCAAACGGCTTGGCTCGGTAGGAGTCGAGGCGTTTCGGGCGGACGGCATCGAGCCGGAAACTATCGTCGCCCTGCTCGCACGGCTGGGCACGAGCGATCCGGTCGAGCCGCTAGTGGAGCGCGGCGCGCTGCTCGACAGTTTCGACTTTGCCCGGTTCAGCCGTGCCCCGGCGCGCTTCGACGAAGGCGAGCTGGCCGCGCTCAACGCCAAGATCGTCCATCAATTTCCGTTCGCGCGCGTGGCGGGCGCGCTGCCGGCCGGGATGGACGAAGCCGCATGGGGCGCCATTCGGCCCAACCTGTCTCGGATCAGCGACGCAGCCGGTTGGTGGCGCGTGGTTGAGGGTCCAGTGACGGCCGAGCGGCGTGCCGACGATGCCGACTTTCTGGCGCAGGCGGCGATGCTTGCCGAGGGGCTCGACTGGTCCGACAGCCCATGGCACGCGCTGACCGCTGCGCTGAAGGCAAAAAGCGGGCGTACCGGCAAGGCGCTGTTCCTGCCGCTGCGGCAGGCGCTGACCGGGCTCGATCATGGCCCCGACATGGCGGCGTTGCTGCCGCTGATCGGCCGCGACCGGGCGGTGCGCCGGTTGCGAGGCTGACCCGGCCGGCACGGCGCCAAAACCGGCGCCGGCGCCGCCCAACGAGGGGCTGGCGCGCGCGCGGCATCCGGCTTATCGTCTCTATCCATGTCATATTTTGCGCGCTTCTCGCCATTTCATGCGATTCGCGACCTTAGGGTCTTTCTCAGGCACCGGTCGCGGTATGAATTGGTGTTTCTGGTGATAGCGATGGTGGTCACCGGCGTTATTGTTGCGGGTTTTGTGCATGATTCGCATCAGGCCCGGCCCTATAGGCGCGAGATAATCTATGTGCAGCAATGGCCGGCCGACCGCTCCGATGGGCAGATCATCGCCCAGCAAAAGCTCGATTCGGTCGCCCGAGCCCGGGAAAAGGCCGAACTGGACAAGCTGCAAAAGGCGCGGCAGGCCGAATTCAAGAAACTGGACGACAAGCTGAAAGCCTGGGGCCTCTGAGCAGCGCTGCGATGCGCCAGCGGCGGGCCATAAGCGACTGGCAGGCCATGGGCGCGGCCCTGGCGCTTGGCGAGCGCGGCCGCGGGCAGACCGCACCCAACCCAAGTGTGGGCTGCGTCATCGTGAAGGATGACAAGGTCGTCGGGCAAGGCTGGACGCAGCCCGGCGGCCGGCCGCACGCCGAAGCAATGGCGCTCGCCCAAGCTGGAGCTGCGGCGCGCGGCGGCACTGCTTATGTTACGCTTGAACCCTGCTCCGTGCGCGGCGGGCGCGGGCCGGCCTGTGCCGACGTGCTCATCGAAAGCGGCGTCACGCGGGTGGTGGCCGCGCTGCAAGACCCGTTTCCCAAGATCGACGGGCGCGGTTTTGCGCTGCTGGCGGCGGCAGGAATCGCGGTCGAGCCGGGGCTGCGCCGCGCCGACGCCGAGCGCTCGATGCGCGGCTTCCTCACCCGCCAGCGGCTTGGCCGGCCTGCGGTAACGCTGAAACTGGCGATGTCGCTCGACGGCTGTATCGCGACCGCAAGTGGCGAAAGCCAGTGGATCACCGGCGCGGTGGCGCGCGCGCACACGCATGTTGAACGGTGCCGCCATGACGCCATCCTGGTCGGGCGCGGCACATTTGCGGCCGACGCGCCCCGCCTAGATGTGCGGCTGCCAGGGCTGGAAGCGCGCGCGCCCCAGCGCCTGCTGCTGACGCACGGCACAGCACCGCCGGGCTGGACGGCCGTCGCGACACCCGCCGCCATCGGCGCGCTTGAGGCGGTGAACGAGGTGCTGGTGGAGGGCGGCGCCGGTGCCGCGGCGGCTTTTGTGCGCGCCGGGCTGGTCGACCGGCTGCTGCTGTACCGCGCGCCGGTGTTGCTGGGCGCGGGCAAGCCGGCGCTTGGCGATATCGGTCTGGAAAAGCTTGCGGACGCGCATGGCCGCTGGCAGCTTGCCGACTCACGCATGCTTGGCGACGACCGGCTTGAGGTCTACGAAACACAGCAGGGATAATCGCATGTTCACCGGCATCATCACCGATATTGGCACCATCGAGCGGGTCGAGGAAGCCGGCGACAGGCGCATCGTCGTGCGCACAGGCTATGACATGGCGCTGGTCGATCTTGGCGCGTCCATCGCGTGTTCGGGCGTGTGCCTGACCGTCATCGACAAGGGCCATGATGGAACCAGCAACTGGTTTGCCGCCGATGTCTCGCACGAAACGATAAGCCGCTCTGCGCAAGGCCAGTGGTCTGCGGGCCGCCGCCTTAACCTGGAACGCGCGATGAAGCTTGGCGACGAACTGGGCGGCCATATTGTGACGGGGCATGTCGATGGCTTCGGCGAGGTGATTGGCGTCTGCGCGGACGGCGATTCAAAGCGGATCGGCATTGGCGTCGACGATGCGCTGGCCCCGTTTCTCGCCAGCAAGGGATCGGTTACGATCGACGGTGTGTCGCTGACCGTCAATCAGGTGACCGATCAGGCCGGAGGCGCGCATTTTTCAGTGAACATCATTCCGCACACGCAATCGGTCACCACGCTTGGCGGGCTGGCGCCGGGGCAGGCAGTCAACATCGAAATCGACGTGCTGGCCCGCTATCTCGCGCGAATGGAACAGCAGCGCCAATGGATTGCGGCGCACGCCTAAACACCACAATGTGGTTTGTGATGTTGACAATCACATTGTGGTGTGATTTATGCGTCGCATGAGCATCGATCTTATCAGCCGCGTTCGCGGCCTCGTCACGCAGGGTGGCATGTCCCGCTCTGGTCTTGCCCGCGCCGCCGGGCTCCACGCCAACAGTTTGCGCGACCTCGACTCGCCCGACTGGAACCCGACCGCCGACACGCTGCGCAAGCTTGAACGCGTCCTGTTCGACAGCGATGACGCCCCGGCGCTGGTGCCCATCGAGGAGATAATCGACGAGGCGCGCAACGGGCGCATGTTCATTCTTGTCGATGATGAAGACCGCGAGAATGAGGGCGACCTCATCATTCCGGCACAAATGGCTACACCAGACGCCATCAACTTCATGGCAACGCACGGCCGCGGCCTCATTTGCCTGGCGCTCCACAAGGCACGGGTGGACCAGCTCGGCCTCGACCTGATGAGCCGCCACAACGGCACCCGGCACGAAACCGCCTTCACCGTCTCGATCGAGGCGCGCGACGGGGTGACAACCGGCATTTCGGCCGCCGACCGGGCCCGCACCGTTGCCGTCGCCATCGACGCATCAAAGGGCAAGGACGAGATTGTGACGCCCGGCCACGTCTTTCCGCTGGTCGCGCGCGACGGCGGTGTGCTCGTGCGGGCCGGGCATACCGAGGCGGCGGTGGATGTGTCGCGCCTCGCCGGGCTGAACCCGTCTGGCGTGATTTGCGAAATCATGAACGACGACGGGTCGATGGCCCGGCTCGACGACCTGATCGGCTTTGCGCGGCTCCACAAGCTCAAGATCGGCACGATCCGCGACCTGATCGCCTATCGCCGCCGCCACGACCATCTCGTTGAGAAGCGGGCGGAAATGGCGTTCCACAGCAAGTGGGGCGGCGACTGGCGCGCGATGACCTTTTTCAACAAGGCCACGGGCGATGAACAGATTGCGCTGGTGAAGGGCAAGATCGACCCCGACAAGCCAACGCTTGTGCGTATGCACACCATGTCGATGTTCGTCGATGTCTTTGGCGAAGACAATCAGCGTGCGGGGCTCCTGTCACGCTCGATGGAGCTGATTGCCGAGGAAGGCGCCGGCGTCATCGTCGTCATCAACCGGCCGATGAAGGATCTTGTCACACGTTTCATGAAGCTGCGCGCCGAGGGCAAAAGCGCGGGCGCGCCCGAGGTGGAGGAGCTGCGCGACTATGGCGTCGGCGCGCAAATTCTGGCCGAACTCGGCGTGGCCGACATGATATTGCTGACCAACACCCACCACATGCTGGTGGGGCTTGACGGCTACGGGCTGAGCATCGTTGGCGAACGGCCGATACCGGGAACGGGCGGCGAGTGATCCGCACCGCCTGCGGCGAGGCCGAAGCGCCCAAATATGCACATATCGAGCGCGAACGCCGCTGGCTGGTTGACCCGGCCCGGCGGCCCGCGCTTGCCGAAGTGCCGACGGTGCTGATCGAGGACCGCTACATAACCGGTACGAGGCTGAGGCTGCGGCGGATGACCGCAGTATCCGGCGCCTGCGCGCTGAAGCTCACCAAGAAATATGACGCCGCCGATCCGCTCGCCCGGCCCATCGTTACCGCTTATCTGACCGCGGCCGAATATGCCGTGTTCGCGGCGCTCCCGGCGGCGGCCCTGGCCAAGCGCCGCTATCTGCTCATCGATTGCGGCGCGAGCTTCAGCCTCGACGTCTTCGACGGTGCGCTCGCCCCGCTTGAACTTTGCGAAATCGAATGGCCTGACGATGCCGGGCTTAGGGCTTTGCAGCCGCCCGCCTGGGCAGTACGAGAGGTAAGCAGCGACCCGCGATATCAGGGCGCAGCCCTTGCTCAGAACGGGGCGCCACAGGAGCGATAATGGCCAGAATCTTAATCGTCGAAGCGCGTTTCTATGAGCATCTGAACGACCTGTTGCTGGCCGGTGCGCGGGCCGCCATCGAGGAGGCAGGCCATGCGCATGAAACCATAACCGTGCCCGGCGCGCTCGAAATTCCAGGCGCGATTGCGCTGGCAAGCGAGACCGGCGGCTATGACGGCTATGTCGCGATTGGCGTCGTCATTCGCGGCGAAACCTATCATTTCGAAATCGTGGCGGGGGAAAGCGCGCGCGGGCTGATGGCGCTCAGCATGGATGGGCTTGCCATCGGGAACGGCATCCTGACGACCGAGAATGAGGCGCAGGCGCTCACCCGCGCCAGGCCCGACGAAAAAGACAAAGGCGGCGAAGCGGCCAAGGCGGCGCTGGCGATGCTGGCACTGAGGCAGCGGTTCGCCTGACGCCATGGCCGACGCGCCCCAATCCCGCTACAAGGTCGTCGAGCGCGACCGGCGGCTGGTGGTGATTGATCGCTGGGCCGGCCGGGATCGGTCTCCAGAGGGCGGTGCCAGCAACGCGCAACCTGCCAAACGGGCATGGGCGGCGCCGATTGCGATCACCAGAACGGCGTTTGACGGCCGGAGCACGCTCCGCACGCTCGCCCTTTATGATGACAATGGCCCCCGGACGATACCGCTCGACCCCGGCGCTGCCGCGCTTGTCAAGGGCGCCCGGGTTGCAATGGCAATAGCGGTGCTGGTCATGGTGGCGGCGGCCTTTGCCTATCCGGTAACGCTGGTCATCGTGCCGCTCGCGCTGAACAAGGCCGTGCGCGCGCCAATCCGCCGGCAGCTAACCGCATGGCTCGACCGGGTTGCGGCGGCATCGGGGTAAGTGGGAGAAGCGCACATGGCATCGCCGATATTATTCACTGAACGCCTCCTCCTGCGCGCGCCTTGCGCCGATGATTTCGAAGACTGGGCCGCGTTCCACGCCGATGAGCAGACGATGCGATTCCTGGGCGGCGTGCAGCCGCGCTCGGTCGCCTGGCGGAGCCTGTGCGGCATGGCGGGTGCGTGGAGCATCCGCGGCTATTCGATGTTTTCGGTCATCGACCGGGCGACGGGGCAATGGATGGGGCGGATCGGCCCGCACTATCCCGATGGGTGGCCGGGCCGCGAAGTCGGCTGGGGCCTCGCGCGGGCGTTTGCCGGCAAAGGATATGCGCACGAAGCAGCCATCGCCACGATCGACTATGCGTTCGATGTGCTCGGCTGGGACGCTGTGATGCACATCATCGACCCCGACAATGCGCCCTCGATTGCGCTGGCGACGCGGCTTGGCGCGGACAATCGTGGTCCCACGCAGATGCCGCCGCCGTTCGACATGAGCAAGTGCGATGACTGGGGCCAGAGCGCCGCCGCCTGGCGGGCACGGCGCAGTCGCTAGAACGCTTGGCCCGCGCGCCTGCTTATACTAATGTAAGTAACGTCCGACCCGCCGGAGCCTGACTGATGCCCTATGCCCACACCATCAAGGCCAACCCGCATTGGCTGCCCCGCATTTCCAAGTCGGCGCTGCGCGATTTGCCCGGCGAAGATGGCCTGCCATTTGTCGGCAATACGCTTAGAATGCTGAAAGACCCGGTGGGTTTCGGCAAAATGATGGTCGATCGCTATGGGCTGGTGTTTCGCAACCACGCCTTTGGCAACCCGCAGGTCAACATGGTCGGCCCCGATGCCAATGAGCTGATCTTGTTTGACCGGGAGCATATCTTTTCATCGGAACAGGGCTGGGGGCAGTTGCTCAACCTGTTGTTCCCGCGCGGCCTGATGCTGATGGATTTCGAAAAGCACAGGGCGGACCGGCGCATCCTGTCAGTCGCCTTCAAGCCCGAGCCGATGCGCCATTATGCCGAAAGCCTCAACGCCGGAATCGCGCGCGAGGTGGCAGGCTGGGGCAACCGGCCGATGAAGTTCTACAGCGCGGTCAAGGCACTGACGCTCGATCTTGCGGCGGAGAGCTTTCTTGGCATGCCGCTCGGGCCAGAGGCGACCCGCGTCAACCAGGCTTTTGTCGATGAGGTGCAGGCCACTGTCGGCGCCATCCGCGTGCCGCTGCCGGGTTCCAAAATGGCCAAGGGCACCAAGGCGCGCGCCTATCTGATCGACCTGTTCAAGCGCGAAATCCCCAAACGCCGCGTCGCCGGCCATGCGGGCCGCGATTTTTTCTCGCAGTTCTGCCGCGCAACCGATGACGACGGCAACATGCTGTCGGACGACGCCATTGTCGACCATATGAACTTCCTCATGATGGCCGCGCATGACACCATCACCTCATCGGCCACGTCGCTGGTGATGATGCTGGGCCGGCACCCCGAATGGCAGGAGAAGCTGCGCGCCGAAATCAGCGAGCTCGGGCTGAACGACGCCGATGGCCTCGCCTATTCGCAGCTCGACCGGCTGGTGCTGACCGATTATGCCTTCAAAGAAGCGCTGCGGATGATTCCGCCGGTGCCTTCGATCCCCCGCCGCGCGCTGAAATCCTTTGAGTTCGGGGGCTATAAAATTCCCGCCGGGGCCTATGTGAACATCGCAATCGGCTATACCCACAAAATGCCCGAGCTGTGGCCAGACCCCGATATTTTCGACCCCATGCGCTTCACGCCGGAAGCCTCGAGGGGCCGCCACAAATATGCGTGGACGCCCTTTGGCGGTGGCGCCCATATGTGCCTTGGCCTGCACTTTGCGACGATGCAGATGCGCCTCCTGATGGTGCAATTGCTCCGGCGCTACCGCATCGAGCTGGCACCCGGCAGCGGCGCTGCGTGGCAGCCCTGGCCGATTCCCCAGCCCAAGGATGGCCTGCCGCTTACCTTTGTGCCGCTCTGACCCGTCAGGCGGCGGCCGGCTCCATCGCGGCATAGTCAGTATAGCCCTCGGCACCCTGGCTGTACCACGTCGCCATCACATCGGCATTAAGCGGAGCGCCGGTGCGCAGCCGCTCGGGCAGGTCAGGATTGGCAAGGAACGGGCGGCCAAAGCTGATCGCGTCGGCAATGCCTGAATCAAGCGCCGCTTGTGCCGTCGCGCCGGTGTAATCGGAATTGAGCACCAGCGGGGCAGCAAATGCCGAACGGATCGCAGGCGAAACCTTGGGCTGCTCCGACCGGCCAAAGGTGCCATCGGGGCCGGGTTCGCGCAGTTCCAGAAACGCAATGCCGATATCGGCAAGCGCGCGGGCGGCGGGCACGAACACCGTTTCGGGCGCCGAATCCTTCACGCCTTGCGAATTGCCATTAGGGGAAAGGCGAACGGCGGTGCGGTCTGCGCCGGCAACGCCCGCGACGCGCTCGGTCACCTCCCGCAGCAGCCGAATGCGGTTTTCAGGTGCGCCGCCATAGGCGTCCTCGCGGAAATTGCTGTTGTCGCGCAAGAACTGGTCGATGAGATAGCCGTTCGCCGCATGGATCTGCACCCCGTCAAACCCGGCGGCAAGGGCATTGCGGGTGGCGCGCTCATAATCGGCGAGCAGGCGCGGGATTTCCGCAATGTCGAGCGGCCTGGCTTCGACATAATCCTGTTTGCCGGCATAAGTGTGCGCCTGGCCGGGCGCGGTCGTCGCCGACGCCGAGACAGGCTTGGCGCCGCCCAGAAAATCTGGGTGAACAATGCGGCCCATGTGCCAGAGCTGGGCAAAAATCCGCCCGCCCGCTGCGTGAACGGCGGCGACCACCGGCACCCATGCCTCGGCCTGCTCGTCGCTCCACAGGCCCGGCGCAAACGGCCAGCCCAGCCCTTCCTGGCTGATGCCGGTGGCTTCGGAAATAATCAGGCCGGCGCTGGCGCGTTGCGCATAATAGGCCGCCATGATTGGCTGCGGCACATGCCCGCGCGAGGCCCGGCCGCGCGTGAGCGGCGCCATCAGCACCCGGTTGGGCGCGGTAATCGCGCCAAGGCGAAGCGGATCGAACAGGGTGGGCATAAGCGGCTTTTCCTTTGCGCGTTGATGGTCGGTGAGATAGCGCGCGTTGCACAATGCGCCATAGCGGGGGCGACGAAGAATTTCTTCCATGAACAAAAACCGGGCCGCAGGGCCACCCCTGGCCACCGCGCCCGGTTCCTCCAGCCTGGGAGGCGCCGCCGATGGGGCGCCCGGTCGCATGGCGGACGCCCCGGGCCGCGCGCTCGCGGCGCTGCTCATCGCCAATGCAGCGCTGGCCTTTGGCCCGTGGTTCGTGCGCCTGGCTGATACCGGGCCTGTTGCATCGGCCTTCTGGCGAATTACGCTGGCGGCACCGCTGCTGGCGGCGGCCGCCCTTGGCACCGGCTGGCGCCCGGCCGGGCTTGGCAAGAGTTTGTGGTGGGTGCTGGCGCTTGCCGGGATGTGCTTTGCCGCCGATTTGGCGAGCTGGCATATTGGCATTTTGCGCACCACGCTGGCCAATGCCACGCTGTTTGGCAATTCGGCCACGTTGTTCTTCCCGGTTTATGGTTTCATCGTCGCCCGCGCGAGGCCCAGCCCTGTGCAGGCGCTGGCGCTGACCCTGGCGACGATTGGCGCGGCACTGCTGATGGGTCGCTCCTATGCGCTTGATCCGCGCCATCTGGCGGGCGACGCGCTGTGCCTGCTGGCGGGCATACTCTACACCTTTTACTTCATCGCAATGGCGCAGGCCCGCGCCACCATGCCACCGCTGCCCGCGCTGGCGCTGTCGACGCTGGCGAGCATCGCGCCGCTGCTGCTGGTTGCGCTGGCGCTTGGCGAACGGGTGTGGCCGCTGCACTGGGGGCCGCTCATCGGCCTGGCGCTGTGCAGCCAGATTTTGGGGCAAGGGTGCCTGATCTATGCGCTTGGACGGCTGTCGCCGCTGGTGGTCGGCATTGGCCTGCTGACCCAGCCGATTGTTGCCGGAAGCGTCGGGTGGATAGTCTATGGTGAAAAACTGGCGGCGCCCGATTTGTTCGGCGCCGCGCTGGTGGCGGCAGCGCTCGTGCTGGTGCGCCGGCCGGTCGCGCAAGTTACTGCCCCGCTTGGCACCACGCGCCCGCGCGGGTAAGCTCGTGGCATGACGACGACCATCCCCGCTGATGCAACGCTTGACGAAATTCGGCTCGCGCTTGCCCCTGCCATAGCCGACAACGCCGCTTTCGACGGCTGGAGCGCGGCCGCGCTGAACCTTGCCGCTGATGGCGCAGGCGTTGACCGCGACGTTGCCGCGCTCGCCTTTCCGGGCGCCGTTAGCATGATCGACGCGTGGTTCGCTCATGTCGATGCGCAAATGGCCGAGCTGCTGCCGCCCGAGACGCTCGCCACGATGAAGGTGCGCGCGAAAATCACCGCGCTGGTGGAAGCGCGGCTCGCGGCCGTGGCGCATCAGCGCGAGGCGCTCCGCCGGGCGATTGCCCTGCTCGCAATGCCGCAAAACGCCGTGCGCGCGGCCGCGCTTGGCTGGCGGTCGGTCGACCTGATGTGGCGCCTGGCGGGCGATACCGCGACCGACTATAATCATTATACCAAGCGGATGATCCTGGGCGGGGTGTATGGAGCCACCATTGCCGTGTTCCTGAACGACGAGAGCGACGGCTGGGCCGAGACCCGCGCGTTCCTTGCCCGGCGGATCGAGGGCATTATGCGCTTTGAAAAGGCCAAGGCGGGCCTGGCCGAGCGCACCGCCAATCTGCCAAGCCTGTCGCGCTTTGTCGGGCGGCTGCGGTACCCGGCCGTGTGAAGGGTCCGGGCGAGGCAGCGGGCAAGTAACAAGCGTTATTGATAATCAGTTGCAGCAGCAATATATATGGATCGTGAATACGCGATTCAGCCTGGAAAATCTGCCCGCGCACCAACCCGGCACAGTAGTCGCTGTTGACTGGGCCGGGCTTGCGGCGCCCGAAGCGCGGCGCCTGCGCGAGCTTGGCTTTGACGAAGGCGTGCCGGTGGAAGTGCTGCACCGCGCGCGCTTTGGCCGCGGGCCAATCGCGTGCCGCATCGGGCGGATGACGGTGGCGCTGAGGCGAGCGGTTGCCGGCACCATCCACGTCGCCCCGCTCGCCCCCGCGGAATGACCGCGATCCCGCTTGTCGCGCTGGTCGGCAACCCCAATGCCGGCAAAAGCGCGCTGTTCAACGCGCTGACCGGCGCACGGCAAAAAGTGGGCAATTATCCGGGCGTTACGGTTGAGCGGCACGCCGGGCGGATGGCGCTGGCCGATGGCCGCCCGGTTGAGCTGGTCGATTTGCCCGGCGCCTACAGCCTCACCCCCGGCAGCCCCGACGAGCGCGTGACCCGCGATGTCGTGATGGGCGCACAGGCGGGCGAGCGACGGCCCGACGCGCTTGTAGTGGTGGTCGATGCTGCCAATCTCGACAATCATCTGCGCTTCACGTTGCAGCTCATCGCGCTGGGCCTGCCGGTAGTGGTCGCGCTCAACATGGTCGATCTGGCGCGGCGGGACGGGCTGGAGCTGGACAGCGCAGCGCTTGCGCATGCTCTCGGCGTGCCCGTCATCCCAACGGTGGCCGTGCGCAAACGCGGGCTTGAGGATTTGAAGGAAGCGCTTGGTGGTCTGGTAGCACATGCAGGTGCGGCGCGACCGCGCGCGACGGACGGTCCGCTAGCGGAGGATATGGCGCTGCTGCAGCGGCGCGCGCGCGCCATTGCCCGGCAAGCGATTATTTCCGAAACGCCGGTCAGACGCTGGACGCAGACTTTTGATGCGCTGGCGCTGCACCCGGTCGGGGGCGTCGTGCTGCTCGGGGCGGTTTTGTTCCTCATGTTCCAGGCGGTGTTCTCCTGGGCAACGGTGCCCGCCGACGCGATCAACAGTGCGTTTGGCACACTGGGCGCCGCCATATCGGGCGTTTTGCCGGCCGGGTTCTTCCGCTCGCTGCTGGTGGACGGGATTATCGCCGGCGTGGGGGCCGTGCTCGTGTTTCTGCCGCAAATCCTCATCCTGTTCCTGTTCATCCTGCTGCTTGAGGCGTCGGGCTATATGGTGCGGGCAGCTTTTTTGATGGACGGGGTGATGGCAAGCGTTGGCCTGTCGGGCCGCGCGTTCATTCCGCTGCTGTCATCTTTTGCCTGCGCGGTGCCCGGCATCATGGCGACGCGCACCATCGAGGATGAAAAGGACCGGCTGACGACCATCCTCATCGCGCCGCTCATGACGTGTTCGGCGCGGCTGCCGGTCTATACGCTCATCATTTCCGCGCTCATCCCCAACCGCCTTGTCGGCGGCATTATCGGGCTGCAGGGGCTGGTAATGTTTGCGCTTTATGTATTTGGCATTGTTGGCGCGTTTGTGGCCGCGCTGATCCTGCGCAACACCGTTGCAAAGGGAGCCTCGTCGGGCTTCATGATGGAAATGCCCAAATATCAGCTCCCAAACCCGCGCGACATTGCGCTTGGGCTGTGGAGCCGGTGCTATATCTTCCTCAGGCGGGCGGGCACCATCATCCTGGGGTCTACCGTTGTGCTGTGGCTGTTGCTCAGTTTTCCCAAACCGCCTGCCGGCAGCCCGATTACGCCAGTGAATTATTCGGTGGCTGGCCGCATCGCCAACGGGCTGGCGGTGGTGCTGAAACCCATCGGGTTCGATCGCGACATTGCGCTGGCGCTCATCCCCGCGATGGCCGCACGCGAGGTGGCGGTGGCAGCGCTGGGCACGGTGTACGCGGTCGATGACGGCAGCGGCGCGGCCGGGCCAGCAACCATTACCGCCAGCCTGCGCGCGCGGTGGAGCCTGCCAACGGCGCTTGCCTTCCTCATGTGGTTCGTGTTTGCGCCGCAGTGCATCTCGACCATCGCCGTCACGCGCCGCGAGACCAATTCGTGGGCGTGGCCGGCGTTCATGGTTGGCTATCTGTTCGCGCTGGCTTACATCGCAGCAGGGGCGACCTATTGGGCCGCCATTGGCATGGGATTATAGGAAGCAACATGGCGGGCAGCGTCAACAAGGTAATTCTCGTCGGCAATCTCGGGCGCGACCCCGAAAGCCGCACTTTTGGCAATGGCGGCAAGGTGGTGAACCTGCGCATCGCCACGTCGGAAAGCTGGAAGGACCGCAATTCCGGCGAAAAGAAGGAAAAGACCGAGTGGCATTCGGTCGCGATCTTCAATGAAGGCCTGGCGAATGTCGCCGAGCGGTTCTTACGCAAAGGCAGCAAGGTTTATATCGAGGGCCAGCTCCAGACGCGCAAGTGGCAGGACCAGCAGGGCCAGGACCGGTATTCGACGGAGATTGTGCTGCAAGGCTTCAACTCGGTGCTGACGATGCTCGATGGCGCGCCGGGTGCAGGGGGCGGCGCGGGCGGCGGCGACTGGGACCGTGGCGGCGACGATTTCGGCGGCAGCAGCAGCGGTGGGGGTGCGGCTCGTGGCGGTGGAGCATCACGCGGTGGCGGCGGCTTTGGCGGCGGCACCGGCGCAGGCGGCGGCTTCCCCGACGATCTCGACGACGAGGTACCGTTTTAAGGGCCGCGGTGCCGGGTTACCGGCTTAGACAGAAACATGGTGCAAGGCCGCCATCCATGCAGCTTGAAACCGTAACTGCTTTGTGCCGGGCGTTTGAAACGGCGGGCCTCGCGTTCTGGATTGACGGGGGCTGGGGGGTTGATGCGCTGCTTGGCCGGCAGACGCGCCCGCATTCCGATTTGGATCTCGCAGTGCATTTGGCGGACGAGCCGTTGTTTGAGCACCTGCTCCTGTCGCTAGACTCGATTTCTGATTGATTGAATCGATTTGGGATTCCCAAGCGCGGTTTGTTCTGATTCAACCTGCTGGCTGGGGATGGAGGCCAGCAGAGATGGCGAGACCCTATTCGGATGATTTGCGCGA
>JAKFUZ010000009.1 GCA_021732445.1 Sphingomonas sp. | reverse complement strand
CGAGCGATCTGTCGAGGCGACATGGCAGCGCATCGGAACCCTACTCGATGCCTTCCCACCACACGAATGCGCCAACTACCTCAGAAACTCCGGCTACGCTTCAACCTAAGTGAAAACCAGTCTAGGCCGTGCGCCTGAGCGCGCGCGCTTCGAACACTTGCCAAAGCATTATGCCGGGCACACCAATGGCGATATCGCGCGCGCGCTTGACGAGCGACAGCGCCAATGCGGCGGCGGGCGGCAGGCCAAATAGCGGCCCGAGCAGCAGATAGCCGGCTTCCTGCACGCCGACGCCGCCGGGAATCGCAAAAGCAACCGTGCGCAGCGTGAAGATGAGCGCTTCAATCGTCAGCACGCCGTGCAGCGACACCGGCTGCCCCATGAACCGCAGCGCGACCCAGGCGCCCGCTGCGCTGAACAGCCATGCGGCCAAATGGCACGCAAAAGAGGCAATCACGCGCGCGCGCCGCGCATAAATCATCGTCAATTCCTCGCTGAGCGCCGCCATGGTCGCGACCGACCCAGGCAGCAACCGCGCCGCCAGCCCTTGCGCCATTGCCAGCACGGGCCGCTGCGCCACCACAAAGACCAGGAGGACACCGGTCATCGCCACCACCCCGCCCAGCACCAGCGGCACGATGTCGGCGGGTGCTGGGCGGCCGCCACCGCTCAGCCGCACGGCCAGCATCACCACACCAAATAGCGTGAACAGCAATTGCGCGGCCAGCTCCGTCGTCTGGTCAGCAATCAGCGACGCGTAAACCAGTGGCGCACGAATCCCCCCGGCAATCGCGGTGCGCGCGCCGACCACCAGCCCGCCAAATTGCGAAAAGGGCAGCACATCGGTTGCCGCCTCGCGGGTCAGGCGAGCCCAGGCAAAGGTGCCGAGCTGTCGCCGCGCCACACCCGGCGCCACCGCCAGCCAGCCGGCGCCCAGCAGCAGCAGATTGACGCCCGTCCAGCATATCAGTGCCGCAAAACCGCCGATTCCCAGACCAGACACGGCCGCCAGCACCGCTTCCCAGCCGGCCGCGCCAATGATCCACACCCCCGCCACCAGCCCGACGGCGGTGAGCGCGAGCGCGGCATATTTCACCACCGGGGCCGTCCCCGTGCTGCGGCTCAGCTCGCCTGGGCCGAGCGGTTCTTGAGGAAGTCGAAAAACTCAACCCCTTCGCGCAGGCGACGCTTCATCATGTCGGGCGATGTCACCATCTCGCCGACAATCGAGCCGACCTTAGAGGGGCGGAAATAGAATTTCTTGTAAAATTCCGCCACCGATTCAAAGATTTCATCGCTTGCCAGATGGGGATAGCTGAGCTGCGCAATCTGGTTGCCGCCATCGCTCACCAGATGGTCCGTCCCGTCGAACCAGCCATTTTCCATCGCCTGCTTGTAAAGGAAAGTGCCCGGATAGGGCGCGGCCAGCGACACCTGAATTGTGTGGGGATTCACTTCCTTGGCGTATTTGATGGTTTCCTGAATCGTCTCGCGCGTCTCGCCCGGCAAGCCGACAATGAACGTCCCGTGGATCTTGATGCCAAGCGCGCGACAGTCCTTGGCGAACTGCTTGGCGGTCTCGATCAGCAGACCCTTTTTGATGTTGTGCAAAATCTGCTGGTTGCCGCTTTCATAACCGACGAGCAACAGGCGGCAGCCATTATCGGCCATCACCTTCAGCGTGTCATAGGGCACATTGGCCTTGGCGTTGCACGACCAGGTGACACCGAGCTTGCCCAGCTCGCGCGCCAGTTCCTCAATGCGCGGGCGGTTGTCGGTCAGCGTATCATCGTCGAAGAACAGCTCTTTCATCTGCGGAAAGGCCTTCAAGACATATTTCACTTCTTCAATGACATGCCCGACCGAGCGCACGCGGTAGTTATGCCCGCCAACCGTTTGCGGCCACAGGCAGAAGGTGCAGCGGCTCTTGCAGCCCCGGCCAGTGTAAAAACTGACATAAGGGTGCTTGAGATAGCCGATGAAATATTTCTCCATCTGCAAATCGCGTTTGTAGATGGGAGTCACGAAGGGGAGCTGATCCATGTCAGTCAGCACCGTGCGGTCCTTGTTGTGGACGACGACGCCTTGCGCATTGCGATAGGAAATGCCGTCGATGCTGGCGAGCGGCACATCGTCTGCCACGTCCTTGATCGTGAAATCAAACTCGTTGCGGGCAACAAAATCAATCGCTTCGGAAGCATGCATGGCCTTGTCTGCGTCCACGGCCACGGTCGCGCCGATCATGCCCACCTTGAGCGCGGGGTTGAGCGCCTTCATCAGTTCCGCCGTTTTGACGTCCGACTGGAACGAGGGCGTGGAGGTGTGGAGGATGAGCAGGTCATGCCGCTTTGCCTCGTGGCTGATGTCATCGAAGCTCAGATCGTGCGCGGGGGCATCAATCAGCTTTGAGTGTTCGACAAGCGCGGCGGGCTGCGCGAGCCAGGTTGGATACCAGAAAGACTTAATCTCGCGCCGCGCCTGATAGCGCGCGCCGGCGCCCCCGTCATAACCGTCAAACGAAGGAGCCTGGAGAAACAGCGAACGCATGGACATGTAAAAAACCTTATTCGACTAAAAGGCGGCCGTCGCGCGATACCGCATAGCGCGTGCCGCGCCAATCGACCTTATTCACGAAAAACGTCGCAAGAAACACCGCAAATGACAAAGCGTCGCGAAGCGGCAGCAAAAGGAGCGGCCCCGACTCCGCGCCCGACACCGCATCTACCCTGAGTTTAAGGCCAATCCTCGCCGCGAGCGCAAGCCCGATTACCGCCAGCGACGCGCCCGAAAATCCACAAAATGCGGCCCCGGCAATGCCGAGTGGCAGGCAATGCGTGACGATGCTGCCAGCAAAACCGGCTGGATCAATGCCATAAATCGTGCGCGTCCAGCGCAATTCGTGGCGGACAAGCGCGTTCAGCGTTGCCTCATCGCCGCTGTGAACGATTGTGAAGCGCGGCACCACGCTGCGCAACCCCTGCGCCACAACGGCCGCCCCCAGCGCATAATCATCGGCAAGAACATCCGCAAAGGCTGCAAACCCGCCAATTGCCTCCAGCGTTTCGCGGCGCAATGCCATCACGGGGCCAAGGCACGGTTTGGCAAGCCCGGTTGCAACGCCGACGGCAATGCTCGGCAAAAACCGGTAACTAATGTCCATCGCGCCCAGTACCGACCAGAAGCCGGCATCGCCCCGCCCGGTGTGCAGGCAACTGGCGATGCCGATCGCAGGGTCAGCAAGCGTGTCCACCAGCCGGGCCAGCAGATCGGGCGCCGCCGCTACGTCGCTGTCGGCGAGCACGACCACCGGGTGGCGGATATAGTGCGCCATGGTGATGACATTGGCCATTTTGGCGTTGGTCCCGCGCTTGGTATCATCGACGACGAGCGTGATATCGCGGGTCGGATGCGCTGCCTGCAGCGCCTCGACCACCGCGCGCGCGGGATCATCAACATCACGCAGGCCAAAGATGATCTGGACCTCGCCAGCATAATGCTGCGCGACAAAGCTCTCCAGATTGGCGCGCAACGCAGGCTCGGCACCATGGAGCGGCTTCAGGATGCTCACGCCCGGGCGAGCGCCGGCGGGCGCTGCCAGCGGCCCTGCACGATAACCGCCGACCAGCCAGGCAGCGGCCAGCGTGTAAAAACATCCGGCCAGCGCCAGCACGAGCAGCACGGAACCGATTATGCCCAACATCCGCTCAGTTCCCGCCCCTTCGGCACGACTAGCGTGCCGCCCAGCGATGCGCCATAGACGCTCGCCGATGCAACCGTATTTTGTCGTTGGGAGGATCGCCTGACACCCACCGGGGACATTGCCTTTGTAACCGGGGCTTCGGGCTTTGTCGGCTCGGCGGTGGCGCGCGCCCTTGTTGCACGTGGCGTTGCGGTGCGGGCGCTGGTCCGCCCGTCAAGCCCGCGCGACAATCTTGCCGGACTGGATGCCGAAATCGTCACGGGCGACATTCGCGACGAGAGCGGCATGGCCGCTGCGATGGCAGGCGCGCACCACCTGTTCCACGTCGCTGCCGATTACCGCATCTGGGCGCCCGACCCCGAGGATATCGTGCGCAACAACATCGCCGGCACCCGCGCGGTGATGAAGGCCGCGCGGCAGGCTGGCGTCAGGCGCATCGTGTACACGTCGAGCGTCGCCACGCTGAAGCCGCTGGCGGGCGGTGTGGCCGACGAAACGCGCCCGGCAACGCCGGAGCAGGCAGTTGGCGCCTACAAGCGCAGCAAAACCGCGGCCGAACGGCTGGTCGAATCGATGGTTGCAGACGGGTTGCCGGCGATAATCGTCAACCCGTCCACCCCCATTGGCCCGCGCGACGTAAAGCCGACGCCCACCGGCCGCATTCTGGTGGAGGCCGCCAATGGCCGGATGCCGGCCTTTGTCGAAAGCGGGCTGAACCTCGTTCATGTCGATGATGTTGCGGCCGGTCATGTGCTCGCCATGGAACGCGGCCAGATTGGCGAGCGCTATATCCTGGGCGGCGAGGATGTGACACTGCGCCAGATGCTTGCCGACATCGCGGCCCTTGTCGGCCGCGCGCCGCCGACTATCGCCCTGCCGCGCCGCGCCCTGTTCCCGCTCGCTCATGCCAATGAGGCGCTTGCCCGAATGACCGGCAAAAATCCGTTCCTGACCGTCGATTCGCTCAAAATGGCCGCGCATAACATGTATTTTTCGTCACGCCGGGCCCAGCGTGCGCTTGGCTATTCGGCGCGCCCTTATCGCGAGGCGCTGGCAGAGGCGATCGCGTGGTTTCGTGCGGCGGGGAAGATCGCGTGATCGCGCTTGGCGCCGGCGGCGCGGCGCTCATCGTCTGGCTGGTGCTCGTCTTTGCCCGGCATGGCTTCTGGCTGACGCGCGAGCGCGATACCAATAAGCTGCCGCTGCCCCCCAAGACCTGGCCCGCCGTCACCGCCATCGTCCCCGCACGTGACGAAGCGACCGTGATCGGCCAGTCGATCACCAGCCTGATTGCGCAGGACTATCCCGGTCCCTTCCAGATACTGCTGGTCGATGACAATTCCACCGACGGCACGGCTGATCTTGCCCGCGCGGCCGCAGGCGGTTCGCCCCGGCTTGCAATCCTGTCGGGCCAGCCGCTCGCGGCCGGCTGGACGGGCAAGCTATGGGCGGTGTCGCAGGGGATCGGCGTAGCCGGCGACGGACCCGACTATCTGTGGCTGACAGATGCCGACATCGCCCACGCGCCTGACACGCTGCGCACGCTTGTTACCCGCGCGGCGGGGGATAATCGCGTGCTGGTATCGCTGATGGCCCGGCTGCGTTGCGAAAGCCCGGCCGAGCGCGCGCTCATCCCGGCCTTTGTGTGGTTCTTCCAGATGCTCTATCCCTTCGGTGCGGTAAACGCGCAATCAGGTGTCGGGGCCGCCGCTGGCGGGTGCATGCTGGCCAGCCGCGCCGCGCTGGAAAATGCCGGCGGCATTGCTGCGGTGCGCGCGGCGCTCATCGACGATTGCGCGTTCGGCGCGCTGATGAAGCGGCAGGGCCGGGTCTGGCTTGGCCTCACCGACCGGTCGGTCAGCATCCGGCGCTATGATAGCTGGAGCTCGGTCGCGGCGATGATCGCGCGGTCGGCCTATGCGCAGCTCCATTATTCGCCGCTGCTGCTGGCGGGCACGTTGGCGGGGCTTGCGCTGATTTACGTGGTGCCACCCTTGCTTGCACTTGGCGGGCAAGGCTATGCGCGGGCACTTGGGGCCGCTGGCTGGGGACTTATGGCACTCGCCTTTCAACCGATGCTGCGATTTTACCGGCGCTCGCCATTATGGGGCCTGGCGCTGCCGCTGATTGCCGGATTTTACGCCGCCTGCACCTTTGCCTCGGCCTGGGCGCACTGGCGCGGGCGTGGCGGCATGTGGAAGGGCCGCGCGCAAGCGGCGCTTGGCGCATGAGCGCGTCTGCCGCGCCACTCGCCTCTGGCAAGGGCCACCGTGACGAGAATTTTCCGGTTGCCTCCTGGATCCTCAAGCCCGCGCACCGCGCACCGGTGATGGCCTTTTATCATTTCGCGCGCGCCGCCGATGATGTCGCCGACAATAGCGCGGCACGCGCCGACGAAAAACTGGCGCTGCTCGGCGCAATGCGGGCAACGCTTGCCGGCACGAGCGAGGCGAACCCCGAAGCGCTGGCACTGCGCGCGGTGCTGTCAGCGCATGGGCTGCCGGCGCAGCACGGACTTGATTTGCTGACCGCGTTTGAGCGCGACTGCACGGTAAGCCGTTATGAAAGCTGGGACGCGCTGATCGGCTATTGCCGCGTCTCGGCCATGCCGGTTGGGCGCTATGTGCTCGACGTGCACGGCGAAGACCACGCCACCTGGGGGGCCAATGATGCGCTGTGCGCCGCTCTCCAGATCATCAACCATGTGCAGGATTGCGGCAAGGATTTCCGCGCGCTCAACCGGGTTTATCTGCCGCTCGACATGCTCGCAGCGGCGGGTGCTTCGGTTGATGATCTTGGCCGCGCCCGCGCGACGCCGGCACTACGCACGGCCATCACGCAAATGGCCGTTCGCACCGACACGCTGCTTGCCGACAGCGCAGCCTTTGCAGCGCACATCCGCGACCGGCGGCTGGCCGCCGAAGTTGCGGTCATTCACCGGCTCGCCTTGAGCCTCAACGCACGGTTGAAGCGGCGCGATCCGCTGGCGGAGCGGGTCCACCACCGTCGCCATGAAGCCGCCGGACTGGCGGCGCTGGCCATTCTCGGGCAGGTATTTGGCCGATGAACCCTGAAACAACCCCGGCTGCGCTGCAAAAAAAGGTGTCGGGCAGCTCCTTTTATGCCGGCATGCGCGTGCTGCCCAAAGCCGAGCGCGAGGCGATGTATGCCGTGTACGGCTTTTGCCGCATCGTCGACGACATTGCCGATGAGCCAGGTGACGAGCAGGACCGCGCGGCCGAACTGGCGGCATGGCGCGCCGATATCGACACGCTTTACGCCGGCGGCCCCCCCGGCCGGGCGGCGCTGGTGGCCGAGGCGATCCGCCGGTTCGGCCTCGACAAGGCGGATTTTCTGGCGGTGATCGACGGCATGGCCATGGATCTTGCCACCGACATCCGCTGGCCCGATTTCGCAACGCTTGATCTTTATTGCGACCGGGTGGCGTCGGCGGTCGGGCGGCTGTCGGTCAAGATTTTCGGCATGGAGCATGACACGGGGGTCGCGCTGGCGCATCATTTGGGGCGCGCGCTGCAATTCACCAACATTCTGCGCGATATCGACGAAGATGCGGAGATTGGCCGTGTCTATCTCGCGCGCGAGCATCTTGAGGCGGCAGGCGTCGCGCTCGACACGCCGGCGCACGTCGCCCGAGACCCCGGCGTCGACGCCGCCGCCCGGGCGCTGGCGGCCAAGGCCCAGCAGCATTATGACGCGTCGCAGGCCATTCTCGCGCGGCGGCCCAAAGGGCATTTGCTGGCCCCCCGGCTGATGGCGGCCGTATATGCGCCAATCCTGCGCCGGATGGTGGCTACTGGCTGGCACGCACCGCGTACCCGCATCAGCGTCAACAAGGTGGCGCTCCTGGCCACCGTCGCGAGGTTGAGCCTGTTCCGATGAAGGCACATGTCATTGGCGCGGGCATGGCCGGCCTGTCTGCGGCAGTTGAACTCGCAAACGCTGGCTGGGCTGTATCGGTGGCGGAGGGCGCGGCCCGCGCCGGCGGGCGCTGCCGCAGCTATGTTGATCCGCAGCTCGGGCAAATGATCGACAATGGCAACCACTTTGTCTTTTCAGGCAATCAGGCGGTCAATCGCTTTGTCGGGATGATCGGCACGGCCAAAAAGCTTGTCGGCCCCGACCATGCCGATTTCACCTGCCATGATCTGCGCGATGCCAGCCGCTGGGTGCTGCGCGTAAATGATGGCCGCATTCCGTGGTGGGTGCTCAGCCGCAGCCGCCGGACACCCGGCACCTCGTTTGGGGAGTATGCGGCGCTCATCCGCATGGTAATGGCGGGCAAGACTGCCAGGATCGGCGATTTGGTCGAGCAACGCGGCCTGTTTTGGGACCGGGTGGTCGAGCCAATGATGCTTGCGGTGCTCAACTGCCCGCCGGCGCAGGGATCGGCGTGGCTCGCCGGACAATTTCTGCGCGAGAGCTTCGCGCGTGGCGGCAAGGCCTGCCGAACCATGGTCGCCACGCCGACGCTCGATGCAGCCTTTGTTGATCCGGCGCTCGACCATCTGGAGGCGCGCGGCGCGCAGCTGTCGTTTGGCAGGCGGCTGCGCGCGATGACGCTGGCGGGGGACCATGTTTCCGCGCTCGATTTTGGCGATCACCATGTGGAGATTGCCCCCGGCGAGGCGGTCATTCTGGCGGTGCCGCCCTGGATCGCGGCTGATCTTGTGCCGGGGCTGGTCGTACCCGATCGTTTCTGTTCAATCCTCAACGCGCATTTCGCGATCAAGCCGCCCAAAGACGCGCATCCGATAACCGCCGTCATCGGCGGCACCGCGCAATGGGTGCTGTGTCATGCGGACCGGATTTCGGTCACCATCAGCGGCGCTGACGAGGTCATCGACGAAGACCGCGAGGACATGGCGCAGCGCATCTGGGCAGATTGCTGTGCGGTGCTGGATTTCACCGCGCCGCGCCCGCGCTGGCAGATCGTGAAGGAAAAGCGCGCGACCTTTGCCGCCACGCCCGAGCAGAATGCGCGGCGCCCCGGCACGGCAACGCGCTGGCGCAACCTTTTTCTTGCCGGCGACTGGACGCAAACCAACCTGCCGGCGACGATCGAAGGCGCGCTGCGTTCCGGGGCGGCCGCCGCGCGCTTGGCACGGGCCGCTCAGTCAGTGTAAAGCCGCGCAATAATGACTGAAATGCTCGCAACTGACCCTCTTGCCGCGATTGATGCATGCACGGCGCGCGCGGCCGAGGCGCTTGCCGCAGCACAACAGCCCGACGGCCACTGGGTTTTCGAGCTGGAGGCAGACGCGACCATCCCGGCGGAATATGTGTTGCTGCGCCATTATCTGGGCGAACCGCGCGACGCCGCACTGGAGGCCAAGATCGGCCATTATCTGCGCCGCATCCAGGCTAGCGCGCATCATGGCTGGCCGCTGTTCCACGGCGGCGCTTTTGACATATCCGCTAGCGTTAAGGCCTATTTCGCGCTCAAAATGATCGGGGATGACGTCGATGCGCCGCACATGGCGCGCGCGCGGGCGGCTATTCATGCAGCGGGTGGGGCGGCCGCGGTGAATGTGTTCACCCGCATTCAGCTCGCGCTGTTCGGCGCGGGGTCGTGGCAGGTCGTGCCGACGATGCCGGTGGAACTCATCCTGCTGCCGCGCTGGTTTCCGGTGCATTTGTCGAAAATGTCCTATTGGGCGCGCACCGTAATCGTGCCGCTGCTCGTGCTGGCGGCAAAACAGCCACTGGCAAAGAACCCCTCGGGCGTGCTGGTTGACGAGCTGTACACGGCCAGATCGGCGCCGCTCAAAAGCCAGGCGGCAGGCGCCAGGCGGACATGGCAAATCTTCTTTGCGGCGCTTGATGTGGTGCTGAAACGGGCCGATCCGCTATGGCCCCGCCGCCTGCGCCAGCGCGCGGTTGACGCCTGCACCGCCTTTGTGGTCGAGCGGCTGAACGGCGAGGATGGTCTGGGCGCCATTTATCCTGCCATGGCCAACAGCGTGATGATGTTCGACTGCCTGGGCTATGCGCCCGACCACCCTGACCGCGCAATCGCCCGTCAGTCGGTTGAAAAGCTGCTGGTCGTTGCGGATGACGAGGCCTATTGCCAGCCCTGCGTGTCGCCCGTCTGGGACACCGCACTGGCGGCGCATGCGATGCTCGAAGCAGGCGGTGAGGAGAATGAGGCGCGGGCGGCGGCCGCGCTCGACTGGCTCCGGCCCCTGCAAGTGCTGGATGTCAAGGGCGACTGGGCCGATGAAAAGCCAAATGTGCGGCCCGGTGGCTGGGCGTTTCAATATAACAACGCGCATTACCCTGATCTTGACGACACCGCCGTCGTTGTGATGGCGATGGACCGCGCGCGGGGCCGGCTGGGGCTGGCCGGCGGCTATGACGAGGCGATTGCGCGCGGCACTGAGTGGACGGCCGGGTTGCAATCCCGAAATGGCGGGTTCGGCGCGTTCGATGCCGACAACACCTATCATTATCTCAACAACATTCCGTTTGCCGACCATGGTGCACTGCTCGATCCGCCGACGAGCGATGTGACCGCACGCTGCGTGTCGATGCTGGCGCAGCTCGGTGAAACCGACAGCGCCCGGATGAAGGCTGCGCTGAAATTTCTCGCCGACGAGCAGATGCCCGACGGGAGCTGGTTCGGCCGCTGGGGCGTCAATTATATTTACGGCACCTGGTCGGTGATGTGCGCGCTGAACGCCGCCGGGCTTGCGGCCGACCATCCCAGCATGGCGCGGGCCGCCGGGTGGCTGGCGACGATCCAGAACCCCGATGGCGGCTGGGGCGAAGATTGCGACAGCTATGCGCTTGATTATGCAGGGTATACGCCGGCCGCCTCAACTGCATCGCAGACGGCGTGGGCATTGCTTGGCCTGATGGCAGCCGGCATGGTCGATCATCCAGCCGTCGCCCGTGGGGTCGCGTGGCTTGTCGCGCATCAGGAAACGGACGGCCTTTGGGGGCAGGAAAAATACACCGGCGGCGGCTTTCCGCGCGTCTTTTACCTGCGGTATCATGGCTATCCGAAATATTTCCCGCTTTGGGCGGTCGCGCGGTATCGCAACCTTAAACGCTCGAACGCGCGCGACGTGGCGTTCGGAATGTGACCATCCTTGTCGCCTGCGGGCTACAGCGCGAGGCGAGGATTGTCGAGGGCGCCGGGATCATCCCCATCATCGGCGGAGGTGACAGCGCCCGCCTTGAGGAAAATCTCGAACATCACACCAAGCTGTTCCCCTCGGCCAAGCTGATCGTGTCCTGCGGGATCGCCGGCGCGCTCGACCCGGCGCTGGTGGCTGGCGATGTGGTGATCGACGCCCCCGCATCGCTGGCCGATGCCCTGCTTGAGCGGCTACGCGGCGCGCGGGCAGGCAAGATTGTTGGGCGCGATACGATCACCGCGACCGCCGCGGCAAAGTCCCTGCTGCGGACCGCAACTGGCGCGAGCGCGGTCGATATGGAATCGCACATCGCCGCGCGGGTGGCCGCGCGCCACGGGCTGGCCTTTGCCGCCATCCGCGCGATTTCCGACACGGCGCACGATACGCTGCCGCCCGCCGCGCTTGTCGGCATGAACCCCGATGGATCAATGGCGCTGGGCCGCGTGCTTGCGTCACTGGCAAGACGGCCAGGGCAGCTACCAGCGCTGATCCGCACCGGGCGAAGCGCAGAGCGGGCCTTTGCCGCGCTGCGTCACATCGCCGGGGCACTTGCGACGCTTGCGCGCGATCAAGCCGCGCGCTGCACCCGCTTATAGCCTTCCGGGTCCGCCGCTTTGATTCGCTCCAGCTCGCGCTCGACATGCGTTGAGTGGACATCTTCCGCCTTGCGCGCGTGCGACAGGTCGATATCGGGCGCCATCGGCCCTTCGGTGCGCACGCCCTTGCGGCCGACGCTCATCATTTTCAGCGGGTGGCGCAGCGCGTCGGTGGCAGCAGTGCCCTCAAAGCCGCAATGGACCATGCAGTTTGAGCATTTCTCATATTTGCCGACGCCGTATTGATCCCAGTCAGTGCCTTCCATCAGCTCGGCAAAGCTGTCGACATAGCCCTCGCCGACGAGATAACATGGCTTTTGCCACCCAAACACGGTGCGCAGCGGCATGGACCAGGGCGTGCATTCATAGGTCTGGTTGCCGGCCAGAAAATCGAGGAACAACGGCGAATTGGTGAAGGTCCACGCCTTGCCGCCATTGCCGCGCCGGAACACGTCGCGGAAGAAATTCTTGGTGCGCTCGCGCGTCAGGAAATGTTCCTGATCGGCCGCGCGTTCATAGGAATAGCCGGGCGAAATGGTGATCTCGACGCCGCGCTTTTCCATCTCGTCGAAAAATCCGGCCAGCCGCGCGGGGTCCGCGCCGTCGAACACCGTGCAGTTGACCTGCACCCGAAAGCCGCGCTCACGGGCAAGCTCGATCGCCTCGATCGCGACTTCATAAGTGCCTTCCTGATCGACGGCATGGTCGTGCATGCCCTTGTCGCCATCAAGGTGGATCGACCAGGTGAAGAAGGTCGATGGCTTGTAATCGTCAATCTTCTTTTTCAGCAGCAGCGCGTTGGTGCACAGGATGACGAACTTCTTCTTCGCGACATAGCCCTCGACAATCCGGGGCATGTCACGGTGGAGCAACGGTTCGCCGCCGGCAATCGACACGGCGGGCGCGCCGCACTCGTCAATCGCGGCCATGCACTGGTCGAACGACAGCCGCTGGTTGAGGATCGCGTCTGGATAATCAATCTTGCCGCAGCCCGGGCACGCCAGATTGCAGCGCAAGAGCGGCTCAAGCATCAGCACAAGCGGGTATTTGCCACCGCTCATGTGCTTGCGCACCGTGTAGCTGCCGATACGCGCCAGCAGATTGATCGGAAGGGTCATATGGTCTGGTCCTATGCAGCCGACACACGGCGAGCGGCCGCAGCACCTGGCGAAGCGACGGTTCTTAGCTCAGAAGGCAGGCTGAATTCCAGCGTTTCTTCAATGCCGTCAAGTTGCGACACACGGACCGGCCCAAGCGCCTTGAGCGCCGCGATCACGCTGTCGACAAGCTCGTCGGGGGCGGAGGCGCCGGCGGTCAGGCCCACCCGCTCAATACCGGCAAACCATGCCGGGTCGAGCGCATCGCCGTCTGCCACCAGATAGGCCGGCAGGCCCTTTTCAACGCCAATTTCGCGCAGCCGGCTTGAGTTTGAGCTGTTTTGCGCGCCCACCACCAGCAAGAGGTCAACCACGCGGCAAAGGTCGCGCACCGCGGTCTGCCGGTTCTGTGTGGCATAGCAGATGTCCGACACATCCGGCCCGACCAGATCGGTGAACCGGGCATGAAGCGCCGAGATGATGCCGCGCGTGTCATCAACCGACAGCGTCGTCTGGGTGATATAGGCAAGCGGGGCATCGTCGGGCAAATCGAGCGCCGCGACATCGGCTTCGCTCGACAGCAAATGAACAGGCGCGCCCACTTGCCCCACCGTGCCCTCTACTTCGGCATGGCCGGCATGGCCGATCAGCAACAGGGTGCGGCCTGCCGCGGCATAACGCCGGCCCTGATTATGCACCTTGGTGACGAGCGGGCACGTGGCATCAAGCACCGGAAGACCGCGGGCTGCCGCCTGTGCCTCCACATCCTTGGAAACGCCGTGCGCGCTGAAAATGGTGCGGGCGCCATCGGGCACCTCGGCGATCTCGTCGACAAAAATCGCACCTTTGCGCTTCAGGGCGTTCACCACGTGGCGATTATGGACGATCTCATGCCGGACATAGACCGGGCTTCCGTACAAATCGATCGCGCGCTCAACAATGTCGATGGCGCGCACAACACCCGCGCAAAAGCCGCGCGGCTTGGCCAGTATGACTTCCAAGGAAAAAATCCTTTCTTCCCCCTTGCAATTCCCGATGACCGGGATGGCGGCGCGCTTGGTAATGCCTGCGCCACGACAACGCCAGCCAGAATGCGCCAAAATCAGCCGATCGGCATCGCTCCCATCCTTAGACGCCGCATTGGCCCCCGGGCCAGTCAATCGGTGCCCCGGTATTCCGCAAACGTCGCACGGCGTCTTTGCTTCTTCGCGCCGCTGTAACAAATTGTTACGCAGCGGCCGTTCCGGTCAGCGACCGTTCAGGCCATGGCGGTAGAGGAAAGGGGGCTGGACGGGCCTTGTCCGTCCGCATATCAGAACCCCGCTGTGCGGCAATGGAGTTACACAATGCGTCGTTTTGCCCCCATCGGCCTGGTCATGGCCGCCGCCGCGCTGCCCGGCGCCGCGCGGGCGCAAGAGGTGGCCGCTGCCCCGGTAAAATCATTGAACGACGGCCTCGTCGCCATCATGAAGGGCGGCAAAAAGCTTGGCTTTGCGGGCCGTGCCGCGCAGATTGCACCAGTCGTCGACAAGGTGTTCGATCTGCCGCTGATGACCCGGCTTGCGGTTGGCGTGCCGTGGAACGCGGCAACCCCTGCGGAACGGACCGCGCTGGTCTCGGCCATCCGCAAACTCACCATCAACCAATATGCCGCCAATTTCGGCAACTGGTCGGGCCAGGCATTCACCATCGACGCCAATGTCGCGTCGCGCGGCACCGACAAGCTCGTCAAGACCCAGCTCACCACGCCCAAGGAAGCGCCGGTTAGCATCGCCTATCGGCTGCGGCAGACGGGGGGGGACTGGCGCGTGATCGACGTGTTCTATCAAAATTCGATCAGCCAGCTTGCGACCCGCCGCGCCGATTTTGACGCTATTCTGGCAAAAGGCGGGGCAAAGGCGCTGATCGGGCATGTCAACACGCTGGCTGACAAGGCCGCGAGCTGATCCGGCCGAACGCCATGGGGAACAGGCGCGGCAAGGCGGTGCTGCTTGCCGCCTTGCTGGCGAGCGCGCCGGCTATGGCTCAGGAGACGCCCGGCCCCGCTCCGGCCGCGAGCACGCAGGCAACGGCCACGCCGCCGCCTGCCTTTGCGGCAACGCCAGAACGCGGGCGCCATGCCAAGGGTGACCCATGGGAGCGCCTGAACCGCAAAATCTACAAATTCCACATTGCGCTTGACCGTGCGATCTTCCGCCCGACCGCCCTGGGCTACAAGTCGATCATTCCCAAATTTCTGCGCGTTGGCATCCGCCATTTCCTCTCAAACCTGACCGAGCCGATCGTTTTTCTGAACGATCTGCTCCAGTTGAAGCCCAAGCGCGCGATCAAGACATTCGCCCGCTTTGCGATCAACTCAACCGTCGGCATTGGCGGCACGCTGGATGTCGCCAAGACCGCCAGGCTGCCCCACCGCAACAACGGGCTTGGCAACACGCTGGCGCGCTACGGGGTCGGGCCGGGGCCTTATCTGTTCCTGCCCTTCATCGGCCCCACTGATTTGCGCGATCTGCTAGGCGGGCAGACCGATAATCTGGTGCTGCCGCTGGCCATTGGCACGCCGTTCAACCGGTTCGACTATCAGGTGTCGAGCTTTGTTGTGGACGGGCTGGATCGACGGGCCGAAAATGACGCCGGCTTCAAGGCGCTGCTGACAGGGGCGGCAGACCCTTATGCCACGCTGCGCTCCGTCTATCAGCAAAGCCGCGCCGCCGAGATTGATGACATCAAGGGGAAGAGTGCAACGTCCGGGCTGGACGATCCGCTGCTCGATCCGGCCGACGCGCCCGCCGATTCTCCGGCGGCGCAGGGCGACGCGGGGACGATGCCAGGCGCCGTCGCGCCAACGCCGGCCGATCCGCCGGCCGACCCAGGCGCACCGCCGCCGCCGCCGTCGCAGGCCGATGCCGCGCCGCCCTCAGCGCAAAATCCGCCCGCTGTGCCCGTGCCCCCCGCCGCGCCGCAGCGCGCGCTCACGCTGTTTACGCTCTAACCGGCCGGGTGCGCGGGGGGCCAAGCAGCGCAGGCTCGAAGATGAGCGCGCACACCAGCGTCCACGCAAGCGAGATCATCAGAATTTTGCCCATGCTGGCCGTCCCCGGATGGTGCGACAGCCACAGCGCGCCAAACGCGCTTCCCGTCGCCAGCGCAGAAAACAGCACGGCCCGCGCAAGGCTGGATTGCAGCAAATCGGTGGCCCCGCTCCGCCACGCCATCACAAAATAGATGTGAAAGGCAACGCCCACGCCAAACAGCAGCGGAAACGCAATTATGTTGGCAAAATTTATCGGCTGGCCAATCACCACACAACTGCCCAGCGTCAAAAACCCCGACAGCACAACAGGCGCCAGCGTAAACGCTACTTCGCGCGCATCGCGCAACACCGCAAACAGCAGCACGCTGACCAGCGCCAGCGCCAGCACCCCGGCCTGCACAAAGGCGCCCGCAACCGTACTCGCCGCAGCCTGCGTCGCTACCGGCAGCCCGGTCGCGTGGGGCGCCACACGCTGCACCGCACGGGTGAAGGCCGCCAGCACATGATTGTCATTGCCGTTGCCGCTGGGGAAAATCTGCACGCGGGCATGGCCATCGCCCGACAGCCAGTCGCTGGCGATATCGGGCGGCAGCGTATCGCGCGACACCGCTTCTGCCTGTAGCACCGCGCGCGCCTGATCGAGCATTACGGTGAGCGGCGTCACGATGACATCGCTTGCAGTCGCGCGCATCCGCGGCGCTGCCTGCGCCAGCCGGCCAAGCGTGTGGGCAAGCGCCAGCGCGTGCGCGGCTGCCGGGCCATCCGCGCTGCCTGCCACTGCCGCCAGCCGGGCCTGTGTTTGCACAAGCGATGCCACCACCTCAGCATCGGTCGGCGGGGGCGCGACGTCAAAGGGGTTGAGCGTCAGGTCCAGCAGCACGCCGGCATCCTGCACCAGCGCGAGCTTTGCCTCCTGATCGGAGGGTATGAAGCTGTCGATCGAAATCGCCTGCGCCACTTCAGGCAACGCGGCCAGCCGCGTGGCAAGCGCTTTCGCCGCATCGGGACCGTCGGTTACGACCGAAATGACATTGGGCGTACGCAGCGGGTCTTTCAGCAAATCATTCAGCGAGCGCATGGCCGGGCCATCGGGATCGCGCAGATGCAGCGGGTTGAAGTCAAATTCGACCAGCGGCAGCGTCGCGATGCTCGCCAGCATCGACAGGCCAAACGCCCATAGCACCAGCGCGCGGTTGCGGTGGAGCCAGCGGTCAACCGGCGCAGCCTGCGCAAACCCCACTTCCGCTTTCGGCACACCTGGCCGGAACAGCACGAGAAGCGCCGGCAGCAAGGTGATCGACAGCGCAAGAGCAATGACCATGCCGAGCCCTGCGATGATGCCAAGCTCCGAAATGCCTACATAATCGGTTGGCAGAAACGCGCCAAAACCCAGGAACACCGCGCCAGCCGCCAGCGCCAGCGGCGCGCCAAGCGCCACCGCCGCCCGCTCAAGCGCCTGCGGCAGATCAGCGCCCGCCAGCCGCTCGGCATTGAAACGCACGCTGATCTGGATGCCAAAATCAACGCCCAGCCCCACAAACAGCGGGATGAAGGCAACCGAAATCAGGTTTAGCCGCCCCACCACCGCCAGCCCGATCGCGGTTGACACCACCAGCCCGGCGACAATCGTGAGCATGATCGCGCCGACAATCTTGACCGACCGGGTCGCCAACCACAATGTTACCAGCATCGCCAGCGCCATGATGGCCGCGACACTGCCGATATTTTCCTCAAGGGTGGAAAACTCCTCATCGGCAAGCGGCACCTGCCCCGTTATCTGCACGCGAACGCCGTGCGCCGGGTCAAGTGCGAGCCGCGCCGCGGCAGCCCGGATGGCGTTCACCGCCTGTTCGCCGGGCTTCAGCGCGGTGAAATCAAGCTTGGGCTGGGCCAGGATCAGCCGGCGTTTGGGCGGCACCTGCCCGCCCTCGCTCGCAAACAGCGCCTGCCATGAGAAATAGGCCGGCCTGCCCTCCAGCAAATGGTCAAGCGCGCTATTGAGCGCAACCACCGGCCGGTCGATATCGGCAAGCGTCGCTGAGCCGCGCTCAACGCCCGTCACCATGGTGGCAAGCGCGTCCGACACGCCCCGCAGGGAAGGATCGGCGGCAAGCGGGCCAAGCAGGGGCTGTGCGGATACCAGCGACCTGGCAGTCGCCCGTACCGCCTCGACCGAGCCGAACAACACGCCTTCGCGCGCCAGAAAATCACCGCCATCGGGGCGTCGCACGGTGCGGAAATGCACCTTATCCGCCGCCAGCGCCGCGCTCAGCCGCGCTGCGCCCAGTTCGGCAAGTTCCGGCGTCTGGCCGTCGATCACAACCAGCGTCGTGTCCGTCTGGCTGGGAAATTTGGTGTTGAGCACTGCTTCGTCACGGCGCCAGTCAACCGCAGGGGAAATCAGCGCCGAGGTGTCGGTCGTCATCGCAAAATGGCCGGCGGCAAACCATGCTGCCAGCACCGTCAGCAGCGCACAGACCACGACCAGCGGCCAGGGACGGCGCGCGCTGAACGACACCGCGCGAAAAATAGGCGATCCTGCCATGTGCCGTTATTTGCCGTTGCCGCCCAAAAAATAGCGCAGCTTGAAGCTGATCGCCTTGTCGCCTTCAACTGAAAACCGCGCTTCTTCCCATTTTGGCGGGCCAAGGCGGATCGGCGCGTCATTGGAAAAGCCAACCCCTTCGCGCGGGATGCCAAACAGCGCCCGGTCCACCTTGCCATTGCCGTTTTCGTCATAGGTGGCCTGCACCGCATAGTCGCCGGCGGGCAGATTCTCGATAACGATGACGGTGGCGCCCTTTGCCGCGCGCGCCTCGCCAACAACCGCGCATTTCTTCAAAAATTCGGTCTGCCGGCAAATGTCGACATGAACATGACCTGTGGTGTTGCGCACATTGGTGACGGTAACGGTGAGCGCAGCCGCACGTGCCGCACTCGCGGTTCCAAGGCCAAGCACTAGAAAAGCGACAGCGGCTAGCCGGTTCACACCAAACACTCCCGAATTATCAAGCCCGTACTTCGCCGATTGCCGTGCTTTCGTTCCAGCGCAGCGCGCCGAGCACGGCGCTGATTATGGCGTCCCCGTCAAGCCCGGCTTCGGCATATTGCACCTCGGGTTTGTTATGATCCTGAAACGCATCGGGCAGCCTGAGCGTGCGCAGCTTCAGCCCGGCGTCAATCAGCCCGGTGTCGCTGGCAAAGGTCAGCACATGCGCGCCAAGCCCGCCAACCGCGCCCTCCTCGATCGTCACCGCTACTTCGTGCGTGGTGAGCAGCTTGCGGATCAGCTCCTCATCGAGCGGCTTGGCAAAGCGCAGATCGGCAACGGTTGTGGAAAGCCCCATGGCCTCCAGCGCGTCGGCGGCCTTCAGCGCCTCAGCCAGCCGGGTGCCAAGCGACATAATCGCGACCTTGTGACCGTGCCTGACGATGCGCCCCTTGCCGATTTCCAGCACTTCAGGCGTTTTGGGAAGCTCGACGCCAATGCCGTTGCCGCGCGGATAGCGCAGCGCTATCGGCCCGCTGTCATACTGGGCGGCGGTATGGGTCATGTGGACCAGCTCGGCCTCATCGGCCGCCGCCATCACCACCATGTTGGGCAGCGTGGCGAGATAGGTCACATCGAAGCTGCCGGCATGGGTGCAGCCATCGGCACCGACCAGCCCGGCACGGTCAATCGCAAAGCGCACCGGCAGGTTCTGGATCGCGACATCGTGCACGACCTGGTCATAGGCGCGTTGCAGGAAGGTCGAATAAATCGCGCAGAACGGCCGCATCCCCTGCGCGGCAAGCCCGGCGGCAAAAGTCACCGCGTGCTGCTCGGCAATGCCGACGTCGAAAAACCGGTCGGGATAAGCGGCGGCAAATTTGTCGAGGCCGGTGCCAGAAGGCATTGCCGCGGTGATGGCGCAAATCCGCTGATCCTTTGCGGCAGCATCCACAAGCGCGGCGCCAAACACATTCTGATAGGCTGGCGGCCCCGGCGGCGCCTTCGCCTGCACGCCCGACACCACGTCAAATTTCTGTACGCCGTGATATTTGTCGGCCGCCTGTTCGGCCGGGCCATAGCCCTTGCCTTTTTTGGTCACGACATGAACGAGGATGGGGCCTTCTTCGGCATCGCGAACATTTTCGAGCACCGGGATGAGCTGATCGAGGTTATGCCCGTCAATCGGCCCGACATAGTAAAAGCCAAGCTCTTCAAACAACGTGCCGCCCATGGCCAGACCGCGGGCAAATTCGTCGGTTTTCTTCAGGCCCGAGGCAATGGGGCGCGGCAGCCGCTTGGCCAGCTTCTTGGCCAGATCGCGCAGCCCCAGAAATTCTCGGCTCGACACGATGCGCGACAGATACGCCGACAGCCCGCCAACGGGTGGCGCGATCGACATGTCGTTGTCGTTCAGGATCACCACCAGCCGGTTGCCGGCCTGCGCCGCATTGTTCATCGCCTCATAGGCCATGCCCGCCGACATCGCGCCGTCGCCGATAACCGCAATGCCCTTGCCCGGCCTGCCCGACAGCTTGTTGGCGATCGCAAAGCCAAGCGCGGCCGAAATCGAGGTTGACGAGTGCGCCGCGCCAAACGGATCATAGTCGCTCTCGGCGCGCTTGGTGAAGCCCGACAGGCCGCCGCCCATGCGCAGGGTGCGGATCCGGTCGCGCCGCCCGGTGATGATCTTGTGCGGATAGCATTGGTGGCCAACATCCCAGACCAGCCGGTCTTCGGGCGTATTGAAGACATAGTGAATGGCCGTTGTCAGCTCGACAACGCCCAGGCCTGAACCCAGATGGCCGCCCGTCACGCCAACCGCCGCAATCACTTCCTGCCGAAGTTCGCCGGCAAACTGCGTCAGCTTGTCGGGCGAAATTTTACGTAAATCAGCGGGATAGCTCACTTTGTCGAGCAGAGGCGTGGCTGAGTTCGAAGTCATTGAAACGTCATTCCTTAAATCACGCGACCATCGTAGCCGATCAAATGTCAAAGGCAAACACCTCAGCAGCGTAGCATTTTGGCTTGTCTGCGCCAAATACGGCACATCAATGGCCGTTTTCAATCGCGCATGGCGCTCGCACCAAGGGGGTGACGGCGGGCCGTCCGCGCGGTATCGCCATTGCCATGCCCGCCACGCCCGCCTGGCCGCCGCAATCGACGCCGCGGCTTTTCATCCCCACCGCACTGGCGCCGGGGCCGCGGACCATCGAGGGCGCGCAGGCCCATTATCTCGCCAGCGTCATGCGGATGAAGCCGGGTGATCCGGTCAAGCTGTTCGACGGCGCAACCGGTGAGTGGCTGGCCATTGCCCGCGACATCGGCAAGCGCCACCTGACCGTGGAGGTGACGGAACAGCTCCGCCCGCGCGAGACGGTGCCCGACCTGTGGCTGTGCGCTGCACCGCTCAAAAAAGGGCGAATCGACTGGCTGGTCGAAAAAGCGTGCGAGCTGGGCGCCGACCGGGTGGTGCCGGTGCTCACGCAGCGCACCGTGGTCGACCGGCTCAACCTGGATCGGCTGACCGCGCACATGATCGAGGCCGCCGAACAATGCGGCCGAACCGCAGTGCCTGCGCTCGCGGAACCGACGAAGCTCGCCGCGCTGCTGCGCGACTGGAACCCGCAGCGCGCGCTGTTTTTCGCGGACGAAAATGGCGGTGCTCCAGCGCTTGCGGCAATGCGGGCGCGGCCCGGCCCGGCCGCCATCCTGATTGGCCCGGAAGGCGGCTTTACGCCCGACGAGCGCACCGCGGTCCACGCTTGCCCTGCGGCAGTGCCGGTGTCGCTTGGCCCCCGCATTTTGCGCGCAGATACAGCAGCGGCCGC
The DNA here is from genome assembly GCA_021732445.1 of Sphingomonas sp. Taxonomy (GTDB): domain Bacteria; phylum Pseudomonadota; class Alphaproteobacteria; order Sphingomonadales; family Sphingomonadaceae; genus Sphingomonas. The sequence goes on along the minus strand of JAKFUZ010000009.1, from coordinate 232,584 downwards.
GGCCATGGCGGTGTGGATGGCGGCGAGTGGCGACTGGTAATTGCGCTGGCGTCAGGCGTTGCATCGTCCTAAATGCGCGCGATGAGCACCAAGACCGTGTCCACCCACAAATCGGCGGTGATTGAACACCGCGACCAACTCGTCGCAAGCTTCGCCAAGGGCGAAAAGCCGCCGGAGCGCTGGCGAATCGGCACCGAGCACGAAAAATTCGTCTATTCCCTGAGCGATTATCACGCGCCAGGCTATGCCGAGCCGGGCGGCATCCGCGACTTGCTGATGGCGCTCACCGAGTTCGGCTGGGAGCCGGTCGTCGAAAGCGGCAACGTCATCGCGCTAGCCGGTGCCGACGGTTCGGTCAGCCTTGAGCCGGCCGGGCAACTCGAATTGTCGGGCGCGCCGCTTGAAAGCCTGCATCAGACATGCGCCGAAACCGGGCGGCATCTGGAACAGGTGCTGAGCGTGGCGCAGCGTTTTGGCATCGGCTTTCTGGGGCTGGGCATGTGGCCCGACAAAACCCGCGACGCGCTGCCGGTGATGCCCAAGGGCCGCTACGCCATCATGCTGCGCCATATGCCCCGCGTCGGCAGCATGGGGCTCGACATGATGCTGCGTACTTGTACCATTCAGGTTAATCTGGATTATCAGAGCGAAGCCGATATGGTGAAGAAATTCCGTGTCGGTCTGGCGCTGCAACCGCTTGCCACCGCATTATTTGCCAATTCGCCGTTCACCGAGGGCAAGCCCAACGGGTTGCTGTCCTATCGCAGCCATATCTGGTCGGACACCGACCCCGCGCGCACCGGCATGCTGCCCTTCGTGTTCGACGACGGCTTTGGCTATGAACGCTATGCCGATTATGCGCTCGATGTGCCGATGTATTTTGTCTATCGCGACGGGGCCTATATCGACGCAGCGGGCCTGTCGTTCCGCGACTTTCTGCGGGGCGAGCTGTCGGTTCTGCCCGGCGAACTGCCGACCATGGACGATTGGAACGACCACCTCTCCACCGCCTTTCCCGAGGTACGGCTAAAGTCTTTCCTCGAAATGCGCGGGGCCGATGGCGGGCCGTGGAACCGCATCTGCGCGCTGCCGGCGTTCTGGGTCGGGTTGCTGTACGATCAAGGGGCGCTCGACGCGGCGTGGGATCTGGTGAAGAGCTGGGACATGGCAGCGCGTGAGACATTGCGGTCGTCGGTCCCCCGGCTCGCGCTCGATGCGCCACTTCGCGGCGGCGGCACCCTGCGCGACATTGCCGGCGACGTGCTCGACATCGCCCATGCCGGGCTGTCGGCGCGGGCGCGGCTCGACGCGGGTGGCAGCAACGAAACCGGCTTCCTCGATCCGCTGCGTGAGATCGTGCGCAGCGGCAAGGTGCCCGCGCAACTGCTGCTCGACCGCTATTACGGCGAGTGGAACGGCGATGTCAGCCGGATTTATGACGAGATGCGGTTCTGATCCAGCTCGGGCGGCGGCGCGGTTTCGCCCGCGCGCATGCCGCTTATCCAGGCGAAAAACAACGGAATGGCGCCGTTGCGCGCCATCCATGCCGAATATTCCTGATAGGCCGGGTCTTCGCCCAGGTGCCATTCCTCGGTTTTCGCCCGCCAGTAATAAATGGCGCTGACAACACCCAGCAAAATGGTGGCGCGCGCCGCATCTGCCAGGCTGCCCGTCGATAGAAACGGAATGGTCGAAATCCACCAGAACAGGTTTTTTGAAAGATAGGCCGGGTGGCGGCTGAACGCATAGGGGCCGTGGGTCAATATGCCCCGGTGGGTGAGGTTGGAAAAGCGGAACCCAAACGCTATCGTCGCCCAGGCATAGATTGCGGTCAGCGCCACAAGCACCGCCCCGGTAAGCGCGAGCAGCACGGGCTGCCCGGCATACCAGTGCGTCCAGTCCGACGTGCCGGGATGGTAATCCAGCGGGCCGCCATCCCCCATCAAAATGAACGGCGGATAACAGATCAGCGCCGCCATCCACCCAGCCGCATAGGGGGTGGCAGAGCGGATGTGCGAATCGAGCGGCTTCAGCGTCAGCACATAACCAACCGTTGCAAACGCCACGTCCATCACAAACATGAAGGTGATGAGCCAGTTGGCGAGCGCCACCGGGTTGCGCAAAATCTGGCTCGTGTCGGTGCGGATGAACTCCCCAAAGCCGGGCGGCACGATGGCCAGCATGAAGGCGAGGAAAAACGCCTTCACCGCCCAGCTTCGCAAATGATTGTAGATCGCGTCCGCGTCAGTTGCGCCGGCACCCATCAGCCAGGCGCCAAACGCCCAAGTACCGTCTTTGGGATCGGCCAGCTTGCGATCAAGCCACAATACATAAGGGATCGACAGCACGAACAAAATCGGCGCGGCCGTTGTGAAAACCCACATCGAAAAAGCAAAATTGCCGCGCCAGTAAAAGCGGCCAGTTGCATAGATGAGCGCAATGCCCACCCAGGTAATCCACAACCCGGCAAGCTTGGTGAGGCTGATATCGAGCGTCTCGCGCCACGGCCGGGTGTGTGCCCAGTCGATACCGACAGACGGATTGCGGTGCACCTTGTCGACAAAAATCGACCACAGCACCATCGGCAGGCCGCAACAGGCGACATTGACGAGCGCCGAATAGGGGCCATCCATGTGGAACCAGCGCGCAACAGCCACCCAGCTCAACAACCCTGCCAGCCCGGCGACGCCCACGCCCGTGCTGACAGCGGATGGGGGACGCGGATCGGCGGTCGCGCGCGCAAGGGTCGTGTCGTGGAGCATGTCGCACAGGTGATAGGCGCGCAATGGTAAGCAAGCGGTGAAAACGGCGCGCAACGCTTGTGCATCCGGGCGCCGCCGGCACGGCCGCGCCGCACGAACACCACCGCGCCCGCCTCCGGCAACACAGCGCCCCGACGCAACGCCGGCGCCATGCGGGCGATCAACGGCGGTTGCGCGGCGGACCATGCTTTGCCATCCTGCCCATTCCCATCGCCCAAGCAGGAATTTCCTCCCCCCAATGCACGCCAGCGCCCTACCCGCCTCCGGCTCGCCAATAGCCGGTCAGCCGGCCCCCGCCTGGCTCACCCCCGCCGACCATGAGTTAATCGCGCATGTGCTCCGGCGGCTCGGCTGGCTGGGCGACGACGCCGCGCTGACGGGCGTGGAACGCACGGGCGACGGCAACCTCAACCTGGTGTTGCGGGTTACCAGCGGCGCACGCACCGCCATTTTGAAGCAGGCCCGGCCCTGGGTGGAAAAATACCCCGACATCGCCGCCCCTGTCGGGCGGTCGCTAGTCGAGGCCGCTTATTACCGCCTGATGCGCAAGGTGCCGGCGCTATCAGCCTTTGGCCCGGCGTTGCTGGCCGATGATCCGGCATGGCACGCGCTGCTGCTGGAGGATCTGGGCACCGCCGGGGACGCAACCAGCCTGTATGCCGGCGATATGCTGGGCGAAACCGATTTTGACCGGCTGATGGCCTATCTGGTCGCGCTCCACGGACTGCACGAGGGGGCAGCGGCGATGCCCCCCAACGCCGAAATGCTGGCGCTGAACCATCACTACATCTTCGAGCAGCCCTTTTTGTCCGGGGGTGGCGATGCTGGGCTTGCCGGCGTCGCCGCGGTGCTTGGCAAGCGCTATCTGGCGGGCTCTGGCGTGCCGCTCCACGGCGATTACTTTCCCGGCGCGTGGGTGAAAAGCGCGCGCGGCCTGTGCATCATCGATCCCGAATTCTGCCTCGTCGGCCCGCCCGAGTTCGATGCTGGCGTGATGGCGGCCCATCTGGTCATGGCAGGCGGCCCCGCCTCGACGCCGCAGATGCTCGCCGCGCGCTATCATGCAGCAGGCGGCGGCGCGCTTGATCTGGCCTTGCTCACGCGTTTTGCCGGGGTGGAAATCTGGCGGCGGCTTCGCGGTGTCGCGCAATTGCCGCTTCGTGCCGACGCCGCGGCCCGCGGCGTCTTGCTGGACGTTGCCCGCGCGATGCTGCGCGCATGAGGCCGCCAACCCGCGTGTGGATTGACACCGACCCGACCGTGCTGCCCGGCGGGCTTGAGGTGGATGACGGGCTGGCGCTCGCGCAGGCATTTGGGTCGCCAGAGCTTCACGTGGTTGGCGTGAGCAGCGTGTTCGGCAATGGCGATATCGACACCTGCCACGCTTCGGCCACAGCGATGGTCGCGGCGTTTGGCCCTGCTGCAATGGCGGTCGCACGCGGCGCCGGCCGCCCGGACGACGCGCCCGACACCGCCGCTTCCCGCGCCATCATCGCCGCCGCGCGCGCCGCGCCGCCGGCCGGGCTCACGTTGCTCGTGCTTGGCCCTATCACCAACATCGCCGCCGCGCTTTCGTCGGCACCCGATATTGCGCCGCATATCGCCCAGATAATCTGGGTGGCTGGCCGCGTGCCCGGCGAGGTGTTCCGGCTTTCGGCCGATCAGGAGAGCGCGTTTCCCGACCTCAATTTCGAAAAAGACCCGCGCAGCGCCGCAACCGTGCTTGCAACTGAGGTGCCGTTGTTGCTGGCGCCCTGGGCCGGCTCGTCACAACTGCGTTTTACCGCGGCCGATGTGGCACAATTGGGCATTGCCGGGGCAGCAAGCATGTGCCTCCACAAGCCGGCAAGCGACTGGCTGGCGCTGTGGGCCCGGCTGTGGCGTGTGGATTTTTTCATGCCGTTTGATACGCTTGCGGTGGGTTGTGCCTATCGCTGGCCGGGGCTGGGCGGCTTTTTCGGGCGCGCCTGGATCGCTCAATCCGATGCCCTGGCACCACAATTGCTGGTTGCCGACACCGCGCAGGCGCCCGACCATGCACGCCCCGTCTGGTTCTGTAACCAAGTCGCCCCCGGCTTCGTACAAGATGTTACGGGCCGCATTGCGCGCCGATCAATCGCATCAATGGCATAGGGAGTGATTGGCATGACTGCACGAAAGACAGGTTTCTTTGCGCATCGCAGGCGCGCAGCAATTGGCGCGGCGGCGCTGGGCGCGGCCGCTTTTGTGGGGCTGGCGGGCACTCGGACGATCGCAATTGCACAAAATGCGACGCCTGGCGCGTCGTTACCCGATGTTGTGGTGACCGCCCGGCCAGCCTTTGCCATTTTTTCGAAATCGAACGAGGCCAGCACCGATCATGTGAATTATGAAATCTGGGGCAAGTTCGTGAGCCAGCTCGTGGCGTTTGAGGGCAGCCGAACGGCGGTTGCCTATCGCGTCATCAAAGATGCCGGGCTCGATTTTCTGGGCGCCTATGTCAACAATCTGCAAACCATTCGCCCCGAGCACCTCAATCGCCAGGAGCAGCTTGCATTGTGGATCAACCTCCACAATGCAGAGGCTATTCGCGCGACAACCGTCGCTTACCCCGTGCGTGCCGGCGATAACCTTGTAAATGGCGATGCCTGGAATGCGACGTCGCTGCACGTCAGCGGGGTCGATTTCAGCCTGAACGACCTGCGCACGAACATCATCGGCGTGAATTTCAAGGATCCGAGGGTGCTGGCCGCGCTTGTTTTGCCCGCCAAAAGCGGCCCATCGATTCAAAAAGCGGCGTTTACCGGGCGCAATGTTGACGCTGAGCTGAGCGCCGCCGCCCGCCAGTATGTCAACCTCAGGGGCGTGGTGAATGTAAAGGGGGACGTCGCCTTCGTGTCCCCGGTCTACACACTCAACCGGCAATTTTTTGACGGCGAAGATGCCAAGATCCTTGCTCATCTAAAGCAGTTTGCCGATCCCAAGCTCGCCGCCAGGCTCGCCGTTGCAACGCATGTCGAAGCGGGTGATTTCAACTGGGCGCTGAATGATTTCGTGCCCCGGTCTGATGGCGTGGCGCAGGCCCAGCAACGGGAATATTCGCAGCCGGGCGGCTCGGCCGGCGGCGGCGGCGGGCACGGCTCGTAACGCGCTACACGCGCCCGGCATCATGACCGCGCGGGGCGCCGGATCGGCGGGCATATTCGTATTGTGCTTGGCCGCAGCGCTGCTCGGCCTGTCGCTTAACGACGGCGCGTGGCGCGCCGGTGCGCTGGCGGTGTTGCTGCCGGTCGCGGGTCTCGTCTGGCTGGCCGCCTGCTACCGGTTCAGTCGCCCGGTGCCGTCGCGCGTCATAATCGCAGGGCTGGTCCTTGTGGGTCTGGTCGCCCGGCTGCTGTTATTGGCCAGCCCGCCGCTTTATGAAGATGATTATGCCCGCTATCTTTGGGACGGGGGCACCACGGCGCACGGCATCAATCCCTATGCCCGCTCGCCATTGTCGGTGCTGGTGGAGACGCGCCCGCTGCTGCCCAATGTAACGCACAGTGCCCCGCGCCCGCTATCGGCGCAGGCGCTGCTCGGTGCCGCAAGTGGCGGGGCGCTTGAGCGAGTGAGCTACCCAAGCGTTACCACGATCTACCCGCCCCTCGCACAGCTCGGCTTTGCCGCCGCGCATCTGATTAGCCCGTGGTCGCTGATCGGCTGGAAGCTTGTGGTGCTGGCGGCGGAATCGGTAACTCTCGTGCTGCTGGCCGGGGCGCTGAGCGCCGCCGGGCGGCCGCGCCACTGGGCGCTGGCCTATTGGCTGTGCCCGCTCATCCTGAAAGAATTTGCCAATGGCGCGCATATGGATGCGCTGCTGATGCCCGCGCTGGCCGGGCTGTGCTGGGCGATGCTGGCCGGGCGGCTGCGGGTTGCAGCCTTAATGATTGGTGTGGCGGCGGGGGTGAAGCTGTGGCCCTTGTTACTCGCCGTCGCGCTGGTTTGGCGGGCACAGCGCTGGGGCGAGCGGCTGGTGCTCGCGGCGATTGCCGGGGGTGGCGCCGCGGCCTTCCTGGCGCCGATGCTGCTCAGCCTTGACCCCGCCACTAGCGGGCTTGTCGCCTATGCCGATGGATGGGTGCGCAACAGTCTCGTCTTTCCGCTGATCCTGTCCGCTGTGGGAGTGGTTTTTGCAGAAGCGGATGCCGCCCGGTTCGCGCGCCTTCTGGTTGCGCTGATGGTGACGCTGATGGCGCTGCGCTGGGGCCGGACCGCGGCATCGGCCACACCGCTTGCAACGATTGGCGCATGGCGCGACACCGCGTTGCTGCTCCTGCTGCTGAGCCCCACCGGCTATAGCTGGTATGGCAGTTGGATCGTGCCGTTCTTCGTGCTGGCGCCGAGCCTGCCGGCCGGGCTGCTGATCGGCTGCGTTGGCGCATATTATGCCCGTTTTGCGCAAGCGCCGGTGATGGACGGCATGGCCGCGCGGCTTGTGGCGCCAATCGGCGGATTTGCCCCGGCCTGGGGCGCGGTGCTCGTGGAAGGCATCAAGCCGAGGACCGCCCATGCGCGCTGACCGGCGCATCGCCGTCATCATCCCGGCGCTTAACGAAGCCGCGTCGCTCGGCGCCATGCTCCCCGAGCTGCCCGGCTGGATCGACGAGGTGATCGTCGTCGACAATGGCTCGACCGACGGCACGGCAGAAGTTGCGCGGCGTTGCGGCGCCCGGGTGGTGGCAGAGCCGGTGCGCGGCTATGGGCGCGCGTGCCTGACCGGCGCCTATGCGACAGAGGCCGATGTGCTGCTATTTCTGGACGGCGATGGCAGCGACCGGCCCGCGCTTGCGGCGCGCGTGGTTGATCCGGTTGCGACAGGCGCTGCCGACATGGTTATCGGCAGCCGGGTGCTCGGCGTGCGGGAGACAGGCGCGCTGTCGCCACAGCAACGCTGGGGCAATGCGCTGGCCTGTGTGCTGATGCGGTGGCTGTGGCGCGCGCAGTACACTGACCTGGGGCCGTTCCGCGCGATCCGGCGTGAAGCGTTGCTGGCGCTCGACCTGCAGGCGATGACCTATGGCTGGACGGTTGAAATGCAAATCCGCGCGCACCGCATGGGGCTGCGGACAATCGATGTGGCGGTTGATTATCGCCGGCGGATCGCGGGCCGCTCAAAAGTGTCGGGCACGGTGCGCGGGGTGGCGCTGGCCGCCTGGTACATTCTGGGCACAATTGCGCTGGAGGCGATCCGCCCGGCGGCACCGTTGCCCCTGCCCGTCACTGATCCGTCAGCGCCAGGGGAGCGCCAGCAGCCAGCCTAGCCGGTCGACGTTGCGCGCCTGCGTGTCGGCAAGGCCGATAGGAAAATCGGCCCTGCCGGGCCGCTCGGCGTGCCAGGTGCCCAGCATCTGATCCCACACGCTAAGGAAATTGCCGAAATTGCTGTCATGCTCGCTTTGCACCATGGAATGGTGCCGCACATGCATCGACGGCGTCACGATCACCCGCCGCGCCCAGCGTTCGATACGCGGCGGCAGCGCGATATTGGCATGGTTGAACAGCGCCATCGACGACAGCAGCAGCTCATAGGCAACAGCCGCCGCAACCGGCACGCCCAGCAGCGCGATGATGGCGGCCTTGTAGAGCGTCGACACGAAAATCTCGGCCGGGTGAAAGCGCAGCGCGCTTGTCACGTCAAGATCATGGTCGTGGTGGTGCGTGTTGTGCAGCCGCCAGAGCAAGGGCGACACGTGCATCGCGCGGTGCTGAATATAAACGGCACAATCCATCGCGACAATCGCCGCCACGCCCGCCAGCCAGGGCGGCAGGCTGATCCAGTGGAACAGCCCGAATGCGGCGCGCTCTGCCCATATCGCCGCGCCAATGCCGACAAGTGGCCGCGCGACCCAGCCAATAGCGGCCGGCACCCCGACCGCCAATGCCCCGAGCGCGCCGTGCGACACCCAGCGCGCCGGGCCATGCGCGCGCCATCGCCTCGCCGGGGCCAGCCGCTCGATCAGCGCCAGCCCCAGCAGCAGCGCCAGAAAAACCGCAGCCCGACCGCCCGCGTCGATCACGCCGGCGCGCCCAGCAGCCGTTTGGCCGCCGCCACCCGGCCAACCACCGTCAGCGCACACACCCCGGCATAACCATAAGCCAAGGCAGGAAACCAGGCCGGCACCAGCGCCGCCAGGGCAAGCACGGCGATTGTTTCCGCCCCTTCCGCCAGCCCGCCGAGATAGAAAAAGCTCTTTTTGCCCTGCGCCTCGGTTTGCAACCCGCGTTTGGCGGCCAGTGTTGCAAAGCCAAGAAAACTCGTTGACGCCATCAGGAACCCGCCGAGCAAACATGCCGCCGGCAGCGCCCATTCGGGCCGCGCAACCGCAAACCCGAGCGGCACCGCGGCGTAAAAAACATAGTCGGCGATTACATCGAGATATCCGCCAAAATCGGTGCTGCCGGTCTGGCGCGCAAGTGGCCCGTCAAGCCCGTCGGCCAGCCGGCTGAGCGCAATCAGCGCCACGGCCACCGCAAATTGCCCGGCCGCCACCGCCGCCCCAGCCGCCAGGCCGGCCGCCCCACCAAACACGGTCACGGCATTGGCCGAAACCCCGGTTCGCGCCAGCGCGCGGGCTACAGCGTTGAGCGGTGGATCGATGACGGGGCGGAGCAAAGTGTCAAACATCCTCCGTCCCATATCAGCATCAGCCGGAAAGCGTGAGTACCCCAATAACCGCGCCGACCATTGCCGTCGCCAAATTGCCGGCGATCCACGATTTGAAACCAAGGCCGGCGAATTCGGCACGGCGCGCCGGGCACAATGTCGCCAGCGTCGAGACACCAAGCCCGATGCTTGCCAGATTGGCAAAGCCGCACAATGCATAAACCGTAATGATCTTGCCCCGCCCCGACAACGCATCCGGGCCAAGCACGGCCATTTGCTGGTAGGCAACATATTCGTTGAGGATTGCCTTGGTGCCCATCAGCGAGCCCGCCGTCACCGCTTCTCCCCAGGGGATGCCGAGCAGCCACATCAGCGGCGCGAAGACCCAGCCAAGCACGCGCTGCAAGCTGAGCGGTGCGCCGGCGATGTGCGGCAACAGGCCCAGCACATCATCCATCAGCGCGACCAGCGCGAACACGACGATAAGCACGGCGATGATCGCCAGGAACAATTGCAACCCGTCCATCGTGCCGCGCAGCAACGCGTCGATGCTGTTGTCGAATTTCAGATCCTCATCGGTGCGGTCAGCCGGCGTCGCACCGTCCCCCGGCACCATTAGCCGCGCGATGAGCAGTGTCGCGGGAAGCGAAATCATCGACGCGGTGATGATATGCCCAAAGGCATTGTCGACAACATGGCCAAGCGTTTGCGAATAAAGCACCAGCACCACGCCCGACACCGTCGACATGCCAAGTGCCATCACCGCGAAAATCTCTGCACGGGTCATGTGAATAAGGTAAGCGCGAACGATCAGCGGCGCCTCGACCACACCCAGAAACACATTGCCGCCGGCGTTGAGCGCCACGGCACCGCCCACCCCCAGCGTCTTCTCCAGCATCCAGCCAAGCGCCTGCGCCAGCCGCCTTAGCACCCCCCAATGCCATAGCAGCGAGGCAAGCGCCGACGTGACGATGACCAGCGGCAAAATCTGAAAGGCAATGATGAGCGGCGGCGGCGCGCCGGGCCTCACCGCAAAAGGCAGCTCGCCGCCCGCCAGATAGCCGAACATGTACCGCGCACCCTTGTCGGTCGCTGATTGCAGCACCGCCAGCCCGCCATTGGCAGCGCTCAGCGCCGCCCAGACCGGCGGCGCCTTGACCAGCAGCAGCCCCAGCCCGAATTGCAGCGCCACCGCGCCCGCCACCCAGCGCCACGGCGGCAGCACGCCGCGCCGCTCGCTGAACGCCGCGGCAATCGCCATGATGACCAGCATCCCGACAAGGCTGCGCAGATTGGGGAGCAGCCCCCAATCCATCAGCGCCGCGCCCCAAGCAAAAAACGCCTCAAAACGCCCAGCTCGCGCCAAACTGAAACTGGCGCGGCGGCCCGGCATTGCGCTGCTGGAACGGGGCACCGCCGCCAAACTGCACCTGGTTTGACGTCGTCGCCGCGTTGGCAAAGCCCGACAGATTGTTAGTGTTGAACAGGTTGAACACATCCACCGAGAGGGTCAGCCCCTTGTTGAGCACCGGCAGCTTGTAACGCAAGCCCAGATCGACCGTGGTTGACCAGGGCAGGCGCCCCGAGTTGCGACCCTCGCCCGGAAAGCGATTGGCATTGCCGACATATTGCTGCCCGAAGGAAAAGCCGCTCCCGTTCAAATCCTGCGTGCCGAACAGGCTCGCGTCCGGCACCAGATTGACCGGCTGGCCCGACTGGAACAGCCCGGTCGCCGTAAAGGTCAGCCCTTCGAGCGGGAACAGATAGGCCGTCGCGACAAGCACATGGCGCCGATCATTGACCGACACGCCCTGCTCGCCCGCAAAATCATTGCCGTTGGAGGCGCGGAAATTAATGTCGTCGGTGTCGTTGGTCAGCCGCGACAGCGTGTAGCTGAGGCGGCCGGCAAACCAGTCGCTGCCCCTGTCCTTGATGAGTTGAAAGTTGAGCGCGCCATATTGCGATTGCCCCGCCGTTTCCGACACGGTGATTTGCCGCGCGCCGCCTGCAACAGGTGCCACGGGGCGCGTCGCGTCGGCTGCCGCTTGCGACCGCACCAGGCCAAGGCTTTGCGCAAGCGCCAGCCGGGCGGCGTTGTCTGGTGCCGCGCGCAGCGCTGCGATGTTGGCCGCAGTGAGTGCTGCCGCGTTGGGGGTAAAGGCGGCGGCGGCATTCAAATCGCGCAGGCGCACCAGATTATAGGAACGGTTATAAATCAAATCGAGTTTGGCGGTTATTCCGCGCCCCAGCTCTCGCTGATACCCCGCCGTCAGTTGCAGGCTGAACGGGTTGCGATAGCCATTGGGGTTGCGGATGCGGATTTCATCGCTCGACGTCGTCGCGCGAAGCCCTGCCACCGATGAAGCTGGCGGGCAGGCCGCAACCGTCGTACAGGCCGGGTTCACGGTAAGATTACCGTTGAAAATGACCGCGCCGACATTCGTCGTCGATGGCAATATGCCGAGCTGCACCAGCCGGTTGACCTGCCCGACAAAGGCGCCGCTGGTGGTGCTGCGCTGCAACGCATCCGATACGATGGCGTAGGGAATCTTATCATAATATAGCCCCGCGCCAAAGCGCAGCGCAGATTTGTTGTCGGGCTGGTAGTTGACCGCCAGGCGCGGCGCGAAATTATTATAGTCGCCGCTGGTGCCGCCCTGTTTGGTCAGCGAATCATAGTCCCAGCGCAGACCAAGCGTCGCCGTCAGGTTGGAGGCAAGCTGCCAGGCATCCTCGACATAGAAATTGACCTGTGACTGCGTTGTGCCAAAGGTCGCCGGGCGAATCTCGACGCCGTAACCCGCCACCACCGGGTTGAGCGACAAAATGTCGTTGGCGCTAAGCGCCAGACCGCGAGGGGTGAGCGCGGCGAGCTGTGCCTGTGTCAGCCGCACGGTGAAATTGCCGTTCACATTGCCCCCGCCGGCCAGGCTGAAATCGCTCACCAGCAATTCGCCGCCCAGCTTGAGCCGGTGCGCGCCAAGATCGAGCGTCAGCTTGTGCTGGGTTTGATAGGTGTTCTCAATCTCGTCGAACACAAAGCCCGGGTCACCCACGGTTGCGACCGGCAGGCCATTTGGCCCAAGCGCGGTCACTTGCGGCCCGCCGGCGCGCGGGCGCCCGAAATTCCAGTCAAACCGGCTGAACTGGAAACTGCCCTGATAGGTGAGCCTGTCTCCTGAATATACCGCGGTGAACGCCGCAAGCGTCGATTTGCGGTCTTCAAACGACCCGGCCGAGGGAAAGTTGACGCTGCCCCCGCCAAGGCTGCCGCCCGGGCGCTCAATCGTGATATTTCCCTTGTTGAAGCGGAAACTGAGGTTCCAGGCGTCGGTCAGCTTGTGGTCGATGCGCAGCGACCCGAGATAAAATTCATTGATGCCGCGCGCATTGCCGATGATGCGCAGCGCAGGCGAATCCACGACATTGTCGTTGCGGTCACGAGTATATTCGAGGGCTGCATAAAAGAACGTCCGGTCGCGGGCAATGGCGCCGCCAATCGAGCCACCGGCCTGCACCCGGCTGAAACTGTCGCCCACCGGGTTGCCGCTCAGGTCGCGCCGGGCAAAGGGCGAGGCCGAATCGATAGGCCGGCCGGGGCGATACAGCACATAGCCTTCGCCTTTCAGGTCATTGCCCCCACCCTTTGACGTAATGTTGACGACGCCGTTGGCGGTGCGGCCGAACTCGGCGGAAAAATTATTGGCCAGCACGGTCACGTCGGCGGCGGCGCTGAGCGGTGTCGCAAATTTCTGCCCGCCCAGGAAATTTTCGTTATTGTCGAGGCCGTCGATCAGGTAATTGGTGAACAGTCCGTTTGCGCCATTGATCGACACCGTCGGCGCTTCGTTGAAAAAGCCGGTGGACGGCACGACATTGGGCAGGCGGATGAGCGCGGATACGACATCGCGCCCCTCAATCGGCAAATCGCTCAGCTCCTTGCCCGACAAAGTGGCCGATACTTCGGCATTCACTGTGTTGAGGCCAGATGTCACGCGCGAGCCGGTGACAACGATGGTGTCGGCAGCGTCGGTGCGCCGCAGCGTCACCGACTGTGTGTAATTGGAGCGCAACGCAAGCTGCGCGGCACCGCCTGCGGCACCGTCGCCGGCCAGCCTGACGGTATAGGTTCCCGATGTGGACAGGCCTTCGACAAATATCTGCCCTTGCGCGTCGGTGCGCAGCGTGCGGTCATAGCCGATGGCGGCGTTGCTCACCACAACATCGGCATCGGTGACCGGCGCGCCGCTGGCGGCATCAACCACCGTTACCTTAAGGCCGGCAAGCTGCGCGTGCGCCGGCACTGCCACCAGCGTCGCGGCCACGGCAAAACCCGCCACGGCGGCACTGTTTCGAAAACTGAACACTCTGAATCTCCTCTAAAAAAATCCGGCCCGGCGCTTAGCCAAACCGCTTCAGGAAGCGGACGACCTTGCGGGTCCGGTCGCTGAACAAACTTGCGGTATAGGCCGAGCTGGCAACGCGCTTGTTGACTTCGGCATAGGTTGGGTAGGGTGAAATAATGCCCGTGAGGCTGCGCAGCGACAGCTTGGCCGCCATCATGATGCTCCACGTCTGGATAAGGTCGCCGGCACCGATCCCGACGATCGACGCGCCTGCTACCTTGCCGCCAACGAGTATGATTTTCAACCGGCCTTCGGTACGCTTCTCGGCCTGGGCGCGGTCATTTTCGGCATAGGACCAGTGCAGCACACGCACATCGCCGCCGGCCTTGCGCGCGGCTGCCTCGGTCAGGCCGACCTGTGCCAGTTCAGGGTCAGTGAAGGTAACCCATGGGAGTGCCGCAAAATTTGCCTTGGCGGGCAGGCGAAAGCAAATGTTCTGGATGACGATGCCCGCTTCATACCCCGCCGCGTGCGTAAATTGCGGCCCCTCTCGGCAATCTCCAATCGCAAAGATGCGCTTGTTGGTCGTGCGCCGGCGGGCATCGACCTTGATGCCCTTGCGCGTAAAATCGACGCCGGCTTCCGCAAGCCCCAGCCCGTCAACCGTTGGCGAGCGGCCGGCGGCGACGAGCAGGTGCGATCCTTCGACCACGCGCCCGCCATCCAGCACCAGCCGCACCGCGCCGCCTGCATGCTCCACCCGCTCGATGCCGGTGCGCTCGATCAGCGTCACCCCGTCGCTGGTCAGGGCCGCGCGCACCACCTCGACAAGATCGGCATCATCGCGCGGCAAAATGGGGCCCAGGTCGACGATCGTCACCGCGCAGCCCAGCCGCCGGTGGGCTTGTGCCATTTCGCAACCAATCGCGCCGCCGCCAATAATGAGAAGGTGCGCTGGCGCCTCGCGCAGACCGAAAATTGTTTCGTTGGTGAAATAGGGCGTGTCTGCCAGCCCTGGCACCGGCGGCACGCTCGCGCGGCTGCCGGTCGCGATAACAAAGCGTCGCGCCTTGATCTGGCGCCCGCCTGCCTCGGCCGTGTCGCGCGACACGAACCTGCCCGCCGCGCGGATCACCGTGCAGCCCAGCCCTTCAAACCGCTCCTGGCTGTCGACCGGGGCAATCGTGTCGATCACCCCGCGGACATGGTCCTTCACTGCGCCAAAATCAATCGTTGGTGCAGCATAATTGATACCGAATTTCGCTGCCGCCGCGCCGCTATGCGCGGCCTTGGCGGCGGCCAGCAGCGCCTTTGACGGAACACAGCCCGAATTGAGGCAGTCGCCCCCCATCTCGCCCGGTTCCAGCAGCGCGACCGACAGGCCAAGCTGCGCTGCCCCCGCCGCGACGGAGAGGCCACCCGAGCCAGCGCCCAGCACGCACAGGTCAAACGTCTCGCTCATGCGACAGGCCCTTTTGCAAAGCGCTTGTACAAAATGGGAATTAGCGACAGCGCGGCAAGGCCAACAATGGGGCCAATCACAGCCGGCTGCAACAGCGCGCCCTTGAGGTTCAGCTCCCTGCCCGCCGCCAGCACCGCGCCTGCGCCGGCACCAATCGAGGCATAGACAAAGGTGCCGGGGACGATGCCAAGCGCGGTCGCCAGCACATAGTCCCGCAGCTTCACGCCGAACAGCGCAGGCACGATGTTGACCAGCCAGAAGGGCGCCACCGGCAGCAGGCGCAACAGCATAAGATAGCTGAACGCGTTTTTGGCGAAGCCGTCGGCCAGCTTTTCGCCCCACGACCCGATGCGCTTGCGCAAATCATCGCCCGAGGCATTTTTGGCGATCTGGAACACGATCGTCGCGCCGATGGTCGCACCCAAAACCACCAGGCTGCCGCCCAGCACCGTGCCGAACAGCAAACCCGAGGCAATCGTCAGCAGGCTCGCGCCGGGAAACGAAATCGCGACCAGCCCGGCATAAATCGCGATCAGCGCGCCCGCCGAGACAAGCGGGTTGGCAGCAACGAAATCAACCAGAAACTGGCGGTTGTCGCGCAAGGCATCCAGCGTCACATATTTTTGCAGCCCAAGCGCAAAAAAGGTAACCCCGAGCACCACCAGCACCATCAGCGGCCCAAATCGTTTCAGCATGTCGCCCCCTTGTTAGTGCATTGACACCGGCCCAGTCGCGCCGCCGCGACGCCGCCGGTGCGATCATTTGGCGTCGTTTAGCGACCAGTCATAATCATAGCTGTCAATTTTCGTTCGGCCAGCCAGCAAGCGCGCGGTTTGCGGTGTCGCAAAGCGGCGGGCAAAGGCGAGAACGCCGGAGGGGCCTCCAAAATCAACACCATACCAATCAAATATCCGCGAAGCGACCAGCGCATTGCCCTTCACGGCGAGCCCGCGCGGATCGTTGACATAGCCGCGCGCACCGGCATCTAGCTGCGCCCCAAGCGTCGCCGGCTCATAAGCCTCAAGCGCGAGGTTGGGGCAGCCGAACGACGCGCAGTTGACCGCGAAATGCACCCGCGGATCCTTGAAAATCGGGCGCAAGATGCCGTGCTCGATATTGTTCAGGCTGAGCTGCTCGCCCTTCACGCGCAGCACCTTGCGGTCCCATGGGCCGCTTGGCAGCAAGCCGTCACGAATGTAGAGAATGGAACTGACCGGATAGGCGCGCAGCACCACTTCGACCGTCGCGGCATTGTAAAGATTGATCCAGTAGGCCAGCTGCTGCTGCTTGGTCAGCTGATCGACATTGACCGCCTCAAGCTGATCGACAATGCCATAAAATGCGGTTTTGTCGGCCGCTGTCAGCTTGCCATAGGCAATGTTGGTGCGGCCATCTGCCGTGCGGCTGCCGTAACGCTTCAAAAAACTGTTCCACCGGCCATAATCGACCGTTGCCCCGGCGCCGCTCTTTTGCCAGCGCACCAGCAGCGCGGCCTTGGGTGCCGCCGTCGCCGTGCCGGCGGCCATCACCAGCAACCCCATCAGGGCCGCAGCCACCAGGCCGAACAGCCTTTCCTTGAATAACTTCACTGGGCGTCTCCAAATTTTCAGGCTGGTTGCTGTCCATTCCGGTTCCCCGGCGATTATGGTTACATCCACCCTGCAAAAGTGATTATTGTCGCCCGCATAGCTGATTTTGGCGGCGATGGGGTTCAATATTGGTGCGGTTGGCGTTCGGAATGCGCCTCATCAGGCACATTTGCGCGCGCACCAGCGCGCACCGGGCCGCCGGTTGCGTGCGCGGTGGTTGACGGGCGCGCGCGACTTGTGGCACCGCCGATGACGCAGGGCGACCGGGGCCGCGCGGGTATAGTACAATGGTAGTACAGCAGCCTTCCAAGCTGAATACACGGGTTCGATTCCCGTTACCCGCTCCACCCGGTTTGCGCCCGCCACCGATTTGCGGCCAATAACGGAGCCTGAATGCCTGCAACCACGCTCATCGAGGCGCGCGGCGCCATTGTCGCGGCGGGGCGCTGGCTCGACAGCAAGGGCTGGGCGCCGGCAACGGCGGGCAATTATTCGATGCGGCTGGCCGACGGCCGTGTCGCGATTACCGTGTCGGGCTGGCACAAGGGGCGGTTGACCGACGACGGCGTGATGACCGTCGATGCGGCGGGCAAGGCGCTTGACGGCAAACGGCCTTCAGCCGAAACCGCGCTGCACATGGCGCTTTATGAACGTTTCGCGGAAGTAAACGCGGTGCTCCACAGCCATTCGCCCGACGCGGTGGGCATGAGCCGGGCCTATCCCGATGTTACGCATTACCGGCTGGCAGGCCATGAAATGCTAAAAGTGCTGCCGGGCTTTACAACGCACGCCGCCTATTTCGACCTGCCGATTGTCGACAACAGCCAGGACATGGCCGATATTCTGGCCGACCTGCAACCCTGGATGGCGGCACCATCGCCGCCGCCTGCCTATCTCATTCGCGGGCACGGGCTATATGGCTGGGGCGTTGACATGGCCGAGGCCGAGCGTGTTGTCGAAGGCGTCGAATGGATGATCGCGGCCGAACGCGCCGAGCTTGCTTTCAGGGAAAGGGCCCGCTGATGAGCCATTTGCAGATTTTCAACGACGCCGACGGAGCGGCCCCGGTTCTGGAAACAGGCGACCGCACGGTCATTGCCGAAGCGCTCGGCCGCATTGGCGTGACGTTCGAGCGGTGGGAAACGCGCGACGTCGGCACCCCCGACGACGTGCTTACTGCCTATGCCGCAGAAATCGCCGCGCTGAAGGCCAAAGGTGGCTATCGCAGCGTGGATGTCATGGCCGTCGCGCCCGACCACCCGGAGCGCGCGACCCTGCGCACAAAGTTCCTGTCGGAACATACCCATGCCGAAGACGAAGTGCGCTTCTTCGTCGATGGCGAGGGGCTGTTCACGCTGCACCATGGCGGCCAGGTGTTCAACGCGCTGTGCACGCGCGGCGACCTGATGTCGGTCCCGGCGGGCATGAAGCACTGGTTCGACATGGGCGCCGCGCCGCATTTTACCGTGATCCGCCTGTTCCAGAACCCCGATGGATGGGTCGCGACCTTCACTGGCGACCCGATTGCCGAACGTTTCCCGCGCCTCGAATCGGCGGCGCCACCCGCCATTGGCCTGACGTGACGCCCAAGGCAATTCTGACCGACATCGAGGGCACTACCTCGTCGCTGTCATTCGTGGCGGACGTGCTGTTCCCCTATGCCAGGGCGCGGCTGGCCGATTATTGCGCGGCGCACCCGGACGAGGTTGCGCCCATATTGGCTGAGGTGCAGGCCATCACGCCCGGCGACCCCATTGTTACGTTGCGGGGCTGGATCGACGCGGACAAAAAGATCACCCCGCTCAAGACGCTGCAGGGGATGATCTGGGAAGGCGGCTTTACCTCTGGCGCCTTTAAGGGGCATGTCTATGCCGACGCGGTCGCTGCCCTGCGCCGCTGGCACCGGCAGGGGCGCGCGCTATACATTTTTTCGTCGGGCTCGGTTGCCGCGCAAAAGCTGATCTTCAGGCACAGCGAGGCGGGCGATCTGACACCGCTGCTGTCGGGCTATTTCGATACCATAACCGGCCCCAAGCGCGCGCCTGAAAGCTATGGTGCAATTGCCGGCGCGATTGGCCTGCCCGTCGCCGACATTCTGTTCCTGTCAGACGTGGCGGCAGAAACCGACGCGGCCAAAGCCGCCGGAATGCCGGCGCTGCTCATCGACAGGAGCGGCGGCCCGGCGGACATTCACACTTTCGAGGACATTACCCGGTGAAGCTGAACGGCGTGCACACCCGCTCGATCATGCGCACGGCCGATGGCAAAGGCGCGCGTATTCTCGATCAGCGGACCCTGCCCTGGGAGACCACCTGGGTAGAGTTGCGCGATGTGGCGACCGCGGAACGCGCGATTCGCGAGATGTGGACGCGCGGCGCACCGCTGATCGGCGCAACCGCTGCCTATGGCCTTGCGCTCGCGCTCGCCGCCGATCCGTCCGATGCCGGGCTGGCGGCCGGGCACGCCCTGCTGCTGGCCGCGCGGCCGACCGCCGTCAACCTGCGCTGGGCGCTTGACGATGTGGCAGCGCACATTCGCCCGCTTCCAGTGAGCGATCGCGCCGCCGCCGCTTTTTCGCGGGCCGACCAGATCACCGATGATGACGATGCGATGAGCCGGGCCATCGGCCGCCACGGCCTGGCCATCGTGCGCAAACTGCACGACCAAAACCCCGGCCGCGCGCTCAACATCCTCACCCATTGTAACGCGGGCTGGCTGGCAACGGTCGATTATGGCACCGCCACCGCGCCCATCTACATGGCACATGACGCCGGCATCCCGGTGCATGTCTGGGTCGATGAGACCCGGCCGCGCAACCAGGGCGCGCTGCTGACCGCGTTTGAGCTTGCAAGCCACGGCGTGCCGCACACCGTTGTCGTCGACAATGCCGGCGGGCATCTGATGATGAACGGACAGGTTGACATGGTCATCGTCGGGACGGACCGGGTCGCGGCGAACGGCGATGTCTGCAACAAGATCGGCACCTATCTGAAAGCGCTTGCCGCACACGACAATGGCGTACCCTTCTATGTCGCGCTGCCCTCAACCACCTTCGACGCGCAAACGCCCACGGGTCGCGACGTGCCGATCGAGGAACGGTCCGCTGACGAAGTCACGCATGTGACGGGCGATGGCGGCGCGATACGCATCACGCAATCGAGCGCAGCAAACCCCGCCTTTGACGTGACCCCCGCCCGCCTGGTGACGGGGTACATTACAGAAAAGGGCGTGAGCGCGACGATCTGAGCGCGCCCGCGAGGCGCAGGCTGCGCGCGTCCGGACGGCCCGACAAGGCGCGCCGCTGATACACGGCGCGCCTGTAGCGCAGCCTTTTGCGTCAGGGCCGCCGCGCCATCCGCTCCAGCGCGCCATCAATCGTGTCGTCGGCCTTGGCAAAGCACAGCCGCACCACATTGGTCACCGCGTCCTCAGCGTAAAAAGCGCTCACCGGAATCGCGGCCACGCCCGCTTCGTCGACCAGCCAGTCGCAAAACGCGACATCCCCCATGGCGATGCCGGATGCGGCCAGGTCGATATTGAGGAAATAGGTCGCCGCGCTTGGCAGCACGGCATAGCCAAGCCCGGTCAGCCCGGCCGCCAGCCGGTCGCGCGAGCGCGCAAAACCACGACGCATGCCGTCGAAATAGGCCATGTCCTTGCCCAGGCCAAAGGCCGCCGCCGCCTGCAGATTGGGCGGCGTGGTGAAGGTGAGGAACTGGTGCGCCCTGGCCAGCACGCCCGAAATCTCTGGTGCCGCACACATCCACCCGACCTTCCACCCGGTGAGCGAAAAGATCTTGCCGGCCGACCCGATCTTTACCGTGCGGTCACGCATCCCGGGCAGCGCCATCAGCGGCACATGAGCGCGGCCATCAAACACGACATGCTCCCAAACCTCGTCGCAAATGGCGACAGCATCGCTCGATACGCAGAAATCAGCGATGATCGCCAGCTCCGCCGGCGTCATCATTGTGCCGGATGGGTTAAGGGGATTGTTCAAGATAACTAATCTGGTGTTTTTTCCAGCTACCTGCGCCAGCGCCTGCGCGGTCACGCGCCATGCCGGCGGCTCCAGCCGCACCAGCCGCGCCACGCCGCCCGCCCGCTCGACGAGCGGCAGATACGCATCATAAAGCGGCTGAAACATCACCACTTCATCGCCCGGCGAGATGAGGGCAAGCAGCGCTGCCGCGAGCGCCTCGGTCGCGCCCGAGGTGACGATCACCTCAGCAGCGCAAAGGCCCAGCCCCTGATGCGCGGCATAATGATCCGCCACCGCTTGCCGCAGTTCAGGAAGCCCGGCCATCGGCGGATATTGATTGGAGGCGCCCAACAGCGCGCGCGCGGCCTCGGCCAGCACATCGTCGGGCCCGCGCCCATCGGGAAAGCCCTGCCCCAGATTGATCGCGCCGGCCGCGCGCGCACGGGCAGACATGGCCTCGAATATTGTGGTGCCAAGGCGCGCATAAACGGGGTTCATAATGTGGCACCTGAAGGTTGGTGGCGAAACGGCCCGCCTGTGTCATGCGGCAAATGGGGGCGACGGCGCAAGCCGGCGCGGAACGGAACGGCGCGGCGGCGAGCGGCGGCGAGCGGCGGCGTGGTGCGGCGTGCGGCGTGCGGCGCGGCGGCGAGGGGCGGCGTGCTGGAACACGCGCGAAATCGACAGGCCCGCGCAATAAGGTGTAACGCGCGGCGGGGCCGCACCGAACCGCTTAGGGGCCCCAAGGAGAGCAGCCATTCCCCGACGCGCCCGTGCTCGCGCACCCTTGCCAGGGTGGTGCTGAAAATGCGGGTCGCCATCACCGGTGCCGCCGGTCTGCTCGGCAGTGCACTGGCGGATGCGCTGGTGCAGGCTGGCCACGGCGTGCTCGCGATCGTCCACCAAAATGCCGATCTGATCGCCAATGACGGTCGGCGGCTGGCGAGCATGCCGTGGTCGGGCGCCGCTGCGGCACCGGGCGAGATCGTGACAATGCGCGCCGACATCAGCGAGCCGCTGCTGGGGCTTGATCGCGGCCTTGCGGCATTGCTGGCGTCGCAGATCGACCTTGTCGTGCATGCCGCCGCGCTGACGGCCTTTAAGGCACCATGGGCGCTGCACGAAGCCGTGAACATCAACGGCACAGCTCATGTGCTGGCGACCTGGCCCTCGGCGCCCCTGCTCTATATCAGCACCGCCTATGTGTGCGGGGACAAGGATGGCGCGATTGACGAAGCGCCACGCGACGCGGCTTATGGGTTTTCCAACGGCTATGAACGGTCCAAGGCGCGGGCCGAAGCGCTGATCGTCGCGGCCGCGGCAACTGGCCGGCCGATCGCGATTGCGCGGCCAAGCGTTGTGCTGGGCGACCACGCGACGGGCACTATCCGCAGTTTCGACACGTTCTACGCCGTGTTTCGCCTGCTTGCGGAAGGGCGGTTGTCCGCGTTGCCGGCAATGCCCGACGCAGCGATTGATTTCGTGCCGATCGACCATGTGATTGGCGGCGTGGCAGACATTGTGGCGCATTGGGATGGGGCAATTGGCAAGACCTTTCACCTCACATCGGGCCAGCCGGTCAACATCATGGATTTCCGCGCCGCGATGGCACAAATTCGGCATTTCCGGCCACCCGCCTTTGTGCCGCCAGCCACATTTGATGCAGACGCGCTGCCGCCTGTCGAGCGCCGGATTTATGCCCGCGCGGTGCGGCAATATATGGGCTATTTCGCTCGTGCCCCGCGCTTTGCGACCAACAATCTGGCCACCCTGTCGGGCCGGCGCTGCCCGCCAATGGATGCAGCCGCGCTCCACCGGATGATCGGCTATGCCATGGCGCGCGGGTTCCTCAAGCAGGGCTAGCGGACATCCGGGTAGAGCGTGCCAAGCCGCGCGCGGGCGCCAAAGCTCCACAAAATGCCGATCTTGAAAAAAATCCAGTTGGCCCTTAGCGGCCCCCAGGCGGCAATCCGCCGGTCCGAGGTCCACACCCAGCGCGGCACCATGCGGGTGCGCCCCAGCCGTGCAAGCTTGATGCACAAATCGGCCTCTTCCATGATCGCAACCTGCGCATCACACCCGCCGACCGCCAGAAAATCGGCACGACGAAAAAACATGGCGTGGTCACCAAACAACAACCGCACGCCGCGCAAAAACAGATGCGGGCGCAGGATAAGCGGCGCGTACCAGGTCTTTATCAAATTGTGCGCGGTCGTCACCCACCGGGTGCCGCCCGGCCCGGCGATGCGCGGCGTGAAACTGGCCAGCGCCGTTCCGGCATCGGCCATGGTCGCGCGGATCAGGGCAACCCCGTCCACCGGCAGCGCCGAATCGGCATGGAGCACACACACAATGGGACCCTGGGCCGCTTCAACGCCGAAGTTCACCTGCACCGCCCGCCCCCGCTGAGGCGACACCATCACTCGCAGGCCCGCGGCCCGGGCCAGCGCCACCGTCGCGTCGCTGCTCCCGCCATCAACCAGCAACACCTCATCAGCCGGCGGATCAAGCGCCATAAGTGCCGCAATCGTCGCCGGAAGCGCCAGCTCCTCGTTGAGCGCCGGGATGAGGATGGTTACACGCATGTGGCCATCAGCCATGGCCAGCGCGCCAGATCTTCGGGCCGGTCACAATCGGCAAGCATCGGGAGCATCGCCGGCGCGATGCCCCGCGCGGCCAGCCTGTTCAGGGTCTCGGCAAGCACCGTCGCCGTGCTCCACGCCATGTCGGCGAACAAAAATCTGTGGCTGGCGGCAACCCCGATCAGATAATAGCCGCCATCTTCGGCCGGGCCCAGCACTACCTCGTGCGTCGCCAGTGCCGCCACGGCTCCATGCACGATCGCCGGTGACAAATCGGGCGTGTCGGCGCCGAAAAATATGACAGGCGCCGGGTCAAGTGCGGCCAGCAGCCGCACCGTCAGATCACCCGGCGGCTGCGGCACATAAGCCAGCCCGTCATCACCCAGCCAGTGCCGGAACGCTATCGCATCAGCGCCGGTATAATGGATTTCAACCGCGCAATCGCCAGCGCCCGCCCGCAAAATTGCCACGGTGCGCTCGGTCAGCCGGCGATGCACTGCCGCCGCCGCTGCGGCGCCGATGCCGGGTATCAGCCGGGTCTTGGCCCGCTCCGGCTCGGGAAAGCGCGTAAACACCGCAAGCCGTGGATATGCCATGGCGCAAGCGTACCGCACCTGACGCCAACCTTGAAGCGCCAATATGGCGCCAGCCCGGCCAAAGCACTGGAATATCGGGTGCAACACCCCAAGGTTGGTGGACAGGGCTGGATTCGAACCAGCGTACGCTTGCACGGGCAGATTTACAGTCTGCTGCCTTTAACCACTCGGCCACCTGTCCATATCGGCGCCAAAAAGCGAGGCGGTCCAATGCCTATCCACAGCCCTCCTGTCAACGCCGCCTTGCGCGCCGGCGCATCACGCAATACCTCTCGCAACAATATTGCTTTGGTCATCAACTGTTGAACCGAGAGGAAGTTTTGCCGATGCGCCGTTCGTTGCTGCTTGCCGCTGCCACCCTTTGCGTTGCGCCTGGCCTTGGCGACTCCGCGATTGCCCAATCCGCCGACAAGGCAGCAACCGCGCGGCTGATCGACGAAGGCATCAACCACAGCCAGGTCATGGTCACGGCCCAGCATCTGGCCGACGTCATCGGCCCACGGCTGACGAACTCGCCGGCCATGCGCAAAGCCGAGGAATGGACGCAGGCCAGGTTCCGCGACTGGGGGCTGGCCAATATTCGCAAGGAAGGGTTTGATTTCGGGCGCGGCTGGTGGATCGACCGCTCCAGCGTCCGCATGGTCAGCCCCCGGCCGGTGCAGCTCACCGCCATCCCGATTGCGTGGACGCCAGCGACCAACGGCGCTTTGGCGGCCCAGGTCATCGTCGCGCCGATGAGCAAGGACGATGATTTCGCCGCGTGGAAGGGCAAGCTCGCCGGCAAGATCGTGCTCGTCAGCCGCCCGACCACCGGCTCGGAACTTAATGAAGCCCCCTTCCAGCGATTGACCGGCGACGACATCAGCAAGCTCGACCGGTTCCAGCAGCCGCGTTATGACCCCGAAGTCGCAGACCGGCGCCTCAAGCGGCTCGATTTCGCCAAAAAGCTCGACGCATTTTTGAAGAGCGAAGGCGCCGTTGCGTGGGCGCAACAGTCGCGGCTCGACGGCAAGCTGATCCACGGCGAGGGCTATTTGTTCGCCGCCGGCGATACGCCGGCGCTGCCCGCAGTTGAGCTTGCCGCGGAAGACTATCGCCGCCTCGCCCGGCTAGCCAAATCGGGCGACGCGCCGGTGCTTGAAATCGACAGCCTCGTCCATTTCGACGACAGCGACCAGCAAGCCTATAATATTTTTGCCGAAATCCCCGGCACGGACCCCAAGGCCGGCTATGTGATGGCAGGCGCGCACCTCGATTCCTGGGTTGCAGGCGACGGCGCGGCGGACAATGGCGCAGGCTCGGCGATGATTATGGAAGCCGCCCGTATCCTCATGACAAGCGGCGTGCGGCCCAAGCGCACCATCCGCTTTGCATTATGGGCAGGTGAAGAACAGGGCCTGCTGGGCAGCCGGGCCTATGTGGAAAAATATCTCGCCACGCGCGGTGCCGCCGGCGACCCCAAGCAAAGCGGCATCGCGGGCTATTTCGGCTGGTCAAACCGCTGGCCGATCACGCCAAAGCCGGGCTTCAACGACCTGGCGGCCTATTTCAACATTGACAATGGCTCGGGCAAGTTGCGCGGCATCTATGCCGAAAACAACGCCGCCGTGGTGCCGATTTTTCGCGAATGGCTGGCGCCGTTTGCGGCCATGGGCGCCTCAGCCGTCGTCATCCAGAAGACGGGCGGCACGGACCATGTGTTCATGCAGCAAGTGGGGGCGCCCGGCTTCCAGTTCATTCAGGACCCGCTCGATTATGACAGCCGCGTCCACCATACCAATGCCGACACATTTGACCATCTGAAGGGCGACGACATGCGCCAGGCATCAACGATCCTCGCCAGCTTCCTGCTGAATGCCGCCAATGCCGACAAGGCGCTGCCGCGCCCGCCGCTGCCCACCAGGCCTGCGGTAACCGATCCGTTTGCCTATCCGAATGCGGACGATTAATGGCAAAACGCGGGCACAGACCAAGCACCGGCGTTGGCGGCAAGCCGCGCTTTTGGGGGCGGCATGCGGTGACGGCCGCGCTCGCCAACCCTGAACGGGTGGTGCGCAAATTATGGGCAACGCGCGAGGCGATGGCAGCGCTCGACATTCCACCTGTCATTCCGGTCGTCTATGCCGATGTGGCGGACCTGGCCCGGCTGGTGCCGTCAGACGCGCCGCACCAGGGGCTGGTGGCCGAAGTCGATCCGCTTGAGGATATGTGGCTGGGCGATTTGCTGGAACAGGGCGCCGATGACCAGCAGCCGCTGCTCATTCTGGATCAGGTGACCGACCCGCATAATGTGGGCGCCATCCTGCGCTCGGCGGCGGCCTTTGGCGCGCTTGGCATCGTCACGCAGGACCGGCACTCACCGCCCGAATCCGGCACGGTTGCCAGGGCGGCTTCGGGCGCGCTCGAAATCATGCCCTGGGTGCGCGTCGTCAACCTGGCGCGCGCGCTGGATGAAATTGCCGAGGCACAATTCTGGCGGATCGGCCTTGCCGGCGAGGCACCCATCGTACTGGCCGAGGCGATCAGCGGCGGCGGCCGAACCGCGCTGGTGCTGGGCGCCGAGGGCGAGGGTATGCGGCGTAACACCGAGGAGCATTGCGACGCGCTTGCCCGCCTGCCCATCTCGCCGCTGATGGAAAGCCTGAACGTGTCGAATGCGGCCGCAATTGCACTTTATGCCGTCGCCGCAAGAAGCTGAGCTCAGGCCCGGCCATCAGTCCTCTTCGGCAACCGTCACCTTCAGGCCGTCAAGCGCATCGGTAAACACCACCTGGCACGAAAGCCGCGAATATTCCGTGCGGTCGGACGTCGAGTCGAGCAGATCGTTCTCGTCCTCGCTCATTTTTGGCAGTTTGGCCGCAAATTCGGGGTCGACATGCACATGGCACGTCGCGCAGCTGCAATTGCCGCCACACAGCGCAAGAATGTCGTCAACGCCGCCATCACGCAGCACTTCCATCACTGAAAGCCCTGCCTCGCCGTTGATGCTGCGTTCTTCCCCATTGCGTGTCACGACGATAAGCTGCGGCATGTGCGATACCTTTCTGGCGCGTTGTTGCCGCCGCCTTGCCGTGCGCGCGCGGCGATTTCAAGGAAACTGTTGATGGGCCTGACCGCAAACCAGCTAACCGCAGCGCTTGACACGCTGGCAGCGCGCGAGCCGGGCATCGCGCGGGTGCTCGCCATCGCCGGCTACCCCGAGCCGCGCATTCGAGAGCCGGGCTATGCAACGCTTCTGCGCACCATTGTCGGCCAGCAGGTGAGCGTGAAAGCAGCGGCAAGCGTTTGGGCCAAGCTGGAAGGGCTGGTCGGCGCGCTCGACGACCCGGCGAGGATCTTGGCGGCAAATGACGACACCCTGCGCGAGGCCGGGCTGTCACGCCAAAAGGCGAGCTATGCGCGCAGTCTGGCAGAAGAAGTAACGAGCGGGCGGCTCGACCTGGGGCACTTGCCGGCCGATGACGAGGAGGCGATTGCCGCGCTCACCTGTGTGAAGGGAATTGGTCGCTGGTCCGCCGAAATTTATCTGCTGTTTGCTGAAGGTCGCGAAGATATCTGGCCAGCCGGAGACCTGGCGGTGCAAATAGCGCTTGGCCGGATCATGGGCCACGACACGCGCCCCAGCGAAAAACAATGCCGCGACATTGCCGAAAACTGGCGGCCGCACCGCGGGGCTGCGGCAATATTTGCCTGGCACAGCTACAATATCGGCATGGACGTAATCTAGCGCACCGGGTGCCACACCTGCTTTTGACAGAAGAACAGGATGCAGCCCTGCACCTGCAGATTGCCATTGGGCAGCCGGGTCAGGATCGAGCGATATTCCTTGCCTTCTTCCGGGCTGTAGATTTTGCCGCGCCAGTCCTTACCGGTATCGGCAAAATTGAGCAGCACGGGCAGGCCAAGCACCTTGCGGTCGCGAAGCGCGGGGTTGGGGTTGTTATAGTCAACGCCGCGACCATCGGGCCGGGGCTTCAAAATCTTGGAGATGTTGCCGCACATGTACTTGCCGCACGGGCTGATCGTCACAATCGCCTTGTCGTCGAGCGTCAGCCATTGCCCCATGATCGGGCTCGCGGCATGAGCGGCGGCGGGCACGGCGCTGGCAACGGCAAAAGCGGCGATCATCGGGCGCATATCGGTTGGTCTCCTGCGGTGGCGGATAGATGGGCTTAATCGGGGAATTGGCATGAACGGGCAATGGACAATCGGCATCATCGGCGGCTCCGGGCTATACGCGATCGACGGGCTGGAGGCGGCCGAGTGGCGCGAAATCCCCTCACCCTGGGGCGCGCCATCGGACGCGCTGCTGTTTGGGCGGCTGGGTGCCGTGAACCTGGTGTTCCTTCCGCGCCATGGCCGCGGCCACCGCATATCACCAGCCGACATCAACGCGCGCGCCAATATCGACGCGCTGAAGCGGGCGGGCTGCACCGACATCCTCGCTATTTCCTCCATCGGCTCGTTGCAGGAGCAGCATGAGCCGGGCCGCTTCGTGGTCGTGGACCAGTTCATCGACCGCACCGTTGGCCGTGCGTCCAGCTTTTTCGGTACTGGCATGGTCGCTCATGTCTCGATGGCGGAACCGGTTTGCCCCCGCCTGTCGGCCATCGCGGCGGACGCTGTTGCCGCAGCGGGTGGCAAGGTGACCAGCGGCGTCACCTATGTCGCGATGGAGGGCCCGCAATTCTCCACCCGCGCCGAAAGCCTGCTCTACCGGCAATGGGGCGCCGACGTTATCGGCATGACCGCCCTGCCCGAGGCCAAGCTCGCGCGCGAGGCAGAGCTTCCCTATGCGCTGATCGGCATGGTCACCGATTATGATTGCTGGCGCGAGGGGCACGCCCATGTCGATGTCGCCGAAGTGATCGCACAGGCCCAGGCAAACGCTGCCCTTGCCGCGCGCACCGTCACCGAGTTTGTTCGGCTGCTGCCGGCCGAGCGCACGCCGTCGCCAATCGATACCGGGCTCGATGTGGCGCTGATGACCGCGCCGGCCGCGCGCGACCCGGCGCTTGTGGCCAGGCTTGATGCGGTTGCGGGGCGCGCGCTCAGGCGCTAACCGGCACCGGCTTCAATCGCTGTGCGCCGCTGGCGGCCCCAGCTCTCGCGCCCGGTAAGAAATGTGTACCAGCCCCACAGCGCGCCGGCATGGCGCAGGAGCTGGAACGTAAACGGTTCCAGAACCGCGGCGACCACCGCCCAGCCCATCCCCAGCCCTTTGCTCTGCCCGGTCCAGCGCGCATAAAGTTTCAAGGACCAGAGGTGATAGACAAGATCAAACGCGATCTTGGCAATCATCACCAGCAGAATCGGCAGCGCGATGCGGAAATTGCCAGTCGCGACGACCGCGGCCAGAATGACAAACGCGGCAATGCCATAAACCGGCTGCATCGTATCCAGCGTCTTGACCGGCATCATCTTGGTGCCAAGCGCGCCGAAATGCGGATTGCCGATCATGTCGCGGTTCCAGTGCTGTGTTTGCAAAAAGCCACCAAACCAGCGCCGGCACTGCCGCAGGAAGGCCATGAGCGAGGCAGGCGCGTCGGTGCGGGCATGCGCTGCCCCCACCACCCGCACCGTCCACCCCAGCCCGGCATCCACCGAATGGCGGTGCAGGCGGTGAATCAGTTCATAATCCTCCACAAGGCAAACCGGGTCGAACCCGCCCACCGTCAACAGCGCGTCGCGCCGGAACGCGGCAAATGCGCCGGAAATCAGCAGCAGGCTGTGCGCCTCCATCCAGGCATAACGCGACAGGAAGTTGCGCACATATTCATAAGCCTGGAACCACTGGAACAGCCGGCCGGAAAGCGATGGCCCGCAAATGGGGGTGAGCACGCCAGTCGCCGCCACCAGCCTTGGCTCAGCGGCAAAGGCTCCGCGCATCGCCGCCAGCGCGCCATCATCCAGCAGCGTGTCGGCATCAACCGTCAGCACGATTTCGGTCGTCACCTGCTGGATGGCGGCGTTGAGCGCGCGGGCCTTGCCGCCATGGGGTAGCCGCAGCCAGCGCAGGGTCGGCGCGCGAGGCGCTGCGTCGCTCATCGCGCCAATCGGCGGCGGCGCCAGACCATAGCACGTCATCAGCACGTCGGGCGTTGCGTCGGTCGAGCCATCATCGGCAATGACGATCAGGTCAGGCGGGTTGGACTGGCCGCGCATCATCTCGATGGTGGTGGCCAGCACGCTTGCCTCATTAAACGCCGCGATGATGACGCCAAGCGTGGGATGTGGCCCGGTGGCAAGCGGCGCCGGCGGCGGATCCATCAACCGCCAGGTCTTGCGCGCGGTGAAGATCAACAGCGCCGTATCGTATAGGATATACACGACGCCGACCGACCAGCTTGCCAGCCCGCTGCGAAAAAATGCCTGCGCGACCAACGCGAGAAACAGCGCCGCCGCACCGCCGGTGATCCCCCGGCTGATCCAGGGCACCGGCCGCGGTGAAAGCCGGGGCGATTGCACGGCGAGCCTGTCGATTAAAGTTGTCATGTCGCCCGCGCGTTATTCCGATTTCACATGAACATAAGCTGTCGCTACACTAAGGTGGCGCTTGTCCCGTGGCCAGTAGCAGCCCGGATCGACATTGGGAGAAAGAAGATGAATGCCAGCAGATACACCGGCTTGGCGATTTGGTTGCACTGGCTGGTGGCGGTGGGCATTGTCGTCAACGTGTTTCTTGCGCTCACATGGGATTTCTACCCCGATGCCTCGATCCGCCCGGCAATCAACCTCCATAAGTCGATCGGCATAACCGTGCTGGGCCTGGCCTTGCTGCGGCTGTTGTGGCGGCTGACGCACACCCCGCCGGCGCTGCCGATGGGCTATCAGAAATGGGAAATGCAGCTCAGCCATGTCACGCATGTTTTGCTGTATCTTATCATTTTTGCGATGCCGCTGACCGGATGGATCATGGATTCGGCTTGGGAAAAAGCGGCGGAAAACCCGATGTTTCTGTTTGGCGCCGTAGAGTGGCCGCGGCTGGGCTTCATAATGGCAATGGACCCGGAAACCAAAAAGGCGGTGCATGACGGCTTTGGCGATGCGCATGAAATTGCCGCTTACATCGTCTATATGCTGGTTTTTCTGCATGTCGCCGGCGCGCTGAAGCACCAGTTTCTCGACAAGCAGCGCCAGCTTCAGCGCATGTGGTTCAACGGCTGAGCCGCACCGCAACGCCTGAGCGATATGACGCGATCATCCTGGGGGCAGGCGCCGCCGGGATGATGGCGGCGCGGGTCGCAAGCCAGCGCGGCAAGCGCGTGCTGCTGCTCGAGCATGCAAGCGAGCCGGGCAACAAAATCCTGATTTCGGGCGGCGGCCGGTGCAATTTTACCAATTTGGGCACAGCGCCGGACCGCTTTATTTCCGCCAACCCGCATTTTGCAAAATCGGCGCTGGGGCGCTACTCGCCACAGGATTTCGTGGCGCTGGTCGAGGCGCACGGCATCGCCTGGCACGAAAAAACGCTTGGCCAATTATTCTGCAACGGTTCTGCGCGCCAGATTATCGCCATGCTGGTGGCCGAATGCGCGGGCGTCGACTGGGGGCTTGGGCAGCCCATCCGCGCCGTCGAGCATGGCGATGGGGTGTACCGCATAACCCATGGCGCGCGCACCAGCCGGGCGCCTGCACTCGTCATCGCAACGGGAGGCCCGTCGATCCCGAAAATGGGCGCAACCGGCTTTGCCTATGACCTCGCCCGGCAATTCGGGCTGAAGGTGGTTGAGCCGCGCCCGGCCCTGGTGCCGCTGACGCTGAGCGCGGGCGACGCGCTGTTCCAAAATCTTTCAGGCGTCGCGACCGATGTCGTGGCGGCATGCGGCAAGGCGCGCTTTCGAGAGGCGGCTCTGTTCACGCACCGCGGCCTGTCAGGTCCGGCGATCCTCCAGATATCGAGCTATTGGCGGCATGGAGCGCCGGTTGCGATTGATTTTGCGCCAGGCGCTGCGCGCGACTGGCTGGTGGCGGCAAAGCGCGAGCGCCCGCGCGCGACGCTGCGCTCGGTGTTAGGCGGGGTGCTGCCGGCCCGTCTGGCCGAGGTGCTGACCGAGCGGCTCGCGCTTGCCGGCGAGCTTGCCAATCTGCCCGACAGGGCGCTTGGCGCGGCTGCTGAAAAGCTCGCCGCATGGCCCTTCACCCCCAGCGGCACCGAAGGGTTCGCCAAGGCCGAGGTCACCGTGGGCGGCATCAGCACCGAAGGGCTGTCGTCGCAAACCATGGCGGCGCGGCGGGTGCCCGGGCTTTATGCCATCGGCGAGGGGGTCGATGTAACGGGGTGGCTCGGCGGCTATAACTTCCAATGGGCCTGGGCAAGCGGGGTCGCCGCCGGTAACGCGGTTTGAGCAGCGACCGCGCCGGGGGCGGTGGCATTGTCCGCCGCCGCGCGCCACACTGGGCACCATGAACCGCCGATTCGCCCTTATCGCCCTGCTGGCGCTTTGCACGCTGCCCGCCGCCGCGGATCTCGCCACCGCCGCGCCGCCCCAGCCCAAACGCAAGCCCAAGCGCCCGCCCGTTACGCCCCCGCCACCCGCGCCGCTTGTCCTTGCCGATATCGAGCGCGTCGTGCTCACCACCGATGCTGGCGACGTCACGCTCGCGCTCGACGCCCGGCACGCGCCAATCACCGTGCGCAATTTCGTGACCTATGTGGTGGAAAAGCGCTATGACGGCACCAGCTTTTACCGCGCCATGCGGTTGCCCGGCGACGTTCAGCCCTATGGCCTAATCCAGGGCGGCACGCAGAACGACCCGAGGCGCATTCTGCCGCCCATCGCGCATGAACCTACCAGCCAGACCGGAATCCTGCACAAGGCATGGGCAATTTCGATGGCACGTTATGAGCCGGGCACAGCGACGGGTGATTTTTCCATCTTGCTCGCCGATTTGCCGGGGCTCGACGCAAACCCGGGCGGCGCGGGCGACACCGCCGGCTATGCCGCCTTCGGCCATGTAGTGAGCGGCCAGGAGGTCGTGCGCAAAATCTGGGAGGCGCCGCTTTCGGCGACGCGCGGTGAAGGCTTCCTGAAAGGCCAGTTGATCGAGGCGCCAGTGCGCATCATCACCGCAAGGCGGCTGCCGCCCGACCCTGTGCCCGCATCGGCATCCGCCGTTCCCTGACGCCTTGCTCAGGCGTTCAGAAGGTCAGGCGCTCACCCCCTCCAGCGCCTCGCTGGCTGCAAGCCACGCGGCTTCGGCGGCCTCCAGCCGGTCATTCACTTGCCCGCGGCGGCGCGACAATTCTCCCATTGAGAGCTTGGCGAATTCAGGCTCAGCGCTCGCCGGATCAAACATCGCGCGGTCAAGCGCGCTGCGTTCCTTGGTCAGCCTGGCGACGATGCTTTCGGCCTCCTGAGCAGTTTTCTTGAGCGCGGCTGCTCGCTCGCGTTCCGCTGCGCGCTGTGCCTTGTCCTTCTTGGGCGCCTTGGCCCCACCGTCAGCTTTTGGCTGGTTCCGGCCCAGAATAAGGTCGGTGTAATCGTCCAGGCTTCCGGCGAATTCGCGTGCAGTGCCCTCATCGACCAGCACCAGCCGGTCGGCGGTCAGCTCGATCATGTGGCGGTCATGGCTCACCACGACGACCGCGCCGTCATAAGCGTTGAGCGCCTGTACCAGCGCCTCGCGCGCATCGACGTCCAGATGGTTGGTCGGCTCGTCGAGGATCAGCATGTGCGGTGCATCGCGCGTGATGAGCGCGAGCGCGAGCCGCGCCCGCTCGCCGCCTGAAAGCTTGCCGACCTTGGTGGTCGCCTTCTGGCCTGAAAACCCGAACCGGCCAAGCTGCGCGCGGACGGCGGCGGGCGACTTGCCGGCCATCATCCGGGTCATATGCTCAAGCGGGGTATCGTCGCCGTCCAGTTCTTCCACCTGATATTGCGTGAAATAGCCGACCCGCATCTTGCCGGATGCGGCCATGCCCCCTTCCATTGGCGCAAGTTGCGCTGCCAGCAGCCGGGCAAGCGTGGTCTTGCCATTGCCGTTGCGCCCGAGCAGCGCGATCCGGTCATCCGGGTCAAGCCGCAGATTGAGCCGCTTGAGGATGGGGTTGCCCTCGGTATAGCCGACCGCCGCCATGTCGAGCGTGACCAGTGGCGGCTTCAGCGCATCGGGGCTGGGGAAATCGAAGGCCAGCGTCGGGTCTTCGGCCATTGCCGCAATCGGCTGCATCTTGGCGAGCATCTTCGCGCGGCTCTGCGCCTGTTTGGCGGTCGAGGCACGGGCGGAATTGCGCGCGACATAATCCTGGAGCTTGGCGCGCTGCGCCTCCTGATTGGCGCGGGCAGCGGCGAGCTGCGCAATCCGCTCGGCCCGTTGCCGCTCGAACGCGTCATAGCCGCCGGCGTAAAGCGTCACCTTGCCCTGTTCGAGGTGGAGGATGTTGTCGACGACGTTGTTGAGCAAATCGCGTTCATGGCTGATGATGACCATCATCGAGGGATAGCTTTTCAGGAAGCTTTCCAGCCACAAGGTCGCTTCCAGATCGAGATGGTTCGACGGCTCGTCGAGCAGCAGCAGATCCGGCTCGGAAAACAGGAGCGCCGCGAGCGCCACCCGCATCTTCCACCCGCCGGAATAGCTGTCCAGCGGGCGCTGCTGCATCGCCTCGTCAAAGCCCAGCCCGACGAGAATGCGCGCCGCGCGCGATTCTGCCGTATAGGCGTCGATGGCGATCAGCCGGTCATGGATTTCGCCTACCCGGTCGGGATCGTGGCACTGCTCGGCCTCGGCCATCAGGCTCGCGCGCTCGGTATCGGCGGCAAGCACCGCCTCGATAGGCGTGGTCGTGCCCGACGGCGCTTCCTGCGCGATATAGCCGATGCGCGTCTTGCGCGGCATTTCGATCTCGCCTTCGTCGGCCTCGATCTGCCCGATCATTGCCTTCATCAGCGTGGATTTGCCGGCACCGTTGCGGCCGATCAGCCCGACGCGCGCCCTGGGCGGGAGCGCGGCACTTGCGCGGTCCAGAATCGTGCGGCCGCCAAGCCGCACCGTGATGCCGTTGATATTGAGCATGGCCGCCCCTTAGCCGCGCGCGCGCGCCATGGCTAGGCCACGAGCAACCCCGCCGCGCCGCCAAGATCGACCGATACCAGCCGGCTGACGCCCTGCTCGATCATCGTCACGCCGAACAGCCGGTGCATCCGGCTCATCGTCACCGCATTATGCGTGACGATCAGATAGCGTGTGGCGGTCTCCTGCGTCATCTTGTCGAGCAAGTCGCAGAACCGCTCGATATTGGCGTCGTCAAGCGGGGCATCGACTTCGTCGAGCACGCAGATGGGCGCTGGATTGGTGAGGAACAGGCCAAAGATCAGCGCAACCGCTGTCAACGCCTGCTCGCCGCCTGACAGCAGGGTCAGCGATTGCAGCTTCTTGCCCGGCGGCTGCGCCATGATTTCAAGCCCCGCCTCCAGCGGATCATCCGAATCCACCAGCGCCAGATGCGCCTGCCCGCCGTTAAACAGCGTGGTGAACAGCCGCCGGAAATGCGCATCCACCGCCTCAAACGCAGCGCGCAGCCGCAGCCGGCCTTCGCGGTTAAGCGTGCCGATTGACCCGCGCAGCCGGTTGACCGCATGGCCAAGCTCGTCGCGCTCAGCGGTGTTGGTGGCGCAGGCGCTCTCAAGTGCTGCAAGCTCGCTTTCAGCCACAAGATTGACGGGGCCGATGCGCTCACGCTCAAGCATCAACCGCTCGTGACGCGCCGATTCGTCAGCGGCGGCGCGCACGTCGGCGGCGGAAAAACCCACCCGCTCGGGCAACAGCACTGGCGGGCATTCAAACCGTTCCCCCGACAGGCGGCCCATTTCGACGCGGCGCAGCTCCTGATTTTCGGCCCGCGCCACGGCACCCGCCCGCGCTTCGCGCGCCTGCGACAGCGCTTCGGTTGTAGCGCGTGCCGCCGCTTCGCAGCCGCGCAGCACCGCTTCTGCCGCGCGCTCGGCGGCCATCGCGGCATCGGCCTGCGCGCGCGCCGCGGCATGGCCGTCGTCAAGCGCTGCAATGTCGCGGTCAAGAAGCGCGGGGCGCGCGACAAGCACTGCGGCCTCTTGCGCAAGGCTGTCTGCCCGTCTGGCCATATCGGCGATGCGCCTGGCCGCCTCACCGGAGCGCGCGCGCCAGCTTTTGGCGTCGGCAGTGGCGGCAGCGAGCCGTTCGCGGTCGGCACTTACCACGCGATCATGCTGCAACCGCTCGGCGCGCGCTTGCGCCGCGCGGGTGCGACAGCCGTCAGCCTCGGCCTGAAGCACGTTCACCTTGGCCCGGGTGGCCGCGCCATCGGGCAACGCCGCGAGAAGCGCCTCGGCTTGCATCCGCGCCGTCGCCGCATCTGCCGCCTCGGCCGCCACCCGCGCCTCCCGCGCTGCAAGGTCGGCGCGTTGCGCGCTGTGCCGCTCGACAGCCGCCATGGCCCGGTCCTCGGCGCGCATCGCTTCCCGAATGCCGGTCTCCGCGCTGTCGATGGCCCGCCGCGCCGCGCCGGCCATGCGCCGGGCCTCGGCGATGGCGGTGTCGATCCGCTCAAGCGCTGCCTCGGCGACGGCCACCGCGTGCACGGCAGCCGGGCGCGCCGCATCAAGCATGCGCCTCCGGTTGAGCCGCTCAAGCCGTTCAGCCGCCGCCGCCCCCGCCGATGTTGCGACAAACCCATCCCACCGGCGCAGCACGCCGGCCAGCGTGACCAGCCGCTGCCCCACAGCAAGCGGCGCGCCGGCATCTTCCTCGACGACCAGAATCTGCGCCAGCCGGCGAGCAAGTGCTGCCGGTGCCGCGACATGGCGGGCCAGCGGCACGGCACCGGCAAGCGGTGGCGGATCGCCGGCGAGCGGCCCTGCCCCCGCCCAATAACACGAAGCGGACGAGTCGAGCCCGGCCTCAAGATCGTCCCCCAGCGCGGCGGCAAGCGCGCGTTCATAGCCCGGCTCGGGCTGCACCTGATCGAGCACCCGGTCGCGCCCGACGCGCTGCGTGGCCTTGGCGAGGGCGGCGCCTTCGCTGTCAATGGCCGCGAGTTCGGCATGAGCGGCCGCACGCGCGGACTGCGCATGGTCGCGCGAGGCGATGTGGGCGCGCTCCTCGGCTTCGGCGCTGCCAAGGCCGCTGCGGGCCTGTTCGAGCAGGCGCTCGCCCGCCAGGCGTGCGGCGGCCGCCCGCGCGCGCTCACCATCGAACAGCGCGGCATCGCCAAGCCCCGCAACCTCCCCGGCGAGCCGGGCGGCATCGCGCGCGCTGCGCTCGGCCTGGGCTTGCGCCGCTGAAAATGCCGCCTGCGCCACCCGGATATCTGCGGCTTCGCTCGCCTGCGCGGCGAGTATCTGCGCAAGCGCCACCTCGGCATCGCGGGCCTGCCGCTCCGCCTCGGCCAGCGCCGCGTCAAGTGCGGGCAGCGCCGCCGCTGCTTGCGCGATCCGGGCGTCGAGCGCCCGGCTGTCATCGGCCAGCCGGGCCAGGGCATCGGCCGCATCCTGCGCCAGCGTCCCCTCGCGCGCACGATCCGCCTCGATCCGCGCCTGCGCCTCGTCAAGCTCGGCGACGCGGCGCGCAACCGATGCCCGCTCGGTGCGCAGCGCCGCCAGTTCGTGCCCCGCCTCGCTCGCCCGGTCGCGCGCGGCAAGCGCCTCTGCACGCGCGGTGGCGATCTCGGCGGTTGCGGCTTGTTGCGCGGCCTCTGCTGCGCCCTGCGCGCTGGCCGCCTCGGCCACCCGCGCATCGGCCTGGGCCGCGTCGGCCTTGGCCGCGTCGGCGGCGGCGGCGGCATCGCGCCAGCGCCCGAAGATCATCCGCGCCTCGGCGACGCGGATCTGGTCTGTCAGCGCACGGTAGCGCGCCGCCTGGCGGGCCTGGCGTTTGAGCGCGCCAATTCGCGCTTCCTGATCGGCGATTACCTCACCCAGCCTGGCGAGATTCGCCTCGGTCGCGCGCAGCCGCTGTTCGGCGTCGCGCCGGCGGACATGGAGCCCGGCTATTCCGGCCGCTTCCTCCAGCATCGCACGACGCTCTGCCGGTTTGGCGGCAATCACCGCGCCAATCCTGCCCTGGCTCACCAGCGCTGGCGAATGAGCGCCAGTCGCTGCATCGGCAAACAGCAGCGCCACATCCTTGGCGCGCACGTCACGCCCGTTGATGCGATAGGCCGAGCCGGCCCCCCGCTCGATGCGGCGCACCACCTCGGTTTCGTCGCCATCGCCGGCCCCGTCGATCAGCACCGACACTTCGGCAAAATCGCGCTGCGGGCGGGTGGCGGTGCCGGCAAAGATCACGTCTTCCATGCCGGCGCCGCGCAGCGACTTGGCGCTCGCCTCGCCCATCGTCCAGCGCAGCGCCTCAAGCAGATTTGATTTGCCGCAGCCATTTGGCCCGACAATGCCCGTCAGCCCCGGCTCGATCCGCAGATCGGCAGGATCAACAAAACTTTTGAACCCGGTCAGCCGCAGCCGCTTGATCTGCAAATGCTGTGGCCCTTCGCGTCAGGCGCCGGCGGCGGTCAGCGCCGTCTTCAGCCCGGCCCAGTCGAGCACGCCCTCGGCAACCTTGCCGTTGATGATGAAGGTCGGGGTGCCCCCGACGCTGAACTGCTGGTTCGCCCTGTCGGTGCGGGCGGCCAGTTGCGTGATGGCGTCCTTATCGGCCAGGCACGCCCGCGCCTTGTCCTCTGGCACCCCGCGCTGCCTGACAAAGGCAAGATAGCCAAGCTTATCGGAAAAAGCCGCCGCCAGCTCATTGGGCGTCATCTTGGCGAACGCGGCCTGTTCGGCGGGCGTGAACTTGCTTTCATTGGCAAGCAAGGTCGGCTGGTTGCGCATCATCTCGTCGAGCATGGGAAAAAACTGCGCCGGCGCCACGCAATGGCCCAGCAGAATCGGCCCCACGTCAAGCGCGCCGTGCACTGGATAATCTCGGAATTCATAAGATACCTTGCCGGATGCGATCAGCCCCGATTTCAGCTCGGGCAGGCCTTCGATATCGAAGCGGGCACAGGTCGGGCAGGTCCGCGCGCCATATTCGATGAGCTTGATCGCCGCATCGGGGTTGCCCATGCGCATGCCGCCTTCTTCGGTCTTGGCGACCGTCTCAACCCAGCTTGTGCCGGCAGGCGGACTTTTTTCAGCAGCGGCCGGGGCGGCAAACTTTGTGGCATCGCCGCCCGCATTCTGGCCGCAGCCGGCAAGCATCACCAGCGCCGACGCGGCAAGCATGAAACGAGGGGTCATTACATCACTCCTTTGGACAGCGTTTTTTAGCGGGCGCCGCTGGCGACAAGCAAGGGCTCAAGTGCCTCCCACGCGCCCGCCGCCGCTTTGCTGCCGTTGATATAAAAATTGGGCGTACCCGTGATCGCCTTGTGCGCCGCATCCGCATTCAGCAGAATCTGGTTGAAGCTGGCCTTGTCGGCAAAACAAGCGTTCACGCGCGCATCCGACACACCGTGCTTGCGCGCCAGATCAATCAGCCCGCTGGCCTGCACGCCTGCCCGGATCTGTTCCAGCGGCGGCGCAAGCGAAAACCGGGCGGCGTCATGTTCGAGAAAATTATAGCCGATCGACAGCCAGTCATTTTGGGTCGCAAACATCGCCTCGGCAAGGTCGAAGGCATGCTCAGGCCCGGCACAGCGCAGCAAAATGGTCGCGCCAAGGTCAATCTGGTCGCGAACCGCCGGGCGCAGCTCAAGGCTGAGCTTGCCCGATCGCACCATCTGGCCTTTAAGCGTGGCGCCCGACTCGGCGGAAAATGCCGCGCAATGCGGGCAGGTAAAGCTCAGATATTCCACCAGCTTGACGGGCGCTGCGGGGTTGCCCAGCACAAAATTGCCCTCCGCCGTGCGGCGCACAATGCGCGACCAGTCGTGCACGGCAACCGCCCTTCCGGCAGCGGGCGGGCGGGCGCGGGCCGCGCCCTTTTTAGCCGGGGCGACCGCCAGGGGCGACAATGCGAGCAAGGCAGCGCCACCCAGCAACAACAGTCTCACGCGCCATCCTCCGCTGTATTGCCCAGTCTTGGTGTGCCAGAGCTTGCCGCCACACCGGCGGCGAGGGCTTCAAGCACCGCCTTGAATTCCGGGTCGGCAATCGCGCGCAGGCTGTCGCCGATATCGGCTGGCACCGGGCGCAGCGACGGTGGCGCCGCGCGGTGCGCACGCGCTGGTGCCGACGCCAGATCACCGTGGCGCAGCACCACCCGGGCGATTGCCGGGTAACCGAAAAAGCGGTTAACCCGCTCGATGATTTCCGGCGTGATGTGCTGCATCATCACCCCATGTGCGCCGCGCACGACGAGCGTCAGCGTGCCTTCTGCCCGTTTGCCATGCGGAAACTTGATCGATTCAGGCGATGATACCCGCGCGAATCGCTCGCCGACAATCTCGGGCCAGCGGCTGACGACCGAGCTTTGCACAAAGCCAAACCGCTTGAACGCCGCGCCGCCAATATCGGGCAGAAGGTCGGCGACCGTCCGCGCCGGGCCGCCACGCGGCGTATCGGCCGATTTGGAAGGGGCCGGTCGGGAATAGGGCGTGCGCGTACCGCTTTTGCTCATCGCGCACCCATGCCATAGCCGCCGGGTGCACGCCAAGCTCCCTTTGCTCAAATGATGCCACCAGCGGACGCGACCATCGCCAGCCGGTTGCTCGACTGGTATGACGGGTACGCCCGCGCGTTGCCCTGGCGCGCCGTGGCCGGCGACGTGGTTGACCCATATCGCGTGTGGCTGTCTGAAATCATGCTCCAGCAGACCACGGTCGCAACCGTGCGGACGCGGTTTGCTGCGTTCACCGCGCGCTGGCCGACGCTGGCGGCGCTGGCGGGCGCCGACGAGGCCGAGGTGATGGCCGCCTGGGCGGGGCTTGGCTATTATGCCCGCGCGCGCAATCTCATCGCCTGCGCACGCACGGTGGCCACAGCACATGGCGGCGCCTTTCCCAGCGATGAGGCGGCGCTGCGCGCGCTGCCCGGCATTGGCGATTATACGGCGGCGGCGATTGCCGCGATCGCCTTTGGCAAACGCGCGGTGGTGGTTGACGCCAATGTCGAGCGCGTTGTCGCGCGGCTGTTCGCCGTCGAGGCCGCCCTGCCCGCTGCCCGCGCCATGATCCGCGCCCATGCGGGCACGATCACGCCGCATGCCCGCGCAGGCGATTTCGCGCAGGCGATGATGGATCTGGCGAGCAGCATCTGCCGCCCGACATCGCC
Source organism: Sphingomonas sp. (assembly GCA_021732445.1). GTDB lineage: Bacteria > Pseudomonadota > Alphaproteobacteria > Sphingomonadales > Sphingomonadaceae > Sphingomonas. Next base: position 191,448 of record JAKFUZ010000009.1, on the reverse strand, counting down.
TGATTGCAATGGCTGCCCGTTGCGCGATTCTTGCCTCGCGGCGGCAACCGGCACGCCGGACCGATTCCCCGTAAAGGCCCCCAAACGCGCCAAGCCGCAGCGCTTTGGCACCGCCTTCTGGCTGGAGCGCGGCGACCAGGTGCTGCTCGTGCGCCGCCCGGCACGCGGGCTGCTGGGCGGCATGCGCGCGCTGCCGACCGGGCCGTGGCAGGAAACGCCGCCCGGTTTTCGCGCGTCGCCCCTGCCAGGCGCCCGCTGGGCGCTGACCGCCGGCGCGATCCGCCACGTGTTTACGCATTTCCGGCTTGAACTGGCGCTTGCGATTGCGGTCACGGACGGGCATTTAGGGCCCCAACTTGGCGAATGGTGGCCAATCGCCGAGCTTGAGTCGGCAGGGCTGCCCACAGTGTTCGCCAAAGCCGCAAGGATCAGGAGAGCAGCATGAGCATATTGAGTTTTCGCAGCGTCGCGCTGGGCACCGCCTTGTTTGGCATCGCCGCCGCCGGGCCGGTTGCCGTGCACGGCAAGCAGCCGGGCAAGGCGGCCGCAAAGGCCGCAACCGCGCAGCAGACCGGCACACCCGTGCGCGCCATCGCAGCGCCCCTCACCCGCACCGCAGCCCTGATTGACAGCTATCCGGCAACGCAGAAAGCGCCCGGCATCGTGGCAACCGTGGGGGTTGGCAACCAACCCACTAAAATCCTTTCGGCGGGCACGCTAAGCTTCGACCCCGGCGCACAAAAAGCGGACGCCAATACGCTGTGGCGCGTATATTCGATGACCAAGCCGATAACCGCCATGGCCGCGATGATCCTGATCGAGGAAGGCAAATTGAAGCTTGACCAACCGATCAGCGATTTCTTCCCCGCATTCAAGAACATGACCGTGCTGGTTGACGGCACCAAGGATTTGACCGCGCGGCCCGCCACCCGGCAGATCACCGTGCGCCATCTGATGACGCACACCGCCGGCCTTGGCTATACCATCGTCACCACCGGGCCATTGCTCAAGGCTTATGAGGCAGCCGGCATCACCCCGTTCACCGCCAATGCCGCGCTGGAAGCGCAGATGCGGACCGCACGCCCCCAGACGCTGGAAGCCTTTGCCAACAAGGTCGCAACGCTGCCGCTGATCGCCGAGCCCGGCACCAAATGGAGCTATTCCATCGGCCTCGACGTGCTCGGCGCGGTCATTGAAAAGGCCAGCGGCATGCCGTTCGACAGCTTCCTCAAGACGCGCATCTTCACGCCGCTCAAGATGGACTCGACCTTCTTCACCGTGCCGCAGGATGACGCCAGGCGACTCATCACCGGCTATACCTGGTTTGGCGAGAAAACGGTGCCGCTCGATCCTGGCGCTACCTCGGTTTATCTCAGCCCGCCCACTTTTCCTTATGGCGGCGCCGGGCTGGTCATGTCGGCCAATGATTATGACCGGTTTTTGCACATGTTGCAAAATGGCGGCGTGCTTGATGGCGCGCGCATCCTGAAGCCGCAAACAGTGGCGCTTGCGATGTCAAACCTGCTGCCCGAAGGCGTTGTCTATCCAGGCGCTGTAGCCAATACGGGCGGTGCGCGGGGGCCGAGCCAGGGTTATGGCGCGGGTGGCTCGGTGTATCTCATCGACGTGCCGGGGGGCCCCAGCAAGGGCACCTATGGCTGGGGTGGTGCTGCTGGAACCATTGCCTGGGTTGATCCGGTCAAAAAACTGCGCGCAACCGCCATGGTGAACTATCTCCCTGGCGAAAAATGGCCGCTCCGGCCAGATTTCACCAAGGCGCTATATGCCGATCTTGCCAACTGATGACGCCGGGCTTCACGGGCGGGTTGCTCAACCGCGCCGACCATCTGCGCCATGACGCCGATGGGCTGGCAGCGGCGATGGGAGACTGGCGCGCGCGGCTGCTGAAGCTCGACAATTTCGAGCCGGACCTGGCCGACGATGGCAGGCTGCGCTGGGCCAGCCTTGCCGACGTGCCGGATGGCGCTGAGCTGGTGCTGCTCGGGCTCGACGGCGACCGCCCGCATTTTGCGGCGCTCATGCCCGGAATGAAGGCGCCGCCACCCCGCTCCATGCGGCTGTTCGGCATGCTCGACAGGTTCGCGCCGGGGGAAGCGGCGACCTATGCGGCTGCACGCAGCGTGCTCGACTGGCACTGCCGCCACCGCTTTTGCGCCAATTGCGCCGGCACGACCGCCATGTTCCGTGCCGGCTGGGCGCGGCGCTGCGATAGCTGCGGTGCAGAGCATTTTCCGCGAGTCGACCCTGTCGTTATCATGATCGCCGAGCATGAAGGGCACGCGCTCCTCGGGCGGCAGGCAGCGTGGCCGCAGGGGCGCTATTCGGCGCTCGCTGGGTTTTTGGAGCCCGGCGAATCGATGGAAGAGGCGGTTACGCGCGAAATATTCGAGGAAGCTGGCGTGCGCGTGTCCAATGTGCGCTACATCGCCAGCCAGCCCTGGCCTTTCCCGTCCTCGCTGATGATCGCCTGCGTGGCCGATGCCGCAGACGACGCGCTCACGCTTGATGCCAACGAGCTTGAAGACGCGATCTGGGTTTCGCGCGACGAGGTGCGCGCCGTGCTCGCGGGTGATGCGACGACGCCGTTTCTGGCCCCACCGCGCTATGCGATTGCCCACACATTGCTGACGGCGTGGGTGCAGGCATGATGCCGGCGAGACGCGCGCGGACCAGCGGGCAGCGGCCGGCGTTTGCGCGCGCTTTCGGAGTGCGACTGGCTGCCTTCAACGATGCGCATGCCGCGCCTTAGCCCCGCACCGCCTTAACCCCGCACCCTTGCCTGCGGGTAGGTGCCGAGCACCCGCACCCATTTTGAGTGAAAGCCCAGCTCCTCAAGCGCCCGGTCAACCGCTGCATCGCCGGGCGCGCCGACGATGTCGGCATAAAATTCGGTTGCGGAAAAGCTGCCGCCGCGCTGGTAGCTCTCAAGCTTCGTCATGTTGACGCCGTTGGTCGCAAAGCCGCCCAGCGCCTTGTAAAGCGCGGCGGGGACATTTTTTACCTCGAAGATGAGCGTCGTAATCGCTGGCCCGGCATGGCCCGTCCGCTGCCCGGCGCGCGCCAGCACTACAAAGCGCGTGGTGTTGTGCGGGGCATCGGCTATGTCTTCGGCAAAAGTCTTCAGCCCGTAAAGCGCAGCGGCCGCCGGCGGCGCAAGTGCTGCAAGCGACACATCGCGCCGTTCGGCCACGACAGCGGCGGCACCGGCCGTATCGGGGTAGGCGATTGGCGCAATTCCCGCTTTGCGCAGCCAATGGCGGCACTGGCCAAGCGCCTGGGGATGGCTCATCGCGCTGCGCACCTCATGCGGCTGTCCCAGCCCCATCAGCGCATACCGAATAGCAAGAAAATGCTCACCCGTAATGACCAGCCCCGATTCGGGGAGCAGAAAATGAATGTCGGCAACGCGCCCGTGGAGCGAATTTTCGATCGGGATCATCGCACAATCGGCACGCCCTTCGCGCACAGCGTCAATCGCGTCGCCAAAGTCAAAACAGGGCAGCGGCAGGCCTTGCGGGAAAGCCTGTTGCACCGCGATATGCGAATTGGCACCCGGCGCGCCCTGAAACGCGACGGTGCGCGCCGGGGCGGCCGCGGCGGCGAGCGCCATTTGCGCCACGAGCGCGCGTGCGGGTTCGGCAAAACTTTCCATCGGCCCGCGCGCTTACGCATGTGTACCGCAATGCACAAGCGTGGCTTGCGATGCAGCGGATGCGAAACTAAAGGAGCCGGGACACTTTGCACACTGAGGTACATAATCACGATGGACATTCGGACGAACATGATCGCGGGCTGGGTGCTGGCAGCGGCCGGCACCGCGCTTGGCCTTTCGATTGTGAGCGGCAATTTCTTCAAAGCCGAACGGCCGGAGAAAATGGGTTATGCCATTGAAGGCGTTGAGGAAGCGAGCGAAGGCGCCGCGCCCGAGGCCGACAAGCCGATCATGGAAATGATGGCGGCGGCCGTGCCCGACAAGGGGGCAGAAGTGTTCAAGAAATGCGCGGCCTGTCACACCATCGCCCAGGGCGGCGCCAATGGCATTGGCCCCAATCTGTGGGCAACCGCAGGAGAACCTATCGCGGCGGGCAAGGGCGGCTATGCCTTTTCCGACGCGCTCAAGACCAAGGGCGCGGGCCAGAGCTGGACGTTCGAGAATTTGAACGAGTGGCTGAAAAGCCCCCGCAAATTTGCTGAAGGCACGAAGATGACCTTTGCCGGGCTGGCCGATGCCGAAGACCGCGCCAATGTGATCGCCTATCTCAACGCGCAAGGCTCCGGCCTGCCGATTCCGGCCGCCGCCGCAGCGGCTGACGGCGACACTGCGGCAGAAGGCGATGCCGCCGCCCCGGCAACGCCCGCCAAATAGGCGTTCAGCAGATCGGGCCGAGCGCCCGGCCGTCCGGCCCCACCTGCCCGCTATAAAAATTGCGGACATATGCCCATGCCTCGTCCGCCGTCTCGACAAAGGTGAAAATGTCGAGATCCCGCTGTGAAACGACGCCTTCTTCAACCAACGCCTCGAAATTCACCACCCGCGTCCAGAAATCGCGCCCGAACAGCAGCACCGGAATCGGCTCGATCTTGCCGGTCTGGATGAGGCACAGCAGCTCGAACAACTCGTCAAACGTGCCATAGCCGCCGGGAAAAGCCGCGAGCGCGCGGGCATGGAGCAGGAAATGCATCTTGCGAAGCGCAAAATAGTGAAATTGGAGGCTCAGGCGCGGCGTGACATAAACATTGGGCGCCTGTTCATGCGGCAGCACGATGTTAAGGCCGATGGATTCGGCGCCGACATCGGTTGCGCCGCGGTTCGCCGCTTCCATGATCGACGGGCCGCCGCCTGAACAGACGACAAATTGCCGCCGCCCCGCCTCATCGGTCGGGCAGGCGGACGCCAGCCTGGCAAGGTCGCGCGCAACGTCATAATATTTTGATTTGGCGACCAGGCTCTGCGCGATGCGGCGGGACGAGTCGTCGGTCGCGGCCGCCAGCAGGCTTTGCGCCTTTTCAGGCTCAGGAATGCGCGCCGAGCCATAAAAAACAAAGGTCGAGGCGATGTTCGCCTCTTCAAGAACCAGCGCCGGCTTCAACAGTTCGAGCTGAAAGCGCACAGGCCGCAAATCTTCCCGCAGCAGGAAATCCATATCCTGAAAGGCCAGCCGATAGGCAGGATCTTCCGTTTGCGGTGTGCTGAGCTGCGCCTTTGCGGTTTGCGCGTCGTCAGCCGCGCGGGCGAATACCCGATCGGGCACTTTTGGGTCTGTCATGCACCCATAGCTAGCCCAAAAACGGCCCGGGCAGAAGGCCCCGCATCACCGGCAAAAACCGGCAGCGTCGTCTTCAAGATGCAAATGATCGCGGTGAGCGGGGTTGTAATCGGGGCTGAGCACGGTGCCAAAGCGCTTGCAGGCCGAGGCATGGATCGCCCGCCAGAACGCCCGCATCTGCTCTGAGGCTGAGCGCCAGTCACGTGCGACCGTCACGCGCCGCCCGTCGGCGAGCACGAAGGCGGCGACATCGACCGCATTGGCAACGGCGTGACCCGACAGCCGGTTGGCGGCCGCGGCGTTGCCGATTACCGCCCGGCAGGCATAAGTGCCATAGGTTTCCACCCGCACCAGATTGCTGCCAAGAATTTGATAGGCGGCTGGCGCCACCGCATAGCGCACCCATCCGCCAAAGGCCCTCGCAAGGCCGCATCGCATGGCGCCCAGCCCCGTCACGGGCACCCCGATATCGAGCAGCGAGACCGCGCCGGCAATCGCGCAGCCGCCGCCAAAATTCTGGTCCGGCACTGGCGAATAGCGTATGCCGTCGCGCGACAGATCACCAAGGCACGCTCGGGTCTGAGCCGAGGGCGGCGCGCGGTAGCCGAACGGTCGGCCAGCGTCCTGCCGTGGCGGCGGAGGACGGTCATTGCCGCCGGCAAGACAGCCCGCGAGCAGCACAAACGCTGGGAGGGCGGCCGCAAGGCGCCGAACGGTAGCGCACCACGCACCGCCCACGATGAAAAAAGCGCGACGCACTAGGGAGCAATCATGGCCTTGAGCGGTATCGCGGGGTCGGCGAGCAGGTTGGCGTCTGCGCGACAGCGCTGGGTAACGAGCGTTCGGCCCGCCACATAATCCTTCACCGCATTGACACAGTCGAGCGCGATCACCGTGCCGCTGCGCAGATAAATTATCGAAAAGCTGCGCGTGGCAATGCTGCCCCGCGTAATCGCCTGGTCATAGCCCGCCGAAAGCCCGGCCGTTTGCAACTTCAAGTCATATTGGTTCGACCAGAACCACGGTAGCGCCGAATAGGTCGCAACCTGCCCGAGCACCGATTTGGCAGCGATGCTCGCCTGGTCATTGGCGTTCTGTACCGATTCCAGCCTGATAACGCGCCCGCCGGCAAAATCATTGGCGTGCGCGGCACAATCGCCGATGGCAAAAATGTCGGGCAGCGTCGTTCGGCACGCGGCATCGACCAGCACACCGTTATCACCAGCCGCGCCGGCGGCCTTCAGCGCGTCAACGGCGGGTATTATGCCGATCCCCACGACCACCATGTCGGCGGGCAATAGCCTGCCGCAACCAAGCCGGACGCCGGTGACCCGGCCGCTGGCGACGTCAATCGCCTCCACCGTCGCGCCGAGCCGAAAGTCAACGCCGTGCGCCCGGTGCTCGGCCTCGAAAAAGCGCGACAAGGCCTCGCCCGCGACCCGCGCCAACACCCGGTCAACCGCTTCGACAATGGTGATCTGCTTGCCAAGTTTTGAGAGGACCGCAGCCGCCTCCAGCCCGATATACCCGCCGCCCACAACGACGACCCGCTCAACAGCGGGCAACTCGCCAATCATCCGATCGACATCGGCACGCGACCTCACATAGTGCACGCCGGCGGCATCGTGCCCAGGGCAGCCAAGCCGCCGCGCCGCGCCGCCGGCTGCCCAGATGAGCTTGCCATAGCCCAGCTTCAGGTCGCGGTCGGTTGCCGCGACATGGCCTGCGGGGTCAATCAACGTCACGCGCTGACCGCGCAGCATCGTTATGTCGCGCTCGGCCCAAAAGACAGGCGGGCGGATCAGCAGCCGCTCAAACGGCCGCTCGCCAGCCAGATATTCCTTGGAAAGCGGCGGTCGCTCATAGGGCAGCTCCGGCTCGTCCCCCACCAGCGCTATCGTGCCGGTGTGGCCAAACTGACGAAGCGCGATCGCGGCCTGCGCGCCGCCATGGCCGGCGCCCACGATGACGGTATCGAAATACGGCATGGCGCCTCCTGTCATGCTTGCCTGATGCGGGTTTCGCGCGCCGCCATCAAGCAACAACTGACGCACCGCGCGTCCGACGCGGTCAGGCGCGTCCCGCTGACCCCGGACGGAGTCAATCCGCCTTGACTTGAGCGTGCGCGTCTATACGGCGGCGGACGGGCCACGCGGTCCCAACGCCGCGCGTGCTCTCTGCAAGGAGAGACTGACATGACTGACACGACCGATACCGGCGCGCCCATTGCGCCCGCCAAACCCCAGACCAAACCAGCGCGCCCGTTTTTTTCATCGGGCCCGTGCGCCAAGCCGCCGGGCTGGAGCGCCGCCAAACTCGCCACCGCGTCGCTGGGCCGCTCGCACCGCTCCAAGATCGGCAAGGCGCGGCTCGCCCATGCGATTGACCTCACCCGCCGCGTGCTTGGGGTGCCGGACACCCACCGCATTGGCATCGTCCCGGGGTCTGACACGGGCGCGTTTGAAATGGCGATGTGGACGATGCTGGGCGCGCGCGGCGTAACGACGCTTGCCTGGGAAAGCTTCGGCGAGGGCTGGGTGACGGATGCGGTCAAGCAGTTGAAGCTCGACCCTGTCGTGCTGCGCGCCGATTATGGGCAATTGCCCGATCTGGCAGCGGTGAACTGGTCCAATGACGTTCTGTTCACCTGGAACGGCACCACCTCTGGCGTGCGCGTGCCGGGCGGTGACTGGATTGCCGACACCCGCGAGGGGCTGAGCTTTGCCGATGCGACCAGCGCGGTGTTCGCCTATGACTTGCCGTGGGAAAAGCTCGATGTAACGACTTTTTCATGGCAAAAAGTGCTGGGCGGCGAAGGCGCGCACGGCATCCTCATCCTTGGCCCCCGCGCGGTGGAACGGCTTGAAAGCTATACGCCTGCCTGGCCGCTCCCCAAGCTGTTCCGGCTGGTGTCGAAGGGAAAGCTCGCAGAGGGTGTGTTCAAGGGCGAAACGATCAACACGCCGTCCATGCTGGCCGTGGAGGACGCAATTTTCGCGCTTGAATGGGCCGATGGGCTGGGCGGGCTTACCGGGCTGATTGCCCGGTCGGATGCCAACGCGGCCGCGCTCGACGCCATTGTCGATGCGCGCGACTGGCTTGGCCACCTGGCGCCCGACGCGGCCACCCGCTCCAAAACCAGCATTTGCCTGACAGTGGCGGGCGCCGATGAAGCGCTCATCAAGAAAATGGCGGGCCTGCTGGAAAGTGAGGGCGCCGCGTTCGACGTGGCGGGCTATCGCGACGCGCCGCCCGGGCTGCGCATCTGGTGCGGCGCAACCGTCGACACCGCCGACATCGTGGCGCTGGGGCCATGGCTCGACTGGGCTTATGCGACGGCGCGCGCCGGCTAATCTCCGCCAATTTCTGCAAAATTTTCTTGAAAGCGATACCGCCATGGCCAAAGTGCTCATTTCCGACAAGATGGACCCCAATGCCGCTGCCATTTTCCGCGCGCGCGGCGTGGAAGTTGATGAAATCACCGGCAAGACACCGGACGAACTAAAAGCGATTATTGGCCAATATGACGGACTAGCCATCCGTTCCTCGACGAAAGTCACCAAAGATATTCTCGACGCCGCGACCAATTTGAAAGTCATCGGTCGGGCCGGCATTGGCGTTGACAATGTCGATATTCCTGCCGCCTCGGCCAAGGGTGTGGTGGTGATGAACACCCCGTTCGGCAACTCCATCACCACCGCCGAACACGCCATTGCGCTCATGTTCGCGCTCGCCCGCCAACTGCCCGAGGCAGACGCTTCCACCCAGGCCGGCAAATGGGAAAAGAACCGCTTCATGGGGGTGGAGCTGACGTCCAAGACGCTCGGGCTGATCGGCGCCGGCAATATCGGCTCGATCGTGGCAGACCGGGCGCTTGGCCTCAAAATGAAGGTCGTCGCCTATGATCCGTTTCTCACGCCCGAGCGCGCGGTTGAAATGGGCGTGGAAAAGGTTGCGCTGGACGATCTGCTGATGCGGGCCGACTTCATCACGCTCCACACACCGCTTACCGACCAGACGCGCAATATCCTGTCAGCAGAAGCGCTTGGCAAAACAAAAAAAGGCGTGCGCATCATCAATTGCGCGCGCGGCGGGCTGATCGACGAGGCCGCGCTGAAAGCCGGGCTCGATTCGGGGCATATCGGGGGCGCCGCGCTCGATGTATTTGCAGTCGAACCGGCTAAGGAATCGCCGCTGTTCGGCACGCCGGGCTTTGTCTCGACGCCGCATCTGGGGGCGTCCACCACCGAGGCGCAGGTCAATGTCGCGTTGCAAGTGGCCGAGCAAATGGCCGATTATCTGGTCACCGGTGGCGTTACCAATGCGCTGAACGTGCCGTCGCTTTCAGCCGAAGAAGCGCCCAAGCTAAAGCCCTATATGGCGCTTGCGGAAAAGCTCGGCTCGCTGATTGGCCAGCTCGCCCATGGCGCCCTTTCCGGCATTTCGGTCGAGGTTGAAGGCGCCGCAGCGCAGCTCAACCAAAAGCCGATTACGTCGGCCGTGCTCGCCGGCATGATGCGTGTGCATTCCGACATCGTGAACATGGTCAACGCGCCTTTCCTTGCCAAGGAACGAGGGCTGGACGTGCGCGAAGTGCGGCATGATCGTGAAGGCGACTATCACACGATGGTGCGCGTGACGGTGAAAACGGAGGCCGGCGACCGCTCGGTTGCCGGCACGTTGTTTGGCGATGCCGCCCCCCGGCTGATCGAATTGTTTGGCATCAAGGTGGAGGCCGATCTTGCCGGCGACATGCTGTATGTGGTGAACGCCGATGCGCCGGGGTTTATCGGGCGGCTGGGCACGACGCTTGGCGAAGCGGGTGTGAACATCGGCACCTTCCACCTTGGCCGGCGCGAAGCGGGCGGCGAGGCCATATTGCTGCTGTCGCTCGACGAAGCCGTGAGCCCCGCGCTGCTCGATGCCGTGCGCGTGCTGCCCGGCGTGAAAACCGTGATGGGCCTGCACTTTTGAGCCCGGCCGCGCTCCCGCAGCCAATGCGGCCGGCCGGCGCCACGGGGCGCGTTTTCGGCTGGCTGATGGAGCGCATGAACGCGGCCGTGGTTGCAAAAATCACCGCGCTTGCCGCGCCGCCGCCGGGCACGGCCAGTCTCGAACTTGGGTTCGGCACCGGCGCGCTCGTGGCGAAAATTGCCCGGCGGAACCTGCGGCTGGTGGCCGGGGTCGACCCGTCGCCGCTGATGCTGGCAATGGCCTCCCGCCGAAATGCGCCGGAAATCGCGGCCGGCCGGGTTGATCTGCAACTGGGGGAGGCAAGCGCGCTACCCTGGCCGGATCGGCATTTCGACACGGCCTTTGCGCTCCACTGCTGGCAGTTCTGGGCCGATCCGGAGGCTGATCTTGGGGAAATTGCCCGGGTGCTCAGGCCGGGCGGCGCACTCTGGCTGGCGGTGCGCGCGCATGGCAGCCGACCGCCCGACTGGCTCCCGAACCCCGTGAGCCGCTCGGGAGCAGAGGTCGCCGGGCTACTCGCCGTCCTTGGCAAGGCAGGCTTTCGCGGTGCGCGCGCCGCCGCCACCGCAGGCTCGTCGGTGATTGTCACCGCATGCACAGACGGCTAACGCAGCGCCTGCCATGACGAACGCCATGCTTCCTGAAGGGTTTCGCGATTCCCTGCCCCCCCATGCCGATGCCGCCGCACGGGTCGAGCAGCAGATTCTGGGTGCGGCCTTTGCGCATGGCTATGAACGCGTCGACCCGCCGCTCGCCGAGTTTGAAGCCGGACTGGTCGGGCGGCTGAAATCGGCCCGCGCGCAAGATGCGGTGCGCTTTGTCGATCCGATCTCGCAGCGCACGCTCGCCATTCGGCCCGACATCACCGCACAAGTGGGGCGGATCGCCGCGACACGCATGGCGCATCACCCGCGCCCGGTACGATTGGCCTATGCCGGGCCCGTGCTCAAGCTGAGCGCGGGCCAGCTCGCGCCCGAGCGCGAGACCCGGCAAATCGGCTGCGAGCTGATCGGCGCCGACAGCGTGCCGGCGGCGTGCGAAGTGGTCGCCATTGCCGCAGAAGCGCTCGCGGCGGCGGGCATTGGCCCGATTTCGATTGATTTTACCCTGCCTGACCTGGTGGACACGCTGGCCGCCGGGCCGCTCGCGGTGCCGGCCGGCGATGTCGGCCTGTTGCGGGCGCGGCTTGATGCCAAAGACGCAGGCGGGGTGGAAGCCATTGACCCTCGCTATCTGCCGCTGATCCTGGCCGCCGGGCCGTTTGCGGCGGCGCACGCGCGGCTGCGCGCGTTTGACACAGGCGGCGCGCTCGCCTCTCGCCTCGACGGGCTGGCGGCGATTGCCACCTCGCTGGGCGACGGCACCGCGATGACGCTTGACCCCACTGAGCGGCACGGCTTTGAATATCAGAGCTGGATTGGCTTTTCGATCTTTTCGCGCGGGGTGCACGGCGAAATCGGGCGGGGCGGCAGCTACACGATTGTGCATGATGACGGCCGTGAGGAGCCCGCAATCGGCTTTTCGCTTTATCTCGACGCGGTGGTCCCCGGGCTGAGCAGCTCGGCTGCGCGGCGGCGGCTGTTCGTGCCGCTGGATGCTGATGCCGCGCACGCCGCCGCCATGCGCGCCGCCGGCTGGGTAACCGTGGCCCAGCTCGCCGGGGACGACACAGCGGCAGCGCAGATATGCACCCATATATTGACATCGTCCGGCCCCCAGCCGGCCTGAGCGCCGATTTTTTGAAAGGCTGGTGAGTTTTGGCCAATGTAGCGGTTATCGGTGCCCAATGGGGCGATGAAGGCAAAGGCAAGATCGTCGACTGGCTCGCGGAACGGGCCGATATTGTTGTGCGCTTTCAGGGTGGGCACAATGCAGGGCACACGCTGGTCATCGGCAACGCGACGTACAAGCTGTCGCTGCTCCCCTCGGGCATTGTGCGCGGCACGCCCAGTGTGATCGGCAATGGCGTGGTGCTTGACCCGTGGGCGCTGAAAGCCGAGGTGGAAAAGCTGCGCGGGCAGGGCGTGACGATTACGCCCGAGACGCTGATGATCGCCGACAACTGCGCGCTCATCCTGCCCTTCCACCGCGACCTTGATGCGCTGCGCGAAGATGCGTCGGGCGCGGGCAAAATCGGTACGACCCGCCGCGGCATTGGCCCGGCATATGAAGACAAGGTCGGCCGGCGCGCCATCCGCGTGTGCGACCTGGCCCATCTCGACACGCTGGGCCCGCAACTCGACCGGCTGACCGCGCATCATGACGCCTTGCGCACCGGCTTTGGCGAGCCGCCGATCGACCGGGCCGCGCTGGTGGCGGAACTGGCCGCCATTGCCGGGTTCGTCGCCCCGTTTGTCCGACCGGTCTGGCGAGACCTGAACGCGGCCCGCGCCGCCGGCAAACGCATTTTGTTTGAAGGCGCGCAGGGCGTGCTGCTCGATATCGACCATGGCACCTACCCGTTCGTGACGTCGTCAAACACCATTGCGGGCACGGCGGCCGGCGGATCAGGGCTGGGCCCGGCCGCTGTCGGCTTCGTGCTGGGCATTGCCAAGGCGTACACGACCAGGGTCGGCTCAGGCCCCTTCCCGACCGAGCTTGTGGACGATATCGGTGAACGGCTGGGCACGCGCGGCCATGAATTCGGCACGGTCACCGGGCGCAAACGGCGTTGTGGCTGGTTCGATGCGGTGCTGGTGCGCCAATCGGCCGCGGTCGGCGGGATCACCGGCATTGCGCTCACCAAAATCGACGTGCTTGACGGGTTTGACGCGGTCAAAATCTGCACGGGCTATATGCTGCGCGGCGAGAGGATCGACTATTTCCCTGCCCATTTCGCCGACCAGGCAGATGTCGAGCCGGTTTATGAAACCTTGCCGGGCTGGCGCGAATCAACCGCTGGCGCGCGCAGTTGGGCCGACCTTCCGGCGGCGGCGATAAAATATATCAAGCGCGTGGAAGAGCTCATCCGCTGCCCGGTCGCGCTGGTATCGACCAGCCCCGAGCGCGACGACACCATCCTCGTGCGCGATCCGTTCGCCGACTGAGCCAGCGGTCGGGCAGCGACGCCAGCGCGGTTACCCGCCAGCGTCGGGCGCTGCGCCGATCCTGCATTCGGACCGGCCCGGCCCGGTTATGTGCATTGCGCGCGATGAAGCATTTTCTGGTCGGCGAGCACCAGCGCGACCATTGCCTCGACAACCGGCGCGCCGCGGATGCCGACGCAAGGATCATGCCGGCCTTTCGTCATGATTTCAGTCGCTTCGCCCGATTGTGTGATCGTCTCAACGGGAGTGAGGATCGAGCTGGTCGGCTTGAACGCGACTCGTACCACCACAGGCTGCCCTGTCGCGATGCCGCCCGCAATGCCGCCGGAGTGATTGGCCAGAAACGCAGGCACTCCGTCTGCCCCGGGTCGCATCGCATCGGCATTTTCCTCGCCCCGCAACCGCGCCGCGGCGAAACCGTCGCCAATCTCGACGCCCTTCACCGCATTGATGCTCATGCACGCCCCGGCCAGTTCGGCATCGAGCTTGGCATAAAGCGGCGCCCCCCATCCAGCGGGCACACCAACGGCCTCGCATGCGATGACCGCGCCAAGCGACGACCCGGCTTTGCGCGCGGCATCCACCAGCACTTCCCAGCGCGCGGCGGCGGCGGCATCGGGGCAGAAAAACGGGTTGCGGCCGATTTCATTCGCGTCGAAATTGGCCGGGTCAATCGCGTCGCGGCCAATGGCCTCGACCCAGGCGGTAATCCGCACTTCCGGGATCACCAGCCGCGCCACTGCGCCTGCCGCCACCCGGCAGGCCGTTTCCCGCGCGGACGAGCGCCCGCCGCCGCGATAGTCCCGAAACCCGTATTTCGCGTCATAGGCATAATCGGCGTGGCCGGGGCGATAGGCGGTGGCAACGTCCGAATAATCCCTTGAGCGCTGGTCGACATTATCGATCATCAGGCTGATCGGTGTGCCCGTCGTCCGCCCCTCGAACACGCCCGACTGGATGCGCACCGCGTCTGGCTCCTGCCGCTGCGTGGTAAAGCGCGACGTGCCGGGGCGGCGCCTGTCAAGAAACGGCTGGATGTCTGCTTCGCTAAGCGCGAGGCCCGGCGGGCAGCCATCGACCACCGCGCCGATCGCCGGGCCATGGCTTTCCCCCCATGTGGTGACGCGGAACAGGTGGCCGAAGCTGTTGTGGCTCACGCGGCGTTGCGCGTTTCCGGAGAAAACTCGATATGGCTCGCCAATATGCCGCGCACAGAGATGTCTTCATTAAGACCTTCCCAGTGAATCCCGCTCGGCGAAAGAAAGAAATCAAGGCGCTGCGCTGACGTCCCTTTCAACAATCGCGGATACCAGGCGATGGGCACGCCCACGACACGCCCATCGCTCAACGTGACCCAAAAGGAATCATCGTCGAATGCGACCGCTGTCGGTTCAGGAAAAATGCTCATTCCATGCCCTTTCAATCTCGTCGCGCCGGGCTGCTACGATGGCGATGACCCGCCTTTGCTCGACTGAACTCAAACCGGAGTTATAGGCCACGCGAACCTCAGGATAAAGCCACAGTTTGGCGTCCTTGCCGGGGCGCGCCACGTGCACATGCACCGGTTCGCGCGGAGACCCTTCGTGAGAAAAGAAATGAAAACGCCACCCTTGTTCACGAAACACAACCGGCATTCCACTTTCCTCAATGTGCCCGGCAGCATGGTGGGGAACCAACAGCCGATGCTGTTGTGGCTCATAATTTCATTCTACGTCCAGGCGACGGTGCAGCGCCAAATAAAGGTTGTTGATAAGCATGGCAGCGAGAATCGGGCTAACAAGGCCTAACAAAATGCGAGTTGCGCTGTCAGGCGACAAAAATGCTAGCCATATCGTCAGTAACGAGATCGCCATGAAACCCCAAATTCTGAACCCTTCGATAGCTGCCAGAGCCCAGCTCCTTAGCCGAAACCATTCCAATCCAACAAATACCAGGGTTATAATAGCCGCGCCGATTTGACCCCAACCAAGCTCGATTGCGCTCATCCCAGCGTAATATCCGGCGCATCCTCGGCCTTCATGCCGACCACGTGATAGCCCGCATCGACGTGGTGCGTCTCCCCCGTCACGCCGCTTGCGAGGTCGCTCAGCAAGTACAGCGCCGAGCCGCCGACATCCTCGATCGTCACGTTGCGCTTGAGCGGCGAATTATACTCGTTCCATTTCAGGATAAGGCGGAAGTCGCCGATGCCTGATGCCGCCAGCGTCTTGATCGGCCCGGCCGAAATGGCGTTGACGCGGATATTGTCGCGACCAAGGTCGACCGCGAGATATTGCACGCTGGTTTCCAGCGCCGACTTCGCCACCCCCATCACATTGTAATGCGGCACGACTTTTTCCGCGCCATAATAGCTGAGCGTGAGCAGGCTGCCGCCATTTGGCATCATGGCCGCCGCCCGCTGGGCCACCGCCGTAAAGGAATAGACGCTGATGTTCATCGTCATCAGAAAATTGTCGAGGCTGGTGTCGGCATAACGGCCGCGCAGCTCGTTTTTGTCGGAAAAGCCAATGGCGTGAACGACGAAATCAATAGTTGGCCAGTGCCCGGCCAGCGTTCCAAAGGTCGCGTCGAGCGCGGCCATGTCAGACACGTCGCAATCAATGAGGATCGACGCGCCAAGCTGGTCGGCAAGCGGGCGCACCCGCTTTTCCATCGCTTCCCCCTGATAGCTGAACGCGAGTTCCGCGCCCGCCTCGGCAAGTTTCTTGGCAATGCCCCAGGCCAGTGAACGATCATTGGCAAGGCCCATGATGAGCCCGCGTTTGCCCTGCATCAATCCTGTCACGCTGATATCGCCTCCGCCATGTCGGCCTGCTCTAGCCGGTCTGTGTCCGATTCCGCCAGTGCTGCGTTGAGCTGCGCGCCAACCACCAGCCCCAACCCCACCATGAAGAAATATATCAGCGCGATCATGACACCCGCCAGGCTGCCATAGGTCAGGTCATAGTCCGTCAGCAGCGACAAAACGACCGGCAGAAACGCCGTCACCGAAAGCCACCACGCCGCCGTCAGCAAGGCACCGGGCCATTTGGGGAAGCGCGCCTGGCGGTATTGCTTGGGGGTCAGCGAATAATACATCGTATACAACGCCACAAACAGCGCAGCGCCTGGCGCCACCCGGCTTAGCGACACCAGGGTGGCCGCACCCGTCGCAAAGGGCATTACCCGCAAGATGAACTGTTCCACGGCCACCAGCGCGACCTGCACGCTGAACGCCAACAGCACCATGATGAGCGAGCCAAGGATGAGCGCCAGCGACCCAAGCCGGTAATGCCAGAACGGCCGCACCGATTTTACGCCGTAAGCCCGGCGCAAAATGTCGCGGATGGTTTCCACAAAGCTCGCCGTCGTCCACAGGCCGACCAGCGCCCCCAGCCACAACAGCGAGCCGGAGCGCGCCGCCAGCACGTCGGCAATCGGACGGGCAAGCACATTGGCAACCCCGGCGGGAACCGTGTGCAAAAAAATATCGACCGCGCGCAGCCCCTCGCTCGTCCGCCCGACCAGCCGCGCAATTGCGGCCGCCACGATGAAGAACGGAAACAACGTCAGCAGCGACAGATAGGCCAGGTTGCCGGCATGGACAAAGCCGTCGCTCACTACGCCCACCAGCACCCGGCGCCCGACTTCGCGGGCATAGCTGCCAGGCCGCATGAACGCCAGATGACGATCGAGCCGCGGCCCGCGACCGGGATGGAGCCGCCGCTCCTCCGGCGATTCGGGGGACACGTCCTTCACCGCAGCTTATGCGCCGAATTTGCCGCGCGGGTTCCATTTGTCGCGGTCGGCCCAGTTCTGCACAAATTCCGTCAGCGCGTCATCGCCGACAGGCAGGTCGACCATCAGCGTTACCAGCTGGTCCCCCCGGCCGCCCGATTTCTTGTGGAAGCCGCGCCCCTTCAATCGCAACACCTTGCCCGAGCTTGAGCCTGCCGGCACCGACAGCATCACGGCGCCCTCAACCGTGGGCACCTTCACCGACGCGCCGAGCACCGCTTCGGCAAGGCTCACGGGCAGGTCAAGGCGGACGTCGTCGCCCTCCCGGGTGAAAAAACGGTGCGGCTGCACCTCAATGGTTACAATCGCGTCGCCTGCGCCGCCGTTGCCCTGCGCGCCCTTGCCCGCCAGCCGCATCTGGGTGCCCGACTCAACGCCGGGCGGCAGCTTGAGGTCAATCGTCTTGCCATCGGAAAGCGTGATACGCTGCGGTGCAAGGCTTGCGGCATCGGCGAACGACACCGCCAGCTTATAGGCAACATTGGCGCCCTTTGTCGGCGGCGGGCGGCGACCAAAGCCGCTGGTGAAGCCACCCCCGCTGCCCGCGCGCTTGCCGCCAAATAATCCTTCAAAAATATCGCCAAAATCGCCCGCATCGCCGGTCGTGCTGCTGAAATCAAAATTGCCGCCAGGGCTGAAACCACCCCCGCCGGTGCCGCTGCCTGTGCCACCGCTGCCCGCACCAAAGCCAAAGGGCGCCCGCGGATTGCCATCGCCATCAATTTCGCCGCGGTCAAAGCGGGCGCGCTTGTCCTTGTCGGACAGCAGGTCATAGGCGTTGGTGACCTGGCTGAAGCGCTCGGAAGCCTTGGGGTTGTCTTTGTTGCGATCCGGGTGGAGCTCCTTGGCGAGCTTGCGATACGCTTTTTTGATGTCGGCATCGGTCGCGCCACGCGCCACCCCGAGCAATTGATAGGGATCAGCCACGCCCATTCCTGAAAAGCTTGTGCCTCATGATGACCGCCTATGTGGGCGATCTGGCCCTCAAGCGCAAACCCGCATTGGGTTCTAGGCGGCCCAGGGATCCGCTTTTGGATTGACGCGTGATCCAGGGCCGTCTTTTGGGGGCGCCCATTTTGGAAGCGTCTTTGCCGCTGATCGACGGCCGTCGGCGAGCGTCGTCATGGCCGGCACCGCGCAACCCGCCGGTCAGTTCCGAACCATCATTACCGTCAATGAGGCGCAACGACGGCCATTACGCGCAACCCGCCGCGCTTTCCGCCAGCGCATCGATCGCAGCCGCAAGCTCGATGTCGCGGTGCGACAGCCCGCCTGCATCATGAGTGGTCAGCAAAATTTCGACGCGGTTCCACACATTGGACCATTCCGGGTGGTGATCGGCCTTTTCGGCGAGCAGCGCGACCCGTGTCATGAAGCCGAAGGCCTCGACAAAATCGGCAAATACGAAACGGCGGATGATGGCGTCGCGGGCATCGTCATAATCCCAGTCGGGCAGCCCGTCGAGCGCCTCGGCGCGCTCGGCCTCGCTTAGCGGTTCGATCATGGCCTGCCTCTCTTGCCGTGGGTCCAGCGCTACGCCTATGGACTGGCAGATGGTGGGGCAAGTGCCGATTTTGCTGCATGTGACCGGGCAAAGCCGGTGGCGCTGATCGCGTTTGACGGCATCGCCTGCGCACGCGCCGGGCGGCTGCTGTTCGAGAATATGACGTTTGCGCTTGAGCCCGGCGCAGCGCTGGTCGTGAGCGGTCCCAACGGGGTTGGCAAATCGAGCATGATCCGCGTCGCCGCCGGCCTGCTTGCGCCCCATGCCGGGCGGGTGCGGGGCGATGCCCGGCGCGCGCTGCTGGCCGAGGCCCATGCGCTGGACCCCGAATTGCCGCTCGCTGAGGCGCTCCATTTCTGGGCGCGGATCGACGGCGTGGCGCGAGGTGATGCGGCTGTCGCGGCGGCGCTGGCGGCGGTGTCACTTGGCCATGCAGCGCGCGTGCCGGTGCGGATGCTGTCAACCGGCCAGCGACGGCGGGCAGCGCTTGCCCCGCTCATCGCGGCCGATGCGCCGGTGTGGCTGCTCGACGAACCCGCCAACGGGCTCGATACAGCCTCGGTCGCGCAACTGGAGGCGATTGTCGCGGCGCACCGGGCGCTGGGCGGCGTTGTTATTGCCGCCACACATTTGCCGCTCGCGCTGCCCGGTGCACAGCAAATGGCGCTGGCAGAGCGGGTGGAGCCATGATCGCCGCGCTCATCCTGCGCGACGTCAAGCGCGCCTGGGCCGGCGGCGGGGCGACGCTGCCAATCGCGTTTTTCCTGCTGGCAACCTTGTTGTTCCCGTTCGGCATCGGGCCGGATCAGGCGCTGCTCGCGCGCGTTGGCGGGGGTATCATCTGGGCTGCGGCCCTGCTGGCCGCGCTGCTGCCAGTCGAGCGGCTGATCGCGCCCGATGCTCAGGCTGGCGTGCTCGATCAGCTCGCGGTGCGCGGCGCCGGCATGGTTGACGTCGCGGCTGCCAAAATCGTCGCGCACTGGCTGAGCTTTGGCCCTCCACTGATGCTCGCCGCCGTCATTGCGAGCGGATTGCTGGGGCTCGCGCCCGAAACCCTCGCCCGGATCGAGCTTGGCCTGCTGATCGGCACGCCGGGGCTCGCCGCACTTGCCGTGGCGACCGGCGCGCTGGTCGCAGGTTTGCGCGGGGCGGGCGCCGTCGCCGGACTGTTGATGCTGCCAATGGCGGTGCCGCTGCTCATCTTTGGCGCCGGCGCCATTGCCGGCGGGCAAGGCGCGCTTAAGCTTTTGGGCGCGGTTACGCTGGTGCTGGTGGCCGGCGCGCCGTTTGTAACAGCAGCAGCGATTCGCGCGACGCGGGATTGAGGCCGCCGCGCCCGCACCGGGGCAGGCCGCGCGTTACTGGCTCAGGCGGACGGCCCTGTTCCGTTGCCCCCGCATCGCCGGGCGGCGAAAAACCGGTGCCCACTTTTTCACGCGATGCTTGGGCCCATATGTGCGCATCGCCGGGCGGCGAAAAACCGGTGCCCACTTTTTCGCGCGATGCTTTAGGCGCCCTCGCCGCCAAGCACGCGGCGCAGCAACGCAAGGCTTGGCTTTTGCCCTGAGGCCAACAGGCTGGCGCGGAACACCCGGCCAAGCACGATCATTTCGGCCGCGAGGAATATCATTAGCATCACGGCCGTTGCGACCAGTTCCCATAGCGGCACGCCAGCGCCCAGCCGCGCCAGCATCGTAAACGGCGTGTAGAGCGGAATCCACGTCATCACCGCCACCGCCGCCCCGCCGGTATCCTGCAAAATCGCCTGCGCAAGCAGCACAAAAGGCATCATGATTCCCAGCATGACCGGCGTCAGATAGCTTTGCGCGTCGCGCATCGAGTCGCTCATCGCGCCAAGCGCCAGGAAGATCATCGAAATCATGATGTAGCCGGCGACGAAGTAAAACAGTATCGCGGTAATCGTTACAGGCGAATTGAGCGCGGCAAGCGCCGGGCGCAGCACATCGGCCACCGCGCCTGTGGTCGCAAAGGCGGCAACCACGCCGCACATCACCCACACCAGCACCATCGTCAGCCCAATCGCGACCGTGCCGGCGAGTTTGCCATAAAGCAGCTCATTGGGGCTGATACAGGCCAGCACGGTTTCGATGAGCTTGTTTGACCGTTCCTCGACCACCCCTTGCAACATCCAGGCGCCCGACAGCATCAACGACATCATCAGGACATAGGCCATGCCAAGCGGCAATATCGACCGGACGATCACCCGCTCCTTGCCACCACCGGGCGGTGGGGCTTTGATCGCTATGGGCGGCACGATGGTTTGCGCCGCCTCGGCCTGCGCTGCGGTAAGCCCGGAGCCTTGCAGGAACCCACGGCGCAAATCGGCTGTCAGCACCGACTGCACCAGCGTAATGAAGCGCTCGCTCGGCCGGTCTTTCGACCAGAGCCGCACCGGCGCCGGCGCCGTGCCGAAATCGGCAGGCACATAAAGCACATGGTCAACCGGCCGGGACTTGTCCTTGTCTTTGGGGCGCAGCACCGGCTCCAGCACTGCATCAAGCGACGCCGGCGCCGCCGCGGCAATGGCCGCAGGCGTCGGGACAATCCCGTACCAGGCTTCGGGCATCGCAAAATCAGGCGTGCCGGCAGGGGCCAGCCGCTTCATCACAGCGGTTGCGGCCGCAACGCCGCCCGACGCGCTAAACGCGGCCACCTCGGCGTCGCTATAAACCCGGTCATGCTGCGCCCACAGCGCCTTGGGGTCGGCCTTGTCGAGCGCATGACG
This sequence comes from Sphingomonas sp., assembly GCA_021732445.1. Classification (GTDB taxonomy): domain Bacteria; phylum Pseudomonadota; class Alphaproteobacteria; order Sphingomonadales; family Sphingomonadaceae; genus Sphingomonas. Next base: position 170,112 of record JAKFUZ010000009.1, on the reverse strand, counting down.
CTGGGCATAGCGCGACAGCGACACGAGCACGCGGCGCTGCTCATCGCGCTCGATGCGCGCCTTGATTGCCGGCGCCTCGCGCCCCGATGCGTCGATAAGCATCACCCGCTCGGTATCGCCCTTGTCGAACAGCCGCTGGGCAATCGGCCCCATCGCCACCGCAAGCGGCAGGATGAGCAGCGTGATCCAAAAGCTGCGGGTCGCCGCAATCTGGCGATATTCGCGCGCGGCAACCATCCAGATATGCGCCATCATGCCGGCACCTCCTGCGGGCCAACAAGGTGGATGAAAGCATCGTGCAGGCTTGGCCGCCGTTCGTCGAACTGCCGCAGCGCAAAGCCTGACTGCGTAAAGGCTTCCAGCACGCTGCCCGCCTGGCTGCCCGGCGAAAGCTGCACCCGCCAGCGCTGCCAGCCGCCGGCATCTGCCACGCCCTCGGGTTCCGCTCGGGCGACACCAGCTGCACCGACCGGCGACTTTTGGGAAACGATGCTGAGCCGCGCTGGCAGCGCGCCCCGCGCTTCGTCCTGCGTGCCTTCAAACACCTTCTTGCCCCGCGCAATCAGCAGCAGCCGGTCGCACAAGCGCTCGGCATGCTGCATGACATGGGTGGAAAAGATCACGGTGGCGCCGGCACGCGCCAGCCGCAGCACCTCGTCTTCAAGCAACCCCTGGTTGACCGGATCAAGCCCTGAAAACGGCTCGTCCAGGATGACAAGGCGCGGCGCATTGACGATTGCGGCGGCAAGCTGCACCTTTTGCGCCATGCCCTTGGAAAGCTTTTCGACCTTGGTCCTGGCATCAGCACCCAGCCCGAACCGCTCAAGCAAGGCCTTGCCCTCGCGCCGGGCATCGCCTGTCGTCATGCCCTTCAACTGGCCGAAATAGGCGATCGTATCGAGCGCGGTCATGCTGCGATAAAGGCCGCGCTCTTCGGGAAGAAAGCCAAGCGCACGGGCGTTGTCGCGGCCTGGGGCGCGGCCAAGCACGGAAATGCTGCCGCTGTCGGGCCGGATGATATCGAGCACCATGCGCAGCGATGTCGTCTTGCCGGCGCCGTTGCCGCCAAGAAAGCCAAACACCTGTCCGTCCGCCACCGAAAAACTCAGCTCGTCAACCGCCCGCTTGGCGCCAAAATTCTTGGTGACCCGGTCAAGAACTAGCGCCGTCATCGATCCTCCATGGCCCCGCGGCCGCCCCTAAACTGGCAGGCAGATTAGCGACTTGGCAACGGATTGCCATCGCAAACGGATATCCCGCGCGAGGCGATCATTCCCACTCGATGGTGCCCGGCGGCTTGGACGTATAGTCATAGGTCACGCGGTTGATGCCGCGCACTTCGTTGACGATGCGGGTTGCAACCCGCGGCAGGAACCCGCCGGGAAATTCAAAGGCGACTGCCGTCATCCCGTCGGTCGAGGTTACCGCGCGCAGCGCCAGCACATAATCATAGGTGCGCCCGTCGCCCATCACCCCCACGCTGCGCACCGGGAGCAGCACCGCAAACGCCTGCCAAATGGCGTCGTACAGCCCGGCGTTGCGGATTTCCTCCAGATAAATCGCGTCGGCCTTGCGCAAAATGTCGCACCGCGCCTTGGTCACTTCGCCGGGAATGCGGATCGCAAGCCCTGGCCCTGGAAACGGATGACGCCCGACAAAAATCTCGGGCAGGCCAAGCTCGCGGCCCAGCACCCGCACCTCATCCTTGAACAATTCGCGCAACGGTTCCACGAGTTGCATGTTCATCCGTTCCGGCAGCCCGCCGACATTGTGGTGGCTTTTGATGGTAACGCTTGGCCCGCCGGTAAAGCTCACGCTCTCGATAACATCAGGATAGAGCGTGCCCTGCGCGAGAAAGGCCGCGCCGCCGATTTTTTTTGCTTCATCCTCGAACACGTCGATAAAGGTTTTGCCGATGAACTTGCGCTTGGCCTCTGGGTCGGTCAGGCCGGCCAGGCCATTCAGGAACAGCGCCTCGGCATTCATATGCACCAGTGGAATATTATAATGGTCGCGGAACAGGCCCACCACCTGCTCGGCTTCGCCGCTTCGCATCAGGCCGTGGTCAACGAACACGCAGGTCAGTTGCTCGCCAATCGCCTCGTGGAGGAGGACGGCGGCGACCGCCGAATCCACCCCGCCCGAAAGCCCGCAAATGACCCGGCCCCCGCCCCGGCCAACGCCGACCTGCGCTCGGATTTCAGCGATTTTCGTGTGGCGAAACTCGGCCATCGTCCAGTCACCGGCAAGTCCGCAGACGTGGCGCGCGAAATTGGCGATCAGCCGGGCACCATCGGGCGTGTGGACCACTTCGGGGTGAAACTGCGTCGCGTAATAGCGCCGCGCGTCATCGGCAATCACTGCATTGGGCGCACCGGCACTGCTCGCGACCACGCGAAAGCCGGGCGCAAGCGCTGTCACTTTGTCGCCGTGGCTCATCCACACCTGGTGCGTTTCACCCTCGGCCCACAAACCGTCAAACAGCGTGCACCGGTCCTGCACCGCAACAAAGGCATGGCCAAATTCGCCCGCGTCGCCAGGCGTCACCGCGCCGCCAAGCTGCGCCATCATCGTTTGCTGGCCATAGCAGATGCCAAGCACGGGCACGCCGCTGTCGAACACAATGTCCGGCGCGCGCGGGCTGTGCGCCTCCAGCACCGAGGCCGGGCCACCCGACAGGATGACGCCGCCGGGGTTCATCCGCGCAAATGCCTCAGCGGCGGCGTTGAACGGCGCGATTTCGGAATAGACGCCCGCCTCGCGCACGCGCCTGGCGATCAATTGCGTTACCTGGCTGCCGAAATCGACAATCAGCATGGAGTCGCCAGGGGCTGCGGTGTGGGTCATGGGCCCAGATAGCAGAAGGGCGCCGCCAGAAAAGACCCTAACGACGCCGTATCGCTATTCGCTCAGGCGCCTGTGCGGCGCCGTTACCTGGCCGGGGACACTGCCAGCCCGGTCCATTTGGCGGCAAACGCCCATAAATCAGCCGCTTCCTCGATCACCTTTTCCGTCGGCTTGCCGCTGCCATGCCCGGCGCGCGTTTCAATGCGCACCAGATGCGGCTTGGCGCCAATGTCAGCAGCCTGGATGGCCGCTGTGTATTTGAACGTGTGGCCCGGCACCACGCGATCGTCGGTATCGGCGGTCGTCGCCAGAATCGCGGGATAATCCCGCCCGCCGCGCACATTGTGATAGGGTGAATAGGCGTAGAGCACCCGGAAATCGCCTTCCTTCGACGGATAGCCATAATCATCCACCCAATAACGCCCGGCAGTGAACCGGTCGAACCGCAGCATGTCCATCACCCCCACCTGCGGCAGGGCGGCGGCAAACAGGTCCGGCCGCTGATTGACGACGGCGCCGATCAGCAGCCCGCCATTCGAGCCGCCCTGAATGGCGAGCCTGTCCTTCGACGTAATTCCCTGAGCGATCAGATATTCACCGGCCGCGATAAAGTCGTCGAACACATTCTGCTTGTTGGCCAGGCGACCGCCATTGTGCCACGCCTTGCCATATTCCCCGCCGCCGCGGATGTTGGCGACGGCGAGCACCCCGCCCTGCTCCATCCACGCCAGCCGGGTGGCCGAAAAGCCGGGAAGCGAGGGGATGTTGAACCCGCCATAGGCATAGAGCAGCGTTGGCTGCGGGCCGGCGCCGAGGCGCTTTTTGTGGACGACGAACATTGGCACCCGCGTACCATCCTTCGAGGCATAGAATTTCTGCTCGACTATGTAATCGGCCGGGTTGAAGGCCACCTTTGGCGCCGCCCAGATGGTTGCCTGCTGCGTGTGCGCGTCATAGCGATAGATGGTCGACGGCGTGTTGTAGCTGGTAAACGAGAAAAATGTCTCGGGGTCGGTGTCGGTGCCACCAAACCCGCCGACCGATCCGATGCCCGGCAACGGCACCTTGCCAAGCGGCTTGCCGTCAAGCGCATAACGCCGCACCTCGCCCTTCACATCGACCAGATAATCGGCGATCAGCACCCCGCCGACAATGCCCGCCTCTTCCAGCACCGATGCGTCTTCCGGCACGATCTCGGTCAGCACCAACTCGCCCGGGGCGGCCAGATCGGTCATCACAATGCGGGATCGCGGCGCGCCCTTGTTTGTCACCCAATAAAATTTGCTGCCCATATTGCCCGCCAGGCTCCAGCGATTTTCAAGACCCTTGAAGACGGTGCGCGGGGTGGCCGAAGCCCGTGTCAGGTCAAGCACGGTTATCTCGAACCGGTTGTCGGTCCCTTCGGTTGTGGTGATGACCAGCCATTTGCCATCGTCCGTCACACCGGTGCCGTGCCCGCGCTTGGGCTGGTCGGGCGTTGCATAGACCAGCCGGTCGGCTGACTGCGGCGTGCCAAGAAGATGGAAAAACACCTTTTGATTTTCGTTCAGCGCCTGAAACTTTTCGCCGCTCGCAGGTGCCGGAAAGCCGGAATAGTAAAAGCCCGATCCGTCCTTTGCCCAGGAAAGGTTGGAAAATTTCACCCACTCGACCGAATCGGGCAGCACAGCGCCTGTGTTCACATCAAGCACCTTGACCGTGCGCCAGTCGGTGCCGCCATCCTGCACGGCATAGAGCAGCTTGCTGCCATCTTCAGATGGTGTCCATTCGGCAAGTGCCGTCGCGCCGTCCTTGGCCCAGGTGTTGGGGTCGATGAGTTGACGCCCTGCACCATCCAGGCTGTCGCGCACGAACAGCACGGCCTGGTTCTGGAGGCCCGAATTATGGCTGTAGAAATAGCGCCCGCCCTTTTTCACCGGCAGGCCGAACCGCTCATAATTGAACAGCGTCTTCATCCGCTCCTCAAACACCTTGCGGCCGGGAAGCGTCGCCAGATAGCTGTTGGTCACGGCATTTTCCGCATCCACCCAGGCACGCACCTCGGCATCGGTGCGGACATCATTTTCAAGCCAGCGATAGGGATCAGCGACCTTGATGCCGAATTGTTCATCGACCTGATCGACCCGTCGCGTCTGCGGATAGCGGAGCGGCACAGCCTCGGGCGCAGTCGCAGCGGCGGTCATCTGGGTCGTGGTCTCCGGAAACGGGGCGGCAAGTGCGGGGAGCGGGGTGGTAAACAGGGTGAGCAACAGGGCGCGGCGCATGGGCAAAGGCTCCGTAACGATCAAAAGGAGCCGCACCCTAACAGGCGCGACTCCTTTCTCAAGCCGGTGTGCCGGCCGGTGCAACGGCCGCGGCCATGACGGGCCGGTCAGGCCGCCTGATCGAAATCCCCATCGCCCATGACAGGCCCGGAATCCTGCCCCTTGGCGGACACGTCGCGATCGACAAATTCAATGATCGCCATCAGCGAGGCATCGCTTGCGCGAGGCCCGGTCTTGATGATGCGGGTATAGCCGCCATTGCGGTCGGCATAACGCGCTCCAAGCGTGTCAAACAGCTTGGCGAGCTGCGTCTCGTCAAGCAGCCGCGCCATCGCCAGGCGGCGGTTCGACAAACCACCCTTTTTGGCCAGCGTAATGAGCTTTTCGACATAGGGCCGAAGCTCCTTTGCCTTGGCGACCGTTGTCACGATCTGCTCATGCTTGATGAGCGCTGCCGCCTGGTTGCGGAACAGGGCAGTGCGGTGGGCCGAGGTCCGCGAGAGTTTACGACCGCCAACGCGATGACGCATGATGATTTCCTTCGTTCGTAGGGGGGCCGGACAAGGTACCCCGATCCAGGTGGGGACGGTGGCCCACCGATGTTTCCGCCACCCCGATACGCACCGGGGCCCATCAATTCCGGCGCGTCCGGCAACGCAGTGTCGCCGGTCGTCGCTGCGCGAGGCCGACCGCGCCTGGCCATCAACCCGGGATAAGCGGCGCCAATCCCCGGCTGCCAAGCTCAGCCCATGATTTCCTGCTCCAGCTTCTTGGCCATTTCCTCGATATTCTCAGGTGGCCAGCCGGGGATTTCCATGCCGAGCCGCAGGCCCATGGACGACAGCACTTCCTTGATTTCGTTCAAGGACTTGCGGCCGAAATTGGGCGTGCGCAACATTTCTGCCTCGGTCTTTTGCACCAGATCGCCGATATAGATGATGTTGTCGTTCTTCAGGCAATTCGCCGAGCGGACCGAAAGCTCCAGTTCGTCAACCTTCTTCAGCAGATAGCGGTTGATCTGCTGGGCATCGCCCGACACATCGCCAGCGTCGGCCGGCGCGGCAACGCCCGTCGCCATGGACCGCGGAATGGCTGATTCATCGAAATGCACGAACAGCGCAAGCTGGTCCTGCAAGATGCGGCCGGCATAAGCGACCGCATCGTCGGGCGTTACCGTGCCATCGGTTTCGACGGTGAGCGTCAGCTTGTCATAATCAAGCTCCTGGCCAACGCGCGTATTCTCCACCTTGTACGACACCTGCCGCACCGGCGAATACAGCGCGTCCACCGGAATAAGGCCAATCGGCGCATCGGCCGGGCGGTTCACGATGGCCGGGGCATAGCCCTTGCCGACATCCGCCGTCAGTTCCATGTTGAGCGTCGCGCCCTCATCGAGGTGGCAAATCACAAGCGCCGGGTTGAGCACTTCAATATCGCCCGAAACCGCGATGTTGCCAGCGGTGACCTCCCCCGGCCCGGTGGCCGAAAGCTGGAGCCGCTTTGGCCCCTCGCCCTGCATCCGCAACGCAATTTGCTTCACGTTCAGCACGATGTCGGTGACATCTTCACGAACGCCGGCGAGCGACGAAAATTCGTGCAGCACATTTTCGATCTTGATCGAGGTGACAGCGGCACCTTGCAGCGACGACAGCAGCACCCGGCGCAGGGCATTGCCGAGCGTCAGGCCAAAGCCCCGCTCCAGCGGTTCGGCAACAAATGTCGCCTTGCGCTTGCCATCGCCGCCGGCTTTGCGCTCCAGAGCGTTTGGCTTCTTCAGTTCCTGCCAGTTCTTTGCATTGACGGACACGGGCTTCCCCTTGGTTTTGGGCGGGAGCTAAGGGCGCTGCTCCGGCCGGTGAGAGACTGAACGGCGCCGCGCGATCAACCGCGCGCCGTGCCAGTCGGGTTCAGACGCGGCGACGCTTGGACGGGCGAACACCATTGTGCGGGATCGAGGTAACATCGCGGATCGAAGTGATCTGAAAGCCAACCGCCTGCAGCGCGCGCAAAGCCGATTCGCGGCCCGAGCCGGGGCCTTTCACTTCAACCTCAAGCGTGCGCACGCCGTGCTCGGCGGCCTTGCGGCCAGCGTCTTCGGCCGCCACCTGGGCTGCATATGGCGTCGACTTGCGGCTGCCCTTGAAACCCATCATCCCCGCCGACGACCAGGAAATCGCATTCCCCTGCGCATCGGTGATGGTTATCATGGTGTTGTTGAAGCTGGCGTTGACATGCGCCACGCCGCTGGTGATGTTTTTGCGCTCCCGCCGACGAAGGCGTTGTGGTTCGCGTGCCATGGTGAAATCCTAATCCTTGATGCTGGAACCGGAGAGGCAACTGGCCTCCGGCCTGCCCCTGGCGGCGTAAACCGACCGTCATAGGGCGATTTACTTCTTCTTGCCGGCGATCGGCTTGGCCTTGCCCTTGCGGGTGCGCGCATTGGTGTGCGTGCGCTGGCCACGAACCGGCAGGCCCTTGCGATGGCGCAGGCCGCGATAGCAGGCAAGGTCCATCAACCGCTTGATGTTGATGGACGTTTCACGCCGCAAATCACCCTCAACAGTGTGATCGGCGTCGATCGTCTCGCGGATCTGCAGCACTTCCTGATCGGTCAGGTCCTGCACGCGGCGCTCCGGCGCAATGCCGAGCTTGCTCGTGATCGCCTTGGCCTTGGTGTTGCCAATGCCATGGATATAGGTGAGCGCGATTACCACGCGCTTGTTGGTCGGGATATTTACACCCGCTATACGTGCCATGAACCTGTTTCTCCTGCTCCACAGGGTGCGGCATGGCTGCGCGCGCCCCATCTCATCGCGTTGACGCCCGTAACGCACGATACCGGCAAGCGCAAACACGCGCCGCCGGGAACCGGAGTTTCGGATTGCATTTTCAATATCGATGGCGCCGCCCCCTGTCAAGCAGCGGCACGGCGTGCGGCGCCAAAAATCAGCACGCGGCGTGAAAGCCAATGCTTTCCGGTGCGATCAGCCGCCCAATATGGCAGCGATTGCCCCGCTTACATGCTCGATATCGGCCATGCCATCCACCCGGCGCACCAGGCCCCGCGCTTCGTAAATCGGCAATATCGGGGCGGTTTTTGCCCGATATTCGGCCATGCGCGTGCGCACGGTCGTCTCATTGTCGTCGGGCCGGCGCTTGAAGCTGGTTGACCCGCACACGTCGCACACGCCGTCCGCCTTGGGCTGGTTGAAGCGATCGTGATAATTGGTGCCGCAGGTGGCGCACGAAAAGCGGCCGACGATGCGCTCGACCAGCGCGTCTTCGTTGACGTCAAGCTCAATCACATAATCGAGCGAGCGGCCGCGACTGGCCAGCAGCATGTCGAGCGAAGCCGCCTGTGCGGCAGTGCGCGGATAGCCATCGAAGATGACGCCTTGCGCCGTATCTGGCGCGTCAAGCCGGTCGCCGATGATGCCCGAGACAATATCGTCGGAGACAAGCGCGCCGGCCTCCATCACCGCCTTGGCCTTACGCCCGACCGCCGTACCCGCCTTCACCGCATCGCGCAGCATGTCGCCGGTGGAAAGCTGCACCATGCCGCGATCGGCCTGGAGCCGGCTTGCCTGGGTGCCCTTGCCGGCCCCCGGCGGTCCCAGGAGAATGATGTTCAAGACGCCCTGCCCCTCATGTCCGTTCGCGTTTGGCCCTCTTAGCGGAGCCGCCCGCCCTTCAGTTTCGCCTTCTTGATAAGATCACCATATTGGTGCGCCAACAAGTGGCTCTGAATTTGCGTCACCGTGTCCATGGTTACGTTGACAACGATGAGCAGGCTAGTCCCGCCGAGATAGAAGGGAATGGAAAGCGCCGAAACCAGATATTCCGGCACCAGGCAGATGACCGCGAGATAGGCCGCGCCAATCACGGTGATGCGCGTCAGCACATAGTCGAAATACACCTCGGTGTTCTTGCCGGGCCGGATGCCGGGGATGAACCCGCCATGGCGCTTCAGGTTTTCCGCCGTCTCTTCCGGGTTGAACACCACCGCTGTGTAAAAGAACGAGAAGAAGAGAATGCCCGCGCCATAAAGCGCCATGTACAAGGGCGAGCCGTGCTGAAGATACTGGTTGAGACCGATGATGAAATCGCCCCAGGTGCTTTGCCCAGAGACATAGCTGCCCGCAAACTGCGTGATCGTAAGCGGCATCAGCAGCAGCGACGATGCAAAGATCGGCGGGATAACACCTGCCGTGTTGATTTTCAGGGGCAAATGGCTGCGGTCGGCCTGCATGCCGCGCTGCGTCTGGCGCTTGGGATATTGAATGAGGATGCGGCGTTGCGCGCGCTCCATAAAGCAAATGAACAACACCAGGATGACAACGGCCGCGATGATCCCGACCAGCCGCACCGGATCGAGCGAGCCGGACCGACCGCCCTCGAACAGATTATACAACGTCGTCGGCATGTTCGCGACGATGCCCGCCATGATGATGAGCGACACGCCCTGCCCAATGCCCCGATTGGTGATCTGCTCGCCAATCCACATCAGGAACATCGTGCCGCCCACCAGCGAGATAACCGCGCCAATGCGGAAGGTAATGCCCGGCTCCACCACCGCCGCCACGCCCTGGCTCGCGCCGAACGCTTCCAGCCCGGCTGCGATGAAATAACCCTGGATCGCTGTCAGCAGCACCGTTCCATAGCGGGTATATTGGTTCAGCCGCTTGCGCCCGCTCTCGCCATCTTTTTTAATCGCGGCAAGCGTTGGCGACAGCGATGTCGCCAGTTGCACAACGATGGAGGCGGTGATGTACGGCGTCACGCCAAGCGCCGTCAGGCTCATTCGCTTGAGCGAGCCGCCGGAAAAATTGTTGAACAGGTCAAGCACGCCGCCATTGGTCTGCTGGCTGAGCAGGCCAAGCGCGGTCGGGTCGATGCCCGGCAGCGGCACATAACTCAGCAGGCGGAACACGATAAGCGCGCCGATGGTGAACCAGAGGCGCTTTTTGAGGTCGGTTGCCTGCGAGAATTTCGCAAAGCTGATGCTGTTGGCCATTTGCTCGGCTGCGGATGCCATATCGTCAAATCGTCCTGGAAACAAAAAGCGGCGGGCCAGCTTTTGCCGCCCCGCCGCCCATATAGGGTTCCGAACCGGCTTGTCTAAGCCTGTTGTCGAACTTTCCTGAAGCCCGCGCCGGCGCGACAGGCTCCGAGTCCATCATTATGCCTTGAACGAGGCCTTGTGCGCCTGGCGCTCGCGGTACTTTACGCCCTTTTTGGCGGCGGCCTTTTCAGCGGCGGGCACGACATGGATGACTTCCACCGTGCCACCGGCCGCCTCGACCATTTCAATCGCGGCCTTTGAAGCCCCCGCCACCACAAAGCTGAGCTTTGCCGTCAGCACGCCCTTGCCGAGCAGCCGCACGCCGTCCTTGCCGCCGCGCGTCAGGCCCGCGGCATCGAGCGCCGCCTGGTCAAGCGCGGCGCCTGCCACGATCTTGCCGGCATCAATCGCCTTCTGGATAGCGCCGGTGTTCACCTCGGCATAATCCTTGGCGAAAATATTGTTGAAGCCGCGCTTTGGCAGCCGCATGTGGAGCGGCATCTGGCCGCCTTCAAAGCCGGCGATGGACACACCCTCGCGGCTCTTCTGGCCCTTTTGCCCGCGGCCGGCGGTCTTGCCCTTGCCCGAGCCGATACCACGGCCCACGCGCATCCGCGACTTGCGGGCGCCTTCATTATCGCGGAGTTCGTTCAGTTTCATGGTCGTTGCACTCGCTTTCGCTATGGTCGCGCCGGTTGATAAAAATAGGGGCGACTCAGCCCTCGATCTGCACCATGTGCTGCACCTTGCGGATCATGCCGCGCACTTCCGGCGTGTCGGTCAGTTCCACGGTCTTGTGCATCTTGTTGAGGCCAAGGCCGATCAGCGTTGCGCGCTGGTCGCTGGTGCGGCGAATGGGCGAACCCGTCTGCGTGATCTTGATGGTTGCCATGTCAGCTTACTCCGTAATCGCCAGCGCATCGGCTTCCGCCGTCTGCGAACCGCCACGACCGAGCAGATCAGCAATCTTTTTGCCACGGCGCTGCGCCACGGCCTTGGGGCTCGTTTGCGTGACCAGCGCCTCAAAGGTTGCGCGGATCATGTTGTACGGGTTCGACGTGCCGACCGACTTGGTAACGACGTCCGCCACGCCCAGCGATTCGAACACGGCGCGCATCGGGCCACCGGCGATGATGCCCGTCCCTTGCGGAGCCGAGCGCACCGTGACGCGGCCGGCACCGAAATGGCCATTGCCATCATGATGCAGCGTGCGGCCTTCGCGCAACGGCACGCGCACCATTGCCTTTTTGGCAGCGGCGGTCGCCTTAGAAATCGCTTCTGGCACTTCGCGGGCCTTGCCATGGCCAAACCCCACGCGGCCCTTGCCATCGCCGACCACAACGAGTGCGGCGAAGCCGAAGCGCTTGCCGCCCTTGACCGTCTTCGACACGCGGTTGATGTGAACGAGCTTTTCGATCAGCTCCTCGCCGCCCTCATCGCCACCGGGGCCGCCCCGGCCACGGCTGTCGCGACCGCGATTGCCGTCACGACCGCCACGGCCACGATTGTCGCCACCGGGACCGCCACGACCACGGCCGCCGCGCGGGCCACGGCCATCGGGCGCACCGGGGCCCGCGTCCGGGGTCGCCTGGTTCAGGATTTCATCGGCCATGTCTTAGAACTCCAATCCGGCTTCGCGCGCGGCATCTGCCAGCGCCTTCACCCGGCCGTGATACAAAAAGCCGCCGCGATCGAACACGACCTGCGTGACGCCCGCCTGCTTGGCGGCTTCAGCCACCCGTTTGCCGACCGACGACGCCGCTTCGATATTTGCGCCAGACGTGCCCCGCACGTCCTTTTCCAGCGTAGACGCAGCAACAATCGTCTTGCCTTCGGCATCGTCGATCACTTGCGCATAAATATGCTTGCCGGAGCGGTGCACCGACAAACGCGGACGACCCGAGCCACGCGCCCGAAGCGCGGTGCGGTTGCGGCGACGCCGCTTCTCGAACAGAGACAGTCCCTTGCTCATTACTTCTTCTTCCCTTCCTTGCGGAAGATGAACTCGCCGCGATATTTGATGCCCTTGCCCTTATACGGCTCGGGCTTGCGCCAGCGGCGGATTTCCGCTGCTACCTGGCCAACCTTCTGCTTGTCGATGCCGGTAATCTCAACGGTCGTCTGGTCCGGCGTCTTGATCTCTATCCCGTCGGGGATCGCAAAATTGACATGGTGGCTGTAGCCGAGCTGCAGATTGAGGGTGCGCCCCTGCGCCGCTGCGCGATAGCCAACGCCCGTGATTTCCAGCACTTTGGAGAAACCGTCGGTGACACCAGTGACAAGGTTTTGCACCATCGTGCGCTGCATGCCCCAAAAAGCGCGGGCGCGCTTGGTTTCGTTGGCAGGCTTCACCGCAATGGCGCCATCTTCCAGCGTGTACGCGATATCCTCGAACAGCGGCATGGTCAGCGTGCCCTTGGGCCCCTTTACCGAAATCTGGTCGCCGTCGATCGACGCGGTGACGCCAGCGGGAATGGCGACCGGCTTTTTACCAATGCGGCTCATCAGAATACCTCCGCCAGCACTTCGCCGCCGACATTCTGCTCGCGCGCTTCGGCGTCAGACAGAACGCCGCGTGGCGTCGACACGATCGTGATGCCAAGCCCGTTCATCACCCGGGGCAGCTCCTGCGACCCCGAATAGACCCGGCGACCCGGCTTGGACACCCGCGCCACGTGGCGGATGGCAGGCTGGCCCTCGAAATATTTCAGCTCGATGCGGATGCCCTTGGCAGGCCCCATCTCTTCTTCTGAATAGCCGCGAATATAGCCTTCGCGCTGCAACACATCGAGCACGCGGACGCGCAGCTTGGATGCCGGGCTAAGGACGGAGTCCTTGCGCGCACGTTGGCCGTTGCGGATGCGGGTGAGCATGTCACCAATGGGATCGGTCAATGCCATATCTCGTCCTTACCAGCTCGACTTCGTAACGCCGGGGATCAGGCCCTTATTGGCCAGATCACGCAGCTGAATACGGCAGAGGCGGAACTTGCGGTAATAAGCGCGCGGGCGACCCGTCAGCTCGCACCGGTTGCGAATGCGCGTCGGATTGCCGTTGCGCGGAATTTCCGCCATTTTCAGGCGTGCGATCAGTCGCTCGGTATCATCGAGCGCCTTGTCGTTGGCGATTGCCTTCAGCTTGGCATAGCGCCCGGCATATTTCTTCACGAGCAGCTTGCGGCGCTCATTCTTGTTGATCGAACTCAGCTTGGCCATCTTATGCCGCCTTCTTTTCGCCAGCGACTTCTGGCGTGTTTTCAATCGGGAACGGGAAGCCGAAGAGACGCAGCAGCTCGCGCGCCTCGTCATCGGTCTTGGCCGTTGTCGTGACGATCACGTCCATGCCGCGGATCTTGTCGATCCGGTCATAGTTGATTTCGGGGAACACAAGCTGCTCTTTCAGGCCGCACGCATAATTGCCGCGCCCGTCAAAGCTCTTGGGGTTAAGGCCACGAAAATCGCGGACGCGGGGCAGCGCGATGGTGATGAAACGGTCGAGAAACTCATACATCCGCTCGCGACGCAGCGTGACCTTGCAGCCAATCGGCATGCCTTCGCGCAGCTTGAACTGTGCAATCGACTTTTTGGCTTTGGTGACAACGGGCTTTTGCCCCGCGATCAGCTCCATTTCGCCAGATGCCTGCTCGACCTTTTTCTTGTCCTGCGTCGCTTCACCCACGCCCATGTTGAGCACGATCTTTTCGATGCGCGGCACTTCCATCACATTCTTATAGCCGAACTTCTCGGTCATCGCTTTCACGATGCGGTCGTCATAGATCGACTTCATCCGCGGCACATATTTATCAGCCACTGATCTTCTCCCCGGACTTCACTGCCACGCGGACCTTTTTGCCGTCCTGCTCTTCAAAGCGGACGCGGGTTGCTTTGCCGGTCTTGGGGTCGGCAATCGCCACCTTCGACACATGCATCGGCGCTTCAAAGCGCGTCAGGCCACCTTGCGGATTGGTCTGGCTCGGCTTGGTGTGGCGCACAGCGACGTTGATGCCAGAGACGATAACCTTGCCGTCCTTTGGCATCGCAGCCGTGACTTCGCCGGTCTTGCCCTTGTCCTTGCCGGACAGGACGACGACCTTGTCGCCTTTCTTGATCTTGGCGGCGGCCATTACAGCACCTCCGGCGCAAGCGAGATGATCTTCATATGCTTTTTGCCGCGCAGTTCGCGAACGACAGGCCCAAAAATGCGGGTGCCGATCGGCTCCTCATTCTTGTTGACGAGCACGGCGGCGTTGGTGTCGAACCGGATGACCGTGCCATCGGCGCGGCGAATGTCTTTCGCGGTGCGCACGATGACGGCGCGGTGCACGTCGCCCTTCTTCACCTTGCCGCGCGGCTGTGCTTCCTTGATGCTGACGACGATGATGTCGCCTACACCGGCTGTGCGGCGCTTTGAGCCACCCAGCACCTTGATGCACTGCACCCGCTTCGCGCCGCTGTTGTCAGCGACCTCGAGATTGGACTGCATCTGGATCATTGATCCGCTTCCTTCTTCACCTTGGGGTCGGTTTCCGACCGAGCCCCGCCAAAACTAGCGCCGGCGCTTACGCGTCGACATCCACCCGATCAGGCGTCGCATGGGCGTTGACCCGCTCGATCACCTTCCAGGTCTTGAGCTTGGAGATTGGCGCGGTTTCTTCGATCCGCACGGTTTCGCCCTGCTTGTAGATATTGCCCTCGTCATGGGCATGATATTTCTTCGACCGGCGGATGATCTTGCCATAGAGCGGGTGCTTCACCTTGCGCTCCACGTTCACCACCACCGTCTTGTCGGTCTTGTCCGAGACGATCGTCCCGGTCAGCACGCGCTTCGGCATCGCTACTTCCTTACTTGGCAGCCGAGCGCGTACGCTCGGTCTGCAGCGTCTTAATACGGGCGATGTCGCGGCGGACCTCGCGCACCCGGCTGGGCTTTTCAAGCTGGTTGGTCGCGGCCTGAAACCGCAGGTTGAACGCCTCGCGCTTCAGATTGCCAAGCTCTTCGCTCAGTTGATCCTCGGTCTTCGCCTTCAAATCATCGATGCGGGCCATCGTCATGCTCCCAGATGCGAGGTGTCGCCGAGACGGGCAACGACCTTGGTCTTGATCGGCAGCTTCATCGCCGCGCGCTCGAACGCGACGGCGGCGATCGGTCCGGGAACCCCGTCGAGCTCGAAAAGGATACGACCGGGCTTGACCCGCGCCGCCCAGAATTCGGGGCTGCCCTTGCCCGAGCCCATGCGGACTTCAGCAGGCTTTGACGACACCGGCACATCCGGGAAAATGCGAATCCACAAACGGCCCTGGCGCTTGATGTGGCGCGTGATCGCGCGGCGTGCCGCCTCAATCTGGCGCGCGGTGATCCGGTCCGGCTCCATCGCCTTCAGGCCGTAAGACCCGAAATTGAGCGTTGAGCCCCCTGTGGCCTTGCCATGGATGCGGCCCTTGAAAGCCTTGCGGAACTTGGTGCGTTTTGGTTGTAGCATTGCCTGTTCCTCAGCGAGCCGGACGGACGCCGGAAGTCTGCGCTTCCATCATCAGCCGGTCCTGCGCCATCGGGTCGTGCCCGAGGATTTCGCCCTTGAAAATCCACACCTTCACGCCGCACACGCCATAAGCGGTGTGCGCCGTTGCTTCGGCATAGTCGACATTGGCGCGCAGCGTGTGCAGCGGCACCCGGCCTTCTCGATACCATTCGGTGCGCGCGATTTCAGCGCCGCCAAGACGGCCACCACATGTGATACGAATGCCTTCCGCACCCAGCCGCAGCGCCGACTGCACGGCGCGCTTCATGGCACGGCGGAACGCGATGCGCCGCTCAAGCTGGTCGGCAACGCCCTGCGCCACCAGCTTTGCGTCGATTTCCGGCTTGCGAATTTCAACGATGTTGAGCGACACGTCAGACGCGGTCATCGACGCCAGCTTCTTGCGAAGCTTTTCGATATCCGCGCCCTTTTTGCCGATGATGACGCCGGGCCGCGCGGCATATACCGAAATGCGGCACAATTTGGCGGGACGATCAATCACGACCTTCGAAATCGCCGCCTGAGGCAGCGTCTTTACGATGTATTCGCGGATCCGCAGGTCTTCCAGCAGCAGGCGGCCATAATCGGCGCCTTCGGCAAACCAGCGGCTGTCCCACGTGCGGTTGATCTGCAACCGCAGGCCGATGGGGTTTGATTTCTGACCCATTACGCTTCTTCTTCCTGTTCGCGCACGACAATCCGCAGCCGTGAGAAGGGCTTGAGGATGCGGGTCGATTTGCCGCGGCCGCGCGTCGCGAACCGCTTCATGGTGATCGACTTGCCAACGCTCGCCTCGGCGACGACCAGCGCATCGACATCAAGATTATGGTTGTTTTCAGCATTGGCGATGGCCGACGCCAGCACCTTGCGCGCTTCAACCGCCATGCCTTTGGTCGAGAACTGGAGAATGTTCATCGCATCGCCCGCCTTTTTGTTGCGGATGAGTGCCGCCACCAGCCCGAGCTTCTGCGCCGAACCGCGGATTTGCGTGCCAACCGACAGCGCCTCCTTGTCGCCCACGCGACGCGGTGCCTTTTCCTTGCCCATCAGCGTTTGCCCTTCTTGTCGGCGGCGTGGCCGGGAAAAAAGCGCGTGGGCGCAAATTCGCCCAGCTTCATGCCGACCATGTCCTCGTTCACCGACACCGGCACGAACTTGCGGCCGTTATAGACGTTGAACGTCAGCCCCACGAAATCCGGCAATATTGTGGAGCGGCGCGACCAGGTTTTGATCGGCGCGCGGTTATTGGCTTCCTGAGCGGTTTGCGCCTTTTTCAGGAGGTGGAGGTCCACAAACGGACCCTTCCAGACGGAACGAGCCATGGTGCCTTAGCCCTTCTTCTTCGCGTGGCGCGACCGGATAATCATCTTGTCCGTCGCCTTGTTGTGGCGGGTGCGCGCACCCTTGGTCGGCTTGCCCCACGGGGTGACCGGATGGCGGCCGCCCGACGTGCGGCCTTCGCCGCCGCCATGCGGGTGATCGACCGGGTTTTTGGCAACGCCGCGCGTAAGCGGGCGCTTGCCGAGCCAGCGGTTGCGGCCGGCCTTTGCCAGGTTGGTGTTGGCGTTGTCGGGGTTCGACACCGCGCCAACCGAGCCCATACAGTCCGAGCGGATATAGCGCTGCTCGCCCGAATTGAGGCGAACCATCACCATGCCCTTGTCGCGGCCGACAATCTGCACATAAGTGCCGGCCGAGCGTGCAAGCTGGCCACCCTTGCCGGGCTTCATCTCGACATTGTGAACGATGGTGCCGACCGGCATTTGCCCCAGCTCCATCGCGTTGCCCGGCTTCACGTCGGTCTTCTTGGCCGCGATCACCTTGTCACCAACGGCAAGCCGCTGCGGCGCTATGATATAGGCGACCCGGTCCTTGCCCGCGTCATCGGCGCCATAATTCACCAGCGCGATAAAGGCGGTGCGGTTAGGATCATATTCGATCCGCTCGACCGTGCCCTCAACGTCCCACAGCCGGCGCTTGAAGTCGATAAGGCGATAGCGCTGCTTGTGCCCGCCTGCGATGCCGCGCGACGTGACATGGCCCTTGTTGTTGCGGCCACCGGTCTTGCGCTTGCCCTCGGTCAGCGCCTTTACCGGGCCGCCCTTGTGCAGGCCGGAACGGTCCACCAGAATGAGGCCGCGCCGCGCCGGCGACGTCGGGTTATAATGCTTGAGTGCCATTATGCGCTAACCCCCTGGGTCACGTCGATCGACTGCCCGTCCTTCAGGGTGACGATCGCCTTTTTCATGTCAGACCGGGTGTAGGGCTTGCCCTTCCACTTCTTGGTCTTGCCCTTCTGGACGATGGTGTTCACGCCCGTCACCGTCACGTCGAACAGCGCCTCGACTGCCGCCTTGATTTCCGGCTTGGTCGCATCGCCCGCCACCTTGAACACGACGGCGTTGTGTTCAGAGAGCAGAGTCGCCTTTTCAGTGATGTGCGGCGCGACAATCACGTCATAATGACGGTTGTCGATCGCGGCCTTCTGCTTCTTAGCCATTGAAGCGCGCCTCCAGCTTTTCGACAGCGGCGCGGGTCAGCACCAGCGTGTCGGCTTTCAAAATGTCGTACACATTGGCCCCGGCCGCCGGCATGACGTTGATTTCACGAATGTTGCCCGCAGCCAGCGCAAAGCTCGACTCAACCATATCGCCATCAATCACCAGCGCAGTCTTGGCGCCGAGCGTACCGAAATTGGCCCACAGCACCTGAGTCTTGGCATTTTCCACAACCAGGCTGTCCATCACGATCAGCTTGCCGTCGCGGGCCTTGGAAGACAGCGCCATCTTGAGGCCAAGCGCGCGAATTTTTTTGTTCAGGCCCGGGTTGAAATCACGCACGCGGGCGCCGTGCGCCTTGCCGCCGCCGATGAACACTGGCGCGCGACGATCACCGTGACGGGCGGTGCCGCCGCCCTTTTGCCGGCCAAACTTCTTGCCAGTGCGGGCAACGTCGGCGCGCTCACGCGTGCCGCGGGCCGTGCCGCGGCGCTTTTCGAGCTGCCACGTGACCACACGGTGCAAAATGTCGGCGCGCGGCTCAAGACCGAATACGTCGTCGTTGAGTTCGATATCGCCGGTCTTGGCGGCAGCGTCGAATGACTGAATCTTGATCTTCATGCTCAGCCCTCCTGGCCTTCGGTGGCTTCAGGAGCCGCCACATCCTCCACGGGCGTCTCGGCCGGGGCATCGTTCATGTTGGCGGCGACCTTGAGGCCTGCGGGATAAGGCGCTTCGGCCGGGCGCGCGATCTTCACCGAATCCTTCACCAGCAGCCAGCCGCCCTTGGAACCGGGGACCGAGCCTTTGATGAAGATGAGGCCGCGCTCGACATCGGTCGAGACGACTTCAAGATTCTGCTGGGTGCGCGCCTTGTCGCCCATGTGCCCAGCCATCTTCTTGTTCTTGAAGACCTTGCCCGGGTCCTGCCGCTGACCGGTCGACCCAAGCGAGCGGTGCGACACCGAAACGCCGTGCGTCGCGCGCAGACCGCCAAAGCCCCAGCGCTTCATGCCGCCGGCAAAACCCTTGCCCTGCGTGGTGCCCTGGATGTCGACAAACTGGCCCGCCACGAAATGGTCAGCCGAAATTTCGGCGCCCACATCGAGCAGCGCATCGTCGGCCACGCGGAATTCGGCGAGCTTGGCCTTTGGCTCCACCTCGGCCTTGCCGAAATGGCCGCGCTGCGGCTTTGCAACATTTTTGGCCTTTGCCACGCCAGCACCAAGCTGGAGCGCGACATAGCCATCTCGATCGGCCTCGCGACGAGCCACAACCTGCAGGTTTTCCAGCGCCAGCACGGTGACGGGCACATGGCGCCCATCGTCCTTGAACAAGCGGGTCATCCCCATTTTCTTCGCGATCACGCCAGTGCGCATGATCCATGCTCCCAATACAGAGGCCCGCCGGAGGAATTTCCGACGGGCGTGTCAGCCCAATAAATAGATACGTGCCCCGACCCTGGGCTGGTGCTTCCTTAAGGCAGGAAGCGTGTCGGGGGACGCAGACCCGGATAAATCCGGCGGTATCCCGTGTTGCTGGCCCCGATCACCGGGGCCGAATCTCGTGCGGAGCGCGAGCCTTTAGGCCAGCTTGATCTCCACGTCCACCCCGGCGGCAAGATCAAGCTTCATCAGCGCGTCTACCGTTTGCGGGGTCGGCTGAACAATGTCCAGCATCCGCTTGTACGTCCGCACCTCGAACTGCTCACGCGACTTCTTGTCAACATGCGGCCCACGGTTGACCGTGAACTTTTCGATGCGCGTCGGCAGAGGAATGGGGCCACGGATGAGCGCACCGGTGCGGCGCGCCGTATCGGCAATGTCGCCGGTTGCCTGATCGAGCACCCGATGGTCGAATGCCTTCAGACGAATACGAATATTCTGCGTGTCCATGTCCCTGCCAATGCGAAAGAGCGGGCCGCCTTGCGAGCGGCTCTTTGGTTGTTGTTTACACAAATAGCGACGTGCGCGACCGCTCCGGCGTTTGTGACCGGAAGAATCGAACGGAAGCGGGCGTATATGCCGCCCCCGGCGCCGTTGCAACCCCCCATTTGGCCCCCATTTGCGGCGCGACAATTGCCTGCCCGCGATCGAGCGCCTGCCACAATAGCCAGATCGATTAGGCGCCTAAGCGTTTTGCGGAGCGCGGGCCACGCGGTGTCGGCCTAAGAGCGCTTCTGTCAAGATCGGCAGAAAGTGGAGCCTTCAGATGACTAGTGCAACAGCCGTCACCCCGGTTTCCGTTACCCCGACAGCCAGAACAAATGCGGCGCCTGCTGCCGTCGCACCCGAGCGAGCGCTGGCGGTTGCCACCGTAAACGACATCAAGCGCGACCTTGCTTCAGGGTTCGGCAACCCGGTCACCACCGATGAGGCGCGCTCGGCGCTGAACCGGCTGGTCGATGTCAGCAAGCAAAGCCCGCAAGCCGCCAAGCTGGCGGTGCAGCAGCTCTCGCGTCTGGGCTATCTCGACAAGCTTGCCAAAGAAGCGACCGAGTCGATCGCGATTCCCGGCCATGGCGGCCTGCCGCGCCACGAGCTCGCCAATGCATATGGTGAGCTTGCCCGCAATCTCGACGGCAGCTCGCTCGCCCGCATCGGCCGGTCGCTGTCTAAAAGCGGTGCCGCTGAGTCGGTCCAACTGCTCGGTGACCAGATTGCCAACCACGCCAGCACGGCCGCCAAGCTGGAATTCATCAACAAAACAGCGGTCGGCAACAACTTGACTAATGGCGCGCCGGGACCAAGGTCCATTGACGCCGATGCGCTCGCGGTGGCGAGCGTTGTCGGGTCGCTGCGCGGTGCCTTTGCGCAAAAGGCGCTGCACAGCCTGAACGACGCAAATCTGACCGCCGTGTTGAAGGCCAGCGTGGGCGAAAACTTGACTGCCGGCGGCTCGAAAGGCGTGACGTCGGTCTACAACCCGCAACGGTTCGACGGCATCCTTCAGGCAGCGGCCAGCACGGACGATGTCGTCTTGAAGGCTCGCGTCTTTGGCGCCGGTGTGGACCGGTTGACCGCCATCCGCCAGTCCAATTCCGGAGACTCGAAGGCGCCATTTGGGCAAGTCGAAACATCAAACAAGCTTGCTTCAAGCCTTGAGAAACTGCTCAGCAGCGACACCAATGGCATCATCGAACAAATCAGCCGAAAAGATCGATTGGCCGGAAGCAGTGTTGGCGGCACACAACTGACCAATTTCATTAAGGCCGAGTATTTTAGAGGCGCAACCGGTTATCTCAGCAAGATTGCGGTAGATTTATCGACCGGGAACGCCAACAAAACCCCGCCGAACGAGTTTTTGTCAAAGGGCGTCCAATATCCCGGCGTTGATGGGCTTCGCTATGAAAATGCCACGCGGCTGGGCTTTTACATCGGCTCATTGTCTGAAGCCGGCCTGGCGATTGAGAAAAGTGCAATCAAGGCTGAAAACGGCACCAACAACGCGGCCAAGCTTGGGCTTGCGGTGCTCAAAGAAATCCCGTTTGCAAAGGTCATCGGCTCGGCGATTTCGATTGCCAAGGACGCGGTGCCCTATGGCGTCAATGGTTCGCGCGCACGGCCCAACGTCAACTATGGCGACGGGGCAAACAACAGGGCGGTTCCAACGCAGAAATCCGGCCCGGCGTCCGCTGGCCGCCCCGAAGTAAGCAGCGCAGTCGAAGCCGCCTATAATTCGGGTCTGACCGCGGGCCGGGCGCCCTGAGCGCCTGATCCAAAAATTGCCGGGCGACACCCGGCTATTGTGATTCGCGCCGGTTTTGCGAGGCGTGACCAAGGTTGCGACCCGGACGCTTTTTGCCGGACGGGCGCGCGCTGCGCGGGTCTTCGATAGACACCAGATATGACCGATCGGCACGTCGCTTGGCCGCGCCCTTAATGCTGCCCGCGCCGACCCGGATGCGCCGCCAAACGACGACTATGCGCAAATTGGTAGGCGCTTTGCGCTACCTTGCCGCCGATCGTCGACAGACCAAAGACCGATGCTATGTGCCTGAGAAATGGTGCCCAGGGACGGGATCGAACCGCCGACACTGCGATTTTCAGTCGCATGCTCTACCAACTGAGCTACCTGGGCATCGCCCCGGCGAGTGCCGGGAAGCGGGCCTCTTAGTCATCGTTGTCGGCACTGTCCAGTCTCAGTTGGTCGCGCGGTGACTCCAATTCTCCGGCCTCCTCTACCGCCGGACCGGCGGGCAACCGGTAGCCCTCGCCCAACCATTGCAGCAGATCGCGGTCAACGCAGCCGCGCGAGCAAAACGGCTTGTGCAGCACACTCGCTGGCTTGCCGCAAATCGGGCAGGAGGCGGATCGGGGCATGGGCGTTCAGTCCTCCAGCGTCACAGGTGCCCCGGCAAGCGCCAGGGCTGCGTTGAGATAAGTCGGGCGGGCGCGCAGCCAGGCGATGACGGCGGGCGCAAAGCGCAGCCGGGCCTCGGCGCCAGGCGGTGTCCGCGCGATGTGCCGCAGCGCGGCCCGGCCCGCTGCCGCCACCGGATCGGCCCGCAGCAGCTCAGGCAGCGAGGCCCGGCTGCGCCGTCGCACGATCTGCAGGAAGCCAAAGCCGTTCAGCGCCGTGCGTTCAAAGGGCTGTGGCAACGCCGCATCAATGGCGGCGGCCACCGCGGCGCGGGCGGCGCGCCCGGCAACGCTTGGAAAATCAATGCCGATCGACCCGCCGATGTCGAACCGGACGATCGCAGCGGCGCAGGCGGTTGCGGCCGAAATCGCAAGCGGGCCGGAAATGCCGCTGCCGTCCACGTCGAACAACGTCATCGCGGGCGTTGGTGACAGCCGCAGCGCACCGCCTGGAAAGGGAATGCTGCCCGAGATCGCCTCGTCGAGCACTTCTGACCAGCCAGCGGCTTCCAGCAGATCGACACCATGGGGCCGGCAGTGCTGCACAGCCGTGCCGCTGTCGGTGAGGCGCGCCAGCAGATCCGGCCCATCGGTCGCCAGCGCGCCGTCGGGTGCCAGCACCGCACGGGCCCGCTTGGCGCGGCCCGGCTCCGGGATTGCCTCCCGCACAATCTCGACCATTACCGAGCGGCCAAGGCTTATGCCGGGCGGGGCGCAGGCGAGCATCGCTTCCGCGCCATTTTCCAGCCGCACGAGCAGTTGCGAGCCGACGCGCTCGACAAGCTTCGCCCGGCCAATGGTGCCCACCCTCAACCCGCCGGGCAGCTCGATCCGCGCCTTCACGATCTGTCCGCCCGAGACCAGCGCGGCGCGTGCTTCGCCGATCCCGGCCTCGAACAGCCACTCAGCCAAGGTCGTAGCCCGCTGCCACCAGCAGCGCACGCGTCTCGAACAGCGGCAACCCCATCACGCCCGAGTGAGAGCCGGAAAGCGCGCGCACCAGCGCCTCGGCGCGCCCCTGAATGGCATAGCCGCCCGCCTTGCCCAGCCCTTCGCCACAGGCGACATAAGCCTCAAGTTCGGCCGTGCTCAGCCGCTTGAACGTAACGACGGTGTCAACCAGTCGGGTCCGCTGCGTGCCCCCGGCATCGATCACACATACCGCCGACAGGCAGTGATGCCGCCGGCCGGAAAGCAGGGCCAGCAGACGGCGCTGCACCTCCGCGCTATCGGCAGGCGGCAGGATACGGCGGCCAATGGCAACCGTGGTATCGCCTGCCAGCACCACCTCACCCGCCGCGCGTGGCACCGCCTGCGCCTTGGCAATCGCCAGCCGAAGCGCATAGCTGCGCGGCAGTTCGCCGGCTTTCGGGCTTTCGTCAATATCGGGCGCGGCGATGCGCGACGGCACCACCCCGATCCGCGCCAGCAAATCACGCCGCCTGGGCGACGACGAGGCAAGCACCAGTGGCGGGGCAGTCGCCGGATCAGCCATTGCGCGCGCCACGGTCAGCGGCCCGCCGGCTTATTTGAAGCGATAGGTGATGCGGCCCTTGGTAAGGTCATAGGGGGTAAGTTCCACCAGCACCTCGTCGCCGACAAGCACGCGGATGCGGTTCTTGCGCATCTTGCCAGCGGTATGGCCAAGAATTTCATGGTCATTTTCAAGCTTCACGCGGAACATGGCGTTGGGGAGAAGCTCCACCACCTGGCCACGCATTTCGAGCAGTTCTTCTTTTGCCAAACAAACCTCTGGTAAATTCTCGGGGAAAACAAGAGGCGCCGCCTTTAGCCCAAAGCCTTGGCAAAGGGAAGCGGCGGCGGCGCGGCGCGCCCGGGCTATGAAAAACCCCGCCGAAAAAGCGCTTCCCGGCGGGGTTCATCTTGTTACGCAGGCAGCCGTGTCAGCCGCCGATATGGCCCGCCGCCAGCACCAAGTTGCACATTATGCGGCAGTCAGAATGACTTACGCACCGTCACCCCATAAGTGCGCGGCTGGTTTGTCGCAAAACCAAGCCGGGCGCGCCCGCCGCGTTCACGATCAAAAGACAGCAACGCATTCGTATCGGTTATGTTATTGACATATAACACAAACGATAGCGCATTAGGCAAATCGACGCCGGCGCTGAAATTTATCAACTGATAGGCTGGCAGCCGCAGATCCACCACGGTGGCGTTGGTCCCCGATGCGCCGCCAAACCGCAGTCCCGAGACGAACGAGCGCGGCGTATTCTCCTGATCGCTCGCCTGGGTAAACCGGCTACCGACATGCTGGCCGACAACCGTCAGAAAGCCCTTGCTGCTCTGGCCAATATCAAAATTGTAGGTCGCATTGCCGGAAATCTGGAAATTTGGCACGGTTGGCAGCCGGTTACCGCGGCGAATGCCGCCAATCACCGCGCCAGTACCGTCAACCACGGTGGAATCGAACTCGGAGTTGAGCACGCTGCCCGACACGCCGAAATCGACACCGTGCAGCGGCCGCGCCTTCAGTTCAAACTCAACACCGGCAGAATGGGCACGCGGCACGTTGAACACGATACGCGACGAGCATGAGCCGGCATCAAGGGTTGTCTGAAGGTTGCTGATATCATTGTAGAACACCGCGGCGTTGAAAGTGATTCCGCGGCTCTGGGCCTTTACGCCCGCCTCATAGTTCCAAAGGCTTTCGTCGCCATAACGCTGAAACCCGCCAAAGATGGCGCGGTCAGCGGGGGTACACAAATTGGCGTTCAGCGGATCGTTGACCCCGCCGAGCCGGAAACCGCGTGACGCCTGTGCGTTGACGGTCACTGCGTCTGACGCCGCGTAGCTGAGCAGAAACCGGGGCGTAAACCCGTTTGAGGTGGTACGATCAACCTGGCCCCGGTCACCATTGGCAAACAGGCCACCCGACGAAATCGTGCGACGCTCGGCATAATCATAATAGCGCCCGCCCGCGGTAAAAGTCAGCTTGTCGAGAAATTTATAGTTACCCTCCCCGAACACCGCGATCTGCCGCAGGTTATAGGGAAGATCGGAATTGAACGGCGAGTTAGCTGGAAAGCCATTGGCCACTGCCGCCGAGGTACCGGCGCCAAGCGTAGCATCGGTAAAGGCATCATATCCCGGTGTTGGCAGACGTTGGGCATAATCACGGTCGGTGCTCGAATAGAATACGCCAAACACCCATTGGAACGGACCGCTGCCGGTCGACCCGAGCCGACCTTCCTGGGTTATCGAGTTTACCCGCGTCGTATCACGCAGATTGGACGGGAGCGCGACGGCGGCTGCGGGATAACCAAGATCGACGGAAACGCTGCCGGTAAGCGCGCTCGCGTCGCGGCTCACAAGAATGTTGCGATAGGTATAGGTCGTCACCGACGTAAGATCGACCACTCCAAGCCCGAGCTTGATGGTGCCGTCGCCGATCACCGTTTCGTCCTTGAACTGCTCGCGCAGCAGCAAGAACTGCTGGCGCGGCGCAAAGGTGACGGCCGGACGCGTGGTCGTAAACGGGTTCGCGAAAAGGTTGAACACTTCTTCGCGATTGAAGCCGCCGGTGTTGATCTGTTGATAGATCACACGGGGCGTGATGGTGAGGTTACTGAGCGGTTCCCAGGTGACCGCAAGCCGGCCGCCATAACGGTAGCCGCCATTGACATTGCGGTCGACAGCACCGCCCGGTCGCAGCGCGTCGATAAACCCCCCATAGCGTGTGTAATAGCCAACCGCGCGCGCCGCCGCGGTGCGGCCCAGCGGCACGTTGACCGCAGCCTTGATGTCACCACCAACGCTGCCGCCATCAATGAAATTCACACCGCCCTCAAAATCTGCCGTAGTCTTGCCCAGCTTCGGCTGGTTGGTGATGTAGCGGATGGTACCACCGACCGACCCGGAACCAAACAGCGTTCCCTGCGGCCCGCGCAGCGTTTCCACGCGGTTGAGGTCGAACAGATCAAGATCCGGCGTAAACAGCGACAGCGAAATCACCGATTCATCAAGATAGATACCGACCTGTTCCTTCACGCCCGGCTGGTCGCGGACAATCTGGCCCGCCGACACGCCACGGATCGACACCTGGCTCTGGCCTGGCCCCAGATTCTGGATGGTGAGCCCCGCGACGTTGCGGGACAGATCCTCAAGCGTCGTCGCGCCGGTTTTGGCGATGTCGGCGGCGCTCTGCGCGTTGATAGAAAACGGGACGTCTTGCAGCGATTGGTCGCGCTTGGTCGCCGTGACCACAATGTCATTGTCTTTTTGGCTGTCCGCCTGCGCTTCCTGCGCGACCGCGGGCGCAAAGCCCATCAGCAACGCGAGCACCGAACAGCCGCGCGACATGGTTCTGGCGGTCAGTTTCATAATATCCTCCCCTAGCGGCTTTATCGTTCGTAGTTACCACTGGCGAAATTGCCACAAGCCGGGCGCCACAGCAACTGGCTCTGTGTTGCGAAAATACAACACCGAGCCAGCCAGCCGGCCTAACAAGCATGATTTCTCAACGTCGCCCGGCAGCAGCCTCAGCCGCCGATATGGCCCGCAGCGAGGACCGCCAGCAGCAGCAGCGCCACAATGTTGGTGATCTTGATCATCGGGTTCACGGCGGGGCCAGCGGTGTCCTTGTAAGGATCACCCACGGTGTCGCCGGTCACCGCCGCCTTGTGCGCGTCGGACCCCTTGCCGCCGTGGTTGCCGTCTTCGATGTACTTCTTGGCATTGTCCCAGGCGCCGCCGCCCGAGGTCATCGAAATGGCCACGAACAGGCCGGAGACGATCACGCCCAGCAGCATGGCGCCAAGCGCTGCAAACCCTTCCGCCTGCCCTGCCACCAGCGCGATGATGAAATACAGCGCGATCGGGCTCAGCACCGGAAGGAGCGAGGGCACGATCATCTCGCGGATGGCCGCCTTGGTGACAAGGTCAACCGTGCGCGCATAATTCGGGCGGCTCGTGCCTTCCATGATGCCGGGGTTGTTGCGAAACTGCTCGCGCACTTCTTCCACCACTGCGCCTGCCGCACGGCCCACCGCCGTCATCCCCATCGCCCCGAACAGATAGGGGAGCAACGCGCCGAGCAGCAGCCCGACGATGACATAAGGGTTGGAAAGCGAGAAATCGACGACGAGGTTGGGGAAATACGCCTTCAGGTCGGTGGTATAGGCGCCAAACAGCACAAGGGCTGCAAGCGCTGCCGAGCCGATGGCATAGCCCTTGGTAACCGCCTTGGTGGTGTTGCCGACCGCGTCAAGCGCGTCGGTGCGGTGGCGGACATCGTCGGGCAGGCCCGCCATTTCCGCGATGCCGCCGGCATTGTCTGTCACCGGTCCATAGGCGTCGAGCGCGACGACCATGCCGGCCTGTGCGAGCATGGCGGTGGCGGCAAAAGCAATGCCGATGACGCCCGCGAGCTGATAGGCCGCGATCACCGCAACCACGATGACAATCGTGGGCGCCGCGGTCGATTCAAGGCTGATCGCAAGCCCCTGGATGACGTTGGTGCCATGCCCCGTTTCCGACGCCTTGGCGATGGAGCGCACCGGGCGGAAATTGGTGCCGGTGTAGTATTCGGTAATCCATACCAACAGGCCCGTTACGGCCAGGCCGATCATCATGCACCAGAACAGTGCCATGCCGGTAAAGCCGCCTGCCACTGGCGCCGCGCCACCATCGAGGAAGCTCGACGCATTGACTGGCGCGTTAAGGTCGCCAAGCACGTAATAAGTCGCGGCAAAAATCGCGGGAACCGACAGGCCGGCACTCGTCCAGAAACCCTTGTAGAGCGCACCCATGATCGACTGGCTGGCGCCCAGCCGCACAAAATAGGTGCCGATGATCGACGTGACGATGCAAACGCCGCCAACCAGCAGCGGCAGTGTCATCAGTGCCAGCAACTTGTCGGCATTGGGGAGCAGCAGCGCGACCGAAATCATCGTCACGCCAATCGTCACCACATAGGTTTCGAACAGATCGGCCGCCATGCCGGCGCAGTCGCCCACATTATCACCGACATTATCGGCGATGACGGCGGGGTTGCGGGGATCGTCTTCGGGAATGCCCGCTTCCACCTTGCCGACAAGATCGGCACCGACATCGGCCGCTTTGGTGAAGATGCCGCCGCCGAGCCGCGCAAAAATGGAAATGAGCGACGCGCCAAAGGCAAGCGCTGTCAGCGCCTCGATGATCGTCCGGTCGTTGACGTCGCCGGGCTTGTGCCCGCCAAGCGCCACCAGATACCAGAAAAACACCGAGATCGACAGCAGGCCAAGCCCCGCCACCAGCATGCCGGTGATCGCGCCCGAGCGGAACGCCAGCGTCAAGCCGCCCTGCAGCGATGTGCGCGCAGCTTCGGCCGTGCGCACATTGGCGCGGACCGAAATGTTCATGCCGACATAGCCGGCCACGCCCGAAAGCACCGCACCAATGACGAACCCGACCGTGGAAACAAGGCCCAGCGTGACGGCAAGGACAGCGGCCACGACCACGCCGACAATCGCGATGGTGCGATATTGGCGGCCAAGATACGCCTGCGCGCCTTCCTGAATGGCGGCGGCGATGTCCTGCATCTTTTCATTGCCAGCAGGCGCGCGCAGCACTTGCTGGCTGGTGATGAAGCCATAGACCACGGCCAGCAGGCCGCAGATCATGGCCACATAAACGATCGTCATTCGCGAAGTCCTTCCCCGTTATCTGGATGCGCAAAGTATCAGGCGCGCGCCGGCACTTTGGCTATTTCGTGATGGCGCGAGGTATATAGCGGGCGCCGCCAAGCGCAAGCGCCCTTAACCGCCATGCTGAAACCCCAGACGGGCCGGTAATGGGACAAACTCAGCCCCGTCGAGCAGCGACAGCCCTTGGCCGGGGCCAAAAGTGCCAACCCGGCACGCCTGCACCGGCACGCGCACGCCCGGGCGGAGCGCAAACAGGAGTTGATAATCATCCCCTGCGGTGACCGCCGCCATCCGCGCTGCCCGGTCGTCTCCCACACAGGCACAAAATGCGGGAGACAGCGGCACGCTGGCCAGATCAATGGTTACAGAAAGGCCGCTCGCCTGCGCCATGCGGGCGGCATCGATGAGCAGGCCGTCCGACACATCCATCATCGCGTGAACATGCGGCGCAAGCGCCCGGCCTTGCGCCAGCAACGGCACCGGGCGGCGATACGCCGCAATCAGCGCGGCCTCGTCGGCAGATGTCGGCGCGCCGTGCCGCGCGCACGCAAGTCCCGGCCCGGCATCGCCGATCGTGCCGGTCACATAAAGTGCGTCGCCAGATTTCGCGCCGGTGCGCCACGGCATGTCAATGGCGTCCCCAATCGCCGTGAGGCTCAGGACACGCGGCGAGCCCTGTGGCAGGCAAACCGTGTCACCACCCAGCAGCGCGCAGCCAAATTCGAGCAGGGCCTCGCTGAAACCGGCTAGAAAGCCGCCATCCCAGCTATCGTCGCTCAGCGGATAGTTGAGCAGCACGCCAATCGGCGTCGCGCCCTTGGCGGCAATGTCCGAAAGCGTGGTGGCGACCAGTTTCCACGCGACATCGGCGGCGTCGTCACCGGGCAGAAAATGCACGCCTTCAACCAGCGTATCGGTGGTCAAGACCAGCAGCCCGAGGCGCGCGACATCGTCCATCAGCCCGTGCGCGCCCGCGTGCAAGGGCAAGGTGCGCAGCGCGGCGATGAACTGGACCTCGTTCATTGCCCGGCCGGCGCCGTCACGGGTCGCGCCGGGCGCCGTCCAGCGCCCGCTCGGCCAACGCCGCAGCATCAGCGGCGGCCTGCTTTTCGTGGCTGGTGCGGCCGAACGCGGCGCGGTTTATGGCGGCGGCAGTGCTGGCCGCCTCACGGCGCTTTGCCTTGCGGGCGCGGTTGAGGTTGACGACGTCGCCCATTGCTATTGCCGCACATCCCGGGCGATGGCGTCGAGCAGGCCGTTGACAAAGCCCGTTTCGCGCTTGTCATAAAAAGCGTGTGCCACATCGACATATTCGGTGATGACGGCGCCAACCGGCACATCCGCGCGCGCGAGCAGCTCATAGGTGCCGCAGCGCAAAATCGCTTTCATCGGCTTGTCGAGCCGGTCAAGCGACCAGCCGCTGGCAAGCTTTGCCGCGACAATCGTGTCGATTTCGCCAAGCCGCGCCAGCGCGCCCTGCACGACATCGTCGAAAAAGGCCGAATCCGCCTCGGCATATTGGGCATCCTCGATTTGAGCGCCAAGCCGGTGATCGTGGAATTCGTGCAACAGCCGGGCGAGCGGCGTTTGCTCCATGTCATGCTGATAAAGCGCCTGAACAGCCGCAAGGCGAGACGCGGCGCGGGCCTTTGAACGCGGGGCAGTGCGGCTCATTTGGGGCTTTCAAGGCGTAAGGAGACGGAGCGGGCATGCGCCGGCAGCCCCTCGGCCCCGGCAAGCGCAACCGCAGCCGGGCCAATCGCGGCAAGGCTGGCAGCATCAAGCTGCAAAAAACTGGTACGCTTCATGAAATCCAGCACCGACAGCCCGCTGGAAAAGCGCGCACGGCGGCCGGTGGGGAGCACATGATTGGGCCCGGCGACGTAATCCCCCACCGCCTCAGGCGTGTGCCGGCCAAGAAACACGCTGCCGGCATGGCGCACCTTGTCGAACAACGCCTGCGGATCGGCCACCGCCAGTTCGAGATGCTCGGGCGCAAGCCGGTCAACAAGCGGCATGGCCGCGTCAAGGCAGGGCACCAGAATGATCGCCCCATTGGCCTCCCATGCCGCGCGCGCGACAGCCTGTGTCGCCAATGTCGCGAGCTGCGCCTCCACCGCGCGTGCGACCTGATCGGCAAAGCCTGCGTCGTCGGTGAACAGGATCGACTGGCTGGTGGGGTCATGCTCCGACTGGCTGAGCAGATCGGCGGCGATCCACCCGGCATCATTTGCACCGTCCGCCACCACCACAATTTCAGACGGACCCGCCACCATGTCGATGCCAACGATACCGAAAAGCTGGCGCTTGGCCTCTGCAACCCAGGCGTTGCCGGGGCCGGTTATGACGTCCACCGGCGCGATCTTCTCGGTCCCGAAAGCAAGCGCCGCAATCGCCTGCGCGCCGCCCACGCGCCATATCTCGTCGACGCCGGCAAGATGCGCGGCGGCAAGCACCAGCGGATTGATGTCCCCTTTGGGGGTTGGCGTGACCATCACCAGCCGGCCAACGCCTGCAACCCTGGCGGGAATGGCATTCATCAGCACCGATGACGGATAGGCCGCGCGACCGCCCGGTACATAAACGCCCGCCGCCTCGACTGCCGACCAGCGCGCGCCAAGGCGGACACCGCTTGCATCCACGTCATCGCTGCCTTCGGGTCGCTGCTTGGCGTGATAGGCACGAATACGGGCGGCCGCGAGATCCAGCGCCCCGCGAAGCACCGGGTCAAGCGCCTCATAGGCCGCGCGGCAGGCGCCAGCCGCGATCCGCCAGCCGCCTGCGTCCAAGTCATGCCCGTCAAATTCCAGCGTGAGCGCCGCCAGCGCCGCATCGCCCTCGCGCCGCACACGCGCGACAATCGCCGCCACATCGCGTGCGACATCGGCATCAGCCTCGCGGCGCGCATTTACGAGTGCGGAAAATGCAGTCGCAAAGCCAGGATCCGTGGCGCACAAACGGAGCATGTCAGGCCGCCGCCTTTCGAAACGCATCAACCAGCGGCACAATCTGTGGCCGGGTCTTGAAGGCGGCGCGGTTGACGATGAGCCGCGACGTCACTTCGGCAATTGTCGCCACCTCTACCAACCCGTTTTCCTTCAACGTGCGCCCCGACGAGACGAGATCGACGATGCGTGGTGCCAGGCCAAGCATTGGCGCCAATTCCATCGCGCCGCTCAGCTTAACACATTCGGCCTGCACCCCGCGCGCGGCAAAATGGGCCTGTGTGACACGGGGGTATTTGGTGGCGATGCGCACATGGCTCCAGCCCCGTGGATCGTCGCTCGCGGCCATGTCGGCGGGTTCGGCGACCGACAGGCGACAATGGCCAATCCCGAGATTGACCGGGGCGTAAAGCTCGGAATAGGCGAACTCGGCCAGCACATCAGACCCGACAATGCCCAGTTGCGCTGCGCCATGCGCCACGAACGTCGCAACATCAAAGGCGCGCACGCGGATCAGGTCGATATCGGCATGGTTGGTCGAAAACCGCAAGGCGCGGCTGCCTTCATCAGCAAAGGCCGGCTCGGGCAATATTCCAGCGCGCGCGAGCAGCGGCAGCGCTTCGGCCAGAATGCGCCCCTTGGGCACGGCAATGATGATGGGATTGCTCATGAGAGCCCGCGCTTTAGTGGGCGCATCGCGGCGGCGCAACATGGCTTGGGTTTGGCAACGGGAGCACGATGATGGCAGGGGACGAGAACAACCGGGGCGCGTTTCACATCCAGGCCTTTTATTGCCGCGAGATGGATGCGCCGATTTACGCCCGGCTGTGCGACGTGATAGCGACCGGGCTGACCCGCGCGAGCAAAACGGGCGCCGCCATACTCGACTGGGCAGGCGAGCCTACGCGCGACGCATTGCCGCTGCGCTTTATCGGGGGGCTGCATGCGCTGGTGCTGGCAGGCGCCGATGCCGACCTGGCCGAGGTGTTTTCCGGCATGATCGACCAGCCGGCCGCAATTGAGACGGTGCTGGCGCGCGTGCTGATCGACCATGACGACGCACTGCTCCCCTGGCTGGACGGGCCGCCCCAGACCAATGAACCGGGGCGGTCAGCCGCGTTGATGACCGGTCTGCTCGCCGTCGCCGGGCGGCTGGGGCCAAAGGTGGAAATCATTGAGATAGGGTCAAGCGGCGGGCTCAACCTGCTGATCGACCGGTATCGGTTCGATTTTGCCGGCGCCATGGTCGGGCCGGAGGGCGCGCCGGTGACCATAACGCCGGAATGGCGCGGAGCGCCGCCTGCCACCCCGCCCCTCGACATTGTTTCGACGCGCGGCTGTGACATCCGTGTGCTCGACGTGACCGACAAGGCGGTGGAGGCGCGGTTGCTCGCCTATGTCTGGGCTGAAAGGCCTGAACGGGTTGCGCGGCTCAAAACCGCCATCGCGATGGTCAGCGAATCCGGCGTGGCGCTTGAACAGGCCGATGCCGCTGATTGGCTGGAAGCGCAGCTTGCGCGGCCACAACCGCCCGGCGTCACGCGGGCGCTGTTGCATTCGGTGGTGTGGCAATATCTGCCCGAAGCAACCGCGCAGCGCATCCGCGAGGCGATGGCCGCAGCGGGCGCCCGCGCCGACGCCACGCGCCCGCTCGCCTGGGTGGCGATGGAGCCCGACCGCGCCATGGCGGACATGATTGTCAGTATCCGCACCTGGCCCGGCGCACCTGACCGAGAGGTGGTCGCCACCTGCCATGCTCATGCGGCATGGATCAACCCGGGGAGCGTGGGCAAATCCGGCAGCGGCCACCCGCTGGTTGACGGCGCCGCACAGATCATTCTGTAAAGCCCAAGCCAGACGTTGACAGCGCTATTGTAGCGGTCGCTACATTTTGCTAGCCGGTGTTGCGACCGCTACGTCAATCAGGGAATGTTAGATGACCGCTGCTGCCAACCCGCTCCGGGCCCGCCAATATGCTATCCTTGCCGTCTGGGGCGCCGGGCTGTGGTTCGCCGCCGCGCTCCTCGTGAACTGGCTGGGCACGATAGGCGCGCTCGACAAGCCATGGGTGGTGCTAACCTACGCGTTGACCGTACCTGGAACGGTGCCGTTCGTTTACCTCACCCGGGTGGTGGCGGGGCTCACCAAGCGCCAAACCGCGCTCGGCATCGCGGCCGCAACGGCGTCGGCGGCCATGCTGGATGGCAACGCGCTCGTCTGGGCACCGGGGTTATACGGAACGGCTGGCGTTGCAGGTGCCGCCGCAATCCTGTGGGGCGCCGGCGTTGGTCTGGTGCTTGGCCTTGCGATGAACGGCGACGGTCACAAGGCCTGACGGCCGACATCTTCCAGCCCGACGCTCTTTAGCACCAGCATTCCCTCGATCGCGACCAGCAATTGCGCGGCCTCGCGCGCATTCGCCGCGTCGCTGGCGCTATCGAGTTGCGCCCCGCCCCACGCCAGAAAGCCGCGTGCGATCCGCTCGCCATTCGCACGCGCGACTGCATCGCCGCCCGCCGCCTGCGTCGCGACTTCCAACCACACGCGCATATAGGGCCACAGCGCGTCAGCGAGCAGCACAGGGACCAGCACCCGTTTCAGCGCCTCGAACGGGAGCGGCGCCTGGGCTTGATGGCTGGCTAGCAACGCCTGCAACCGTGCGGCGATCACATCGAGCACCGACGAAATGACGTCCGCCTTGTCACGAAAATAATAGAGCAGCATCCGGTCGCTCAAGCCCGCCGCCCTGGCCAGCGGGCGCAAACTGGCGGCGGCCAGGCCGTGGGCCAGAACATGGTCGGCCAGCAGCTCGGCAATGTCCCGGCGGCGGGCCTGCGCGTCAGCCATCGGCGAGCGGGTGATCCGCAAGCCAGGCGCGCAGGGCCGCGTTCACCGCATCGGGTGCCTCCCACGGCACGAAATGCCCGGCGTCGGCCACGCGCACCAGCGTCAATTGCGGCACGAGCGGCGCAAGCCCTGCGAGCTGGCACGGCTTCAACGCGGTGTCGCCCATCCCCCAGACGACCAACACCGGCACGCTGACCGGCGCAAACGGCGCATCGAGAAAAGCGGGGCGCGGCGGGCTTTCGTCCATGTCGGGCACGATGATGCGGCTCGCCCGATACCAGTTGAACATGCCGGTAAGCGCGCCGGGCTGTGACCATTGGTCGATATAGGCGGCGCGTTCCGGCGCCAGCTTTGCGGGGTCGGCATGGCCGACAAACGTCGTGTTGAAATAGGCCTCAACGCCAATCCTGGCGATATGCGCCTCAAGCGAGGGGTTGCGAAAAGCGGTGATATACTGGCTGGCGCGGCGCTGATCGACATCGTCAAACAGGCTGCGCTGGAAAATCAGCGGGTGCGGCGAATTGAGGATTATCAGCCGTGCCACCCTGTCTGCGCGCGTAATGGCGCCCATCCACGCGACCGCCCCGCCCCAGTCATGCCCCACAAGCGTGAACCGCGACATGCCGAAATGGTCGGCCAGCGCCAGCACATCGGCCAGCAATTTGCCGGCGGTGTAGTCCATCACCTCGGGCGGCTTGTCGGAGCGGGCATAGCCACGCTGGTCGGGCGCGAGCACAAAATGGTCGCGCGCAAATTCGGTTAGCTGGTGGCGCCAGGTTCGGTGCGATTCAGGAAATCCGTGGAGGAAAATCATTGGCGGGTTGGCCGGATCACCGGCCACCGCAACATCGAGCGCAATGCCGGTGGACAGCGCGATGCGCTGCAACGGATGACCGCTCATGACCGGCTCATGGTGCTGGGCACTTCGGGAATAGGGATGAACTCCTTGTCGTCGCCAGGCACTTTGGGGAAGCGGCCGGCCTTCCAGTCGGCCTTGGCCTGGTCGATCCGGTCCCGCCGGGACGAGACGAAATTCCACCACACATGGCGCGGCGTTGCAAAGGCCTCGCCGCCGCACAGCATCACCCGGCCGCCAGTCGCCGACCGCAATGTGGCGGCGATGCCGGGGCGCAAGACATAGAGTGTCTGCGGCGCAAGCGTCATGCCATCAAGGCTCGCCGCGCCCATCGCGACGTACAGCGCGCGCTCCTCGGCGCAAGGATCGATGGGGATGCTGCTTTCAGGCTCGAGCATGATGTCGGCATAGACTGTCTCGGCATAGGTCGTGGTCGGCGCGGTGGCGCCCCAGAGCGTGCCCATGATGACGCGCGCGGTGGCGCCGCCTGCACGCACGACGGGCAGCGCCAGCGCCGCCACATGCTCGAACGCCGGGTCCATTTCCTCTTGGGCTTCGGGCAGGGCGAGCCATGTCTGGATGCCCGAAAGCTCAGGCCCGTGCGCGCGTTGGGCGGCGGGCGAGCGCTCCGAATGGACGATGCCGCGGCCTGCGGTCATCAGATTGACGGCGCCGGGCGCAATCGTCGCGAAAGTGCCCAGCGAATCGCGGTGATCAATGGCGCCTGCAAACAGATAGGTCACGGTCGCCAGGTTGATGTGCGGGTGCGGGCGCACGTCAATCCCCTGCCCCGGCTCCAGCCGCGCCGGCCCCATCTGGTCAAAAAACAGGAATGGGCCAACCATGGTGCGCGGTTGGGCCGGCAGCGTGCGGTGCACCTTGAACCCGCCCAGATCGTGCGTTGCCGGCGCTATCATCTGGAGGATGGCGTTCTCGGGCGCTGCCCCATCAGCCATGGGCGCGCACCATGTCGATCAGGTCTTCGGGGAAGTAAGGCTCGTCGTGCAGCGCCAGCGCGTCCGGCGAAAACCAGCGCCACTGCGTCATCACCCGCTGCTCCAGCGGCGTATGCCCGCCGGTATCGATCACGGTCCGCTGCGTGCGGACGCAAAAATACCGCTCATCGGCGGACACCGCGACACCCTCGATGGTGGTGAACTCAACTTGCCGCCGGGCGATCTCCGGTCCTGGATCACACGCGATGCCGCATTCCTCCAGCAATTCTCGCCGGGCCGCGTCGGCATAGCTTTCGCCGGGGTCCACCGCGCCGCCGGGCGTGCACCAGAAGGGCGGGCGGTCATCAGGGTCAAAGCGGAACAACAGCACCCGCCCCTCACCATCGAGCAGCAAAATACGCGCGGCCGGGCGCAGCACCAGCCCGCCACCCGCGTTCATGGCTCACCCGGTGCGCGCGCCTTTATGGCCAGCGCATGCACGCGCCCGCCCGGCAAATCGCCCAGCGCCCGGTTGACCATGCGCTGCCGCTCCAGCCGGGAAACCCCGGCAAAGGCCGCACTCTCGATCACCACCGTAAAGTGTGATTCGCCCGAGCCATCATCGCCCATATGGCCGGCATGACGCGCGCTGTCGTTGATAACAGCGAGGGAGGCCGGGGCGAGTGCGTCCGTCAACAGGCGTGTCATTTCGGCGGCGACAGGGCCAGTAGCGGATGCAGTCATGCGCCCTATATAACGTGATTTGGCAGTTCGGGGAGCCATGTGGCGAACGAGGGTGAAAGAAAAGCCAAGCCCGCGCCGCGCTTCCATGGCCGCGTCCAGGGCACAGGCGCTGCGTGCATGGAGCCGGGCTGCGACCAGCCGGGCGAATTTCGCGCGCCGCCCGCCGACGGCCCGCGCCTGCGCGATGAGCCGGCGCCCTATCGCTGGTTTTGCCTCGATCATGTGCGCGCCTTCAACGCCCGCTACAATTTTTTTGCCGGCATGGCCCCCGACGAGATCATCGCGGCGCAGCGCCCCTATGCCGGCTGGGAGCGCGAAACCCGGGCCTTTGCCGCGAATGGCGCGGACCGCCCGCCGGCCTGGGCCGATTTCAGCGATCCGCTCGATGCGATCGGCGCGCGCTTTCGCGAGCGGTCCGAAGCGTTGCGCAAGGATGGGCGGCCCTTTTCCGAGGCGGATCGGCGCGCGCTCACCGCACTTGGGCTTGCGCCTGACGCCGACCGGCGTGCCCTGCGCAAACGCTATGCCGAACTTGTCCGCAAATTCCACCCCGACCGGAATGGCGGCGACCGCAGCTTTGAAAAACGGCTGCAAGAGGTCATCGCCGCCTATCAGCAACTGAAGGGCTCAGCCGCGTTCGCATAACGCCATTGGCTGCCCGGCACACACGCCCCGGCCTTGCGACAGGCAACGAGGCGCGCGGCTTCCGCCTGCGGGCCATAGTCGGCATCGGCAAGCACGATCTTCATGCCCCGATCTCCTTCTTCAGCGTCGCCGGGGCCTTCACCGCCCAGGCACAGCGCAGGCGCTCACGAAGTTCCTCGTCGCCAACGCTATCAAGGCGCACCAGCATCGCCGGCCAACCGCTGTAATGCGGCGTTTCGAAATACTTATCTGGCTCGGCATCAATCAGCGCCTCTTTGAGGCCAAGCGGCACGTGCACGACGAGCACGCGATCCATCTTCTCCTTCAGCCGACAAAAGCTTTTGCCCATAACCTTGAGCGATGGCGTGCCGTAGGACGTTGATCGACCAACTTCGGGCAGGCCGGACGCGAGCGCCACAACCCGCGCGAAACCGTCATCCGTCACAGGTGCGGCCCGACCAGCGCAAACATCGCGCCCTGAGGGTCGATGCCCATGACGATGGCGGAACCGCCGGGCACTTCGGCCGGTCCATGCACGACCTGCCCGCCGCCCGCCGTGATTTGCTCAGGCGTGGCGTCGATATTGGCGACGTGCCAATAATGGTTCCACATCGCCGGCGGACCGCCGGGCAGGCGGTTCATCACTGCGCCAATCTCCACGCCGTGATGAGTCATCATCTGATAGACGCCAATGTCTCCCATGGTCATGGCGCGGCCCGCCTCCCAGCCGAAATGCTTGCCATAAAAGGCAAGCGCGGCGGGGGCATCGTCGGTTGCAAGCTCGTTCCACGCGCAGTGGCCAACAATTTCGGGCGCAAAAGCGGTGCTGCCCGCATCGGCACCATCGGCGGGCGGCATGGGCTTCATCACGTAAAACAGGGCACCCCACGGGTCCGCCATCAGCGCGATCCGGCCGACGCCGGGCACGTCATTCGCCATGAACTTGGCGCCGCCCTCCGCGACGATTGCCGCCATCGTCGCGTCAACATCGTCGACACAGATATAGCCCACCCAGATCGGCTGCGCGCCATGGTCCATCATCTCGCGCGACAGCTCAAGCGCACCACCGACATTGCCATCGGGCGCGGCAATCATCCGGTAGTCGATCGGCCCTTGCGGCCTGTCGCCGATGCGCCAGCCGATCAACGGCTCGTAAAACGCGCGCGCGCCAGAAACGTCGGGGGACATCAGTTCATACCAGATGAAGCTGCCATGCGGGTTGGCCATCGTCAGGCTCCGTCTTGCCAGGGGTGGATATGGCGGCCGTCCGCCGCGCGTCATTGGTCGGCGGTGTCGATCAGCGGCACGAATCCGCCAAAAATCATGCGCGCACCGGCAAAGGGAATTGTCGCATCGCCATCCAGCGCGGGGTCGGCCATAACCTTGGCGGTTCCGGCATCCCGCGTCGCCTTGTCGGGCCATTCGATCCACGAGAAGAAAATTTCCTCGTCCGCCTCGGCGATTGCCGCGGTGCGAAAATCATTGTTCTTGCCCGCCGGCAGGTCGTCCCCCACCGCTTCCATGATCCGCGTCGCGCCCGCCGCCAGAAAAATGGGGTGCACTTTTGCGCAAAGCTCAAGATACGCCTGACGGTTGTCACGCGGCACCGGAATGATGAAACCGTCGATATAGGGCATTGCCCGCCCCCTAGCTTTTGGTGGATGCGATCGACCATTTGTGGCCGAACGGGTCCTTCACTTGCCCATAGCGATCGCCCCAGAACATGTCGGCAAGCGGCATGCTGACGGTCGCGCCGGCGGCAACGGCGCGGGCGAACCATGCATCGGCATCGTCGACCTGCAAATGCAGCGTCACCCCGCGCGGCGAACCGCCATCGGCCTCGGCCTCGGAGACATATTCAGGAAACTCGTCATGCAGCATCAGCGATGCGCCATTGACGTGCAGATGGGCGTGCATCAGCCGGACGCCATCTTCGGCGACCTGCCGCACCATTTCGGTCGCGCCAAAGGCGGCCACGTAAAAATCAATCGCCTCGGCGGCCCTGCTGTCGCCAATCTGCAGGTGCGGCGTAAGCCCGGTTGCTGGCCCTTGCGGATTTTCAGTTGCCACAGCGCATTACCCCCCCCTTTGCCCCGAGTCGTTTGTTGACAAGAATGAAGGATTGGTTAATTTTTGCAACCGTGAAGTTAGTAAAAACAACCAAAGTTGCTGAATCCGCCGAAAAGCGCCGATATGATGATGCTTGCGGCACCGCCCATGCGCTTGAACTGATCGGCGACCGCTGGGCGTTGCTCGTGGTGCGCGAACTGATGTTCGGCGGACGGCGGTTCAACGAGTTGCGGACGGGCCTTCCCGGCATCAGCGCCAACGTGCTGACCCAGCGGCTTGAGGCGCTTGAGGCATCGGGCATTGTCCAGCGGCGCAAGGCCCCGCCGCCGGTTTCGGCGCAGCTCTATGAACTTAGCGACTGGGGTTATGAAGCGGAGGCCGCCATCCAGGCGCTGGGCCGGTGGGCGGCCCGCTCACCCGCGCATGACCCGGCCCTGCCGCTCAGCGCGGCATCGCTGATGCTGTCGCTGCGCACGATGTTCTC
This sequence comes from Sphingomonas sp., assembly GCA_021732445.1. Lineage (GTDB taxonomy): Bacteria > Pseudomonadota > Alphaproteobacteria > Sphingomonadales > Sphingomonadaceae > Sphingomonas. Next base: position 129,389 of record JAKFUZ010000009.1, on the reverse strand, counting down.
GGCCGAAAAACTGGGCGCGGCGCGCGCGACAATCGGCTTTGAGATGCGCGGCGAAACGTTTGTCGCGCGGTTGGGAGATGGCGCGCTTGCCGTGTCGCGGGAGGAGGCCAGCAACCCCGACCTGCTGCTCGCGGGCGACGCGGTGGTGCTGGCGGGGATACTCTATGCGGGTGTGCCAATCGCTGATGCCCTGTCCTCCGGCGCGCTGCGGATTGAGGGCAGCCGCGCGGTCGCGCACTGGTTCACGACCCTGTTCCCGCTGCCTGAAAAGGCCAATGCGGGTTGACGCGGGCGCAATAGCTTCGCACTGACCATCGTGCAAGCAACGCGAAACGGCAGCCAGTATCATGACCGATATCCCCAACACCCAGCCCGACAGCCGCGAGACCACCATTCTCGAAGCGCCCGACAAGATCGTGAGGATACGCGAGCTGTTCGGCATCGATACCGACATGACCTGCCCGGCCTTCAGCGAGGCCGATGAGCGCGTGCCCGATCTTGACCCGGCCTATGTGTTCGACGCGGACACCACGCTCGCCATTCTCGCCGGTTTTGCGCATAATCGCCGCGTGATGGTGCAGGGCTATCACGGCACCGGCAAATCAACGCATATCGAACAGGTCGCGGCGCGCCTCAAATGGCCATGCATCCGCATCAACCTCGACGCGCATATCAGCCGCATCGATCTGGTGGGTCGCGATGCAATCGTGCTGCGCGATGGCCAGCAGGTGACCGAGTTTCGCGAGGGTCTGCTGCCCTGGGCGCTCCAGACCCCAACCGCCCTGGTGTTTGACGAATATGATGCCGGACGGCCCGATGTGATGTTCGTCATCCAGCGCGTGCTGGAAACCGAAGGCAAGCTGACGCTGCTCGACCAGAACCGGGTCATCCGGCCCAACCCCTGGTTTCGTCTGTTTTCAACCGCCAACACGGTGGGGCTGGGGGATACCAGCGGGCTGTATCACGGCACGCAGGCCATCAACCAGGGCCAGATGGACCGCTGGAACATCGTCGTCACGCTCAACTATCTGCCGGCCGCCGTCGAGGCGCAGATCGTGCTCGCCAAATCGGGGGAATATGACCAGCCCAAGGGCAAGGAAACCGTGGCCAACATGGTTCGCGTGGCGGATTTGACGCGCAAGGGCTTTATTGGCGGCGATATATCAACCGTCATGTCGCCGCGCACCGTGATTACCTGGGCGCAGAATGCGCTCATCTTCGGCGACGTCGGCTTTGCGTTCCGGCTGTCGTTCCTCAACAAGTGCGATGAGGCGGAGCGGGCGCTGGTCGCGGAATATTACCAGCGCGTTTTCGGCAAGGATTTGCCCGAAAGCGTGGTGGGGAAGGCAGGCTGAGCGGGCAACAGCGCCCGCCCGCCACAGGTTCAGTGCTTGGCGGGCATCGCCGGGCCACTGATTTCGCCCGCGTTAAAAGCGTCGGTATGAATATTCACGACGATGACGCCGCGGTCGAGCGCCGACACAAGCTGCTCGAAACTGGCAGTTGAGCCAAGCCTGGCCATGCCTTCAGCAAATGGCTGCGGCCCGGTATCAACCGAAAAGCCATTGGCCGTTGCCGCATAGCTTGCGCCAAACGGCACGGGAAAAGCGAGGACCGACGCATTGGGATCAGCGAGGTCGGTTCCGGCATATTGGTGGAGATGAATTGGGCCGATAGGCGCCGCCACCAGCGTGTCCCACAAGCCGGCAAGCGGAATGCCTGCAACCCGCACCCGGATGGCAACCGTCTGCGCGTCCGGATCAATCGTGATATCGGCAGTCGCGGTCGCCTTGGAGCCGGTATGCGCCGACGCCGAGTTGCCGCTCAGCTCCGCCAGATACACCGCCATGCGCGCCTGCGCCGCGGTGGGAAGTGCCGCCAGCACCAGCGCTGCGGCGACAAGCTTTGACAACGGTTTCATGACATTCTCCTCCGGCAACAACCAGCGATGCTACGCGTTGTTTCGCACAAGCCAAGCATTTATGTAACATTGCCCTTTCCATGGCGGCTGGCTCGCCGATAAGAGGGGCCTAACGATGTCCACCGAAACCCCGCTCGATCGCTTCAAGGCCGTGCTTGGCGGCACCGCGCGCGTGCTCGCAGACGAGCCCGAGGTGGAGCTTGCCTATACCGCCGACGCGCCTGTGCAGTCAGGCAAGCACATCAAGGTGCCAATGCCCGCGCGCGGCCTGCCTGCCGATCAGGTCGCCGAGGCGCGCGGCTTTGCCGATGGTTTTGCGCTTCGGCTCAAGCACCACAATGTCGCGCTGCACCTGAAGACAGCACCCGCCGAGGCGGTGGCGCGCGCGGTGTTTGACGCGGTGGAGGGCGCTCGCGTCGAGGCGCTCGGCTCGCGTGGCTATGCCGGCGTCTGTGCCAATCTCGACCGTGCGCTGGAAACCCGGTTGCGCGCCGACCCCATCACGCGCGCGCGCAGCCGCGACGAAGTGCCATTGTCTACCGCCGTGTCGCTCCTGGTGCGCGAGCGGCTGACCGGCCGTGCGGTCCCTGATACGGCCGGCGCCGGGCTGGCAATGGTGCGTGACTGGATTGAGGAGCGCGCGGGCGGCGACCTCGACGCGCTGGGCCTGGCGATCGACGATCAGGCGGGTTTTGCGCATCTGGCGATGAAATTGCTGCGCGATCTCGATCTCGTTGAGGGCGATCTGCTGCCCGATGAGGCCGATAAGGGCGGCAATGACGACGAAGGCACCGACGAGCAGCAAGACCAGGGCGACGACAGCGACCAGTCAGGCGAGCAGGGCGACGGCCAGATCGAGCAGCGCGGCCAGACGACCGACGCCGACCAGCAGGACGGTGACGGCACCCAGAGCCAGGAAGAGTCGTTCGACGAGGCCGATGGCGAGCCCGGCGACGCGGGCGATGACGCTATGCTGCCAGTGCGCCCAAACCGGCCATTTGGTGACCTGACCGGCCAGTTCGACTATAAATTATGGACCACGCAGTTCGATGAGGTGGTCGCCGCAACCGAGCTTTGCGACGCCGAAGAACTGGCGCGGCTGCGATCCTATCTCGACCAGCAGCTCGTGCATTTGCAGGGCGCGGTCACCAAGCTCGCCAACCGGCTGCAACGGCGCCTGATGGCGCAGCAGAACCGCAGCTGGGATTTCGACCAGGACGAGGGGCTGCTCGACGCGGCGCGCCTGGCGCGCATCATCATCAACCCCATGCAATCGCTCAGCTACAAGGTTGAGCGCGAGACCGATTTCAAGGATACGGTCGTTACGCTGCTCATCGACAATAGCGGCTCGATGCGCGGCCGGCCGATCTCGATCGCGGCGATTTCCGCCGATATCCTGGCGCGCACGCTGGAACGGTGCGGGGTGAAGACCGAAATTCTGGGGTTTACGACGCGCGCCTGGAAAGGCGGGCAGGCACGCGAAAGCTGGCTCGCCGCTGGCCGCCCGCCGCAGCCGGGGCGGCTCAACGACATCCGCCACATCGTTTACAAACAGGCCGACGAGCCGTGGCGGCGCGCCAAAACCTCGCTCGGGCTAATGATGCGCGAAGGGTTGCTAAAGGAAAATATCGACGGCGAGGCGCTGATGTGGGCGCACAGCCGGCTGATCGCCCGGCGCGAGGATCGCCGCATCCTGATGGTGATATCGGACGGCGCGCCGGTTGATGATTCCACCCTCTCGGTCAATTCAGGCAGCTATCTGGAACGGCATCTGCGCCAGGTGATCGGGTGGATCGAGACGCGCTCGCCGGTGGAGCTGTGCGCCATCGGCATTGGCCATGACGTGACGCGCTATTATGCCCGCGCCGTAACGATCATGGACGCAGAGCAGCTTGGCGGCACGATGATCGAGCAACTTGCGCGCCTATTTGATGCGGCATGAGCGCGTCGATCAGCCCCGCGGCCGGGGGGTTCGCCGGCCCGGTAAAGCGCTCGCTCACGATTGCGGGGCACCCGACATCGCTTAGCCTTGAGCCGGTATTCTGGGAGGCGCTGGAGCGCGCGGCAGGCGCGCTTGACATGCCGATCAATGCAGTGGTCGCGGCAATCGATGCGCAGCGGATCATGGCCGCCAACCCCTCCAACCTGGCGAGCGCGACGCGGGTGTGGCTGTTCGAACGCGCAATAGATGCGAGTAAGTCGCAATAGCGTTGACAGTGAAAGTGATTCGCAATAGCTGACTCCGCAAGGAGAAGTTGATGCGACGTTCGATTGTTACCGCCCTGTCCTGCGCGATTATCATTACCCCCGTCGCGGCACGGGGCGCGGCGCCGGCGTCTGTCGGGCAGCCAGCCGCAGCCCCTTTGACGGGCGCCAGCGCCGATTCCGCGCCGGCCGACGATGCCGACCGTCGCGCCGACATCATCGTGACGGGCGCGCGCGAAGAATATGACGCCGGCCAAACCAGCTCGGCCACCCGCACGCCAACCAAATTGCGCGACATTCCGCAATCGGTGAGCAGCATTTCGCGCGCGCAGATCGACGATCAGGGCCTGCGCTCGATTGCCGATTTGCTCCGTGCCGTGCCCGGCGCCACCAATTCGCAAGGGGAAGGCCATCGCGACCAGATTGTGCTGCGCGGGAACGCCTCGACCGCCGATTTCTTCGTCGATGGGCTGCGCGATGATGTGCAATATTATCGCCCGCTCTACAATCTGGAGCGCGTTGACGTGCTGCGCGGGCCAAATGCGCTGAGCTTTGGGCGCGGTGGCGGCGGCGGCGTTATCAACCGCGTGACCAAGCAGGCCGAGCTGGCCAATTTTGGCACCGCATCGGCCTCTGCCAACAGTTTCGGCGCCTGGTATGTGGATGGCGATGCCAATGTGAAATTGTCGCCGGCCGCTGCCGTGAGGCTCAATGCAGTGCATGAGGAACTGGCCAGCCACCGCGACCGGTTTGGCGGCCGCGTGACCGCGCTAAACCCTACCGTCACCCTGGCCGATGGCAGCCGGACACGCTTCACGCTGGGCTATGAATTTGACGACGACCGCCGGGTGGTTGATCGCGGCATACCGTCTGACGGCGCTGGCCCGCTGCTGGGCTTTCGCGACACGTTTTTCGGCGTGGACGGGGTGAACCGCGCGGGCTTTCAGGCGCATGTCGTGCGCGCCGGCCTGGATCACGACCTGACCAGCAGCCTGCACGTCAACAGCCGGCTGCTCTATGGCAATTACGACAAATTCTACCGCAACATTTTCACGGCCACATCGGTCACCGGCACGGGCGCGGCCCGCACCGTCGGCGTCGAAGGGTATTTCGACACGACCGCCCGGCAGAACTTCATCAGCCAAACTGACCTGGTCTGGCGCGGCACCACCGGGCCAGTTGAGCACATTGTGCTGGGCGGCGTGGACTTTACCCGGCAAACCACCGCAAATGACCGACTGAACGCGTTTTTCGACTCAGCACCTAACACGGTGAACAACCGACTGCGCGTGTTTGTGCCGCTGGCCGACCCGTTTGTCGTGCCGTTCGTCACCTTCCGCCCCGGCGTTGGTCAGCGCGACAACCGCACCGTCGCCCGCGTCATCGCCGGCTATGCACAGGACCAGCTCAAATTCGGCCCCATCGAGCTGCTCGTCGGTGCCCGGTTCGACAATGTCACGGTTGACGCGCTCGACCGGCTGACCGGGCAGCCGCTCAGCCGCACCGACAATCTGGTGTCGCCGCGCGCGGGGCTTGTCGTGCACCCGATTGCGCCGGTGTCGCTCTATTTCAGCTATGCGCGCAGCTTTCTGCCGCAGTCGGGCGATCAATTCACGTCGCTCAGCATCACCAGCGCAGCGCTTCGCCCGGAAAAGTTCGACAATCTCGAAGTCGGTGCAAAATGGGAGCCGCGCCCGGGTCTGCTCGTCGCGCTTTCAGCCTATGAGCTTGACCGCAGCAACACGCGCTCGCCCAGCCCCACCCCTGGCGTCACCGTGCAAACCGGGCGCCAGCGCAGCCGTGGCATCGAGCTTGAAGCGCGCGGCGAGGTGCTGCCCGGCTGGCAGCTGAGCTTTGCCTATGCGCTGCAGGACGCTCGCATCACCGAGACGACAACGGCCGCGCCCGCCGGGCGGTCAGTCGCGCTGGTGCCGCGCCACGCGCTGTCGGGCTTTTCGCGGGTTGCGCTCACAAAATGGCTGGGCGCAGGGCTTGGCGTGACCTACCAATCATCAAAATTCACATCGATTTCCAATGCCGTGCGGCTCCCCGCCTTCACCCGGCTGGACGCGGCGGTGTTTGTGCGCGTGTCCGACAGAATCGAGGCGCAAGTGAACATCGAGAATCTGACAAACACCCGCTATTTCCCCGATGCTGGCAACGACACCAACATCTCGACCGGCGCACCCGCCAATGCGCGAGCGACCATCAGGCTGCGGTTCTGAGGCGACCGGCGGCAGCGCACCGCCGCTGGACGTGCGCCAGATAATGGCCGCGCAGCGGCGCGGGAGGCTCTGCCTGTGTCACTATCGGTCAGTCGCGCCTTTCAGCCGCTGCCGCGACGTTTGACCCGGCGGCGCCCGGCCTATACGCCGCACCATTGATGATCCGTTACGCGCTGATCCTTGGCCTGTGCGCGACCGCCGCCGCTGCTCGGCTGTTCTTGCCGGCAAGCCTTGCCGCGCAAGACGCAGAGGGGCGGCCGCTGGCCGATATTCCCGGCGTGAAGCTGCTATATTATGACGTTGCCGGCACAACCCCGGCCGCCATCCGCCAGTCGATCAACAGCCGCCGCCCGTCCGACCCGAAAGACCACCGGCCCTATGATGCGCTCAGTTCATGGCGGATGGAATGGCGCGTGCACGGCGCAAACGGCGTCTGCGACCCTGGCACGGCAACCATCAGCTTCAGCGCAACGGTTCTGCTACCCCGGTTGACGACGCGGCCGGCACTGCGCCAGCGCGACCGCGAGCGGTGGGACGCCTATTACGCGGCGTTGCTACAGCATGAGGCGGGCCATGTCGGCTATGCGCAGGCACATGTCGCCGATGTCGAGGCGGCGCTGCATGCTGCCACCTGCGCGACATTGAACACCGCCGGCAGCGCCGCGATCAGCCTGTTGTCGGCGCATGAAAGCGACTACGACACCCAAACCAACCACGGCATCGCAACCGGCGCAATCTTCCCCTGACCCTGTTGCGCCTGCCCCGCGCTAGCCCGGCCGAGCCCGCGCTAGCGCCCCAGCAGCACCCGCGCCTGCCCGGCAATCTGCGCAAGCATGGCCGCGTTGGGCGCGCTTGACCGCCGCGCACGATCGACGAGCGCCTTGAACTGGGTCACGCGCGGCCCGTTGTCGCGCAGCCACGCCTCGACCAGTTCCTGCGGGTCGCCGCCTTCGGCCCGGCCCAGAAAATCGAGCCGCAACTGCTGAAAATCGCGCGCCAGACCGGCGATCAGCAAGCGCTCCCACGGATCACTCGGCACCAGCCGTGCGGCATTGGCCTGCGCCCAGTCAAGCCCGAGCGCCTGGCCCAGATGCGTGAACGCGCGCGTGAGCACGGCCTCGTCCAGGCCCATGCGCTGGCCAAGATCCGCCAGGCCGACCGCGCCGTCCAGCTCGAACAGATGCACCACCTTGCCGACCAGCGCCGGCGGCGCGCCCTTGGCCTCAAGCAGCGCGGCGATGCGGCTGCCTTGCGCCTGCGCCTCTTCCTGCAACAATGCCGTGGTCTGCCGGTCGAGCTGCGCAATGCCAGTGCCGATCCGCGCTAGCACCGCGCCCGGCCCCGTTTGCGCCTTTACCACGCGCAGCAGATCGGCAATTTGCGAGCGGGTCGCGGCCGCCACCTCATCGAACAGGCTGATCCGCGCGCCTTCTGGCATTGGCGCCTGCTCAATCTCGCGCCACAGGCCTGGCAAGTCGAACAGCCGCTCGATAACCACGAACATCGCGGCGATGTCGCTCATCGCGGCGCCTTCTTCCTCCGCCAGCTCGAACGGATGGAGCACGCCCATGCGGTTGATGATGCGGTTGGCCAGCTTGGTCGCGACGATTTCGCCGCGCAGCCGGTGCGTGTCGATCGCCGCCACAAAGGCCTCGCGCATCGCGGGCGGAAAGGCAGCATGCAGATCAGCCTTCATGTCATCGTCGAGCGCGAGCGGGCTGTGCTCGATGGCATCCTGCAACGCCAGCTTGGCGGTGGCGAGCAGCACGGCAAGCTCGGGGCGCGTCAACCCCTGCCCGTCCTGCGCGCGGCGGAGCAGTTCCTCATTGCTCGCCAGCCCTTCGACCGCGCGGTCGAGCCGGCCGCCGCTTTCTAAAATTTCAATGAGCCGGACGTAGCTTGGCAGGCCAAGCGCGCCATCATGCTCCATGATCGAGAGCGCCAGCGTCTGGAGCCGGTTATCCTCCAGCACCAGCGCCGCGACATCGCCCGTCATGCTGCGGAGCAGATCGTTGCGCGCCGCCTCGGCGAGCCGGCCCTCGATCATCTCGCGATTGAGCGCGATCTTGATGTTGACCTCGTTGTCGGAGCAATCGACCCCTGCCGAATTGTCGATGAAATCGGTGTTTATGCGGCCGCCAGCCGCTGCAAACGCAATTCGCGCCGCCTGGGTCAGCCCAAGATTGGCGCCTTCGCCAACCGCTGCTGCCCGCAAATCTTCAGCGTTGATGCGCAGCCGGTCATTGGCAGGGTCGCCCACCTGCACATTGTTTTCCGCCGCTGCCTTAACATAGGTGCCAATGCCGCCGAACCACAAAAGATCGACCGGGCTTTTCAGAATTGCCGCAATCAGCGCGGCCGGATCGGCCTCGCTCACCTCGATGCCCAGCGCCTCGCGCACCTGCGGGCTGAGCGCAATCGACTTGGCACTGCGCGGGAACACGCCGCCGCCCGGCGAAATCAGTGCGGTATCATACTCTTCCCAGCTCGACCGCGGCAGCGCGAACAGGCGTTGGCGCTCACCCCAGCTCGCCTCAGGGTCCGGCGCCGGGTCAAGAAAGATATGCCGGTGGTCAAACGCCGCCACCAGCCGGATCGCCTTTGACAGCAGCATGCCGTTCCCAAACACGTCGCCCGACATGTCGCCGCACCCGGCAACGCGGATGCCCTGCGTCTGCACATCGACGCCGCGCTCGGCAAAATGCCGCTGAACCGAAATCCAGGCGCCTTTGGCGGTTATCGCCATCGCCTTGTGATCATATCCCTGGCTGCCGCCCGATGCAAAAGCATCCCCCAGCCAGAATTTGCGATCAAGCGCGATGGCATTGGCAACATCGGAAAAGGTCGCGGTGCCCTTGTCGGCGGCAACGACGAAGTACGGATCTTCGCCATCATGGATGACAACGCCCGCCGGATGGACCACCGCGCCATCGACGATATTGTCCGTCACCGACAACAGCGTGCGGATGAAGATGCGATAGCTCTCGGTGCCTTCGGCCAGCCACGCATCACGGTCATGCTGCGGCGAGGGCAAGTGCTTGGGGTGGAAGCCGCCCTTGGCGCCGGTGGGCACGATCACCGCGTTTTTCACGCGCTGCGCCTTCATCAGCCCCAGAATTTCGGTGCGGAAATCATCGCGCCGGTCGGACCAGCGCAGGCCGCCGCGCGCAACCGGCCCGGCGCGCAGGTGAATACCCTCAATTCGCGGCGAATATACCCAGATTTCGCGCCAGGGCAGCGGCGCGGGCAGGCCCGGCACCAGCCTGCTGTCAAGCTTGAACGCCAGCGCTTCGGTGGCGGCGGGGGCAAAGGCATTGGTGCGCAGCGTTGCCTTGATGACGCCTTTTATCGCGCGCAAAATCCGGTCATCGTCAATCGCCGACACCGCCACCAGCGCCGCCTCGATCGCTGCATCGGCGGCCGCGACACCTGGCGCCAGGGCATCACCGGCCACAGCGTGACGTGCCGCCTTTGGGTCATGCGCGGCATCGAACCGGGCAATGAGCGCCGCCGCCAGCGCTGGCGCCCGCCGCAGCGCATCGACCACCGTCGCCAGGCTGTAGGGCAGCCCTGCCTGCCGCAGATAGCGGAACCAGGCCCGGAAGAGCACGACCGCGCGGGGGCTAAGGTCGGCGTCCACGATCAGCCGGTTGAACAGATCATTCTCGGCCTGCCCGCCCAGCACCGCCGCAATCGCGCCTTCCAGCACAGCGACATCGCCCTTCAGCGCGCCACCCCCGCTGGCCTCCACCGCAAAATCATGAACGAAGCCGCGTGCCTCGTCGTTGAGCGCCGTCGGCACTTCCTCAAGCACCCGAAAGCCGAAATTCTCCAGCACCGGCACCGCATCCGACAACGCAAGCGCGCCGCCCAGACGATAGATTTTCAGGCGAATGCCGCCAGCACCCTGGTCAATACGCACCACCCGGCCAGTAGCATCGGCGAGCGCGGCCAGCCGCATGATGTCTTGCGCGGCCTCCTCCGGCGCGCTGACCGTGCGATAGGCCTGCGGAAAGCTCGCCGCATGCCTGAGCGCCAGCCGCGCCGCTCGCGCCGGCTCCATATGGTCGGCAAGCGCGGCTTCCACCGCCGGCACCCAGCCGCGTACCATGCGCGCCAGCCGCACATCGAGCGGCGCCTGATCGGGCATCCGCCCCTCGCCGCGCAAATCGAAGGTGTAGCGGATCATCGCGACCACGCCATCTTCCAGCGCGATGGCCCAGCTCAGCAGCACCGAGTTGGACGCCTCGGCCAGCATCTCGCCAATCGCCAGGCGCCGCGCCGTCGACAAATCGTCTCGCGGCAACCACACAAACGCGAACATATGCCGGCCAAGCATCGACCGGATCAGCACCATTTCCGGGCGCGGCCGATCTGCCAGCGACATCGAGGTCAGCGACAGGCGCTCAAGCGATTCCTGATCGAAGCCAGTGACCAGATCATGCGGCAACGCCGTCAGCGCGTGGCTAAGCGCCTTGCCGGTATGGCCCTTGGGGTCAAACCCGAGCCGCGTCTCCAGCGCGGCCAGCCGGGCGCGCAGCAGCGGCACCTCCTCAGGCGGCGCGTTGAGCGCGGCACTGGTCCACAAGCCGGCGTGCATCGACAGCCCGACGACCTTGCCGCCCTCACGCAACGGCACGATGACAAGATCGAGCGGTACATGGCGGTGGACGCCCGAAATAAGGTTGGACTTGACCAGCAGCGGCGCCAGATTACCGTCCTCGAACCACTGCACCGCCAGCGCGCGCGACGATTCCGCCAGCAGCGGCACCGGCTGCGGCTGGCGCGCCATGCCAAGCGCCACACCGGGCGTGCCGTCCCGCCGCCAGATTTCATGGCCAAGCAGCGTGAAGTTTCGGTCGAGGAACCAGCGCAACAGCGCTGCGCCCTCGCGCTCCTCGCGGTTGCCGGTGCTTTCAATATGCGCTGCATCAACGGCCATGGCGGTTTGCATCGCGGGCCAATCGCTCACCGCCGCCCGCACATTGGCAAGGTTGCGCTCGATATCGGCGACAAGCTGGCGGCGCGCCTTGGCATCGCCGCGTTCCATCTCGATATAAATCATCGACTCGCGGGCGCCGCTGCCAACCGCTTCCAGCCTGCCGGCTGCATCACGCTCAACGGGAAGCACCGGGTGAATGATCCGTTCAATCGCAATGTCGTGCGCGCCAATCGTCGCGGCGATCGAGTCGACCAGAAACGGCATATCGTCATTGACGATGGCGAGGCGCATCTGCCGGTTGGAATCGTCGCCCGAAATGCTTTCAAGCGCAAGTTTTACGGTGCCCGGCGCCCGCTCGGCGGCAACCGCGGCGACAAACCGGGCGGCCTCTGCGCGCTCGGCTTCGCCAAACCCGCGAAGCTCGCCCGGCAGGGCCCCCTCAACCAGCCGGACTGCAAAGGCTTCCGACAACGACTTCAGCGTGGCTTTGACCATGCCCGCCCCTATGCGCCGGTCAGCCGACTATCTCAAGTCGCAACCGCGCCCGTATCAGCGCCAAAGCGGTGCTGCGGGCGTGCCCCGACAGCGCCCGTCAGGCGGCCGCTTTCGCCATGGCCCGCGCGGTAAGCGGATCGCTGGCGGCGATGGTGCCGACAATGTCGAACACCCCGCCGGAGCCCGCCCGTGCCACGAGCACGATGAAGTCGCCCTCATTCGCCGGGCTTTGGAGCACGACACTGCCAAGCGGCGCGCGCGCGCCGAGAATGGCAGCCGATGTTGGCGCACTGGCTGGCTTGGGTGCCGGGCGCCGCTGCGCCCGCTCAGCCGCAACCAGCGCCTTGATGCCGCCTTCGGCTGCGTCGAGCACGGCACTCAGGCCGCCCATCGGCACCTCATGGCGCTGGGCAAAGGCAAGTACGGCGGCAAATTCGGTCAGCCGGGTCTTGTCATAGTCCGCCCCAAAAATAAGCTTTACGATGGGCGTAAAAGGCGCTCGCGCCTGCGCCGCAATCCCCGCCCGGTCGAGCATTGCGGCATAAGCCTGCGGCTCGCTGGCCGATGCAAGCGCAAAATCATGCGCCCGGGCGAGCGCCCGGTAAAGCGCGGCGCGGCTGCGCGTATCAGCGGCGCGAACCGCGGCAGCTGTCTGCTGTGCCATCATCAGCCGGTCGGCAAGCGGCATGTCGGCCTGAACGGCGGTATCCTCCGCAGGCTCGGCGCCCGGCGCCGTTGCCTCGCAATCGAGATCGCCAGGGCTATCGACCGCGTCATCGCAATCAACGCCGGAAGGTGTCGGTGCGCCTGGCCCGGCATGGCCCGCGCTGGCGTCGACATGAAAAGCGCCGCCATGAGAGGCGTCGTCCGCAACGGCCGCTCCCTCATCAGCCCCGCCCCCAAAGGCGCCGTTCTCAAAAGCATCGTCAGGCAGTTCGGCGGCGTCGGTATCAACCATATCCGGCGACCATGGCTGCTCGGCGGCGGCACTCGGGCCGTCAGCCCAGATTGGCGCCGTTTCGGTTTGGCGCGGCATCGACGCAACGGCGGCCGCAACCTCTGCTGCGAGCCTTGCTTGTGTCGCGGAGTCGACCAGCTCCTTCCAGTTGATGACCCCGTAGATGAAATCAATCGTGTCATCATCCGACGAAAAAGGCATCAGGATGCCGCGATACATGGTGTTGTGGCCACGCGCGTTCACAAATTCCGCCTCAAAGCCAATCGGCGCGCGATTGGCGATGATTTGCAGATAATGGTCGGTCAGGCGCGACAATAGCGACCGGCTGGGTACCTGGTTGATGTGCGAGATGTCGGCGGCAAGGTCGCATTCCTCGCGCAGCGCCCGGCCAAGAAACTGGATGGCGGGGTCTTCGATTCCGCTCGTGAAATCCAGCAACACGCTATGCTGGCCGAAATCGGCAATGCTTTCCGGGTCGAGGTCCTCAATCGACGGATAGGCGCGGCCCTTCAGCAGCGATACCCAGTGATTATAGGCGCGCACATGCATCCGCCGCTCGTCCGTGCCGATATCGAAATCGGCATTGTCGTCGACCTGCAGGTCATCCTCGTCGTGCTGCCCGGTGCCGAAATCACCCTCATCGTCGAACCCGCGAACCGTATCCATGCGTCTTTCCCCAAGCGAGCATTACCCCGTGTTCCGCGACGGTTGTGACTGAATGTGGTAAACGACTGGTAAACGCGGCGACAAATGCATGCCGGCTTGTCAGTGCCGGACGAAGCTGATAATCGCCGCGACCATACATGGTCATCCGGTAAAACCGGTTGCCCAGTGCGCCGCTTTAGCTCAGCTGGTAGAGCATCGCATTCGTAATGCGGGGGTCACAGGTTCGAGTCCTGTAAGCGGCACCACTTCCGGTCAAAACCGCGAACCGCGGGGCCGGCTTTCGTGTTGCCCTTGGTGGCAGCCGCTTCGAGCACCGCGGTGGAACCAGCGACGACGATATCGTTGTCGTTGACCGACACGCTGCCTACCAACATCCGCACATAGGAGCGCCGCAGGTCGGCGTTCTGTCCCATAATCTCCGCTCGCAGGATCGCGCCGAACCGCTCGATGGAAGCATCGTCGATAATGTGAGCACCAGCACCCAGTTGGTTCTGTAAGCTGTGCTCGGTTTCGGTCAGTGCCGCGATTGATGCGCGTCCTTCGGCAAGCTTCTCGCCGAAGATCGCATCGCGCGGACTCATCAGCCCTTCTTCGACGAGTTCGAGAAGACGACGCAGCCGAGTTTCGGCGGCGATCCGTTCGCGGCGAACGCGGTCAAGATCATCCTTGCGCCGCTTCTCGGCATCGTCCGACCGGTCAAGAACATCGGCGAGGAGAAGCTTTAGCCGCGAGGGTTCAAGGACGCGCTGCAGCAGGCCTGTGAGCACGATGCTGTCCAAAGCATCCTCTCGAATCGCCTTGCTAGGGCAGCTCGTGGCACCAGCTGTCGCCTTACGATTGCAAATATAATAGCGATAGGCACCACCCTTGCCACTTCTCAGAACCATGCCAGACCCGCATTCGGGATGGCCGCACCTAGCAATTCCGGTCAAGAGCACTGGGGAATTAGTGATCCGCGGGGGTGTGACCCTCGGAGCAGCCTTGGCGCGTATCGCGGCGACGTTTGCGATGACGTCGGGCGCGATGATCTGCGGGCAAGACACGACGATCGCCTCCGCCTCGGTCGGCTTCACGCCCTTCGCGTCGGCTGTGCGATCGCGGTAAGCGCCGGCATAATGCTGGCGATTGAGGATTCCATCGACATTGCTGTGGAAGAAGGACTTGCCACGCAATGTATAACCATTGGCATTGAGGTGCTTCGCGATGGCGCGGGTGCCCATCGGCTGGCCGTTCAAACCGAAGGTGGCCAGCTTGTAGATGAAGCGGACAATCGCCGCTTCCTCCTCGACAATGACGAGCTTCTTTCGGCCCTTGCGCCCGTCAGTGACGACCACCCGTGATTCGTAGCCAAATGGAACCGGGCCCCCGTTCCAATAGCCCGCGTTCGCATTGCCCCGGCGGTCGCGGCAGGTGAAGATCGAGGCGTCGTTGGCGTATTTCTCGTTCATCACCGCGATCATCGAGCGCATCATCCGTCCGTTGGGATCGTCGGCGATGTCCTCGACAAGCGACACCAGCCGCACGCCCGCCTCTGACAGCCTGTGCTCGGCCGTGACCTGCGTCAGCAGACGGCGTGCGAAGCGGCTCAGCGCATACACGACAATCAGATCCACCGGCCGGTCGGCAGCGGTCGCCTGGGCGATCATTCGATCGAATTCACGCCGATGGAGCTTGCGGCCGGAGACGTTCAGCTCCTCGAACTCTTCGGCTACAGTCCAGCCTTGCCGTTCGCAGTAGGAACGGCATGCAGCACGTTGAGCTGCCCCGGAAGCGTTGTTGCCGTCTTCGTCGTCGTTACTAACTCGGGCATAGATATAGGCGCGGAGCGGCTGGGTCATGTCAGGTCCTCAGATCGGTCAAACGGCCTTGTCGAACAGCGTCGCGAGCCGGTCGCGTAGACAGTGGTATACGAGTGCCGCCTCACCAGGCAGCAGTTTATCAATCCGCTCGGGAACGTCGGTGCAGGCGATTTTCGCATCAGAATCGAGTGGACGTGCAGGGTCAACCCCCGCGGATGGACGATTCGCAGGAGTTGCGTCCAAAAACGAGTCACGCTCGGCGCCAGTCGCCTGGCACAGCGAAATGCAGGTGGGAGGATGACGGTCGGCCACGGCCGATGCCTCAAGTCAGCCGATCGCCTTAGTAGCCAAGCAACTTGTCGAGTGCCTCATGAAGGAGGTGGCGGACCTCCGCCTTCCGCCGGTCGTCCAGTGCGGTCGTGTCGACCAGGAGGCGAATGCTGGGGAATTGGTCAGCCGTCATTTCGACCATGGCGACGGCGTCGCCGCTCGAATCCTCCACGCAGTCGATGATCTCGAGCGCCTGGATTTCACCAAGGGCTTCGGCACCCTTTTCCGTCTCGGCAGTCGTCTTGGCCTTGCCCGGCTTGGCAAGGCCGAGCTTCGCCAGCGCCTCGGCCGTGGCGAACCGCTCGGGCTTTGCGAGCAGTGCCTCCAGCTTCGCGTTGAGCCGGGCGACTGCGCCCTTCTCGGGTGCACGCTTCGGATGCGCTGTATCGTCATCGGCGGCAGCGTCGCGCCGCTGCTGAACCTTGTAGAGATAATCGATCGGCGGGTCCTCCGCCTTGATGTGGAGCTCGGCGAAGCGGGGCGCCTCCAAGTAGATTTCGGCGGCCGCCAGCTCCCGTGTGACCCGGCTCTCGGTCCAGCCGATCCGGGCGGCCAGCACCATCTGCGGCACGTTCCAGGCGCGGTGGAACTGGAGAAGCAGGATCGACTTGTCGATCTTGCGTGACTTCAGCGTAAGGAACGTCGCGGCGAAGCGGTTGTAGAGATCGGCATTCTTTGCGCCGGTCCATTCGATTACGCGAACCAGGAGGTTCGCGGTGTTGCCGAACTGGAAGCGCATGGCCATGACGCGCGCCCATCCGTCGACGACGTGCCAGTCATCGCTGACCTTCATCACAACGATCGGCGCGATATTGTCCGGCGTCTGCACGGCATGGAGCAGTGCCTCCCCCGCGCCGCTGTCAAAATCATAGACGCCGCTTGGCGACTGGTCACCGATCAAGAGGTCGCACAGCGGCACCTTGAACTCGCCCGGCTCGAACGGTGCGGCGGGAAACTCTTTGAAAATGCCCCCATTCGTGTCGATCGCGGCCACCTCGGCCACCGGCGGGTCGACCGCATCAGCACTGTCAGTAGCGGCGCTCTCGCCATCACGATCACTCGCGTCGTCCGCCGCGCCCTCGCTTTGAGTTACGTCCGGCAATGCCGGGGCTGGGTCAAATAGTCCGACATCAGCATGGACGGCATTATCCGGTGTGGTGGTGTCCTCGGCGGCGGCGCGGCCTGCCACTTGGGCACTCGCGTCGCTGATGGTATCCTCCGACTGGGACACCGGCTCGGCCATGCCAGTGTCAGCGGCTTCCTGCGCCAGCATGTCAGGCGCGGCGTCCTCTTCGCGCTGAACGATATCGCCGCTGGTGTCCGCCTTTGTATCCGGCGCGGTCTCGGGCTTCACACTTGCCGCAAAGTCAGCGGCGATCTTGGAAAAATCAGTCTGTTTGGTCACGGTCTTTCTCCCGCTCGAGCGGCGGGATGCCGACGAGTGGGAGTTCAGTTATCGTCAATGGATCGTCTGATTTAGAGGACCCCCCTTGTTCGCCGCGATGAATCTTGCAAGCGATAGGCGCTCGTTCGCGGTCAGTGGTGCCGGCGGCGGCGTCGCAGAGTGATTGCCGCCACGCCCACGGTTCGGCGAACGCACGCAATCGTGTTTACGGGCATGAGGGTCGCGCATCATATCGGTCGCAGAGACCTGGCCACGCGCTGCGGCTCTGAGGCAAAATTGGAGCTCATCCGCTGGGATCGAGCTGTCAAAGCAGCCGGGGAACGCAATCTCATGGTCAAGGCCAACATTGTCCCACGCCAGCCGCAGCATGTCGGTTTCACGATAGGGATCGAACCAGATCGCAGGCATGAAACAGATCGTATGTCCAATTGTCGTCGGATCGTTGGTGACGAACTGGCTGGGTTCGTGCCGCGCTTTAGCAACCATGCCCGCGAGAAAGTCGTCGCCAAACCACTTGGAACGGGCGGCAACCGAGCCGGCTGGCGCGCCATTGCCATGGAGCGTCTCCCATCGGCGAGGGTTGGCGACGACGTCGCCCAAGCTGACAGGAAAAGGCGGCGTTGCCGTAGCGGGATGCTTCTTTTTCCGAGCGCACGTCGTCGCATCGACGGCTTCACGCAGAATCGACCACCCGGTTGCTGGGCAGATGCGGGCGATTGGGAGGAGCGCGAGACGACCGATCGCGCTGTCGGTCAAGATATCAAACAACGGCGGCGACTGATTTTGCTTGCGGCCCTTGGACCATCCTAGCCAATCACGGACTTCGAGCAGAAACCGGATCGCCAACAAGCGAACATCGCGTCCTGCGAAGAACTGCGCTGGTTCTTCGCCCTGCACATCGCGCAATCGCGAGTCGAGCACGAAAGGTGGTGCGGTGCGCGCATTGAACCCTGCCAGGTCCAGCGCCGGTTCGCTGACACAACCTTCGATCTCGTCGGTCATGTTCGCGTCCCCACCAGGACCGAAAGACCAGTGGGGATGTCGGGGATTATGGCCCATCGCCATCCCGTCGCCGAACAACAGCGCGAGCGCGCCGCGGTGGCACCACATGCTGCCGACGTAGCGACCCGTGGGACTGTCAGCTGCGACCGCGCCAGCCAGCATCGACGTCGAGCCAAGCGCCGCCATCAACTTCGTCATCATGACGCGGCTTGGGCCGCCAATCGCAAACATCAGCTCAAAAAATCGCTCCGCCTCCCAGAACAGCGCGACGACTGCCCGGAACTTGTCGCGGGGATCCTTGACGGCCCGCAGGAACTGCATGTCCGGCATCCGACGGTTTTCCCGCAGCAGCCTTTGCACACGCCCTGCGTCGCGGCGCCAGACCGCGTCGAACATGGCCGGCCATCCGCCGAGCAGCGTTTCGAGGAGGCTGATCCAGTCGATCAGCGTGACGTCCAAGACCTGGCGTAGCAATTCATCGGCGCAGTGGTCCGCGTCATACGCCTGTCCGGTATAGTCTGGGTCAGTGACCAGCCTTCCCTTGTGATCGCGGCATACTCGCTCGAGATAGACTTTGGGGTCACGGGACACCCGACCCAGATTGGCGTCAACGCCGAACCAATAGGGCCAGCGGTAGATCACTGCTTGGCAGAGGTCGGCACTGTTAGCCGGTGACTGGAGGGCGGCCTCGCGTTGGGCCGTGACAGTGTCCTCATATTTGCGGGCCATGTTCATCATGCGATCCATCACGGGATGGAATTCACCGACGATGTCGCGCAGGCCGGGCAGCCTGCCGTGGCGCCATCCGGCTGCGCGCGTTTCGCGGCCCAGTATGCGGATGTCCGCCATTGATGGAGGCAACCAGTCCTTCGCCTTCTCAAGCACCGAAGTCGGCACGGCGTCGGGATTAGCCGCCATCTCTTCGGCGATAGCTGCGGCAACCCCAGCCATCATGGGGCTCGTTGGCTGACGCGGGTGCAGACTGCTGCTGCTATGTATTGCGGCCATCGGACTTCTCCAAATCATCAAGGAACGCGACATCTTCTTCGCGGACGACGCCGATCACATGCGCCGACCATCTGTTCATGGTGCGTTCTAGGACGGTCACCCGGTTAACCCCAACGTGTGCCAGCTGAAGGGCAGCCACATTGTCCCGGATCGGGACATCTGCTGCCAGCTTGGGCAGTAGCAGCGCAAGTTCGCGGGCCACCGCAACATATTCGCGCTCGATCTGACGTAGGTCGCGCACCTGGTGATAATGCCTGTCACGATCGGTCCATTCGAGCGCCGGCGCGCTGCTGTGCAACGGCGTTCGGCATGTCGCCGGGTTGGCGAGCAGGACCGCGTGCGCTTCGCCGAAAGTGGCGAGAATTGGCGTCGGCTTGCCGTCGTGGATCGCCTGCTGCTTGAGCACGTCAATCTGCTCAGAGCTTGGTGACGCGCACATTGCGGTATTGTCGTCGCGGCGCTGCGCATGCTGGTCGTAGCAGCGGTGCAACTGGCCGATGAAGCTCGCCTGCAAGTCGATCTTCGTGATCACCGCGATCGCGCGAGCCGCCTCGTGGCGAACAAATCGGGCCAGATCTTCCTGGAGGACGAAGAAGCGCGCCCGCAGCCTATCCATCCCTTCATGGATGGCAAGGAAGGCATCGTCGTCGGAGTGCGTGATGCTGTCGCGTAGCGCGAGCAGTTCGGCCCTGACCTGCTGGCGCTCCTGCTCGATGGCTTGGTGGTCAGTTAGTTCGTGAACGACGCCCGCGCGGTCGGTCCATTGGAACTTCATGCACCGACCCCCCGGTAACGAAGATTCGCGCGCGAGGCATCAAGCCAATCGTGCGCGCTGCCGCGCATCAAATGACCCGGAAGGTCGATCTCGAGCAGCGCGCAGGTCGAACGGATGAGCTCCTGCTGGTCCATGGTCATGCGCAACTGGCGCCACCTGCCGGTCAAGCGCATGTCTTCGTCGGCAGCGAGCCAGTCGTCATGCTCGGCGAAATAGCGGTCGGCACGTCGGCGCCAGGCTTGAAACTCGCCCTTGGCCGCCAGCTCTGCAGCGGCCATGTCGATTGCGCGCACCAGCACCGCACCGGCATCGCCGTCGGGCAATTGACGTGCTGCGTGTGTGAGGCGCTGAACCAGTTCGGCGACGCTTTCACCAAGCAGGCCATCGAGCCGCCAACTGTCGGCAGCGACAAGGCCACGGTTGCGCAGGACAAAGCCGAGCGCGATGGCACCGGCAACATCCTTGGGGTCGCGCTTGACCAGCGTCGCCCCCGCCGTAAGCAGCGCCCGCCGACGAAGGGCGTTCGCCGTGTGCCGCGCGATCAGCGATGCGTACGACGCATCGGGCGCTATTGCCGCGGCATCGCCCGCCATATCGATCGCACCGCCTGCGGTGCTCGTCGTTCCTTCTTTATCATCCATGGCCATGATTCGGCTCCTTTCGAGAGCCTTCGATCAGATTCGACCAAAAAGAATTAGAGGACCCCCCTTCTTTGAGGGTGGCGTGGAAAAGCGATAGTATTGAGGTCAGAGTCGGCAGGTGGTAGTATTCAGAAGATTGGGGGGTGTTGGCGAAATAAATCTTTCAGCTTCTCTGAAAGAATCGCGTCGTCTTCCACGACTTGATTTTACACCCCCCTTTCTTCAATTGCGAGATCGGACCAGTGCAGTTTCAAATTTGCAACTCTGGCGAAGTCTGGGTTTCGGTTACTCCTGCTGAGGCTCACCGTATTGCGCGAAAGCGAACCGGTGCGCTTGCCGCAATTGTTCGGCAGCAGCGTAAGGATTTAAAGCAGGAGTCGCGCGAATATCGTCGCGCCGAGCGGGAGCTGCAAAACGATATACGGGAGGCAGACCGGTGCAACCGCGCGTTCTGGAAACGCATCCGCATCAAGCCGGAACTTCGTTCGATGACCGCCATCGAACGCAAGCCAGAGACGCACAAGCCAACGAAGACCGGCTGGCTCGCCGGTGGGTCGCTGATGCCTCGCTATTCCGGACAGATATTCGACCGAATGGGTCGCGCGGGCATCTTCTTTCGTGTGAGGTATTACGGACGCTCGACCAAGGTCGGCGTCGGCCGCCGATCGACACTCTATGTTTGGCAGGGCGCGCATCAGATGGACGACGGGCGCATTCTGTTTGCGTCCAATGTCGGCGAGACAGCCGAGGAAGCGATCGCCGCGCTTGAAGCCGTCGAACTGTTCAACCGCGAGGCCCAAACAGGCGCCAAGCTGCTGTTCCATGCCATTGCTACCGTGCCATACCAACTCGTCGAGATGGACGGCGGTATCGATCGCATGTTCGAAATCGGGCAGCGCTTCGCTGAGGAACAGTTTGGCAGCCGCGACCTGCCATTCGCGCTTGCGCTGCATCCGCCATCGGAAGAAGGCGACCAGCGCAACTGGCATATTCACCTGATTTTCTCGAGCCGCCCACTTGTCCTCACTGGCGACCATGAGTGGGACATCGGCCGCATGATGCGCCGCGAGATCGACAATCCGGAAGCGTTCGAAGAGATGCGACACCTCTATGCACGCATTCAGACCGAGGTCGTGCAGGAAGCTGGTCTCAATATCACCTACACCGCGCTTTCCAACGTCGAGCGCGGACTGCCTAATGCGCCCCAGAAGCATCTGGGGTCGGCCCGGACTGCGCGGGTGCGACGCGGCGAGGAGGACCAGGTCAACGAAAGCAACTGGGAGAAGATGCTGGCGGGCGAAGCCGCGCTGCTTGATGAACAGCTTCGCCATGGCCAGGAGCGGGCCGCCGCCGAACAGGCGCTGCTCGACAGCGTGCAGGAACGCGTGGCGGGGTTGATCGCGAGCGTGACGAATCGGCCCAGCCTCGCGATCCCGGCTCTTGCCGATCATGCCGAGCCGATCGCCAATCTGTCGCTCAGCGCTGCCACCCTTGGTGTCGATAAACCTGCCGATGCGCCGGCGCTGGTGGTGCCGGTTGCAAATTTGCAACCAGGCGACCGTGGGATCGCCGACGTCGCATCGCTGGCTTACCTGCCACCGTCCGAACACGACCGCGCACCCGGCACTTTGATCTCCGGTTCTGCCGTGCGCAGCATGGCGCGGCCGATCGACGTGCCGCGCGCGGTGGCGGGAATTGTCGACCGCGTGGTTGCCCTAGCAAGCGTGCCGAGCCTGCCGACCGCATTTGATACGAATTATCGAATCGCGGCTGTGCCGGTGACGTCCGCCGAGGGCGCACGCGCGGTCTTGCCGTCGCTTCCGCTCGGCAACATCAGCGCAATCGTGGGCCAGGCAGGGGCGGCGATCCGCAAGCCGCCGTCGATTGTCGAGATGGGAGCCGCCACCGATGGGATTGGCCTTTCGCTCGGCATTGGCGACGGCCCGGCGCCGCGTCCACTCGATCTGCCGAAAGAGGCGGCGGCGCTCGCCAGCAGTATCATCGATCGCGACCTCGACGACCTTGACCGGCTATTCGCTGCCCGCCGTGACAGGATCGCCATCGACCGCGCCAAGGCCAAGCGGGCGGAAATGGAACAGGCGCAACAGCGTGAACGTGAGGATACCGAACGGCAGGAGCGCGAAACCGAACAGGCGCTGTTGCGCCAATCCGAGCAAGCCGCGCTCGATGCGATGCTGGCCACGATCGAGGCAGAGCGCATCCTGATCACGTTCGAAGACGATGCGTGCGTTGTCGACGATGCAGTCCGCAAACGGTTCGGAGTTACGCCTGCACGTATTGCCGCAGCGATGACGCAGGAACGATTGGACGCCATTGCCGATCGCCAGCGTGCCGAGATCGAGCCGATGACGGTCTACGCTGCGGCAAACGGCGATCATATCGTGCACGGGGATCGCGGGTGGACGCTGTCGCTGGACGCCCCGGATCATCTTCGTCGCGTTGCCGATGCCTGGGTGCACGAACCGATTCTACAACGTGCGTTCTCAGAAGCCATTGCGATTCATCGCGAGGCGCATGCGAAGGCACAGCTGACGCGTCGGACGGAGCAGTCCGGCACGATTGCTCTCCGACCAAGCCGACGAGAATTGCTTATCTTGGCGGCGCACCAGCGTGAGGCGATGACGGAGCGTTGGCGGCAGAAGCGGCGGTTCGACCAAGAACAGGACACGCGTGGCCACGATGCCGAAATCGGCGCGCTGCGCCCCTCGTCGCCAGTCCCAAGCCAGCCGCTACCAGCGCCTCTTGACCCGGGTCAGGATCGCTGAGGCCGAGCCTTCGGTAGCATCTTCGCGACTTCCTGCTCGCGCGCGTCGCAGAACTCAACCGGCTGTTCGCCAGACCCCCAGGTCTTTTCATGCATCGCCGAGCAGAAGCAGAAGATCCGATCGGAACCCTTCCAATACCAGATCGCGGCCGGGCAATCGCGGCACGCTACTTCGTCGCCCGGCCCCGGCTCGCCGATGCTGTCCCCGCCCACATGCTCAAGGGTTGGACTGGAATGCGGGCTCTTCAGACGGCCGTTTTCCATAAAATCATCATCATCGGTGAATTCCTGCATCGATACATGATGCACCATGCAAGCTTAACATCAGGTTGGCATCCATGGGCAGATCCCACCCGCTTGTAAGTAGCGTGGAAAAGGCCCGCTGGCTGCGGTGCTGATGATCAGAGTGATTGAGCGGAAAAGGGGCTTGGCGCACCGGACCGTCCAGGCGGCCTGATTGCATTTGCGGGCACCAGCCCGCTCTCATGATAAGGTGATCCTATGCGCACATCCATGCGGCCACCGAGCCGCGCGTCCGCCGCAGGCTCGGTCCTGGCCTATGACATTGAAACCATCGCCCCGCAGACCGAGGATGGATCATTCCCGCCCTGGCCGCTTCACAAGCCGATCGCGATCGGCTTTGCAGCCGCACAATGTCGCAATGGCGTCTGGGCCTTCGATATCGAGGCGCTGATCGCCACTGGCGATACTGAAGAAGCTGATCTGATCCGCGCGGCGGACCGGAAAATGGCGGCAGCGGATATCGTGACGGGCTATAACTCGGCCCAGTTCGATGCCCTGGTTCTACGGCTTGCGGCTCAGCGATGCAGGTTGTTCGACTTGAAGGCGCTCGCCGACCACGCTGCGGCCCATCGCTATGGCGGCAATCACCATGATCTGGCAGATCTATATGCCAGCTATGGCCGCAAGGTTTCGCTCGCGGCCATCGCCGATCAGATCGGCATTCCCGTCAAAACGGACGTGTCGGGCGGAGACGTGGCCGCACTGTGGGCAGCGGGCGAGCACGAACGCATCCGCCGATATGTCATGGAAGATGCCGTGGCGACGCTATGCTTGTATCTGGCCTGGCAGGCCGCGCGATCCGCCGACGAAGCCGCGATCACCCGTCCCATGGCTGCACTCGCGCAGCACATTGAGGCGACGCCTGGCCTTCAGCACTTGCGGACCTTTGTCGACTGCTCGCTGATGCGATGGTGCCGCCCACGCGCGCTGAAGGCTGAGATCGCCGCAGCGCTGAAGCGCGTCACGGCCCGGCTACGCCAGGAAGAGGATGAGCGCGCCTTCATGGCCCCCTGATCCTCGGGTCCATCATTAACGCCCAGTCGGCCCGGTCATCCTCGTGATGGCCGGGCCGCATTCATTTGGAGGAACTTCCATGACCACCGATACCATCGTTCTCGCCACATCCTGGATCCAACAGTCCGCTTGGGGCGAATGCCCGGCACGCACCTTGCTGGTCGGCGCCGCGACCCTGACCTGTCGCTATCGCTTCGGCAGCGTCGGATTCGATCTGGGGGCGCACAGCACCACCGTCACCGACAATCCGGTCGAGACAATTTCATGGCTGGCCGACGCCTTCCACATTCCGCCCGCGCGACTGCTGCTGTGGCGTGCTGAGAACATTGTGGTGCCGTCGCTGATCGCCGCCGCCGAGACGGCGCGCGACGCCCTTGCCGCCGCGAAAATGTTGCGCGAGCTGGACCTCGCCTTCACCGGTGAGGTGATCGATGTCGCCGAGACCTATGGAGGCTCCAGCGCCAAATCCTTCGATGCGGTAGCGCACTGGGCGGACGTCCCATTCGTGCCAATGACGCGGGCCGATCTCGAAGAAGCCCACCGCACCGGCTGTCATGGTGCAATCCGCGAGCACCTTGCCGCCCGCGTGAAGGCAACCTGGCAATTGTGGCTCGCCAGTCGAAAGGACGCCGAATCTCTGGTCGGCGCGACCGAGGCCTGGCTGGCAACATCGGATTCGCAGGTGACGCTGTGATCGTCGTCGATGGCAAAGCCTATGTCCGCCCGTGCCGGTCAATTGCAAAGGATGGGTTCGAGCAGAATGACTATGTTGCATCGATTTCTGAACTCTACGAACCTTTGACTACCCTTATGCCGCTCACTGGCAGCTCGATGCTGGCAAAACGTCGCCCCAGCGAAGAAACACGGCTTGCAGAAGCGCTCCGCGCCCAAGCGCCGTGGATGTCGTCGGCGATCGATCTGATTGCCGACCAGACCGCGTTTAGCGCCTGGTCAGGGCAGCCATGGCTGGCGCTGCGACCGATGCTGTTGGTCGGTCCGCCTGGTGGGGGAAAGACGCACTTTGCCCGGCTCGTTGGCGAACTGTCAGGCGCGGGCAATGCCGTTCTGTCGTTCGCCGGGATCAATTCGAACGCCGAGCTGGCAGGCAATCCACGCGGCTTCCGCAACCCGCTTCCCTGCTTCCCGGCGTGCGTGATGCAGCGGACGATGACCGCCAACCCCGTCGTCGTCATCGACGAAGTCGAGAAGACCAGCATCAGCAATATCGGCGATCCCGTCGCCACGCTGTTGACCTTGCTCGAACGCTCCAGCGCGGCCCGGTATTTTGACGGCTGCCTAGCCGCCGAAATCGACCTGTCGCACGTCAACTGGATGTTGACCGCGAACAGTGCCGCACGGCTGCCGACCCCGTTGCTTTCGCGGGTGCAGGTGGTCGAGGTGCGGGGTCCAGGTCCGGAGCATGCCGAACTGGTCTTGGCAATGCTCTGGCGCGACGTCGCCCGCGACGCAGGGCTGCCACCAGCCGCGCTGCCCCGGCTCGAGGCGGCAGCGGAGACCATGCTGCTGCGCCTTTTCCGGAACACCCGCTCGGTTCGCCGCCTGCGTCGCGCGATCGAGGCGTTGGTTGCCGTGTCGGCACGACACGCCCCCCGCGCGCTCAACTGAAGGCAAGTCCCTTCGTGAAGTCACGGTTGGGCACCGTGGAAGAATGAAAAAATGGTTCCGGCCCGCAGACCGACAACAAAAGGAAATGATAGATGAAAATGATGCCTCACCATCAGAACACCATGCTCGCGGTTCGGCGGGAAATGGGCTGGCCAGGGTTCAAGCCGGCGAATGACTGCATCGGCTTCTGTTCCGGTCGTCCCATGGATTTCGAGGTCGGCATGGAAATCGCGCGTGTCGCGCAGATGATGGGCAAGGATGTCATCTATTCGGGCTGGGCCAGCACAGAGGCGACCGAGCCAACCGGCTTCACGGTCGCATATCGGGAAATGCTCAACATCGACATCGTCGACAACCTCGTTCCTTACGCCGCAAACGACGATGCGCCGCTCCTGCTTGTTAGCACCCTCGCGGACGAGTTTTTTGCCATTGATGGGCGCGGCAGCCTCGTCCGCATGCCCGGCAAGACGAAGGACATCCACAAGGGGCGCAAACTTGCGGTGAAGCGGATCAAGGCGCGGGCCGCCGCGATGGATAACTCGCTGCTGGCGAACAACCGGTTCGTGCCGACCGGGCAGGACTGGATCGAGCCAGACCGCGCCCAAATCGAAACCGTCGTTCGCTTCGCCTGACCCACCACGGCGGGCGCCATCCGGTGCCCGCCGATTCCTATTCGGAGACCATCATGAACATCGACAACATCACCACGCCGCTTGCCCCGCGGTGCTGGATCGTGCTCGATATCGAATCCGCCGTGCTCGATGACACCGCCCACAAGCGCTATCAGCAAATGGAACGCTGGGTGCCGTCCGACGACCAACCGATACGCCGCAACTATTTGCGCTCTGAAGACCCGCTGAGCTGCCCGCGATGGATTTTTCAGACCGTGACCAGCGCGTCGGCCATGGTGCTTATCGAGCATATCGACGGTGGTGCTGACGTGCTCGCCTTCGAAACCTTCAGCGCGCCTGATTTGGATGAAAGAGGCGTGGTGGCAGGCCTGCTCAAGTTGCTTGGGGATGCACCACCGAACGCCGAACTCGCCTCATACGCGGGGTCCGCACACGACATTCCGATGCTCGTGTTGGCCGCTTGCCGCCTTGGACTGACCATACCGCCGCGTTGGCGGTGGATGGCGTATAACTGCGGGGATCCCAAACGGCATTTCGATTTTGCGCGGCACGTGACCGGCGGCCTGCGGATGAACCTCGTCCACATGGCCGAGATCGCTGCCGCCCTAGATATCCCGGCCAAGATCAGCGTGCCAGCGGCGGCGGTGGCAAAGTTGATCAAGGCTGGTCGTTGGGGCGATGTCGTGGAAGCCGTCGAGGGCGACGTCATCACATTGGCGCTGCTTCTCGCCCGTTGGCGGAAGCTGAGCGATATAGATGCCGACCCGGTGATTGTGGAGGATCGTATCCTGCGCCGAATCATCGAACTACGGCCCGGCCGCGGATATGTTGCGGCCCTGGAAATGCACCGCCATCGACGCTTCTCTGCGCAATATGCCACCGCAGCCAACGACGCCAAAACGCTGGCACCATGGCTTGATCAGGACGCAGCTTGATCTTCAGCGTTGGTCACTTTGCGGCTGGCCTCGCGACTTTGCGTCGCTGGCCCCTCATTCGCGCAACAATCTGGCTGCGCGACCCACGCATAGACTGGCGCCTTACTTGTTGAAAACAGATGTCCTGTGAGTCTCGACATTGCCGCGCGATCACAATCGGCTATGCGTTTCTCTGGGGAGATTGACGCACGTGCTGCAGGGTGGGTTGTTCACGAGAGATTGGCTGACGGAGGGCATTCATGAGAGTGCCCCATGGCGCGAACTCACCGAGCAATCCGTTGATCGTGCGCGCGAGCAGATTGGTGAACTGCTCACTTCACTCACCAAGCGCAAGGCCCCCGTTGAAGCCGAGACCGAGGAGAAGCTGGTCTATCCGGTGCTGCGCCTGCTGGGATGGGACCACATCTCGGTGCAGCAGCGAATGGATGCGCGCGGCCGCAACGACGTGCCGGATGCCTTGCTGTTCCCGGATGGAGAAGCCGACGAGGCCGCCGCCGGGCTCGATCCGTGGCAGCGTTTCCGCCACGGGGCCGCGCTAGTTGAGGCCAAGCGTTGGAACCGACCGCTGGACCGCGCCGCGCAAGGCGATCAGGGTGTGCCGGCCGCACAACTGATGCATTACCTCAGCCGTGCCGACGTCATCACGCAGGGCAAAATGCGCTGGGGCATCCTGACCAACGGCCGACATTGGCGGCTCTATTGGCAGGGTGCGCTTTCGGTTGCGGACGACTATCTCGAGATCGATCTCGGCAAGGTGTTCGACCTCCCCGGTTGCACACCTGATCTGCTCGATACCGACGTCACCGCCGACCACGCACTGCGCCTGTTTCTGCTGCTGTTCGGTCGGGCGGCGTTCCTGCCTGCGGAACAGGGGCGCTCGTTCCATGACCAGGCGTTGGTCGATGCGCGGCAGTGGGAAGAGCGGGTCGCGCGCGATCTGTCCGACGTCGTCTTCGACCGCGTCTTCCCGTTGCTTGTGCGCGCGTTACCAAAACACGATCGCGCCCGCCCGGAAAGCGCTGGCGATGCCTATCTCGAAGAGGTGCGATCGGGCGCGCTCGTTTTGCTCTACCGGTTGCTGTTCATCCTCTACGCAGAGGATCGTAACCTGCTACCGGACGAGCGGGGCCCCTATGCCCGCTACAGCCTGACCCGCATGCGCCTGGAAATCGCGGACGCGCGCGAGCAGGGCATCGCGCCCGCTGCACGCAGCACGGAATATTGGGGTCGGCTTGAGACAATCTTCGGCGCAATTGCCGAGGGTGACGACGAGCTTGGCATACCACCTTACAACGGTGGCCTATTCGATCCGGCGAACGCACCGCTGCTCGGTCGAGTGCGGCTGCCGGATGCCGTGACGAGCGAGGTGATTTTCCTGTTATCGCACAGGCCCGCCGCGCCGCCCGCCCATCCACGCCCGCGCTACATCAACTACCGCGACTTGTCGGTGCAGCAGCTCGGCTCGATCTACGAATCGATCCTCGAATATGCTGTCGAGGCGGACGGCGCGGGCGGTGTCCGGCCACGGGCGGACAACAGCGCCCGGCATCGTTCGGGTTCCTATTATACCCCGGAAGATCTCGTCGGGCTGATCATCGAGCGTGCGGTTGGCCCGCTGGTTGATGAAGTGACCAGCGCCTTCGCCAACGCCGTTGCCGCTGGCACCACCGGCGATGCGCTCGCGGCGCTCGACCCCGCGACGCGCATGCTCGACCTGAAGATCGTTGATCCGGCGATGGGTTCCGGCCACTTTCTCGTCAGCCTGGTCGACTGGCTGTCTGACAAGGTCTTCAAGGCAACCGAAGACGCGGCCATTGCCGCTGGCGGCGGCTATGTGTCGCCGTTGGTTGAACGCATCGCCGCACTGCGCGCCGACATCCTCGCGCGGGCAAGCGAGCATGGCTGGCCGATCGTCGCCGAACAGCTCGACGATCCGCACATCGTCCGCCGCATGGTGCTGAAGCGTTGTATCTACGGCGTCGACCTCAATCCCATGGCTGTCGAGCTCGCCAAGGTCGCGCTCTGGTTGCACAGCTTCACTGTCGGGGCACCGCTGTCGTTCCTTGATCACCATCTACGCTGCGGCAACAGCGTGCTCGGCGCTTGGGTGCGGCCGACCAGCCTGTGGCTCGCCAATCGCGGGTCGCTGATGGTCAACCGGCATCTCGCTATGATCGACAATGTTGCCGCAGCGATGGCGCAGATCGAAACGATCCCTGACAATGACATTGCCGAGGTCGAACAGTCCAAGGCGCTGTTCGGCACGGTGGCCGAAGCCAGCGCGCCGATCGACGCCCTGCTGAGCATGGTAGAGGCGGACACGTTGATGGGCGTGTTCGACGACGCCCCGGCGCGCATCCGCGAATCGGCCGAGCAGATTGCAACCGTCGGGCGCGCCACTGTTGCGCAGATGGCCGAGGGCGATGACAAAGAGCGCGCCGTGAAGGCCAAGGCGCTGGCCAAGGTCGAGAAGGCGCTGGCCAAGGCAGCAGAGGCCGAACGCCGTTATGCGCGAGCCGAAGCCTTCAAGATGGTCCTGGAGGGGAGCTTCGGTGACCCTGCGATGATCGCAACCGGTGCTATCGAGATTGCCGACCCGGCTCTGCGCGACGGGGCTATCGAGCCTTCGGCGCAAGCCAGCCTGCTGCCCTCGGCCCGTCCTGACGATCGTCGTCGATTGATGGCGGATGCTTTGGTGCGCGAGGCGCGCGCGTTGGCGGACGAGCACCGGTTCCTGAATTGGGAGATCGCCTTTCCCGGCGTCTGGCGCGACCTCGCGTCGCAGGGGCGCAGCGGCGGGTTCGATGCCGTGATCGGCAACCCGCCTTATGTGCGGCAGGAGATGATCAGCTCGATCAAGCCCTCGCTGGAACGCGCCTATGGCAGCTTCGCCGGCACGGCTGACCTCTATGTGTATTTCTATGAGCAGGGGCTGAAGCTGCTGCGGCCGGGCGGACGCATGGCCTATGTTGTCACCAACAAGTGGTTGAAGGCGGGCTATGCCGAAGGGCTGCGGCGGCTGTTCGCCGAGGACGCCTGGGTCGAGTTCATGGCCGATTTCGGCCACGCCAAGCGCTTCTTCCCTGACGCCGACGTGTTCCCGTGCATCATCGCCGTGCGCAAGCCCGACGCCGGACCCGTGCCTGAAATGTTCGACTTGGCCGTCATCCCGCGCGACGATGTGCCGCGTAGCGGGCTGGCCGAAGCCGTGCAGGCGGCGACCTATCTGTCGCGCCGCGATACGCTCACCGCCGATCCCTGGTCGCTCGAGCCGCCCGACGTTGCCGCGCTGCTGGCGAAGATCAGGGCGAACGGCGTGCCGCTGGTCGATTATGCGGGAGTGAAGCCGCTCTATGGCATCAAGACCGGCTTCAACGAAGCCTTCCTGATCGACACGGCAACCAAGGAACGCTTGATCGCCGAGGACGGCCGCGCGGCCGAGGTGATCAAGCCCTATTTGCGCGGGCAGGACATCGATCGTTGGCTGCCGGACTGGGCAGGCCTGTGGATGATCGTGATGAAGTCGAGCAGCGATTTTGCCTGGCCATGGGCGGGCGTGGCGACCGAACAGGCTGCTGAAGCGATCTTCGCCGATGCCTTTCCAAGCCTGCATCGACACTTCAAACTGTTCGAAAGTTTGCCGGACCCCAAGACCGGCAAGCGCAAGGGGTTACGCCATCGCGAGGACCACGGCCGCTTCTGGTGGGAGCTGCGACCGTGTGCTTATTATCACGCGTTTGCTGAGCCGCGCATTTTCTACAACGACATCACGTGGTCGTCCTCGTTCGGCATCGACGTTGCCGAGAGGCTCACCAACAATACCGGATATTTCATACCCTCCGGCGATCCCGTTCTCGCTGCGGTCCTCAATGCGCCTTTGGGCTGGTGGTATTCTTGGCGTCGCGCACAGCACGGCAAGGATGAAGCGCTGCGGTATTTCAGCTCGTTCGTCGAATCCTATCCGATTCCAGCCGCGATCGATAACGAGCGGTCTGCCGTTAGCGATACGGTCTCGCGCTTGGCGGCTGTGACGCGCACTATCCGCACGGCTGATCGTGCGCTCGCCGATTGGCTTCGACTGGAAATAGGCTTGGCAAAGCTGCCTGGATTGCTCGGTGAAGCCAGCCGCCTCGACAGCGACGGCTTCGTCGCGGCAGTGCGCGCCGCGTTGCCCAAGCGTCTGCCATTAACCGCATCGCGGCAGGCGCAATTGCGTGAGAACTTCGCCGAAACCGCAGAACCTGCCCGCACCGCCCGGGCCGCCGCTCTTGGCGACGAACGCACACTCTCCGATATCGTCAACCGCGCCTATGGCCTGACGCCGGAAGACATCGCCCTCATGTGGCGAACCGCCCCCCCACGCATGCCGCTGGCGTCACCAATGCCGACCGAGCCGAGCTCAACGGATGCGGCTGCGGACCTGATCTAGAAAGTTTTCCCAAAAGTATGTCGCCGCGCCATGGGCATCGAGCGGCCCGTCGGCATTGCGGCGTGACATCGTGTTGCTTGTGCCGAAGGCGAGACCCTGCTGCGTGTCCTCCAAGGGAAGCCAGTCGTTCATCGAATTCCGCGAGCTGGTCGCAGAATCATAGCTCAGGCAGAGTGCGTTCCGCCACATGTCGCTCCCGTGCCATATGCTGACTTGGCCGACACGCTTGCCGTCAAGATAGACGCTAGCCGCGAACGAGCGGCTGTCGATCCGTTCGAAGTCGGTATTGATGCGCGGGTCAGATGCGTTCAGCTCGGCAAGCTTTTGCTCGAACAACGCTGCAGTGGTGGCGAAACCACTGCGCAGAAAACGGTCACGATCCAGATCGGTCGGCTTCGCGACGATGCCAAGCGTATTAGTCGAACGGACCGAGCGAGATATCGGGTCGGCCGCGGGAGCCGTCGGGACACGACCACGGGCCGCGAAGGCCGGTGAGCTGTTTCCGCCATCGGCTTTTAGCATTTCGCGTATTGCACCGGCGGCATTGTCGAATGCGGTGTCGGCGTCAGACCAGTTGATGACTGCCTTGCCATCCTTGGGCAGCGCTAAGAATTCCGACAGCGTCTCATTGTTGCCGATGGGAACGCCCTTCCATTGACAGGGGCGCAAAATGATCGGGATTACGCGAGCCCTGCCGTCCCGCTGGCGCGCGAACGCCCGCAGCATCTCCTGCTCATAACAGTATTCCGAGGCGATGAAATCCGCCGACACCAGCAGGATCACGACGTTAGACGCCGCCAGGGCGGTCTGAACAGCCGGGTCGAGATGCTCGCCTGGCCGGAGCATTCCATCGTGCCACAAATCGATCAGGCCTTCGCGCCGCAGCGGGGCAAGATGCCGCACAAATTGCTCCTTCAGCGCGCTGTCGGCGTGGGTGTAGGAGATGAAACCGGTTGTCATGACGGCCGACTTTTCGAAACGGCCATGGGCAATGACACGACATTGTCCGGAAGTGGATGAAGGGGCTGACCGGTCAACTGGGTAAACAACTCAGGAGCCATGCCGAGGCCGGCAAGCAGGCGATGCAGATCGATCCCGTCCCTTTTTGAAAGCCAAGCGACAGCCGAGCTCAACAATTCGGGTTCCTCGATCGCGATTCGGTCGTCGTGTCGCTCTGCCTTCGCCTGTCCAGTCTTTACCAGCTGGATGTTGGCAGTCCGATATTGCGCGGCATCGATAAGCCCAAGATCGAACGCGCGTCGTGCAATAGCGCGCACCGAAACCTTCCAGCGCAGCTTCATCGCGAACAGGGCGTTCCAGTCGAGCATTCGTCTTGTCCGCGGGAATTCCCGTGCAAAGGCGACTCGCGGAATCAGAAAAGCTCCGGCGAAGCGGTGCGCCTCACCTTCCGTCACGCTATCGCCCGTGACAATGCCCTGATGCATGATTAGGTGAGCGGCCTCATGCGCGAGATCGAAGCGTAAACGAACACCCGCTGCCTTAGCGGTCGAACGGACGACGATCGGTCGGCGCCGTGCCATCGACAAAGCGTCAATGCGCTCGGTGAGATCGTCGAATTGAACAACCACTGCGCCCGCATTCTCCAAAACACGGGTCATGTTGGTGATCGGACCATCAAGGCCAAGCCCCCAATGTCGCCGAGCGTCCTCGGCAACACGCTCGATCGCATCGGAACCTTCCGGCCGTGCCGATTCCGGAAAGTCCACGTTCGGCAATCGCACTAGAGCTTCAAGCCCGTTCACCAGCGCTTCTAAGGCCGTCCCCCGCGCCACAGCCTGAGCAACTAATCCACGTGGAGCGCTGGCTAGCCGACGAAAATGGCAATCTTCCTCGCGCACGGGATTGATCGCTGGCGTCGAAAAGAACGCAGGCGTAACCTTCAGGACTGCGGCAAGAGCGTCCCGCATTTCGTCTGTCGGTTCCTTCGCGCCGGTTTCGAGTTGATGAACGAACTGACGGCTCGTCGCCACCGATCCCCCCAGTTCATCGAGCGAAAGACCACCGAGTAGCCTCGCCAGTCGCAGCTTATCGCCATGAAACGCCCGCGCACCATCGGCCAGACCGCGGTCCGGCGTGTTGCCCTTCGTTGGCACGATTAAGCTCCGTCAGGGCCGGACCCGGCCTCATCGTCGCGATAAATCTCGTCGTCCCCAAGGTCGCCGACAGACGGCGGAGGCAGATCGCGTCCTTCAGGCCGCTCATCGCCCAGCAACACTATCAGCGGCTCCGCTTCAGCGAGCGGCAATGGCCAAACCGTTTCCGGCTGATCGTTGCGCAGGGCAACGAAGCTCGCGCCCAAAAGAGCGCCGTCGATATCAGTTGTCACGCCGATGCGGAACAACATCCCTGCCGTCGGAACTCCGGGCTCCAGGTCGAGCAGCAATTGCTCGAACGGGGTAGCGACCACGATTTTGGCCGTCGGCTCTGCCGGATCCCCACGCCAGAACCGCATCGGAACCCCGCCGACGCTGAACTGGAAGTGCTTGCCAGCGTCAATGACGCCTAACCACTCAAAGCCAGGCGTCCCCGCAGCCTGATTGATCCGGAAGCAGCCATAGTTGTATGCACATACACCCAAGGTCCAGTTGTCGTCACCGATCGTGGGATCAAACCGGTCGACTGCGCTGCCACGCCCCACCGCAAGCAGCTGAGCAATTTTTACGAGTCGCTCTTCGGTGAGCTCCTGATGGTAATCCCAAGGCCGCATCAAAGTGTCTCCCGGCCCGTCGGATCGGGCGTATGGACATCTTTGTCAACTAAGAACTGATTTGTCAACCGCTAGCATGGTTCCTGGGAGCTATGGCTCGCAGAGCTGTGCTTTACCATCGTGATGGCACCATAGAGTCGACATAAGATTGCGGTGCGGCTTGTCATTACGCGCGTCCCCGCCGATCGTGCGACAATTTCGGACGGAGGGGCTGGCGATGACCGAAAGGATGGCGAAGCTCGATCGGTTGCTGGCGCTCGTCCACGCCCTTTCGGAAACAACCGAAGGGTTGACGCTCGACGAGATGGCCGAGCGGCTCGGCGTCAACCGCCGGACGGCCGAGCGGATGCGCGACATCATCGCTCGGCACTTCGATCTGGACGAGGTAGCCGACGATCGCCGCAAGCGCTTCCTGATCCGCGACAGCCTGCGGCGCGTCTACACGCGACCGACGCCGGCCGAAGTCGCCGCGCTGCAGGCCGAGGTCGATGGCCGACGGCTAGCTGGCCAGACCGCGCGCGCCGATCAGCTCGCCACGTTGCTCGCCAAGGTGAAGGGCGCGTTCGACGACCGCGAGAAGCGGCGGATGGACCCAGACCTTGATGCGCTTGCGCGGTTGCAGCGGACGATCGTGACGGCGGGACCGGTGGCGACCGTCGCCCCGGAGACGATGACCCTCGTGCAAGGCGCCATCCTCGCTGGATGTTGCCTCGAATTTCACTATTCGACCGACGAGCGGTCGGAGCCGAAATGGCGACGCGTCGTCCCCTATGGGCTGGTCCACGGTCCGCTTGCCTATCTGATCGGCAAGATGCCGGGTCGTGATGACCAGCCAGTCTATTATCGGCTCGACCGAATGATCGACGTTCGAGTCAGCGAAAAGCTGGGCTGCGCGCCGGACGATTGGGACATCGACGCTTGGCTCACCGAAAGCTTCGGCGTGTGGCGCGACGAGAAGCAGGACGTGGTCCTGCGTGTGACGCCTGCCTCCGCCGACCGGGCGCGGGGGTGGCGTTTCCACCGATCGCAGTCGGTTGAGGAACTTGACGATGGCGGACTGCGCATCCGTTTCACGACTGGCGGGATGCGTGAACTGGCTGAGCACCTGTTTATCTGGGGTGGGGAAATCGTCATTGAGGGGCCGGATGTGCTCGTCGAGGTCATGTTGGAACGGTTGGCAGCCGCCATGACCATCGTGCCTCCAGAAGCGCGACCGAATCTGACACATCCAAGGTTGATGGATAGGTCATGATGATTCGCA
This sequence comes from Sphingomonas sp., assembly GCA_021732445.1. Taxonomy (GTDB): domain Bacteria; phylum Pseudomonadota; class Alphaproteobacteria; order Sphingomonadales; family Sphingomonadaceae; genus Sphingomonas. The sequence continues at coordinate 93,304 of JAKFUZ010000009.1, read as the reverse complement.
CCTCAAAATTCCTGCCCGGCGTGCCGGAAGATCGCATTCTGTCCTTGCTCGCTTCGGCTGGTGGAAACGAGCTTGAGAGCGGCAAACTCGACAGCCCAGAAAGCAGCGCGGCACTTGCGGTCAATGCATTCGGTTGGTTTCTTGATCGCCCTGCCGATTTGCCGCCGTTTCCGCCGCTGGCCGATATCGACTGGCCCGCTCAACGTGTCGATATCGAGCGGCAAATGCGCTTTCCTTGGCGTGGTGGTCGCCACCCATGGCTCGACGCCGCCGTCGAGACTCCGACACATTTGATTGGCATCGAATCGAAGCGGTTTGAGCCGTTCCGTGATGCCAAGACCGTGAACCTCTCCGACGCTTACGATCGTGACGTCTGGGGCGACGGGATGGCACCGTTTACCTTCATGCGGGATGCGCTCCGCCGCAGGGATGCCGTCTTTGCCTACCTTGATTCCGCCCAGCTCGTGAAGCACGCCTTCGGCCTCGTTACCGAGGGCAATCGGATCGGCAAGGCACCGGTGCTGCTCTATCTCTACGCCGAGCCTGACAAGCGCGAGACCAGCGCCATTAGCCCGGAGACGCTTGCGCGGCACCGCGCCGAGATCGCCAGCTTCGCTATCGACGTCGCAGGTGCGGCGGTGCGATTCGCCTCTTGTTCCTACCGCGAATGGTTCGACGGGTGGACAGGTGACGCGTGCCTTCATGCCGGTGCTATCATCGATCGATTCCATCCCTGACTCGGACAAAACCCATGACATACCAACCTCGCCGCTACGGCCTGTCCAAGTCGAAGATCACCGCCTTTGAGCAATGCCCAAAGCGCCTGTGGCTGTCGGTTCATCGCCGCGACCTGGCCGAGCAGGACGAAGGCGCCGAGACACGCTTCGCTACGGGGCATGAAGTCGGCGCCATCGCCTGCGCGTTGCTGCCGGATGGCGTGATGGTCGAGGCCGAGCCGGATTTGGCGGCAGCGCTCGCGACGACGCGCGCGCTTCTCGACGGCGGGCACGACCGGCCGATCTTCGAAGCGACGCTGGAACATGACGGCGTGCTAGTGCGCATCGATGTGCTGGAGCCAGACGGCGCTGGAGGTTGGCACATGGCTGAGGTGAAATCCTCGACTAAGGCGAAAGACCATCACGTAGGCGACCTGGCGACCCAGTTGTGGGTTGCGCGCAACGCCGGTTTGCCTGTTACCAGCGCGGCCATCCGACACATTGACAATAGCTTCGTCCTCGAGCGCGAGGGTGACTGGAGCGGTCTGTTCGCCGACACCGATCTGGTGGCGTTCGCGGAGCCGATTATCGCGACGCGTGCCGATGTGGTCGCCGCAGCCCGCGCTACGCTAGAGGGTGCCGAGCCGGACACCGCGCCCGGCGGCCATTGCGAAACACCGTTCCCGTGCGAATTCGCCGGCTATTGTCATGCAGCACTGCCTGCCGGACCTGACTGGCCTGTGACGGTGTTACCCAACGGCGGCGGCAAGCGGTGGATCGAGCGCAACGTCCTCGATCTGCTTGCGGTTGATCCATCCGAACTGACGAGCGCCGTGCACAAGCGGGTTCATCATGCAACCGTCACCGGCGAGATCTATCACGACATTGTCGGTGCCAGGGCGGTTATGGGCGGCTGGGCGTTCCCGCGCACGTGGCTGGACTTCGAGACGATTGCGTTCGCGGTCCCGCGCTGGATCGGAACGAAGCCATATGGCCAAGTGCCGTTCCAGTTCTCGGCGCATATCGAGGATGCGGACGGCACGATCGATCACCGCGAGTTCCTCAGCCTTGACGGGACAGATCCGCGACGCGGCTGTGCCGAAGCACTCGTGACGATGATCCCGGTCGATGGCGCGGTCATCGGCTACAACGCCAGCTTCGAGAAATCACGGATCGTTGAATTGGCTGCGGTCTTCCCGGACCTCGCACCTGCGCTCTTAGGCGTTGCCGAGCGCGTCGTCGATCTGCTGCCGGTGACCCGCGCCAACTGGTATCACCGCGATCAGCGCGGCAGCTGGTCGATTAAGGCGGTGTTGCCGACGATTGCCGTAGAGATGGATTATGCCGGGCTCGAAGTAAAGGACGGCGGCAGCGCGCAGGAAGCCTATATCGAAGCGATCGCTTCGAACACCTCCGACGCTCGACGGATGGCGCTCGATGCTGCCCTGCGAGCTTACTGTGGACGCGATACCGAGGCGATGATCGTCCTCGCGCGCCGACTATCCGAAGGGTTGCAGTTGTGAAGGGCGAAATACTGACGCTAAGTCATGCGACGGAGCGTGATATCGATCTGCTGCTGGTCGAAGAGCTGCGCTGCTCGCACGTGTTTCGCGATCGCTTCATCGGCGAGTTATCGTTGATCAGCGGCGCCAATCTAAGCCACATCAACGGCAAGGTCTCCCATAGTCGGCGTCGCATGCATAGCCGGCGCGAGATTGACATCTTACTCGAAGTCGAAGCTCTCGAAGGAAAATATGCCGTCCTGATCGAGAACAAGCTCGACACAGCCGAACAGCCGCAGCAGGCAGAGTCTTACCGACTAGAAGCGAGCGCCCTCGCGACCGAGGGCTTCGACTTCGCGCTGACAGTGCTCGTCTGTCCTGAGGCGTATGTTGCAAAAGCCCCTATATTCGCGGGAAAGTTCGACGCGGTGTTCACCTATGAGCAAATCCTTGCCTTGTTAAGGGAAAGGGCTGACGCCGAGACGGGCGAATTGATGTCAAGGCTACGATACCGAGCAGACTTAGTGTCGCAAGCGATCGAAAAAGGGCGACGTGGTTACAAGGCAGTTCCGCTCGCTGCTGTCAGTAACTTTGCTCGTGCCTATGTGAGCATGCTTGATGAGCTTGGGATCGCGCTCCCCGCTGGACCGAGCATGCTCAAGGACGCGCCCGGCGAGAGTAAGACGATGATTTTCGCACCATCGGCATTGCCGAGCTGGGAATTTCTACCACAAACCCGGTTGGTCCATCAGCTTCGTGAGGGCAACGCCAACATCTGTCTTTATGGCTGGGGTGACTATTTCTCTCACCTCGCAGGCGAGATCGCGCCCGCGCTTGCGGGAACGGCCTATCGCCTTGTGCCGACCGTCAACAAAAGATCCAACGGCCGCGCCGGCCTTATGATTGTGGCGGACACGCCAATAATCGACAATCTGGCCGACTTCGATGGGCAGCGCCAGAAGATCGAAATTGGGATGCGCGTGACCAAGGCGCTCGCCGACTGGTTCGTAACCCAGCGAGCTGGATGCCGAGCGTGGTCCGACCGGGTTGCCGCGCTAAGCTCGAAATAATGAGGGGGATACATGAAAGAAGCAGAATTCAAGGCGTGGATGGAAGCGGAGGGTTATTCCAAAGCCACCATCAACACACAGATGACCGACGTGCGGCGTCTTGATAAGGCGTATGGCGATCTTGATGCTCTGCCGGATGGACAGACTATCGCTGATCTTCGAGATTTGCTCGCCTATTCAAAATCTGACCAGCGCGACGGTCGACCCAGCCCTGCCAAATTCGAAATTGACGGCGACCTCTACAGCAACTTGGCTCATTTCCGAGCCGCGCTCAATTTCTATCGGCGGTTCCTTGATGCTCAAAAGGGAATGCAGAGTGGCGCAACTTACGGCTTGACCCCGCAGAACATCCTCGACGCAATCGGGCGGTGCGATGCTGCGGGGTCTGTCGAGGCGTTCATTGCCAACCTGGATGGCTTAGGCACCCCTGCCAAGTTCTGGTTGCTCCATCGGGGCAAGCGGTATCCCAGCAAGGCGATCGTCCGCGATGCGCTTGCGCATGTCGGTAACGATGCGCTCCCAGGCGGGGCGCAGGCGAAGACAGCTCTCGATACGCTTGGCTTCGTCGTGATCGACTGGCAGGCATTCAAGCCATTGCGCGACAAATTTCTGTCGCGGATGTCGGACTTCCGTGACTTTCGGCAGCAGGACGGTGATTACTGGACGGTCGAGCGTCGCTACAAGGACAAGGCGATCGAAAAGGTCCGCGCGATCGCAGCATCGTCCGCCGACGACCGGATAGCCGGCGAGCAGATTTACCGCGCGCTGAGCGTCGAGGTGCAGGGATTGCCGCTCAGCTGGCGGACGCTTGATGAGGTCAGCAAGGCCGAGGGTCCCTTACGAGACCGCTTCTTCGAGATCGTCGCGTGGCTGGCGCGGAGTGACGATGATCCTATCAACACGATCACCAACGGCGCGCTGGCGCTGGAGACCTTGAAGGCCGAGGGCGTCGCCGGGTTGCGTCGTGGCGAGGTGCTGGCCATTGCCATCAGCGTCGTCGGCACCATGCATCCGGAGGCTGCCAGCTGGTTCAAAATCACCCGCGTCGAGGCGATGGGGAAGCAGATGTTCGGGCGAAAGCTGTTCGGCACTGCCCAATATGACCCGGACGACCTGGACGAATTTCTCCAATTGATGCGAGCGCTGTTTGCGCTGTTTGCCACCGAGTTCGAATGGAACCCAACCGACCTCTTCGACGTGCAGGGCTTCGTCTGGGTAGCGCTTGAGGATAAGTGGGACGGCGAAGAGGAGGCTCCGCCTTTGGAATTGCCAGCGGCCGACTCGCAAGCCGAAATTCTTCAGGAGGGCCCCTACTGGTTCGTTGGCGCATCTTTCGGGCGGACAAGTGACCAGTTCGATCGTTTCATCACAGAGGGCATCTGGGAAATTGATACGCCAAGCGACCGGCATCGCGAGCAGGTGCGGCGAATGCAGCCGGGCGAGCGGATCGCGATTAAGGCGACTTACGTCCGCAAGAATAGTCTGCCGTTCGATAATCGCGGTCGTCCAGCATCGGTGATGTCAATCAAGGCGATCGGCACGATCACAGTCAACGGGGGCGATGGCGAACGTGTTTCGGTCGCATGGGAATCGACGTCTGCGCCCCGCGAATGGTATCATTACACCTACCAGCCCACCATTTGGGAAGTTTATCCAACCAACGAAATGGCGGAACGCCTGATCCGCTTCGCCTTCCACGGCGAAGCCCAAGATTACGAGTGGTTCCTGCAGAAATGGGGCCGCCTAGCAACGGAAGAGGATACGCCGGTAGATCCGGTCAAGCGCTCGCCGCTCAACCTGATCCTCTATGGCCCGCCTGGCACCGGAAAGACTTATCGGACGATGGCTGAGGCAGTGCGGTTGTGTCGCGGTCTTGCGGACGACGATTCGCTTTTGAACGATGCTGGACGGCGGCAGGAGCTGCGTCAGGCTTACGAGGAATTGAAGGGCCAAGGACAGGTCGGCTTTGTCACCTTCCACCAGAACTATGCTTATGAGGATTTCGTCGAAGGGTTGCGCCCACAGCCGCTCGCCGATGGCGTCGGCTTCACCCTGAAGGCGCAACCGGGCATCCTGCGACAGATGGCGGAGGCAGCCGAGCTCAGTGCCGAGGAGCATGTTCTCGTGATCGATGAGATCAACCGCGCCAATATCTCCAAGGTTTTCGGTGAACTCATCACCCTGATCGAGCCGGACAAGCGGCTCGGGATGGATGAAGGCATGCGGCTGACCTTACCATACAGCGGTGCCCGGTTCGGCGTGCCCGCTAACCTGCACATCGTTGGGACAATGAATACGGCCGACCGTTCGATCGCTCTGCTCGACACCGCGCTCCGCCGCCGGTTCGAATTTCGCGAGCTTATGCCAGACGTGTCTCTTCTAAAGCCGGTTGATGGCATCAATCTTGCCGCGCTGCTCGCAACTATAAACGAACGGATCGAATATCTCTTCGATCGCGAGCATCAGATCGGCCACGCCTATTTCATTCGCTGCGCAACCCGTGGTGACGTTGACGAGGTCATGCGGCACAAGGTGATCCCGTTGCTCGCGGAATATTTCTACGAGGACTGGGCGAAGGTCGCCGCAGTGCTTGGCGATGGCGACGACGGTGAAAGTGATCGTGAAGGGCGGTTCATCGACCGTCGCCGATTGAAGGCGCCCAAGGGCTTGGGCGGCGACGAGGATGCCGCCCCACGGTATCGCTGGAGCGTTCGTGACACCTTCTCCTTTGACGGCTTCGCCTCGGCGTGATCCGCCGGACCATCTTGGAATGGGAGGCGATCCGCTATGGGGACGCTGCGGACGAAATTCCGGCCAATGCTGCGGATCGGATCGCGGCGGTTGCAGCGGCCTCACCACTGGCGGGGCGGGGCGGTGGCGGCGTGCTGGAACATGGACGCAAAGCGCTTCGCGCGCGCGGTGTGGTTGGCGTCATCGCCGCCGACGGCACCGTGCTCGAGATCCTGCCCAAAATCGATATTCCGGGTGTGGAGGGCGACCATGCTACCGGCAGCATCCGTCGCCGGCTGGTCCACATGCTCGCCGTCGCGCTCGACCTGAAAATCGACGCGGGGCAGGTAACCGCGCTCGACTGGCAGCGCGAGACACTGCTGGAGATCCTGATCCGTCTTTTCTCAGAGAAGCTGGTCGATGCTGTGCGGCAGGGAATGCCCCGCCGCTATGTCGAGCATGCCGACGACCTTCCCGCCCTGCGTGGGCGGCTGAATGTGACACGCCAGTTCACGACGTTGGCCGTTGAGCCATCGCGGCTTGCGTGTCGCTATGATGCGCTGACCCCGGACATCGCGCTCAATCGGATCATGAAGGCGGCGGTCATGCGGCTCTCCCGCGTTGCCCGCACCACCGACAACCTGCGTCGCTTGCGCGAGTTGGCCTTCGCTTATGCCGATATCGCAGACGTGCCGGTCCCGGCGTTACGGTGGGACGATGTAGTTTTGGATCGCACCAATGGGCGCTGGCGTGAACTGCTGAATCTCGCTCGCCTACTGCTGGGTGAACGGTTCCAGACGACCTCCGCCGGCGGCGGCGACGGCTTCTCGCTGCTGTTCGAAATGAACGTGCTTTTCGAGGAATACGTCGCGCGCGTGCTGAAGCGCGCGCTGGCCGACACCGACCTCCGGGTCGTCAGCCAGGGCGGGCGGCTCTATTGCCTCGAGACCGAGGACCGGCGGCAGGTGTTCCAGACCCGGCCGGATATCCTCATCAAGCGCGGTGGCGCAGTCCTGCAAGTGATAGATACGAAGTGGAAGCGGATCGTCGCGCGTATTGACGACCCCAAGCGCGGCGTGTCGCAGGCCGATGTGTATCAGATGATGGCCTATGGTCGGCTTTACCAGTGCGGCAAGCTGACCTTGCTCTATCCGCACCATCGCGAAGCTGGATGCGACGAAGGACTGATCGGCGAATATGCCGTCAATTCCAGCGACGATTGCCTTGAGCTGTTCTCGGTCGATGTCGCTCGCGGTGACGATATCGGAGCGAGGCTGGCTCGCGCATGTCTCATGGACGCGAAGGTGTAGAGCCTGTGATCGTGGATCGCACCAATCCAGCGTCTCCTCCTCCAACGCGCCGTCCATGTGCCGCAGCAATCCTAAGGCCGCAGCCAACTGGCCAAGCATATCTCAAAGTGCCCTTCGCTCGCTGCGGTGACGGCGTTGCGCGGCATGTTTCCTCTGTCGCGGATCCTCGGCAGGGGCCGTTCCGCTGCCTTGATTGCGAGGAGGTGCTCACGCTCAGGCAACCCCGCAACAAGCGCCAGCATTTCGCGCACCGACCGGATTCCCAGTGCACGGGAGAAACCGCGCTTCATCGCTACGCAAAAGAAATCCTCGCGACCAGCAAGACGCTGACACTGCCGAGCCTCATCCTTCACGATGAAGGCATCGAAGAAATGGTCTTTGTCGCTGGCATCTATCAGTTCGACGAAGTGCTCCCCGAGCACAAGGTCGATACGTTCCAGCCTGACGCACTCGTCCGGATTAATGGCAACGAACTTGCAGTTGAGTTCCTCGTCTCTCATGCGGTTGGGGATGAAAAGCGCACCAAGGTCCAAGGCCGTGACATTTCGATGGTCGAAATCGACTTGTCGGGCTTGAAGCCTGGAATAATGGATACCGCTGAGCTGGACGCGGCGATCCTACACCGCTCGCCGCGAAGCTGGATCCATCATCGCAAGGCCGCAGCCGCGAAGCGCAAGCTCGACGCTGCGGTTGCCAAGAAAAGGTCAGAGCGGGGCGAAAAGCTCAAGGGACATATTTTACGTGCGCGGCGCGGCAAGCCGCCGGCAGGTTGGATAGACGCGGCCACAGCTGCTGTCCGTCGGACCGGACTAGAAGCGCTTATCGACGTCCAGACCGATGGTGGACACTGGTTCACCGTGTCCGATCGTCTTTGGCAGGCGCAAGCGTTATATACCTATGTAATCAAGCCTAGTGAGACTTACTCGCCTGGCGGCAGAGATCTTGAGATTAAGGGCGAATTTCCAAACGAGCGAGACCTGTCATCGCGGCTCCCTAGATGGATGATCCGCACCGACCTTTCCAACTATCCGCTCAAGCGGCTGAACGAGGCCGGGTTTAGTAGCGAATCCTACGGAAGCCCGCACAGTTCGGTATGGGGCTATTTCGCCACGCTTTCCAGCATGGGGCGGGCCGTATTCTGGAGCCGGGAAGATCAGAAATTCTTCGTAGAAAAAGACCTTCAACATTTGCTCCATCGGCGTTTGGAGCTGCGTGGAATTGTTATGCAACTTCTGCGCGACGCAGAAGTCGAGGAGCACAAGGCTGCGTATCCCAGCTGGGCGAACAGCTATCGCATCGATGGCGTGACGGCGGCGCAGCTGGTCGAGACCGGCGGCGATGCCTATCAGTTACTGGCGTCGCGCTTGTCCAAGCTCCAATCGATGGTGTCGGGCTATCTGCCCAAGGTGGTCGATGATCTATGCGGCCTACCGCTTGAAGCGATCCGTCAGCGTAATATCGACCTGATCGCGGTCGCGGACGCGAAAAAGGCAGCCGCGCTGGAGAAGGCCAAAGCCGAGCGCATCGACTGGATACGGTCGCAGGCACGCGAAATCCTTCAGGATGAAGCTCCCGCCTGGTTGGAGCAGCGCGTCAAAGATACCGACATCAGCCTTCTCGACTTCGCGGGTGAGAGTGACGAGGGTATGCGACACTTCCAGAATCGGCTTGATCAAGATGGGAAGGCGCGTCGTCGCAGGATCACAGAGGGGCGTGATCTGGCGGAGGTGCGCAGTCGGCTTGAGGCCGCCGCGAAGGCGTCGTTCTCAAGCGAAGCGCTGGCAGACTTATTCTTGAGATCCGGTCATCCTCGGCTCGGGGGTGCCCGGCCGATGGAATACTGCCGAAGCCAACGCGACCTCTCGCTGATCGTAAGCCTGTTGCCGAAAAATCGGTAGCTTGTGGGCTTGCATTGAGTGCTTCAGCCGCATCGAACCAAAATTCTCAAATGATCGGTTATCGCTCAGTCGCCTGAATCTTGGGCCCGCTATTGTCGGACGCAAATCCGATACTGAGACGTCAGTTGTCGGCCCAATTTCAGCCGCATGATCCGGAAATTATCCAATAAACTGAGCGCCCATCTTTGTCCTCTGCGGGGCACCACCTCATGTCGCACGAATATCGACCATGATAGCGAATTCGGTGTCGGTCGTTACGCTTGCAGTTCCATCATGGGCCGCTGCAATTGCAGACACCATTGTCAGCCCCAGCCCGTGTCCGGTTGTAGAGCGGCTGCTGTCTGCCCTCGTGAAACGCTGAAATAAGATCGCTGCGGCTTCGGGTGACACGCCGGGACCGTCATCGGCGACCCTTAACCGCACGCTGGCGCCGGTCCGTTCGAGCGCGACCGTCACTTTGGTGCCGACGGGTGTGTGCGCAATCGCGTTGTCGAGCAAATTGCTGAGCAGCCGCTGGAGCAATCGGCGGTCGCCTTGGACGACGATGCCCGGGGCAATGGCGGATTCCAATCGATGCCCGCTGGCTTCCATGGCCGGTCGATAGACTTCGATCAGGTCGGTTACGAGCGCGCTCAGCGACACGTCGGTGAAATGGGCGCGGGCGCTCATGCCCTCGACCTCGGCGATCCGCAGCAGCGCGGCGAAGATCTCCAGCAAGTCGCGTGCTTCGGCTGCCGCTGCCTCGATAGCCACAAGTTGAATAGCACGGTCGTCGCTCGCCAGCGCTTCGTCGAGGCGGTTATGCAGGCGCGTGAGCGGCGTGCGAAGGTCATGGGCGACGTCGCTCGATACCTGCCGCAGGTTGTCCATCAGCCCGCCGATCCGGTCGAGCATGCGGTTAAGCGTGGCGGCCACCCCGTCGAACTCATCGCCGCTGCCGGTGACCGGCACCCGCCGTGCGAGGTCGCCATCGATGATCGCCAAGGCGGTCCGGTCGATCCGGGCCAGCCGCGCGCGCGTGACCGCGCCGACGATCCAGGCGGCAGCGATTCCCAGCAGCAGCATCGCCCCGAACGCACCGGCGAACAGCCGCAGCAACGTGACATCTATCTCATCGATCACCGCGCGGTCGGCGGCAACGAGCAGTCGGTGCCCACTTGGCAAGATCGTGGTCAGCGACTGTGCAATACGGCGCTCGCCAGCCTCGGTGTAGGGCAGCAGTTCGACGTAGCCCGGCTTGGTCGGCACGGGCGCGTCGAGCCGCCCAGCGACCCGGCGACCGGCGGCATCGACCAGCACATAGGCAAGGCTCGCTGTGCTGCGCGCGGCCTCGCGGCGACGGATCGCCGCAGCGATGCCGGTCGGCCCGTCATCGCCCTCGTCGATCAATGCCTGCGTCTCGGCGGCGATGCGGTGGTCGAGCTGCTGTTCGAGCGCTTCATGCGTCGTCTCGAACGCGACCACGCCGATCGCCAAGGTCGCCAGGGCAAAACCAAAGGCAACTATTGCAACGAGCCCAAATGTGCCGCGCCACCAGCGCTTCATCACTCGCCCCGGATCATATAGCCAGCACCGCGCACCGTCTCGATCGGATCGGTATCGAACCCGGCGTTGAGCTTTGACCGCAACCGGCTCAAATGCGTTTCGACGATATTGGTCTTCGGATCGAAATCGAAATCCCAGACGCGCTCCAGCAGCATGGTGCGCGTCATCACCCGGCCAGGATTGCGCATCAGTTCGGCGAGCAGCACGAATTCGCGTGGCTGAAGCGCGACGCGCCGACCCGCGCGTGTCGCTGTGCGACGATCCAGGTCGAGGACGATATCGCCGACCTCAAGGCGTGCCGGCTGCACTGACGTCACCGGGCGACGACCCAGCGCCATGACCCGCGCGGCGAGTTCGCTAAACGCAAAGGGCTTGACCAGATAGTCATCAGCGCCGCCCTCTAATCCCTCGACCCGGTCGGCGATGCCATCGATCGCCGTGAGCATCAGCACGGGCGTGGTGTCGCCGGTAGCGCGCAGCGCCTTGACGAGGGATAGGCCGTCGAGGCCGGGGAGCATCCGATCGACCACCAGCGCATCGAACCCGCCCTCAGTCGCCTGGAACAGCCCGTCGCGGCCATCGGCGCTGGCGACGATCTGGTGCCCCAGTTCGGAAAGGCCGCGGGCGACGAAGCGGTTGGTGTCGGCGTCGTCTTCGACGATCAAGATGCGCATCGCGTCATTCTAGCGGCGACGCAGCAGTGCGCCAGCCTCCGCCGAGCGCACGGAACAGCGCGACTTGCGCCTGTGCGATGGCAAGATCGGACTGGGCGACGGCGAGCGACGCCTGCGCCGCCGTGCGATCCGCGTCGAGGCGCAGCAACGGCGCGGCATCGCCTAGGCGCACCCGAGCGGCGGCACGGCGCGCGGTCAGTCGGGCTTCTCTGTTGGCGTCGGTCAGCGTGCGGTTGCGACGCTGTTCGGCATCATACGCAGCGAGCGCGCTCTCGACCTCGCGCAGCGCGCGCAGCACGGCGACGTCCCAACTCGCCAAAGCTGCCCGTTCGCCCGCCCGCGCCTGCGCCAATCGAGCGCGCGCGGGTGCTTGGTTGGGGAAGGCCCAGCTGACCAGAGGTGATCCCGTCGCGACTAGCCGACCCGTCAGCAACCCGATCGCGCCGCCGAGATTGACGCGCGGATACAGGTCGGCGCGCGCCACGCCAATGCGTGCGGCGGCGGCGGCAAGGCGGCGCTCGGCCTCGCGAATATCCGGGCGACGGAGCAACAGGGCAGCACCATCGCCGACAGGCGCCGCGGTGCGCAACTTGGGTAGCGCCGCACAGATGACGGGATCGACGCGCGCCTCCGCCGGTGGCCGCCCCGCCAGCGTCGCAAGGCGGTAGCGGGCATTGGCCTGTGCCGCTTCCAGCGGTGCCTTGAGCGCGGTCGTCGTGGCCAGCAGGCTCGCCGCCTGCGAGAGCTCGAGTGGCGAGACTTCGCCCGCGTTTAGCTGATTCCGCACAACCGCAACCGCGTTCCGCTGAACCTTCACCTGCTCGGCCACCACGCCCAGAGCCTGCGTCGCGCCGCATAGCTCGACATAGGCGAGCACCGTGTCCGCCACTACGGCGACGCGCACGCCGTCCAATGCGGCTTCCTGCGCGGCTGCATCGGCGCGCGCGGCAAGCACCGCCGATCGCAGCCGCCCGAACAGATCGGCATCCCAACTCGCGGTCAGTGCCAGGTCATAGTCAGTGGTCGGCACGTTGGAGGATGCGCTCGGCTGGCCCGCGCTATTGTCGACGGTCAGCCCGCTTTCCACCGTCGTCTGCGGCAATCGCGCCGCCCGCGCCTGCCGCACCGCCGCCCGCGCGCCGTCGAGATTGGCATAGGCAACGCGCAAGTCCGCGTTGGCGGCAAGGCTCGCCATCACCAGCCGGTCGAGCGCCGGGTCGTCATATAGCCGCCACCAGCCATCGGGCACCGGCTCAATCGAGGCGCTCGGCAGCGCGGCAAAAGGGCCGGTCGCAGTTGGCGGCGCGATCGTGGGCGGCGGAGACGGCGCGGTCATGCAGCCGGATGCGAGCAGCGCCAGCAGGGGAGCGACGCGCTTCATGCGGTCACCGCCAACGGTTCTGCGGTCGGCACAGGTCGCTTCTTGCCGAAGCGCGCGTAAAGCGCGGGCATCAGGAACAGGTTCAGAGCCGTCGACGACACCAACCCGCCCAGGATGACGATCGCCATCGGATGCTCAATCTCATGTCCTGGAGCATTGCCCGCCACGACCAGCGGCAGCAGCGCCAGCCCTGCGCAAAGCGCCGTCATCAGGATCGGCACCAGCCGCTCGGCCGCACCCCGGATAATGAGCTGCGGACCGAATGCCTCGCCCTCGAACCGGCGGAGGTGGTCGTAATGCGATAACAGCATGATGCCGTTGCGCGCCGCGATTCCGATCACCGTGACGAAGCCGACCAACGACCCGAGCGACAACACGCCCCCGGTCAGCGCCACGCCGACGACGCCGCCGACCAGCGCGAACGGCAGGCTGACGCCGACCAGCGCGGTGATCCGCGTCGAGCGGAACTCGAGCCAAACGAGCAGCAATATGCCGACCAAGCAGGCCAGCCCAATCGTCCACAACCGCTGCCGCGATTCCTGGAGCGCGGCATATTCGCCCAGCACTTGCGGATGGTATCCGGTCGCAAACGGCACTTGAGCCACCGCTGCATCGACCGCGCGCGCGACTGATCCGAGATCGGCGCCCTTCACATTGAGAGTCACATCGATCCGGCGCTGGCTGTTCTCGCGCTTGATCTCGTTGGGCGCGGGCACGACCAGCACGTCGGCGACGTCGCGCAGTCGCACCGGGGACCCTGTGGGCGTCTGGATCATCATGTCGGCAAGCGCGTGCTGGTCACCGCGCACAGATGGCTCGCCCCACAAGGCGACATCGAACGCCTTCTGGTCGCGATATATCTCGCCGAGCTTCTGCCCCGCCACCAGCGTCTGCGCCTGCCGCCGCACCTCGCCCGGTGTCAGCCCGAAGGTGACGAGATCGGCGGGGCGCGGACGGATCTGGATTTGCGGGACCAACACCTGCTGCTCAACCTTGAGATCGGCCACGCCCGCAATGCTCGCGACACGCGCGCGCACGCGCTCGGCAGCCGCGCGCAGCTCCTCCTGATCGGGTCCGAAGATGCGCACCACGATCGTCGCGCCCGCACCCGACAGCACTTCCTTGATGCGTTCGCGCAAATAGGTCAGCACGTCGCGGTAGAGGCCGGGATAGCCGTCGATCGCCGCCTTGATCTTCGCGACGCTGGTATCGTAATCGGCCTTCTCGTCCAGGCTGATCCAGAATTCGGTAAAGTTCGGCCCGACCACCTCGTCGGCGGCCTCGGCGCGGCCGATATGCGCGCCGAAATTGCGCACCCCCGGAATCGCCCGCAATTCCTTCGAGGCGCGGATGCTGATGCGGTCCATCGCTTCGATCGAAGTGCCGGGCTTTTCGACGAAGTGCATCAGGAAATCAGTCTCGCGGAAGTCGGGCAGGAACTGATCCTTGAAGCCTGCATAGCCGATGCCGGAGAGCAGCAGCCCGCCCGCGACGATCGCCATCGCAAGGCTAGGCCGGGCGATCAGGCGCGGCAGTGTATTGGCGTAACGCTGCTTCAACCAGCCGACCAAGCGCGTGTCACCCTCCGCCTTGACCGGCGCATTGGGCAGCAGGAACAGGCAGAGCGCGGGCGTCACCACCAGCGCCACCAGAAGCGAGGCCGCGATCGCCAGCACATAGGCAATCGCCAGCGGCTGGAAGAAGGTGCCCGCGACGCCGCCGAGGAAGAAGATCGGCAGGAACACCAGCATCACGATCAGCGACGCGAACACCACCGCCGTCCGCACCTCGAGCGAGGCCGCCAGCACGACGTCGAACGAAGAGCGCGGATTGCCCGCCTCGCGGTTGAGGCGGAGACGCCGGGCGATATTCTCGACATCGATGATGGCGTCATCGACCACTTCGCCGAGCGCGATCACCAGCCCGGCGATCACCATCGTGTTGATCGTCGCCCCGCTCCACAGCAACACCAGCCCCGCGCCGAGCAAGGACAGCGGGATCGCGACCAGGCTGATCACCGCTTGCCGCCAGTCGCGCGTGAACACGAACAGCACGATCGCCACCAGCAGACAGCCGATCATCAGCGCGCGCGACAGATTGTCGATCGACCGTTCGATGAACGTAGCCGGGCGGAAGATCGTCGTATCGACCTTCACGTCCTTCAAACCGGGCCGCAACTCGGCAACTGCCGCCTCGACATCGCGGGTCAGTTGAAGCGTGTTGCCGGTCGGCTGCTTCTCGACGATCAGCATCAGGCCGGGGCCGTCATCAATGATCGCATTGCCGATCGGTGCCGCAAAGCCTTCGACCACCCGCGCGACATCGCCGATCCGCACCGGCGCATCGCCGGCGATCTTGATGACGGTGCGCGCGAGATCGTCGGCAGCCTGGATGGCACCAGCCTGCTGCACAGCTAGGCGCTGGTTGGGCGTATCGACAAAGCCGCCGCCACCGACAAGCACCGCGTCACCCGTCGCAAGCCGCAACTCGTTGAGTGTCACCCCAGAGGCATTTAGCCGGTCGGGGTCGGCGAGCACCTGCAACTGCCGGTCGCGATAGCCCCAGACGGCGACGTTGGCGACGCCCGGCACCGCCATCAGCCGGGGCCGGATCGTCCAGCGCACCAGCTCGGACAATTGCATCTGGTCGAGCTTCCTGGACGACACGCCGATCTTCATCGCCCGGCTGGTCGAGGATAGCGGCGGCAGCATCACCGGCGGTCGCGCGGCGCTCGGCAAGCGGCTCTGCACTTGCGTCACCCGTTCCTGCACCAGCTGGCGCGCGCGGATCACATCGGTGCCGCGATCGAACAGGATCGTGACCGAAGACAGGCCGAGCACCGATTTGGACCGCAGCGTCGCCAGATCGGGCACACCATTGACGGCGGTTTCGATCGGCACCGTAATCAGGCTTTCGACCTCCTCGGTCGACAGGCCCGGCGCTTCGGTCTGGATCTCGACCTTCGGCGGCGCGAACTCAGGGAAGACATCCAGCGGCACGTCGGTCGAGGCGCGCACCCCCAGCACCACCAGCAACACCGCGCAGGCAATCACCAGCACGCGCTGGGTAAGCGCGGCACGAACAAGCCACGCCAGCATCAGTGCGCCACGCCGAACTCGGTGCCGAACAACTCCGCCGCTCCCGCCGTGACGACTTCCGTGCCGGGTGTGAGGCCGCGCGCGAGGATTGCGCGATCACCTTGCGTGGAGGCAACTTCGATCCGCTGGCGGATGAAGACGTCGGGCGCGGTCCTCGCATAGACCCATTCTCCGCCATAGATATCGCGCACGATCGCCGAGGTCGGCACCGACAGGCCATCGGTCGTGCCGCCCGCAATCGGCAGCGTGACGCCGACGCGCTGGCCAACGCGATAAGCGCGGTCGCGATTGTCGAGCGCGAAATAGAGATCGACCGTGCCGGCCACGGCATTGGCAGAGGGGGGCGCCTGAACCGGACGAGCAGCGCGGGCCGCGCCGAGGGTGCCGAGCGCCTGGATCATCGCCGCGCGCCCGCGCTCGACTGCGCCAACATCACTGCCGAACACCGGCACGCGGACCCACAAGGCGGATTGATTGGCCAGCGACCGAATGGCTGGCCCCAGCAGACGTCGTTGAGCGCTTGCCGCATCGGCAGCGGCCTTGGCGGCTGCAAGCGCGGCTGCGGCTTCATCGCGCGCGCGAACACTGCCCGCTTCCTCGCGCACCAAGGCGGCGGCACGATCAAGCGCGATCCGGGCCAAGCCAAGCTGGGCCCGCGTCCGCGCAACCTCGCCATCCGCGGCCACTTGCTGAATACCGAGCTGCTGAAGGTTGCTCACCGAATTGGTCGGCACGCCCCCAACGCCTGCGGGCACGACGACTTCGCCGCTGGTCGCGCGCGTAACTCTGGCGCTTCCCGCGCCGACCCGTATCGTAGCAATGCCGAGCCGTGCCTGCGCTTCGCGCGTCAAGGTCAGCCGCAGCAAATCGCTCTCATGCGCGACGGCTTCAGCCTTGGCCGGTGCCGCAGCCGAGGTTGTCGGCTTGCTGCTACAGGCGGCCATCAGGCACGCGAGAACCAAGATCAGGATTGATCGCGACGCAGTCATGATCGCTGCCTAGCCGCCAGCGATTGGGGCCAGCTTGGCGCGGCTATACCATATCCCAATGTTGAACTTGGACAACGTCGCGTCGGGCCGGAAGGCACAGACGCGGCGTCGACAAAACTGCAGGGATACAAGCACGGGCCAGACTTTGTTCGACAGTCCCTAGCCGCGACCGACCGAAATTATCCAATGATCCGAGTGCCCAGTTTTGTCCCCTATGGGGCACCAGCCCCGCTCCTCATTCGGGGCGTTGCGGGGTGTCCCCGCAGACGCGGGTGTGAAGCAGAGGTGGGTGTGAAGGAGACCCGAACGGGCTGCGACCGGGGAGGAGGCTTCCTCCCCTACTGAGCAATCAGCCTCTCAAGGCGTCAACGATCAAGTAGAGCATCTTAGTGCGCAGCTCATCCGAGCTAGCCCAGTTCGATATTGAGAGCAACGTTCAAGCCAGCCCCGGTGTTGCGGGGGAAAAGGCCCCCGACTGAAACCCAGGCTAATCCTGATTTTCAGTCCGCGCGCATGTGCCAAGTCATTGAAATAATTGGTCGGGGCGACAGGATTCGAACCTGCGACCCCCACACCCCCAGTGTGATGCGCTACCAGGCTGCGCTACGCCCCGACCGAAGGGCTGCGCTCTAGGCGGCGCGGCGCGGCGATGCAAGGGCCAAGGCGACGGAGCAGGCGCCGTGGCACCGAGGTAAGCACCAAGCTCTCACCCGGAAGGGCAGGCGCCGTAGGACCTCGTCGGCTGCCAGACTCGGGCCGCCGTATCAGCGGCTCACCCGCCCACCAGCGTACGGACGAACGCGCCGTCCCACGCCTTGACCAGAACCTGCTTCAGCACCGCGCCGCCAAGCGCCTTGTTGAACGCCTTCATGTGTGCGGTGGCGCCATGGGCAGCAAGCGCTTCGGCCGAGGTCCAGCGTTCGGAAATGATGATGAGATCGGGATCGTCGATATGCGCGGCAAAGCTGTAATGTTCGCAGCCTTCCTCCGCATTGGCGGCCGCCATCATCGCCGACAGCGCCTCCGTCAGACGCGCAGCCTCGCCGGGGCCGGTGTGGATATGGCCCATAACAATGATCGTCATTTGTCTCTCCCGGTTGCACCTGCGGGGCGATGGTGATAGCGCCCCTCGCCTTATAGGGCAGCATTTGCCAGCATCCACCCCGGACAGTTCAGGATATCATGGTCGTAACCCCCGCCCTCGCCCAGTCCGCCCAAGGCGCCGCCGGCACCGACCCGCTCGGCCTGCTCAGCCTGGCGCCTTTGTTCCTTGTTTTCATCGCTTTCTATTTCCTGATGATCCGCCCGCAGCAGCGGCGGATGAAGGCGCTCCAGCAATCGCTTAACGCGGTGAAAAAGGGCGATGAAGTGACGACCGCCGGCGGCATTGTCGGCAAGGTGACGAAGGTGGATGATTTGCTGGTCGAGGTAGAAATCGCGCAAGGCGTGAAGGTCCGCATCGTCAAATCCACCCTGGCCGTCATCGCCCCGCTGGGCGGCGCCAAGCCTGCAAACGACTGAGACGCACGATGCTGGATTTCCCGCGCTGGAAGGTGTCGTCGATCGTCGGATTGCTGGTGGCGCTCATGCTGCTTGCCGTTCCAAGCTTTCTGCCTGAAAAAATGACTGATGCCTGGGGCAGCTTTCCCCATCCGCGGATCAATCTGGGGCTTGATCTGGCGGGCGGATCCTACCTGCTGCTTGAGGCTGATACCGCTGACCTGGCAGCCACCGGGCTCGACCAGATGCGCGACAATGTGACGGCCGCCATGCGCCGCGGCAGCCCGCGGATCGAGATCGGCGATATCTCGACACAAGGCGGCAAGCTCAGCTTTTTGCTGCGCGACGTGACACAAGTCGATGCGGCGCGCGAGCGCTTGCTGCCGCTCACCAACGGCGCCGGGCTGACCGGGCAGCGCGACTGGACGATCGAAGTGGTCGACGGCCAGCGCTTTGTGCTCACGCGCACCGATGCCGGGCTGAACCAGGCGGTGGAAAATGCGATGGAAACCGCAACCGAAGTCGTTCGCAAGCGCATCGACGAACTTGGCACCAAAGAACCGACTGTTATCGGCCAGGGGAGCAGCCGCATCGTGGTTCAGGTGCCGGGCTTGCAGGACCCGCAGGAGCTGAAGGAGCTGATCGGGAAAACCGCCAAGCTGGAGTTCAAGCTCGTCGATCTGGCGGCTGATCCGGCACAGGTCGCCAGGGGCATTGCCCCGCTCGGCAGCCAGATTCTGCCGATGGCACAGGGCGGCGGGCAGATTGTCGTAAAACGCTCCGCGATCATTACGGGCGAACAGCTTATCAACGCGCAGCCGGGCAATGATCCGCAGACCAACCAGCCAAATGTCGTCATCACTTTTGACAGCCAGGGCGGGCGCAAATTCGCGCGGGTGACGCAGGAAAATGTCGGCAAGCCGTTCGCCATCATCCTTGACGGGCAAGTGCTGTCCGCCCCCAACATCAACGAGCCGATACTTGGCGGCACGGCCTCTATCTCCGGCAGCTTTACGGTCAAATCCGCAAACGATCTGGCGATCGCGCTGCGCTCAGGCTCGCTGCCGGTGGCGTTGAAAGTAGTCGAGGAACGCACGGTGGGGCCAGACCTTGGCGCGGACTCGATCCGTGCGGGCATCCTTGCATCGGTAATTGCGGCAACCGCCGTTATCATGTTCATGCTGGTGACCTATGGCCGGTTTGGCGTTTATGCGAACATCGCGGTTGTCATCAACGTGTTCGTCATTCTGGGTGTGCTGGCCGTGCTGAACGGAACGCTCACGCTGCCCGGCATCGCCGGGTTCGTGCTCACCATCGGCACCGCTGTTGACGCCAATGTGCTCATCAACGAACGCATCCGTGAAGAGCGGCGACGCGGGCGCAACATCGTGCAGTCGGTAGAACTTGGCTATAAAGAGGCCAGCCGCACGATTTTTGAGGCAAACATGACGCATGCCATTTCCGGCGTCATCATGCTGTTGCTTGGCTCCGGCCCGGTCAAGGGCTTTGCCGTGGTGCTGCTGATTGGCATCGCGACGTCAGTTTTCACCGCCGTCACCTTCACGCGCATGCTGGTTGCGCTATGGCTTCGGGCAAAACGCCCGACCGAAATTCATATTTGATCGGCGGATACAGACATGCGCCTCCTGAAACTCGTTCCCGACAACACCAATATCGGCTTTGTGCGGCTGCGCAATTGGGCGTTTGGCCTCACCTTGCTGCTGTCGCTTGCGGCGATCGGGCTGGTCGCCGTCAACAAGCTCAACCTTGGCGTCGATTTTGTCGGCGGGCTGATGATCGAGGAAAAATTCGCCTCGCCGCCAGCACTCGACACGCTGCGCGCGACAATTGACGATCTGAAGCTCGGCGAAGTGCGCTTGCAGCAGTTCGGCGACCCCAACACCGTGTCCATCCGCCTGCCACCGCCCAAGTCAGACGACAAGGGCGCGACCGAAGCCATCGTCAAAAAGGTGCAAGGCGCGATCAACGCAAAATTCCCCGACGCCAAATTCTCCAAGCAGGACGCGGTGTCGGGCAAAGTCTCGAATGAGCTGATCTGGCGCGGTATTGCCGCCGTTATGCTCGCGGTGCTTGGTATTGGCCTGTTCGCGATCTTCCGGTTCGAGTGGCAGTTCGGCGTGTCGACGGTCGTTGCGATTGTCCATGACGTGTTGATGACGCTGGGCTTTTTCGCGCTGACGCAGCTTGAGTTTGACCTCAACATCGTGGCGGCCGTGCTCACCATCATCGGCTATTCGATCAACGACAAAATCGTGATCGATGATCGCATCCGCGAGAATATGCGCCGCTATCGCAAGATGGACATGGCGCAGATCGTCGATTTGTCGGTCAATGAAACCCTGCCGCGCACAGTGATGACATCGCTCACCATCCTGCTGGCGCTTGGTGCCCTTATCCTGTTTGGCGGGCATGTGCTGCGCGGCTTTACCGCGGCCATGATCCTTGGCATTTTCGTCGGCACCTATTCATCGATCTACGTGTCGTCGTCGCTGCTCATCACGCTGGGGCTGCGGGCCGAGCCTGCGGCGGAAAAGCTGAGCCCTGCGACCAATGCCGAGCGGGTCGGGCCCAAAGAAACCCGCTGATGCGCTACGCCGGCGGGGCAGCGCATGATGCGGCTTGAGCGCGACCCCGCGGCCGATGGTCCACTCATCAACGGCTTTTCCGGCGGCGGTTTTCGCATAGACGACATGGTCTATCGCGCGCTGCTGATTACCCCGCTGCGCGCCGATGGCTGGGCGCCCCCGGCACTCGACAGCCTCGATGAAAGCGCGCTGGCCGCGCTGCTGGCGCTTGATCCGCCGCCCGAATTCGTGCTGCTGGGCACCGGCAACACGCTGCTCATGCCGCCGCGCGCGCTGGCCCGCGCGCTTGAGGCGCGCGGCATTGGCCTTGAGGCGATGGACAGCCGCGCCGCCGCCCGCGCCTGGGGCGTGTTGCGGCAGGAGGGGCGGTGGATCGCCGGCGCGCTGTACCCGCTGGGCCCCCTCGACATCGCCCACGCAGCGGCTAGCATGAAGGCTTAACGAGATTGAGGGGATGACCATGCGATTGCTTCCGCTGCTGGCGCTGATGGCCGGCGTGCTGCCTCTTCCCGCCCAGGCGCAGACAGCCGACATCGCCGCGGTTGCCGCTGCGCCCGATTACACACAGGAAGCCGCGTGGCTGTGCCTGCCCGGCCGCGCCGATGCCTGCGCGGCAGATCAGGACGCAACCGTCATCACCGCCCAGGGTACGCGCTCGGTGGAGCATTTCACGCCCGCCGCGCAGCCCAAATTTGATTGCTTCTACGTCTATCCCACCGTGTCGCTGGATCGCACGCCCAACAGCGACCTGGTTGCCGGCCCGGAGGAAAAGGCCGTGGCGGCGTTTCAGGCGGCGCGCTTTGCAAAGCATTGCCGGGTGTTCGCGCCGGTATATCGCCAGGTAACCCTTTCTGCGCTGCAGGCGGCGATGGCCGGCAAGCCCGTGGCGGTGGACCGGGCGCTGGCCTATGGCGATGTGAAGGCGGCGTGGGAGGCGTATCTCGCACGCAGCAACAAGGGCCGCGGCGTCGTGCTGATCGGCCACAGCCAGGGATCGGGCATGCTCAAGCAGCTCATCCAGCAGGAGATTGACGGCAAGCCCATTGCCACCCGGATGATCTCGGCGATGCTGCTCGGCACCAATATTGCCGTGCCGGCTGGCAAGGATGTCGGCGGTGATTTCCGCCAGGTGCCGCTGTGCCGCAGCGCCGCGCAAACCGGCTGTGTCATCACCTATGTCAGCTTTCGCAACACGGCACCGCCGCCCGAGGGAAGCCGCTTTGGCATTGTACCCGGCGACGGGATGGTGGCGGCCTGCACCAATCCGGCGGCCCTTGGCGGCGGCAAGGCGCTCAGCGACAATTATCTGGGCGCGCGCGGCGCGGGGCTGGCCAGCGCCGTTCAGGGGCCATGGACCGCAGACGGTGCGCCCGTGCCAACAGCCTTCGTCAAAGCGCCTGGCTTGCTGTCAACCGAATGCGTCGCCAGCGGCAAATTCCGCTACCTCGCGGTCACGGTAAATGCCGACCCGGCTGATCCGCGCACGGACACTATTGTCGGCGATGTTTCGGTATTGGGCAAGATTCTGCCGGATTGGGGCCTGCACCTCATCGACATGCCGGTTGCCATGGGAGATCTGGTGCGCCTCGCTGGCAGTCAGGGCAACGCATGGGCCGCGCGGCACGGCGTCGGGGCTGGCTCAGCGCGCGGACGACGCTAACCGCCGCAAATGCGCATATAACGCCGCGGTATTGGCCGGCCAGGTAAAGCGCATGGCGCCGTGCCGGACCGCCTCGGGCGCGGGCGGGCGCGCCAGCACCTCGCCAATTGCGGCCGCAAAGGCGGCGGGGCTGCGCGGCACGACCCGGCCATAAGCCGGCTGCGTAATCACTTCGCGCGCACCACCTGCCTCCGTAATGACAAGCGGCACGCCACAGGCAAGCGCCTCAACCCAGGCATTGGCCAGGCCTTCGGACGCCGAGGCCAGTGCCATCACGTCCGCCGCAGCGAGCAGCGCGGGCAGCGCGGCATGAGCGACGCTGCCGGCCAGGCGCACCCGGCCAGTCAGCCCAAGGGCGGCGATCTGCGTCTCAAGCGTCGAGCGCTCCGGCCCCTCGCCAATGATGAGCAGGGTCACGCCAGGAAGTGCCGCAATGGCGTCGATCACCAGCCCATGGCCTTTGCGTGCGACAAGCGCGCCAAGCGACACAACCAGCGGCCCTGTTACCCCCAATGCTGCCTTGGCCGCCGCGCGATCGGCCAGCGCAAACCGGGCGAGATCGACGCCGGTATAATGCACCAGAATCTTCTCGGGCGGCATGCCAAGCGCTGCCATGTCTGCCTTGAGCGCCGCAGAAACTGCAAGCACGCCGTCTGCCGCCCGGCCCGCGCGCAAAACCTGCCCGGCAGTCGGCCCGGCGCCCCAATGGTGAATATCGGCACCGCGCGCCTTGATTGATACCGGGACACCAAAATACCGGCCAAGTGCAATGGCAGCCGGGCCGTCGGGGAAGAAGAATTCGGCATCAATAACGTCAAAGGCAAAATCACGCCGCATACCGGCCAGCACCGGCACCAGCGCGCGGACAAGACTGCGCGCGTGGAAGCGGCCACCAGTGCCCGGCACATTGCAGAAGCGCGGGCGGGCAACCGGCACGCCCTGCCATGTCTCCGCCGCCGGCACCTTGGCAAAGCGCTGATACGGCCCAAGCCGGGACAGTGGCCAGGGCGGCACGCCAATCGGCGCGACCACCCGCAGCGACACATCGGGGTGCGCCGAAAGGTCAAGCGTCTGCCGCCCCACAAACACCCCGAAGTTGGGACGGCTGGAGTCTGGGAACAGGGTGGACAGGGTAAGAACGCGCAGCATAGCGCGTTACCCTACCGGGCGCCGGTTAATTTCCCCTCGCCAGCACAGTAGCCAGGGCGGCACCGGGATAAGCCAGCAGCATGTCGCTGCCCGGCGGCGCCGCAACGTCGGCACCACCGTCGATCATCCAGCATTCGCCCGCCCGCCACGCCGCGCCGTCAACCCGGCCCGCGCCCGCCAGCGGCACGAGCCACCCGTCGACACCGCGCGGCAGGCTGACCTTCCGGTCGCCGCCGGACCAGCGCTCGAGCACGAATTTTGGCCCGGCGACAAGAATGCGCCGCCCATCGCCAACATCCCCCGGCGCCATATGCGGCACAAACGGCACCGCCCGGGCGACCGCAATTGCTTGTTCAAGGTGCAAGGCGCGCGGGCGCCCATAATCATACACCCGGTAGGTAAGATCGACATTCTGCTGCACCTCGACCAGCGTGATGCCGGCGCCAATCGCGTGCACCGTGCCGGCGGGCGAGTAAAACACGTCGCCCGGCTTGACCGGCTTCCAGTCAAGCAGGTCGACGATGCTGCCGTCGAGCGCGGCGGCGCGCAGCGCTGCGCTGTCAAGTGCGTGGCGCGTGCCCAGCGCGATGGTGGCGTCGGGCGCCGCATCCAGAATCACCCAGGCTTCGTCCTTGCCCTGGCGAAACCCGGCTGCCCGGGCCTCATCATCATCAGGGTGAACCTGAACCGACAGTTTTTCGCTGGTGAAGAGATATTTCACGAGCAGGTCGGGCTGCGCCGCGCCACTTGCGGCAAACCAGATTTCCCCAACCGGCGCGGCGCCCGCCTGCGGATCGTCAAAACCCGGCCATAGCCGGTGCCGGCCCCAGGGTTTTTCCACGCGCGTCGTCGCAAGTCTCGTCGCTGCCATCATATCCTCGCTGGGCTGCCTCCCATTAGACGCGCGATCCGGCCAGCGCCAGCGTTGCGCATCGCGCTGGGGCGCTGTGTGCACAAACCCCGCTGGGGTCAGGGCACTGCACGTAAAAATCATTGTCCGCACCCGCACCGCTGCGCTACAGAGCGGCCATGCGTATCCCCTTGTTCCGCTCGCTTTCGTTGTCGCTGGTTATTGGCGCCGCGCTGTTGTCCTCCGGTTGCGCGCAAAACCGCAGCAAGGGAGATTTGCCCTATGTCGCGCGCGATGTGGGCACCCTGTATGCAACTGCAAAGAACCGGCTGGATCACAATCAATATAAAGAAGCCGCGGCCCTGTTCGATGAAGTTGAGCGGCAGCACCCTTTCTCCATCTGGGCGCGGCGAGCGCAGTTGATGGGCGCCTTTTCCTATTATCTTGATGCCGACTATACCAAGTCGATTGATTCGGCGCAGCGGTTTTTGGCGGTTCACCCCGGCAATCGCGATGCGCCTTATGCGTATTATCTGACGGCGCTGTGCTATTATGAGCAGATTTCGGACGTTACGCGCGACCAGAAAATCACCGAGCAGGCGCTTTCGGCGCTGGGTGAGCTGTCACGCCGCTACCCGGGCACCAAATATGCCGCAGATGCGCGGCTCAAGATTGATCTTGTCCGGGATCATCTGGCCGGCAAGGAAATGGAAATCGGCCGCTTTTATGAAAAGCGCGGACAATGGCTGGCCGCCAGCCTGCGGTTTCGCCATGTGGTCGACGAATATCAGTCAACCACCCATACGCCAGAAGCGCTGATGCGGCTGACGGAAACCTATCTGGCGCTGGGCGTGCCGGCCGAAGCACAGCGGGCCGCCGCCGTGCTTGGCGTGAACTATCCGGGCACCACCTGGTATGCCCGGGCCTACAAGCTCATGGAAAGCCACCCGGATCGCGCGCTGCCCGCGCCAAAACTCGCCAGCAGCGGCTAATCGCGGGGCCAGGCGCTGGTGCACGGCCCAACTCCTGGCTGCGCGCGACAAGTGAATTGGCGCGCGGCCAGCCACGCGCTATGGCAGGCGGGCCCATGCTGACCGCCCTTTCCATCCGCGACGTTGTGCTCATCGAGGCGCTTGATCTCGATTTTCAAAGCGGACTGTGCGTGCTGACCGGCGAGACGGGCGCGGGCAAATCCATCCTGCTCGATGCGCTTGGGCTGGTGCTTGGCGCGCGCGGCGACTCCGCGCTGGTCCGCCACGGGGCTGCGCAGGCGGTGGCAACCGCCAGCTTCGATGCACCGCCCGCCGACGGCCCGCTTGCTGCACTGCTGGCGGAAAACGGCGTTGATGTCGCGCCCGGCGAGCCGCTGCTGCTGCGCCGCATCGTGAAGGCCGATGGCGGCAGCCGCGGCTTTATCAACGACCTGCCGGCATCCGCCACGCTGCTGCGCGACGTTGGCGCGCGGCTGGTGGAAATCCACGGCCAGCATGATGATCGCGGGCTGCTCAACCCCCGCGGGCACCGGGCGCTGCTCGATGCATTTGGCGGGCTGGACACGGGCGCCGTGGCGGCCGCCCATGCCAGTTGGCGCGCGGCGCACGCAGCGCTCGATGCGGCGCGCGAGGCGCTCGACAACGCAGCGCGCGACCAGGACTGGCTGGAGCATGTCGTGGCCGAACTTGTCGCGCTTGCGCCTGAGCCGGGCGAGGAAGATGCGCTGGCGGTGCGCCGCGCCGCGATGCAGCGGGGCGAAAAGATCACGGGCGACATGCAGGCAATCGCCAATCTGCTTGAAGGGTCGGACGGCGCGCTCGCCCGGTTGCGCCAGGCCGCACGCGCGCTGGAACGGATTGCGGGCGATCACCCTGCCCTTGCGAGCGCATTGTCGTCGCTTGACCGCGCGCTTGGCGAGGCCGCACTTGCACAGGAATCGGTGGATGCAGCGGCAGAGGCGCTGGCGTTCGACCCCGCGCAGCTTGAGGCGGACGAGACACGGCTGTTTGAGCTGCGCGCGGTTGCCCGCAAGCACCGGGTGGCGCCCGATGCGCTTGGCGACCTCCATGTCGAGCTTGCCGCCAGGCTTGCCGCCATTGAGAGCGGAGGGGAGGGCATCGCCCGGCTGGAGCGCGACGCGGCGGCAACGCTTGCGGCCTATCACCAGGCGGCCGATGCGCTGTCGGCGGCGCGCCACGCCGCGGCCCGGCGCCTCGATGACGCGGTGAAAGGCGAGCTTGCGCCGCTCAAACTCGACGCCGCGCGCTTCCGCACCGCCCTGTCCGCGCTGCCGGCCGAACATTGGGGCCCGCGCGGCAAAGACCGGGTGGAGTTTGAAATTTCAACCAACCCCGGCGCGCCCTTTGCGCCGCTCACCAAAATTGCCAGCGGCGGCGAGCTGTCGCGCTTCATTCTCGCGCTCAAGGTGAGCCTTGCCGAGCGGGGCGGGGCCGCCACGATGATCTTCGACGAAATCGACCGGGGGGTTGGCGGGGCCGTGGCCAGCGCGATTGGCGAGCGGCTGGCCCGGCTTTCCCGCGGCACCCAGTTGCTGGTCGTCACGCACAGCCCGCAAGTTGCAGCACGCGGCGACCAGCATCTGCTGATCGCCAAGCGCAATGATGGCCTCGTTACCCGCACCGGCGTTAACACGCTCGACAAGGGCGCGAGAGCCGAGGAGATTGCGCGGATGCTGTCGGGTGCGCACATCACGCAGGAAGCGCGCGCGCAGGCGCTGCGCCTGTTGGAGGCGGCGTGAGCCCGGCGCCCGACCTGCCGGCAAGCGAGGCCGGGGCAGCCGCTGAGCTGGCCCGGCTCGCCGCCGAAATCGCCCACCACAATATGCTTTACCACAGCCAGGACGCGCCTGAGCTGTCGGATGCCGCCTTTGATGCCCTGGTGCACCGCAATGCGGCCATTGAGGCGGCCTATCCCCACCTTGTCCGCCCGGATTCGCCCAGCCTGAAGATAGGCGCCGCCCCGGCCGCGCACCTTGCCAAGGTGGCGCATGCCCGCGCGATGATGAGCCTCGACAATGGTTTTTCCGATGATGACATCGCCGAGTTCGTCGCCCGGGTCCGGCGGTTTCTGAGCCTTGCCGACGATGCCGAGGTGGCGCTTACCGCCGAGCCCAAGATTGACGGGCTGTCCTGCTCGCTGCGCTATGAGGGCGGGCGGCTGGTGCAGGCGCTCACGCGCGGCGATGGCACCGTGGGGGAGGATGTGACGGCCAATGCGCGCACCATCGCTGATATTCCAGCGATGCTTCAGGGCAATGCCCCGAACGCGTTCGAGGTGCGCGGCGAAGTTTATATGGCCAAGGCCGATTTTGCGCTGCTCAACGCCCGGTTGCTCGCCGAGGCTGAAACGCCGGATAAGGCCCGCCAGTTCGCCAATCCGCGCAACGCCGCCGCCGGATCGCTGCGGCAAAAGGATGCAAATGTTACCGCCAGCCGGCCTTTGCGATTCCTGGCGCATGGCTGGGGCGAGGTGAATGCCGTGCCCGGCGACACGCAATTGAGCGTGATGGCGGCAATTGCGGGCTTTGGCCTGCCGGTGAGCGACCGGCTGGTGCGGGTCGAGACGGTGGCGGCGGCGCTTGCGCAATACCGCGCCATCGAGGCAGCGCGCGCGGCGCTCCCGTTCGACATCGATGGCGTGGTATATAAGGTTGACCGGCTTGACTGGCAGGCGCGGCTTGGGGCCGTGGCCAAGGCGCCGCGATGGGCCATTGCGCACAAATTTCCGGCCGAGCGCGCGCAGACCATTCTGGAGCGGATCGACATTCAGGTCGGGCGCACCGGCAAGCTCACGCCGGTTGCGCGGCTTTCGCCCGTCACGGTGGGCGGTGTCGTCGTCACCAACGCAACGCTCCACAATGGTGACGAGATTGCGCGGCTCAATGTTTGGCCAGGCGATCAGGTGGTGGTGCAGCGCGCCGGCGACGTCATTCCGCAAATCGCCGAAAACCTCTCGCGCGACGAGGCGCGTGGCGCCTGGCCGTTTCCCGCCCATTGCCCCGAATGCGGGTCGGATGCGGTGCGCGAGGAAGGCGAGGTCGACATCCGCTGCACCGGCGGGCTCATCTGCCCCGCCCAGCGCGTGGAGCGGCTGCGCCATTTCGCCAGCCGCGCGGCGATGGACATTGACGGGCTTGGCGCGACGAGCGTGGAGGCGTTTTTCAGGGACGGCCTGCTCCACGCGCCGGCCGACATCTTCCGGCTGCGCGAAAAGCGCGACGCGCTTGTCGCCCGCGAGCGCTGGGCCGAAACATCGGTTGACAATCTGCTGGGCGCGATTGAGGACAAGCGCACGCCCGACCCTGCCCGTTTCCTGTTTGCGCTTGGCATCCGCCATGTTGGCGCGGTTACGGCGCGCGATCTCGCAAAGGCGTTCAAGACCGTGGATGCGGTGGCCGATGTCGCCACCCGTGCCGCCGGCGACGCCAGCGCGATGGCCGAGCTTACCGCGGTTGACGGCATCGGCCCGGTTGTCGCCCGGGCGCTGGTCGATTTCTTCCGCGAGGAGCACAACCGGGCAGCATGGGCCGATTTGCTCAGCGAAGTAACGCCTGCGCCCTTTGCCAGCACGGTCCGCCCATCGGCCATCAGCGGCAAGGCGGTGGTGTTCACGGGCACCCTCGAAACGCTGAGCCGCGACGAGGCCAAGGCGCAGGCCGAAGCGCTGGGCGCCCGAGTCGCAGGCTCGGTATCGGCGAGGACAGACCTTATCGTCGCAGGCCCCGGGGCGGGGTCAAAACTTAAGAAAGCCGCCGAGCTTGGCATCGCGATAATCGACGAAGCCGGCTGGCGCGCCATCGTCAGCGCGGCAGGCTAAGCCGCAGATTTGGCCCAAAAAAGCCCGGCAGCAAGCGCAAAACGCCGCCAATAGCTCTGTCAATCCGATTATTCCATTTTGGAGCTATCTGCCGCTTTCGTTTACACTTTTTGCGGTGTCGCGGGCGTAACATCACATTGCGGGGGTTAGTGGGGAATCAATGATGTTAGGCAAGTTATCGACATATCTCGATCAATCGCGCCAGCGCCGCCAGGTCGTGCGCGACGAGGTTGACTTCATGACAATGTGCACGCTGCACGGCCGGGAAAGGCGCCAGGTGCGCGTTGTCGACCTGTCGCCACTGGGCTTTAACATCCGGTCGGGCGCAAACGTTGTGCGCGGCGACATGCTGCGGCTGTTGCTGCCGATTGTCGGCGAGGTCGAAGGCCAGGTGGCATGGGCGCTCACCGGTTGCATGGGCGGCTGGTTCACCCGCCCCATTGCCGATGATCGCTATGCGCTGCTGCTCGCCACGATCAGAACCGGGCACAGCGAATGGAAGGCCGGCTGACCCACAACCCGCGACTGCCTGGCAGGCACCGGGCGTGGCATCCCGCCGGGTGATGCTTTTTTGCAACGCAGCATAAGCGAATATTGCCAGGGCGGCGTCCCGGCGTTCCTGTCATTGAACGGAAATAAACCGGGGGCATGGGCATTTCCAGACGGTGAAAGTCACCGTGCAACGAGCGTTCGATTCGTTCCAAGGGGAAAGCCATGCGTAACAACCTATTTTTCGGCGCGGCTATTGCTGCGCTCATGGTTCCTGCCGCCGCCAGCGCGCAGGAAACAACGTCGATTATCCGTGGTACTGTCACCAAGGGCGACGCCCCTGTGGCTGGGGCAACGATTGTTGCAACCGATGTGAATTCCGGCACGCGCTCGACAACGACAACCGGCGCTGACGGCGCATTCTCGCTCCCCGGCCTGCGCGCAGGCGGACCCTACACGGTCGATGTGACCAGCGCCGAGGGCAACACCAGCGTGACCGACATCTTCACGGTCGTGCAGCAGGCCTATGACTTGCCGATCAGCCTGGCCGAAGCCGAAGGCGCCGGCGACATCGTGGTTACCGCCAGCTCCATTCGCGGCGCAGGCAATGCGTCAAAGGGCGTGCAGACGACGCTTGACGCATACGACATCTCAAAGGTCGCCTCGGTCAACCGCGACATTCGCGACATCGAACGGCGCGACCCGTTTGCCACTTTTGACCTTGGCAACGCGACCGATCGCGGCGGCGCTGTCCGTTTCGCCGGTGTCAACCCGCGCTTTAACCGCTTCACCATCAACGGCGTGACCGTTGGCGACAATTTCGGCCTCAACCAGGACGCCAGCCCGACCAATCGCGGCCCGGTGCCGTTTGACGCGCTTGGGCAGGTCTCAACCTCGGCGGCGAATTTCGACATTCGCCAGACCAACTATCAGGGCGGCGTTGTCGACGCGGTGCTGCGCTCGGGGACGAACAAACTGTTCCTGACCGGATTTTACTCGCAGAATACCGACGGTCTGTCGGGCGACACCATCGGAACCACTCGCCTCACACTGCCGAAATTCAAGTCGGAAACCTATGGCGCGACGATTGCAGGGCCGATCCTGAAGGACCGCCTGTTCCTGGCGTTCTCCTATGAAAAGAACACCGATCCGCGCGCCTTTGGCACGCAGCCGGAAAGCATTCCTGGGCTGACACTGGGCCAAGTCACCGCCCTGGGCACTTTGGCCGCCGCCCCGCGCTACGGCATTACCGGCGCGGCTTATGGAAATGTTTTGCGCATTAACCAGCGCCTGGACGAGAAATTCTCGACCCGGCTCGACTGGAACGTCGTCGACGGTCACCGGCTCTCGATTTCGTATATTAATGCCTATGATTCGCTTATCAGCCCGAACAATACGTCGACGTCCGGCACCACGCCGTCCTACGGGCTCAGCTCGAACTCCTATTTTCTGACCGAATTGCTCCGCGCCGGCATCGTGCAGTTGAACTCGACCTGGTCGAGCACATTGTCGACCGAAGTCCGTTTCAGCTACAAGAGCTATGGACGCGGCCAGGAACCGCTGGGCGGACGCACCAGCTCGCAGTTCCAGGTTTGTCAGGACCCGACCAACACAACGACTCCCGCTGGCGGCGCCAACACGTCGTCGGCAACCGGCTGCTCGACTGGCACGCCGCGCATCTTTTTTGGGCCAGACAATTTCCGCCAGACCAATACGCTGTCGACCGATAGCTATGGCGGGTCGTTCCTGGGCCGGCTCAATCTGAATAACCATGAACTGAAATTGCTGGCCGAATTCTCTCGCAACGCGACCTTCAACAACTTCGTGCCAAACAGCCTGGGCAGCTATTATTTCGACTCGCTCGCTGACTTTCAGGCTGGCAACGCGAACCAGATACAATATGCCGCTGTCATCGTCCCCGGGGTGAACGGCGCAGCCGCGAACTTCCGCTATGATGAAATTTCGGTCGGTCTTCAGGACGATTGGCGCCCGCTGCCGGGGCTGACCCTTACCTATGGCTTCCGCTGGAACGTTTATGCGCAAGACGGCACGCCCGTTTTCAACCAGGCGTTCACGGACCGTACAGGCTTCCCCAACACCAAGACCTATAAGGGCCTGCAAACCTTCGAGCCGCGCTTCAGCGCCGACTGGAAAGTAACCCCCACGCTGCGCATCCATGGCGGCGCCGGCATTCTGGCGGGCGGCAATCCTGACATCTATCTGTCGAACAGCTACTCGAACACGGCAACCACCAACGCGCTGACCATCACGCGCTCGGCGGCGGCGCCGGGCTGCACAGGCCCTGCGAATTTGACAGCGGCAGTCTGTGCGGCGGCGCTCAACAACATCGGCGCCAACGTCAATCCGCTGCTGACGCAGTTCGCGCAGGGAGGAACCGCATCGGCAACGACCAACACTGCCGAACTGGCCCAAAACTTTACGCCACCAAGCTCGATCAAGGCGACGCTTTCCGGCGAATGGGACTTTTTCGGCATCCACTTCGGGGCAGACTATCTGTTCTCAAAAACGCGTAACGACGTTTCCTTTACCGATGTCCGCTCGATCCAGATCGGCTTCCTCCCCGATGGTCGCCCGCGGTACACCGGCCGCATTGCGTTCAGCGACAACAATTGGGACGTCCTGACAATCAATACCAAGGGCGGCCGCAGCCATATCGGTGTTGTCCGCTTCGACAAGACGTTCGACTTCGGCCTGTCGCTTAACGGCGCGTATATTCTCCAGGATGTCCGTGACGTGGGCAGCGCAAGCGCTTCCACGCCGAACTCAAACTATCGCTTCCAGACCTTTGCCGACCCGAACCGGCCGGTCCTCGGCACGTCGGACAACCAGACGAAGTGGCAGTTCAAGTACGGCATTGGCTATGACCACGCGTTCTACAAAGACTATCGCACCGTGATTCAGCTGTTCGGTGAAACCCGCGCGGGCAACCCCTACAGCTTTTTGTTCCTCGACAACGTGAACACCCGGTCGGCGGTGTTTGGTACGGTGTTGACGGGGAACGCGCCGTCGAACCTGCTCTACGTGCCAACGGGCGCGAACGATCCTCTTGTCAGCTATGACAATGCAACCACGCAAAGCTCGCTTGACGCGCTCATCAACAACACGCAGCTGCGCAACTATCGCGGCGGGATTGCCGCGAAGAACATCGCCCGCAACCGTGCCGTGACGCGTATCGACCTGCATCTGGAACAAGAGGTGCCGCTGTTTGTCGGAAAGTCGCGGATTGCCGTGTTTGCCGACATCAACAATCTGCCCAACCTGATTAACAGCAACTGGGGCGGGCTGCGGCAGATCGGCTCGGCGGCCGTGGTGAGTGTTCAGTGTCTGAGCCAGGCCGTGCCGACCGGAACGACGCCTGGCGCGGGCGTTGTGAACACCAATTCGGCACAGACCTGCGCGCAGTACCGCTATTCTTTGTTTCGTGATCCAAACACGAATTTGGCGCCGAACTTCAACGCGTCGACCTTCTTCATTCGTCTGGGCGCCCGTTTCACCTTCTAAGCGCGCCTTCGCTACGAAAAAAGCCGCCGTCCCCTCAGCAGGGGCGGCGGTTTTTTCTTGTCCGGGGTGGCTTTAGGGGCGGCTTATCTGCCGGCGCGCGACGCCGGCAAATATCAGCAGCGCCCTGCTTATTCGGCGACCTTGGCGTAAATGCTGTTGATGGGCCGCGCCATCACGCGCGCAACCATTGGTTCGAAGAAGGAAAGCGGGGCGCTTTCATAAGCCGGGTCGAACGCGGCCTGATCGTATTTTTCGCAAAATTCGGCGCAGGCTTCAAAATGCGGGTGGCCGCGGTGCTGCTCGCGCAGGTCGCGGTCCATGCCGAGATGATGAAAATAATAATAGCCCTGGAAAACGCCATGGGTGTTGGCAATCCAGTGGAGCTCTTCCGACACAAAGGGGCGGAGCATCGCTGCGCCGATTTCCGGATGGTTGAAGCTGCCGAGCGTATCGCCAATGTCATGGAGCAGCGCCATCACGACATAGGCCTCGTCGCGCCCGTCGCGGTGAGCGCGAGTCGCGGTTTGCAGCGAATGCTCCAGCCGGTCGACCGGAAAGCCGCCATAATCACCCTCCAGCAATTGCAGATGCGTAAGCACGCGCGCTGGCAATCCCTTTGAGAAATCACGAAAATGATGCGCGATGATCGCCCAGTCAGCCTGTGTGCCCTCCGTCATTACAGAAAAACGCGCGCGCGCTGTCGCGTCCACCGGATCGGGGCTGTCAGCCATTTAGTCTCTCCTTTTGTCCGGCGGAAATGATAGGCCGCTTTGCCCGGCAATGACAGCCGTGTAGGACAGTCTGCGATGCCAACCGCGCCCACCACCCATCAGGCCCAGCAGCGGGGCCCGCGCAAATTGCCTGCCATTCTGCCGCAAGCAACGCCCGCATTGTTTTCCCGCCCGTTTTTCGAGCAGAAGAACCGCGCGTTCTGGCTGTTGCAGGCGGCGGGGTGGACCGGCTATCTCCTGCTGCGCAGCGTTTCGAGCATTTCCAACGGGCTGACGCTGGCCGGCATCGTGCCAATCCTGGTCGAATCGATCATCGGCTATTGCATCACCTTGCTGCTGTCGGCGCTATATGGGTCTTATCGCAAGCTGCCGCGGATCAGCGGCGGGGCACTCAGCGTGCTCACGCTGATCGTGGCAACCGCGCTTTATGCAGTGCTCGACGCTTTTGCCTTTTCGCTGATGAACCGCGAGGGGAACGGCATTAATCTCACGCTGGTGCTGGGCACCATCTTCCTCAATTTCACGGTGCTGTCGGGCTGGTCAGCGTTATATTTTGGCATCAATTTCTACCTCATCATCGAAGATCAGATCGACCAGCTCGAAAAGCTCGGCAACCAGGCCTCGACGGCCCAACTGGCCATGCTGCGCTATCAACTGAACCCGCATTTCCTGTTCAACACCCTCAATTCCATTTCGACGCTGGTGCTGTTGAAGCAAACCGAGCGGGCAAATGCCATGCTCAGCCGCCTGTCCTCGTTCCTTCGCTACACGCTTGCCAACGAGCCAACCGCGCATGTGACGATTGCCCAGGAAGTGGAAACACTGAAGCTCTATCTCGAGATTGAAAAGATGCGCTTCGAGGCACGGCTGCGGCCCAGCTTTTCGATTGATCCGCGCTGCGCCAAAGCCCGGCTGCCCTCGCTGCTGCTGCAACCGCTCGTCGAAAATGCGATCAAATATGCGGTGACGCCGCAGGAGGATGGCGCCGAAATCAACGTCAGCGCGCAACTGGACGGCGATTGGGTGCAGATCATCGTGTCGGATACCGGGCCGGGGTTGCGGCAACAAAAAAGCAGGGCCAGCCTTTCAACCGGTGTGGGGCTTGCCAATATCAGGGATCGGCTGGCGCAGGCATTTGGGCCGCAACACCGTTTTGAAACGCGATCAACACCAGGGGGCGGATTCAGGGTAGAGATCGACATTCCATTCCAGCTCGACGAGCCGGCAAGGGAGGCAGCATGACAATCCGCACGATACTGGTTGATGACGAACCGCTGGCCATTCAGGGGCTGGAACTGCGACTTCAGGCGCATGACGATGTCGAAATCATCGAACGCTGCGTCAATGGCCGCGAGGCCATCCGCGCGATCAAGACGCACAAGCCCGATCTGGTGTTTCTCGACATTCAGATGCCCGGCTTTGACGGGTTTTCAGTGGTGCAGGGGCTTTTGGACATTGAGCCGCCCCTGTTCGTGTTCGTAACCGCCTATTCCGACCATGCCGTCCGCGCGTTTGACGCGCAGGCAACCGATTATCTGATGAAGCCGGTTGAAGAAGGCCGGCTTGGCGACACGCTCGACCTTGTGCGCCGGCGCATGGCCGAAAAGCGCGGCGCGGAAGAAGTTGACCGGCTGAAGGAAGTGCTGGCCGAGGTCGCGCCCGATTCGGTGGAAAATCTTGCCGAAAGCACCGAGACGCCCGCAGCCAACCGCTTTGAAAAGCTCATCAACATCAAGGATCGCGGGCAGATTTTTCGCGTCGATGTCGATACGATCGAGCGGATTGACGCCGCCGGCGATTACATGTGCATCCAGACGGGCGACAACACGCTCATCCTGCGCGAAACGATGAAGGATCTGGAAAAGCGGCTCGACCCGCGGCGGTTCCAGCGGGTGCACCGCTCAACCATCGTCAACCTCGATCTGGTCAAAGAGGTCAAGCCGCACACCAATGGCGAATGCTTTCTGGTGCTGGGCTCGGGCGCGCAAGTGAAGGTCAGCCGCAGCTATCGCGACGTCGTCGCGCGGTTCGTGCACTAGGCACCTCGCCATGCTGACGACAAACCGGCTGACACGTGCGCGGCTCTCGGCCGATTTGCGGGCGCTTGGGCTGCATCAGGACGATACGGTGATGGCTCATGCCGGGATGCGCGCGATTGGCCCGTTGCTCGATGGACCCGACGCGCTGATCGCCGCGATTGGCGATGTCATTGGCGCAAACGGCACGCTCATGGTGGCGACCGATTGGGAAACCGCCTATGATGATGAGCTGCTCGATGAAAATGGCTGCGTACCGGCGACGTGGAAACCGCACATCCCGCCCTTCGACCCGGCGACATCGCGGGCAATGCGCGACAATGGCGCAATTGCTGAATTTGTTCGCACCACGCCGGGCGCGCGGCGCAGTGCGAACCCCAATTGCAGCGTGGCGGCGCTAGGCGCCCGGGCAGCATGGCTGACAGACAATCAGCCGCTCGACTATGGCTATGGCCCGGGCTCGCCGCTGGCCAAATTGGCCGAGATACAGGGCCGCGTGCTGATGATTGGCGCGCCGTGGGAAACAATGACCCCGTTGCACCATGCCGAACATCTTTCGATAACCATTTCAGCAACCTGCACATGGGAAACAATGACCCCGTTGCACCATGCCGAACATCTGGCCGATGTGCCAGACAAGCGCGTGGTGCGCCTTGAAGTGCCGCACCGCTCTGACTCGCGCACGATATGGCGGATGACCGAAGAATATGAAGGCACAGAAGCGATAATCGCCGGCCTGCCCGACGATTATTTCGCGCAGGTCGTGGCAGATTTCGTTGCCACCGGCGCAGGGTTGCAGGGCAAAGTGGGGGCAGCCGACGCACTGCTCGTCGACGCCTCGCCGATCCTTGCCTTTGCGATAAACTGGCTGGAAAAGTTCGCAAACAGCCGCCGCACGCCCTAGGCGCCGGCTGCCGCCCCGCTTGCATCTGCATCCTCAGCGGGGCGCTCGAACCATGCCTCGACCGGGCCCGAGAGCTTCAGCGTCAGCGGCTGGCCGTGGCGATCCACTTTTTTGCCGAGCGACACCCGCACCCAGCCTTCGGACAGGCAATATTCCTCGACATCGTGGCGCACAACGGATTTGAAACGGATGCCAATGCCGCGCTCAAGGCAGGATTGGTCGAAAAAGGGGCTGCGCGGGTTTACCGAGAGCCGGTCCGGGGGTGTATCGCTCATGGGCGCTGCTCTTGGCGCAATGCGACGCGAAATGCCAGAGGCCAGCGTCAAAGCAGGCAGCGCGACCGTGAAAAAAGTCGCGCCGCCCGCCAGGGTGCCGTCAACGCCTATCGGCAGACCTTGATCTTCACGGTCCGGTCATAATAGGGATCATAGCGACGTTCGGTATAGCAGCGCTGCCGATAATCGTCCCGGTCATAATCATAATAACGCTGGCGCGGATAATAAGCACGATCGCGGTAATAATTATTATAATAGCTGCGATCATAATTATTGTAATAATTGTTATTGTAGTTGCGATAATAATAACCGCCATTATTATAACCACGGTCGTAATAGAACCGGTCGCGGTAGCCGCCATGGTGCCCCGCGTTGCTTGCTATTGCGGCGCCAATAGCGAGCCCCGCAATGCCCGCGACCACCGCCGTGCCGGTGCCGTCGCCATGCCGGTGATGATTGTCATGCCCGTTATAATATTGCGCCTCGGCGGGGCCTGTAGCGGCGAACGCGGTCGCGGCGAGAGCAACACCCAGACCGGCTCTTTTCAACATAGTCGTCATACCAAATTCCTTTCGGTCGAGCTGCCCCTTCGGCCTGCACATGGCGTTGTGAGCATGGCATAAGCGGATAAGCGAGTCGCACTGAACGGACGCGGAATGGAGCATTAATGAAGGGTTTAACTTTGTACGGCCTCTATGGCGGGGTGGCATCATGGCCTATTGGCTGATCCGGTCGGAACCCTCCGCCTATAGCTGGGACCAATTCGTGGCCGAGGGCCGCACGGAATGGACCGGCGTGAAGAACGCCACCGCCGCCATTAACCTGCGGGCGATGGAGCCGGGCGACTCGCTCATTTTCTATCACTCCAACGAGGGCAAAGAGGCGGTCGGCATCGCCCGGGTGACGCGCGCCGCCGCCCCCGACCCGACCGACCCCAAATGGGTGTCGGTCGAGGTCGAGATGGTTGGCCCGCTGCCCCAACCGGTCACCCTGGCGACCATGAAAGCGGACCCCCGGCTGGCTGAACTGCGGATGATCCGCCAGTCGCGGCTGTCGGTGTCGCCGGTGACCGACGCCGAATGGGCGGCCATCATGGCGCTCGCCGGGGCCTGACGGGCGCACGGCCACATACGTATTCGCAACGTTGCCCGCTTCCCATCGCCGCCACCAGGCGACAGTCTGGCGGCAACGGAAACAAGGAGAGGCAGACATGCGGATTTTCAGCAGCATTGCCGCTGTATTGCTGGCGGTTGGGCTGGCGGGTGCCGCACATGCGAGCCCCAGGACCGCCATCGCCATCCCGGCCCGCTACACGCCCAAGCCCTATGTCGAGTTGAAGCACCCGGCGTGGAGCCGCGACGCCGTGCTCTATCAGATAAACACCCGCCAGTTCACGCCGGAAGGCACTTTCGCGTCGGCCGAAAAGCAGTTGCCCCGGCTCAAGGCATTGGGCGTTGACATATTGTGGCTGATGCCCATCCACCCGATTGGCGAAAAGAACCGCAAGGGCGGGCTCGGCAGCCCATATTCGGTGCGCGATTATTATGCGGTGAACCCCGATTTCGGCACGCTCGCCGACCTCAAATCCTTTGTGACCGCAGCGCACAAGCTCGGCATGCATGTCATCCTCGACTGGGTGGCAAACCATTCCGCGTGGGACAACAAGCTGACGAGCGACCATCCCGACTGGTATGAGCATGACTGGAAAGGCGCCTTCCACCCAAGCACGTGGTGGGACTGGGCCGACATTATCGACTTTGACTACAGCAAGCCGGCCTTGCGCCAATATATGACCGGCGCGCTCAAATATTGGGTCAGGGAAGTCGGGATCGACGGCTATCGCTGCGACGTGGCCGGCATGGTCCCCATCGACTTCTGGGAAAATGCCCGCGCGGAGCTGGACGCCATCAAACCCGTGTTCATGTTGGCCGAGTGGGAATATCCCGAACTTCACCGCCGCGCGTTCGACGCGACCTATGCGTGGAGCTGGGAAGGCCCGATGCACGAAATCGGCAGCGGGCGCGCCGGGCCGGATGCGTTGAACGGTTATTATGCCTGGAACGACGGCGCCTGGCCGCTTGGCGCCATGCGGATGCTGTTCACCAGCAACCATGACAAAAATTCATGGGAAGGCACCGAGTTTGAGCGGTTCGGCCCCAACCTTGCGAACACGATGGTGCTGACTTTTGTGTCGGAAGGCATTCCGCTCATCTATAACGGGCAGGAAGCGGGCAACACCAAACGCCTGGCATTTTTCGAGCGCGACCCGATCATGTGGCGCGATCACCCCAATGGCGCCTTGTTCAAGCGGCTGATCGAGCTGAAAAAGGCACATCCGGCGCTGTGGAACGGCGACTGGGGGGCGCGGATGGTTCCGGTGGTGAATTCAGCGCCGAACAAGGTGCTGAGCTTTGTGCGGCACAAGGGCGGCGACAAGATCCTTGCGCTGTTCAACATGTCGGCCGAGGCGCAAATGGTTACGCTTGGCGACGGTCCGTCGGCCGGCCGCTACACGGATTGGGAAACCGGCCGCGCCGTGACGATTCCCGAACAGGCAAGCGTCGCGCTGGCGCCGTGGAGCTACCGTGTACTGACTACCCGGTAGAGGCGCTGCCGCACAGCGGCCGATGCGCCGCGCCATATGCACCGCAGGTGCTGTGGCTGCGTGCTTCTTGGGCAACCGCCCGGTCTTGCGACCGCGCGCGCTATGCCAGCAATTTTTCCCGCGCGATCTTTTCGCGCCACACAAGCGGCGCAAGCGCGTGGACATTGGCGCCGGTTGAATCAACCGCGACCGTGACGGGAAAATCGCTGACCTCAAACTCATAAATCGCTTCCATGCCAAGGTCAGCGAAGCCGACGACGCGTGATCCTTTGATCGCGCGGGCGACCAGATAGGCAGCGCCGCCAACCGCCATGAGATATGCCGATTGGTGGTCGCGAATAGCCTCCACCGCGGCCGGCCCGCGCTCGGCCTTGCCAACCATGGCGAGCAACCCCTGGTCCAGCATCATGCGGGTGAACTTGTCCATCCGGGTGGCCGTGGTCGGGCCGGCCGGGCCGACAACCTCAGTGCCGACGGGATCAACCGGGCCGACATAATAAATCACGCGGCCGGCAAATTCCACGGGCAGCGGCTCACCCCGCGCCAGCATGTCGGCGATGCGCTTGTGCGCCGCATCACGCCCGGTCAGCATCTTGCCGTTGAGCAGCAGCCGGTCGCCCTGCTTCCAGCTCTGTACCATCTCGGGCGTCAACATATCGAGATCAACGCGGATCGCCGCCTTGTCGGGCATCCAGTTGACGTCGGGCCAGTCGCTCAGCCGAGGCGCCTCAAGATAGGCCGGGCCAGTGCCGTCGAGCGTGAAATGCGCGTGCCGGGTCGCGGCGCAATTGGGGATCATGGCAACCGGTTTGGAAGCGGCATGCGTTGGCCAGTCGAGGATCTTCACGTCGAGAATGGTGGACAGGCCGCCCAGCCCCTGCGCGCCGATGCCAAGCGCATTTACCTTGTCGAACAACTCTATGCGCAGCGCTTCAATGTCGTTTACGGGCCCGCGCTGCTTTAACTGGCCCATGTCGATGGCACCCATCAGGCTTTGCTTGGCCAGCAGCATCGCCTTTTCCGCCGTGCCGCCAATGCCAATGCCGAGCATGCCCGGCGGGCACCAGCCCGCGCCCATTTGCGGCACGGTTTCAAGCACCCAGTCAACGATGGAATCGCTTGGGTTCATCATCTTGAACTTCGACTTGTTCTCCGAGCCGCCACCCTTGGCCGCAACGTCGATGGAAACGGTGTTGCCGGGCACCAGCTCGACATGGAGCACGCTTGGCGTGTTGTCGCGGGTGTTGCGGCGCGTGAAGGCGGGGTCAGCAAGGATGGAGGCGCGCAACTTGTTTTCCGGGTTGAGATAGGCGCGGCGCACGCCTTCATCGACCACATCCTGAAGTGACCTTGTGCTTTCCAGCCGGCAATCCTGCCCCCATTTCACGAATATGGTGACGATGCCGGTATCCTGGCAGATCGGCCGGTGCCCCTCGGCACACATTCGTGAATTGGTGAGAATTTGCGCGATCGCGTCCTTGGCCGCGGGACTTTGTTCGGCGGCGTAGGCAGCGCCAAGCGCGCGAATATAGTCCATCGGGTGGTAATAGCTGATGAACTGGAGCGCATCGGCAATGCTGTCGACAAGATCAGCCTCGCGGATGGCGACGGTTGCGGCGGCGGGCATGTGCGGTTGGCTCCTGCGCGAAAATTCCTGGGTGCAGCGCTTGCCATAAATGTGGTTCGCCTGCCGGCCAAGGCCTGACTGCACCCATGGGCAATCAGCAACTTGTTAAGCCTGTTCAGCTACCGGATGTGAAGCGGCAGACCCTATGACAGGTGGCATGGGACAGATCG
The DNA here is from genome assembly GCA_021732445.1 of Sphingomonas sp. Classification (GTDB taxonomy): domain Bacteria; phylum Pseudomonadota; class Alphaproteobacteria; order Sphingomonadales; family Sphingomonadaceae; genus Sphingomonas. The sequence goes on along the minus strand of JAKFUZ010000009.1, from coordinate 51,437 downwards.
ACAACCGGGGCATCAGCATCAATGCGGCGACGCAGCGCGGCACGTTGCTTGGCGCGTTGGGGCTGAGCCGCCGCGCCGCGCTGAACGATATCGTAGATTTTGCGGCCCAGCGCCGGCAAGTCGCGGCAGGCTGGCCCATTGCCCTGATCGTCCAGCTTTGCGCGGCGGCCACGCTTGGCTATGTCGCGTGGATCGCGAGCAGTGGCGATTTGCGGCTGCGCGCCACCCTTGCCGGCGTGCTGCTGGTTGGCGCCGGTATCGCGGCGCTGGCGGTGCTGGTGCTGCCGCCCATGCGCGACTTGCCGCCGCGCCGGCACATTCACCTCGCGATGTTCTATGGCGCGGTCCAGGCAGGCCTGCTGATGCTGATGCTGTGGGATGCAAGCGCATTGCCGCTGGGCCGCTGGCAGCTCGCCGCGTTTGTCGCGGTTGCCTGTGCAATCGGAATCACCGCTACCGTCCTCCATGCGATGCGTGCGGCGCTGTCGGCCTTTGCTGCCGCCTTGTGGGTCATGCTCTGGGTGTTGAGCGGGTTTGGTACGGCAACGCAGATCGGCCTTGGCTGCCTGGTGGCGCTGGCCGTTGCCATCCGGCATCTGGCAATGCTCGACCTTGACCACGCCCATACCGATTTCAACGCCCATGGCACGGGCAAGCTGGCCGCCAAGCTGGTTCACGAATTTGAAGCGCAGGGCACCGGCTGGTTCTGGCAAACCGACAGCAACGGCCACCTCATCTATCTGTCCGACAAGGTGGCCGAATCGCTGAGCGAGCCCAATTTGCCGGCAATCGGGCGGCCCCTGACCGCGCTTTTGCAAATGGACGGTGCGGCACCGGGCACCGAGCGGACACTGGGGTTCCACATGTCGTCGCGCACGGGCTTTTCCGATTACACCGTTCGCCCGGTCAAGCTTGCAACGATTGACCGCTGGTGGTCCATTTCCGGACGGCCGGTGCTTGATGCGGCAGGGCGGTTTCAAGGGTTTATCGGCAGCGGCGCTGATCTTACGGAAAAGCGCCGGGCTGATGCCGAGATAACGCGGCTGGCCCTGTTCGACGGGCTGACCGGACTTGCCAACCGCCCGCGCATGCGCGCCTCGCTTGACCAGTCGCTCAACCAGCCCAACGCCCCATACCGGCCGACCGCGCTGTTCCTGCTCGATCTTGACCGGTTCAAGGCCGTGAATGACACGCTTGGCCACCAGGTGGGCGATGCCCTGCTAAAACAGGTGGCGCAGCGGCTGATGCGCAGCATTGGCGATGCCGGGCTGGTCGGCCGGCTGGGCGGCGACGAATTTCAGGTCGTGCTCCCCGGCGAGAGCAACGTGGACACCCTGTCAGACCTTGCCCGAAACGTCATCGCCTCGCTGTCCCACCCTTATGCGATTGATGGCGCAACGGTTACGATTGGCTGTTCGGTAGGCGTGGCGATTGCCCCGGCCGACGGCGCCGATTCGGAGACCCTCATCCGCAATGCCGATCTTGCGCTGTACGCGGCCAAGGCCGACGGGCGCGGCATCCACCGCTTTTATCGCGAAGAACTGCTCCACGGCGCGCAAAACCGCAAACAACTGGAGGATGACTTGCGCCATGCGCTGGTGCAAAACCAGTTCCACCTTGTGTATCAGCCGGTTGTCTGCACCAAAAGCGCCAAGATTGTCGGCTATGAAGCATTGCTGCGGTGGGAGCACCCGACGCGAGGCTATATATCGCCGGCCGATTTCGTGCCGGTGGCAGAGGATTGCGGCCTGATCGAGTCGATTGGCGAATGGGTGTTGCGCACGGCCTGCCTTGATGCGGCGCGGTGGCCAAGGCACATTCGCGTGGCGGTCAATGTGTCGCCAATCCAATTTGCCAACCCGGCACTGCCGGTGCTTGTCACCAATGCGCTGGCCAAATCGGGCATTGCGCCGGGGCGGCTGGAGCTGGAAATCACCGAAGGCGTGTTCCTCGACGAATCTGCCTCAACCGACCAGATGTTCAAGGCGCTGCACGGGCTTGGCGTGCGGCTGGCGCTTGACGATTTCGGCACCGGCTATTCGTCGCTTGGCTATTTGAAGAATGCGCCTTTCGACAAGATCAAGATCGACCAGAGCTTTGTCCGCGGCGCGGCGATTCCCGGCAGCCGCAACACCGCGATCACCCGCGCCATCGTCACGCTTGCCGAAACGCTTGGGATGGAAACAACGGCCGAAGGCGTCGAGGCGCAAGACGAAATCCAGCTCATCCGCGAGCTTGGCTGTTCGCATATCCAGGGCTTTGTCTATGGCAAGCCGGCCCGGCTCGAAGAACTGCTCGAAACGCTGAGCCAGGATGGCGGCATTGCCCGCCCACAAGGCTTCAAGGTCAGCCGCAGCCAGCGCTCGTCGATGATACGCTCGGCCATGCTCGAAGTGGGCGGCGCGCGCGGCGAGGTGCGCATCCGCAACATCTCGTCAACCGGCGCCATGATCGACGGCATCGAATTTGGCCGCAACGTCACCGACGTGGACTTGCTGATCGAGCTGATCGAAGGCCAGATGTTCCCCGCCAAGGTGCGCTGGTCGAAGGATGGCAAGGCAGGCATTGAATTTGCCCAGAACTTCAACCTCGAACGGCTGATGTCGCCGGCGGACCAGGTGCGGCTGAGCAAGGCGGGCTGAAAGCTGCCGCAGCGACGCTGCCGGGCCGGGCCGGGTTATGGGGGCCGCCCGCCGCCGCGTGTGCCCGCGCGACCCCTGCCCGCCGGCACCCCTGCCCGCACCCTTGCTACCCAAAGTGCGCCGGGCAAAATTTTCAGGCCAACCCGACTTGCAATTTCTGGACGTCGCGGAAGGCCACGCGTCGCTGCGCCGCAACATTTTGGCGATGCTGTGAACCGAGTCGAAATAGCGACGAACCGAGTCGCTAATCTGTCATTTACCGTCTTGCGCGCGATGGCGTTTGGCCACAATCTATAGTGGTTGGTTCGCGGAGGTGGCCCAAGCGCTGGTGTTCCGGGCGTCGGCAGTATGTCGCGGAATAATGGTGCTTTTACCCATCAGCCGCGCGGGGTACACATTTTGTTCTCCGCGATGAGCCGCCCAGATGGTATCGTGGGGGTTCGCCCCCGATTCGAACGGATCAAGAACGGTTGATTCGTGGATGGAGGGAAGAGTCGGTGGATTTCAGAGACGGGCAGGACGCAAATATGGCCACAGTTACAGAAGCCGCAGCGCTTGCCGCCGCGGCGACCGGCATTGCCGCGGCGACCGATCAGGCAAGGGCGGCCGAGGCGGGGGGCAGCAAGGCGATCCGCCCCCAGCCCTATCCTGTCGAGGTCGATCACGGCCGCGACGCGCACCTGACCGATTTTGGCAAGGAAACGCTGAACGACCGCTATCTGCTGCCCGGCGAGAGCTTTCAGGATTTGTTCGTGCGGGTCGCCTCGGCCTATGCCGATGATGCAGCGCACGCCCAGCGCATTTATGATTACATCTCCAAGCTGTGGTTCATGCCGGCGACGCCCGTCCTGTCCAACGGCGGCACCGGGCGCGGCCTGCCGATTTCCTGCTATCTGAATTCGGTGCCCGACAGTCTTGAAGGCATCGTCGATACCTGGAACGAAAATGTCTGGCTCGCCTCGCGCGGGGGGGGCATCGGCACCTATTGGGGGGCGGTGCGCGGCATTGGCGAACCGGTGGGGCTGAACGGCAAGACGAGCGGCATCATTCCGTTCGTGCGGGTGATGGATTCGCTCACACTTGCAATCTCGCAAGGCTCGCTCCGGCGCGGGTCGGCGGCATGCTATATTGACGTAAGCCACCCCGAAATCGAGGAATTCCTCGAAATCCGCAAGCCTTCTGGCGATTTCAACCGCAAGGCGCTCAACCTGCACCATGGCGTGCTCATTCCCGATGCGTTTATGGAGGCCGTGCGCGACGGCGCCGAATGGAACCTTGTAAGCCCCAAGGATGGCTCGGTGCGCGGCACGGTGGATGCGCGCGCGCTGTTCCAAAAGCTTGTTGAAACGCGGCTTGCGACCGGCGAGCCATACATCGTGTTCAGCGACCATGTGAACAAGGCAATGCCCAGGCACCACCGCGATGTCGGGCTGAAGGTGTCAACCTCCAACCTGTGTTCCGAAATCACGCTGCCAACCGGCCGCGACCATCTCGGCAACGATCGTACCGCCGTGTGCTGCCTGTCGTCGCTCAACCTCGAAACCTGGGACGAGTGGAAGGATGACAAGGGCTTTATCGAGGATGTGATGCGCTTCCTCGACAATGTGCTACAGGATTATATCGACCGCGCCGAACCCGGCATGGCACGGGCTGCCTATTCGGCCATGCGCGAGCGGTCGGTGGGCTTGGGCGTGATGGGCTATCACAGTTTTCTGCAAGCGCGTGGCCTGCCGTTTGAAGGCGCGATGGCCAAGCAATGGAACCTCAAGATCTTCAAACACATCCGCGCGCAGGTGGACGAGGCGTCGATGCAGCTTGCCATTGAGCGCGGCGCCTGCCCCGATGCGGCTGACCAGGGCGTGATGGAGCGATTCTCGTGCAAGATGGCGATTGCGCCCACGGCGTCCATCAGCATCATTTGTGGCGGGGCGTCGGCCTGTATCGAGCCTATTCCTGCAAATATCTACACGCACAAAACGCTGTCGGGCTCCTGGTCGGTCAAAAACCCGCATCTGGAAAACCTGCTCAACGCCAAGTCAAAAAATTCAGAAAGCGTGTGGAACAGTATTCTTGAGCGCGGCGGCTCTGTGCAGCATCTCGACTTCCTAAGCACCGAAGAAAAGGATTGTTACAAAACAAGTTTCGAGATCGATCAGCGCTGGCTGCTTGAACTGGCGGCCGACCGCACGCCCTATATCGACCAGTCACAATCGCTCAACCTGTTCATCCCCGCAGACGTGGAGAAATGGGATTTGCTGATGCTGCACTTCCGCGCATGGGAGCTGGGCGTGAAGTCGCTTTATTATCTGCGCAGCAAGAGCATCCAGCGGGCGGGCTTTGCCGGCGGCGTGGAAGCGGACAACACCGCCATCGCCCCTGTTATCGAGCTGGCCGAAAAAGATTATGACGAGTGCCTGGCTTGCCAATAAGCTGGCAACTGAGCCATAATCGCCAAAGCGTCCGGCCGGGGATCACGTCTCCCCGGCCGGCACGAATTATTTATGCCTTTTCTTCTTCGTCATGGTGGCCGGGTGCATCGTCTGCATCCTCCATGTCGTCGTCGTCATCCATGTCATCGTCGTCATCCATGTCATCATCGTCGTCGTCATCGTCATCGTCGTGCTCGCCAGCATCGTCGTCGTCGCTGTGGTCGTCGTCGTCGTCGTCTTCCTCAAACATCAGCGCGACATCGGCATTGGCGGACAGGCGCACCTGCTCGCCCTCAATGTCGGCAACCAGCCCCATCGAGAGGAAGTGGTGATGGCCTTCATGTTCTTCACCGGCAAAGCCTGCGCTGCTGTCCGCCTTGGCCAGCTTGATGCGGCCTCCCTCGACACCGTCGACCGTGCCGACATGCACGCCGTCTGCGCCAATGACTTCCATATGTTCCTTGATCTGCGATGCGTCGACCATCTTGGATGCTCCTCTGGGTGGAGCGCCATGCTACAACACGGGCGTGACGTTTCGGATGCAGGAGGCGGTGCATGACCCGATCGGCCCGCCATCTGGCGCTTGCCGCACTCACTCTGGCGCTTTCGGCGTGCGCCCATCAGGCCGCGGGCACGGTGCAGCCCGGCGCGCCCGGATTTCTGCTTGGCCTGTGGCACGGATTCATCTTTCCGGTCGCTGCAATTGGGTCATTCTTCGTGCAGGATTGGGCGGTCTATGCCGTGCCCAATAGCGGGCTTTGGTACAATGTCGGCTATTTCATCGGCGTGGTGTTCCTCGGCGTTGGCGCCAATCGCGGCCGCACGGTCTATGTCGATCGGCAGCGCAAATGAGCGCGGTTGCGACCCTGTTCACGCCGCCGCATGTGATGGCGAGCGTCGCCAGCCTTTTCGCGTGCGCGGCGATCTGGGTGTTCACCCGGCCTGCCGTCACCGAGCCCGCCGTTTATGGCAGGCGCATTGCCGGCGCGATGCTGACGGCGTTTGCGGTGATCCTGGCAGGCTTTGCCGCTGCCATGGCCAGCTGGGGCGCGGGGCGGTGAGCAGCATTGCCATGCTCCTCTTCCTGATACTTGCCGGCCCCGGCCTTTTGTGGGCCGGCATCGTCTCGCTGCGGCGCGGCTATTGGCGCGACAGCGTGCCGTTACTTGAGGTAGTGATCGACCGGGCAGCCGGCTTGGAAACCCACAACCACGCCGCGTTCGAGCACGTCGAATTGGTCGAAAAGGATTATGACGCGTGCCTGCTTTGCCAATAGGAAATCTCGCTGCCGCCGAGCTGAATAACTTTGCCGCTGGACGTAAGTTTAAGACAATTCTTGCCGATCCACCTTGGCAGTTTCAGAATAGGACTGGCAAGGTCGCGCCGGAACATCGCCGTTTGGCGCGCTACCCGACAATGAATATGGATGAACTGGCGCAGCTCCCGGTCAGCGGTTTGGCGGCGGAAACGTCTCATCTGTATTTATGGGTTCCTAACGCCCTGTTGCCTGAAGGGCTGAGTATAATGAACGCCTGGGGCTTCAGTTATAAATCAAATCTAGTCTGGCATAAGCTACGTAAAGATGGCGGCTCGGACGGACGCGGCGTGGGCTTTTATTTTCGTAACGTGACAGAGCTTCTTCTTTTTGGCGTGCGCGGGAAAAATGCGCGCACCTTGCAGGCTGGAAGAACGCAAGTAAATTATCTCGGCACCCGCAAGCGCGAGCATAGTCGCAAACCGGACGAGCAGTATGATCTGATTGAGTCATGCAGCCCCGGACCATATCTCGAACTATTCTCACGCGGAGCCCGCAAAGGTTGGGACGTATGGGGAAATCAGGCCGACAGTGATTATCAACCAACCTGGGACACATACGCGCACAACTCCGCATCAAAACTCGTTGCGGCAGAATAGCCATGGTTACAGACCATCTTGTGCCAGCAGATATTTCTAACGCCTATGAAGTGCATGAGTGGCGGAATGCCGTTGGGGTTCTCGCAACCGCATGTGCCAGTGAATGGTCTGAAATTCAGGCAGCGCTCCGAGCTTTCAGATTGCTGCGAAGCGAAGTTGTGGCCGCTGGCGGCAACCGTTCGAGTATCGTAGAACGTCTGGAGTTCCCGTTAAAAGAAGCAGGGTGGGTTGAGAGGAAGTTCGCCACATCGATCGTCGTTGATGGTCACGCCACCGAGTCTCCAACACATAGTGTGGACTGCTTCAAAGGACGGGTTGCTCTTGAAGTAGAGTGGAACAACAAAGATCCTTTTTATGATCGAGATCTCAATAATTTTCGTCTTCTGTTTGATTTGCAAGTTATCGATGTCGGCGTCATAATCACTCGTTCTTCCAAGCTACAAGACATATTCAATGCTATCGGTAAGGGCAGTAGCTACGGCAATTCGACCACTCACATGGGCAAACTTTTACCTCGCTTGCATGGCGGGTCGGGCGGCGGCTGTCCAATAGTCGTATTTGGTATCAGTAAAAATATTTATGTTGAAGATTGAAATCATAGGAGTCCCCATGTCGCTTCTTTCCGCCCGCAAGACCTACAAGCCCTTTGAATATCCCTGGGCCTATGATTTCTGGAAGCGCCAGCAGCAGATCCACTGGATGCCCGAGGAAGTACCGCTGGGCGAGGATTGCCGTGACTGGGCGCAGAAGCTGTCGGCGCATGAGCGCAATCTGCTCACGCAGATCTTCCGGTTCTTCACCCAGGCCGATGTCGAGGTGCAGGATTGCTACCACGACAAATATGGCCGCGTGTTCAAGCCGACTGAAATCAAGATGATGCTCGCCGCCTTCTCCAACATGGAGACGGTACACATCGCCGCTTATTCGCATCTGCTCGACACGATTGGCATGCCGGAGAGCGAATATGGCATGTTCCTCGAATATGCCGAGATGAAGGACAAGCACGATTATCTGCAGAAATTCACGGTCGATACCGATGAGGATATCGCCCGCACGCTGGCGATGTTCGGCGGCTTTACTGAGGGGCTTCAGTTGTTTGCGTCGTTCGCGATGCTGATGAACTTTCCGCGCTTCAACAAGATGAAGGGCATGGGGCAAATCGTGAGCTGGTCGGTGCGCGACGAAAGCCTGCACTGCGAAGGCATCATCCGGCTGTTCCACGAATTCTGCAAGGAGCGCAATTGCCTGACCAAGGCAGTAAAGGACGACATCATGGACGTCTGCCAGACGACCGTGCGACTGGAAGATGCGTTCATCGACCTCGCTTTTGAACAAGGCCCCGTAACGGGGATGACGTCGAAAGAAATCAAGAAATACATCCGCTATATTGCGGACTGGCGGCTGGGGCAGCTTGGCCTGAAGCCCATTTACATGATCGACGAGCATCCCCTGCCCTGGCTCGCACCGCTGCTGAACGGGGTGGAGCACGCCAATTTCTTTGAACAGCGCGCAACCGAATATTCCAAGGGCGCGACCAAGGGGAGCTGGAACGACGTGTGGGACTCGTTCGACAAACGCCAAAAGGCCAAGGTCGTGCCCGCAGCAAATGAGGATGCCGGTGACGAGGGCGACATGTTCTCAAAAGCAGGCATTGCGGCGGAGTAGCGGCGCAGCGGCGTAAAACCCACCGGCGCCGCGATATTGGTCCGGGCGCCGCGTTATTGGCCGGAAGGCAGGCGATGCGCGCGGCGCGCGCTATCAGCACCGCGCCGCGCCCGTGAACCCGCTATTTCTTCTCTTCCACCCGGTATTTCATGTGGCAGCCGCCACAGGTTTTGCCGAGTTCGCCGAACTGTGCGGCAACGCCTGCCGTGTCGCCCGCTTTGGCGAGCATCGCCAATTTGGTGGCGGCATCGGTCATTGCCACGGCCGCTGCTTCAAAGCCGGCACGGTCGCTCCACACGCCGGGCAGCGCTTCGGAGGTTGGCCCGGCGCTTGCCGGCGGGAACATGGTGGGAATAACCTTCCCCCAGCCAGCAATCGCGCTTGCCGGCAGCACCAGCGACTTTACGTCATCGCCGCGCGCAAGCGCCGCCTTGATGCCGAGAAAACTCGCGACGGAGAGCTTGAAGCCGGCCTGGCGCGCCGCGATGATCGCGGCCGGATCAGCACTATGCCTGGCAGGCGTGGCAGCGGTGCCACTTTGGGCAAGCCCAAGGCTGGCCAGCAACAGCGCCCCGGCAGGCGCTATAAGCATGAGGTGGCGACGCATCGGGCGATCTCCTTTTTTTGGCCATGAGCAACGGCCGCAGGCTAGGCGCCGCGGCGCCCGCCGACAAGTAGAACAGCGCCAGACCGGTGCCCCGAAATCACCCTTAACGGCCAATCAGGCACGGCGCCGGGCTTGGCCACCGCGGCGCTTGTGCGCAACCGGCCCATCGCGACAACCGGCGCCGTCTCGGGCCGATAGCATCAACTGGTGCGGAACAGCCGCCCGCGCTCTACGACTAGCACAATCGCCAATGCCACCAGCCCGGCCGCCAGGAAGCCGACATAGAGCGGCACCGTGGTCCCGTTGAACGCGCGGCCGATGATCGCGCCCAGCACCGCGCCTGCAGTTACCGACAAGAAGCCCTGAACGCTGGACGCAGTGCCCGCGATGGCGCCCATATTCTCCATCGCCATTGCGCCAAAATTGGCCGTCGCCAGCCCGAAACAGCCCATCGCAATCGACTGGAGAATGACAAAGCTCAGCAAGCTCTCATGGCCCGATACAGCGATGGCCAGGTGGACCGCCGACACGCCGATCAGCGTGACTAACGCGGTATGCGAAATGCGGCGCATGCCAACCGCCATCACGATGCGCGCGTTCATCAGATTGGCCGCCGCCATGGTGAGGGCACTGCCCGCAAAGACGAACACCAGCAAATGCCCGGCGCCCAGCACTTCTGAAACGATCTGCTGCACTGAATTGATAAAGCCATATAGCGGACCCATCAGCGCGGTCGTCGCCAGCGTATAGCCAAGCGACCAGCGGTCGGTGAGCGCCAGCCACCAGCCCCGCGCAATTCTGGCCGGGGACAGCGGCAGCCTGTCAGCCGGATCAAGCGTTTCGGGCATTCGCCACACAAACCACAGCAGCACCAGCGCAATGCCGCCGAAAATCCACCGCCACGATGCAACAAGCAGCACCGCCTGCCCGAAACCGGGCGCCAATATGGGCGCTGCCATGAACGCCATGAACGCAAGGCTCATCACCTGCGCCATTGCCCGCCCCGAAAAACAATCCCGCACCAGCGCAACCGTCACCACCCGCGACGCCGCAATGGCGGTGCCGCCAACAAAACGCGCCACCAGCAGCAGCGCAAAACTGCCGGAATAGGCCGCAATCGCATTGGCCAACACATAGGCAAGCAGGGCGAGGGCAAGCACGGGCTTGCGGCCATAACGGTCCGCCAGCGGCCCATGGACGAGCTGGGCCACGCCGAACCCCACCAAAAATGCTGAAATGACGAGCTGCCGGTCATTTTCGGTTGCGACGTGGAGCGATGCGGCAATCGCCGGGAGCGCGGGCAGCATCGCGTCGATGCCCAGCGCGGTCAGCGCCATCAGCGCCGCGACCAGCGCGACAAACTCGGCAAACCCCAGCGGCGCGGTGTCGGGCGCAGCCGGCATGGGGGGAGCGGCAAGGCTTTGGTCGGGCGGCATGACGCACCCAATGCCGCAATTTGCACGACCCGTCACGCAAGAAGTTGCTGCGCCGCAACATGGCGGGCGTTCGACCGGGTCGGTGATCGTCCCATATCGGTCCGGCTATGATGGCTGGCTTGACCATTGCCGGGCGCGGCCGCACGGTGCAGGCGCTGCAATCGGGAGAGCTGCAATGATCCGCACATCTTTGGCCCTCGTGGCGTTGTGCCTGGTGCTTGCCGGGTGCGGCAACCCGGGTCCTATGCCCACCGGCAGCGGCGCCATGGCAGATGCCAACGGCATGATGGCTATGCCCATGCCCGACGGACGCCGCATCGACATGGGCAAGGTGCCGCAATTTCCGGGCGCCGTCATGGTCGACATGAAGATCATGCCGCATCAGGAAGCGGACATGATGGAATATAGCTTCAACGCCCCCGCGCCGCCTGCGGTGGTGCGCGACTGGTATCAGCGCGAGCTGGCCAAGGCTGGATTCAGCACTACAAAACAAGGCGATGATCTGGTGGGCGTGGGGCCGGACCGCGCACCCTTCCGGCTGACGCTGAAGGCGGCGGCGGGCGGTCACACGCTGGGCGTTGTCGGCAAGGGATAGGCCCCCCCTGTTCGGCGGCGCGCGCCTGCCCTATGGCCATAGGGCACGACAACCGCTCATGGAACACGCCGACATGCCCGATACGCCCATGGCTCAGGTCCCCGCCCTGTCGCTCGCCCAAAATGCGACGGACCCTGATGGATTTGCCGCGGCGCTGGGCGCGTCGTTCGAACGGTTCGGCTTTGCGGTCGTTTCCGATCATGGCATTGCGCCTGACCTGATCGCGCACGCATGGGCCGAAACGGCGGCCTTCTTTGCGCTGCCGGATGACGAGAAGCGCCGATATTACACCGCGCAGGGCGGCGGGCAGCGCGGCTACACCCCGTTCAAGACGGAAATCGCCAAGGGCGCAGCGGCTGTGGATCTGAAAGAATTCTGGCATGTCGGGCGCGAATTGCCCGCCGGCCACCGCCACGCAGCCGTCATGCCGCCCAACATCTGGCCCGAGGCGCCGGTTGATTTCAAAACCACGTTTCTGGCGCTGTTCGCCGCGTTCGACCAGGCAGGTGGCGTGCTGCTGAGCGCCATCGCACGGCATCTTGGACTGGCGCCCGACTGGTTCGGCCCGGCGGTAAAGGACGGCAACTCGATTTTGCGGCTGCTGCATTATCCGCCGATTGCGGCCGATGCGCAGGGCGTGCGGGCCGGCGCGCATGAGGACATCAACCTCATCACGCTGCTGCTGGGTGCCGAGGAGGCGGGGTTGGAACTGCTCGACCGCGATGGCCGCTGGCTGCCGATCAAGCCGCCGGAAGGCGCCCTAGTCGTCAATGTCGGCGATATGCTGCAACGGCTGACCAACCATGTGCTGCCCTCCACCACGCACCGTGTCGTCAATCCGCCACCGGAACGGCGGGGCCATTCGCGCTATTCCATGCCGTTCTTCCTGCACCCTGCACCCGACTTCCTGATCGAATCGCTGCCGGCGTGCGTGAGCGACGCCCACCCCAATCGCTACCCGGCGCCCATCACCGCGCATGACTATCTGCACGAGCGGCTGGTCGAGATTGGTCTGGTGAAGCAATAGGCGCTCAAAACGCGCGGGCTTTCCGCAATATTATGTTGTCCGCCCCCGCCCCTTTGCGCTACCGCCCGCCGACATTTTCCCCGAGGGATAGCCATGACTGAACCGCTGCGCATTGCACTAGCCGGGCTGGGCACCGTGGGCGGCGGCGTCATCCGCCTGATCGACGCCAATCGCGATCTGGTCGCCAGGCGTGCGGGGCGGGCAATTGAGGTGGTCGCGGTTTCCGCACGCGACCGCGCCAAGGATCGCGGCGTCGATATCGCCCGGTTCGACTGGGTGGATGACACCACAGCGCTTGCCCTGCACCCCGCCGCCGATGTGGTGGTGGAACTGGTCGGCGGGGCCGACGGCCCGGCACTGGCGCTGGCGCGGGCAACGTTTTCGGCGGGCAAGAGCCTGGTGACCGCGAACAAGGCAATGATCGCCCATCACGGGCTTGAACTGGCGACGGCCGCGGAAAACGCAGGCGTTGCCCTGAAATTTGAAGCGGCGGTGGCCGGCGGTATTCCAGTCATCAAAGGCTTGCGCGAAGGGGCCGCCGCCAACGAAATCGCCCGCGTCTATGGCATTTTGAACGGCACCTGCAATTTCATCCTCTCCAAAATGGAGAGCGCGCGCGAAGATGGCGGCGGCCGCGACTTTGCCGAAGTGCTGGCCGAAGCCCAAGCGCTTGGCTTTGCCGAGGCGGACCCGAGCTTTGACATTGACGGGGTGGATGCCGCGCACAAGCTGTCGATCCTCGCCAGCGTGGCCTTTGGCACACAGCCCGCCTTTGGCGCGGTGGCGGCGGGCGGCATACGCCATGTGCTGGCCGCCGACATCGCCGAAGCCGCAGCACTTGGCTATCGCGTGCGCCTGCTCGGCATTGCCGAGGCAAGCGCAGGCGGGCTGTTCCAGCGCGTCCACCCGCATCTCGTGCCGCTCGATCATCCGCTGGCGCATGTGACGGGCGCGACCAACGCGGTCGTGGCGGAAGGCAATTTCGTCGGCCGGCTGCTGTTTCAGGGGGCAGGCGCCGGCGACGGGCCAACAGCTTCGGCCGTCGTTGCCGATCTTATCGACATTGCGCGCGGCGAATTTGGCCCGCCTTATGCCATGCCGGCGGCGGCGCTTGCGGCCATGCCGGCGGCCGATTCCGGCGACCGAACGGGCCGTGCCTATCTGCGGTTCATGGTCGCCGACAGGCTTGGCGTGCTTGCCGAAATCGCCGCTGCGATGCGCGATGCCGGCGTGTCGATCGAAAGCCTCATGCAGCGCGGACGTGGCGGCGATGGCAGCGTGCTGGTCGCGATTGTGACGCATGAAGGCCCCGAGCGCGCGGTGGCCGCCGCAATCAAGGCGCTGACGGGTTCGCCCAGCCTTGTCGGCAGGCCGCTGTGGATGCCGCTATTGGGGTGACGGCGGCGGCGTGGCGGCAGGCAGCGCGGCAGGCGGTGTGGTCGCAGGCAGTGCCGGCGGTGCGGGCGGTGTGGTCGCACGCGACGCGGCGGCGCCGGGCGGTGCCGGGTCGCTCAAATCAATGGCCACGCGCTTTGATTTATCGACATGCGTCGTCAGCTTTTTGATGCCCTTGGCCGCCTGAGTGAGGCCAAAAAGCGCCATCCGCAGCAACGGAAGGCCACTCCCACCGGACCCGGTTATGGTGGTGCCGGCAGTGGCCGCGACCGCGCGATCGGTTGCCCGGAGCGCGCCAGTCCCGGTGAGATACGGGTTTGAGGGTTGCGGCCGGGCAGCCTCGATCAGCTCGGGATAGGGAAGTTTCTGGCTTGGCAGCGACGTTGCGCACACGACAATGTCCTGGCCACCAGCCGCGTTGCGACACCGCGCCTCGGGTACGGGCGCCAGAATCGACCAACGCGGCGCCACGGGAGCCGATGTGGCAGCGGACGCCACCACCGGCTGCGGTGGCGGCTGAGGCGGCGATTGGGGTTCCGGCGACGCCTGCGCCAACACCATCATAATCAGCATCACGGCTCCTTGTGCCAACAGGCTTGCACCATCATGGCGCAAAGCCGCGCCATTGCGGCTTGCCGGCGCCACTCGCGCCGAATTTGACCGAGGCCGACACGCCAGCCGCGCCGCAGCCGACCAGATACGGCCCGTGCGCCTGGCACGGGGTTGGTCGCGCGATCCAGCGGTCTCGCGCAGCCAGCACCGTCTCTGCTCGCGGGTCGCCAGCGTCATAAGCGATGAACGGCACGCGGAATCTGTCGGCATCGCGCGCGCGGCACACGACGATGTCAGAACTGACGGCGCCCACCGCGCACCTATGTTCGGCGCGCGTCAGCATCTTCGATGCGGCGACAATTTCAGCAGCGTCGCCGCCCATCATCAAAAGTGCAAGCAGCGCCATAGTGCTGATAACCCCGCCAAGGCCGGCCACGATATGGGCATCAGCATAGCATCTTTTGTGGCGCGAAGATGGCCGAACACCCACATATCGGGCGCCCGCATATCGGGCGCCCGCATACTGGCCCTTGGCGCCCTAGCCAACCGGCGCGAGCCCCAGCCGCGCGATCTCGATCGCGGGGCAACGGTTCATCACCACGCGCAACCCCGCGGCCTCGGCGCGCGCGGCGGCGGCCGGGTTCACCACGCCAAGCTGGAGCCACACCGCCTTTGCACCCACGGCAATCGCCTGATCGACGGCTTCGCCAGCGGCCTCGGAGCGCCGGAAGATATCAACCATGTCGATCCGGTCACCCAGTTGCGCCAGCTCGCGAAACACGAATTCGCCGTGCACCCGCTCGCCGGTTATTTGCGGGTTTACCGGGATCACGCGGTAACCATGGCGCTGAAGCGTCGCCATCACGTCATAAGACGGGCGATCGGGCCGATCGGACGCGCCGACCATCGCGATCGTGCGGGTGGCGTTCAACAGCTCGGCAATGTCGTCGTCGCGGGTAAGCGGCATCATCCCTCCTCCTCATCCCAGCCACGCGGCAACGCTGCGCGCCAGGGCATGAAACGGCGCGGCCTCCGGCCCGTCCCCGGCGGCGGGTGGCGCGCCAGCGTCAGACGCTGCGCGTACCATGATATCGAGCGGAATACGCCCCAGAAACGCAATGCCAAGCCCGTGCGCTGCCGCCTCGGCCCCGCCCCGCCCGAACGGATCGGACACCGCGCCGCACGACGGGCAGGCATAGCCCGCCATGTTCTCGACCAGCCCGATAAGGGGAATCCCGGCCTTGTTGAACAGGTCGATGGCGCGGCGCGCGTCGATCAGCGCGAGATCCTGCGGGGTGGAGACAATAACGGCGCCAGCCGGCCGATGCTTCTGAATCATCGTGAGCTGCACGTCGCCCGTGCCCGGCGGCAAATCGAGGATGAGCGTGTCCACCGCGCCCCAATCCGCGTCCATCAACTGGCCAAGCGCCCCGCCCGCCATTGGCCCGCGCCACGCAATTGCCTGATCGGGCGCGACAAGCTGCCCCATCGACAGCAGCGGCACGCCGTGGGGCGTGGCAACCGGCAGCAGCGTCTTGTCGCGCGCCTGCGGGCGGATGCCCTCGACGCCCATAAGGCGCGGCTGTGAAGGCCCGTAAATGTCGGCATCGACCAGCCCGACCCGGCGGCCCAGGCGGTGAAGCGCGACCGCCAGATTGGCCGATACGGTCGATTTGCCAACCCCGCCCTTGCCGCTCGCAACCGCGATTGCCCGGCGCTGCGTTCGCTCGGCGGTGAGCGCCACGCGCACCTCATCCACGCCCGCCACAGCGCCCGCGGCCGCCCGAATATCGCGCTCCAGCGCCGCCCGCGCGGCACCGTCCATGCCGGATATGTCGAGGATGATGCTGGCGCGCGCGCCCTCGCGCCTGGCAGTTACGCGGCCGGGGGCAATAGCGGCCAGCGCGCTGGCGAGCGGATCGGCGGATGGAGCATCTTGGGTCATGCGCGTGCAGATACGGTTCCTGGCGCCGGTTGCCACTGTTTTTCCGCCAATCGCACCTTATAAAGGGGGTATGACGATCTTCTCCGGCTGGTTGCCGCGCCTCTCCATTCACCGCAACGACAAGCCCAAAAGCCCGTGGGACAATGGCGGCGACGATGACAAGGGCCCGCGCAACCCGTGGGCCGCGCCGCCTGCGGGCAGCAAAAACCCCAAGCCAACCGCGCTTGACGAATTTCTGCGCCGGGCACGCAGCGCAGGCGGCGGCGGCGATGGCGATGGCGGCGGCGGCGGATTTGGCGGCCTGCCGCGCGGCCTGGGCGGGCGCTCGATCTGGCTGATCGGTGCAGCACTCATCGCCGGGCTGTGGGTCGCCTTTACCAGCATCCACCCGATCGCCCCGCAGCAGCGCGGCGTGGTTGCCTATTTCGGGCGCTATGCCGGCACACTTGATCCGGGCATTCAGTTCACTCTGCCGGCGCCCATCGCAACCGTTACGCGGGTTGACGTGCAGGCCATCCGCACTGAAGATTTTCCGCAGGAAGCGGGCGAAAACCTGATGCTGACGGGGGACCAGAACATCATTGACCTTGCCTATTCGGTGCGGTGGGACATCAAGGATCCGCAAAACTACATTTATCAGATCAAAAACCCGCAGGAAACCGTGCGCGCCACCGCCGAAAGCGCCATGCGCGCGGTAATCGCGACGGTGAAGCTCGATGATGCCATCGGCGCGGGCCGCAATGCCATTGAGCAGCGCGTGCAGGACCTGATGCAATCGGTGCTCGACCGCTACCATGCCGGGGTGCGGGTGCAGGGCATTGCCATCAAACAGGCCGATCCACCGGCCAGCGTGATCGACGATTTCAAAAAAGTGAGCGCGGCCGAGCAGGAGCGCCAGTCCAACCTGAACCAGGCAAATACTTATGCCCAGCAAGTGATCGCCCGCGCGCAAGGCGAGGCCGCCCAGTTCGACAAAGTCTATGACCAGTACAAGCTCGCCCCGGAAGTGACACGGCGCCGCATGTATTATGAAACGATGGAAGCCGTGCTGTCGCGCACCAACAAAACAATCGTGGAAGCGCCCGGCGTGGTGCCTTATCTCCCCCTGCCCGGTCAGCGCGGCAAGGTCGTCGCGCCTGACGCCATTGCCCCCCAGCAAGGAGCTGGACAATGAACGCGGCACTGCTGCGCAACCCGGTGGCGCTTGGCATCCTCGCGCTGCTTGCGCTCATCGTGATGGCGAGCACTTTTGTCGTCGTGCCGGAGACGCAGCAAGGCGTTATCCTGCGGTTCGAGCGACCCGTGGCGACCGTCAACCCCTATCGCGAGAACCAGCCTTTTGGGCAGACCGGCGCCGGGCTCATCGCCAAGCTGCCGTTCTTCGACAAAGTGGTGTGGGTCGACAAGCGGGTGCTCGATGTCGATCTTGATAACCAGCAAGTGCTCTCAACCGATCAGCTTCGGCTGGAAGTGGACGCCTTTGCCCGTTTCCGGGTGGTTGATGCGCTCAAAATGGTCAACACCGCGCGCACCGAGGAAAATGTGATCGAGCAGCTCCGCCCGCTGCTTGGTTCAGCGCTGCGCAACGAGCTTGGCAAGCGACAATTTGCCGCGCTGCTCAGCCCCGAGCGCGGGCAGGTGATGGCAAATATCCGCGCCGGGCTGCAAACGCTTGCCTCGCAATATGGCGTGCAGATCGTCGATGTGCGGATCAAGCATGCCGACCTGCCGAGCGGCAGCCCGCTGGAAAGCTCGCTCAACCGCATGCGCACCGCGCGCCAGCAACAGGCAGCGACTATCCGCGCGCAGGGCCAGAAACAAGCGCAGATCATCCGCGCCGGCGCCGAGGCCGACGCCTCGCATATTTATGCCGAAAGTTTCAACCGCGACCCCAATTTCTATGACTTTTACCGGGCAATGCAGTCCTATCGCCAGACCTTTGGCGCGGATGGCTCGACACCCGAAGGTGAAACCTCCATCATCCTTTCACCGAACAACGAATATCTGAAGCAATTTATGGGCCGCGGCCGCTGACGATCCGTTCATATTCAATTGCCGTTAAGGCTGGGTTGGCAAAACAGGCAAGTCAACGAGCTTCAAGAGAGGGATAGAAACACGTGCGCTACGCCTATGCGATTACCGGAGCTCTCCTCCTCGGCGGCGCGGCTGCGGCCGTCACGCTGCAACCGCCGGCGGGCGCGCAAACCGCGCAAAATGAACCTGCGGCGATGGCATCACTTGCGCCGCGCGCCGGCGCGCCGCTCAGCTTTGCCGATCTGGTAGCCAAATTGCAGCCTGCCGTTGTCAACATCTCAACGAAACAGACCATCAAGGTCCAGCCCCAGGCAAATCCGTTTGCCGGCACGCCTTTTGGCGATCTGTTCGGTGGCGGGCAGGACCAGGGCAATGGCAATGGCGGCCCGACGACACGGCAGGGCCAGTCGCTCGGCTCGGGCTTTCTGATTTCGCCCGATGGTTTTGTGGTGACGAACAACCATGTCGTGGCGGCCGGCGCGCGCGGCGCAACGGTCGATTCGATCACCGTGATTTTGCCCGACCGCAAGGAATATGTCGCAAAGCTCGTCGGCAAGGACCCGGCATCTGACCTTGCGCTGCTGAAAATCGACGCAACGAACCTGCCGTTCGTGCGCTTTGGCGATTCGACGCGGGCCCGCGTCGGCGACTGGGTAATCGCCATCGGCAACCCGTTCGGCCTTGGCTCAACCGTGACGGCCGGCATCATCTCGGCACTCCACCGGGCAACCGGGCTGAACGGCGCGTTCGACCGCTTCATCCAGACGGATGCGTCGATCAACCAGGGCAATTCCGGCGGCCCGATGTTTGATCTTGCCGGCAATGTCATTGGCATCAACTCGCAGATCCTGTCACCGACCGGCGGCAATATCGGCATCGGCTTTGCCATCCCTGCTGAACAGGCAAAGCCCATCATCGACCAGCTCATGAAGGGTCAGGCGGTAAAGCGCGGCTATCTGGGCGTGACGATTCAACCAATCACTGAAGACATTGCCAGCGCGCTTGGCCTGCCCAAAAATGTCGGTGAGCTGGTCAATGGTGTCGCGCCCGGCCAGGCGGCTGAAAAAGCCGGCGTAAAGGCCGGTGACGTGGTGGTGAGGGTGAACGGCGAGGAGGTGACGCCTGACCAGACGCTCAGCTTTCTGGTCGCCAATTCGGCACCCGGCGCCCGCGTGCGGCTTGACATTCTGCGCGACGGCAAGCCGCTGACGCTGAACGCGATTGCCGGCACGCGCCCGTCAGAAGAATCCCTTGCCGCCTCGCTTGGGCAGGAAGATGATGACGCGGCCATGCCCGATGAAGGCAGCGGCAGCGCCCAGGTCGGGCCGGCGAACGCGCTTGGCGTGACGGTAACCCCGCTCACCCCGGGGATTGCGCGGCGGTTTCAGTTGCCCGCAGGCGCGCACGGCGTGGTCGTGGTGACGGTCGACCCATCGAGCGATGCCGCGCAAAAGGGCCTGAAGCAGGGCGACCTGATCGTGTCGGTGCGGGGCGTGCCCGTTGCCACCGCTGCTGACATGACCCGTGCCCTGGCCGATGTGAAGGCAAGCGGCCGCGACACGGCGCTGGTCTTTGTTCAGCGGGGTGGACAGCCGGGGCGCGCCTTTGGTCTGAAGCTCAGCAAGTAGCACGCGCGCCAGAAGCGCCGGATATCGCCGCCGGGGGGAATAGCTTCCGGCGGCATTTTCACGGCTTTATTTGCTCGCCCAAACGCGCAATACCCGGCGCGCACCACAAGGCGAACTTCACAAGGAAACTTCCATGGCCGACGCAACCAGCATCTTCATCGGCGCAGGGCCCGGCGGCGCCAAGCCGCAGATGCTGGAGTTGAGGCGCGCCAACCGCCACGGGCTTATCGCAGGCGCCACCGGCACCGGCAAGACGGTGACGGTGCAGGGCATCATCGAAGGCTTTTCCAACGCCGGCGTGCCGTGCTTCGTCGCCGACGTGAAAGGCGACCTGTCAGGTCTCGCGATGGCCGGCAGCGCCAACACCAAAACGCACGACATCTTTGCGGCCCGCGCCAAAGAGATCGGCTATGAAGGCTGGGCATATGGCGACACGCCCGTGCAGTTCTGGGACTTGTTCGGCGAACAGGGCCACCCCATCCGCACCACCATTTCCGAAATGGGCCCGCTGCTGCTTGCCCGGCTGATGGACTTGAACGAGGTGCAGGAAGGCGTGCTGACCATTGCCTTCCACGTCGCTGACAAGGAAGGGTTGCTGCTGCTCGACCTTGACGATCTGCAGGCGATGCTGGCGCATTGCGCCGAGCGCGCGGACGAGCTGACGACAACCTATGGCAATGTGTCGAAACAGTCGGTCGGCACCATCCAGCGCTCGCTGCTGCAACTGCGCAGCCAGGGCGGCGACCATTTTTTTGGCGAGCCAGCGCTTGCCACCGCAGATTTTCTCGGCGTTGATGACAAGGGCCGCGGCGTCGTGAACATCCTTGCCGCCGACAAGCTGATGGCCAGCCCGAAGCTCTATTCCACCTTTTTGCTGTGGCTGATGAGCGAGCTGTTCGAATCGCTCCCCGAAGTCGGAGACCCCGACAAGCCCAAATTATGCTTCTTCTTCGACGAGGCGCATTTGCTGTTCAACGATGCGCCCAAAGCATTGCTGGAAAAGATTGAGCAGGTCGTGCGCCTCATCCGCTCCAAAGGCGTCGGCGTCTATTTCATCACGCAGAACCCGATCGACATTCCCGATACCGTGGCCGGGCAGCTTGGCAACCGCGTGCAGCACGCCCTGCGCGCCTTTACCCCGCGCGACCAGGCAGCGGTGCGGTCGGCCGCCACCACCTTCCGCGCCAACCCTGGCGTCGATGTCGAAACGCTCATTACTGAACTTAAGGTGGGTGAGGCGCTGGTGTCGCTGCTCCAGCCCGATGGCGCGCCCTCGCCGGTGGAGCGCTCGCTCATCAAGCCGCCATCTACCCGGGTCGCCCCGGTAACGCCGCAAGAACGCGCAGTGATGATCCAGACGGATGCGATCGGCACGAAATATGACGCGCTCGTCGATCGCGCGTCGGCCGAAGAACTGCTGGCGGCCAAGGCTGACGAAGCCTCAGCGGCCGCCGCCGAACAACAGGCGCAGGATGATGCAGCCAAGCAGGCCGCCCTTCAGGCCAAGGAGGATGCACGCGCCGCCAAGGATGCCGAGCGCGCGCGCATCGCCGCCGAGCGCGCCGCCGCCGCGCAGGCCAGAGACGCGGCCCGGGCCGCCGCCAACAACCCGTGGAACAAGATTGCCACATCGGCCACCCGAACGGCCACCACCACCATCACCCGCACAGTCGCCAATGAAGTCGCCAAACAGGTGTTCGGCGCAGGATCGCGGCGCGGATCATCGGCGGCCGGAGGTATTGTCGGCGGCATCGTGCGCGGGGTGCTCGGCGGGCTGTTCAAAGGCCGCTAGCCGGCGGCGCCTTTCTACGCGAGCGCTGCGCGCCTGACCGGCCATCAGCGGCAGCGAATGTCGCGCCCGCTGCTGCTGCTACATCGAGCGGATTGCGTGCCGCCAGAAGCGCGGCGCCTGAAGCGGCCCTTTGAGCTTCAGGCCAGTTATGGAGACATAGGGCATGCAGCACGCCACTCGACATCCGGCATATAGGTTTTCACGTGCAACTGGTGCTGATGCCATAAGCCTGTTGGGGCCAACCGCACAGAAAGCGCTGGTTGCAGCCACCCGGCCTGTGCCATCTTGTGTGCATGGCTGACATTCCCACGCGCCCGATGACCGAACTCACGCTGCGGGGCATCGCGCTGGGTGGCGTCATCACGTTGTTGTTCACCGCCGCCAATGTCTATCTTGGCCTCAAGATCGGGCTGACTTTTGCCACGTCGATTCCGGCCGCTGTCATCTCGATGGCGGTGCTGCGACTGGTCAAGGACGCGACAATCCTGGAAAACAATATCGTGCAGACGATTGCGTCGGCCGCGGGCACACTGGCGGCGATCATCTTCGTGCTGCCGGGGCTGGTGATGATCGGCTGGTGGCAGGGTTTTCCCTATTGGACGACCGCCGGCATTACCGCGACCGGGGGCATATTGGGCGTCATGTTCTCGGTGCCGCTCAGGCGCGCGCTGGTGATTGATACCGACCTCCCCTACCCGGAAGGGCGCGCGGCGGCCGAAGTGCTGCGGCTTGGCGCCGGGTCACGCGACGGTGCGGCCGAAAGCGCGCGGGGGCTGTCGATACTGGTGTGGAATGCGCTGGCCTCGGCCGGGTTTGCACTTCTCACCCAGATGAAGCTCGCGGTCGCTGAGGCATCCGTGTGGTTCAGGGCCGGCGCCGGTGCCACCGGTATTTCGGGCGGGCTGTCATTCGCGCTGTTCGGCGTGGGGCATCTGGTCGGCATTTCGGTTGGCGCGGCCATGGGCCTCGGCATGATCCTGGGCTGGTGGATATTGCTGCCATTGCTCACCGCGGCCAAACCCATGCCAGGCGGCGCTGAAACCTGGGCAAATGCCGTGTTTCGAGCCGATGTGCGGTTTTTTGGCGCAGGCGTTATCGGGGTAGCGGCGGTTTGGACGCTGGTGACGATTGCGCGGCCAGTGCTGGGCGGCATCACCTCTGCCCTTGCGGCGAGCCGGGCACGCGGTGCGGGCGAGGTGCTCGGCCTGCAGGAGCGCGACCTGCCGATTCTGGCGGTGGCGGGGGTGTCGGTGGTAATGCTTGCGCCGATTGCCTGGCTGTTGTGGAGTGTCATTGCCGGCGGGCCGCTGGCACCTGCGGCGCTGCCGCTGATCGGCGGGGCGCTGATTTTCATCATCGTGATCGGGCTGATGATTGCGGCAGTGTGCGGCTATATGGCCGGGTTGATCGGCGCCTCGAACAGCCCGGTGTCGGGCATTGGCATTTTGTCGGTCATTGCCGCGTCGCTGATGCTGGTCGCGCTGTTCGGCCGCGCCACGCCGCCCGCGACAACGCAGGCGCTCGTCGCCTATGCGCTGATCGTGACGGGGATCGTGTTTGGCGTTGCGACGATTTCGAACGACAATCTGCAGGATCTGAAGACCGGCCAGCTCGTCGGTGCAACGCCGTGGAAGCAGCAGGTCGCGCTGGTGATCGGCGTTGTTTTCGGCTCGCTGACCGTGCCGCCGGTGCTTGATTTGCTCAATACCACCTTTGGCTTTGCCGGCGCGCCCGGTGCCGGTGCAAACGCGCTGGCGGCGCCACAAGCCGGGCTCATCTCGGCGCTTGCCAAGGGCGTGCTCGGCGGCGACCTCAACTGGGCGATGATCGAATGGGGCATCGCCGCCGGGGCCGTGCTGATCCTGCTCGACGCGGCTATGGCGCGGGCAAAGCGCCTGCGGTTGCCCACGCTTGCGGTGGGGATTGGCATTTATCTGCCGATGAGCGTCATTTTGCCAACCGTGCTCGGCGCGATCGCCGGAAGATTTTATGACCGCTGGGCAGCCGGCACCCGCGACCCCCAATCCGCCCACCGCTTTGGCGTGCTGACGGCGACCGGGCTGATCGTGGGTGAAAGCCTGTGGGGTGTGGGCTTTGCCGGCATCGTCGCGGTGTCGGGCAGTGATTCGCCGCTCGCGGTGGTGGGCGATGGTTTTGCAACGCCCGCGCTCATTGGCGGCACGGTGCTGTTCTTCGCGCTCATTGCCCTGCTGTACCGCCGCACGATGGCGACGGCCAGGCGCTAACCGCGCCCGCGATAGCCCGGCACGTCCTGCGCTGGCACCCATACTGTTTCAGGGGGCAACCCCGACTGCCAGAAAATGTCGATGGGAATGCCCCCGCGCGGATACCAATAACCGCCGATTCTGAGCCATATCGGCTGCATTTCAGCCATCAGGCGCTCGGCAATGCCAACCGTGCAGTCCTCATGGAACCCGGCATGGTTGCGAAACGCGCCGAGGAACAGTTTCAGCGATTTCGATTCGACAATCGTCCGGCCCGGCACATAATCAATCACCAGATGCGCAAAATCGGGCTGGCCCGTCACCGGGCACAGCGAGGTGAATTCCGGCGCGGTCAGCCGTACCAGATAGGGCGTGGCGGTGCGCGGGTTGGGCACATAATCGAGCACGGCGGCGTCTGGGCTGGTCGGCAGCGCGCTTGGCTGGCCAAGATGTTTTGGTGTCATTGCGCTCTATTAAGGGGCGACGACGCGAAAGGAAACGCGCGATCATCTCGACGCGGCGATCACGGCCCGCTAGGGTTTTGCACAATCGGCTTGGGAGATAGTGATGGACGCGTTGGTAACGACCGAATGGCTCGCGAACGAACTTGGCGCAAACGACCTGCGCGTGGTCGATGCCACCCTGTTTATGGCAGAACATGGCCGCGACGCAGCCGCCGAATATGACGCAGGCCATATTCCCGGCGCGGTGTTCATGGATCTGGCGGAGCTTGCCGACTCCGCAAGCCCGTTGCCGGCAATGCTGCCCTCGCCTGAAAAATTCGCCAGCCGCATGCAGTCACTTGGCCTTGGCGATGGCAGCCGCATCGTGCTCTACGACGATTCGCCGCTCAAGACCTCGGCCCGCGCCTGGTGGATGCTCCACACTTTTGGCGCGCATGACGTGGCCATTCTCGATGGCGGCATCGCCAAGTGGAAGGCTGAGGGGCGCGCGCTGGCGACCGGCAAAGAGACGCTGCGCCACCGGCATTTCACCGTCTGGGCCGACACAAGCGGCGTCCGCACGCTGGAGCAGATGAAGGCAAATGTGGAGAGCGGCGCCGAGCAGGTGCTGGACGCGCGTTCGCCCGCGCGCTTCACCGGAGAGGAACCCGATCCGCGGCCCGCGACCCATGCCGGGCACATACCGGGCTCGAAAAACCTGTATTATGCCGATCTGTTCAACGCCGATGGCACCTGGAAGACCGGTGACGCGCTTAAGGCCGCGTTTGACGGTGCAGGGGTTGATCTGGCGAGGCCGCTGGTCACCACCTGCGGGTCCGGGCTGACGGCGGGCGCGCTGAGCTTTGCGGCGCATCTGCTGGGCGTGCGGGCCCCGGTATATGACGGCGCCTGGGCAGAATGGGGCGCCGACCGGGCCACGCCAAAGGCCATGGGCCCGGCGTGAGCCAGGCCGGGGGCGGGGGCACGGCCGAGGACGCTGGCGGTGAGCGCAGCGACGCGACGCGGCTCGTCACCGCGGGCCGGCGCAGGGAATGGACCGGCGGCATCGTCAACCCGCCGGTGTGGCGCGCGTCCACCATCCTCTATGGCAGCGTGGCCGAGCTGCGCGCCGCAGGCCACGACACCCACCACCGGCTGTTCTACGGGCGGCGCGGCACGCCGACGCAGTGGTCGCTCGCCGACGCGCTGACCGAATTGGAGCCGGGCGCGGAGGGCAGCTTCCTCTATTGCTCAGGCGTCGCGGCGATAGCAGCCGCGCTGCTCAGCGTGCTGACGCCGGGCGACGAGCTGCTGATGGTCGACAGCGCCTATGACCCAAGCCGGGCGATGGCGACGGGGCTGCTCGCGCGGATGGGCATTTTCACGCGCTTTTATGACCCCATGGTCGGCGGCAGAATCGCCGACCTGATCGGCGAGCGCACCCGCGCCATTCTGCTCGAAAGCCCCGGCAGCCTGAGCTTTGAGGTGCAGGACGTGCCCGCCATCGTCGCGGCGGCCAAGGCGCGCGGCGTGGTGACGCTGCTCGACAACACCTGGGCGACGCCGCTGCTGTTTCCCGCGATTGAAAAGGGCATTGATCTCAGCATCATGGCCTGCACCAAATATGTGGTTGGCCATTCCGATGCGATGCTCGGCTCGGTAACGGCGGCGCCGGGCAGGTTCGCTGCACTGCGCGACACCAGTTTCCAGCTGGGCCAGATCGCCAGCCCTGACGACGCGTGGCTCGGCGCGCGCGGCTTGCGGACGATGGGCGTCCGGCTCGCGCATCAAGGTGCAAGCGCGCTCAAGATCGCAAAATGGCTGAGCGCGCGGCCAGAGGTGGCGCGCGTGCTCCACCCCGCGCTCCCCTCCTGCCCCGGCCACGAGTTTTTCCTGCGCGATTTCAAGGGTGCGTCGGGGTTGTTCAGCTTTGTCCTGGCGGGCGGGAGCGATGCCGCCCGCGCCGCGATGATCGACGGGCTGGCGCTGTTCGGCATTGGCTATAGCTGGGGCGGCTTTGAAAGCCTGGCGCTGCCGGTCGACCCGCAAAAACATCGCAGCGTCAACCGCCGCGACGATGCCGGACCAATGGTGCGGCTCAGCATTGGCCTTGAAGACCCGGACGACTTGATCGCTGACCTTGACCGAGGGCTTGCCCGCTTCGCCAAGACATAGAATGTTGCAAACGAGACACACTCAGCAACATTTTTGACCGCCAGGCGCACAATGCGGTTGTGCGATGCAGCAATAAACGCAATCCTAAGCATAGTTTCGGCACAGCGCGCGGGAGGCTTTCAGCTTCTGACAGATGCGAAGCCGACCTGCAGGCGGGAACATCGCATTCTAGTAATGGAAGGGATACGATGCGTTTCTCGACACTTTCTCTGGTCACCTTGCTGCTCGTTTCCGCCGCGCCAGCCTTTGCGCAGGACGACACCGCACCGCCGCCGGCCTTTACGGTCAATGGCACGGCGGCCGTGGTCAGCGACTACAGGTTCCGAGGCATTTCGCAGACCGATATCAATTTCGCGCTCCAGGGCTCGATTACCATCACGCATCAATCGGGCTTTTATGCCTCGGTATGGGGCTCGACGGTGGACGATTATGTGACGGCATCGGGTGCCTCGCACCAGGAATTCGACATTATCGGCGGGTTCAAGAAAACCGTCTCCGGCACGACCTTCGACGTGGGGGCGCTCTATTATGTCTATCCCAAAACACGCGCGCCCGGTGATCGCACAAGCTCGAACTTCATCGAGCCCTATGTTGCGGTCTCGCACCTATTTGGCCCGTTAACGGCCAAGGCCACGGCCAATTACGCGCCCCGCCAAAAGGCCCTGGCGCTTGACCAGATTGGCCCTGCCAATGACAATCTCTACCTTGCGGGCGATTTTTCCATCGGCGTGCCCAAAACGCCGGTCTCGATTTCGGCGCACATTGCCCACAATTTCGGCCCGAGCTGGCTGTCGATCGGCAATGGTTATACCGACTGGAATCTGGGCGCGAGCTATACCTGGAAGGCGCTGACCTTTGGCGTGCAATATGTCGACACCGATGGCAGCTTCATCACACCAACGGGCCGCAATGCCAGCCGCGCCGGCGTGGTTGGGTCAATCACCGCGAGTTTCTGAGCCCGAAAAGTCGGTTGAAAGCCCGCAGCGCAAACAGGCAGGAGGGCACCCTCCCCCTGTTTGCAGGCGGATAGCCGCGTTTATTTGGGCGGCGGCGTCTTGGCCGCTGCGTTCTGCCCATTGCCCTCCGGTGCCGCGATAATGTCGCGTGTGGTCGTGCCCTTGTCGACCACATTGGTGTCGGGATCACCCACGTCAGAGCGGATGCCGGGCTGCGCGGCATCGGCGCCCGCCGCTTGCAGCAGGCCCTGTTCGGAAGCGCTGCGCACCGCCGCCCCGCCGAACAGCGCATCGAGCGCCAGTGCATTGGGGTTCGCGTCCTGCGGGCGGGCGGCGCCGGGCTTTGGCGGGGTGAGCGCGAAATCGGGCGGGATGACAAGCGGCGCCTGCCGCGCAACCGCAAATTCATCGGGCCGGTTGCGCTTCAACCCGGTGCCGCTCCCGCCACACCCGCCGAGCATGGCCACCACACCGACGCCACACGCCACGGCCACAAATTTACGCATTGCCATTCTCCACCGAAACCCGCTTGGCTGCCGGCTTATCGCGCACAAGCAGCGCGCGCACCAGCAACAAAAGCACCCCTGTCGTAATTGCCGCGTCGCCCGTATTGAATACCAGAAACGGGCTCCAGTCGCCAAAATGCAGGTCGGCAAAGTCGACGACATAGCCAAGCCGCACCCGATCCGCGATATTCCCCACAGCGCCGCCGAGCACCATGCCCAGCGCCACCTGATCGCCGCGCGCCCGCTCGCGCCACAACCACACCAGCACGCCGGCCGCAATCGCTCCCGTCAGCGCGACCAGCAGCCAGCGCGTCGTATCGGTACTGGCGTGGAGCAGCCCCAATGACACGCCGCGATTGGGAACAAACTGCACGCGGAAAACCGGCAGCAGCTCAATCACCCGCCCGCTCAGAATGTTGACGCCAAGCGGGCCGGTGACCACCCATTTCAGCGCCTGGTCGAGCGCAAACACCGCCGCCGCCACCGCCAGCCCCAGCCGGGGAAGCCCGCGCATCACGCCAGCACCTGCGCACAACGCCCGCACAGCGCGCCGTCTTCAGCCACATCGGGCAGGTGCCGCCAGCAGCGGGCGCATTTGTGATTATCGGTCACGCTGGTGTTCACATCACACCAGTATCCGCCTTCAGGTGGCCGCAGCGTGAATGAAACGTCGCTGACGATGGCGAGTTCGGCAAGGTCCATGTCGCCGATGCCAAGGCCATCGCCTTCCCATGCGAGCACCACATCTGCGTTTGCCTCAAGGCTCGATCCAATCCGCTTTTCGCGCCTGTCGGTCTCCAGCTTGGTCAGAATTTCGGCGCGGACATTGCGCGCAACGGCCCATTTCTTACTCAGCAGATTGTCAATCCACCCCGCATCAACCGCGGGCCATTCCAGCAAATGCACGCTGCCCGCATCCGGAAACCGCGTCGCCCACACTTCTTCGCTCGTGAACACCAGCACCGGCGCGGCGTAGCGGACGAGAGCGTGGAACAGCGTGTCTAGCACTGTGCGATAGGCCCGCCGCTTGGACGACGTCGCCGCGTCGCAATAAAGGCAATCCTTGCGGATATCGAAGAAGAATGCGCTCAAATCCTCGTTCGCGAAATCGCTCAGGCAGCGCACATAGGTGTTGAAATCAAACATGTCGGCTGCCGCCCGCAGCCTGGCATCCATCTCGGCCAGCAGGTGCAGCATGTAACGCTCCAGCTCCGGCATGTCGGCGGGCGCGACACGCTCCGCCTCGTCAAACCCCTCAAGCGCGCCGAGCAGATAACGGAAAGTGTTGCGCAGCTTGCGATATTGGTCGCCAACGCCGGCGAGAATTTCCTTGCCGATCCGGTGGTCCTCGGTGAAATCAACCGACAGCGCCCATAGCCGCAAGATGTCCGCGCCATAATCGCGCATCAGGTCAAGCGGGTTGATGGTGTTGCCAAGGCTCTTGGACATTTTGAGCCCCTTGGCGTCCATCGTGAAGCCATGAGTCAACACCGCCTTGTACGGCGCATGGCCGCGCGTGCCGCAGCTTTCCAGCAGGCTCGACTGGAACCAGCCGCGATGCTGGTCAGAGCCTTCGAGGTAAAGATCGGCCAGCGGCCCTTTATGGCCGGCCGGGCGCAGCAGATCGGGCCATTTGCCGCTTTCCAGCACAAAGGCATGGGTGCAGCCGCTGTCGAACCAGACATCGAGAATGTCGGTCTGGCGCTCATAATCGGCGGCGTTGTATTCGTCGCCGAGGAAGCCTTGCGCGGCTTCGTCGCTCCACGCATCAACGCCTGTTTCGCGCACCGCCGCGATGATCCGCGCGTTGACGGCCGGGTCGCACAGATAGCGCCCGGTCTTGCGGTTGACGAACAGCGTGATCGGCACGCCCCATGCCCGCTGCCGGCTGAGCACCCAGTCGGGCCGCCCCTCGACCATCGCGCCAATCCGGTTGCGCCCCTTTTCGGGGTAGAATTTGGTGTCGGCGATGGCGTTCAGCGCTTTGGCCCGCAGCGTGCCACCGGGGCGCTCGGCATCCATCGGCACAAACCATTGCGGGGTGCAACGATAGATCACCTTTGCCTTGGAGCGCCAGCTATGGGGATAGCTGTGCTTGTAATCGGCCGAAGCGGCGACCAGCGCGCCCGCCTCGCGCAGCGCCTCGCAAATCGGGCCGTCCGGCGCGTTGAACTTGGGGTTGATGACCGAGCCCTGCCCGCCGAGCCAGCCCCAGTCGGCGCGATATTTGCCGTCGCCCTCAACCGCGAAGACCGGCTCGATACCGTGCGCCTTGCACAGCGCGAAATCGTCCTCGCCATGGTCCGGCGCCATATGGACAAGGCCGGTGCCGCTATCGGTCGTGACGAAATCACCCGGCAGAAACGGGCGCGGTCGCGAGAAAAATCCTCCCCGGGAAGGGGAGGTGGCAGCCGCGCCAGCGGCTGACGGACGGGGGCTTCCCCCTGTAGCTGCATCGGCGCGGGCACCCCCCTCCACCGCTTCGCGGTTCCCCTCCCCGTCCCGGGGAGGATTATCGAGGTGCCACATTGGATGGCGAGCGATCGTTCCGGCGAGCGCGGCACCTTTAAAGGTCTCGTAAATATCGAGCGTCAAATTGGCAAGAGGTGCGCCTTCGCAGGCACCACTAGCCGCTAGCCGCGCCTTTAGTTGCGATATCAGCGCGGTGGCGACGAGATAAAATTGGCCTTGCGGCGTGGCCTGCGTGCCCTCGGGCATATCCCACACTGCGCAGACACGGGCATATTCGACCTCCGGCCCATAAGCGATCGCCTGGTTCACCGGGATCGTCCAAGGCGTCGTCGTCCAGATCACCGCATGCGCGCCTACCAGTTCGGGGATGGGCGACGAGGTAATCTCAAACGCCACGTCGATTTGCGTCGACGTCACCTCTTCATACTCAATCTCGGCCTCGGCGAGCGCGGTCTTTTCAACGGGCGACCACATTACCGGCTTGGCGCCGCGATATAATTGCCCGGACTCCGCAAACTTCATCAGCTCCGAAACGATCGTCGCCTCGGCCGCAAAATCCATGGTCAGATAGGGGTGGTCCCAATCGCCCATGATGCCCAGCCGCTTCAGCTGCTCGCGCTGCACATCGACCCAGTGCTGCGCATAGGCCCGGCATTCGGCGCGGAATTCGGCCGGGGGCACTTCATCCTTGTTCTTCTTCTTCGCGCGATACTGTTCCTCGACCTTCCATTCAATCGGGAGGCCATGGCAGTCCCAGCCCGGCACATAGGGCGCGTCATAGCCCATCAGGTTGCGGGTGCGGCACACCATGTCTTTCAGGATGTGGTTCAGCGCATGGCCAATGTGCATGTCGCCATTGGCATAGGGCGGGCCGTCATGCAGGATGAATTTTTCGCAGCCCCGGCGGCTCTCGCGCAGGGCCTGATATTGGCCCGCCTCCTGCCATTTGGCCAGAATGCCCGGCTCCTTTTGCGGCAGGCCCGCCTTCATGGGGAAATCGGTCTTCGGCAGGAAGACGGTGTCTTTATAATCTGGCGTATCGGTCATGGTCGCTCGCGGCTTAGGATGTCGCGGGCGCGGGCGCAATCGGCCTCCATCTGTGCGATCAGCGCATCGAGCCTGTCGAACTTCGCTTCGGGCCGCAAATAGGCGATGAGTTGCACCTCAATCGTCTGGTCATACAAGTCGCCGGCAAAATCGAAGAAATAGGCTTCGAGCAATTCCTTTGGCGGGTCAAAGCTCGGGCGAATGCCGATATTGGCGGCGCCGTCGAGCACCCGCCCGTCGGCCAGGCGGCCGCGCACCGCGTAAATTCCGTATTTTGGCCGCAAATAGCTGCCGAGTGCGATGTTGGCGGTGGGGTAGCCGATGGTGCGGCCCCGTTTGTCGCCGTGCTGCACCGCGCCTTCAATCGCGAACGGGCGGGTGAGGAGCGCGGCCGCACCCGCCGGGTCGCCCGATTGGAGTAAGGCACGGATGCGGCTGGAAGATACGGCCACATTGCCGGCGCTTACCGCGCCCACGGTCGCCACCGAAAAACCATGGTCGGCGCCAAGTGCCGCCAGCACGCCCACAGTGCCGCCGCGCCTGTGGCCGAAGGTGAAGTCGTCACCCGTCACTACCCCGGCCACGCCAAGATGACCGACCAGCCGCCCGGCCACAAAATCCTGCGCAGACAGGCTCGCCAGCGCGGCGTCAAAGCCGAAGACCACCATCGCATCGGCACCGGCGGTTGCAAACAGCCGCTCGCGCTGGTCAAGCGTGGTCAGGCGGAAGGGCGCGGCATCGGGCTTGAAATAGCGCACCGGGTGCGGATCGAAAGTCGCGACCAGTGCAGGCCGGCCAGCGGCGCGCGCGGCCGCCACGGCGCGGCCCACCACCGCCTGATGGCCCAAATGAAACCCATCGAAATTGCCCAGCGCGGCGATGCCTCCACGAAACCGCTCCGGCACCGGCACGCCACCGTCAAGACGCTCCATGCCGGCGGGCTATAGGGGCGCGGTGGCGCGAGCGCCAGTGGCCGGCGGTGCGGCGGGTGGCCCCCCTGGCGCAGCGGCCGGTGGCGCCTCTGGCGCAGCGGCGGGTGGCGCCCCTGGCGCAGCGGCCGGCGATCGCCCCGGCGCGGAGGCCGGCAGCCGGCGTTGCGGCACCATCCCCGCCCGCAGCACACGCAGCACGTTGCCGCCCATCACTTTGGCGATATCTTGAGGGGAAAAGCCCTGGTCAGCCAGCGCCTGCGTGACAACGGCGAGCTGCCCCACGTCAAACCCTGTCGTCACCGCGCCATCAAAGTCGGAACCAAGCCCGACATGGTCAATGCCGACCAGACGGCGCACATGGGCAATCGCCGCCGCCACGCCCCGCGGGTCGGTGCCGCAAATCGCCGCATCCCAATAGCCAATGCCAATAACGCCGCCCGTGGCCGCTATGCCCCTGATCTCGTCATCGGTCAGGTTGCGGTTGACCTTGCATGTCGCCTGCACCCCGCCATGGCTGGAGACCAGCGGGCGCGTTGCCATCGCGATAACTTCTGCCGCCGCCGCGTGGCTGGAATGGGCGACATCAACCACCATCCCCAGCGCTTCCATCCGGCGCACGACCCGCCGCCCAAGCGGCGTCAGACCGCCCTTGGCCTCGCCGTGCATCGAGCCGGCGACCTCATTGTCGAAAAAATGCGCAAGGCCCGCCATGCGGAACCCCGCCGCATAGAGGCGGTCGAGATTGTCGAGCTTGCCCTCGATATCGTGCAAGCCCTCCACCGACAGCATCGCGCCGACCACCTGCGTGCCCGCGGCCCGGTCTGCGAGCAGCCGGTCAAGCCCCGCCTGCGTTTCGACCACGCGCAGCCTGCCGGCCGAATTCCGGGCAAAACCACGCAGCTTTTCGGCATGCCACAGCGAGCGCTCAAGCAGCGACCCCCAGGTGCGCGGCGGCTGGCCATTGGCGATGGCGAGCAGCGTGATATTGTCGGTGTTGGCCGGGTTCGCGTCATAATTCTGGTTCTTGGGCGTCTTGGACACCGACGAAAAAATCTGCAGCGCGACATTGCCGTCGATGAAGCGCGGCAGATCAACCTGCCCCTGCGCCGAACGGCTGAGCAGGTCGCGCCGCCACAACAGCGTGTCGGCGTGCATGTCGGCGATTTGCAGCGTCTTGTGCAGCGCTCGGGTCGCGGGGGACACGTTGGGCAACGGCACGGCGGCCACCTTGTTCATCGAGCGCTCGACGATGCCCGGTGCAAAGGTGAAAAAGCCAATCGCAAGGAGAATGACGAGCGCCAGCGCGCCCAGCAGCACTCTGCGCATCATGATGCCCGCTCCAGCGACACATAGCTAAAGGCCGGCACGACACCCATTGCCGGATGGTCCTCACGCGCCACCTCGCGCCAGCCGGCAAATGGCGGCACGACCGCATCGCCCGGCGGCGACAGGTGCACTTCGGTCAGTTCGATGCGGTCGGCATAGGGCAAAAACGCCGCGAACACGCCCACCCCGCCGATAATGGCCGCCTCGGCGCCTGTAAGCGCCAGGGCGCTGTCCACATCGCGCGCGGGCTCTGCCCCTGCCGCAAACCAATCCGGACTGCGCGTGAGGACGATATGGCGCCTGCCGGGCAAGGGCTTTGGAAAACTCTCGAAAGTCTTGCGGCCCATAATCATCGGCTTGCCCATCGTCATCACCTTGAAACGGCGCTGCTCACCGGGAATATGCCACGGAATTGCACCGCCCGCGCCAATCACGCCATTGTCGGCGCGCGCCAGATGAAAGACAATCACACCGCCACCGGCGCGGCGATATGGGGCGCG
Organism: Sphingomonas sp.; assembly: GCA_021732445.1. Lineage (GTDB taxonomy): Bacteria > Pseudomonadota > Alphaproteobacteria > Sphingomonadales > Sphingomonadaceae > Sphingomonas. The sequence goes on along the minus strand of JAKFUZ010000009.1, from coordinate 17,194 downwards.
GCGACATAGTCGTGCAGCACAAAATCCTCATACTCATAACCGTCAATGCCATCAGGCTTGCGCAGGATTTCAAGGCGCGGCAGCGGGCCGGGCGCGCGGGCAAGTTGGAGCCGCGCCTGCTCCAGATGGTTGAGGTACAGATGGCAGTCGCCACCCGTCCAGATGAACTCGCCCACCAGCAACCCGGCCTGTTGGGCCAGCATGTGCGTAAGCAGTGCGTAACTTGCGATATTGAACGGCACGCCCAGAAACACATCTGCCGAGCGCTGATAGAGCTGGAGCGAGAGCCTGCCATTGGCGACATGCGTCTGGAACAGGCAGTGGCACGGCGCGAGCGCCATCGCATGGAGATCGCCCGGGTTCCAGGCGCTCACGATCTGGCGGCGCGAGGCGGGGTTGCTGATGATCTGGTCGAGCAGCCCGGCAATCTGGTCGATAGCGCGCCCGTCACTCGCCGCCCAGTTGCGCCACTGCTTGCCATAAATCGGGCCGAGATCGCCACCGTCGCGCGCCCATTCATCCCAAATGCCAACGCGGCGTTCCTGCAACCAGCGCACATTGGTGTCACCGCGCAAAAACCACAGCAACTCAACGATGATCGAGCGCAGATGCAGCTTCTTGGTCGTCAGCGCCGGAAAACCCTGCGCCAGATCAAACCGCATCTGGTGGCCGAACACCGACAGCGTGCCCACGCCCGTGCGGTCGGCGGTTTCCACGCCGTCATCGAGGATTCGCTGCATCAGGTCGAGATAGGCGCGCATCATACCCGACTAGCGCGGGCGCCGCGCGCCGCCAAGCGATCTTGCACCAAAGCGGGCCGATCAGCGCTTGGGCGGCGGGGTGGTGACAGCAACACTGGCGCCATGGTGCCTGCCTCTCCGGTCTTGCCGCAATTTGCTGGCGCCTCGCGTGCAATCGCCGCAAGATGGCCAGTCGACAAGCCCATTGCCAACCCCGGCGCGGCCGCGGCCTTGTTCAGCCGCCTTGCCGGCCAGCCGGTGGAACAGGTGCACATTGCCTATCTCGATCCACAATGGAGGCTGTTGGGCTTGCGCGAGGCCGAAAGCGCCAGCGCAGCCTGCGTCATTGTGCCCGTAAGGCTGATTGTAACCGATGCCCTTGCGCTGGGTGCCGGGCGGGTGGTGATGGCGCATAACCACCCAAGCGGCGATTCGACGCCAAGCGACCAGGATCTGGCAAGCACCCGCCGCGTCGCCCGCGCGCTCGCGCTTGTCGAGGTCAGGCTGGTCGATCATCTGGTGATGGCGCGCGGCGGCACCACCAGCCTGCGCGCGATGGGGCTGCTCTAGCGGCGATCCGCTGCACCGGCCGGCAAGCGGCAGGGCTTTATCGCAGCGGGCTCCGGCCTTGGTCCTTGCGCTTTGAACGTTGCCAGATAGCCGCCGGCCGACGGCATTTCCTCCATCGACACCAATGTATAGCCGACCGCGGCGAATTCGCATTTGAGCAGGGCGGGCGGGGTGCCGTGATTGGCGGTTGGGCGGTCGGCGTCGACCACAATAACCGTGCCGCCGGGCCGCAGCGAGGGGCGCATCCGCCACAAAAACTCATAGGGCTGGGCAATCTCATGATACATATGCACCATGAGCACCCGGTCAAAACTATTGTCGGGCAATTTGGGGTTGGCCGCCGCGCCCAGCCTGACGCTCACATTATTCAGCCTTTCGCGCGCAACCCGTTCGGCCAGCGCATCGCGCGTTTGCGGAAAGATGTCTTCGGCCAGCACGCGCCCTTCGGCGCCCACGCGCTCGGCAAGGCGGATGGTGTAATAGCCTTCGCCAGCGCCGATGTCCGCCACCGTCATCCCCCGGGCGATGCCGGCGCGGCCCATCACCTCGGCGGCCTCATTCTTGCGGTCGCGCGCTTCCTCGGTTGACCAGCGCGGCGAAACGATCCGCGAGACGGGGCGGTCGGCCGCCGGGAAGGCACCGCCATGGTGTTGCGCACCGGGCAACAGCGCGCCGCCCCCGTCGCACCCGGCAAGCGCCGCGCCTGCAAGCACCAAGGCAAAAGCGCACCGCATCGTCAGTCTACATCCTCCACGTCAACCTGTTCCCCCGTCACCCGCTGCGACAGGGCGGCCGCCATGAACGGGTCAAGCGCACCGTCAAGCACGTCGCCGGGCGCGGTCGAGGTAACGCCAGTGCGCAGATCCTTTACCAGTTGATAGGGCTGGAGCACATAGGAGCGGATCTGGTGGCCCCAGCCGATATCGGTCTTGGTCGCGTTTTCGGCATTGGCCTGCGCCTCGCGGAGTTGCAGTTCGCGCTCATACAGCCGCGCGCGGAGCTGGTTATACGCCTCTGCCTTGTTTTTATGCTGGCTGCGCTGGTTCTGGCACTGCACCACGATGCCGGTAGGCAGGTGCGTGATGCGCACAGCCGAATCGGTCGTGTTGATATGCTGGCCGCCCGCGCCCGATGCGCGGTAAGTGTCGATGCGCAGGTCCCCTTCGTTGATGTCAACCTCGATATTGTCGTCAACCACGGGATACACCCACACGCTCGCAAACGAGGTGTGGCGGCGCGCGGCTGAGTCATAGGGGCTGATGCGCACCAGCCGGTGCACGCCGCTTTCGGTTTTGGCATAGCCAAAGGCGTTCTCCCCCTTCAGCAGCAGGGTAGCGGATTTGATGCCCGCCTGCTCGCCGGAATGCTGGTCGATCAGCTCCACCTTCATGCCGCGCCGCTCGGCCCAGCGCGTATACATGCGGCTCAGCATGCCAGCCCAGTCCTGGCTTTCGGTGCCGCCAGCCCCTGCGTTCACCTCGATATAGGTGTCGTTGGCGTCGGCCTCGCCAGCCAGCAGCGCCTTGATCTTGTCGGCATCGGCGCGGTCGGCAAGCGCGGCCAGGCTGGCCACGCCTTCGTCTACCAGCGCATCATCGCCCTCGCCCTCGGCCATGTCCATCAGCTCGACGGTGTCGGCGAGTTCGCGCTCAATGGCGCGGGTGGCGGTAATTGCCTCGTCGAGCCGGCGGCGTTCGCGCATCACTTCCTGCGCGGCGCGAGGGTCGTTCCACAGCGCCTGATCTTCAACACGCGCGTTCAGCTCGTCGAGCCGCCTGAGCGCGCGGTCCCAATCGAGGAACCGGCGCAACAGCGCCAGCGCGTCGTTGATCCGGTCGGCATAATTTTGCGCCTCAGCGCGCATTGACGTCACTCCAGAAATTGGCCGCATGCCCGGCGCACGCCGCGCGCCCGGCCGGTGCTTTGCGCGCTTGGCAGTGCTGATGATATAATGTCAAATCGGCGCGGCTAGTAGATGCCGCCCTCGCGCTGCAGGAAGTCGCCGTCGCGCGGCCCGGCCTTGCGCTCGGCCGGCTTGGCGACCTGCGGCTTGGCGACGCTTGCCGACGGCCGGGAAATCGGCGCGCGGCGCGGCTCGCTTTCGGGCTTGAAGGCTTCCCAGATCACCGCCGCCTTGGGGTCATCGCTCGGCCAGCCGCCAAACACCGGGCGGCCCGAGCCGCGGTCGATCCGCACCAGCCGCACGCCGGCCGGCGCGCGAAACGGCATCGGGTCCATGCCCTCATAGGCTTTTTGCGCAAACTGGCGGAAAATTGGCACGGCCAGCGTGCCGCCCTGCGCATAGCCGCCGAGGTTCACGGGCTTGTCGTAGCCGATATAGAGCCCGGCCACAATTTGCGGCGTGCCGCCGATGAACCACACATCGGTGGGGCCAGTGGTCGTGCCCGTCTTGCCGAATATCGGGCGGTTGAGGTCGCGAAGCGCGGTGGCCGTTCCCCGCTGGATAACGCCTTCGGTGATGTGGATCATCTGGAACGCGGTGATCGCGTCGATCACCTGGCGCGCGCGCGTGACGGGGCGGGGCATGCCCTTCCCGTTCCAGTCGGGCGCGTTGCACCGGTCGCACGGCCGCCAGTTTTCCGGCCAGATGACCTTGCCATGCCGGTCCTGCACGAAGTCAATGAGCGATGAGGGATGCCCCCTGCCCTGATTGGCGAGAATCGAAAACGCGTTGACCATGCGCTGCACGGTTGTTTCGCCTGCCCCGAGCGCAATCGACAGATAGGGCGGGAATTTGCCCACGCCCATCCGGTCGATTATGTCAACCACATGCTCCATGCCGGTCTGTTGCGCCGCGCGCACCGTCATCAGGTTGCGCGACTGTTCGATGCCCCAGCGCATGGTGTGCGGGCCCGACCCGCGCCCGCCGCCAAAATTGCGGAAGCATTTTTGCCCAAGCCGCGCGCCCTGATACACGCAAAACGGCCCGTCGATGATGATGGAGGCAGGCGTCATGCCGTTTTCAAGCGCCGATGAATAAACGATCGGCTTGATCGTGGAGCCCGGCTGGCGCTGTGCCTGCGTTGCGCGGTTGAACGAGTTCAGCCGGCTGTCAAACCCTCCCTGCATCGCCAGCACGCGGCCCGAGGCCGGTTCCTCGACCACCATGCCGCCCGACACGCGCGGCACCGCGCGCAGCGCAAACACGCCGCTTTCGGGTGCGACCGTAAGCACATCGCCGGGTATGATGGCAGCAAACGCCGTGCCCCCTTTACCGCGCACAGGCGTTTGCGCGGCCCAGCGCGGGAGCTGGCCGGTCGACCCGTCGGCAAAGCCCAGCGTCGCCGCATTGTCTGCCTTGGCGATGACGATGGCCGTGCGCCAGTCTTCATAATCCACCGCGACATTCATGTTGAGAAAAGGCTGCAGCCAGGTCCGGGTGGCGGCCGACAGCAAGGCGCCGTCCTCGGTCTCGTCCGAAGCGGCAACCGCGCCCCCGCCGGCGCCCAGGTCGATATGGCGCACCGGCCCGTCCCAGCCGCGCCCCCGGTCATAGCGGAGCAGCCCGTCGCGCAGCGCCTTTTGCGCATATTGCTGCAAATCGGGGGAAAACGACGTCCGCACCCACAGCCCGCCGGAATAGACGCTGAACGGCCCGTCTTTTTCATTTTCGCCAAATTTGTCGATAAGTTCGCGGCGCACTTCTTCGATGAAATATCCGCCGACCCGTTCAAATTTGGGCGTTTGCCGCGTCACGGCGCCAATCGGCTCGCTGGTCGACTGCTCATATTGCGCCTGCGTAATATAGCCGTTCCTGACCATTTCGCGCAGCACATAGTCGCGCCGGTCGAGCGCGCGCCTGGTGTTGCGAAAGGGCTCATAATTGGCCGGGCCCTTGGGCAGAATCGCCAGATAGGCAAGCTGCCCAAGCGACAATTCCTTCAGTTCCTTGTCGAAATAGGCGTGTGCTGCCGCTTCTACGCCAAAGGCATTGCGACCCAGCGGAATCTGGTTGAGGTACAGCTCAAGGATCTGCGGCTTGGTCAGCGTGTCCTCGATCCGATAGGCCAAAATCGCCTCGCGAATCTTGCGGGTGGGCGAATAGGTGTTGCCGATGAGCAGGTTCTTGGCGACCTGTTGCGTAATCGTCGAGCCGCCGCGCGCGCGCTTGCCCGAACCGAACTTTGACACATAATCGACGACTGCCCCCAGCGTTCCGGGATAATCGACGCCGTGATGCTCAAAAAAAGTCTTGTCCTCCGCCGACAGAAAGGCGCCGATGAGCAGTGGCGGATATTCCGCAAAACTCAGCTCGACGCGCCGTTCGCGGGCATAGGAATGGATCGGCGTGCCATCAATCGCGCGCACATTGGTGGGCAGCGGCGGCTCGTAAACGCGCAGCCTGTCAACGCTTGGCAAATCCCGCGCAAACAGCAGCCAGAACAGCCCCATGCCAACCAGCCCGAGCACACCAAGGCCAGCCACCACCTTGACCCACCATTTGCTCCAGTTGCGCTGGATCATGCCGGAATAGCCCCCGACCTCGCGGCGCACCCGGAAGTTAACAATTGAATCGGTGTCGGCCATAGCTGGCCACAGCCTCTAGCAACTTTCTGGCGGCTTGCCAGCCTGGTTCAATGGGCTTGGCTGCCTGCCTTACGACGAACCGCGCCTCAGCGGGCAGCGAGGCGCCGGGCAAAATGAATGTCAACCGCCCGGCGGATCGATTCCGCGATTGCCTTGCGCCCCGCAGCCGAGCTGATGAAGGCGGCATCGCCGGGGTTGGAGATATAGCCGGTTTCAAACAGGATGGAGGGCATGTCGGGCGCCTTCAGCACCACAAGCGAGGCCATGCGGTGGAAATTTGGCTTGACGGGAAGGAGCGGCGCGGCCTCCCGCCCCAGCAATTTGGCAAAGGTCGCCGAATTGTTCATCGTTTCGCGCTGGGTGAGGTCAATCAGAATCGACGAGATGTCGGGCGACGTGCTCGCCAGGTTCACACCCGAGATGATGTCGGCCTTGTTTTCGCGCGCGGCCAGCCTTGCGGACTCCTTGTCCGACGCGACTTCCGACAGGGTATAGACCGTCGCGCCGCTGGCGTCGCCCGAGCCGACACTGTCGCAGTGGATGGAAATGAACAGGCTCGCCTTGAGCTTGCGGGCAATGCCATAACGCTCCTGCAACACCAGAAAGCGGTCATCCTCCCGTGTAAGCGCCACCCGCACCCTGCCCGATGCCAGCAATTCGTCGCGAATGGCCTTGGCGATGCGCAGCGTCACGTCTTTCTCGCGCAGCCCGCTGTCGGCGGCAATGGCGCCAGGGTCAACTCCGCCATGGCCGGCGTCAATCACCACCAGCGGCCGGGTCTCGTCATCGCCATATACACGCGGCAGCACCAGGCGGTGCGACGCGGGCGGGACCGGCGCCGACACGACATAGCGGGCGGGCACCGCCGCCGCGCCGTAGCTGAACGGCGGCAAAAACCGCAACCGCCCATCGGCGGCGGCGCGCGCAAAGGCGGCGTCGTCAACCGTGCGCAGCTCCAGCGTCAGCGTTCGCCCGTCACCGTCAAAGCCGCCCGAGGCGATGATGGCGGGCACGGCCAGATCAAACACCACGCGGGCACCCTGCGTGCCATGCGCGCCCTGCCGAACAGCTACCACCGCGCCAGACGCCGCCGCAGTGCCGCCGGGGCCGGCGCCGTCAATGTCGAGCGCGATCCGGTTGGGCGCGGCCAGCAGCAACGCCGATGCCTGCGCGACGCCTGCATCAAAATGGATGACGATGCGATTGTCGGCGACATCGACCCGCTCGACCGTTGCCGCCCAGCCAGGCGCACCGACGAGCCAGCACGCAAGCAAGGTGAGGAAGAACGCCACGCCGCGGTAATGCCGCGCAGAACGCCCGCCGGTCCAGCAAAAAGGGTTGGGGCAGCGCCCGTGAACATCGACCATTGCGGTGTGTTGCTACCCGGCTGCCGTCAAATCGTTGTGAAATGATGCGGTTAACTCGCCGTTGGGCATATTTTTGCCGGCAGCGCGGCAAAATGGTGCCGGTTGCTCCTGCGGCAATGCGGTGCTAGGCGTATCGGGTGCTGGCCGCGCATCAGCTTTTCGCGCGCCCGGCAAAACGACCTCCCAAGGCATTTTCCGCCAAGGGCGCGGTCCATCAGGTTGACGCTCGTATGATGCATTTCCCTTGCCCCGTTCCTCGCTCGGCTAACCCCGGCGAGCGTGCGGGCGCGCGGGGTGCCGCGGACTACCGGTCCCGGCGTGCGGGACGAGCAGAGGCAGTATCGTCCATCTCATCGCCAGCGGGAGCAGGCGGCGCAAGCGTCGTCCCGGTGGCTATCTATCATCGCGTGCGGCTTCACTCGGCAAGGCCAGCGCCGCGCGCTCGGAGACTCATAAATGACCATGCGTATGCTGATCGACGCTCGGCACCGGGAGGAAACCCGTGTTGCCGTCGTCAAGGGAACACGAATCGAAGAGTTTGATTTCGAATCCGCTGAGCGCAAGCAGCTCAAGGGCAATATTTATCTGGCCAAGGTGACGCGCGTCGAGCCGTCGCTGCAAGCGGCCTTTGTCGATTATGGCGGCAACCGCCACGGCTTCCTCGCCTTTAGCGAAATTCACCCCGATTATTACCAGATCCCCAAAGAGGATCGCGACGCGCTGCTGCGCGAAGAGGCAGAACATGCCGCCGAAGAGGCCGCGCTGCGTGCCGACGCCGATGCTCGCGGCGACAGCGACGATGACGATGACCATGACGATGACTTTGTCGCCGACCATGCCGATGACGATCAGCATGATGACGACGACCGGGGAGACGACGAGCGCAGCGATGACGACCGGAGCGGCGATGCCCGCCCGCGCGCGCGCGCAAATGGCCAGGATGACGCAGTCGAGGCGCTGCGCCAGCGCCGCATGAACCTGCGCCGCCGCTACAAAATTCAAGATGTTATCCGCCGCCGGCAGGTCCTGCTGGTGCAGGTCGTTAAGGAAGAACGCGGCAACAAGGGCGCCGCCCTCACCACCTATCTCTCGCTCGCCGGTCGCTACTGCGTGCTCATGCCCAACACCTCGCATGGCGGCGGCATCAGCCGCAAAATCTCCAACGCGGGCGACCGCAAGCGCCTGAAAACCATCATGGCGGAGTTGAAACTGCCGCCGTCAATGGGGTGCATCGTGCGCACCGCCGGGCTCCAGCGCACCAAGGTCGAGATTAAACGCGATTTCGATTATCTCGCCCGGTTGTGGGATGAAATTCGCGAGAACACGCTCGCATCGGCCGCGCCTGCGCTCGTCTACGGGGACAGCGACCTCATCAAACGCGCCATTCGCGACATTTACAACAAGGACATCGACGAGGTGATCGTCGAGGGCGATGAGGGCTATCGGCACGCCAAGGACTTTATGAAGCTGCTGATGCCAAGCCACGCCCGGCGGGTAAAGCATTACAGCGACCCGGTCCCCTTGTTCCAGCGCAACCATGTCGAAGATCAGCTCGGCGCCATGTATCACCCGGTGGTCCAGCTCAAATCGGGGGGCTATCTGGTCATCAACCCCACCGAGGCGCTGGTGTCGATCGACATCAACTCGGGCCGGTCAACCCGCGAACACAATATCGAGCAGACCGCAACCGCGACCAACCTTGAAGCCGCGCAGGAAATTGCGCGCCAGCTCCGGCTGCGCGACATGGCGGGTCTGGTCGTCATCGACTTTATCGACATGGACAATAATTCCAACGTCCGCAAAGTCGAAAAGGCGATGAAGGAGGCGCTGAAAAACGATCGCGCCCGCATTCAGGTCGGCCGCATCTCGTCGTTCGGTCTTATGGAAATGAGCCGCCAGCGGCTGCGCACCGGCGTGCTTGAGGCTTCCACCCGGCAATGCCCGCATTGCGAGGGCACGGGCCTTGTCCGCACCGCCTCGTCAGCGGGCCTCTCGGCGCTCCGGCTGCTTGAAGATGAGGCAGCGCGCGGCCGCGGGTCGCAACTCACCCTGCGTGCCAGCCAGGAAGCGGCCTTCTACATGCTCAACCGCAAGCGGGCAGAACTCGCCGAAATCGAAGAGCGCTACGGCGTGAAGATCGAGGTTGCACCCGATGGCGAGCAGGAGGGCGCGCGCATGTCCGTCGAGGCAAGCGGCCCGCCACCTGCCTATTCGCCGCGATTTGAGCCGGCAATGGCCGAAATCGAGGAAGATGACGACCTTGTCGACATGGAGGAGGACGACGAGGACGAAGCGTTGTCCGACGAGGACGAAGCGCGCGAAGACCAGCCCCGCAGCGGCGAAACCGAAGGCGAGCGCGATGCGCGGCGCAAGCGTCGCCGGCGGCGCGGGCGGCGCGGCCGGGGACGTGCCGATGGCGAGACAGGCGGCGACCGGGCCGATGCGCCGCGCGACGATGGTGACTCCAGCAACGCCGACGCCGACGACGACGCGGTAGCAGCCGGCGAGCCGCGCGAGGATGGCGAGCCCCGCCGCCGCCGTGGGCGCCGCGGGCGGCGCGGTGGGCGCCGCGACACGCTGCCGGCACAGACGCCGGGCGCCGGTGGCGCCGAGGCTGATGCTAATGCAGATGCAGATGCGGACGCCGTCATGGCCGAATCGCCTGTGCCAGCCGATCCGGCAACAGCGCCCGCTCCCGGGGATGCGGCCGCAGCCGACACGCCCAAAACCGGGCGGCGCCGGCCCCGCGCCAAGGCCGCAGCGGCCGACGCAGCCGCAGCCGACGCGGGTGTTGCGGTGCCGGTCGAGAGCACCGGGCCAGTGCACGACGGCGCTTCGACGCCTGTCAAGACACCGGCAAAGCGGGCGCGCAAGGCCAAGGCCGATGAGCCGGGAGCGGCTGCTGATCCGGCTACGCCCGAGCCGGAAAGCGCCGCCATTGCGCCGGCCGGCGAGGCAACAGAGTCGGCCACCAAGCCGCGGCGCCGATCGGGCCGGGCCAAGGCCGCGCCGTCTGGTGCCGGGATAAGCGCAGCGCAAGTGCCGGCCGAAGTCGCAGCAACTGGCGCAGAGGCAGGCGCAACCAGCGCCGCCAGCGATGGGCCGCAAGCGGCGCCTCCCAATGTCGCCGCTGACGGCGCAGCGATGACCGGGGGCAACGAGCAAGCCGACGGTCAGGACGGCGCGGCATCGTCAACGGCCCGGCGCGGCTGGTGGCAGCGCACCTTTGGCGCGTGATAGGCAGGGCATGACGGCGTTGACCTGACGTCAGGGGCCTGACGCCAGGGGCCTGACGCCAGGGGCCTGACGCCACAGGGCCTGGCGGGGAGCGTCCCCGGCGGCTTGTGACTTGGGAGGCAGGCCGCGTTGCGGGGGCTGGCCCTGCGCGCCGCAAGCCCCCTTTGCGGGCCGGGTCTGCATCGGCGGCCGCGCGCGCGCGCCGGCTTGCCGCAGCGCTCCAACCGGCAGAGGCGGGCGGGAAGGCGTGACCGCTTCAGCCGCGGTTAAGACGGCCGATGGCACGATAACGCACGACTTTCTTGCGCCAACGCCGTTGAACATCTGACCGAACTGGCCGATACTCATGCCCATGAAAAAGCTCGCGCTTGCCGTCGCTGCCGTGGTCGCGTCCGTTGCACAGCCTGTGGCGGCGCAATCAATCTTGCGCGATGCCGAAACCGAGGCGATGTTTGCGGCAATGTCCGCGCCGCTGGTCCGGGCAGCGGGGCTGTCGCCGCGCGACGTGAAGGTCGTGCTCATCAACGATCCGTCGATCAATGCCTTTGTCGCGGGCGGGCAGACGGTTTACGTCCATTCCGGCCTCATCATCCGCGCCGACACCGCGAACGAAGTGCAGGGCGTGATCGCGCATGAACTTGGCCATGTTGCAGGTGGCCATGTGCCGCTGGCCGATCGTGCGTCAAGGCCAGCCCTTGGCATCCAGCTTTTGAGCCTGTTGCTGGCAGCGGCGGCGGGGGCGGCGGGCTCTGGCGAAGGCGCAGCCGGCATTCTGGCGGCCGGCCAGCAAGTGGCGCTTGCCAATTACCTGTCGTTTTCGCGCACGCAGGAAGCCTCGGCGGATGCCGCCGGCGCGCGTTATCTCAACAGCGCTGGCGTGACCGGCAAGGGGTATTTGTCGTTCTTTGCCAAATTGCAGCAACTTGAAAACAGCTATGGCATCAAGCGGACCGACGAATTTCTGCTCGACCACCCGGTGTCGAGCGAGCGCATTGCCGCGCTTACCGATACGCTGACCGAATCGCCGGCGTGGAACATACCCGGCGACGCCGGCCTGCAAGAACAATTTTTGCGCATCAGGGCCAAGCTCATCGGCTATGCCAGCGAGCCGGCGCAGACGTTAAAGGCCTTTCCGCTGACGAACAACAGCGTCTATGCGCATTATGCCAGAGCCTATGCCTATCACAAAAGCGGCTACCCCGACAAAGCCGATGCCGAAGCCAACGCGCTGGTGGCGCTTGCCCCGCACGACCCCTATTTTCTTGAGATAAAGGGCCAGATCCTGCTGGAGGCGGGCAAGCCCATCCTTGCCCTTGCGCCGCTGCGCGAAGCAACCGAACTTACCAATTTCCAGCCGCTCATCGCCACCACCTTTGGCCATGCGCTGGTTGCAACCGAAGATGAGCGTCATTTTCCCGAGGCCGAAAAGGTGCTCCGCCAGGCGGTTGGACGTGACGAGCAAAACCCGTTCGCCTGGTATCAACTCGGTGTCATTTATGAAACCAGGGGCGATCAGCCCCGCGCGCTGCTGGCATCTGCCGTCCGCGCGAGCCTGTCGGGTGATCCGCGCACCGCCGCTTTCAGCGCGCGCCGGGCGATGACCGGGCTGCCGCAAAACTCGGCCGACTGGATTCGGGCGCAGGACATCGCGCTGGCCGCGCAGAATGAGCTCGACGATGCCCGTGGCGGGCGCCGCCGCTGAAGGACGGTTCCCATGCTTGAAAAATTCGCCAAAAACCAGGCGCTGCTGCTGGGGCTGGTCGCGGTGTCGGCGGTCGCCGGCGGGGGCGCGATGGCGGCAATCGACGCGCTGCGTGGTGGCGCGGCGCCGGGCAGCCGGGCCGGCATTGAGCAGGTGGTGCACGACTATGTGCTCGCGCACCCGGAAATTCTGCCCGAGGCGATGGAGCGGCTGAAATCGCGCGAAACCGGCCGGGTCATCGCCGCCAACCGCGCGGCGATTCTGAAGCCCTTTGGCGGCGCCTGGGCCGGCAACCCCAAGGGCGACCTGACCATTGTCGAATATTTCGACTATAATTGCGGCTTTTGCCGGTCGAGCCTGCCGACCATCGCCAAGCTGATCGAAAGCGACCCCAAGTTGCGCATTGTGTTTCGCGAGCTGCCGATCCTGTCTGACGAGAGCAAGGTGGCCGCCCGGCTGAGCCTGGTCGCGGCGGAGCGCGGCAAGTTCAAGGCGTTTCATGAGGCGCTTTATGCTGGCGGGCCGATCAGCGACACCTCGCTGACCCGCGCCGTTCGCGCCGCCGGGCTGGAGCCGTCCGAGGCGCAGGTCGCCGCCAACCGCCCGCACATCGACGCCGAACTGAAATCGAACTTCGGCATCGCCAGCCGGCTCGGCATGTCAGGCACGCCAAGCTGGGTGATCGGCGACCGCGTTGTCTCCGCCGCGCTGCCGCTGGAAGAACTGCAAGCCGCCATCGCCGAAGCGCGCGCGAAGGGGTGAGCGCGCCGTGCGCGACGGCGGGGGAATCTGGGCGGCGCTCGCCCGGCGCGGCGCGGCACGGCGCAGTATTGCACAAGTTACGAATGGCTGCGTTGGACGGGCCGCCATGATGATGGCGGGCGGGCGGGCAGGCCAGCGACCCGGGTCGACTGAGGCGTGCCGGATCAGCCCTGTGGGCCGAATCTGGCCTCATACTGGCGCAGGCAGGCCGCCAGCGAGCGTTCCGCGGCGGGTTGAAACTGCTCGCCGGTCGCCGTCAGGCCGGTCGTGCGGTCCAGCCGGAACATCCGGAAATTCTCGCGCGCTTCGCACCAGGAAACCAATGTCCAGACCTTGCCCCAAAACCACAAGCCCAAGGGATGTACCCGGCGCTCGGTCTGTTGGCCATGCTGGTCCACATAGCCGAAGCGCACAATGCTGCGGTCGGAGATTGCCTTTTCGACCCGATCGATCAGCTCGCGGACATCGTCGGTCAAGTCCATCGGCGGCGCGAAAATTCTGGCGTCAGCAACCCGGGCGCGCTCGGCATCTGGCAGCACCAGCTCGATTTTCACAAGCGCTTCGGCCGCGGCCCGGGCCATACTGATGCCGCCCCACGACTTGACCATCCGGATTCCGGCCACCAGCGCAACAATCTCGTCGCGCGTAAACATCAGCGGCGGCAAATCGAAGCCATGGCGCATGATATAGCCGATGCCGGCTGCGCCATCGATAGGAACGCCGGTGGACTGGAGATCGGCAATATCGCGGTAGATGGTCCGCTCCGACACCTCCAGCCGCTCCGCCAGCTTTGCTGCGGTGAGGAGCCGACCGCTCCGCAGAAACTGCACAATCTGGAAAAGGCGGTCGGCTCTGCGCATCAATTATTATATTTGAACAGCCCCAGGCTGTTGCCTTCGCTGTCAGTTGCGTAAAAGAACGAGCCGACTGGAATATCAATAATCCCGGAAACAACGGTGCCCCCGCCTTGCCTGACGCGCTCCATCGCGTCGGTCAGCGCGCCTGTCACCGCGAGATGCGCGGTCATTCCTTCGCCGCCCTTTGCCGGTTGCCCAGGATAAACATGTCCTGCGGCATGCGTGCCTTCAGCATGGGGCAGCATCCATATCGGATTGGGGCCATTACGATCTTCGACGAGCGGCGCCTGAAGCAACGTCTCGTAAAACGTGCACGCCCTTGCCGGATCGGCAGCGGGAATCTCGGTGAAGACGATCTGGCTCTGTGGTGCATCGGTCATTGGTGCTTGTCCTTTTCGGTTTGGAACAAGCGGCTCGTACCATAGCGCTCCTGACAGCGTGTTGTCAGGAGCCTTTCCCGAGCGCGTGCCGCCCTAAATCGGCCGTTCGCCCCGCACCCAGCGAACGGTGCCGGTGCTCGCGCGCATCACCACGCTTTCGGTGATGAGCCTGCCGCGCACGCGCTTCACGCCGCCAAGCAGCGACCCGTCGGTCACACCGGTTGCCGCAAAAATACAGTCACCACGCGCAAGCTCTTTCAGGTCATATTGCTTGTCGAGATCGGCGATGCCCCATTTGCGGGCGCGGGCGCGCTCGTCATCATTGCGGAACACCAGCCGCCCCTTGAACTGTCCGCCGACACAGCGCAGTGCCGCCGCTGCCAGCACCCCCTCGGGCGCGCCACCCTGGCCCATATAGATGTCGATATTGGTTTCGGGGTTGGTCGTCGCGATAACGCCGGCCACGTCGCCATCTGGAATGAGCATGATGCCGCAGCCGATCTTGCGCAGCTCGGCAATAAGCTGTTCGTGGCGCGGCCGGTCGAGCACGCAGGCGATGATGTCGCGGGGCTTCACGCCCTTGGCCTTGGCCAGCGCCGTCACATTGTCGGTCGGCGACTTGTCGAGATCGATCAGATCCTTGGGAAAACCGGGGCCAACCGCGATTTTGTTCATGTACACATCGGGCGCGTTGAGCAGGCACCCTTGTTCGGCGATGGCAAGCACCGCCAGCGAGTTTGGCCCGGCCTTGGCGGTAATCGTCGTGCCCTCCAGCGGATCAAGCGCGATGTCGATCTTTGGCCCCTTGCCAATTGCCGAGCCGACTTTTTCGCCAATGAACAACATGGGCGCCTCGTCGCGCTCGCCCTCGCCGATCACCACGGTGCCGTCCATATAGAGCTTGTTGAGCGCCTCGCGCATGGCCTCGACAGCGGCGGCATCGGCGGCCTTTTCGTCACCACGCCCCACGAGCCTGGCAGCGGCAATGGCGGCCGCTTCCGTCACGCGCACCATTTCCAGCACGAGAACGCGGTCGAGTGTCTTGCTTGCCTTGGGCATTGTGTTTCCCCGCTGGAGTAGCAACGCCGGCAGCAACCGGCGCCGGATGAACGCATCAATCGCGCAACAGCTCGTTGATGCTGGTTTTGGAGCGCGTCTGCGCATCGACCTGCTTGACGATTACGGCACAGTACAGCGCCGGCTTGCCCTCACCACCGCCAATGCTGCCCGGCACCACGACGCTGTACGGCGGCACGACGCCGCGGTGCACCTCGCCGGTTGCCCGGTCGATGATCTTGGTCGAGGCGCCGAGATACACGCCCATCGACAGCACCGCGCCTTCCCCCACGCGTACCCCTTCGGCCACTTCTGCGCGGGCGCCGATGAACGCGCCATCGCCAATGATGACGGGGTCCGCCTGTAGCGGCTCAAGCACGCCGCCAATTCCCGCGCCGCCCGAAATATGCACATTGCGGCCTATCTGCGCGCAACTGCCAACGGTTGCCCAGGTGTCGATCATGGCGCCTTCACCGACATGCGCGCCGATATTGACAAAACTTGGCATCAGCACCGCGCCCTTGCCGATAAAGGCGCCGCGCCGCACGATGCTGCCCGGCACCGCGCGAAAGCCGGCCTGGCGGAATTCGCCGCTGCCCCAGTGTGCAAATTTGCTCGGCACCTTGTCCCACCAGTTGCTGGCGCCGGGGCCACCGCTGATTTCGACCATGTCGTTCAGCCGAAACGACAGGAGCACAGCCTTTTTCAGCCATTGATTGACCGTCCAGCCGCCCGCGCCATCCGGCTCGGCGACGCGCACCATGCCCGAATCGAGCAGCCGCAGCGCGTCGTCCACCGCCGCGCGCGCCGGGCCGGTCGTGTCGCCGCTCAACCGGTCGCGCGCGTCCCACGCCGCCTCGATGGCCTGTTGCAACTGTTCGGTCATGCATCCTCCAGAATATCGTGCAGCCAGCGCGTGATGTCGCTCGTGACAAAGTCGATATGGTCGCGGGCCGCGTCTGGCCCCTGTTCAGAGCCATTATCGACCCACAGGGTCGTCATGCCCAGATCCTTTGCAGGCTTCAGATTGCGGGCCATATCCTCTGCAAAAAGGCTGGTTCTGGGGTCTATCGCAAAACTTTCCAGCAACCCCTGATAGGCTGCCGGGTGCGGCTTTGGCACCAGCCCCATTGCGTGCACATCGTGCATCCCGTCAAACGCCTCGGCAAGGCCAAGCCTCGCCAGCACCCTGGCGGCATAGGGCGCATCGCCATTGGTGAACACGATTCTGCGCCCCGGCAGCCGCGCAATGGCGGCCGCAAGCGGCGCGTTATGCGCCAGCACGTCCATCTCGATATCGTGTACAAAGTTCAAAAATTCATGCGGATCAACGTCATGCTCGACCATCAGCCCGGCGAGCGTTGTCCCGTGCGCGTGAAAATAGCTCTTCTGAATCCGGTGCGCTTCGGCGCGATCAACCCCAAGCAGACCAGCCACGAACAGCCCCATCCGTTCGTCGATCTTATCAAACAGCCTGGCGCTTGCCGGGTAAAGCGTGTTGTCCAGATCAAAAATCCAGTTGCGAATGGGGGCAAGACGCGCGAGCATGGCGCCGCCGCTCTAGGCGTGGAGGCCGCACGGAGCAAGGTGAGTAACCGGGTGCGGCGTCAATTGTTTCACAAGCAATCGGCCCGATAAGGCACCCATGGCCTTTGGAGTATAGATCGATGGGTCGATCAGCCGCGCGCATAATTTTGCTCCGGGCGACCGCGCTCGGCAGTTGCCTGGGAGTGGTGGCGTGCAGCGGCGGCAGCGGCGGCGGCGGCGTACAGGGCATCCCCGGCCCGATTTCTGCGCCTGCGCCCGCGCCGGCCCCAACACCGACCCCTGCGCCGAGCCCGACGCCGTCGCCCACACCGACGCCGGCCCCAACACCGACACCGACGCCCACGCCTGCCCCTGCGCCGAGCCCAACGCCGAGCCCAACGCCGACCCCAACGCCAGCCCCTACGCCAACGCCGGCACCGACGCCGAC
>JAKFUZ010000006.1 GCA_021732445.1 Sphingomonas sp. | reverse complement strand
TATCAGACCTGTCCAACGACTTCGCAGACCTGCGCACAAGCGCGTCGAATAGTTGGTCCTTTAGTGCTAAAGAGAGGAAACGACGATGGCGAATACTTGCTCAAAAACGAAGCCAAATAAGACGGCAAGATAAAGCGAGATTCCTCGCTGCCGGGGCGCTGCCCCTAAGTATTTGTCTGCACATTGTTTTTGGGCACTCTGCGACCGGTTTGGTGAAGTGGTCGGGTGGCGCTCGTGCCATTTTCCCGTTTCTTATCAATACTAATATGGGTGGCACTCGGATTGGCCGGTTTCTGGCACTCCGCCGTTTGCCGCCGCCGGCAAGCCGTTGCACGCTACGCTGCTACACCACGATTTACGGTCTTGCGCAGCTAATTCCGACTCCCAATCCTTACCCCATGACAGGTGATGACGACAGCTTTCAAATCCGTCCCGGCAAGGTCCGCGATCGCGGCGCAGGCATGGCACGAGTGGCCCGCCCGCGCCCCGTGCGCCATCGGCCCAAGAGCTTCACGGCGCAGGTCAGTCTGGCGATCCGCCGCGCTGGCGGGAACCCCAACCAGTTGTCCGGAACGAGGAAGGCAAGCGGTAGGTGCAATGCCCGCGGACGCGGTGCGAAGGTTGCTGCCGGATTGAAGGGCCGTAACGGGTGGAGCCGCGTTCCAAGCGGGGTTCGCACCCGCGCGCGGCGGGTGGCGGTGAAGGCGCGGATCGTGAAGCTCAATCCGCAGCGCGGGGGCACGCGCGGGCGGCAGTTCGTGAGCGCCAAGGCGGTGGATGCGCATCTGCGCTATCTGGAGCGCGACGGCGTCACCCGCGACGGCGAGAAGGGGCAGGTCTACTCAGCTGATAATGATGTGGCGGATGGAACTGGGTTTCTCGACCGGGGCCGCGAGGATCGCCACCAGTTCCGCTTCATCGTGTCAGCAGAGGAAGGCATAGAGCTGTCCGATTTGCGGCAGAGCACCCGCGACCTTATGGCGCAGATGGAAGCAGACCTTGGCACCAGGCTCGACTGGATCGCGGTCGATCACCACAACACCGGCCATCCGCATACCCATATTCTGGTGCGCGGCATCACTGATGACGGCAAGCGGCTCGACATCGCCGGGGACTATATCGCCCACGGCATCCGAGAACGGGCGAGCGACATCGTCACACTGGAGCTGGGTCGCCAGACCGAGCAGGAGGTCAGCAGCCAGCTTGAACGCGAGGTAGATGCTGAGCGGTTTACCCGGCTCGACCGGATGCTGATAGCCGAGCAGGACGCGGGGAGCGAGTTTGCCGATCTTCGGCCCGACAAGGATATGGCCCTGACCTTGCGCCAGAACCGGGCGTTGATGATTGACCGTGCCCGCAAGCTGGAGCGGATGGGGCTGGCGACCGAGCAAACACCGGGGGTGTGGACCATCTCACCCCGCGCAGAAGCGGTACTGCGCGAGATGGGCACGCGCGGCGACATCATCAAATCGATGCATCAGGCGCTGGACCGCGAGGGGCTGGCGCAGCAGCGGGCCTATGCAGGTTACACCGTCCACCAAGCCGCTCCGACCGAACGCATCGTCGGGCGCGTTGTCGCCAAGGCACTGGGCAGCGACGAGCTGGGTGAACGGATGGGGCTTACCATCGATGGGATGGACGGGCGAGTTCATTACCTTGAGGTCCCGGCAGCCAATGCAGAGCACATCAGTCGGGGCAGCATCGTGGCGGTCAATCCGCCACCGAGCATCGCACGCACGGCAGATGAGAACATCCTGCAGCAGGTAGACGCCAGTGGCATCTATCGGCCATCGGCCCACATGGAATCCGTGCGCGAGACCATGCCCCGGATCGACCACGCGCGACATGTCCAGTCGCACGTTCGCAGGCTTGAAGCCTTGCGCCGCGCAGGGATAGTCGAACGCCTCGATGCTGATCACTGGACCATCCCCGCCAACCTGCCCGAACGTGGTCTGGCCCATGACCGTCAGAAGTTCGGCAAAGGCCCGCGTATCGAAACGCTGTCCGACCTGCCGCTCGACCGGCAGGTGCGCCACGAAGGGGCGACCTGGCTGGACCGCACGATGATCGGCGGCGGGCGCGAGACCATACCGCACACGGGCTTTGGCGGCGATGTCCGCACCGCTTGGGAGGCGCGCAAACGGGCGCTTGCCGACATGGGCTATGCGGAGGATCGCGGCCACGGCCAGTTCCGCGCACCCAGCGACCTGATCGCCCAACTGGAACACGCCGACATCAACCGCGTCGGCAAGGCGCTTGCCGCCGAGCGCGGCCTGACCTGGCAGCCATCAGCTCCTGGCGAATATGTTTCCGGCAAACTCGTTGGCTCGACCCAGATTGCCAGCGGGCGGTTCGCGATGATCGAGAATGGCCTGGGCTTCCAGCTCGTGCCCTGGAGCGACCCGCTGGAGAAGCGCCTCGGCCAACACATCAGCGGCGTCGCCATGTCGGGAGGCGGCGTGGACTGGTCGTTCGGGCGCAGCAGGGGACTGGGGCTTTGATCGGATAATGGTCCAATCCAGTCGCGCGGAGCGCAATCCGCTTGCGGTATGACCCATTGGGTGGTACATATACATTTATTGGAGCCGTGCGATGATCGAAAGCTTTCGGGATGGCTGGCTGCGGGACTTTTTCGTGGACGATGTCCGGTCCCGCAAAATCCCGCCGGACCTTGAAAGTCGGGTCTTTCGTAAGCTTCAGATGATCGACGACGCGATGACGGATCAGGATTTGCGCGTGCCGCCGAGCAACCATTTCGAGAAGTTGCGCGGCAAGCTTGAGGCATTCCATTCGATCCGGGTCAACAAGCAATGGCGGCTGATCTTCATGTGGGATGGCAGCAAGGGTGAAGCGAGCGACGTGTATCTGGACGACCACAGCTATGATTGAGGTGATGCCATGTTGATGACCAAGCGCAAGCCGGTGAGCGTGGGCGAGATACTGACCGAGGAGTTTATGGAGCCGATGGGCTTGACCCAGGCGGCGCTGGCCGAGGCGATGGGCGTGCAGCGCAAGCACGTCAACGAGCTGTGCAACGATCGCCGCAACGTCACCGCCGCAACCGCGCTGATCCTGTCGCGCGTGTTCGGCAACAGCCCCGATTTCTGGCTGAACGTCCAGCGTCGCAATGATCTTTGGAACGCGATGCACAGCCCCAAGGAGCGTCAGCGGATCGATCGGGCAAAGCCGTTGAAGCAAGCGGCGTGACATCGGCGATTACGCCAGAGCCGCCGCAAGCCGCCCTGCGCCTGTATTTGCGCGCGGGGCTACGAGGCGTAGTCCAGCGTAGAGAAACGCAATTCGTTCAGCGCGTTGGTTCGGCGATTCTGGCGCAATGCCCAGAGCCTCGCGTCAGCATCCGCCCACCGCATCCGAGCAGCTTGAACAGTTGCTTGGGAAGCCGTGGCCGTTTCCGGGCCGTCCGCCGAAACATGACGTTGAAAACTGGGCCGTCACCGACGACTGGCCGGAGCGTGTGCCGATCACAGACGCCGAGGTCGATGTGTTCGAGGCTTGGTTCGGCGACTTGTTCGACGACCTGTTCGGGCCATGTCGATGAGGTGAGGAGTCTACCGTTATGACCGTGCCGCTTCGCGCCGCCCTCTATCTGCGCGTATCCACCGCGCGGCAGGCCGAGCATGACGTGTCGATCCCGGATCAGGGCAAGCAGGGCGAAGCTTATTGCGCAGCACGCGGCTACCAGCTTGTCGAGACGTTCGTGGACGCGGGCGCATCTGCCACTAACGACCGCCGCCCCGAGTTCCAGCAGATGATCGAAGCCGGGACGGCCAAGCCCGCGCCGTTCGAGGTCGTCGTCGTCCATTCGTTCAGCCGCTTCTTCCGCGATCACTTCGAGCTGGAGTTCTACGTCCGCAAGCTGGCGAAGAACGGCATCCGCCTTGTGTCGATTACCCAGGAAATGGGCGATGATCCGATGCACGTGATGATGCGTCAGATCATGGCGCTGTTCGACGAATATCAGTCCAAGGAGAACGCCAAGCATGTGCTTCGCGCCCTGAAGGAGAACGCCCGGCAGGGCTTTTGGAACGGCTCGCTGCCGCCGATCGGCTACCGGGTGGTCGCGGCCGAGCAGCGCGGGGCCAAGATCAAGAAGAAGCTCGAGATTGACCCGATCCATGCCGAGACGGTGCGGCTCGCGTTCCGGCTCGCACTGGAGGGCGACGGCACGTCAGGCCCGATGGGCGTCAAAGCGATCACCAAGCACCTCAACGAACACCGCATCTTCACCCGCGACGGCGGGCGCTGGGGCATCGGCACGGTCCACCGGCTGCTGACCCGGCAGACCTATATCGGTCGCCACGAGTTCAACCGCCGCGCCAAAAACGGCGACAACAAGCCCGACGAGGAGGTCATTCCGGTCGCGGTCCCGCCGATCATCGACCAGGCAATTTTCGACGCCGTCCAGGCGCGCATGAAGGCACGCAATCCCAAGGTGACACCGCCGCAAGTCGTCGGCGGACCCACGCTGCTGACAGGTCTTATCCACTGCGCCAAGTGCGGCGGGGCCATGACCATTCGCACGGGCAAAGGTGGGCGCTACCGCTACTATACATGCTCGACCAAGGCGCGGCAGGGAGCGACCGCTTGCAGCGGCATGACCGTGCCGATGGAAAAACTGGACGCGCTGGTGGCCAAGCATCTGGAGGAACGTTTGCTTGATCCCACGCGACTGGAGGAAGTGTTGGCCGCAGTTCTCGACAGGCGGCAGGAACGCACCCAGCGCCGCCGCGATCACATCGCCGAGCTGAACAAGCGGGCGACGGAGACAGACCTGCGCCTCAAACGGCTTTACGATGCCATCGAGAGCGGCGTTGCCGACTTGGGCGATCCCGACCTCAAGGACCGCATCGCCAACCTCAAGGCCATTCGTGACCAATCGCGTGTCGATGCAGAACGCGCCTCGGCGATGCTGGAGAGCGCAGGCCAAAAAGCGATCACCGCGCCCATGCTTGCCAAGTTCGCGCAGACCGCTCGCCAGCGGATGAGCCTCCCCGGTGGTGGCTACCGCCGTGACCATCTCCGCGCGCTGGCGCAGCGGGTCGAAGTGAACGACGGCGAGATTCGCATCTTGGGATTGAAGTCCGATCTACTGCGGACACTCGCGGCCGCAGGGGGTTCTGGAACACCGCCTGGCGCGGTGCCCAGCTTTGTTCCAAGGTGGCGGACAGGGTGGGATTCGAACCCACGGTGGGCTTCCACCCACGGCGGTTTTCAAGTTTAGCGTAGTCGGCGTTTCCGTATGTTTACACAGGTTGTCATAAGCATACGACACTAAGGGAAAATGCAGTTTTAGGCCGCTGGACGTTTTACGTAGGTTGCCGTAAGTTAGCGCAAGTTGCTTATGACATGCTTACGGAGCGCCTCGCATGGCTACCAAACTGACGAAGACGGTCATTGACCGCATTAAGCCCGGCCCGAAGGACGCTTTCGTGTGGGACGCAGAGGTGAAGGGCTTCGGCGCTCGCGTCACGCCCAAGGGAAAGATCACCTTCGTCGTGCAGGGCAGGGTCGAGGGAAGCGGCAAGGAAGCCCGCATCACCATTGGCGCTTACGGCGTCTTCACCGTGGATCAGGCGCGCGACGTAGCGCGTGAGCATCTGCGCTCCATGCGGATGGGTAACGACCCGCGCGACACGAAGCGCCAGAGCGAGGCGATGAAGATCAGCCTGCAATCCATTTGCGATTCATACGTTTCTAGGCCGGGGAAACTGAAGGCGACCAGCAAGGAAGCCATTGAAAGGCATGTCAGAACCACATTTGAGAAGTGGAAGGATCTCCCGGTCGTCAACATCACCGAGGATATGTGCCGCACCCGGTATCGCGAAATGCTCACGAAGGGCCTGCGTGGTAATCGCGAGGGTGGCTCACCGGGACAGGCGAACCAAGCCTTCTCCGTCCTTGGGGCGCTGCTGAATTACGCTGCTCGCCAGCACAAGCGGGCGGATGGCTCGCCGCTGATCGCGCACAACCCGGTAGGCATCCTGCGCGACGACAAGGTGCGGTTAAAGCCTCGCACCGCGCGCATCCTCGATCCGAAGGTGGGCGCAGCTTGGCAGGCCCTGACTGAATGGCGCGCGACCGCCCACAACCGCGACACCATGTCGAGCATCGACCTAGTCCGGTTTTTGATGCTCACCGGCCTGCGCATCAGCGAGGCTTCCTCGCTTCGGTGGAGTCAGGTTCATCTGGAAGATGCGTATTTCCATCTACCTAACCCGAAAAATTCCAATCCCGTATCAATGCCGCTCTCCACGCAGGCTATCGAACTGCTCAAGGCGCGTCCGAAGGTCGATGATAACGAATACGTGTTCCCATCGTGGGGCGTGCTTGGCCATATCAAAGACCCGCGCGATCTGATGAAGAAGTTGAGTAAGGTCGCCGGGAGCGATATTACTCCGCACGCGCTTCGACGGACGTATACGAATATTGCGCTCCGCCAATGCCGTATCGAGAAGTTCCGTACCGATCTCTTAACTAACCACATCACTCGTGACGTGACCGCCGAGCATTACTTCGATACGACTAATCTCCAATGGCTCCAGCCCGAAGCGCAGAAGATTGCCGACTGGCTCGACCTTGAAGCCGCCAAGGCGGCGGGTGCCAATGTGATTGCCATGCCGCAGCGTACCGCGTGATGCACGGCGTGGGCCGCACAGCCTCGCGTACAGCGGTGAGGCCGGGATCGCTGCCGGGTTAGGGGCGGCGGGGCGGCGATCGCGGCTGTAGCCGGCCTGTAGCCGAGAGGCGGTTTCGGTCGTTCAAATCGCGCATTTCGAGTGAAATCGCTCCGAGGCCGGCGATGGGCCAATCACCCCTATCACCGTTTAGGGATGAAAAATCCCCGGTCGGATTTTCGTGATCCCGGTTCGGTACACCGACCGAGCATTTTATCCGAGCGCCACCGCGTAGCGTATGGTAACAATGCGTTGCTGTTGTCTCCCATGGCGAGGCCGCAGCACAACGAGCTTCATTCATTGAAGCGGCTGACACCCCGATCTCCTGCTTTTGGGTTCTCCGCAGGTTATCGCCTCGTGGCTCATGGCGCTGCGGGCATCGGAAGAGTGTCTGCCATGAGTACCGTCAAAGTTCTCAATCACTATGAAGCGGCCGAGCAAATCGGCGTGTCACCTGCGACGCTTCGCGTCTGGCGCTGCAAGGGGAAGGGGCCGCGCTTCATCAAGCTGGGCCAGTCCAAGCAGGCTGGCGTCTGTTACGACCCTGCCGACATCGACGCATGGAAGGCCGAGCGCAAGTTCGACAGCACCAGCGCCGCGACCGTCCAGTATCCCGCCACCGCATGACAACGGCCCCTTCGCGAAAAGTGGCCGGATGCACCGCAACACCCGACCACTCATCCGAAGGAGGTTACATCGAAGGAACAGCAACCGTGCATACCCTACATGGCCTTTTGGAAGGTCCGCAACCGAGTACGTTTTCGGCAAAATCGCGCTCGTTTATTTTTTCGCCGGATGCCCGTCGCATCCCCGACAGATTGACTGCACGCCCGACCCTACGGGAGACTCATCGTGGCTGATCTGACTGATCTGGCTCCCGCACCCGTTCCGGGCAGCGATCTGCCCATGTCAGCGGAAGAGTGGGACGGCGTCCTATCCAGTATGGCGCGCCTGAAGGGCGTGGACGACTTGCCCAAACTCAAGCGCAAGCGGCGCGGGCAGAAGGACGACGAAACCGAGTTCAGCGATTATGTGCTGAGCCGTCCTGAACTGCATAACGTGGCGCTCTTTGGCGTCTTGCGCGACATGGTGGACGCGGCGTGCGCCAACTCCGAAGCGGTCAGGCCGACTGTCGCTATCCACATCCTTGCGCGGTTCGCAGCTACCATCGGTCGCACCGCATACATTCAAATTGGCGACCAAAAGCGGCATCTTCGGATGAACGCGCTGATCGTCGGTCCGACCGCAAAGGGGCGGAAAGGGACCAGCGCCGAAATGCCAAGTGAGATGTATCGCTTGATGGAAGCCCGGATGGTTGGGGGCGTGCCGCTTCGCAAGCTGACCGCACTAGCCACAGGCGAGGGGCTGATTCACATGGTCCGCGATCCCTTGCACGATCATGAGGGCAACCTTCTGGACGGCGGTGTAGACGACAAGCGCCTACTGTTCGATGTCAGTGAATTCGCGGGGGTCCTGGCACAAGCGCGGCGGGAGGCGGCGACCATCAGCACCGTGCTGCGCGACGCCTTCGACGGGGTGAAGCTGGTGACGCCTACCAAGACGTCATTCTGCGAAGCGTCCGATACACATATCGTTGTCATCGGTTCGGTCCCGGAGACGGAGATCGTGAAGACGCTCACCAGCACCGACATAACGAACGGCCTCGCGAACCGCTTTCCGATGTTCTATTCCACGCGAGACAAGATCGTTTCGATGCCAAAGGCGACCGACCCGAAACTGATGGACGGCTTCGCGGAGCATCTTTCATGGGCGATCTACGAAGCGTGCAAGCAGGCGCAGGTCTGTATGGACGCGGACGCGCTGGACTATTGGGATGAGATTTACCACACCCTAGAAGCAAAGACCCATCCGCCAGCTATAGCGGCACTATTGGCGCGCCAGAGTACCTACACCCTGATCTTCGCCGCGCTTCTGGCTCTGCTGAACCGGCAGGCGGTGGTCTGCCGGGATCACCTCGACGCGGCGCTCGCATGGGTTCAGTATTGGGAGGACACCACGCTATTCGTCTTCTCCAACGGCGAGCAGAACGAACAGGCCATCAAGATGAAAGGACTCAAGGACGAGATCGTGCAGGCAATAGCCACACTCGGCGGCATAAAGGTCAAGCACAGCGACATGACGGACAAGGTCACGAACAAATATCAAAAAGCATGGCCGCTGGCGAAGGACGTTAAAGACGCGGTCGCTCTTCTAGAACGCGAGTCACCACCGCGCGTCTATTCGGAAACTGTAACCACGGGCGGGCGTCCGAGCAATCTCTACAGCTTGGCCCCGCAGGGCGACGAGTAGGCGTACACGGGGGATAAGTGACTCGACGTGATGCCGAGTGTCGCCGCTTATTCCCCCTTGCCCCCGATCTTGGCCCCCAAGGCATACGGTAGCTAAGCTATTGTAATATAGCTTAATACCCTTTTCCCCCTTTTCTTTTCTCCCTACCTATTTCTCTGCACCTTCTCCCCCCCTCCCGCACATTTAGAGCGTGGCCGGGGTATTATGGGGAAATGGGGGTAAAGCCGCGAACACGCCTGTTCAGACGTGCCGCCGCGCGTTCAGCACTTCGGCCATTTGCTCCACCGACATTGCCTTCCCGAAGACGAGCGTCTTACGGATCGGCTCGAATGCCCGATACATCGCGCCGTAAGTTTCCAGCGTCGGGTGATGGGAGTTCATGTCGTGCTTCTTGTCCTTGAACCGGCTGAATCGGCTTAAGTCGTCAACGAGGAACCGTGCGATGCTCATGTACTCGGTCTCATTGTTCCCGTCGAAGCCGGGGAAGCGCACATGCTTGCCGAACGGGTCTGCCGCCTCGGCCAAGCGCGCCTTGTCGTCGTCGCCCAGCTTCTCGAATGCCTCTTCGAGGAAGTCCCACATATCGAGGACGTTCACGACGAAGCTGACGCGGCTGCGCTTGTCGATATGGTCGTGGAACAGACCGGGCATCTCCCAACCGAGCGCCCAGTAGTGACCGCCGTAGATCACGTTCTTCACCAGATCGATGTTCGTCTCGGTCTCGATGTTCAGACCTTTGATAACGTCGGCCAGCATTGTGGTTATCAGCTTCTCGCCGTCACTCAGATAGACGGGCTTGCCCTTGTTGTCGTGCGCCAGCCCAGCCTCGATCAGACGCCGTATGGCTTCCGAACGGGAAGGGGTGTCCTCCTCCTCGCCCCGCCAGTTGTCCAACCTCGCCAGCAACTCGCTGTCGATCCGCATTTCAAACCGTTCCGTAGCCATGTCCGTTATCCCGTATAGTTGTACGTAACGCCGTATATGGCGCCGGGTGTTGGATTTGGCAAGCCCTTGCGCGTGGTCACCATGTGCGGGCCGCAGCGCCGGGGTACGGGGGCACGAAAGCTGCACTGTCGCCAGCAGGGGTGCGGCCATGCGCGGCCACCGCTGTAGCGCCACCGTAGCGGCTCTATCTTCCGCCTAGTTTCAGCCGCTTACAGACGAACAACAAATATACAATTTTGCGGTCGTGACCTTCGGAACTACGGAACTCATTGTTTTTACTGGTAACTATTGCGGAACTGCGGCTCGGCCAGTTACCCATAAGCCCACCGTAACTTTTGTCCGAAGGTACAGTTCGATATGGCCGAAGAAACCGACACCCGAATCTCGCCAACTCTTCATCCCGGTATCTCCGGTGAGATTGCCGATTACGATGACGATACTCGCCCGTTGCTTGGCGCGACCGAGACAGCGGTCAGCGAGGCCTTCGAGGCGCTGAAAGGCATCCATAACGCGAAGGCGGCGGCAGCGACCAATCCGACCCTCAACGAATGGGCGCAACTCATCGAGGTCGATAATTACGCCACCAAGCGCATGGACAAAGTTTATGCAGCGTGGTCACGCACGACCGATGTGCTGAACAACAATATCGCGAAAATCGAGAAGGAGCTTTACGCCCCGGTCGAGCAGCGCGCCACGGCCTCGATGGCATCCGAAATTCGCGCGCATTTCGCGGGTCTCAAAGACGGCGAGAAGATGAACGCGCTGCGGAAGGCCATCGAAGCGGGCGACGAGACGACCGCCACCGCCGTGCTTGGCGCGCCCAGCTACCTGTCGGGTCTGTCGGAGGAACTGCACGCCGAATATCTGCGCGACTGGCACAACGCCCAGCGCCCGGTTGAAGCGAAGAAGGTGCGCGCCATGCGTGCCGCCGCCGACATGCTCAACGAGCGATACAAGCTGCTCACGAAGGCGCACCGCGAGGCGGTCGGCGTAATCGAGCAGACCGAGGAAGGCCGTCGCGGCGAGAAGATCGTCGTTCGGATTTGGACGCCAGATCAGGTCAGGGCGAGGGTAAAAGCTGCAAACGAGTCTTTTGCTGTGCCGGTCTGACTCGACCGATTGATCCGACCCTGTTCCATCAAATTGAGGCGAACGTGACTGCACCCCAAATCCCTCCATGGAGAGAAGGCTGGACCCCCGAGCCGCCGCGAGACGGGATCGTGGCCGAAGGCAACCCAAATTGGTATAAAGGAATGAAAAGCCCAAACCCGGCTGGCCGCCCTCCCGGTCTATCTCCGCAATCCAAGCTCGTGCAGCGAATGCTCGAAAATGCCGATGGCATCTTAGACGCGGTCATATCGAAGGCGATGGAGGGCGACAGTTCCAGTGCGGCTTTGATCCTCGCTCGCATCGTGCCCGCGCTCAAATCGCAGGCGCAGACTGTCCAGTTCGATTTTGACCACACCGCGCCCGCCAGTCAGCAGGCCGAGGCCATTCTAGCGGCAATCGCATCCGGCGCAGTGTCGCCCGACATCGGTCGGCAAATACTGGAGGCCGTGAACGCGCTCAGCAGCATCCGCGCCACCGAGCAGCTTGAGGCCCGGATCGCCGCTCTTGAGGAGAAGTATTCGTGATCGCACCGTTCGGCAAAATACGGGCCGTTTGCGTGGAAGCCGAGAGCCTCGCGCATATCCAAGAATCCACTCCTAGGGGCACCCTATGACAGTCATCAACACTTCTCGGAACAGGGTCATCACGGAGGAACCGGAAGCGGACGATGTGTTCGTGCGCGTGTCCTTGACGATGCCCGGTGACGAACCCGGCACGCGCACAGTGCGCCACCTGCCATACCAGCCCATCAGCGACTACGACGCCGCCGTCGCGTGGGCTGTCAGCATGGCGGACCAGCTTGCCTATCCGGTCCATGTCGTGCCGCTCAGCTACAGCGACATTCGCAACACGGGGCGCTTCAAGCCCATTTGCGATGCCGTCGCCAGCATGGACGATCAGGAGCGCGGGCAGATGCGGCAGGTCGTGGTCACCACATGCGCCGAGGTCATGCGCGACTGCGACAACTGGCAGGTCCGTGCCGACTGCTTCGATATTCTCACTCAACTGAAGGTGATCCACCATGACTGACACGCCCAACCCTGTGAACATTCGTCTGACCGAGATGCAGGCGGAATATGCGAACCTCTACCAGCGGATGCAGGCTCTGGATGCTGAAGCGGTGCAGATGGGTGTCTCGCCGTTCTTCCTCCGGCCCGCGCGGCCTGCTGCCGTGGGGGCGAACCATGCAAGCTGATCTGCCACTGAGCGAGCGCCAACGCCTTGAGGCGGAGGACCAGCGGGAAATCCGCGCTGCACTCGTCCGTTGCCATGCCACCGTACCTGACGAGGAGTTCGCTATTGAGGCCACGCAGACCGCTATGACCGTTGACTCGCCCGCGTACCGGGCGATGGCGGCGCGCCTGCGAAGCTGACCACGCATGTCGCTCCGCACCCTTCAACGGCGAGTCGCCAAGGTGGAGAAGGGTCGGAAGCCGCGACCATCGCCGATCACCGTCTGGTTTGGCACATTCGACAAGTTCGTTGACGATTCCTACGCGCAGATCGCTGCGGGCAAGCTGGGCGACGAGTTCTACGAAATCATCGACGCTCTGCGTGCGTGGGAAGACGCGGGGGTTTGGGCGGTGGCGTATGCTCGCTGACGGTGAGCCAGCGTGGCTACTAGCGTGGCGCGCTCAGCAGGGTCAGCAGCCGCAACCCGCGCCGCCAGCACCCCCGGCACCCGTCGCGCGAACGAAGGCGGCACCTCGGGACACTTGGGGGTTCGCTCCGAAGGCTGGCGTGGATTTGCAGGGTATGATTGTCCCATCGCGATGGCCGTTCGACGGTGGCGTGCGCCGAGAGCCGGTTATGGACACGGATTATCCGCCCCGCGTGGTCAGGAAGGTGGGCTGGCATCGCTGTCTCAAGTGCAAGATGCCATTTTGGAGCGAGGACGTGATC
This sequence comes from Sphingomonas sp., assembly GCA_021732445.1. Taxonomy (GTDB): domain Bacteria; phylum Pseudomonadota; class Alphaproteobacteria; order Sphingomonadales; family Sphingomonadaceae; genus Sphingomonas. The sequence continues at coordinate 274,668 of JAKFUZ010000006.1, read as the reverse complement.
CGCCAGCGTCTTTGCGTCGGTGATGGCTTTGTCGGTTGCAGGGGAGACGAAGACCGATATTCAAGTTTCTAGGGTTCGTGGCCGGAAGTCGCCACGCCGAGGCATAGCGGTGCGTTCCTCGATAAATCCAACGACCGCGCCAGCGGGGCTGGTACTTCTACGGCCTGACGCTGTGCAGCGCCTCGCGCCCTCGGGTGCGGGGCGTTGCTGTGAGGTTGGCGGAAGAGGTGGGATTCGAACCCACGGAGCGGTTGCCCGCTCGCTGGTTTTCAAGACCAGTTCCTTAAACCACTCGGACACTCTTCCATGCCGTTTCCGGGGCGGCAGCTTACGGTCCGCTTATGGGTGAAGCCACCCGGCGAATCGGACCCACGCTAACCCATTGTAACCACACTCCTATTTCCACGCGCCGGTCACAAGCTCCAGTAGCTTTCAAGACCGCTGCCTTAAACCACTCGGCCACCTGTCCGTCTGAAAAATCGCATAGGGGCAGGATGCGGTTCGGCGCAAGGGGTTGTGGTTTTCCCGCAAGCGCCCGCCTTTGGGGGTTCATGTCGCCTGGCCAGTGTGGCAAGGCTGTCATCAATGGCCCCGACGCTTTCCACCTGCCGCCGAGCGGCCACCCTCGTTGTTGCGCTGGCGCTGTGCCTGACCGGCAGCGGCGCAGGTGTGGCGCAGGACGAGGCGGGGTTCCAGGCTTTTGTGCAGATTTTGGCGCGTGAGGCGGCCAGCCGGGGGGTAAGCCGCGCAACGATTGATGCCGTGGTGCCGACGCTGCGGCTCAACCCGCGGGTCATCGCGCTTGACCGGGCACAGCCGGGGAGCGATCCCACCGCGCCGATCCCGGATTTTGCCCCGTACAAGGCACGCCATGTCGATGCTCAGCGAATTGCGGGCGGCCGGGCTGCCTATCAGGCACAACGCGCCAGGCTGGCGCAGATTGAGCGCGAAACCGGAGTGCCTGAATCGATCATGGTAGCGATTTGGGGGCATGAAACGAGCTATGGGGCGGTGACGGGTGGCTTTGATTTGGCACAGGCACTCGCCACTTTGGCGTATGAAGGGCGCCGGCGCGATCTGTTCACCGAAGAATTTGTCGCGGCGCTGAAAATCGTCGATGGTGGCGTGCCCCGGTCCAAGCTCGTCGGAAGCTGGGCAGGGGCGATGGGCGGGCCGCAGTTTCTGCCATCGGTATATCTCAGGCTCGCGCGCGACGGCGACGGCGACGGGAAGGTCGACATCTGGTCCAGCCCGGCCGATACGCTCGCCTCGATCGCCAGCTATTTCAGCGACGCCGGATGGCGCCCGGGCGAACCCTGGGGGCTGGCCGTATCCGTGCCCGCATCGCTTGATCGCACAAGGCTGGGCGCGGCCACGGTGTCGCCGCGTTGCCCCAAGGTTTTTGCGCGACACAGCAAATGGCGCACTGTCGCGGAGTGGCGCACATTAGGGATAATGCCGCTGACCAAAAGCTGGCCAGCCAACAATGTGCAGGCAACGCTGCTTGAGCCCGACGGCCCTGGCAAGACGGGCTATCTCTTGACTGGAAATTATCGGGTGATCCTGGATTATAATTGTTCGAACTTTTATGCGCTGTCGGTAGGATTATTGGCTGATGCTGTTGAGAATTAGACGTTTTTGTGTGTGCGCGGTAGCGGTTGCCGGCGCGATGTCGGTTGCGCCAACGCCGCTGGCCGCGCAGCAGCCACTGGCCACCGACCGGACCCTGGCGGATAAGCCGCGCGCCGATTCCACTGCAAGCGGCGATGCGGCGCGTTTTGATGCGGTTGGCTATGCGGCAATCGCCGATGGTGCCGAACTGGGCGGTATCACGGCATCACATGCGATGTTGCCCGCCAACAGCTTTGTCGAGATCACGTCGCTTGAGACCGGGCACACGGCGCTGGTGCTGGTTGCCCGTCAGGAAGCGGCGCCGGCGGGGTATATCCTGCGGCTGTCGTCGGCGGCAGCGCGGCTGATTGGCGCCACTTCTGCACCATTTGCCGTGCGGGTGCGCCGCGTCAATCCGCCCGGCAGCGACCAGCAGGCCCTGCGCGAGGGCAAGCCCGCGTCGCCGCGGCTGGACGCGCCACCGATCCTGCTGACCGGCCTGCGCCGCGCTTTGCCGGCTGCGCCAGCGACAAGGGCGATATCGCCGGTTGCGGCATCGGCGCCGTCGCCCGCAACGGCCCCTCCCGCGCGCGCCACGGGGCCGGCGCAGGGAGCAGCCCGAGCGACATTGGCGAAAACGACCGACAGACCAAAGGCTCCGGGCGCGAGCTTTCCCGAGCCGTCAGCGGCAAAGCCCGCCGGACCTGTGCCGGCGACGGCCCGGCCCGCGCCGGTCGCGACGACGGCAACAACCGCGCCGCCGCCCGCAAGCGGCAGCTATTTCGTTCAGATCGCGGCACTTTCCAGCGCCGAACGGGCAAGCGCGCTCGCCCGGTCAGTCGGCGGTCAGTCGCAGGCGGTGGGGGCGCTGTATCGTGTGCGGCTGGGGCCGTTCAGCACCGCACAATCCGCCCAGCAAGCGCGTGACGCCATTGCCAAACGAGGCTATGGCTCGGCGCGCGTCACCCGCTAGCCCGCGCTCAATCGCGTCCGATCAGGGAATTTCCAGCACTTATGACCATGCTACGTTTCTCGTTGCTGTTGGCCGCCATGGCAGTGGCGGTACCCGCAAGGGCCGGCGCGCCGCGTTTTGAAACGCCGGCGCCAATTGCGTTCATGCAGGATCTGTCGTCGGGTGCGGTGCTGTTCGCGCGCGATGCGGATCGCCGCATCCCGCCTGCGTCGATGGCCAAGATGATGACCGTGTATGTCGCGTTCGAAATGGTCGCTCGCGGCGAGTTGAAGCTGACCGACAGCTTTACCGTACGACCGGAAACATGGGCCAAGTGGCATGGTCCGGCGGCCGGCTCGACCATGTTTTTGAGCGCCAACGAAAAAGTCAGCGTGGCCAATTTACTTTACGGTATCATAACCTTGTCGGGGAATGACGCTTGCGTCGTGCTTGCCGAGGGGATTTCGGGCACCGAAGCGGCCTTTGTCGACCGGATGAACGATGCCGGCAGGCGCATCGGCCTTGCCAACAGCCATTTTGGCACCTCAAATGGCTGGCCGGACGGTGGCATAACCTATGTCACGGCGCGCGACCTGGGGCATTTGGCGACGGCGACGATTGAGAACTTCCCCAGATTCTACAAGCAATTCTATTCGCGGCCCGATTTTACCTGGGGCAAAACGCTTGGCGGGCAAGCCATCAGGCAAGATAATCGCGATCCGCTGCTCGGCCGCGTTGCCGGGGCTGACGGGCTGAAGACTGGCCACACAGACGAAGCGGGCTTTGGTTTCACGGGATCAGCCGAACAAAAAGGACGGCGCCTGGTAATGGTGCTGGCCGGCCTTTCGAGCTTCAACCAGCGGATAGCGGAATCGGTGAGGTTCATGGAATGGGGCTTTGGCGCCTGGCAGTCGCGGATGCTGGTCGCAAAGGGCCGCAAGGTCGAGACGGCGCAGGTGCAGCTTGGCACCGCCAATCATGTCGGGCTGGTGGCACCGCGTGACCTGTCGGTATCATTGCCGGCGGGGCGCATCCCGGCGCTGCAGGCAAAAGTCGTGTATGACGGGCCAGTGAAAGCGCCGATCGCGGCCGGCCAGCATATCGCCGATCTTGTCGTCAGCGCGCCGGGCATGCCGAGCCAGAGCCTGCCGCTGGTTGCGGACAAAGCGGTGCCGCGCGCGGGCTTTTTTGGCAGCGTCTGGGCGGGGCTGCTCGGGCTGTTTGGCATGTGAGCGGCGCGGGCGCTCCCGGCAAATTCATCTCGCTGGAAGGCGGGGAGGGCGCGGGCAAATCAACCCAGGCAAGCCGGTTGCTGACGATGCTTGCTGCCCGCGACATTCCCGCGATTTTGACGCGCGAGCCGGGCGGCAGCGCTGGCGCCGAGGCAATCCGGGCGCTGCTGATGAAAGGCGATGTCGGTCGCTGGAGCGCACATGCGGAGGCGCTGCTGTTTGCCGCTGCCCGTGCCGATCATGTGGAAAGGTGCGTTCGGCCGGCGATCGAGGCTGGCACCTGGGTAGTCTGCGACCGCTTTATTGACAGCAGCCGGGCCTATCAGGGCGTGGCCGGCGGGCTGGACGACGCTGCCATTCTCGCGCTGCATGGTTTCGGGTCCGGGGGATTGCTGCCTGACCGGACGTTTCTGCTCGACATGGCCGTTGATGCGGGCCGCGCCCGGGCGGCTGCGCGCGATGGTGCCGCGGCCGACCGTTTCGCCGCGCGCGGTGACGACTTCCATCAGCAGGTGAATGCAGCGTTTCGCGGCTTTGCCGCAGCGGAGCCGGGCCGGTTCCGGGTAATTGATGCCAGCGGCTCGGCCGATGCGGTTGCCGAAGCCATCCGCGCTCATCTCGGCGACTGGCTGCCATGATGTTACCGCGCGGCAATGCCGCCGCCCATGCCAGCTTCCTCGCCGCAATGGAAAGCGGCGCGCTGCACCATGCGTGGCTGTTTTGCGGGCCTCAGGGCGTGGGAAAGGCAAGCTTTGCCCAGGCCGCCGCGCTCAGAATGCTGGCTGAAGCGGCTCGCCCCGGCGCATTGCCTCCCGGATTCGCGGTGGCGCAGGACGACCCTGCACGTCGCTTGATTGCCGCCGGATCGCACCCCGATTTCAAGCTGTTGAAGCGTGTGCCGAAAGATGCCGACAAGCCCGAGCAAGATCTTGCCCGCAGCATCACCATCGCGCAGGTGCGTGCGTTGCAGCCCTTGTTTGCGACGACCCCGTCAATGTCGCCACGCCGGGTGGTCATCATCGATGCAGTGGACGATCTGGAGCGGCCGGGCGCTTCCAACGCGCTGTTGAAAAATCTTGAAGAGCCGCCCGAGGGCACCATTTTCCTGCTGGTAAGCCATGCACCGAGCCGGCTGCTGCCCACCATCCGTTCCCGCTGCCGCAAGCTGCGCTTTGAACCGCTGGAGCCTGAGGATCTGGATCATGTGGTGCGGCAACATTTGCCAGCGGCCAGCGAGGCCGAACGGGCAGCGCTGGTGCGCGCGGGCGAGGGATCGGCCGGGCGGGCGCTTGGCTATGCCGGGCTCGACCTTGCCGCGCTCGATGCGACCATGCACGCCATCGCCAGCGCCGGCGACACGACCAACGAATTGCGGCTGACACTCGCCCGGTCGCTCGGCACCAAGGCGGTGCAGCCACGCTATGAAGCTTTTCTCGACCGGGCACCGTCGTTCATCGCAGAGGCAGCGCGCGGTCGCTCAGGTGCGCCGCTGCAGGCAGCGCTCGATGCCTATCAAGGCGCCCGGTCGCTGGCTGTCAGCGCCCGGGCGCTCTCGCTCGATGCGCAGGCCAGCGTCTATGAGATGGCCGGGCTGATCGCGCGGCTGGCCCCGCGCGCATAAGCCGCGGTCGACGGGCTTCATTTGCGCGCAGCGATGCATTAGGAAGCGGGGATGAGCGAACCCTTCTACATAACCACCGCGATCCACTACCCCAATGGCCGGCCGCATATCGGCCATGCCTATGAAATGATTGCCGGAGATGCCGTTGCCCGGTTCCAGCGCCAGGCCGGGCGCGATGTGCGCTTTACGACCGGCACCGATGAGCATGGGCTCAAAATGGTGCAAACCGCGCGGGGACTGGGCCGCGACACGCAGGAATTTGCTGATGAGATGTCATCTTATTTCAGTGAGATGGCGCTGATACTCAACATTTCCTGTGATCATTTCATCCGCACGACCGAGCCCGCCCACAAGGCCGCCAGCGTTGCCATATGGGAAAAGATGCAGGCCAGGGGCGACCTGTATCTTGATCGGTATGAGGGCTGGTATTCGGTTCGCGACGAGGCATTTTACGAGGAAAAGGAGCTGGTTGCAGGTCCAAATGGAGATAAACTCTCACCCCAGGGCACGCCCGTCGAATGGACCAGGGAGGAGAGCTGGTTCTTTCGCCTTTCCAACTATCAGCAGCCGCTGCTTGAGCTTTACGCGGCCAACCCGGAATTCATTCAGCCAGACGGGCGCCGCAACGAGATTGTCCGCTTCGTCGAAGGGGGCTTGCGCGATCTTTCAGTCTCGCGGACCAGCTTTGACTGGGGTGTACCAGTGCCCGGCTCGCCCGATCATGTGATGTATGTCTGGGTCGATGCGCTGACCGCGTATATGACCGCCATCGGCTATCCCGACATGGGCGGCGACTATGCGCGCTACTGGCCGGCCAACGTCCACCTGATTGGCAAGGATATTGTCCGCTTTCACGCGGTGTACTGGCCTGCCTTCCTCATGTCGGCAGGGTTGGCATTGCCGCGCCAGATATTCGGCCACGGCTTTTTGCTGGCGCGCGGGGGCGAGAAAATGTCGAAATCGGCGGGTAATGTCGTCGACCCGATGCAACTCGCCGATCAATATGGGGTGGATGCGCTGCGCTATTTCCTGCTGCGGGACATCAGCTTCGGGCAGGACGGCAGCTTTTCCGACGAGGCCATCGTCATGCGCGCCAATGCCGATTTGTCGAACAGTTTCGGCAATCTGGCGCAGCGGACCCTGTCGCAGATATTCAAGAACTGCGACGGCTATCTGCCGGCTATTCATCGGCATGACCCGGCCGACACCGCGTTGTTCGACACAGTGGGGAGGGCGGTGCGCGAAACGATGCCGCAGGCCTATGCCAGCCTCGCGCTATCCCAGGCGACGGAGCAATGGATGCAGGCGGTCTATGCGTGCAATGCCTATATTGATGAGCAGGCGCCTTGGTCGCTGCGCAAAACCGACCATGACCGGATGGAGACAGTGCTCGGCACACTCTACATATGTATTGCGCAATTGGCGGTGGCGATTGCACCGGTCATCCCGTCAAGTGCCACAACGCTGTTGGATCATATGGGTATCGCCGAAGACCTGCGCAGCTTTGCCGCGATTGGCACGCACTGGTATTCGCCGCTTGCCGAAAGCGATTTTCGTATCGCGCAGCCGGTTGCACTGTTCCCCCGGCTGGAATTGCCGCAAGAGGCCGTTGCATGACGTTTGTCGACAGCCATTGTCATCTGAATTACACGGGCTTGGCCGAGCAGCAACAGGCTGTGCTCGACCGGGCAAGAGCCGCCGGTGTTGCCACGATGCTGACCATTTCAACCCGTGAAAGCGAGTGGGATGACGTGATTGGCATCGCCGAACGCGAAGCTGATGTGTGGGCGACGGTGGGTATCCACCCGCATGAAGCAGACCAGCACGCGCATATCGACACGGCCAAGCTGGTCGCGCGGGCAGCCCATCCGCGGGTGGTTGGCATTGGCGAGACGGGGCTCGATTATTATTACGACAAAAGCGACCGCGCCCGGCAGCAAGCCAGTTTCCGCGCGCATATCGCCGCTGCGCGCGACACAGGCTTGCCGGTCATCGTGCACACGCGCGATGCCGACGACGATACTGCCGCGATTTTGGCCGATGAGATGGGCAAGGGGCCTTATCCCGGTGTTATCCACTGCTTCACCGCCAGCGGCGCCTTTGCCGACATCGCCCTAGAGCTGGGTTTTTACATCTCGATCTCGGGCATCGTGACGTTCAAGAACGCGCAGGACTTGCAGCGTACCGCCGCGCGGTTGCCCATCGACCGGCTGCTGATCGAAACCGACGCCCCGTTTCTCGCGCCAGTGCCCCACCGGGGCAAAACCGGAGAACCGGCATTTGTCGCTGACACAGCCCGCTTCCTGGCCGAGCTGCGCGGGCTTACGACCGAGGCGCTGGCCGCGGCAACCGCGACAAATTTTCACAGGTTATTTACCAAAGCCCGCGTTCACGGTGGCCCGTCGATGGCCGCAGCCTCGTGACGCCGGTTAAGTGAAAATCCGTGTTCTAGGCTCGGGAACGTCCACGGGCGTGCCGCGGATTGGCAATGACTGGGGCAGGTGCGACCCGGCCGAACCGCGCAACCGGCGGACGCGCGCCTCGATGCTGGTCAGCACGCAGACCACGCGCATCCTGGTCGACACCAGCCCCGACATGCGCGAACAATTGCTCGCGGCGGGCATTGACGATGTCGATGCCGTCATCTGGACGCACGATCACGCCGATCATTGCCACGGTATTGACGATCTGCGGCAGCTTTATCACGTCCGCGGCCGCCCGGTGCGCGGACTGGCCCGGCCGCAAACTCTGGCGCTGCTCAACCTCAGGTTCGACTATGCGTTTCGCGGCACCGGCGTTTATCCGCCAAGCGTGGCGGGCGCGGTGTTGCCCGACCGCATAACCATTGGCGATATTGAGATCAGCGTCGTCGATCAACCGCACGGCGCCATCACCTCCGCAGGGCTGCGGTTCCAGTCAGGGGGCATGGCAATTGGCTATGCGACTGATTTTCACGAAATGACCGCGCCGATGCGTGACCTGTTCGCTGGCCTCGACATCTGGGTGGTGGATGCGCTGCGCGAAACGCCGCACCCAACGCACCCACATCTGGCGCAGGTACTGGCATGGATTGCGGACCTGCGCCCGGATGTCGCAGCGCTGGTCCATATGGACCAGTCGATGGATTATCGCACGCTGGCCAGGCGTCTGCCCAACGGCGTTATCCCCGGCTATGACGGTCTGGAGCTTGGCGCATGACCGACAAGGGCGGCGATGTTCTGATGCTCGGCCTCCTGTTGCTGCTGCCCTTGTCCGCGCTGGTCGCGCGGCGCTTGCCGCTGACGCACATTATCAAGATGGCGGTGGCGTGGACCGCCATATTTGGCGTCGGCTTGCTTGTCGCAACCGCGATGATGCGCGGCAACCTCACAGTGTCACGGGTCAGCGAGGCGCTGGGGCTGAGCAATCAGGCGGTTGTTGGCCGCACCGTGCGCATCCCGATGGCGCCGGATGGTCATTTCTGGACCAGGGTCTCGATTAACGGTGTCGATCGCTTGATGCTGATCGACAGCGGCGCCTCTGTCACGACCATTACGCCGCAAACGGCGGCGGCGGCGGGCATATCGACAAACGATGACCTGGCCGGGACAATGGTCGAAACCGCCAACGGCACGGTCATCTCGCATAGCGGCACCGCAAAGAGCCTTGCAGTCGGGCCGATCCGCGCATCCGGCCTTGAAGTTATGGTCGCTGACAATCTCGGCGACACCGAACTCATCGGCATGAACTTCCTCTCGGGCCTCAAAAGCTGGCGCGTGGAGGGCCGGGAAATGGTGCTGGAGCCAAATCCGCAGCCCTGATCGAATTTAACATAATATATATTATCGAACTCAATCACACTCGATAACGGCGACACCCCTGGCGTCGATCAGGGAGCAATGGCGATCGCGCCCAGCGGTCCGGCATCGCTGCCAAGTGCCGGCGGCCGGATGATGTCCATCAGCGTGCTCGCGTCGACACCGGCGAGATAGCCGCCGAGGCGCCTGGCAACGCCGCCCCGGATGAGCGGAAACAATGCCGGTTGGCCAAGCGCAACACCGCCGCCAATCAGCAACCGCTTCGGCGATACGGTTAGCAGGATGCCGGTTACAAACTCTGCCAGCTCGGCGGCAACATGCGGCCAAACGGGATGATTCGGCATCAGCGCCGTCGCGGGCGCACCGGCTCGTGCAGCAATCGCCGGCCCCGAGCACAGGCCTTCAACACAATCGCCATGGAACGGGCAGGTGCCGCCAAAATCATCCCCCGGCGCACGGCGGATGCGGACATGGCCCGCCTCTGGGTGCTGCAGGCCGTGGATGACCGCCCCATTGGCCACCAGCCCCAGCCCGACGCCGGTGCCGATGGTTAAATATCCATAAACATCGCACCCCGCAGCAGCACCCCAGCGCCCTTCCGCGAGCGCTGCGGCGCCCACATCGGTGTCAATCGCCACCGGCACGTCGAACGCGCGAGAAAGGGCGCCGAGCACGTCGGTGCCGGACCAGCCGGGCTTGGTCGTGTTGACGATATGGCCGAAGGTTGGGCTTAGCGGGTGCAGGTCCAGCGGCCCGAAACTGGCAATGCCGATGGCGGAAAAGCGCTCGGCCAGATGCCATCCGCGCAAAGTCTCGATCACGCGGGCGAGCGTGGCAGCGGGCAGCGCGGTCGGCATTGTCTCACGGTTGATGATCTGGCCGCCACGCGCCAGCACCGCGATGACCTTCGTGCCGCCAAGTTCCACGCCGGCGACGAGCCGGTCGCTGTCTACCTCAGCCACGCACGATCCTCCTCAAGCGCCAAGCGTAACACAGGCGCCGGCGTCCCCGCAAAAGCGGCGCGGGCCTCAGCCGTGTCGGCCGGCGGGGCGGACAAGCCGACAAGATCAGCAAAGCTCCAAATGGACAGGTCGGGCAGCACCTGCCAGCTATACGCCTGTGCCGGCGCGGCAGCCGGATTGCCAAACACCAGCCCGGTTCCATTCAGCGGGCGCCACGGCCCGGCAACGCCGCGACCAACCACGCCATAAAGTCCCGTCGGCCCTGCCGCCCCCCCCTGCGCAAACACTTTGCGCTGCGTCGACCAGAACAGATAGTTCAGCCCCGCATGCGCTATGATGTGCGGTCGCTCCAGTTCGTTGTTCAGGCCGATGGCGGTCACAACCGGCGGCAGCAGCCGCCATCCGTCGTCACTGCGTGCCGCCAGCCCCACAGCCCCGTTCCACGCCGAGGGAGAATGCGCGCAGGATGCGGCAAACAGCATGGACTGACGGCCCGATGCTGAGTCGCTGAACACATAGGGATCGCGAAACGCCTTGATCGTGCCAATGGCGCCCCCGCCCGCCATATCTGCTTCGTACCAATGGCCATCGGGAACCACCATTTCGGCGGGCGCTGCCCAGTCGCCGAATGCGACCACCGCACCGGCAGGCGATAGCTCTGCCGATATCTCCGCCGAGGTTTCGACCATTCGCTGCTCGAACCCCAGCACAGGCTCGCCGCGCATCCCGGCGGCCGTGAAATACACCGTCAGTCGCTTCTTCCCCGCATCAAGCAGGGCAGACCCGGCCCATTCCCGGCTGCCCGGTGAAAAGCCGTCGGGAAATAGCGGCCCGAGATCGCGCCAGCCCGTCGCCGAGCGGTGGAGCGCCCGCAGTCTTGCCACCGCGTGCCGCGCCTCAGGATCGGCCTGCCGGGGCGCCGTCAGCGCAATGACGAGCGCGCCGCCGGCAATTGTCGCAACGGTGCCATCAGGCATCAGCACCGGCCAATGGTCCCACAGGTCATGCCCGGTCAGGATCGGCGGCGGCGGCGGTGCGATCACCGCGCTGCTTTCATTGGCGCTGGTTCGGGCCGCGATGGCCGCGACATGGCTCGGCAACCAGGTAAAGGGCGTCATGTCGGCAGGCCTGCTTGCTGAATGCACCCGGCACCGCGCCGAAACGCGAGACGCCGGGAGCACCCTCTTGCGAAGGACTAGAAGTCGAACTTGATCGCGGCTGACACCGTTCGCCCGTTGATTGAGCGCGCGCGGACAATGCCATTGGCGGGGATTGCCCCCTCCTCCGCTTCGGTGAACCCGCGCACGTTGAACAGGTTGTTCGCATTTACCGAGAGCTGCACCCGCTTGATCGGGCGGAACTGCAAAAAGGCGTTGACCTGCGTGAAGCCGGGCAATTTGAGCTCGTTTGAATCCTGCGCAAAACTGTCGGTCGTGCCGATGACGTTGGCGCCAAGCGTGAACGGGCCGGAGTCATATTGCGGGGTCACCTGGTAGATGAAGGCCGCCTGGCGCCGCGGCGTGTTGCCCACGACTGTGGGATTCAGCACATCGCCCGTGATCTGGGCGTCGGTCCAGGTACCCCCGGCGTTCAGGCTGAAAGGTCCAACCCGGTAGCTGCCCTCAAGCTCGATACCAAATGCCCGATAGTTGCGGTTGAAGAAGCGCTGGGTTGTTGCCTCGAAATTCTGCTCCTCGGTCGTTGCATAAAAACCGGTTGCATAGAGCGCCACGCCTCCCGCTCGATATTTCACGCCCGCTTCAGCCTGCCGCACGAAATCGACCGCTGCCGAGGAATCGGTCAACCCGCCCGTGACCGGGTTGATCGCCGGGCCAAAAAGCAGCCGGTCAGCATTGGCGCGGCCACCGCGGCTGTAACGGCCAAACACCGAGAAATCGGGCGCCAGGCGGTAGTTCGCGCCAAAGGAATAGGACACATAGCCATAATTATAGTTGAGCGGCGAACGGTTGGTGAGCGGAACAACCGACACTTGTCGCTCGGGCAGCGAAATGACGCCATCGCCGTTTATGTCGAAGCTGGTAATCCCAACCCGCCCGCCGCCAAGGTCTGACCCGGCAACCGATCCGCGCGCGCTGCCAAAGTCATACCGCAAGCTGCCGTCCAGCGTCAGGTTGCTGCCTTGCCAGGTGACTGAGGCAAAAGGCGCGTTGGTGTTGTATTGCAGATCATAATTGCGCCGGCAGCAATTGCCGAAAAAGCGGGCGCCAAAGCCGTAAAACCCGTCTTGCGTCACCGCCTGCCCGGCCGCGTTGGTGATGTTGACCAGCGCTGCACTACCACCGCCTCGCACTTCAAGCAGCGCCGATGTCCACTGCCAGTCGGTGTTGATCGTCTGGCGCGACGCATAAAAGCCGCCAGTGAAATCAAGCGTGCCACCGCCTACATCGAAAGCATGGTTGATGCGGATGTCGTTGGTTACATTGTCCAGACTGTTCAGCTTGGTATCGAACACCACGACCTGCGCGAGCAGCGTCGTCGCGCTCACCGCCCGCCCGGCATTAGGCCCGTTGAAAAAGGTCGCGCGGGCGCCAGCGCCGCCAAGCGCGGTCGTGGTTGCCGCGGCAGTATCGACGGCTGCCGGGAAGTTGGAGATAAACCGGCCGGAAATCCCCGAATAGCCGAACCGTTCGGTGACTTTCCAGCCATCGGCCACCTCGAATTTCGTCTCGATGCCAAAGGATTTGACGAGCGGGCGTTGCCCCTCGCGAATATCGTCGGACACCAGGTTGTTATTGCCATCCAACGTCACGTTGCGGGTGAAGAAACGGGAATGCAGCGTGTCATTGTTAATGCTGAAATTTGGAAGATTGCGGTACACCGGGTTGGCGTTGGTGCCCGTGACCTGCACCGGATTTGGCAGATAACCGATCGCACGGTCGTCCAGATATTTGCCGTAGAAGCGCACATAGCCGCCGGCGAAATCCTTGGTGATGTTGAGCTTGATCTGGCCACCCCGGTTGCCGTCATAGCCGGCACGGCGCGGGCCTTCGCCCTGGCGATAAAAGCCGCCGACATGAAAGCGCAGACTGTCGGAAACATGCGCGCCATAATCAAAATCGAGCCGATAGTCGCCATAATCAAGCCCGGCAGATGCCTGTATGGCGCCGCCCTCGGTGTCGCCTGTTTTGGAAAGGAGGTTGATGACGCCGCCAGGCGAATTTGACGCAAAGGTAGAGGCTGAGCCGCCGCGAACCGCCTCCACCCGCGCAACGTTGAAGTCCGCGCGCAGAAAAATGTCGGCATTGCCAAAGGTTATGTCGCCAAATTCGAGGATCGGCAGGCCGTCTTCTTGCAACTGAAGAAATTTCGCGCCGCCCGACGCCACCGGGAGACCGCGCACGGCGATATTGGCATTGCCCTCACCGCCTGAAGATTCGGACCGGATGCCGGGAATGTTGCGGAAGATTTCAGCGGCCGACCTCGGTGCCTGCTTGGCAATGTCTTCGGCAGTAAGCGAGCTCACCGACACCGACGTGCTCAGGCGGTTGGTTCCGCGCGCAACCGCCGTTACGATGATGTCGTCCGTCCGCTCGGTCGGCTCATCAGCCGCAGCCGGTGTGTCACTTTGCTGGGCGGCTGGCGCGGTTTGCGCGAATGCCGGTGCTGCAAATGCGAATACGGAACTTGCCAGAAGCAAGGTGCGTGCCTTCATGTCACTCTCCCAATATGGCCGATTCGGGTCGGCTTGAGGCTAGTCATAGGAGCCGTACAAACGTTTGCAAGAGATATTTGCCAACGTTTGTATTGACTGATACGAAGGTCGCCTGTGCCCGGCACGAGGCACGCAAGGAGAGTGATGATGCCCGATGCGGCGACCAAGCCGAAGTTGCGCTTTCTCAGCATCGTCCAGATGAACCTGGGGTTTCTGGGGCTGCAATTCAGCTTCGGCCTGCAACAGAGCAATATGGGGCCAATCTACCGCTATCTCGGCGCAGATGAGGCGACGATGCCGCTGTTGTGGCTGGCCGGGCCAATGACCGGGCTCATCGTCCAGCCGATCGTCGGCGCGCTCAGCGACCGAACGACATCGCGGCTGGGGCGCCGCACACCTTATTTTCTGGTGGGCGCCGTGCTGTGCAGTCTTGCGCTGTTTGCGATGCCCTATTCTCCGGCCCTGTGGGTGGCGGCAAGCCTGTTGTGGATTCTGGATTCGGCCAACAACATCACCATGGAGCCTTACCGCGCCTATGTCAGCGATCGGCTGGACGAGGCGCAGCGGCCGCTGGGTTTTTTGACCCAAGCCGGGTTCACCGGGCTTGCACAGACGCTGTCTTACCTCGCCCCGTCGATTTTCGTGTGGCTGGGGATGAACGCCGACCTTGTGGATGCCAATGGCATTCCGCACATTACCAAGCTGGCGTTTGCGATTGGGGCGCTCCTGTCAATTTCCACAATTGTCTGGTCGGTGTGGCGCGTGCCCGAACTGAAGCTGACGCCTGCCGAAATCGCGCGCATGCGCGCGCAACCCCGGTCCGTGGCGACCACTTGGCGGGATTTCGTGGAGGCGTTGCGCGACATGCCAGGCCCGATGCGGCAGCTTGGTATTGCGATGTTTTTCCAGTGGTACGGCATGTTCTGCTATTGGCAATATGTCGTGTTTTCACTCGCCCGAACGCTGCACGGTGATGCAGGCGCTGCGGCCGTACGCGACGCCACACTCGCCAATGGGCGGCTAGGCGGCTTTTACAACTTCATCGCCTTTGTCGCCGCCTTTGCGCTGGTGCCGATAGCGCGGCGGGTGGGTGCCCGCCCGGTTCATGCCGTGGCAATGGTGGCCAGCGGGTGCGCCATGCTTGCCCTGCCCCGGCTTTCAGGCGAGCTTTGGTGTTATGTGCCGATGATCGGCATCGGCATTGGGTGGGCAAGCCTGATGGGCAGCCCCTATATCATGCTGGCCAACAGCATTCCGCCGGCGCGGACGGGCATTTACATGGGCATCTTCAATATGTTCATCGTCATCCCCATGCTCGTGGAAACGGTGACGATTCCGTTTCTGTACGGCCCGGTCCTGGGCGGCGACGCGCGCAATGTGCTGACGCTCGCGGGCGGGTTGATGCTGTGTGCCGCCGCCGCGACCTGGCTGGTCCGCCAGCCCGCCCCGGCCCTTGGGGCTCCCCTGCCCGCCTGATCGCTCAGGCAGAACCGCGAATGATGAGCTTGGGCACCATTTCCACGGAGCCGGCCAAATCCCCCGCCAGCCGCCGCAGCACGATGTCGACGAGCATGGCCGCGCCGGCGCCAACATCTTGCCGGATGGTGGTGAGCGGTGGCGTTGTGTGGCGGGCCACGAACACATCGTCATAGCCAACAACCGCCACGTCGCCCGGCACCGACAGGCCGCGTTCGGACAGCGCCTGCATTGCCCCCATCGCGATAACGTCCGATGCCGCGAAAATGCCGTCCAGCGGCGGACGCTGGCTGAGGAACGCGGCGATTTCGTGATGGGCAACGGCCGTGGTCAAATGCACAGGCACCAGCGTTTCGGTGACCGTGCCGGGCGCGGCCGCAATTGCCTGCCGAAAGCCGACGAGCCGCGCGGCGAACTCCGGCACGCTGGGGTTGCCCACAAAAGCAAGGTTGCGCCGGCCCGATGCGATGAGGTGCTCGGCCGCAAGCCGCCCGCCGGTCACATTGTCGGTGCCGACCGAAACCTGGCTGTGCCCCGCAAGCTGCGCGCCCCAAACGACCAGCGGCGCATAACGGCCGGCGACCTGCTCGATCACATCGGCCTGGTCGGACTGGCCGATGATGATGACGCCATCGACCCGGCCCGACACGACCAGATCCTGCAGCCAGCGATCATCGCGCGGAATGACCCGCGACAGCAACAGGTCATAGCCGCGGATGGCCAGCGCATCGGCCACCGGCCCCAGCAGCCCCATGAAGAACGGGTCCGACAGCGTCTGGTCTGCCTCATGGCCGAGCGGGATGACGACGCCAATCGCCTGGGTACGCTTTTTGCGCAGCGCACTCGCGGTTTGGTTCAGGCGGAAGCGGTGCTGGGTTGCGAGCGCCAGAATGCGCTCGCGCGTGTGCGGCGCGACCCGCGGATCCTGCGACAGCGCGCGCGACACGGTCGACGGCGAAACGTCGGCGATCTTTGCCAGCTCAACCAGGCCAACGACTTTGCCGTGCGGGTTCATCGCGCCTTGCTATCGCAACGGCTGCGACAACGCCACCGCCGTCACGCAGCCGCTATACATTCAATTCGGCACAATTATAACGCCGGTTCATGACCAACATGACGCTCTCTGCGCCGGCGATTGACCGGCTGGTGGCCATTATGGCGCGGCTGCGCGACCCGGTGGCGGGCTGCGCGTGGGACTGCGCACAGAATTTCGCCACCATCGCGCCCTATACCATTGAAGAAGCGCATGAAGTGGCCGATGCCATCACGCGCGGCGACATGGGCGATCTGAAGGACGAGCTGGGCGACCTGTTGCTTCAGGTCGTGTTCCACAGCCGCATGGCCGAGGAAGCGGGCCATTTCGCGCTGGCGGACGTAGCGGGCGCGATTTGCGACAAGATGGAGCGCCGCCATCCGCACATTTTTGGCGATGCGCAGGCGCCAGCCGACTGGGAATCCCTCAAGGCAGCGGAGCGCCGCGAAAAGGCCACAGGCGGCGCGCTGGACGGGATCGCGCTGGGTCTTCCGGCGCTGATGCGGGCGCACAAGCTCCAGAAACGCGCCGCCAGAACCGGGTTCGACTGGCCCGATGCCCAAGGCCCCCGCGCCAAGATATTGGAAGAAATCGCCGAGGTGGACGACGCGCTGCCGGACGCGCGCGAAGAGGAAATTGGCGACCTGCTGTTCGCGGTCGTCAATTGGGCGCGGCACCTCGACATTGACCCGGAGTCGGCGCTACGTGCCGCCAACGCCAAGTTCGAGCGGCGCTTTGCCGCGATGGAGGCAGATGCCGGCCATGCGTTTGCAGCCATGGATTTGCCAGCCAAGGAAGCCCTGTGGCAAGCGGTCAAAGCGCGCGCTGGCTGAACCTCTCAAAATCGCGCGGCGCGAGCCTTACGGCATAAACGGCATCGTCGCCCTGCACCTGCTGCTCCAGCACTTCGCCATGCGCGTGAAGCCAGGCAGCGCCCGCCCCGTCGCCGGCTGCCAGCACGATCCGGTAACGTCGATGCCCCTCGGTCAGCCGTGCGGCAACGCGGCTCAGGAGCAGGTCCACACCGTCGCCGCCCGCGGCGGAAATGGCTACGACATTGGCCCGGCCGGCGGCCGATTCCAGCACCGTTTCAAGCGCCTCACCGCTCAGCAAATCCAGCTTGTTCCAGGCTTCAAACCGGGGGGTGGTTTCATCGACGCCGATTTCCCCTAGCACCCGTTCGACATCGGCGCGCTGCGCCTCGCTGTCGGGGTGGGCGATGTCGCGCACATGGATGAGCAGATCAGCGGAAACAACTTCCTCAAGCGTTGCCTTGAACGCCGCGACTAGTTGCGTGGGCAGCTCCGACACAAAGCCCACCGTGTCTGACAGGATCGCCTTGTCGATTCCCGGCAACGTGATTTGCCGCAGCGTCGGGTCAAGCGTTGCGAACAACAGGTCTTCGGCCACGACCGATGCGCCGGTCAACCGGTTGAACAGCGTCGATTTTCCCGCATTGGTATAGCCCACCAGAGCGATCACCGGCCATGGCGCGCGCTGGCGCCGGTCGCGGTGGAGGCCCCGCGTGCGCGTCACCGCGTCCAGTTCGCGCCGCAACCGTGCCATGCGGTCGCGAATCAGCCGGCGATCGGCCTCGATCTGGGTTTCGCCCGGCCCGCCCAGAAAGCCAAAGCCGCCGCGTTGTCGCTCAAGATGCGTCCAGCTCCGCACCAGCCGCCCGGCCTGATAATCGAGATGCGCCAGCTCCACCTGCAGCCGGCCCTCGGCAGTGGCTGCGCGTTCACCGAATATTTCGAGGATCAGCCCGGTGCGGTCGATGACCTTGGCCTCAAGCGCGGTTTCCAGGTTGCGTTGCTGCACTGGGGTGAGCGCGGCATCGAAAATCACCAGTGAGGCGTCTGCCATGCGTGCGGTTGCGGCCAGCGCGGTGATCTGCCCGCTGCCGATGAGCGTCGCCGGGCGCTGGGTGCGCACGCGCAGCGCAACCCTGTCGGTGACGGTAATGCCGATGGCCGCTGCAAGACCAGCGGTTTCGGCCAGCCGCGCCTCGCCGTCGCGCAAGCTGCCGCCCTGGTCGGGAAAGACCACAACCGCGCGTGCACCGCGCGCGAAGTCGCCACGGTCCCGGTCAAAACCCGCGCTCAATCGTCGCTCGGATCAGCCGCTTCTTCGGCCAGGTTGAGCGGATGGGAGGGCTGGATCGTCGACACGGCATGTTTGTAAACCAGTTGCGCCATGCCGTCGCGTCGCAGCAACATGCAAAACAGGTCAAACGCCGCGACATACCCTTGCAGCATGACGCCGTTTACCAGAAACATCGTCACCGGATCTTCTGATTTCCGTACCGCGTTCAGGAATATTTCCTGCAACAGCGGGTTTTTTTTCTGGGCTTCGCCCATGGCATCTAGCATGGTGTCAACATCAACCGGGCCCGATGGCATGATCGTCGATATGGCGTGCTTGTAGATCAGTTGGGACTGCCCGTCGCGGCGCAGCAGCACTGAAAAATTGTCAAACCAGGTGACGATTCCCTGGAGCTTCACGCCTTTGACGAGAAACATTGTCACTGGCGCCTTGGATTTGCGCAGCGCGTTAAGGAACAAATCCTGGAGCGAGGTTTGGCGGTCTGCCATGGCTGGTGTCCTTGTTATTGGCGGGGGCTGCCCCGCGGCGCACCGGTTCCCGGCGTCGGATTATCGCTCACTTCTGAACGCCCGCGCAATTTAGGGATGCAGCCGCCACCCGTCCACAGGCAATTGCCGGGCAGCGCCAATTACCTGCGCGTCGAGCCGCCGGGCAGCGCCGGCCTCATTCGTCGCTGCGGTTATCGGTAATGCCAAGCAGTTTGAGCTTCCGGTGCAGCGCGGAACGCTCCATGCCGATAAAGGTCGCGGTGCGCGAGATGTTTCCGCCAAAGCGCTTGATCTGCACCCGCAGATATTCCCGCTCAAAGGCCTCGCGCGCTTCGCGAAGCGGCGCCCCCATGATCGCGCTCACCCCGCCCAGCGCGCCCAAGTCGCCCTGTTCTCCCAGAATTTCGGTTGGCAGAAGGTCGATATCAATGCGGCCGATCCGATCCCCTGGCGCCAGAATGACCGTGCGCTCCACCACGTTGCGCAACTGTCGGACATTGCCCGGCCATTCATAGGATTGCAGCGCAACCATCGCGTCCGCCGCAACTTCGGGCGTTGGCACCCGGCGTTCGGCGGCATAATGGGCCACAAAATGGGCGACAAGCGCGGGAATATCCTCGCGCCGGTCCGAAAGCCCGGGAATGGCGACGGGCACCACGTTCAGCCGGTAATATAAGTCCTCGCGAAACCGGCCGGCGGCAATCTCGGTCGTCAGATCGCGCGCGGTCGCTGACACAACGCGCACATCCACCCGCACCACCCTTTGCCCGCCGACCCGCGTAAAGCTCTGTTCGGTCAGCACCCGCAGGATGCGGCCCTGCGTGGCAAGCGGCATATCGGCGATTTCATCGAGAAACAACGTGCCGCCATGGGCCTGCTCCAATAGGCCAGAGCGGATGACGTCGCCGGCCTCTTCGGCGCCAAACAGCTCTTCTTCGACCCGCTCGGGCATCATCCGGGCAGCGCTCACGACGACAAACGGCGCAATCGTGCGCTGGCTCCAGCCGTGCAACAGGCGGGCGGCAACTTCCTTGCCAACGCCAGCGCCCCCGGTAATGAGCACCCGGCTGCCGGTGGCGGCGACGCGTTTCAGCGTGGCACGCACGTTATTTATGGCCGCTGAGCTGCCGCTCAGGTCATCATCGCGCCCCGCAGACGCCCGCAGCGACGCAATTTCGCGCTTCAGCCGTTCGGTCTCGGTCGCACGCTCCACCAGGAGGAGCAGCCGCTCCGCCTCAAACGGCTTTTCAATGAAGTCAGCCGCGCCGCGCTTGATCGCCGATACTGCTGTATCAAGATTGCCATGGCCCGAAATCACCAGCACCGGAATACTCGGGTCGCGCCGCTTGAGTTCGTCGAGCAGGTCCAGCCCGTCCAGCCTTGAGCCCTGCAACCACACATCGAGCAGCACCAGCGACGGCCGCCGTTCGGCAATGGCCTCAAGCGCTGCGTCGCTGTCGGCCGCTAGGCGGGTATGATAGCCTTCATCCTCCAGAACGCCCGCGACGAGTTCTCTGATGTCCTGCTCATCATCAACGACGAGAATATCAAGCGCCATGGGTCAGGTCGTCCGGTTGGGGGTAAGGGTCGCGAGCGCTGCGTCATCACCAGCACCGTTGAGCGCCAGAACGTCACTGTCCATCGCCGCCAGCAGCACGGTATCAAAGCTCATCGTTACAATGGTGCCGCCACCTGGCCGATCGGCAAAGGTGATCGTGCCGAAATGTTCCTCGACGATTTTTTTGACGATGGCCAGCCCAAGCCCGGTGCCACGGTTGCGCGTGGTCATATAAGGTTCGACGATGCGATCGCGCTCCAGCGGCAAGCCGATGCCTGTGTCGGTGACGGTGATAACGGTCCGGTTGCTGTCGCGCTGGTGGATTGCCATCGTCACGTCACCAGCGGCACCTTGTTCCTTCCCGTCAATCGCTTCAACGGCATTTTTTACGATGTTGGTAAATGCCTGGCCAAGCTGGCGCCGGTCGCACACCAGCGCGGGCGGAGGATCATCATGATGGAGCGAAAACCGGATGGCGGTGTGCGCGACTTCGTGCAGAAACAAGACCTGCCGAACAATATCGACCAGCGATTCTTCGCGAAAAATGGGCTTTGGCATGCGCGCAAAAGACGAAAACTCATCTACCATCCGCCGCAGGTCGCCGACCTGACGCACGATCGTCTCGGTAAGTTTGGCAAAGGTGCCGTCGCTTGCATCAACGAGCTTGCCATAGCGCCGCTGCAATCGCTCGGCGGCAAGCTGGATAGGCGTGAGCGGGTTCTTTATCTCGTGCGCAATCCGCCGGGCAACGTCTGACCAGGCTGCGCGGCGCTGATCGAGCAATTGCTGGGTGATGTCATCAAAGGTGAGGATCGGCCCGGCATCGGCCCGGGCGATTTTCACGGCCAGCGTGCGGGCCTCACCACAGGTCGTCACCTGCACCACGGCCTCGCGCGCCTCACCGTTGAGCAGTGCATCCAGCTCGGGCGAAATGCTCGCGAGCGGCCGGCCAACCGGGCTCAGATCACCCACCCCGAGCAGCGTTTGCGCCGAGCTGTTGAGCAGCCTGATCGAGCGATCTTCATTAATGGCAATCACGCCCGCCGACACGCCCGACATGACCGCTTCGATAAGCGCGCGGCGGCTATCGAGCTGGTCGTTGGCGGCAACGAGCGCGCCAGTCTGTTCCTGAAGCCGCCCGGTCATGGCGTTGAAGGCGCCGGCCAGCGTGCCAAGCTCGTCGCGCGATTTGGGCGGCGTCACCCTGGCCGAAAGATCGCCATCCGCTACCCGGCGGGCCGCATTGACCAGTTCACCCACTGGCCGCACCAACCGGTCGGCAAGCTCGAGCGCGACCCATACCGCAAGGCCAACGATGAACAGCGACAGGACCAGCAGCGCGACATTGAAACGCAACTGGATGGCCCGCGACCGGTCGAGCAGCGAGCGGTAATCGAGCAAAATCTTGTTCGACCGGGTGCGCTGTTGCTCAAGCTGGGGGTTGAACTTGCGGGCCGCGTAAAGATAGGTTGAATCATTCTTGTCGAACACCGTCACCGCGCCCAGCCGATCATGGCTGCGCACGACGACGCTCGGTTGCCCGGCCTTGAGTTGCGCGATTATGCTGGGGGTGATGATATTGGTCAGCTCGTCGCTGTCATCAGGGTTCACGAGCGCCAGCCGGTTGATCGAGCCGTCACGCGCGACCTGCACGATCATCGCCTCGGATAAATCCCGCTGGTAAACCTGAACACCAAAACCATCGCGAAAATTCTTGCTTTCCGGTCCCCATGTCTGGAGGAAATATTGCAAG
The DNA here is from genome assembly GCA_021732445.1 of Sphingomonas sp. Taxonomy (GTDB): domain Bacteria; phylum Pseudomonadota; class Alphaproteobacteria; order Sphingomonadales; family Sphingomonadaceae; genus Sphingomonas. The sequence goes on along the minus strand of JAKFUZ010000006.1, from coordinate 252,406 downwards.
TCACCGCTCATCGTCTCGGTGTTGACGCGAACGCGCTCGACTTCGTTTTCCACGCTTTCCTTGGCCAGCAGCGACGCGTTTTCGAGCATCGAGCGGGCCCGTTCCGAATACCAGAACTCAACACCCCACTGGAAGAGCAGCGACGCAAAGATGGTGACCAGCACCATCGGCACGCTCGACAGGCCGGAAAAAATCGCGACGAGGCGCACATGCAGCCGCCCGTCACCACCCGCCGGCGAGCGTGCGGCGCGTGCCTTGGCCATCCGCCGGCCAATCAGCACGATGATGGCGATTTGCGGGACAAGGTTTGCGCCGAGCAGCAAGGCGACGAGCAGCGGCGTCAACAATCGCTGATTTTCGCTGTTTCCCGTGATGACGAAATAGCTGATTATCGCCATGGCGACCGCCGCGCTGACGACCGCTGCCTCAACCCATGGCGTGACGACAAAGCGCCCCCCTTCGGGTAGATGCTTGTCGGCGGGCACGCTCATGCTGTTCATCGTGGCTTTTATACAACCATAGCGTTGCCGAGAAAACACATATCGGCGCAATCTCGCGTCAGGACGTGTGCCTGCGCGGCGCGGCCGCTGCCGCTCATCCCGCTTCCCAGTGCGCGCGGCTGATGCCTTGCGCATAAAGGAGCGCAGACAGATCGCCATAGTCGATACGTGCGGCGGCGGCCTGCGCCACAATTGGCTTGGCGTGATAGGCCACGCCCAGGCCGGCGGCACGGATCATCGCCAGGTCATTCGCGCCGTCACCCACCGCAAGCGTCGCCTCCTCGCCAATGGCCCGCGCGGTGATGTTGGCCATCAGCGTCTGCCGCTTGGTGTGGGAATCGACAATCGGGTGCGCAACGGTGCCGTCGAGCCGCCCATCTGCCACCCCCAGCACATTGGCGATTGCCGCGTGAAAGCCGATGTCACGCGCGACAGGATCGGCAAAGCGCGTGAACCCGCCAGATACCAGCACCGTATGGGCACCCCGCGCGCGCATCGTTCGCACCAGCGCTCTGGCGCCGGGCATGATGGCGACGCGCTCGGCCAGGCAACGGGCAATGACTGCTTCATCAAGCCCTTTGAGCAGCGCAACGCGCGCGCGCAGGGCTTCGGCAAAATCGAGCTCGCCGCGCATGGCCGCGTCGGTCACGGCGGCAATCTGCGGCCTGATACCGGCATAGTCGGCGAGTTCGTCGATGCACTCGACGGTAATCATGGTCGAATCCATATCGGCGACGAGCAATTTTTTCGTGCGGGCGAACAGACCCTGCACGACAACATCAACGCTGGGGAACACGCCCTCAAGCGCCGCGCGCGCCGCATCAGGCGCCTGACCGAACAGGATGTCGGCGGCCTTGCCCTCTTCGACCCAGCCGGAGCCGGCGACGGCACAGCCTGCGACTTCAACCCTGTCGGCCGCCGCGGAAATTTCGCCCGCATCGAGCGTATCGGCTGCTATCAGGGTGGCAATGAACATGGCGCTCTCCGACAAACCAACGCTTGCGCTCATCGCAGGGCCAACCGCAAGCGGCAAGTCCGCGCTGGCGCTGGCACTTGCGCTGCGCCATCGGGGGACCATCATCAATGCTGATTCAGCGCAGGTCTATACCGATCTTCGCGTGCTGTCGGCCCGCCCGACACCCGCCGAGCAGGCGCGCGTGCCGCACCGGCTGTTCGGCCATGTCGATGGCGCGCAACCCTATTCGGCCGCCGCCTGGGCGCGCGATGCGCAAGCCGCAATTGCCGATGCCCATCGCGGTGGCCGGTTGCCCATTCTGGTCGGTGGCACGGGGCTGTATCTGCGCACCCTGCTTGACGGCATCGCGCCGGTGCCAGCTATCGACCCTGCGCTTCGCCAGCACATCCGCGCGCTGCCGGTCGCCGCCGCCCATGCGATGCTGGCGCGCGAGGATCCGCAGGCGGCGCAGCGCCTGAACCCGGCCGATACCACGCGAGTGGCGCGCGCGCTCGAGGTGGTTCGCGCAACCGGGCGCCCGATGGCCGCATGGCAGGCCGAGCGCGCGGGCGGCATAGGCGGCGAAGTAGCGCTCAAGGCGCTGGTGCTGCTTCCGCCGCGGCCGTGGCTGTTCGAGCGGTGCGACGCGCGCCTTCAGGCAATGCTCGCGCAAGGGGCGATAGACGAGGTGCGCGCGCTGCTGGCGCGCGACGACATCTCCTCGTCAGCGCCGGTTCACCGGGCAATCGGCGTTGCGCAAATCGGGCGGCTGCTGGACGGGAAGGATGACGTCATGACGGCGACATTGGCGGCGCAGCGTGCCACCCGGCAATATGCAAAACGGCAATATACCTGGTTCAAGAACCAGCCGCCCGAAACGTGGCAGCGCACTGATGAAACTGAAACATGCGTGCTACTTGATATTTTTGTAACAAAATTTCTTCAATAAGCCTTGACGAGTAGTTTTACTGCGATTAGCAGCGCGCCTCCGGCAATGCTATTGCCCGGCGCAAACAAGGAACGGATGCAATGGCGGAACTTAGCGGTGCCGATATTCTGGTCGAAGCCCTGTGTGATCTTGGGGTCGAGATTGTGTTCGGCTATCCCGGCGGCGCCGTGCTTCCCATCTATGATGCGCTGTTCCGTTCCGGCCGCATCCGGCACATTCTGGTGCGGCATGAGCAGGCCGCGACCCATGCAGCCGAGGGTTATGCCCGCTCAACCGGCAAACCCGGCGTGGTGCTCGTCACGTCCGGACCCGGCGCGACCAACGCGGTGACGGGCATCACCGACGCGCTGATGGATTCAATTCCGATGGTCGTCATCACAGGCCAGGTGCCGACCGCGCTGATTGGCACGGATGCGTTTCAGGAAGCCGACACCGTCGGCATTACGCGCCACTGCACCAAGCATAATTATCTGGTGAAAGACCCGGCGCGGCTTGGCGATATCATCCACGAAGCGTTCCACATCGCCACATCGGGGCGCCCTGGCCCGGTGGTGGTGGATATTCCCAAGGATGTGCAGGTCGCCACCGCCAATTATCGCAAGCCCGGCCCGATCCGCCACAAGACTTACCGGCCGCAGATCAAGCCCGACCAGCCGCTGATCGAGGCGGCGGTGGAGATGCTTGCCGCGGCCAGGCGACCGATTCTGTACACGGGCGGCGGCATCATCAATTCGGGTCCGGCGGCCAGCCAGTTGCTGCGTGAGCTTGCCCGGCTTACCGGTACGCCCGTCACCTCCACGCTGATGGGGCTTGGCGCCCTGCCCGCTTCTTCGCCGCAATGGCTCGGGATGCTGGGGATGCACGGCACCTATGAAGCGAATCTGGCGATGAACCAGGCCGACCTCATCTTGTGCCTTGGCGCGCGTTTTGATGATCGGGTTACCGGCCGGCTTGATGCCTTCAGCCCGCATTCGAAGAAAATCCATGTCGATATCGACCGGTCGAGCGTGAACAAGAATGTCCGCGTGGACCTTGCGGTCATTGCTGACGCCGGCCGCGCGATTGAAGACATGATCCGGGTGTGGAAGGCCCGCCGCCACCCAAAGCCCGAGCTTGGCGAATGGTGGCGCCGTATCGAGGGGTGGCGCGCGCGCCGCTGTCTCGACTTTACCGATATGGCCGAGGAAATCATGCCGCAACGGGCCATCCGCGCGCTGTGGGCCGCAACGCACCAACGCGACCCGATCATTACGACTGAAGTCGGCCAGCACCAGATGTGGGCAGCCCAGCATTTCGGGTTCGAAGGGCCAAATAAATGGCTGACGAGCGGCGGCCTGGGCACCATGGGCTATGGCCTGCCCGCCGCGATTGGCGCGCAGCTTGGCAACCCCCGGGCGCTCGTCATCGACATTGCGGGCGAGGCGTCGATACAGATGAACATTCAAGAGCTGGCAACGGCCACGCAATATCGGCTGCCGGTGAAGATCTTTATCCTCAACAATCAGTATATGGGCATGGTCCGCCAGTGGCAGGAACTGACCTATGCCAGCCGCTATGCCGAAAGCTATTCGGACGCGCTGCCCGATTTCGTAAAGCTCGCCGAGGCTTATGGCTGGAAGGGCCTGCTGATCGAGCGGCCCGACGAGCTGCACCCCGGCATCGAGGCAATGCTCGCGCATGACGGCCCGGTGATGGTCGATTGCCGCGTGGCACAGCTCGCCAACTGCTTCCCGATGATCCCGTCGGGTGCGGCCCACACCGACATGCTGCTTGATGGCGCTTCGGTTTCGGGTGAAATGGACGACGAAGCAAAGGCACTGGTCTGATGCACATCACGCAGGAAGCAACCGAGCGCCACACGCTCGCTGTGCTGGTTGACAACGAGCCGGGCATTCTGGCGCGCATCGCCGGCCTGTTCACGGCGCGCGGCTATAATATCGAGAGCCTGACGGTGTCGGATGTAACGCGCGACAAGGCGGTCAGCCGCATCACCATCGTTACCTCGGCGTCAGAACATGTGATGGAACAGATCATCGCCCAGCTCGACCGGCTGGTGCCGGTGCATTCCGTCAGCGACCTGACCGCGCTTGGTCCCCATGTCGAGCGGGAGCTGGCGCTGGTAAAAGTTGCCGGCACGGGCGACCACCGGATCGAGGCGCTGCGCCTGGCGGATGTGTATCGCGCCCGCGTGGTCGATGCGACGACGAGCAGCTTTGTTTTTGAGGTGACCGGCGGGCGCGAAAAGATTGACAGCTTCGTGGCGCTGATGCGCGAAGTCGGGCTTATCGAGGTGGCGCGCACCGGCATCGTCGCCATTGCGCGCGGGACCGACGCCGTCTGAAATTTTTCCACTCCACATTACGATAGAAAGGGGACAGAAATGCGTGTCTATTACGATCGCGACGCCGACCTGAAGCTGATTGCCGACAAAAAGATCGCGATCATTGGCTATGGCAGCCAGGGCCATGCTCATGCCCAGAATTTGCGCGATTCCGGCGTTAAGGACGTGGCGGTGGCGCTGCGCCCCGGTTCGGCGACGGCCGCCAAGGCGCAAGCCGCCGGGTTTGCCGTCATGGGCAATGCCGATGCCGCCAAATGGGCCGATATCGTCATGATGCTGGCGCCCGACGAGCACCAGGCCGCGATTTACGCCGATGACTTGCACGCGAACATGAAACCGGGCGCGGCGCTGGCCTTTGCGCATGGCCTCAACATCCATTTCGGGCTGATCGAGCCGCGCGCCGATCTCGACATCATCATGGTCGCACCCAAGGGCCCCGGCCACACCGTGCGCAGCGAATATGCGCGCGGCGGCGGCGTGCCGTGCCTGATGGCGATCCACCAGGACGCGACCGGCAACGCGCATGACGTGACGCTGGCCTATGCGTCGGGCGTCGGCGGTGGCCGGTCAGGCATTATCGAGACGAATTTTCGCGAGGAATGCGAGACCGATCTGTTCGGCGAGCAGGCGGTGCTGTGCGGCGGCGTGACCAACCTGGTGATGGCCGGCTTTGAAACACTCGTCGAGGCCGGATATGCGCCCGAAATGGCCTATTTCGAGTGTCTTCACGAGGTAAAGCTCATTGTCGATCTCATGTACGAAGGCGGCATCGCCAATATGCGCTATTCCATCTCGAACACCGCCGAATTCGGCGATTATGAAACTGGCCCGCGCATTATCACGCCGGAAACCAAGGCGGAAATGAAGCGCGTGCTCGATGATATCCAGCGCGGCAAGTTTGTGCAGCGCTTCATTGCCGACAACCGCGCCGGCAACCCGCAGATGAAGGCCGCGCGCAAATTGCAGGCCGCCCACCAGATTGAAACCGTCGGCGCAGAGCTGCGCGCAATGATGCCCTGGATCGGCGCCAACAAGCTGGTCGACAAGGCCAAGAACTAAACAGCCCTAGGATAGCGGCAGCGGCGCCGCACCCCGATTGCCGGGGTCGGTGGCCGCTGGCCGGTCAGGCAGCAGCGCGCAGTTTCACAAAGCCTTCAAAAATTCCGCGGACATTGGGGTCGGCATTGGCGACACGCGACGCAATCAGGCGGTCAATCGCGGCATTGTCGGTCATTTCAGAGCGCAATGCCATGGCCCAGGTGCCGAACCGCCGTTCGTTGACCATTGCCCGCGCAAGCACGACGACCGCATGGTGACGCGGATCGCACTGGATCTGCGCAAACAGCGCTTCGACGGCATCTGCCGGCCCTTCAATGGCCTGGAGGAACCGCCTGCCATCAAAATACAGCAGCCCCGTAATCTGCTCGCGCCGATTTTTTGCCCGCGCACGGGCCAGCAACAGCGGCAGGTCGACCTCCTCCGCAGGCCCCCTGACCGAGCTGATATAGATGAGCTGCAGCAACGCCATGGCGAGAAGGCGTAGCCGGAAAGGTTGAATAATCGGTTGCGGCCGCTGCGGCACGGGGGGCAGGCGGCGTTCGTGCTGGACAGCGCTTGTCGTGTCCGCTTATGCTCAAATGATGGCAGCGATGACATTGTTGGCCGGCACGCGGCGACTTATGCGCCCCCGGGGGTGAGGACCGTCGCCGTTTCGGGCGGCACCCGCTGCCGGGGATCAGACGAACTCCCCCCTTGCATGAGAAACCCGCCCATGTTGCGTGATCCATCGGCCAAATACACCGCTTTTCCGCAGGTTGATCTGCCCGATCGGCAATGGCCGAGCAGGACCATCACCCGGCCGCCACGCTGGCTTTCAACCGATTTGCGCGACGGCAATCAGGCGCTGATCGACCCCATGAACAGCGAAAAGAAGAACCGCTTTTTCGATTTGCTGGTGAACATCGGGCTGAAGGAGATTGAGGTTGGCTTTCCCGCCGCCGGTGCGACCGAGTTTGACTTCATCGCCGGGCTGGTCGCGTCGCGGCGCATTCCCGACGATGTGACCATTCAGGTGCTCACCCAGTCGCGGCGCGATCTCATTGAGACCAGCTTCCAGTCGCTTAAAGGCGCCGAGCGCGCGATCGTCCATCTTTACAACGCGGTCAGCCCGGCGTGGCGCCGAATCGTGTTCGGCATGGCGCGCCACGAGGTAAAGGCAATCGCGGTCGAAGGGGCGTCCATTTTGCGCGATCAGGCAGCGGCGCAACCAGGCACCGACTGGCATTTTGAATATTCGCCCGAAACATTTTCAACCGCCGAACTCGATTTCTCGCTGGAAGTTTGCGAAGCCGTGATGGACGTGCTGCGCCCGACGCCCGAGCACCCGCTGATCCTGAACCTGCCGGCAACGGTCGAGGCGGCAACGCCCAATGTCTATGCGGACCAGATCGAGTGGTTCGGGCGGCACATCCGCAACCGGGAAAGCGTTGTGCTCAGCCTGCACCCGCATAATGATCGCGGCACCGGCGTCGCCGCGGCCGAACTGGGCCTGATGGCAGGGGCGGACCGGATGGAAGGCTGTCTGTTCGGCAATGGCGAGCGCACAGGCAATGTCGATCTCGTTACGCTGGCACTGAACCTTTACACACAAGGCATTGATCCAAAACTGGATTTTTCAGATATTGATGCCGTCATAAATACCGTTACCTATTGCAACGCCCTGCCCGTCCACCCGCGCCACCCCTATGCTGGCGATCTGGTGTTCACAGCTTTTTCCGGCAGCCATCAGGATGCGATCAAAAAAGGCTTTGCCGCACAGGAGGCGCGCAACGATGCGCTGTGGGAAGTGCCCTATCTACCGATCGACCCGGCCGATCTGGGGCGCAGCTACGAAGCCGTCATCCGCGTGAATTCGCAAAGCGGCAAAGGCGGGGTGGCGTGGGTCATCGAGCAGGACAAGGGGCTGAAACTGCCCAAGCCGTTGCAGGCCGCGTTCAGCCGCCATGTGCAGCGGCTGGCCGACGAAACCAGCCGCGAGCTTGATGCCGGCGACATCTGGCGGCTGTTCGAGCAAACCTATCTCACCGCACCAACCGACCGGATTACGCTCCTCGACTATCAGGAATCGGGTTCCGCCGGCGCGCGCATTTTCGTTGGAACGCTGGCGCTGGATGGTGTGAAGCGGTCGATAAGCGGTCGCGGCAACGGGCTGATTTCCAGCGTTGTCGCGGCGTTGCGAGAGGGTTTTGCGGTCGATATCGACGTTGCGGACTATAACGAGCACGCCATTGGCGCCGGCGCCGATGTTCAGGCCGCGGCCTATCTGCAATGCCGCACCAGGGATGGGCGGACGGTGTTTGGCGTGGGCGTTGACGCCGACATTGCAACCGCATCGGTCCGCGCGGTGGTGAGCGCGGCGAATGCCGCACTTCTGGGCTAGGCGGTTGGCGGACGCACCCTGACGATTTCGCAGCCGATGCGCGCGTCGGGGTAAATGTCGGGCTTTTCCGTGCGCACCCGCACCCCGGCAACTCGCGGGTCGCCCAGCGCGAGGGCACCGATTCCCTCGCACAGGCTCTCCTGCAGGTCGAAATGGCGGGCACTGGCGAGCGCGATGATCGCTTCGCGCAGAAAATCATAATCAACCACCGCGGCAATATCATCGGCCAGCGGCGCGTCGCCATAGTCGCAATAGAGCTGCACCGACACAATCACCCTTTGTGGCGCAGCGCGTTCGGCAGGGTGGATGCCAAGGCCGACCCGCAGTTCCAGCGCCTCAAGCGTCACAACAAAACGCCCGCCCCGAGCGCTGGCCCCGGTTAGGTCGCTGAAATCAGCCACTGATGTCGCCGCGCGTTGCAAACATGATGTCGCGGGTCCGGGCCAGGAACCGCTGGCCGCAATCGACAAAGATGTTCTGGCCAGTCACGCTTTCGTTTTCCAGCAGCATTTTCACAGCGGCCGCGATGTCGGCGAGCGACACCGGGCGCTCCAGCAAATTCTCGCGCGACACGGCGCCAAACTCGGCATCGCTCTGGTCATGGCTGGCAAGCGTCAGCCCCGGCGACACCGCATTGACGCGGACGCGCGGCGCCAGCGCCTGCGCCAGCATGGTGGTCGCGCCGTCCAGCGCCACTTTGCTGAGCGTGTAGGAAAAGAAATCTGGGTTGAGATTGGCAATTTTCTGGTCGAGCAGGTTGACGACCGACCCCGCTTGCAGCCCCGGTTGTGCCGCCAGCGCTTTGGCAAGCGCGATGGGCGCGTGCAAATTGGTGCGCATCGCCGCCTCCAGCAGGGCCGGCCGAAGCGCGAGGGGCGTGTCATAATCGAACAGCGACGCGCTGTTCACCAACCCGTCGATGACGCTGCCGGCCGCCTCGGCCGCTTCGGCCATCAGGCGCTCGGCGGCGCCGGCTTCCTGCAAATCGGCGTGTGCCAGCCACACCGACCAGCCCTCATCCAGAAGTTGTTTTTCAAGCGCACGGGCCTCAGCCTCGGCGTTTCGATAATGAATGACGACCCGGTGCCCTGCGCGCGCCAGATGCGCGGCCAAGGCTGCGCCAATGCGCCGCGCGCCGCCGGTCACCAGGGTGGTCCTCGCGGCGGCCTGAATGACCGTCATGCCGGATCAATACCCCATCAGCGAGAGCACTTCCTTGCGGCTGCGCTCGTCGTCGCGGAACACGCCCATCATGCGGCTGGTGGTCATGGATACGCCAGGCGTGCGCACCCCGCGCGCCGTCATGCACCCATGCGACGCCTCGATGACGACGGCCACGCCCTGCGGCTTCAGATTGTCCCAGATGCAATTGGCGACTTCCGCCGTCAGCCGCTCCTGCACCTGCAGCCGTCGGGCATATGTGTGGAGCACCCGGGCGAGCTTTGAGATGCCAACCACCCAGTTGGACGGAAGATAGGCGATGTGCGCCCGCCCGATGATGGGCGCCATGTGATGCTCGCAATGCGACTGGAACGGAATGTCCTTGAGCAAAATGATTTCGTCATACCCGCCGACTTCTTCGAAAATACGGGCCAGATGAGCGGCCGGATCGTCGGAATAGCCCGCGCAATATTCCTTCCAGGCCCGTGCAACGCGCGCCGGGGTATCGACCAGCCCCTCCCGGTCGGGATTGTCGCCGGCCCAGCGAATCAACGTGCGTACCGCCTCGCTCACTTCGTCGGGCACCGGAACTTTTGGCAGCGGCCCGACGATATCGCCATCGTCACCACCCTCGAAATCGTCGTTCATTGGTTCTCCGTTCCGGGTGATTCGCGGCCGACGCTACGGCACGCGCCATTTAGGGCCAGATCAGTCCTTGAATGCAACTGTCTCATTTGGGCAACAATCGTGCAAGTCCGCAGAAATCCGAGCATCTTTGATTGACGGAACGATTCCACCAACGCTAGATTCAAGGCTGTCCATAATGATCGTCTCCGCCATCGGGCAAAGATCCGGATCGGCGGCCCAGGAGAGGTGTTTACGCAATGAAAAAGGTTGAGCTGCTCGCCATATCGGCAATTGCCCTGTTTTATGCCGGCCCCGCATTTGCGCAGGCGGCCCCTGCGGCGCAAACTCCGGCACAGGCCGATGATCAGGCAAGCGACCAGGCGGACGATCCTTCGCAAGACATCGTCATCACCGCAACCAAGCGCGAAACGACATTGCTCGACACGCCAATCGCGGTGTCGGTGACGACCGGCGCCACCATTGAACAGGCGCAGATTCGCGATTTGCTTGATCTTCAGACGGTAATTCCGTCGCTGCGCGTTGCCCAGCTCCAGACGTCGGCCAACACCAATTTCATCATCCGCGGCTTTGGCAACGGCGCCAACAATGCCGGTATCGAACCATCGGTGGGTGTGTTCATCGACGGCGTGTATCGCTCGCGCTCGGCTGCACAAATCGCCGATCTGCCCAATCTGAAGCGCGTGGAAGTGCTGCGCGGCCCGCAATCCACCCTGTTTGGCAAAAACGCATCGGCCGGCATCATCAGCATCGTCACCGCAGAGCCGAGCTTCAAGTGGAAGGGCGAACTTGAGGGGACTTACGGCAACTACAACGCCTTGGTGTTCAAGGGAAATATTACGGGCCCCATCACCGACACGCTGGCCTTTGAAGTTTCGGGAAATTTCAACAAGCGCGATGGCTATGTTCGCGATGTTGCGCTGAACCAGAACGCCAGCAACCGCGATCGCTATGGCTTTCGCACCCAGTTGCTGTTCCAGCCCAGCTCAAAAGCGAAGTTCCGCCTGATCGGTGATTTTGACCAGATCGACGAGGTGTGCTGCGCGGTCATCAATGTGGTGAACGGGCCGACGGGCGGCATCGTCAGGGCAATCGGCGGAAATCTGGACGCGGCAAATCCGTTCAGCGGCCGTATTTTCAGCAACCTGCCGTCGACCAACAACATCAAGAATTATGGTGTTTCGCTGCAGAGCGATTATTCGCTTGGCCAGTTCTCGATTACGTCGATCAACGCCTATCGCGAAGTGCAGTCCACGACTAACCAGGATTCCGATTTCACCAGCGCCGATCTTATCGGCAGCAACCTCGCTACGCAGCGGATCGGCACCTACACCAGTGAATTCCGCATCTCGTCAGATTTTGACGGGCGCTTCAACTTTCTGGCCGGCGCCTATTATTTCCGCGAAAACATTCGCACGACCGACGATCTGACCTTCGGGCGGGATTTCCGCAGCTATGCCGGTGGCCTCATTAACCCCGCATTGTTTGCACGCGGCGTGCCGGGCAGCACCATTGTTGCGGGGCTTGAAGCATCGCTTGCACCGTTCGGCGTTCAGCCGGGCTCGGCCTTTCAGCAGGGCCGCGGCGTGTTTGACCGGTTTCGCTACTCCAACACCGCGTATTCCTTCTTTGGGAGTGCCGATTTCAAGCTGACCGAGCGGTTGATCTTTACCGGCGGCGTCAACTACACCAACGACCGCAAGCAGGTTTCCTCGCTGGATACGTTCAGCAACGACACCTTCTCAGCGCTCGACTTTGTGGCGCTCGGGCGTGCCGTGATTACGCAAGGTGGCATTTCCAGCGGTGTGGGCCAGGCGCTTGGTCTGCCGGCGGGAACATCGCCAACGGCGGCACAGATCGGTGCATTTGCAGCGGCCCAGCCGGTTATTTTCGGTCAGATCCAGGCCGGTGCCACCGCATTTGCGGCCGCCAACCAGACCAATCCTGCGGTAAACACGCTGCTCGGGCTGCGGGCGTTCCAGTTCCTGCCGCCGTTCCTGAACTTTCCCAATGCGGTGGAGGACGGCCGGACGCGTGACAGCAACGTCTCCTACAGCCTGCGGCTGGCCTATAAGGCAACCGACAATATCAGCGGCTATTTGACCTATGGCACCGGTTTCAAGGCATCGTCGTTCAACCTTTCGCGCGATTCGCGGCCGCTTGCGGCGGACTTCATCCCCGGATCGCCGGTTACCAATCCAGCGCCATCGGCCATTCGCACGGCCGGGCTTGCGCTGCCCAACCTGACCGCCGGGTCGCGATTTGCCGGGCCTGAGCGGGCCCGCGTCATCGAAGGCGGCATCAAGGGCCAGTTTGCGCGAGGTGCCTTCAACATCGCAGCGTTCCAGCAACGTCTGACTGGCTTCCAGAGCAATATCTTCACGGGCACCGGCTTCATACTGGGCAACGCGCCAAGCGAGACGGTGGTCGGTTTGGAATTTGATGGCAACTACCGCATCATCAACCCGCTGACGCTGAATTTTGCGCTGACCTATCTCGACGCGAAATATGATTCTTTCCCCGGCGGCAGCGCCATCAACCCGACGACGCTGGGCGTCGTGCCGACCGATCTTACCGGGCGGACTGTGGCGGGCATCGCGCCCGTCTCGATTTCAGGCGGCGCTACCTATACACGCGACCTTACCGGCAATTTGAAACTGCTGCTGCGCGGCGACTATCAATATGAGAGTTCCACGCCCATCGCCGAAGGCCTCCCCAATCTGACGCGTACGGTCAACTCGCTTAACCTGTCGGCGACACTGGAATTCGACAATGGACTGGAACTCTCGGGCTGGGCGCGCAACGCAACCAATGCGCGCTATATCTCCACTGTGTTCCCCTCCGTCGCGCAGGCAGGCAGCCTTTCGAGCTATCCCAACCAGCCGGCAACCTATGGCGGCACCATCCGGTTCAAGTTCTGAGCGATTGGCGCGCGGGTTGCGGCCCACCGCTCGGTATGTTTTGTGACTGAACGCAATAAGGCCCGGGGCGGCTGACCCCGGGCCTTTTTTGTTGCGACAGCCAGCACCTGCGGGGAGCGGCGGGTGCCGCAACACCGCTGCGCAGGGCGTGCCCGTTGCGGGTTCAGGCCATGGCTTTCGCGGTCGCCCGGTTGCTCCGGCCGGCTGGAAAACACGCGAGATGCCCTAGCACGCACCCCAACCCCTCAATGGCGCGTTGCCGCCACCGCGGGGTTGGAAAGCGCCAGCGCTCACCCCATCCGGTGCATCGCGCACAATTTGTTGCCGCACGGATCGCGCAGATAGGCGAGGTAGAGCTGCCCAAACGAGCCGTCACGAACGCCGGGCGGGTTTTCAATCGACGTACCGCCCGCCGCGACGCCTGCGGCGTGCCACGCGTCGGCCTGCTCGGGAGACGCCGCAGCAAAACCTATGGTGCCGCCATTCGCGCTGCATGCCGGCTCGCCGTTGATTGGCTTGGTCACTAGGAACAGGTTGCCGCCGTGCATATACACCACGCGCTCACCGTTCATCACGCCGGGTTTTGCACCCAGAGCGCCCAGTGTGGCATCATAAAAGGCCTTGGCCTTTTCAAGGTCATTCGTCCCTATCATGACATGCGAAAACATCGTCTTGCTCCTTGAATGTGCCGCGCGGTGGCGACGGGGGGTCAGTAAACGACAACGCTGCGAATGCTCTGGCCGGCGTGCATCAGGTCAAAACCTTTGTTGATCTCGTCAAGGCTGAGCACATGCGTAATCATCGGGTCGATTTCGATTGCACCGTTCATATACCAGTCGACGATCTTTGGCACGTCGGTGCGCCCGCGCGCGCCGCCAAATGCGGTGCCTTTCCATACCCGCCCGGTGACGAACTGGAACGGCCGCGTGCTGATTTCCCGGCCGGCTTCGGCCACGCCGATAATGATCGATTCGCCCCATCCGCGGTGGCAGCATTCGAGCGCCTGGCGCATCACATCGGTGTTGCCGGTGCAATCAAAGGTGAAGTCAGCGCCACCTTCCGTCAACGCGACAAGATGCGCGACAAGATCGCCATCAACTGCCCGGGGGTTCACGAAATGGCTCATGCCGAAACGAGTGCCCCAGCTTTCCCGCGCGGGGTTGATGTCAACGCCCACGACCATGCCGGCCCCGGCCAGCCGCGCGCCCTGCAACACATTCAGCCCAATGCCGCCAAGCCCAAAGACAATTACGGTATCACCCGGCCGCACCTTGGCCGTGTTTACCACGGCCCCCACCCCCGTCGTAACCCCGCAGCCAACATAGCAACTCGTGTGGAACGGCGCGTCTTTGCGGATTTTCGCCACGGCAATTTCAGGGAGCACGGTAAAGTTCGAAAAGGTCGAGCAGCCCATATAATGATGGACCATGTGCCCCTTGTAGCTGAACCGGCTGGTGCCATCGGGCATCAGCCCCTTGCCCTGCGTCGCGCGGATCGCCGTGCACAGGTTGGTCTTGCCGCTGAGGCACGACTTACACTGGCGACATTCGGGGGTGTAGAGCGGGATAACGTGATCGCCCGGCACGACCGAGGTGACGCCGGCGCCAACCTCGCGCACAATGCCTGCGCCTTCATGCCCGAGCACGCTGGGAAACAACCCTTCACTATCCAGCCCGTCGAGCGTGTAGGCGTCGGTATGGCAAATGCCCGTTGCCATGATCTCGATCAGTACTTCGCCTGCTTGCGGCCCTTCGAGGTCAAGCTCAACAATCTCCAGCGGCCGCTTTGCTTCAAAGGCCACTGCGGCGCGGGTCCTCATTCGCCGGTTCTCCATTGGCTTCGGCAGCGTGCCCCGCCATGCAGCGCGACGCGGCGTGTTGCAAGCACCCGCGTTTGGCCCGCAATACCATTGCGCGCCGCAAGTGCACTGTAAATAGTGACAATTGTCAAAAGTCGGCGCAGAAGCAAACGCGCGCCGCCAGGCGGCGCACAGCCAGGCAGCCGGACGTTCTTTTTTCCGGTTACGATTAGGGAGGATAGCATGGCAAAAGAGGCAGTTACCAAGGCAGCCGGACCAAGAACCGGTGGCATCCACGCGCCAGTACAGCCATCGGCTGACCTTGCAGCGATTGTCGGCGCTGACAAGCTGCCGCGCAGCGAGGTGGTGAGCAAGGTGTGGGCTTATATCAAGCAGCACAACCTGCAAAACCCGGAAAACAAGCGCGAGATTTTGGCCGATGCCAAGCTCGAAAAGATTTTCGGCAAGAAAAAGGCGACGATGTTTGAAATGAACAAGTTTCTGTCGGCGCACGTAAAGGCCTGAAGGCTTCCACGCACCGGTGCGCGCGGCGGGGTCGCGTGCGCCGGTGCGGCGGCGGGCGCCTTCCCATACACTAAGACCTCATATGCCAGGGCGAAGCGCGCCGCTTGGCTCAGGCGCGGGGGGCTTGCCGCCGGTAGCTGAGCGCTTCGGCGACGTGAAGCCGCCCGACGGCATCAGCGCCCGCCAGATCGGCAATGGTGCGCGCAACCCGCAGCACCCGCGTATAGCCGCGGGCCGACAGCCGCATCGCCTCGGCCGCCTGCGCGAGCAGGGCACGGCCCGGCGCATCAGGCACTGACCAGCCATCGAGCACCGGACCTTCGGCTTGCGCGTTGGTGCGCGCGGGGGTGTCGGCATAACGCGCTGTCTGCACGGCACGGGCAGCAGCAACGCGAGCGGCCACCTCGGCTGATCCTTCGGCCGGCGGTGGCAAGACCAGGTCCATCGCGGACACGGGCTGCACATCGACATGCAGATCAATGCGGTCAAGCAGCGGGCCAGACACTTTGGCCTGATAGTCCGCCGCGCATTTCGGCGCGCGCGAACACGCAAGCGCTGCATCTCCCAGATGCCCGCAGCGGCACGGGTTCATGGCCGCCACGAGTTGCACCCGCGCCGGAAAGGTGACGTGCGCGTTCGCCCGCGCGACGCTCACCGTGCCTGTTTCCAAAGGCTGTCGCAGCGAGTCGAGCACGGCGCGCTGAAACTCGGGCAGTTCATCAAGAAACAGCACGCCGAGATGCGCCAGGCTGACCTCGCCGGGCTTTACCTTAAGCCCGCCGCCCACAAGAGCGGCCATCGACGCGCTGTGATGCGGCGCGCGGAACGGGCGCGCCCGCGTCAACCGCCCGCCCTGCAACGTGCCGGCAACGCTTGCGACCATCGACACTTCCAGCGCCTCAGCCGAATCGAGCGGCGGCAGGATGCCGGGCAGGCACGATGCGAGCAGCGACTTGCCGGCGCCCGGAGGCCCCACCATCAGCAGGTTATGCCCGCCGGCCGCGGCAATCTCAAGCGCGCGCTTGGCCGTTTCCTGCCCCCTTACCTGTCTCAGGTCAGGCCCATGATCGGCGGCATCGACCTCGCCCGGCTGCGGCGCCGCCAGCAGGCCATGCCCCTTGAAATGATTGAGCAGCGACAACAGGTCTGGCGCGGCGATCACTTCGACCGAGCCGGCCCAGGCAGCTTCTGCGCCTTGCGCGGCCGGACACACCAGCCCCTTGCCCACCCCCGCTGCGTAAAGCGCGGCCAGCAGCACCCCAGCGCACGGCGCTATCCGGCCGTCCAGCCCCAGTTCGCCGACGACCACATAATCCGCCAGCGTTTCGGCATCGACCACGCCCATCGCCCCCAGCAGGCCAAGCGCAATCGGCAGGTCATAATGCGAACCTTCCTTCGGCAGGTCCGCCGGCGACAGATTAACGGTTATCCGCTTGGGTGGCAGCGCAAGGCCCATAGCGGCAACGGCGGCGCGAACCCGCTCCCGGCTTTCCGCGACTGCCTTGTCGCCAAGCCCGACCACATTGAAGGCGGGTACGCCCGGCGCAAGCTGCACCTGAACCTCGACGCTGCGCGCCTCAAGCCCCAGATAGGCAACCGTCGATACCAGTGCGACCATCCCACCCCGCTTGGCGCTGCTGCGCCTTACCGCAATTTCTTGTTCATAGCCGGTTTCTTGCCCCGCGAAACCACCACAGCGCCGCGGCTTGCGTCTTGCCAATCCAAGACACCGCCCCCACATCTGCGGCAATGGTTCAACCCGCTTCTGTCCGCCGCAAGCGTAACCCCGCGGTCAGCATTGCGCTGCTGGTGATCGGCGCCTTGCTCGTCATCCTTGCGCCCTTTGTCGGGATCATTCCGGGGCCGGGCGGCATTCCGGTTTTCGTGCTGGGCCTTGCGCTGATGCTGAAAAACTCGGCATGGGCACGGCGGGTGTTCGTCCGCGCCGCAAAACGGTGGCCTCGGATCGGCCAAATCGCCGATATCGGCCTGCGGCGGCCAAGCGCAAAACGCCGTAAGGCGCGAGATGCGGCGCGCGCCGTGCCCCGGCCCGCATCGACGCAACAAGGTTGACACAGCCAGCGTCCTGGCATAATTGCGACGAGCATTTTGCCGCCGCTTCTGGCGGCTTTTTTCATTTTGTTGATCAGGGAATGAGTGATGAAGCGGACCTTTCAACCGAGCAATCTGGTGCGTGCACGCCGCCACGGCTTCCGCGCGCGGATGGCAACGGTGGGCGGTCGCAAGGTGCTGCGCGCACGCCGCGCGCGCGGCCGCAAGACGCTCTCGGCCTGATAACGCTTACCCAGCGCCGGGATTTTCTGGCGGCAAATGGGGGAAAACGCGCGCCGATGCCGGGCTTTGTTCTGCTCGCCCGGCCCCGCAATGATGGCTCGGCCGTGATGCGAATCGGCTACACCGTTACCAAAAAAATTGGCGGCGCGGTGGTGCGCAACCGCATGAAGCGGCGCCTGCGGGCACTGGCGCGCGAAATTCTGCCGCAAGCCGGACTTGCCGGCGCGGACCATGTGTTGATCGGGCGCGCTGGCGGTGTGGAGCGCGACTTTGCGCTGCTGCGGGCGGAACTGCTCAAGGCGCTGGCAAAGATCGCCCGGTGATAGCGCGACTGCTCATCGGGCTGGCACGGGCCTGGCAATTGGGGCCATCCGTTATCCTGCCCCCGTCATGCCGCTATGCGCCGTCATGTTCGGCCTATGCAATCGAGGCACTGGGCCGCTATGGCGCAGTTAAAGGCGGGTGGCTGGCGATCAGGCGGATTGCGCGGTGCCACCCATGGGGCGGCCATGGCTATGATCCGGTCCCGTGAGCCAGGACAATGAATCGGGGTTGCCCAAGTGAGTGAAGACAATCGCAATATCGTGCTGTTCGCGATCATCGCCGGGCTGATCCTGCTTGGCTGGCCGTTCATTGCGAGCCGCATTGCGCCGCCTGCGCCCAAGCCCGCCGTGACGGCGCAAGCCAGAACTGCGGCGCCAAGCACCCCGGCTCTGCCCGCCGAGGGCACGGTCGCGGTGCGCGACCGCAAGCTCGTGCTGGCCGAAACGCCGCGCCTGGCCATCACCTCAGCCACGCTTAAGGGGTCGATCAACCTGAAAGGCGCGCGCATCGACGATCTTGTGTTGCTGCGCCACCGCGAAACAATCGAGAAGAATGCAGCGCCGGTGCGGCTGCTCTCGCCATCGGGCACCGAACATGCCTATTTCGCCCGCTTCGGCTGGACGGGCACGGGCACCACCCTGCCCGACAGCAACAGCCTGTGGCGCGCAGACGCGGCGACCCTCACCCCTGCCCGACCGGTTACGCTTGGCTGGACCAGCCCGGAAGGGGTGACGTTCCAGATCCGCATCGCGGTTGACCCGCAATATATGTTTGCGATTACGCAGTCCGTAGGCAATCCGACGGCGCACCCTGTGAAGGTGCAGGCGTTCGGGCTCATCTCGCGGACGGGCGCGCCCAAGGATATCGACACCTGGACCAACCATGTCGGCCCGGTTGGCGTGTTCGGCTCAGGCGCGAATTATGATATCGGCTACCCAAATCTTGCCGGCAAAGATGCCAGCTTCTTTGGCAAAATCTGGGGCTCAAACGCAAAACCCGGTGCCAATTATTTTGACCATCAGGGCGGCTGGCTGGGTTTCAGCGACATTTACTGGCTGGCAGCGCTGGTGCCTGACCAGCAGGCGCAGGTCCATGCAGGGTTTCGCGGCGCGGCCGGCGATGTGTATCAGGCCGACTTCACGACCCAGGCCAAGGTCATCGCGCCGGGCAAGCAAGCCACGCAATCAAGCCGCTTTTTTGCCGGCGCCAAGGAAGTGCGGCTGATCGACCAGTATCAGGACGATGGCGGCATCGCCAATTTTGACAAGGCGATCGACTGGGGCTGGTTCCGCATCGTCGAAAAGCCGATTTTCTATTATCTTGAATTCCTGTTCAAGCTCATCGGCAATTTCGGTGTCGCCATCATCGTGCTGACCATCACCATCCGCGGCCTTCTGTTCCCGATTGCCCAGCGCCAGTTTGCCTCAATGGCGAAGATGAAGGCGATCCAGCCAAAGATGAAGGCGGTGCAGGAGCGCTACAAGGACGACAAGCCGCGCCAGCAGCAGGAAATCATGGCGCTCTACAAGGCCGAAGGGGTGAACCCGCTGGCCGGGTGCGGGCCAACACTGCTGCAAATCCCCATCATGTACGCGCTGTACAAGGTGCTGATCCTCACCATCGAAATGCGGCACCAGCCGTTTGTCGGCTGGCTGCGGGATCTGTCAGCGCCCGATCCGCTCACCCCCATCAACCTGTTTGGCCTGCTGCCGTTCAGCCCGCCGGCGCTCATCGCGATTGGCGTGGTGCCGATCATCCTTGGCATTTCGATGTTCTTTCAGTTCAAGCTGAACCCGGCGCCCATGGATGAAGCGCAAAAGCAGGTGTTCGCCATCATGCCCTGGATGATGATGTTCATGATGGCGCCATTTGCGGTGGGCCTGCAGATTTACTGGATCACGTCGAACACGCTGACTATTTTGCAGCAACGCCTGCTCTATGCGCGCCACCCCGAATTGATGACGCCGACCGCCGGCCAGGCGGGCAAACCGGCCGCCAAGCCCCGGGCGACAAAGCGATGAGCCGTGGCCGCATTTGACGATGACGCGCTGGAGGCCGCGCGCAAAATCTTTGCCGGGCCGATCAGCTTTTTGAAGTCTGCCCCCGCGCTGGAATTTCTGCCAGACGCGGACGTGCCCGAAATCGCGTTTGCCGGGCGCTCCAATGTCGGCAAATCATCGCTGCTGAACGCCCTCACCGGCCGCAATGGCCTGGCGCGCACCTCCAACACACCGGGCCGCACGCAGGAGCTGAATTTTTTCGACATTGGCACGCCGCCGCAGTTCCGGCTGGTGGACATGCCCGGCTATGGCTTCGCCAAAGCGCCGAAGGACATGGTCAGGCGCTGGCGCTTTTTGATCAATGACTATCTTCGCGGCCGGCAGGTGCTGAAGCGCGTGCTGGTGCTGGTCGATGCCCGCCACGGGCTGAAGGATGTCGACGCCGAAATTCTTGAAATGCTCGACAAGGCCGCCGTCAGTTACCGGCTGGTGCTGACCAAGGCGGACAAGATCAAGGCAACGGAGCTGGCGGCTGTGACCGATGAAACCGCAGCCGCCGCGCGCAAGCGCACCGCCGCCCACCCCGACATTCTCGCCACATCGAGTGAGAAGGGCATGGGCATTGCCGATTTGCGCGCGGCCGTCATCGAGGCAATCGGCTGACTGCCCGGCGCCGCGCCTGGGGCGGATCGCGAAGGTAACCGCGTCGTTAACCAATAAGTTAGATCATCGGATCATAGTCCGTCGACAAAGGCTAACATGGCGGCGGGCGTAGTCGCTGCCGGCGAGCAGGGACAGATGGGCACACGCAGCAGGTTTTTCTCCCAGCCGTGGCGACGGCAGCTTGCAACGACTATTCGGGGCATTGCCGGCGCACTGGCATTGGTTGCCGCGCTTGGCGGCGTTGCGCCGGCACAGGCTCAGACGACGACCTGCTATGGCCGCGAAATCGTGACACTCAATTTCCAGAACCCGGTGCTCGAATCGGGCACTGATCTGGCCGTCGGCGCCATTTATCGCTTCAGCAATGTCGCAAGCGGCGTTGACGCGCGGGTGCGGATCAACGCGCTCACCAACGCCACGCTCGCTATCATCGACCGCGACACCGGGCTGATTGCCAATTTCCAGCCCGAGCTCGCCGGCACCAACGCGCGCAGCGCCGACTTTACGATCACGCTGGTAAATGCCGGAACGACTACGCCGGTCGCGCTGGACCTCGTCGCCACCGGCATCGACATTGACGGGGACAGCGTTGCGCTACGTGAATATTCTGAATTTTCGCGGCCATTTTCCGCCTATGTGCTCGATACGAACACCAATCTTGCGGTTGACGCCAGCGGCCCGTCGGTTCCCGCCAATGCGCGGTTTGAAGCGATTACGGCCGCTAATGCGCCCGGCATCGACCCAACCGCCACCCGGAACATCGCCGCAATCGTCTATACCGCGACGAGCAGTTTCAATTACCGGATCGGCGTGCTTGGCACGGGCGCAACAACGCGCCTGACGTCGCTCGACTTCGGCTGCCCTGCACTCGGGCTCCCTTCCCCGACCCAGGTGGTGCCGCAGGATTTTGGCGACGCGCCCACATCATATGGCGACCCGGCGCACGACATTGTCGGCGGCATCCAGCTTGGCGCGACCAACACCTCGGAGTCCACGGGGTATAACAGCGGAAACGCCTCGGCCGATGCCGGCGACGACGGTGCCACCTTTGGCGGGCTCATCCGCGGCGCGAGCGCGAATGTCAGCCTTTCGGTGCTGGGCTCGGGCGGGCGATTGCAGGCCTGGATCGACTATAACGGCAACGGCAATTTCAACGACGCGGGCGAGCGCATTGCGACCAATGTGCAGGACAACGGCACCGGCGACAGCAATTCCACAATCGGAGTCATCCGGCTGACCTTTACGATCCCGTCGGGCGCGACACTGGCCCAGACGTTTGCGCGGTTCCGCTGGTCCACGCAGGCCGGGCTTGGGCCCAGCCTCACCGCGCCAAATGGCGAGGTTGAAGATTATGCGATTAGCTTTACCCAACGGCCCACCATCGCGCTCACCAAGACGAGCGCCGTCTATGATCCGGGCAATGCCGGGCTGTTTCTGGTGCCGGGCAATGAGGTGGTCTATACAATCACCGCGACCAACAGCGGCCCCGGCATTACCACGGCCGACAGCATTTTTGTCGTCGACAGGCTTCCGGCCCAAGTCACTTTTTTCAATGGCGATTTTGACGACGCAGGGCCGGGCACAGCCGCCGTAAACTTCACGCAGGTCGGCACCGGGCTCAGCTTCACGCCATCGACCGATTTGCGCTATGCGACAGGCACCACCCCACCGGCAAACTTTGCCGCGTGCACCTATACGCCGGCTGCGGGATATGACGCCAATGTCAGATATATCTGCCTCAATCCCAAGGGTATTTTGGATACATCCGCGACCTCGCCCGCCTTCACCGCGCAGTTTCGCGCGCGGATAAGGTAACGCAGTCGGCCTGAATCCGGAGCCGGTTGCCGGCCGCGCACAGGCGCGATACAAGCGGCGACATGCTAAAACTTATCATCGGCAACAAAGCCTATTCGTCCTGGTCCTTGCGCGGCTGGCTTGCTGCCCGGCAATCCGGACTAGTTTTTGAAGAAGTCGTAGTGCCGCTTTACAACGACGACTGGGCGCGGCGCCGGGAGGAAGCTGATCTGGCGCCGTCATCGGGCCGGGTGCCGGTCGTGTGGAACGGGGACGCGGTGGTTTGGGACAGCATTGCCATCATCACCTATCTCGACACGCTGTCAGGCGGCGACAAATTCTGGCCGGCAGACCCCGCCGCCCGGGCCATGGCGATGGCGATTTCGGCGGAAATGCACGCCGGCTTCACGGCGCTTCGCAGCCAGCATCCCATGAATGTGCGCGCTACCTTTCCTGCGCGCCCGCCAAGCGCAGAGGTCGCAGCCGATCTTGCGCGGATCACCGGGCTTTGGGCGCAGGCGCGCGCACGTTTTGGCGGCGAGGGCGCGTTTCTGTTCGGCACCTTTGGCGCGGCTGACATCATGTTCGCGCCGGTTTGCGCCCGCATTACCAGCTACGCGCTGCCAGTGCCGCGCTTCGCCACCGCCTATATTGACGCCGTCTATGCCCACCCGTGGATGCAGGACTGGATTGCCGCTGCCCAGGAGGAAGAATGGGTGATCGACCGTTACGAACCCGCCGCCGCGCCCTGATCGTTCAGCGCAGCCTTTGCGTGGGAAAGGGCGTGCCATCCTTGTGGTAATAGCCTGTGTCATCGAACATCATGTCTATGTCTGAATAGCTGCCCTTGCCTTGCCGGTCGCCTGCGCCGATGGCCATGAACACGCAATCGCCGGCGCCGCGATTTTGCAAATGGTGGCCGTCCGGCACGCCCATCGGGAAGGCGGCGCAGTCGCCCGCGCGCATCAGGGTTTCGCCCGAATCCTCAACGAGCACTGCCTCTCCCGACAGGATGACGACAAATTCGTCCTCGCTTTCATGCCAGTGCCGCTGCGACGACCAGCCGCCCGGCTTTAGCACGACATGGCTCACCCCCATGGCGCTCAGCCCGCCCGGCGGGGCGAGCCGCCGGAACCAGCGCCCGGCGACCGCAGCATCGAAGGGCGCCGGATAACCAGTTGCGTTCGACTGGGGGATTGTATCGAGGTTCAGCTTGGGCAATGTCGCCTCCCATGGATGTGATGACCAGTCTGCCCGATGTGCTTGCCCTTACCAAGGCCCTGATAGCGGCCAAGAGCATCACGCCTGCCACCGGCACGGTGTTCGACGTGTTGGCCGATGCGCTCACCGCCCAGGGTTTTTCGGTGGAGCGCTTTGTTGTTGGCGCGGCACCCGATGGTCCGGTGGAAAATCTGCTCGCGGTGCGCGGCACGGCCGGGCCGCACCTCGCCTTTGCCGGCCATCTCGACGTGGTGCCACCGGGCGAAGGCTGGGCGAGCGACCCGTTTGAGCCTGTTGAACGCGGCGGCCTGCTCCACGGGCGGGGCGCTGTCGACATGAAGGGCGCGATTGCCGCCTTTGTCACAGCGGCGGCGCGCGCGCCTGCGGGCCAGGGCACCCTCAGCCTCATCATAACCGGTGACGAAGAAGGGCCGGCGATTTTCGGCACCCGCGCGCTGATCGACCGGATGGCCGAGCGCGGCCTGCACCCGGACCTGTGCCTGGTTGGCGAGCCGACATCGGTGGTCCGTGTCGGTGACATGATAAAG
This sequence comes from Sphingomonas sp., assembly GCA_021732445.1. Taxonomy (GTDB): domain Bacteria; phylum Pseudomonadota; class Alphaproteobacteria; order Sphingomonadales; family Sphingomonadaceae; genus Sphingomonas. The sequence continues at coordinate 228,327 of JAKFUZ010000006.1, read as the reverse complement.
ATCGGCCGGCGCGGCTCGGTCAACATCTGGATCGAGGTGCCCGGCAAACAGGGCCATGTCGCCTATCCGCACCTTGCGGACAATCCAATCCCCCGGCTCATCGCGATGCTTGCGGAGATTGATGCGCTGGTGCTCGATGACGGGACCGAGTGGTTTCAACCGTCCAACATCGAGGTGACCGATCTTGAGGTCGGCAACCCGGCGACCAATGTCATCCCAGCGCAAGCTTCCGCCCGGCTCGGCATTCGCTTCAACGACCGGCACCGCGGCATCGATCTTGCCGAGCGGATCGAGCGCATCGCCTTGCGCCACGCGCCGGGCGCCCGCGTGGTCGCCAAGATTTCCGGCGAGGCATTTTTCACCCCACCCGGCGCTTTCTCAATCCTGGTGGCAGCCGCAATTGCCGCGCGCACGGGCCAATCGCCGCAGTTATCAACCACCGGCGGCACGTCGGACGCGCGCTTCCTTTCAAAACTTTGCCCGGTGGTGGAATTCGGGCTGGTCAACGCCACGATGCACAAGCTCGACGAGGCCGTCGCGATTGGCGACCTGCATCTACTCACCGACATTTACAGCGACATTGTTCGCCGCGTGCTTCAGCCAGCCAGCGCCTGACGCGCATCACCTTTTGACCAGGCGATAAACGCCTCCTCATCCATTGGCCTGGCAATGGCATAACCCTGCAACACATCGCAGCCAATGACCCGAAGCACCTCTGCCTGCGCCTCATTTTCAATGCCCTTGGCAACTGCTTCACAGTTGAGGCCGTGGATCAACCCAATAACGGCCTGCACGATCGCGCGTGATTCCGGGCGGGTGGCAACATGTTCGATAAGACTGCGGTCGAGCTTGATGCGATCGATGGGCAGCGCCTGCAACCGCGCAATATTGGAATAGCCGGTGCCGAAATCGTCGATGGTAATGGTCGCGCCGTCGACGCGCAACGCGTCTATTTCGGCCATTGCCTCCTCGCCGCAGTGCATCGCAAGCGTTTCGGATATCTCAAGCTCAAGCAGTCGCGCCGGCGCCCCGGCGGCGAGCAGTGCCGCGCGCAACCGGCCAAAGAAGTTGGTGTGATCGAGCTGGCGCCGGCTGATATTGATGGCGAAACGGTGCTCGACGCCAAGCGCTGACCAGCGTGCAATCGTCTCGGCGATGGCAGCCATAACCCAGTCGCCGATTTCCAGGATCAGCCCGGTGTCTTCGGCGCGCTTGAGGAACATTCCCGGCAGCGTCAGCCCGTGGCGCGGGTGGCGCCAGCGCAGCAGCGCCTCGGCCGCAACAATGGCGGCACCCTGAGCCGCGACCTGCGGCTGATAGACCAGGCTGAATTGCTGCTGGTCGATGGCGTCGCGCAAATCCACCTCGAGCTGTTCGCGATCGGCAAGCTCGGCAGCAAGCACGCTGCTGAAATATTCTGCGCGCCCCCGCCCGCCCGCCTTGGCCTGATACATCGCCGCATCGGCGGCGCGCATCAACTCGGTCAGGGTCGTGCCATGGTCAGGGCGCAGCGCAATGCCGATCGAGGCGCCGATTTCTACCTCATGCCCGGCGATTTCAAAGGGTTCGGCAAGCGCGAACAAGACGCCGCGGCCAACACGCGTTGCAATGGCGGGGTCGCCAAGATCATGGAAAAACATCGTGAATTCATCGCCGGCCAGCCGCCCGATCAAAGGCTGTCCGGTGTCGCTTTCCAGCATCACCCGGTCGGCAATCGCGCGCAGCCGGTTGGCGACCATCGCCAGCAGCATGTCACCCGCTGCGTGACCCAGCGTGTCGTTAACCGCCTTGAACCGGTCAAGATCAATGAAAAACAGCGCCGCGCGCGATCCCGGCGGCAGCGTCGTCAGCAACCGCTCGCAACTGCGGCGAAAGTTGGTGCGATTGGCAAGGCCGGTTACAGGATCGAACATCGCCAGCCGGTGCACGCTTTCAATGTTGGCGCCAGTCTGCTGGAACAGCGCGGTCATCGCGGTGGCCAGATCGGGCAGATGTTCCCCGATGACGGCGGGCACCGGCGCGGTCAGATCACCCTGAGCGGCGGTAGCGAGCCGGGCAATCGCCGAATCGAGCGCTTTTGCCGTGGTGCTGATCGCCCGGAACGCGACCGCCCAGCACAGGCCGGCACAGAGCAGCGCTGGCACAAGCGCATGGGCGAGGCTGAAGGCGTCGAATCGGCCGTTGAAAGTCGCCGCCAGCACCAGCGCAAACGCGACCCCCCCGGCTCCCACGGCAAACCGGAGCGCGCGGCATTGAAGCGTCACCCCTGCCATCGCGCTGCCCACATCCCTTGTTCATGAGCGCAAGCGCGCCCGACTAAGGGTAAAGAAATGCCACGAAACAGTTAATAAATTGGCGTAGTCCGCCCTCGTGTTCGCCGCAAAATGAGGTAAAGCGCGCCCGCCCCGCCGTGGCGCGGATGTGCAGGGCGAACGGCGGCGATATGCGGTGCGTGGCGCGACGCCGCCAGCCAATCGCCGACCGCCGAACGGATGCGCCCGCGCGCGTGAGGCCGCTCGCTCTCCGGCCGTGGAGGCTTGCCGGTAATGAGCAGCAGCACCCGGTCGCCGCACCTGATGGCCCGGTCAAGAGCCGAATCAAGCACGGCGTGCGCTGCATCCAGCGTGTGTCCGTGGAGGTCGATGCTGCTGTCAGGTGCCACGGCGCCGGTTGCCAGGCGCTTGTCCCAGCCGCCGTCGAGCGTCGTGCCAGGGCCATTATCGCGGGCCGGCTTGGGCGCAGCGGCAGGCGCGGCCGGGTGCGTGGGCCGGAGCGTTGCGGCCACACGCAGTCTGGGCAATTGTGTGGCCGCCACCACGGCTGCCGGATCAGCGCCCGGCAACCGATCGGCACGCGGGCGCACGCCTGCCATCACGCGGCGCCACAGTGCCGCCTCCTCAGCGGTCAGCCGACGGTCCACCGCGCGGCCCCTCCGACGCGAGCCGGGCAAGCGTCCCCACCGGCAGCAGCAGGAATGCGCTCCCTCTGGCCGCCATGCCGCCTGCAATCACCCGTGCCTCATCGCCGGCGCCCCAGAAAGTGTCGAACCGGTTGGGGCCTTTAATGGCGCCGCCAGTATCTTGAGCCACCCACAGCCGCGACGCATCGGCCCGGTCGAGCGACAGAAAAACCGGCGCGCCGAGCGGCACGAATCTGGGGTCGGCCGCAACGCTGACCCCGCCCGCCACCGGAAAGCCCAGCGCCCCGCGAGGATCGCCTTGTTGTTCCCGGAAGAACACATAGCTCCGGTTCTCGTTCATGATGCTCTTGGCCTCGGCCGGGTGGGCGTGGAGCCAGTCGACGATGCCCTGCATCGACGTTTGCCCCGGCTGGAGCAGCCCGCGCTGGCGCAGCAATGCGCCGATGCCGGTATAATCGCGACCATTCTGGCTGTCGTAACCAAGCCGGATGATCTCGCCGCCTGGCAGCCGCAACCGGCCGGACCCCTGAATTTGCAGGAAAAAAAGTTCAGCTTCATCGGCTGCATAGGCAATGACGGGCGCGGTGCGGGCAATGGCGCCGACGTCAATCTGCGCGCGATCGGGATAGGGCACAAAATTGCTGCCCTCAACGCGGCCGCGCACCCGCTTGCCCTTCAACTCGTCGGAAAACAGACCCAGATCGACATCGACCAGATCCGTTGGCCGGCCATAAATCGGCGTCGCATAGCCTTTGCCGCGCGTGCGCGATCCGCGTATTTCAGGCTCGAAATACCCGGTGGCAAAGGCCTTGCCATCGGCTACCTGAACGCTTTCAAAGCTGCGCTGGAAAAAATCCAGTGCCTCGCTGTCCGACGCTGCATTGGCCGCGCTGCACACAGGCTGCCAGTCACCGGGGCGCGTGAGGCCGGAGCCGTCGGTGCGGCGTATCAGCGACGGACAGGTGAGCCGAAAGGCTGCCAGCGCGCGCACGGCCTGCTCGCGCGTAATCGGCAGCGTGGCGGCGGCAGGGCCAGCGACCACACCTGCCGATGCCGCGTTGGGGCCGGTTGCCGCCGGGGCGGCTTGCGGGGGGATGGGGGTCGCGGATTGCGGCGCGCGCACCGCCGGCGCGCGCGGCGGTGCCGTTCGCACGGGTGCGCCGGCAGGCCGTGGTATGATGCCATTGGCGCAGCCCGCCAGCGCCACCGCAACCGCAGTGACGAAAGACCCCTTACGCATCATGCCTCACGCCTCGTCTGTCTCGACGAGCTTCCAGTTGGGATCGCTGCTTTTCAGCGTCCGCGCAAAGGTCCATATTTCGTGCGTTTCAATCGCATCGCTAAGCGATCCGGCGATGACCGTTCCGTCCGAATCGCGCGTGACCGACGAGATGTCAGCATCAATCCGCACCGCGATGCGCGCTTGCTTGCCCGTGAGCGATGCCTCGACCACGGTTGCCCGCTCAATCGACAGCAGCTTGTTTTCAATCGTGTGGCCAGCGGCCGCCCGCTCGGCAATCGCCTGTGAAAACGCGGTGTGGACCGCATCGTCAGTGAGCCAGGTTAAGGTTTCTTCGTCACCCTTCCAGAACGCTTCGAGGATGAGGCGATAGGCAGATTTGGCGCCATCAACGAAAGTCGGCAGGCTGAACTGCGAGTCCGCCGCGATGATCGCCCGGATGCCGCTTTCGGCACGCTGTTCCATGTGGCGGGGGGGCGCATCGCGTGCTTCCGCCGGTACTTCGACGGGGCGCGGCAACGCCTGTGGGGCAAACCGGTCTTCGGCAGGCTTTGGCAGCGGCTGCTCATGCCCGGTCCGTTTGCCAAGCACCATGTAGAGCCTGAGCGCTGCAAACCCGGCAATCATCGCAAGCAGAACGACGTAAAACACAATGCCTCCAATTCTTCGGCAAGAGCTTACATAGGCGCATTGCGCCGGCGATTCAAATGCCCCGACGCCGCTTTCGCGCACGCGCAATTGAACTGTGGCAAACCGCCTGCTAGGCGCGGTTTCGCGATCAGGGGCACAGACACAGCCCTTGCCACTCAATCATCACCCAAGGACGATTTTCGATGGACGAACAGGAAAATGGCGCATCCGGGGCCGAACAGCTTGCAAATGGCGCAGATAATTCGCCAATTGCCGGCCTGATTTCGCAATATGTCAAAGACCTTTCGTTCGAAAACCCCAATGCGCCCGCAATATATCAATCACAGGAACCGCCGCAAATTGACGTGCAGTTTAATATCGGTGCGGCGCAAGTGGGCGAGGATGTGCATGAGATCGTCTTGAAAATTGACGTTAAGTCCGAATGTGCCGGCACGGTCGCCTTTGTGGTTGACCTCAGCTATGCCGGGTTGTTCGGCCTGCGCAATATTCCGGCAGAACATATCCAGCCCTTCCTGTTGGGCGAGGCCCCGCGCATTCTGTTTCCCTTTGCCCGCCGCGTGCTGGCCGATGCGGTGCGCGATGGCGGTTTTCCGCCGCTGCTGCTTGAGCCGATAGACTTTGGCGCGCTGTATCAGCAACAGGCCGAACAACGTCTGGCGAGCGGCGACATGCCACCCGAGGACGCGGGCCACGCCTGATCCCGGCACCATGGGCGACGCGACATGAACCTGGCGCGCGCGCTCGGCTCGGTAGGCGGGCTTACACTTGCCAGCCGTGTGCTGGCGCTGGTGCGTGATACGCTTGCGGCGCGTTATGTCGGCGCAGGCTTTGCTTCAGATGCGTTTAACGGCGTCGCCTTCCGCCTCCCCAACATGTTCCGGGCGCTCTTTGCCGAGGGCGCTTTTTCGGCGGCCTTCATCCCCATGTTCAACCGCAAGGCGGCCGGGCCGGGCGGCCTGGACGAGGGCTATGCCTTTGCCGAGCGCGCGCTCGCGGTGCTGCTGCCTGTATTGATCGTGTTTACCGCCGTGTTGCTCGTCGCGGCATGGCCCATTACCTATTTATTGTCCGGCGGCTTTGCGCGCCAGCACCCAAGCCCTGCGCAATTTGCTTATGCGGTCGAGTTGTCGCGCATCACGCTGCCTTATTTGGCGCTCATCAGCCTGGCGTCGCTTTTGGGGGGCATTCTCAACTCGCTCAACCGTTTTTGGGTGAACGCCGCTGCGCCCATCTTGCTCAATATCGCAATGATTATTGGCCTGTGGTTTTTCCACGGGCCCGATGTTTATCAAACGGCGCGCGTACAGGCGATGGCGGTTACCGCGGGCGGGGTGTTGCAACTTGGCTGGCTGGTCTGGGCGTGCCGCCGGGCAGGCGTGCAGGTGTGGCTGCGCTTGCCCCGCATCGACGCCGAGGTGCGCGAATTGTTCCGGCTCATCGTCCCCGCAGCAGCAGGCGCAGGGGCGCAGCAGATCAACCTGCTCATCTCCACCTCGCTTGCCGGCTCGCTGCTCGCATCGGGATCGATCACCTATATCTATTATGCCGACCGGCTGAACCAGTTGCCGCTTGGGCTGATCGGCATTGGCCTGGGGACAATTTTGCTCCCCACCATTTCGCGCCTTTTGTCGACGGGGCAGGATGCTGCCGCCATGGAAACGCAAAATCGCGGGATAGAGCTTGCACTGTTCCTAACCCTGCCAGCGACGGTTGCGTTCATCGTGGTTGCAGAACCCATTGTGCGCGGGCTGTTCGCCTATGGCCATTTCAGTCTTGAAGATGCGCGGCGCTGCGGCTGGGCGCTCAGCGCTTTTTCCACCGGGCTGCCTTCCTATGTTCTCGTCAAGGTGCTGACACCGGGCTATTATGCTCGCGGCGACACGCGCACGCCGGTGCGCTTCGCGATGATTTCCATTGTGGTCAACATTGTCGGCAACCTCGTCCTCATTCCGCTGATTGGCCATGTCGGCCCGCCACTTGCGACCGCGCTTGCCTCGACGATCAACGTCGCGATGCTCTATTACACGCTGGGGCGGCGGGGGCATTTTGTCGCCGATGCGCAGCTTGCCCGGCGCTTGCCGCGGCTGGCGGTGGCGGCGGTGGCGATGGGGGCAGCGCTTTATGCGGGCGAAGGGCTGCTGAACCCCTATTTGCGCGGTGGCATTGCCGGGCGATATCTCGCGCTTGTCGTGCTCGTTGGCGCGGGCATGGCAATCTACGGACTGGCCTGTTTTGCGACCGGGGCCTATCGGTTGCACGACATTCGCGCGCTGATGCGGCGGCGCGGCGCCAAGACTTTGGAACAGGACCAGTAATGCGCGTTGTTTCCGGCATTCAGCCAACCGGCAATCTCCACCTTGGCAACTATCTCGGCGCCATCAAGCAATGGGTCGCCATGCAGGACGAGGTCGCTGCAAGCGGCGGCGCCTGTCTGTTTTTCCTGGCTGACCTGCACGCGCTGACGCAACCGGTGGTTCCAGCCGACCTTGCCGCCAACACCATCGAAATGGCGGCAGCCCTAATCGCTTCGGGCATTGATCCGGCCAGATCCATTCTGTTCAATCAGGCCCGCGTGCCCGCGCATAGCGAGCTTGCATGGATATTGAACGGCACCGCTCGCATGGGGTGGCTAAACCGCATGACCCAGTGGAAGGACAAGGCGGGCAAAGACGGCACCAGCCTGAGCGTCGGGTATTTCGGCTACCCCGTGCTACAGGCCGCAGATGTGCTGCTGTATCAGGCCAGCCATGTGCCGGTCGGCGAAGACCAGAAGCAGCATCTGGAGCTTGCGCGAGACATCGCCACCAAGTTCAACCTCGATTTCGGCGTGGAGCTGTTCACGCTGCCCCAGCCGCTGATAAGTGCCGCGGCCCCCCGGATCATGAGCTTGCGCGACGGCGCGGCGAAAATGTCCAAATCCGACCCGTCAGACATGGCCCGCATCAACCTGGTCGACAGCGACGACCTGATCGCGCAAAAGCTGCGCAAGGCCAAGACCGACCCGGCACCACTCCCCGAAAGCCTGGCGGAACTCAGCGGCCGGGCCGAGGCACGCAACCTCGTCACCATTTTTGCAGCGCTTGCCGGGCGTGCGCCCGAAGCGGTGCTCGCCGACCATGCCGGGCAAAATTTCGGCCCGTTCAAGGCAGCGCTGACCGATCTTGCAATCGCCGCGCTTGCGCCCATTCGCGCCAGGCTGGGCGCGCTGCTGGAAGATCGCGGCGCCGTCTCCGAGCTGCTGATCTCAGGCGCGCAGCGCGCCCGCACGCTCGCCGCGCCGACGCTGGCGGCAGCGCAGGCGGCAGCAGGGTTGCAGGTGTAGCAAATCGGCTGGAATATCCTTTCCGTTCAACCTCTATTCAGAAGGCGGCTGACAGGGTAAGCTCCATCGCGCCGTGGAGCCGTAGCTGCGTCAAAAAGGGTCCAGTCATGAAAAAATTGCTGCTTGCCGCCGCCATATCACTCGCCCTGCCCGGCTGCGCGGAGCAATTCAGCGCCAGGGTTTCGCGGTTTCAGGCACTGCCGCCGCTGTCGGGGCAAAGCTTTGTCATCCAGGCCGCGACCCCGCAGCTCCAGGGCGGCATAGAATTCGGCCAATATGCGCAGTTGGTCGCCAAACGACTCGTGGCGCAGGGATATCGCCCGGCCGAAGACCCGGCACGCGCCGACCTTGTCGTGAAAATGGCCTATGATGTGGATAATGGCCGCGAACGCGTCCGGTCGAGCTATGGCGGGTTTGGAGGTTATGGCGGGTTTGGCGGCTATGGCGGTTTTGGCAGGTTCGGCGGCTTTGGCGGCTTTGGCGGATTTGGCTATCCTTATGGCTTTTACGGCCGCCGCAGCTTCATTTACGGCTTTTATGACCCATATTTTTACGGCGGCGGCGGTTTCAACGATGTGTACAGCCAGACGATCTATACCAGCGCGCTGACCCTCCAGATCGAACGGACGGACAATGGCCAGCGGGTGTTTGAAGGCACCGCCAGGGCGCAGTCGGGCGACAATGATTTGCCGCACCTCGTGCCCAATCTCGTTGAAGCGATGTTCACCGGGTTTCCCGGCAATTCAGGCGAGACCGTGAAGATAACGATCGCGCCTGAACCACGCCGCAGATAACGCGGCTGCCCCCACACGCGGCACGCGCCATTTGGCCGCCCGCGCCATTTGGTCCGCAACCCGCTTTGGGCGACCGCGCCTGCACCAAGGCATGAGTATTTTGGCGCCCAGACTGGCTGCCACATGGTCAATGCCCGCAGCGCGGCACGGTCCCTCGCTGCGGCATCTGCGCGGGCGCGGGCCGGGCGACCTCCGAGCCAGCGCGGTTGCCGCCTAGCCCTCCAGATCGCGCAGCAACAGCCGCACGGCGCTGTCGATCTCGCGGTCGCTGTCGCGCAGTTCCTCGATTCGGCGGACAGCGTGGATCACCGTTGAATGGTCGCGCCCGCCAAATTTTCGCCCGATTTCGGGCAGCGACCGCGTCGTCAGCCGCTTTGACAGATACATGGCAATCTGCCGCGGCCGGGCGACAGCGCGCGCGCGGCGGGCCGAGACAAGCTCCAGCGGCTTCAGCTCGAAATAGGTCGATACCGCGCGCTGAATGTCGTCGATCGTAACACGTTTCTGCACGCCGTGCAGCGCCTCCCCAAGCGTCGCCACGGCAAAGTCGAGCGTGATGGCATCGCCAGTGAGCTGCGCATAGGCGACCACCCGGTTTAGTGCCCCTTCAAGCTCGCGGATATTGGCACTCATCCGCCGCGCGAGCAGTTCCAGCACTTCTTCGGGAACGATGACGCCGGGCAAATCTTCCAGCTTGCGATCCAGCACCGCGCGGCGCATCGCAAGGTCTGCCGGCTTGATGTCGGCTGCAAAACCGGCCGAGAGCCGCGCGATGATCCGCTGCTCCACCCCGTCCAGCCCATGCGGCGCACGGTCGGCGCTGATGACGAGACGTTTGCCGGCGCTCATCACTTCGTTCACAGTGTGGAAAAATTCCTCCTGCGTGGAATCCTTGCCGGCGATGAATTGCAAATCGTCGATCATCAACACATCGGCCGAGCGCAACCGCGCCTTGAACGAAAACGTGTCGCGCGCGCGCAACGCCTGGACAAATTCGAACATGAACCGTTCTGCCGACATCATGATGACGCGGGCCGACGGGGTTGCGGCCAGAAAAGCGGCACCCACGGCGTGCATCAAATGGGTTTTGCCCATGCCGGTGGCGGAATGAAGAAATAACGGGCTGAACCGCGGCAGCCCCGGTTCGGCGAGCGCGCGCGCCGCGTTGAATGCCACCTGGTTGCTGCCATCCACGACAAAACGGTCAAAGGTAAAGCGCGGGTCAAGCGCGGGATGGTCCAGCACCGACCGATCGCCCGCCATGGAAGGCGCCGCAGCAGTAGCAGCAGCCGCGGGCACGGCGCCCGACGGCGCCTGATTGGCGGCATCGCCCGGCCGCAGCACGCGAAGCGCCGGCACCGCGCTCACCGTTTCAATCGTCACGACGCGGATCGCGGGCACATGGTCGCTGAACTCGCGGAGCAGCCGCTCGCCATAATGATTGCGGACCCAGTTGGTCATGAAGGCGGACGGCAGCGTCAGCAGCACAATGTCGTCGCAGCCCGAATCGCTCAGCGTCAGCGGCTTGAGCCACTGGTCAAACAGCCGCGCGCCGGCTGATTCGCGAAGGCCGGCACGGATGCGCCCCCACGCCGCCTCCACCACCGCCAAATGCCCCGCTTTTGCCGTCCCCAAGCTCGTCACAACACCCCCCACGCTGCGAAACGCGTGGTTCCGCAGCTTGTTATTCAACAGACAATTGCCCCGAATAGTCGGGATGACAGCCGACCGGATTTGAAGCCGATTTGACGCCGCATTTGGCCAGGCCGTCGCCGCGAACCCTGATTATGAAGAGATGGGCGAGTCGATCAAGAGCACAGATGTCAAGAATCTGAAATAAACGGGATTGACTCGGTTTTACCCAAGGAAACGCGTCAAAAATCTCACAACTATCTGTTTATAATCAGTAATATTACTGTAAACTTACTGCAACACGCGCGAATCGTGCTTAATCCTCTATTTTCGATGAATCGGTATGCTGCCCCGCGCCCACCGCAACGGCCGCGTCCAAATATGCTGACGGCGCTATCGGCGCGATATGTGCCAATAATGCAAAAAGGCCCACCGGACGAAGCCCGGCAGGCGCATGGCGTGTCGTTCTTGCAGAATTTTCAGGCGAGCGCGGTAAGCCGCTTGGTCAGCCGGGCGAATTTGCGCGACGCGGTGTTTTTGTGCAGCACACCCTTGGCGACACCGCGCGCCAGTTCTGGCTGCACCGCTGCCAGCGCGACGGTTGCGGCTGCCTTGTCGCCAGCCTCAAGCGCCGATTCGGCCTTTTTCACAAAAGTCCGGATGCGCCCGACGCGATTGGTGTTGATCTCCGCACGGCGGTCGTTCCGCCGGATACGCTTTTTCGCCTGTGGCGTATTCGCCATGCTGTCCTCAAACCTTCTTGCGATGAAAAAGGGCGCCCGGAATCGCTGCCGTCCAACCCTTGAAAGCGCGCCCTCTATCGAACACCGGCCCTTGGGTCAACCAGTCAACGCTGGCATTTTGCGCACCAGAAGGTCGAACGGCCCCCGTCGGCCCGGCGACTCACCGGTGCGCCGCACGCACAAGGCGCGCCCTCGCGCCCATAAACCCGCCATTGCTTGGAGAAATAGCCAAGCTCGCCATCGGGCCGGGCATAATCACGCAGGCTTGATCCGCCGGCGTCGATGGCGGCCAGCAGCACGCTGCGAATCGCCGATACCAGCCGCGCCAGCCGCGTGGCACCGATCCGCCCGGCCGGTCGCGCCGGCGCTATCCCGGCCATATGGAGCGCCTCGCACACATAAATATTGCCGAGCCCCGCCACGACCCGCTGATCGAGCAGCAGCGCTTTCACCGGCGCCGCGCGGCCTGCAAAGGCGGCGGCCAGGTGCGCGGCGGAAAAGGCAGGATCAAGCGGCTCTGGCCCAAGCCCGGCGAAAACCGGCCACGCGGCGAGCTGCGCCGTGGCCACCAGATCAACCGAACCGAACCGGCGCGGATCGTTGAGCGCCAGCCGGCGCCCCTCGCCCGTCTCCAGCAGCAAATGGTCATGGGGCAGCGCCTCGCTCGGGTCAACGCGCCAGCGGCCCGACATGCCAAGGTGAAAAACCATCGTGTCGCCGCGATCGGTTTCGATCAGGCCGTATTTCGCCCTCCGGCCAAGCGCCGTCACGCGCGCGCCCGTCAGCCGCTGGCCCAGCCCATCGGGAAAAGGCCGCCGCAAGTCCGGGCGGTTGAGCACCACGCGGCTGATGACCTGACCGGCAAGCACCGGCGCCAGACCGCGCACGGTCGTCTCGACTTCAGGAAGTTCAGGCATTGGGATCAGACATTGCAAAAAGACCGCTAGGTTGGGTTTGCTCCGCCCACAAGGCCAAGCTAGAGCAGGTGCGATGAGCGACACCGTATCATTTGGCTATGAAGACATAGCGCCCGAGGAAAAAACCGCGCGCGTCGGCAGCGTGTTCACCAGCGTTGCCGGCTCCTATGATCTGATGAACGATGCCATGTCGGCGGGCATGCACCGCCTGTGGAAGGACCGCTTTGTTCGGCGGGTAAAGCCGCGCGCGGGCGAAGCGGTGCTTGATATGGCCGGCGGCACGGGCGACATCGCCTTTCGCATGGCGCCATCGGGTGCGGCGATTACGGTGGCCGACATCAACCCGGCGATGCTTGAGGTGGGCATGGAACGTGCCGCCGGGCGCGGCATTGACGGGCTGGTGTGGACCGAGGCCAATGCCGAGCACCTCCAGTTTCCCGACCGGTTCTTTGATGCCTACACCATCGCCTTTGGCATCCGCAACGTGACCGACATCCCGGCGGCGCTGAGCGAGGCACACCGCGTGCTCCGGCGTGGCGGGCGTTTCTTCTGCCTCGAATTCTCGACAACGCTGTGGCCTGGCTTTGCGGAACTCTATGATGCCTATTCGCACCGGCTGGTGCCAAAACTTGGGCAGTTGCTCGCCAAAGACGAAGCAAGCTATCGCTACCTCATCGAGTCGATCCGCCGCTTCCCCGACATGGCACGGTTCCAGGCCATGATCGCCGAGGCAGGATTTGTGCAGTCCAGGGTCGAGCCGATGCTTGGCGGGCTGGTAGCGATTCACAGCGGCTGGAAGATCTGAGCTTGCCAGTGCCGCTGACAACACCGCGCGCGTGACCGCCCCTGCAATCCATCTGTGGCGCCTCCTGACATGGGGGCGGACGCTGGCGCGGCACGGCGCGCTTTCAGGCATTGAGCGTGACCCGAACACGCCGGCTGCGGTGCGCCGGCTGTGCCGCATCGCGCGGTTCGGCGCGCGCGTGCCCACGACACCTGCCTATGCGACGGCGCTTCAGGAAATTGGCCCGGCCGCGATCAAATTTGGCCAGACGCTCGCCACCCGGCCCGACATTGTCGGGGACGCTGCAGCCAAGGATTTGCTGCGCCTGCAAGATGCGCTGCCGCCTGTGCCCTTTGCCATCATCGAAAAGGCGATGGCGGCAAGTTTCGGCCGGCCGCTTGCCGAACTGTACCGGTCGATTGACCCGGTACCGGTGGGCGCCGCGTCGATTGCACAGGTGCACCGCGCCGTAACGCTTGAGGGGCGCGACGTGGCCGTAAAAGTGCTGCGCCCCGGCGTTGAGGAAGAATTCGCGCGCGCCATTGAGACCTATCAATGGGCCGCCGCACAGCTTGAATCGATGGGGGGCGAGCTTGCCCGCCTGCAACCCCGGCTCGTCATTGAAACCTTCAAGCGGTGGACGGCGCGCGAGCTTGATCTGCGGCGCGAGGCGGCCTCCGCCAGCGAGCTTGCCGAAGGCATGGTCGCCGAGCCGGACTTCACCATTCCGCAGATCGACTGGGCGCGCACGACCGGCCGCGTGATGACGCTGGAATGGGTCAACGGCATCAAACTTTCCAACCGCGAGGCGCTGGTTGCAGCGGGCCACAACCCGGCGCGGCTCGCGCATGTTCTGGTCCATGCCTTTCTGCGCCAGGCGATTGCAGAAGGGTTTTTTCACGCCGACCTCCATCAGGGCAATTTGTTCGCGCTGCCGGGGGACAGGCTGGCCGCCATCGACTTTGGGATCATGGGCCGGATCGACCGGCGCGCGCGGGTGTGGCTCGCGGAAATCCTCTACGGCCTGATTACCGGCAATTACCGGCGGGTTGCCGAAATCCATTTCGAGGCCGGCTATGTGCCGCCGCACCACAATGTCGCCGAATTCGCAACCGCGCTTCGCGCCGTTGGCGAGCCGATGCGCGGCATGGCGGTGAAGGACATGTCGGTCGGCAACATGCTCGACGGGCTGTTCAACATCACGCGCGATTTCGACATGAAAACGCAGCCGCACCTGTTGCTGCTGCAAAAAACGATGGTGATGGTCGAAGGCGTGGCGACGGGGCTCGACCCCGACATCAACATGTGGGAGACGGCTGCGCCCTTTGTGCGCGAATGGATCCGCACCGAGCTTGGTCCCGAAGCCTATGTCGCCGACCGGCTGGTGACGGACCTGCGCACGCTGGCGCGGTTGCCTGACCTGATCCGTAACATCGAGCGGCGCTATCCCAAACCTGGTGGCGCGCCCCCTGCTCCGCCGCTCAAGGACATCGAGCCGGTGCGGATTGGCGGCGGCTGGCGCTATGCCATGGTCGCTGTCGTCGCCGGGGCGGCAAGCGCTGCGGCGACCTGGGCGCTGCTGCACTGAAGATGGCGCGGACAGCCGTTACGCTGTGGCTTGCACGGCCAAGCCGGTTCGCCCGGACGACGCGGCCGGTTGCGCGCGCCTTGCTGGGTTTGCTCGCGCTGCTCGTCGCGGTGTCGTTCACCGCGGTCGATGCACCTGAAACGCCCGTCGCGCCGGTCGCCTCGGATGGCGGCCCGGCAAGGGCCGATGTGCTGCTATATGAGCGCATTGTCGAGGGAGTGCGCGCTGGCGGCGATTATTACACGGTCGCCGCTGATGCGCAGCGTGCCGGTGGCTATCCGCTGCACCCGTTCATGACCATGCGCCTGCCAACGCTGGCCGTGGTGCAGGCGCTCCTGCCCGTGCCGGCGGCAACCGCGTTGCTCTATGCGCTGGCAGCGGTGATGGCGGCGGCGTGGTGGCAGCGGCTGGGTGGCCTTGTCGGCTCGCTGGTGCCGCGCATCGTGGCAATGGCGTTGCTTGGCTGCGGGGCGATGGTGTCACTGCGATATGATTTGCAGGCGTTTCACGAGATTTGGGCCGGGCTGCTCATGGCATTGTCGCTGGCGATATGGCGACCGGGGCGCTGGGTGGAATCGGCGGCGCTGGCGCTGTGCGCGATGACGGTGCGCGAAACGGCGGCGCTCTATGCGCTGGTGATGCTGGCCGCAGCCGTGCTTGGCGGGCAGCGGCGCGAGGCTTTGGGCTGGGCCCTGGCAATCGGGTTGTTTGGCGCGTTGATTGCCCTGCACATTCACGCCTGGAGCCAGGTAACATTGCCCGATGATCCGACCGGCCCCGGCTGGAACGCGATGCTGGGCGCAGGCTTTGTTGCCCGGACCATTGCCACCGAAACGGCACTGGCGGCACTCCCATTGGTGATCGCGGCGCCGCTCGTGGCGCTGGCGCTGGCGGGCTGGGCCGCGCTGGATGACGCTTTTGGCGCGCGGGTCGGGTTGACACTCTTCGCCTATGCGCTGCTCATTGCGCTGTTCTGCCGCGCCGACACGCCCTATTGGGGGCTGATGATGACGCCGATCAGCCTTGTCGGACTTGCCTTTGTGCCTGATGCCCTGCGCGATCTTGGCCGCGCGGCGCGGGGCAGCCGGCGCGTCACGGTCACAAGGCGCATCGAATGAAGCGCCTGCTGCTGATCGTCGGCGGCGGCATCGCTGCATACAAGGCGTGCGAACTGGTGCGCCTTGCCCGCAAATCAGGCCTGGCGGTGCGCTGCGTGCTGACGGCGGGCGGCGCGCAGTTTGTGACTCCGATGACGCTGGCGGCGCTCTCGGAACAGCCGGTCCACACGTCGCTATGGGACTTGAAGGACGAGGCCGAGATGGGCCATATCCAGCTCAGCCGCGAGGCCGATCTGGTCGTCATAGTGCCGGCGACCGCTGATTTGATGGCGAAGATGGCGGCCGGCATTGCCGATGATCTGGCAACCACGTTGCTGCTCGCAACCGACAAGCCGGTGCTTGCCGCCCCCGCCATGAACGTGCGGATGTGGCAGCACGCAGCGACGCGGCGCAATGTCGCGCAACTCCGCGCCGACGGCGTGACGGTGCTTGCGCCCGACGAAGGCGCCATGGCGTGCGGCGAATATGGCCCCGGCCGGCTGCCCGAGCCAGCGCACATTCTGCAAGCGGCCGAGGCATTGCTGGCGGGCGACGCGGCCCGGCCACTCGCCGGGCGCCACGCGCTGGTGACTGCCGGGCCAACGCATGAGCCGATTGATCCGGTGCGCTACCTCGCCAACCGGTCGTCGGGCAAACAGGGTTTTGCGGTGGCGGCTGCACTGGCAAGGCTGGGCGCGCGGGTAACGCTGGTTAGCGGGCCTGTGAACCTTGAAACGCCGGCTGGGGTAGACCGCGTCAATGTCGAGACTGCACGGCAAATGGCCGCGGCGGTTGACGCTGCGCTGCCCGCCGATGTCGCGGTGATGGTCGCCGCGGTTGCCGACTGGCGAGCAGAGCCGGTGCCACAAAAGATCAAGAAGGGTAAGGGAACGCCCGCGCTGTCGCTCACCGAAAACCCCGATATCCTGGCCGGGCTGGCGCACGGCCCCAATCGCCCGGCGCTGCTCATCGGCTTTGCGGCCGAAACCGAACGGGTGATTGAACACGCCACCGCCAAGCGCACCCGCAAAGCAGCCGACTGGATCATTGCAAATGACGTGTCCGGCGATGTGATGGGCGGCGGCGCCAACGCGGTTCACCTCATCTCGGCCACGGGCGCCGAAAGCTGGGAGCGCTTGCCCAAGGACGCGGTCGCCGCCCGCCTCGCAGCGCGCATTGCCGACGCGCTTGCCGCCCTGCCCCCTTCCCGCACGTGACGAGCGGACCGCACCCATGGTGAACCTGTCGCCCACGATCGAACTCAAGATACTCGACCCGCGCCTCAACAACTGGGGCCTGCCGCGCTACCAGACCGATCAGGCGGCCGGCATTGACTTGCATGCCTGTATCGACACGCCGCTGACGCTCGCCCCGCAAGCGCCGGCCGTGCTCATCCCCTCGGGCATCGCGGTGCTGATGAACAACCCGAACATGGTCGCGTTTCTGCTCGCGCGCTCTGGGCTTGGGCACAAAAAGGGGCTGGTGCTCGGCCAAGCCGTCGGCACGATTGACGCCGATTATGCCAACGAGATTTTCATCTCCGCCTGGCTGCGCACGCCGCCTGGTAGCGACGCGCTGACCATTCAACCCGGCGACAGGATTGCGCAACTCGTGTTCCTGCCAATTCTGCGGCCCGAATTTGTGCTGGTCGAGACGTTTTCGGCGCAGACGGCGCGGGGCCTGGGCGGCTTTGGCTCGACCGGCGTCTAGCGGTGCCGCTGCGCGATGCACAGCTTGAGCGCTACGCCCGGCACCTGGTGCTGAAGGAAATCGGTGGCGGCGGGCAGGCACGGTTGATGGCCGCGCACGTCGTCGTCATTGGTGCAGGCGGCATTGGCGCGCCCGCGATTCAATATCTTGCGGCGGCGGGCGTCGGCCGGCTGACGATCATCGACGATGACCGGGTGGAGCTTTCCAACCTGCAACGCCAGACGCTGTTTGGCACAAGCGATGTCGGTGCGCTCAAGGTCGAGGCAGCGGCGGCTGCGGTCGCGCGGCTCAACCCCGATGTGAGCGCTCGCCCGGTGTCAGCGCGGATCGACGAGCGCAACGCGCGCGCGCTGCTCGAGGGCGCCGACACGGTGCTCGACGGATGCGACAATTTCGCGACCCGGCTTGCGGTTGCCGACGCGGCGATGGCGATGGCGATTCCCCTGGTGTCCGCCGCTGTTGGCCAGTTCGAGGGCCAGTTGGGCGTGTTTCGCGGGTGGGAATCGGACAAGCCCTGCTACCGCTGTTTCGTCGGCAGCGCCCCCGACTTGCCAGGGGCAAGCTGCGCGGACGACGGGGTGCTTGGTGCAATGACCGGCCTTATGGGCAGCCTCGCCGCGCTTGAGGTGATGCGCGCGATCATCGGGTTCGGGGCTGACAGCGCGGGCAAGTTGCTGCTGGTCGATGCGCTTGATCTGCGGATCCGGACACTCTCGCTGCCAAAGGATCCGGGCTGCCCGGCCTGTGGCCCGCCGGTATGAGCGGCCTGACCATTCTCCTCGTGTCAACCGAGCCAGCCAAGGCGCGCGCGGCGCTCACCATTGCGCTGGGGGCAGCGGCGATTGGCCAGCGCGCGCGCATCTATGCGCACGAACATGCTGTCGCGCTGTTCACCGCCGCCCCGCCGGCCAACGCCGCCGATGCTGCCCTGGCCCGATGCGGCCTGCCCGATCTGCCGGCGCTGCTGGCCATGAGCGCTGAGGCGGGCGTTGCGTTGTGGGTCTGCCAGACCGGCCTGGCGATGACGGGTCTGGCCATGGCTGACCTGGCACCCGGCACACAGGCTGGCGGGCTGGTTGCGCTCCTGACGACGCTTGGCGACGACCGGTTGCTGACGGTTTAACGCGCGAGCAAATCCGCCGCAAAGTCGCGCACCGCCTGGCCGATATCGTCGCGGCCGATGGCAACCGCCAGATTGGCCTGCACATAGCCCGCCTTGTCGCCGCAATCATAACGCACGCCGTTGAACGTCAGGCCATGGAACGGCTGGTCGCCGATCATGCGCGCCATGGCATCGGTTAACTGGATTTCACCGCCCGCGCCCATTTCCTGCGTTTCGAGAACCCGCATCACCTCCGGCTGCAAAATGTAACGGCCGATGACGGCCAGGTTGGAGGGCGCCGTCCCGCGCTTTGGCTTTTCGACCAGGCCCCTCACCTCGGTCAGCGTGCCAGCGCGAACACCCGGCGTGATGATGCCGTATTTGTCGGTCTGGTCCATCGCCACTTCCTGCGCGCAGATCATGTTGCCGCCGGTGTTGTCATAGGCATCGACCATTTGCCGGAGGCAGCCGGGCGCGCCAACCATGAAATCATCGGCGAGGAGCACCGCAAACGGCTCGTCGCCGACAATGTCGCGCGCGCACCAAACGGCATGGCCCAGCCCCATCGGCTCCTGCTGGCGCACATAGGCGACGGCGCCGGGCTTCAGCCTGGTGGCATCGAGAATTTCCAGCGACTTGCCGCGCCCGCGCATCGTCGCTTCAAGCTCATAGGCGATGTCGAAATGGTCCTCGATCGCCGATTTGCCGCGGCCTGTGACGAAAATCATCTGCTCGATGCCGGCCTCGATCGCTTCGTCAACCGCATATTGGATGAGGGGCCGGTCAACGACCGGCAGCATTTCCTTGGGGAGCGCCTTGGTCGCCGGCAAAAACCGCGTGCCAAGCCCGCCCACCGGAAATACCGCCTTGCGCAGGGGTTTGATCGTCATGCTGGCCTCCAAACTGAAGGGCAGCCTCTATCGCGTGCGGCAATGCGGGGCAATGTGCCCGTCGCTGCCGGCAGCGGGCCTTAGCGCGACTTTAACGCAAGGCATTTATCGGGCACCCCATGGCCATGGACCGTCCCGCAAAAATCCTCGTCGTGTTCGGCACAAGGCCCGAAGCGATCAAGCTGTTCCCGGTGATTCAGGCGCTGGCTGCCCAGCCCCGGCTTGCCGTGCGCACTTGCGTTACGGCACAACACCGGGGGCTGCTCGATCAGGTGCTGGCGATTGCGGGCATCACCCCCGACATCGACCTCGACCTGATGGAGCCGGGCCAGACGCTCGACCGGCTTACCGCGCGGCTGCTGACCAGCCTGGGCGATGTGATGGACGCCGAGCAGCCCGACCGGGTGATGGTGCAAGGCGATACGGCAACCGCGATGGTTGGCGCGCTTGCCGCCTATTATCGGCGGATTCCGGTGAGCCATGTCGAAGCCGGGCTGCGTTCCGGCGATATCTACCACCCCTTTCCCGAAGAAGTGAACCGGCGCATCGTCGCGCCCATCGCCGACCAGCATTTCGCGCCCACACAAACCGCAGCCGATGCGCTGCTGCGCGAACACATCATGCCGGCCATGGTGCACGTAACAGGCAACACGGTGATCGACGCGCTTTATGCGACCACCGCCCGCATCGCTTCCAATGCCGAGCTTGCCGCCGGGCTTGATCCGCTTGCGGCGAAATTTGCCGGCAAACGCCTCATTTTGGTGACCACCCACCGCCGCGAAAATTTTGGCGGCGGCATGGAAAATATTGCCCGCGCGATTGCGCGGATCGCAGCACGCCCGGACGTGGCGGTGATCTTCCCCGTCCACCCCAACCCCAATGTCGTCTCGGTGATGGATAGCGTGCTTGGCGATGCCGCCAACATCGCCCGCATCGATCCGCTCGATTACCCCCATTTCGTCCGCGCGCTAGGCATGAGTCACATCGTGCTCACCGATTCGGGCGGCGTGCAGGAAGAAGCGCCAGCGCTTGGCAAACCCGTGCTCGTCATGCGTGAAACGACCGAGCGGCCTGAAGGCGTCGCGGCGGGCACGGCCAGGCTGATCGGCACCGATGAAAACCGCATCGTTTCCGAAATCTTCACGCTCCTCGACGACAATGGCGCGCATCAAGCGATGGCGCGCGCCCACAATCCGTTTGGCGACGGCCATGCTTCGGCACGGATTGCAAAGGTTGTCGCGGATGGTTTCGGATTCTGATCTCAAGGTCGTTGTTATTGGCCTTGGCTATATCGGCCTGCCTACCGCCGCGGTAATCGCGCGTACCGGCGCGCAGGTGCTTGGCATCGACGTTTCCGCGCCTGTTGTGGACACGGTAAACTCCGGCAAGGTGCATATCGAGGAAGTCGATCTGGACGGGCTGGTCTCCGGCGTCGTCGCGCGTGGCAATTTGCGGGCGTCCACCGACATTGAGCCAGCCGATGTGTTCGTCATCGCGGTGCCCACGCCGTTTGGCGAAAATCACGCGCCAAATATTGGCTATGTTCTGCAAGCGGCCACCACCCTTGCCGCGGTGCTGAAGGCTGGCGATGTCGTTATCCTCGAATCGACCTCACCTGTCGGCACGACGGAAAAGGTGCGCGATCTGCTCGCACAGCTCCGCCCCGACCTGAAGGCGCCGGGTAAAACCGGCGACGGTGCCGACATCGCCATCGCCTATTGCCCGGAGCGCGTGCTGCCGGGGCGCATCCTCGTCGAACTCATCGACAATGACCGGGTGATCGGCGGCATCACGCCGCGTTGCGCGCGCAAGGCGCTGACCTTTTACCGCCGGTTCGTGCGCGGCGCCTGCGTCACCACAACCGCGCGCGCGGCCGAAATGACCAAGCTCACCGAAAATGCGTTCCGCGACGTGAACATCGCCTTTGCCAACGAGCTGAGCCTGGTCGCCGACGCAATGGGGGTCGATGTGTGGGAAGTGATCCGCCTGGCCAACCGGCACCCACGAGTGAACATCCTGTCACCCGGCCCCGGCGTTGGCGGGCATTGCATTGCCGTCGACCCGTGGTTTCTGGTGAGCGCCGCGCCTGCGCAAACGCCGCTCATCCGCACCGCGCGCGAAGTGAATGACGGCAAGGTCGCGCACACCATCGCCCGGGCTACCGAGCTGATCGCGCGACTGCCGGGCGCGCCGGTTGCGTGCCTTGGCCTTGCCTTCAAGGCCAATATCGACGATTTTCGCGAAAGCCCCGCGCTGAAAGTGGCCAGTGACCTTGCCGCGCGCTTTGGCGAGCGGATCCGCGTCGTCGAACCTCATGCACGCGTGCTGCCACAGGCGTTCGCGGGCACCGGCGCCCGGCTGATCGACATCGATACCGCTATCGAAACCTGCCCGATCATGATTGTGCTCGTCGATCATGACGTGTTCAAATCGGTCCCGCTGGATGAACGCGCGACCAAGCTGGTTTATGATACGCGCGGTATCTGGCCCGATCAGCCAGCGCCTGCCGCTGCCATGGCCGAGGTCCGGCTGGCCGGTTGATTATTTCAGCGGCTGGTTGCGCGCGCCGAGCAGTGCAGGCGTGATCGGCCCCGCGGCCTCGCGCGGGATGCCGGCGGCTTCTGCATCAAGAATGGCGGCGCGGCCGCTCGGGCTGCGATAGGCCCGGCTGCGCCAAAGGCCAGCATCGAACTGCCGCCCGACACCGCGCCAGTACCGCCCGGCGCTAAACGGATCATAGCCGGCATTGGCCAGAAGATAGACGCTCATCCGATCCGCCTCGGTTTCCGCCTGACGCTGTAACCGCCCGCTTTTGCCGAATTCGGCCAGCACGCCAAAATGCGCGCCCGCCGCCTCCAGCCGCGCCCGGTGGTGGAGAATATTGTGCGCCAGCTCGTGCGCGACGACAACCGCGAGTGCTGCATCGTCAATCCGGTCCAAATAATCAGCGCCGATCTGGACGACATAGCCGTCAGACGACGCGCCGGCATCGGGCGTTACCTCAAACCGCGCACGGCACGCGGGCACGGGCTGCACGGTGAGCGCCATTTCCTGCCCTCCCCGCCGTACCGTCATCTGCACTGGTGCTGAGGGCGGCAGCGTTGCCACCAACGCCTCAAGCGCCTCGATGTCGCGCGTGGAGGCGCGAATGGCGTCGTCCGGCAACGCAGTCGCCAGAGTGTGCCCGACAAGCGCCACCACCCCGTCATCGGCAACGGCGCCTGCCGAGTCGGCCGGAGACCCTGGCACGACGCCCTCAATCGCGGCTGGCGTGGCCAAGCCAAATACCTGCCTCACGGCGGGCCGGGCAGCGCTTTGATATTGCGCCAGCGTGTGAAACTGCACGCCAAGCGCAGGTTGCAAGACGTCACACAGCACCGCGTTGCGCGTCGCCAGCCGATAGCCGATGCTCGCCAGCCGCATATCGTCTTGCCGCAACAGGCGCAAAAGCGCAGGCGTTGGCGGGCTTTCACCCGCGGCGGCCAGCGCTGGGGCAGGCAGCACCATTGCCCCGATAATCACAATCCACCGGCTGGCCATTTGCCCATCATATCGGTTGTTGGTGCTTTCGTCATGCCCTATCGCAGCGCTGTTCAGCGTGGCGACAGGCTTTCGCGCTACGTGCCGCACCGCAACAAATCGCGCTAAACCGAAATGCTGAGACGCTTTTTTAAACCCCGATCCGACAAACCACCTGTGGCCAGCGTGCCGCCTGGCATGCGGGCTTATGCCATTGGCGACGTGCATGGCCGGCTCGACCTGCTAAACATCGTGCTCGACCGGATCACCCGCGACCTGAGTGCCGGCACGCACGACCGGGTCACCATCATTTTTCTGGGCGACCTGATTGATCGCGGCCCCGATTCAGCCGGTGTCGTCGAGCGCGTTTATCAACTGGCGCAGGAGAGGGCCGACACCCGGGTACTGGTCGGCAATCATGAAGAGGTTTTCCTGCGCGCGCTTGCCGGTGATGAAAAGGCAATGCGCTTCTTCTGCCGAATCGGCGGCAAGGAGACGATCCTGAGCTATGGCATCAGCGAAGCCGATTATAATGATGCAAGCTATGCCGATTTGATGCCGATGCTGCGGGCCGCGGTGCCCGATCATCACCGCCGCTTTCTCGCCGCGTTTGAGGATGTAATCGAGATTGGCGACTATGCCTTTGTCCATGCCGGCATCCGCCCCGGCGTGCCACTCGGCGAGCAGCAGCCGGCGGATCTGCGCTGGATCAGGGATGACTTTCTCGACCACACCCAACCTTTTGAGCGGACCATCGTGCATGGTCATACGATTACTGACCAGCCGGATGTGTGCGCGAACCGAATCGGCATCGACACCGGCGCCTATGCCGGCGGCCCGCTCACGGCGCTCGTAATGGAGGGGGACCGGCGGCGGTTCATCGACAGCGGCTAACGAGTCGTCGGATTATGCCAAATCGGTGCCGATGCGTGTACGTTTTTAGTGGTCTTTTTGATTTCGAGCCGGTAATGCTGCGGTGCGATGAGCGCTTCGGCGGGCATGGCGTGAGGGTTAATGAGTTTTGGGCTCAGCCTGGGGTTGAAAACCAGAGTTTTGTGCTTTAGGCACACGACGACGATTTAGGGAGTGTCATATGAGCCTCGGAAAGTTTCTTGTTGTCGCGGCGGCTGCCTCAATGGCGGTTGCTCCTGCGATGGCACAATCGGCTAACCCGGCGGCGGGCCTCTCGCTTGCGCCGGCAGCCAAGTCGGTTCGCGTTGCAACGCTGACCAAAAAGAAGAACAAGATCAGCCAGGCCGGCATTATTGTCGTGCTTGTGTTGGCCGCAGGCGGGATCGCCGGTGGTATCGCCGGGGCAACTTCGGGCAATTCGACCACCAGCCCCTAATATCCGGCTTGATCGTGAAACAAGGAAAGGGAGCAGCCCCAAGCCGCTCCCTTTTTTGTTGCCAGCGTTGATCTGCAACCGGCTCGGCCGGCCCGCCCGGCAACAGGGCGCGTCAGCCCGGCCGCTTGGCACGACGGATCGGGCCTCGCCCTCCCCGAGCCATTCCAGCGTTGAGCCCAGCGTTGAGCAATGTCCGCCGGCGCAGAAAGCGGTGGCTTCACCGTTGCCGCCTCCGGCCAACCTTGCGCGCTGCCTGGCCGGCTCCGTGCCACTCATGCCCGCATCACAGCAGCGCATCGGTCGGGGGATCGTCACCCGGCGCCGCACGACCAAACCGCGACGCAGATTGTTCAGCGAAGGACGGTATGGGGAGCGTCATTTGTCATTTTCGGGCGGTCCGCCATGCAAATCGGCCAAGGCAATAGCCCGCCGTCACGCACCGTCACGCGCGGTAGTAATCGCGATACCAGCGCACGAACTCTGGCACGCCCACTGACACCGGCGTTGAGGGCACATAGCCGGTCAGCCGCTCAAGCAGCACGTTCGACGCCTCGGTCGCATGAACATCGCCATCCTGCATCGGCAGCATGTTCATGCGCGCTTTTTTGCCAAGCGCCGCCTCGATCTCCCCAATGAAATCGAGCAGCCGCACGGGTTTTCCCTGCCCGATATTGACCACGCGAAACGGCGCAACCGGCGACAGGCTGTCGCCTTCCACGGGCGCCGCCGCGCCCGGCACCGTGCCCATCAGCCGCAGCACCGCCTCGGCCAAATCGCCGACAAAGGTGAAGTCCCGCGCCATATCGCCGTGATTATACACGTCGATCGGAACGCCGTCGCTAATCGCTTTGGTGAATTTGAAAGGCGCCATATCCGGCCGGCCCCATGGCCCATATACCGTAAAAAAGCGAAAAAACGTCATCGGCACGCCAAAGAGATGCGCATAGCTGTGGCCCATCAGCTCGGTTGCGCCCTTGGTCGCGGCGTAAAGCGACACCGGCGTTGCGCAGCGCTGACGCTCATCGAAGGGCATCTGGGTGTTCGCGCCATAGACCGAACTTGTCGAGGCGACCATCAAATGCGCCGACCGGGTGTGCCGCGCCAGCTCCAGCACGTTGAACGTGCCCACCAGGTTTGAGGCAAGATACGCCTCGGGGTGGTCGATCGAGTAGCGCACCCCCGGCTGCGCTGCCAGATGCACCACGACGTCCGGCGCAAAATCGCGCCATGCGGCCGATGTGCTGGCCATATCGTCAATCGACACCCGCGCCAGCGCAAAGCCCGGATGCGCTGCGAGCAGTGCCGCGCGCCGCTCCTTCAACGCCACATCATAATAAGCCGAAAAATTGTCGAGCCCGAGCAGCACGCACCCCGCATCAAGCAGCCGCGCCGAGACATGATAGCCGACAAACCCCGCAGCGCCGGTCACCAATATCCGCGTTCCGGCCTCGATCATGCGTACGTTTCCCAAATGGCGTGGCGTTGGCCCTAGCGGCATTCGCACCGCCTCTCAAGCCGGCGACCCCGAGCACGGCGCGCCCTTGCCCGTTAATGCAAAGCAGGTCTTGCCAAAGGCTTCGCGCCGCGAGCAAGATCGGCAAGCGACGCCCGATGCCAACTAACAAGAGGGGGGAGAGATGATCCGCGAAAAGGAGCTCCGCCTGGCGCTGGTGTGTTATGGTGGCATCAGCCTTGCCGTCTATATGCACGGTATCACCAAGGAGATATGGCGCCTGGCACGGGCGAGCCGCGCCAATTATGACGATATCACGCCAGCCGGTGGCAGCCAGGGCGTGTACCGGGCGCTGCTGCGGGAAATTCAGGACGACCATGGGCTGAGGCTGCGCGTGCTGGTGGACATCATCGCGGGCGCAAGTGCCGGCGGCATCAACGGCGTGTTCCTGGCGCAGGCGATTTCGACCGGGCAGTCGCTTGAGCCGCTGACCCAGTTGTGGCTCGATTCCGCCGATGTTGATGTGCTGCTTGATCCCAGGCAGGCGCCGGCGCACCGTTTTGCCAAAATTTGGGCACTGCCGCTGGTTTGGCTGGCGCAGCGGCGCAGCGGTGAACGGCTGAGCAGCATGGTGGAAGATTCGGCGCGCAAAGAAGTCCGCGCCAAACTCTCACGCTTCGTCCGGTCACGCTGGTTCGAACCGCCATTTGGCGGCGCCCGCCTCGTTTCGCTGATGATGGACGCGTTCGACGCGATGATGCACGCGCCCAAGGGCCCGCGGCTGCTGCCCGAGGGTCAGCCGCTGGACCTGTTCGTCACCGTAACCGATTTTGCCGGCCACCCGGAGCTGCTCGCGCTCAACTCGCCGCCTGAAGTTATGGAAACCGAGCACCGGCTGATCGTTCCGTTTACTGACCATGGCCGGCAGTGCGAAACACTCGCCCATCCCGGCGAGCTTACCTATGCCGCGCGCGCCACCAGCAGCTTTCCAGGCGCCTTTCCGCCCTTTGTGGTGAAAGAACTCGATGCCGTGCTTGCCGGGCGCGGCGTCGCCTGGCCGTCTCGCGCCGCGTTTCTGGAGCGCGTGCTGCCGCGCCATTTCGAAAACGCGAAGGCGGAAAATGCGGTGATGATCGACGGCTCAGTGCTGGTCAACGCCCCTTTCCGCCCCGCCATCGAGGCGCTGCGCGAGCGGCCGGCGCGGCGGCAGGTTGACCGCCGGTTCGTCTATATCGACCCCTATCCGGCCGCGCACATGCGATCGGGCATGGCCAATGGCCCGCCGGGCTTTTTCCAGACCATTATTGGCGCCGTATCCGAGTTGCCGCGTCAGCAGCCGATCCGCGACAATCTGGAGCAAATCGCGCAAACCTCGCAACGTATCGAGCGCATGAGCGAGATCATCGGCGCCATTCGTCCCGAGGTTGAGGCACAGGTCGAGGCGTTGTTCGGCTATACGCTGTTTCTCGACCGGCCAACGGTTGCCCGGCTTGGCAACTGGCGCCGGCGCGCGCAAAATGCCGCCGCGAGCAAGGCAGGTTATGGCTATGCGGCCTATGGCCATGTGAAACTCGCCGGCGTCATCGACCTGATGGCAACACTCATTGCCAGCATCGGTGGCGACCCGAGTGACCATCACCGCGTCCACATCAAAAAAATGGTCCGCTCGGCGGTGCATGCCCAGGGCATGGACGATATGGGGCCAACCTTTTCCGGCGGCACCAACCCGGCAACCATCGACTTTTTGCGCAATTATGATCTCGGCTTTCGCATCCGGCGGCTGCGGCTGCTCGCGCGCCGGCTGACCGAAGTCGAGCAATCTTTCGACGAAAGCCAGATTGCGGCGTTGCGGGACGCCATTTACGCCTCGCTTGCCGATTATCTGGAATGCAAGCGCACCGAGACGCACATCGCCCTGCGGCCCGATGCCATGGCCATGCGGGGCGACGCCCGGCCGCTTATGGAAAAACTTGCCCAGTCGCTCAACCTGAAACCGCTCGACGACCAGACGGAGGTGCGGCTGGCGGCCGCCTTCGCCGAAGCATCGCGCGACGTGCGGCGCACCATGCTGCTGTCCTATCTTGGCTTTCCCTATTTCGACGTCGCGACGCTGCCGCTGCTGCAAGGCGAAGGACTCGACGAATTTGACGCGATAAAGGTCGATCGAATCTCTCCCGATGACGCCACATCAATTCGCCAAGGCGGCGCCGAAGCGACGCTGAAGGGCATTCAGTTCAACAGCTTTGGCGCCTTTTTCAGCCGCTCCTACCGTGAAAACGACTATTTATGGGGCCGCCTCCATGGTGCCGAGCGGCTGATCGACATCATCGCCTCAACGCTGCCGGCCAACATGCAAATGCCCAAGGCGCGGATCATCGCCATCAAACGCGCCGCCTTTAGCGCCATCCTCGATGAAGAAGCGCCCAAGCTGACCGAGAGCGCATCGCTCATCGCGTCACTGCGCGAAGAAATTCGCTGAGGCTGGCCAATCCGGCGTGAGCGGCCTAGAACCATCCCAAGGCACGAAGAGGAAGGGCCGATGCAGTTCTTGAAAACATTGTTCTGGGTGCTGCTCGCCATCGTCATTGCGGTATTTGCCGTGGGCAACTGGACGACCGTCCCCGTCAAGCTCTGGTCGGGGCTGATCGCCGAAATCAACCTGCCGCTGCTGCTGTTGCTTAGCTTTCTTGCCGGGTTGCTGCCGACATGGCTGTTCCACAAGGCAATGTATTGGCGGCTGCGACAGCGCCTGCACTCAAGCGAGCGCAGCATTGCCGACCTGCGCAGCGCCGCCATCGCCGCCGCGCCCCCGCGCGACACGCCGCAGCCACCGGGTGATGATCTTAGCATCCCGCCAGCGTCGGTCCTCCATGCCGTTCCACCGGGGGTTGCATGACCACCAGGATCTATGTGGCGCTCGATACGCCGGACCTCACAAGCGCCCATGCGCTGGCCACCAAGGTGCGCCACCATGTCGGCGGGCTGAAGCTGGGGCTGGAGTTTTTTACCGCCAATGGGCCAGAGGGCGTGCGCGAAATGGCGGCACTGGGCTTGCCGATCTTTCTCGACCTGAAGCTGCACGACATCCCCAACACCGTGGCCAAGGCCGTGCAATCGCTGCGCGCGATCCGGCCCGCTATCCTCACGGTGCATGCAGCAGGCGGACGGGCAATGCTTGAGGATGCAAAGGCAGCGGCACCAGAAGGAACCCGGGTGGTCGCCGTCACTACGCTCACCAGCCTGGACGACGATGACCTCGCCTCGATTGGCGTTGCCGGCGGCGCGTCTGCGCAGGTGACGCGGCTGGCAGCGCTTGCGCGAACCGCCGGGCTGGACGGCGTCGTCTGTTCGGGCGCCGAAGTCGCCGCTGTGCGCAAACAATGGCCCAAAGGTTTCCTGGTCGTGCCGGGGGTCCGTCCGGCCGATGGCGCCGCAGGAGACCAAAAGCGCGTCGTCACCCCGCGCGCCGCGGTCGACGCCGGCGCGTCGATAGTCGTCATCGGGCGGCCTATCACACAAGCGCAAGACCCCGACCTTGCCGCTCGCGCGATCGAGGCAACGCTATAGTCTTCGCCCAGGGTGGCGCTGCATTAAGAATAGCGAAAGCAACAGGCGCTAAGCGTTGGGAAGAGTTGCACAAGGTAGCGTTACTATGGTCGCGTCCAGCCCGTCATCAACGCGCAGCCTTGGCCGATTGCGGCGAGCGCTGTCCGGCCGGTCACTCAGCGAAATCGTGGCCGCCGCCTATAAGACGGTGGCGCAGAAATTGGCACGCCTTAGCCCCGCCAGCCGCGCTGCGGCACGTCGCGACCGGTCGTTCGACGCACAATGGGGCACGGACACCAGCCGCGAAGTGCCGATGAGCGCGCTCGATTTTCCAGCCGAGCTCAAGCGGGCGAGCAATCACTATCAGGCCAGCGGCGCCCACATAATTGACGAAGCGATCGCCTGCGCCGGCATAGAGCCCAGCGAGTTTGTGTTCGTTGATTATGGCTGCGGTAAGGGGCGCATCGTGCTGCTTGCGGCGGCGCGGCCGTTCATCGCCGCAATCGGCGTCGAATATTCGCCCCTCCTCACGCAAATCGCGCGCGACAATGCGCAGGCCTTCGTGGCGCGCGGCGGGGCGCCCGTCGCACCGCGGTTCTGGCAGGGAAACGCCGCCGATTATGTGCCGCCTGCCGGCAACGTGTTTGCCTATCTCTACAACGCCTTTGGCGCTGATATTCTGGCCGGCTGCCTAGACCGCTTTGAAGCTGCCAAAAGTGCCGATCCGGCCCGGCGGATCATCCTGGCCTATGTCAACCCGCAACTGGGCGATCTGGTTCGCAAGCGGGCCGCCTGGCGCGAGATAAACCGCACGGCCGACATCCAGTGCTTCGAATGCGGGGCTGCCGCCTAGTCCCACAGCGGGCTAACCGCGCGATTTTGTCGGGCGGAAAACGCCCCAAGCAGCCATCAGCCGCGCAGCATCGACCAGAACACCGGGCCATCCGCCCCCACGCGCCATTCACCGGTCACCCTAAAGCCAAGCGCCTGGTAAAAGCCCAAATTCCGCTCGGTAGCCGTCTCGAGGTAAAAGGGTAGCCCGCTCGCGCCCATCCGCTCCAGCCCGGCATTTACCAGCGCCTGCCCGAGCCCCTTGCCCTGATGCGCCGGGTCACAGCCAGCGATATGCAGATACCAAAAGGCATGGGCGGGCATGTGCGCCGCAATCGCGCGCGATACAGCCAGGGCGCGCGGCAACGCGCCGCCAAAAACCGTCACCAACGGAATGATCTGGCGCAGCATCGCCAATGCCCCGGTGTGCGCAGCGCCCGGCCCGAGCCACAATGTCGCGGCGCGCGCCGCATCGTCCATCAGCCGCACGCCGTTCGGGCCGCCTTCATCGAACAGCAGCTTGAACAAGCCCGGCAGCCGCCGCGCGCGCCGGGCAGCATCGGGGAAAATCCACGACATCGCCGGGTCATCAGCAAAGGCGCGCGCCAGCATCGCCGCAACGTCAGCCCGCCGCGTTGCGGTCGCGAGCACCACCGTCACCGGGGCACCGCGCCAACCGCATAGCTGAGCATCGGGTGGGCGACGTACCGATGAGCGCCACGGCCCCGCCGTTCCATGCCCGCCGCGCGACCAGGATCATCTGGCGCAACTGGCCGGCGGATACCCCCGGCGGCGCCCGGCTCAGGCCGCGTCGCCGGTTTTCTCCTTTTTGCCGTAAACACGGATCGGTTCCTTGCGCCCGTCGATCACGTCCTTGTCGATCATCACCTGATCCACCCCGTCCATGCCAGGCAGGTCGAACATCGTATCGAGCAAAATACCCTCAAGGATCGACCGCAGGCCGCGCGCGCCGGTCTTGCGCTCAATGGCGCGCTTGGCAACGGTAACAAGCGCGTCATCGGTGAAGTTGAGGCTGACGCTCTCCATGTCGAACAGTTTCTGATATTGCTTGACGAGGGCGTTCTTGGGCTCCGTCAGGATCGTGACGAGCGCTGGCACGTCAAGGTCTTCGAGCGTCGCAATTACGGGCAGCCGGCCGACAAATTCGGGGATGAGGCCGAATTTGAGCAGATCTTCCGGCTCCACCGATTTCAAGATATCGCCGGTGCGCCGCTCCTCGGGACTGGCGACATAGGCGCCAAAACCTATCGACTTGCCCTGCAACCGGTCGCCAATGATCTTTTCAAGGCCCGAAAACGCGCCCCCGCAAATGAACAATATGTTGGTCGTGTCGACCTGCAGAAACTCCTGCTGCGGATGCTTGCGCCCGCCCTGCGGCGGCACCGACGCGGTGGTGCCCTCCATCAGCTTGAGCAGTGCCTGCTGCACACCCTCGCCCGACACGTCGCGCGTGATCGACGGGTTCTCCGCCTTGCGTGAAATCTTGTCGATTTCGTCAATATAAACGATGCCGCGCTGCGCCCGCTCGACATTATAGTCGCTTGCCTGAAGCAGCTTGAGGATGATGTTCTCGACATCTTCACCGACATAACCGGCTTCCGTCAGTGTGGTCGCGTCCGCCATGGTGAACGGCACGTCGAGAATACGCGCCAGCGTCTGCGCCAGCAGCGTCTTGCCGCAGCCGGTTGGGCCAACGAGCAGAATGTTCGACTTGGCCAGTTCGACGTCAGCGCCCTTCTGGCCGTGGTTCAGGCGCTTGTAATGGTTGTGCACAGCAACCGAGAGCACGCGCTTGGCACGCTTTTGGCCGATGACATAATCGTCGAGCACGTCGCAGATTTCCTGCGGGGCCGGCACGCCGCCATCTTTCTTCGAAACGAGGCTTGATTTGGTCTCTTCGCGGATGATGTCGTTGCACAGCTCGACGCATTCATCGCAAATGAATACGGTAGGGCCGGCGATCAGCTTCCTCACCTCATGCTGCGATTTGCCGCAGAAAGAGCAATAGAGCGTGCTCTTGGAATCGCCGCCGGTTAGCTTGGTCATTCAACACATCCTTCGTGCCGCAACGGCACGCACATGGGCGGCCATGATAGACCTCACCCGTTCAATCCTACAATCACCAAAATACAGTTTACATCACGGCAGCAAGATCAGGCAACCGCGGCCCCGTCTTCGGTCGCGGCGGGTCGCTTGTCGAACACCTCATCGATCAGCCCGAACGCCTTGGCTTCTTCGGCGCTCAAAAACTTGTCGCGCTCCATGGCGTTCTCGATCACGTCCATCGGCTGCTTGGTATAATGCGCGTACAGCTCGTTCATCCGCTGGCGGATGCGCAGAATTTCGCGTGCCTGAATCTCGATGTCAGAGGCCTGGCCCTGCGCACCGCCCGATGGCTGATGCACCATGATCCGCGCATTGGCGAGCGCAACCCGCATGCCCGGCTCGCCCGCTGCCAGCAAAAAGCTGCCCATCGACGCTGCCTGGCCGATGCACACCGTGCCCACCTTGGGGCGGATATATTGCATCGTGTCGTGAATCGCCATGCCGGCCGTCACCACCCCGCCTGGCGAGTTGATGTACATGAAGATGTCTTTCTTGGGATTTTCAGACTCGAGGAACAAAAGCTGCGCGGTGATAACTGAGGCCATGTGATCTTCCACCTGGCCTGTCACAAAAATAATCCGTTCGCGCAGCAGCCGCGAATATATGTCAAAGCTGCGCTCGCCGCGGTTCGACTGCTCGATGACCATCGGGATGAGCGCGTCGGTAATCGGGTGCATCAAGCAAAATCCTTCAAGAGTTGTCGAGCGCCTATATCTGGTCTCATATCCGGCGGCGCAAGCCCCTGCCCGGCGTGCCTTGCGCGTTGTGGCATGGATGGCTACCTCACCGGCTCTGTCCAAAACCTTAAAGGGTCCTTCCCATGCTCGATCGCGATTTACGCTACCCCCGCCTCGATGACGAGGATGAGGGTGATCGCCCCGCCGCCTCGGGCATCTTGATGGCCAAGTTTCTTGAGGCCCGCACAGTGCTCATTTTCGGGCCGATCGACCAGAAACTGGCGCAAACGGTCGCGGCGCAGCTCCTCTATCTCGATCATGTCAACCATGATCCGATCAAGATTTTCATCAATTCCCCCGGCGGCCATGTCGAATCGGGGGATACAATTCACGATCTCATCGAGTTCCTCCAATCCCCCGTTGCCGTTATCGGCACGGGTTGGGTTGCAAGCGCTGGCACCCATATCTTCCTGGGCGCGCCCAAGGAACGCCGCTTCTGCCTGCCTAACACCCGTTTCCTCATTCACCAGCCCTCAGGCGGGGCGATGGGCCGGGCGGGCGACATCGCCATTCAGGCCAAGGAAATCGTGAAGATGCGGGAGCGGCTCGCCCGGGTAATCGCCGGCGCGACCGGGCAATCCATTGAGCGCGTTCGCGACGATATCGAGCGCGATTACTGGATGACCACCGATGAAGCCACGGAATATGGCATCCTGGGCACGGTCATAAAGCGCATGGACGAGATTCGTTTCTAAACCGGGCGTTTCAAATGTCGCTGCCCGGCGCCGGATGCGCGAGATAGGCCAGCCGCCGCATCTCGCGCCGCCCGCGCACCACGGTATCAAGAATGAGGCCGGTAAAGGCCGACAGCGCGGCCAGAATCATCAGGCCCGTGACGAGCACAGCGGTCGGCAGACGCGGGACGAGGCCTGTGTGCATATACGTCATGGCAAGCGGCCCGGCGAGCAACAGCGCCAGCACCGCCAGCGCGCCACCGATCATGCCGAAAAACAGCATCGGCTTTTCAATGCGATATAGCGTGATGATGGTGCGCACGATGCGAAACCCGTCGGCATAGGTGCTCAGCTTCGAGGTTGAGCCTTCGGGCCGCGCGAAATAGGGGGTTTCAACCTCGCCTACCGGCATTTTCAGCTCCAGCGCGTGTACACTGATTTCCGTTTCGATTTCAAAGCCGCCGGACAGCACCGGAAAACTTTTCACAAATCTTCGCGAAAACACTCGGTAACCCGATAGAATATCGGAGAAGCTCCGGCCAAACAGCCGCGCGAGCATGGCGGTGAGCAGCGCATTGCCCAGCTTATGGCCACGCCGATATGCCGCGTCTGCCTGCGTAATGCGCGCGCCGACGACCATATCGAGCCGTTCGCTGGCCAGCCGCGCGACCAGCCCGGGGGCCGATGCCGCGTCATAGGTCGCATCGCCATCGGCCATCACATAAATGTCGGCGTCAACATCAGCGAACATGCGCCGCACGACATTGCCCTTGCCCTGAAGCCGCTCTGACCGGACGATAGCGCCGGCCGCGCCGGCCACCGCGACCGTGCGGTCCGTGCTGTTGTTATCATACACATAGATGACGGCATCAGGCAGCGCGCGTTGAAAGCCGGCGATCGTCTGGGCGATCGCGGCCTCCTCATTGTAACATGGGAGCAGCACGGCGATGCGCGGGGCGACGCTCATCGCCTATATCCCGCGCCATGCCGCGCCCCGACCTGCATCGACTGCGCCAGGGTCAGGCGTCCGCTGCTGGCTTGGGCTTCTTGGCAGCCGCCTTGCGCGTCGGCTTGGCGGCGGCAGCGCCATCGGCAGGCACCGCGCCTTCGCCACTTTCAGCCGCTGGCACGGGTTTGGCGGCCGGTTTTGCTTTCTTCGTTGCGGCAGGCTCGGGCGCATCGCCTTCAGCGGTGCTGTCGCCCTTGGCCTTGGCGACCTTTGCCGATGCCTTGGCCTTCGCCTTGGCGGGCTGTGCCGACGCCGCATGGCCATCGCCATCGTCATGATCGTGGCCGCAGCCGGGGCCGTGGACATGGCCGTCATCAGATTCGATCGCCGCTTCCAGCGCCTCGCGCGTTACTTCACGCTCGCTCACCTCGGCTTTTTCGAACAGCCAGTCGACGACCTTGTCCTCATATAGCGGCGCACGGAGCTGAGCGGCGGCCATTGGCTCTTGCCGCACATATTCGATGAAGCGCTGGCGGTCTTGCGGGCTATATTGCTGGGCAGCCTGGGCGACCAGCCGGTTCATTTCCTGCTGGCTGACCTCGATGCCGTTTGCCTGGCCGATTTCCGAGAGCAACAGGCCAAGCCGCACCCGACGCTCGGCAATTGCCTGATAATCGGCACGTTCGGCGTCCATTTCGGCGCGGGCGGCGGCGGGGTCTGCCTCGCTGTCGGCCTCGCGCTCAAGCTGCGCCCAGATCTGCTGAAATTCAGCTTCGACCATCGACGGCGGGACGGGAAAATCATGCCCGGCGGCAAGCTGGTCGAGCAGCTTGCGCTTCATATGGGTGCGGGTGAGCCCGTTATGCTCCTGCTCAAGCTGGCCTTTCAACAAGCCGCGCAATTGCTCAAGGCTCTCCAGCCCCAGCGACGTGGCGAGGTCCTCGTCGATGCTCGTGGCAACAGGCCTGCGCACGGCCTTGATCTTAAGGTCAAACACGGCGTCCTTGGCCTTCAGCTCCTCGACCTGATAATCGGCCGGAAAGGTGACGTTGACGACATGGTCGTCACCGGCCTTCACCCCAATGAGCTGATCTTCAAAGCCTGGAATAAGCTGACCCGAACCGATTTCGATAGCCATGTCCTCGCCGGTGCCGCCATCAAAAGCGATGCCGTTCACCTTGCCGGCAAAATCCATAATCACCTGGTCGCCCGTCGCTGCCTGATAGGCCGAAGGGGCGTCTTCATGGCGCTTTTGCTGGTCGGCAAAGCGCCTGAGCTGCGCGTCCACCGCAGCATCGCTCACCGGCACCACAAGCCTTTCCAGCTTCAGCGCGTCAATTGCCGGCGCCGGCACATCGGGGAGCACTTCGAGCTCAATCTTGATATCAACGTCTTTGCCAAGCTCATAATCATCGGCCAGCGACACGGCGGGCTGCATCGCCGGGCGCAGGCGCTGCTCGGCGACGAGTTGCTGAATACCTTCCTGAATGGAACTGTTGAGCGCTTCCTGCGTAAGCGCCGGACCATGCATCTTGCGCACCAGATTGCCGGGTACCTTGCCGGGGCGGAAGCCTGGCATCCGCATCTGCGGCGCCACGCGCTTGATTTCCGCTGCAACCCGCGCTTCAATCTCCTGGGCGGTAATGATTACCTGGTAGGCGCGCTTCAGGCCCTCATTCAACGTTTCAACAGTCTGCATCGTCTGGCTCTATGCTTTCATCGTCAGGTCGGAAAAAATCTTGTTTAGCGGTGTTCAGCCCCCGCCGCCGATGCAACGGAAAAGCTGGTGCGGGCGAAGGGACTCGAACCCCCACATCTTGCGATACTGGAACCTAAATCCAGCGCGTCTACCAGTTCCGCCACGCCCGCCAGGACACCGCCGGTCGGCGGGTCTATAGCAGGCACGCGCCGGGGAGCAAGTCGCCTGGGCGCCGCCTGCGCGCAAAACTGCCAAACCGGGGGGGTCACTCCGTTGTGCCCGGCCCGAGCGCGATGCCAAGCGTGTCGAGCCGCTTGCGCAAGGTGTTGCGGTTGATGCCAAGCGCGCGCGCGGCGCGCAACTGGTTTTGGCCATGGCGCGCGAGCATCGCCTCGATCATCGGGCGCTCGACTTCGCTGATGATCCGGTCATAAAGCGTGCCATCATCAAGCGCGGCCGGGTTTTCTCGGGCAATGCGGTCGATCCGCGCGCGCACTGCCGCCGCAATGCCCGGCCCCGACACCGGGATTGCCCCGCCGGGCGCGACTGGCCCGGCGTTCAGCATTGCCTCGACATCGCCGACACCGATCACAGCATCGCGCGCCAGCACCGCAATCCGCCGCATGATGTTTTCCAGCTCGCGCACATTACCCGGCCAGTCATAGGCCTGAAGCGCGGCGATGGCCGCCTCGCCAAGCTGCTTGGCAGGCAGGCCATCAGCCGCCGCGCGCTCCAGAAAATGCTGGGCCAGCAGCGCAATATCCTGCCGGCGCGCGCGCAGGCTGGGCAACATGATTGGCACCACGTTCAGCCGATAGAACAGGTCTTCGCGAAACTGCCCTGAGGCCACAAGCTGGGCAAGTTCACGGTTGGTGGCCGCCACAATGCGCACATCGGCACGAATCGGCCGTGCGCCGCCCACGCTGGTGAATTCGCCCGATTGCAGCACGCGCAACAGCCTCGTCTGTGCGTCGATGGGCATGTCGCCGATTTCGTCGAGAAACAGCGTGCCGCCAGCGGCCTGCTCAAACCGCCCGGCAGCGCGCGCCTGGGCGCCGGTGAACGCCCCGCGCTCATGCCCGA
The DNA here is from genome assembly GCA_021732445.1 of Sphingomonas sp. GTDB lineage: Bacteria > Pseudomonadota > Alphaproteobacteria > Sphingomonadales > Sphingomonadaceae > Sphingomonas. The sequence goes on along the minus strand of JAKFUZ010000006.1, from coordinate 190,971 downwards.
ACAGCTCCGCCTCGATCAGCTCGCGGGGGATGGCGGCCATGTTTATCGCAACAAAAGGCGCGTGCCGGCGCGGCCCAAGATCATGAACAGCGCGCGCCACCAGCTCCTTGCCCGTGCCCGATTCGCCGGAAATGAGCACGGTAAGGTCGTTTGACACCACGCGCGCGATGACACGGTACACATCCTGCATAGCCGGCGACCGGCCGATAAGCGGCAGCGCTGCATCCTCGGCATCAAGCAGCTGCGCGGCCACCCCGCGCCCCCGCCGCAGCGCGCCTTTCACCGCCTGGGTCAGCGCATCAAGGTCAAACGGCTTTGGCAGATAATCATAGGCACCTATTTCGGTTGCGCGAACGGCCGTTGTCAGCGTGTTTTGGGCCGATAATATGATGACGGGAAGCAAGGGATGCGCCACGATCAGATCAGCCGCCGCCTCCAGCCCATTGCCGTCGGGCAACACCAGATCGGTCACCAGCACATCGGGCACGCCCTGCGCCATGGCCGCCCGCAGATCGCCCAGTGAGGCCGCCGTCTTGACGTCAAACCCGGCCCGCCGCAGCGATTGCCCAACGACCGTGCGGATTGCGGCGTCATCATCGACCACCAGCACATAGCCTGCGCTCATAAGGGGCTCGCGCTCATACCGGGCCTGGGCTCATAAACGGCCTGCACTCATAAGGGGCCTGCGCTCATCTGGCGCCCGTGGCAGAAATACACGAAAAATCGTGCGCTCGGGCGCACCTTCCCGCGCATATTGCACGATGCCGCCCATGTCGCGGACCAGCTTGTCAACCAACGCCAGCCCCAGCCCCTGCCCCTGATGTTGTCCCAGGTGCCGCGCTCCGGCCTTGCCCGTCACAAATGGCTCGAACAAATGATCCGCAATATCGGCCGGTGCACCAGGCCCATTGTCGATGACCGACAGCTCGATTGGGAGTGGCCGGCGGACCCGATCCGGCCCGACGCTCACCGACATGCCGTGGCGATAGGCAGTGGCAAGCGCAATTTCGGCATGGGCCTGGCCCGCTGTCGCCTCACACGCATTTTTCAGCAGGTTCAAGACCACTTGCAGCACCGCATCCCGGTCAAGCATGACCAGGGGCAGCGACGGATCGAACCGCTCCTCGATCGTCACATTCGCGGCAAAACCGGCCTCGGCCACACGCCGGGCATGGTCGAGCAGCGGATAAATATTGTGCGGTGAAGGCGTTAGCGGCCGGCCATCGGTAAAATCCTGCATCCGGTCGATCAGCGCCGCTACCCGGTCGACCTCGGCGATGATGAGCTGCGTCAGCTCGGTCGTGCTCGCGTCCGTGCCCGAAATGAGTTGCGCGGCCCCCCGAATGCCCGAAAGCGGGTTCTTGATTTCATGCGCCAGCATGGCGGCGGCAGCCACCGCGGCGCGCCCGCCGCCACGGTCCGGCTGGCCAATGGCGCGCGACGCGATGACCTCATGCAGCGTCAGCACCCGCCAGCCGGGATGATCGGGCACCAGCGCCTCAATGAAATCCACCCGCAGCCGGCCGCCGCGCTTGCGCGCTATTCCGCAGTCAAACGCCGCAAAGCCCAGTTCCTCGCGGCGCCCGGCATAGCCATGGGGCAGCGAAATCACCGTCTCCAGCGCGCGCCCGACCATCGCCCGTTCCGACATGTTCAGAAGTTCTTCTGCGATGCCGTTGGCAAAGCCGATGCGCGCCAGCGGATCAATCACGAGCACCGCCACCGGCAGCGCCGCGAACAGATCAGCAAAGGCCGGTGCGGCGCCGGTCACTCGCTGGGGCGCACCGGGCGCATCGGGCGCCGCCGCCGCCATGCCGGCGCCGCTCAGGCCGCTTTGCGGTTGAGGTAGGGGGCGTAAAATTCCGCCAGCATCGCCTGCACGACGCGGGGATCACCCTGCTGGTTTACCCGGTTGCGAAACTCCGCCGAGCCGTGCAGCCCGCGCGTGTACCAGCCGATATGCTTGCGCATCAGATTGACGCCAGTCTCTGTGCCATACAGCATTAACATATCATCATAATGAGCGGTAATAAGCCGATATTGCTCATCAAGTCCGGGGTCTGGCAGCCGCCGCCCGCTGGCAAAAAATTCCATCACCTGACCAAGCAGCCACGGCCGGCCATAAGCCCCGCGCCCGATCATCACGCCGTCTGCGCCAGATTGGGCCAGCGCAGTCTGCGCATCTTCGATCCCGCAAATATCGCCGTTCACAATCACGGGCACCCGCACGGCCTGCTTGACCCGCGCGACAAACGCCCAATCGGCGCTGCCCTTGTACATTTGGCAGCGGGTTCGGCCATGAACGGTAATCATCTTCACGCCCAGATCTTCGGCAATCCGGGCAAGGTCCGGCGCGTTCAGGCTGTCATGGTTCCAGCCCATCCGCATTTTGAGCGTGACCGGCACCGACACCGCCTTCACCGTGGCCGCGATGATGGCCGCGGCAAGCGGCAAGTCGCGCATCAGCGCCGATCCGGCATCACCATTGACGATTTTCTTTACCGGGCAACCCATGTTGATGTCGATAATCGCCGCGCCGCGATCGGCATTCAGCTTGGCCGCCTCACCCATTTCGCGCGGGGAACAGCCGGCAAGCTGCATCGATATCGGCTCTTCGGCTGCGTCCCATGCCGCTTTTTGCAGCGACTGGCGCGTTTCCCGGATGGCCGCCTGGCTGGCGATCATCTCGGTAACGTTCAACCCAGACCCATAACGCCGCACGATCCGCCGGAACGGCATGTCGGTCACGCCCGTCATCGGCGCAAGCAGCACCGGGCTGTCGATCCGCAGCGGGCCGACGGTGATGGGGGAAAGCGTGCTCATCTCTTCTGCCTGAAAAACAGGCAGCCTGTAGCGGCGCAGCGCTGTGCTGGCAAGGCTGGCGAGCCGTCGCTGGTTGCGCTAGGCGCAGCGCCATGACGAAGACTGACGCATGCACCGCCCTGATTGTCGCCGCCGGCACCGGGTCGCGGCTTGGCGGGGCGCTGCCCAAGCAATTCGCGGCGGTAAACCACCGGCCGCTGGTTGCGCATAGTTACGCCGCTTTTGCCGCGCACCCGGCAATCGACCGGATAATCGTGGTGATCGGCGGCGGGCAGGAGGCGCTGCTTGCCGAAGCTGTGGGTGATGTCTGGCACGCAACCGGCGGCGACACTCGCCGTGCCTCGGTCCGGGCGGGGCTGGAGGCGATTGCGGCGGCGGGCGGCACGGCGCGGGTGCTGATCCATGATGCCGCCCGGCCATTTCTGGGCGCCGATGTGATCGACCGGCTCGTCACCGCGCTCGACACGGCGCCCGGCGCCATTCCCGTACTGCCTGTGGCCGATACCCTGGCCCAGGGCGACACGCTGCTCGGCGCGACCGTACCGCGCGACGGCTTGTGGCGGGTGCAGACGCCGCAGGCGTTTCGTTTCGAGGAAATTCTGGCTGCCCACAGGCGCTGGCCTGATGCTATAGAGGCAACCGACGACGCGCAGATGCTGCGGGCCGACGGGCTTGAGGTGGCGCTTGTCGAAGGTGATGTGATGCTTGAGAAAATCACCTATCCGGCCGACATCGCCGCCGCCGAGACGCGCGCGGCGCAACCGCTGCGCAGCCGCAGCGCGCAGGGGTTTGACGTTCACCGGCTCGAAGCGGGCGAAGAATTGTGGCTGGGCGGTGTGCGCATTCCCCATGACAAGGGCCTGTCAGGGCACAGCGACGCCGATGTCGCGCTCCATGCGATCACCGATGCGCTGCTGGGCACGATTGCCGCCGGCGATATCGGCACGCATTTTCCGCCGAGCGACCCGCAATGGCGGGGGGCCGCATCGGCGCAATTTCTCCAGCACGCCGCGCGGCTGATTGCGGACAAGGGCGGCGCCATCGACTTTATCGACCTGACGCTCATTTGCGAGGCGCCGAAAATCGGCCCGCACCGCGCCGTCATGCAATCGCGCATCGCGGCACTGCTCGGGCTTGGGGCCGATCAAGTAAGCATCAAGGCGACCACCACCGAAAAACTCGGCTTTACCGGGCGCGGCGAAGGCATAGCCGCGCAAGCCATCGCCACAATCAGGATATAGCCCATGCGCACGCTCTCCCTTGCCGCCACATGCCTGCTGTGCCTGGGCGCCAGCGCCAGCACCGGGCAAACGGTTGCCGCGTCCATCCCCATCCCGTGCGTAACGGCGCCTGAAGCCGAGGCGCTGGTGACGTCGATCATGCCGGAACTTGTGCTGCAGGCAGGCCAGGTGTGCAGCGCGACGCTGCCATCTGATGCGCTGCTGCGCCAGACATCTGGCGCGTTTCTCAGCCGCTACCGCGCCGAGGCCGAAAATGCGTGGCCGCAGGCCCAGGCAACGATCAGCAAGGTAGGCGGACCAATTGCACAGGCGGCGGTGGGGTCAGCGCTTGCCCGCCCGCTGCTCGCAACGCTGGTCGCGCCGCTGATCACCAAACAGCTTCAGCCGGCGGACTGCCCGGCGATCAACCGGATCATGACGCTTGCCGAGCCGCTTCCGCCGCGCAACACTGCGGGTATGATCGTCTCCATCCTCCAGTTAAGTGACGCCAAGCGCACGAACAAGCGCGTGCCGCTGCCCATCTGCAAGGCGGGCGAGCGCTGAGATGGACTCCATTCTCCCCGCCGAACTGCTCGCCGCCGCGCGCCGCGCTGTCGACGCAAACCGGGATGCGGGGCGCACGATAACGGTGGCCGAGAGCTGCACCGGCGGGCTGGTGTCGGCCGCGCTCACCGAAATTCCCGGCGCCTCGGATGTGTTTACCTTTGGCTTTGTGACCTATGCCAACGACGCAAAGCACGCGCTGCTGAACGTCAGCACCGACATTATCGACACGTTCGGCGCGGTGTCGGTCGCGGTTGCGTGGAGCATGGCGCAAGGCGCGCTCGCGGCGAGCGGCGCGGACGTGGCGGTCGCCATCACCGGGGTGGCAGGGCCCGGCGGCGGCACGCTTAAAAAACCCGTAGGCACTGTGGTGTTTGCCCGCGCGGAAAAAGGCGATGACCCGGCCAATGTAGTGGCCGACCGGCGCGATTTTGGTGATCTTGGCCGCGGCGGTGTGCGCCTTCAGGCTGCGCTGTGCGCGCTTGAACTGTTGCTGCCGGGCGCCGCGACACTGCCCGAATAGAGCACGGCGGCACGCTCCTCAAACGCGCCGATCATCCGGCGCAGTGCCCGGTCGAACACCTGGCCAGCCAGCATTTCGAACACGCGGTTCTTGAAAGCGAAATCGACCGAAAAATCGACAAGGCACCCGCCGGCTCCGTCGCTCTGAAACGCCCAGTCGTTCCGCAGAAATTTGAGCGGGCCATCGACATAATCGACATGGATTCGGCTCGGGCGGGCCTTGTCGACCTTTGACGTAAAGGTCTCGCGCAGCCCCTTGAACCCCACAATCATGTCAGCGACCATCTGCGTCTCGCTGTCGCTGCGCACACGAATGGCGCTTACCCATGGCAAAAACTCGGCATAGCGCTTCACATCGGCGACAAGCGCGAACATCTGTTCGGGCGTATAGGGTAAGTGCCGGGTTTCGCCGTGGCGTGGCATTGCCGCTCAGCCAGCGCCCAGCCGCGCCTCGCGCGCGGCCCGAAGCGCCCGAAAATCATCGCCTGCATGATAGCTGGAACGGGTAAGCGGCGAACTCGCCACCAGCAAAAACCCCTTGGCCCGTGCGATTGCGGCATAGGCGCCAAACGCGTCAGGCGTTACAAATTCGGCCACCCTGGCATGGCGCGGCGTTGGCTGGAGATATTGCCCCATCGTGAGGAAATCAATGTCGGCAGAGCGCATGTCGTCCATCACCTGATGCACTTCGAGCCGCTCCTCCCCAAGCCCGAGCATGACACCCGATTTGGTGAAGATCGACGGATCATGCCGCTTGATCGATTCGAGCAGCCGCAGCGACGCATAATAGCGCGCGCCGGGGCGAATCGTCGGATAGAGCCGCGGCACCGTCTCCAGATTGTGATTATACACATCGGGCCGCGCGGCGACGATTGCCTCAACCGCACTTTGGGCCTTGTTGCGGAAATCGGGCGTGAGAATTTCGATCGTCGTGGCGGGCGTGGTTCGCCGCAATGCCTCAATCACCTTGACGAACTGCCCCGCCCCGCCATCCGGCAGGTCATCTCGGTCGACCGAGGTAATTACGATGTGTTCCAGCCCCAGCTCGGCCACGGCATCGGCGGTGTGCTGCGGCTCCAGCGGGTCCACCGTGCGCGGCATGCCCGTCTTTACATTGCAAAACGCGCACGCCCTGGTGCAGACATCGCCCAGAATCATCACCGTGGCGTGTTTTTTGGTCCAGCATTCGCCAATATTGGGGCAGGCCGCTTCCTCGCACACCGTGGCAAGGTTCAGCCGCCGCATCAGCGCCTTGGTTTCGGCAAAGCCCGCGCTGGTCGGCGCCTTGACGCGGATCCAGTCGGGCTTGCGCTGACGCGGCTCGGCCGGGAAAGCGCGCGGGGTGATGTCGTTCATGCACCTCCAGATAGCGGCAGGAGCGGCGTGCCACAACTGCCCCGACAATGGCGGCTCGATGCCGCCGGGCTGGTGCCGCTGGCCCGATGTGCCTGGCCGGGCTGGCCGGATTGTCTCACGCACGCACCCCGGCTACGGCTGCGCCCTGTTACCTTGGAGAAAGGCACCGGATGTCCGGCTTCAACGACCTGGTCGATGGCTATCACCGCTTCCGGGACACCGGCTGGGCGCGCGAGCGTGCGCGCTGGGCCGCGCTGCGCGAGGGGCAAAGCCCACGGGTCATGATTATCGCCTGCTCCGACAGCCGGGTTGATCCGGCGCAGGTGTTTGACACATCGCCGGGCGAAATCTTCGTGGTGCGCAACGTCGCCAATCTCGTCCCGCCTTTCGAGCGCGACGGGAGCCGGCACGGCGTGTCGGCCGCGCTGGAATTTGCCGTCACGCAGTTGCTGGTTTCGGAAATCGTGGTGATGGGCCATGGTTCTTGCGGCGGCGTCCATGCCGCACTCACCGGCGCCTTCCGCGGCAAGGCACCGGGCGAAGGAGGCTTTATCGACCATTGGATCGACCTGCTCGACACCGCCCGCACGCACATCATCGCCGAGCACGGCACCGGCGACTCGGCGATCAAAGCGCTCGAACATGAAACAGTGCGCGTCAGCCTGGCCAATCTGCGCACCTTCCCCTTCATTGCCCCGCGAGAAGCCGCCGGCACGCTGAGGCTGCACGGCACCTATTTCGCCATTGCCGACGGCCGGTTGAGTGTGATGGATGAAACCGGCGCCTTCCACCCGGCATGACAGGCTTGCGTGTGCGGGCGCCCGGGCGTATCCGGCCGCTTTAATGCCTCCTTCCGATCATCGACCGGCGACCCTTATCGAAGGACGCGCCGTGTTCCCGCACCGGGACCTGACTGGAATCGCCGGGCTTTGCCCCCATGAAATTACTTTCCTGCTCGATGAGGCCGAACAATGGGTAGAAAGCAACCGCCATCACGCCAAGGGCGACCACCGGCTGGCCGGGTTGACCGTCATCAACGCGTTTTTCGAAAATTCGACACGCACGCTGCTGTCGTTTGAAATTGCCGGCAAGCGGCTTGGCGCCGATGTCGTCAACATGCACGCCGCGCAATCAAGCGTGAAAAAGGGCGAAACGCTGATCGACACCGCGATGACGCTAAACGCGATGCGCGCCGACGCCATCGTCATCCGTCACCACAGTTCTGGCGCGGTAAAGCTGATTGCGGGCAAAGTGGGCTGCCCGGTGCTCAATGCCGGCGATGGCCGCCACGAACACCCCACCCAGGCGCTGCTCGATGCGCTGACCATCCGGCGCAGGCGCGGGCACATCGCCGGGCAGCGCGTGGTGATTTGCGGCGATGTGCTGCACAGCCGGGTGGCGCGCTCGAACATTTTGGCGCTGACAGCGCTTGCGGCCGAGGTGCGCGTCGTGGCCCCGGCCACACTGATGCCACCGGGCATGGAGCGGATGGGCGTGACGCCTTTTGCCGATTTCGATGCAGCGCTTGAAGGCGCGGATGTGGTGATGATGCTCCGCCTCCAGAACGAGCGGATGGCGGGAGGATTTGTGCCTTCAACGCGCGAATTTCACCTGCGCTACGGGCTGACAATGGCGCGGCTGGCACGCGCACGGCCCGATGCGCTCGTCATGCACCCAGGCCCCATGAACCGCGGCGTCGAGATCGATTCGGCGGTCGCTGACCATGTCGAACGTTCAGCGATCACCGAGCAGGTGGAAATGGGCGTAGCGGTGCGGATGGCGTGCCTTGACGTGCTGACGCGCCGCGCGCGCGGTGTGGCGGGCTGGGGATGAGCGGCCCGCTTGCCCTCACCAACGCGCGGCTGGTGCTGGCGGGTGAAACCGTGGCCGGCACGCTGTTGCTGCACGATGGCGTGATTGCCGCAATCAACCCCCCGGAATTGCCGGCGGATGCCGAGATGCTCGACGCGAACGGCGCCCTGGTCGCGCCGGCGATAATCGACCTTGGCGTCTTTGCGGTTGACGTTGCTGCGTGCCACGCTGGCGGCATCGTCCGCATCGGGCTGATGCCCGATCAGTCGCCCGTGCTCGATGACCCCGGCATCGTGCAGCGCGCCGCGCTGATTGGCAGGCCGGACTTGTGGATTCACCCCATTGCCGCCGCGACGCGCGGCCTCGCTGGAAATGATCTGGCCGAAATGGCGATCAATGCGCAGGCGGGCGCGCGTGCAGTGGGCACCGGGCGCGGCTGGATTGCCAATTCGGGCGTCATGCGCAAGGTGCTGGCCTATGCGCAGGATCTGGGGCTTGCCGTCATCAGCCACGCCGAAGATGCCGGGCTGGTTGCCGATGCTGTTGCTACCGAAGGCGAAACCGCGACACGCGCCGGGCTGGCCGCGGCGCCCGCCCTTGCCGAGGCGCTTGCCATCGCCCGCGACCTCATGTTGTGCGAGCAGACCGGTGCCCGGCTGCATCTGCGTCAGGTCACCACTGAGCGCGGTTTTGCGCTTGTCCGGGCCGCCAAGGCGCGCGGCCTGCCTGTGACATGCGGCATAACGCCGGCGCATCTGCTGCTCTCGGATATTGCCATCACGGAATTTCGCACCTTTGCGCATCTGTCCCCGCCACTGCGTGCTGAAGGCGACCGGCAAGCCTGCATCGCAGCGCTGCGCGATGGCACCATCGACGTGCTGTCGTCCGGGCATGATCCGCGTGGACCTGAGGAAAAGCGCCTGCCCTTTGCCGATTCGTCGCCCGGCATGGCCGGTGCTGCGACATTGCTGGCGCTGGGCCTTGGGCTGGCGCGCGACGAGGTCGTTTCAATCGAACGCCTGTTTTTTCTGCTCGCGGCAAATCCGGCACGGGTTCTGGGGATTGACGCTGGCCGCATCGCCCCTGGCCTGCCCGCCGATATCGTGATGATCGACGAGGCGGCGCCCTGGCAGATCAGTGCTGAAAAAATGGCCGGCCGCGCTGGCAATACGCCGTTTGACGGTCTGCCCGTTCAGGGCCGCGCAATTGCCCTGTTCAAGGGCGGAAACCGACTGCTTTAGCTGTACCGATCAGCGCGCGGGCGTGGCCCATTTTGCCGCCCGGTCGCCAGCGCTTTCGCGCACGAAGCACTTGTTGCCCGTCACCAGAATTTTGCGGCACAGCAGCACCGCATCGCCGCGCGCAAAGCCGCCTACCGACAACCGATAGACGGTGCCGCTCGCCGATTTGAAATCCATGCCCGAAGGTGAATGCTCGCCGAGCACCGAAACGCGGCTCGCGATCCGGCGCCAGCCATCGCGCGCAACTGCGGCATTTTCATAGGCGCCAAGCTGCACATAGAAATTGCCCTTGGCCATTGGCTGTGCGGCAACACCGGCAGTTGCCGACACGGTCGCCACTGCGGCCACCATCGCGTGCGCAGCAGACGTGCTGGCCCGGTCTGCCAGCGGTTTGCGGGCAGGCGCCGGCACAAGCTTTGCGACACGGGCAGGCAATGGCTGAACCACTTCCCGCCGCGGGCCAAACACCACGGCCGGCGCCTGTTTTGCAGTCGACGCAAACACCACCGGGTCCGGCTCTGGCGAGCTTATGGCAATCGTGATGGCGGGAGCGGGCGCCGGCTGGGGCGTCGCCACAACCTCGGCGACATTGGGTGCCTGCCCGGGCATAAAGGCTTCAACCGGCGGCTTTGCCGCAGCGCTTGCAGGAACCTGCGCGGCCAGCGCCAAGGCGACAGGGAGGCCGGGGTCCTGAACCGCCACTACGCCGAGAATCGACGAAACCTGATCGGCGGCACCTTGCGGGCGGGAAAACAGCGCCCATTGCTCTATGCGCTTGTCCACATCGGCTGGCGACAGATCAAGCGATGCGATGGCGCGAGCCTGGCGCCACTGCCCGGCAAGTGCCAGGCTAAGGGCAAGGTTCTGGCGAGTCTTGGCATCAGCACCTGGCGCCCGCGCCGCCGCCGTCAACAATTCAACAGCGCTCGCAGGATCACCCGCAAGCGCCATGGCAAGCCCACGGTCGCTGGCGGGAATAACGTCGGCATTGTCGTCGAGCGTTTTGCGCGCCTCGGCCCAAACGCCGGTTGCAATCTGCGCAAGGGCCAGATTGAGCGCCACGCGCCCCTCCCCCGGCTCAAGGCTCAGCGCATCAGACAATGCGGTGCGGGCCGAGTCGAACCGGCCCTGCTGAAGGTAAATCTGCCCAAGCAGCGCACGGTAGCTGGCAACATCGGGCGCCGCCCGAACCGCGTTTTCGGCAAATTTCGTGGCGGCAGAAAATTTTCCGTCTGCAATCGCGCGGCGCGCCTTGGCCGCGGCTGCATCCGCCGTGGCGATGGAGGCGCGGTTGCTGGCCGTCGCAATGCCGCCCTCGATGGCAATCAGGCCAACCATAGCGCCACCCCCAAGCAGCACCGACAGGCCAAGCGACGCAAGTGCACGATGTTTCATCTGATCAGATCCCCTTATTCAGATCATGTGTGCCGCCAGCACCCTGGCGCCGGGCCATTTCCTCAACATCGGGCAAGGTCGCGAGCAGCGCATCAAGCGCCTGCGTCACCAGTTGCTGCGACGACCGGTTTTGCAGCGCGCTCGCCAGCCGGAGGCGCAAATGGCGCTCAGCATCAAGACGCAGCGTAAATGCGGCCTTGGCGCCCGCCATCAGACGGGCAGCAACGGGCTGGCGGGGTTTGGCGGGGCTGGTCGCGGCGACCGGCGCCGGCTGCACTGAGTTCACGGCCGCGATATTTGGCTCAGGCGGTGCCGGCGACAGCGCTTCAACCTCATCTGCAAGCGCGGCGCGCTGATGGAGCACCGTCGGTATCGCGGCGGCAGGTGCCGCGACGTGCGCGTGCCCGGCAGCTTGCGGGTCAATGATGCCCATGACGCTGGCCGATTCAGGAAACGCCAGTTCAGAAGGCGCGTCGCCCATATCGTTCCAGCCCAGATCCTCAAGATTCTGCTGGGTTGCGCCAAAGCCGCCAAAGCCCTGGGGGCGCATGGCTGGCCGCGCCTGCCCTTTGCGGGCGAGCAGACCGGACGAAAGCGAGGCGAGCGGTTTTGGATTGCCAATCATCGCGGGCACTCCTTAGCTGACCACACGGCGGCCAAAGCCACCCATGGGGCGCTGATGCCCAAAACTTCCCTGCCCGGCGCTTGGCACGCTGAACACGGTGCGGCGGAAATTCTTTTCAAGCCGGTCGGAGATATAGCCCCACAGCGCCTCAACCTCCTGCGCGGAACGGCCACCGGGGTCGACCTCCATCACGGTACGTCCGTCGATCATCGACGCGGCAAAATCGGTGCGGTGGTGGATGGTGATGGGGGCAACCGTGCCATGCTGCGACAGCGCGACAGCGGCCTCCGAAGTGATCTTGGCTTTGGGCGTCGCGCCATTGACGACGAAAATCAGCGGCTTGCCCGCGCGGTCGCACAGGTCAACCGTTGCACCCACTGCGCGCAGATCATGCGGGCTTGGGCGCGTGGGCACCACAATCAGCTCGGCCACCGCGATAACGCTTTGAATTGCCATCGTAATGGCCGGCGGCGTGTCGATCATCGCCAGGCGAAAGCCTTGCTGGCGCAACACCTCAAGGTCAGCAGCCAGCCGCACCACTGTGGTTTGCGCAAAGGCGGGGAATTCGGTCTCGCGCTCGTTCCACCAATCCGACAGCGATCCTTGCGGGTCAATGTCGATCAGCACGACAGGGCCGGCACCGGCACGCTGCGCCTGCACGGCGAGGTGGCCGGATAATGTGGTCTTTCCCGAACCACCCTTTTGCGATGCCATCGCGAGAACGCGCATCTTATCCCCTGGAATTAAATTGTTCCGGCAAGCGGTTTGCCATGGGGAGAGATAATAACCGGTTAACAACGGTGAGCGGCGCGGGGCTGATTGTGCGCGCTGCCGGTAAGCTTCTCTTTGCGATTTATGGTTTACAAGGCATTATTCCGGCCGTCATTGGCCCGGCAGGATGGACACGCATATGATGAATCCAGTCAGCAGATTAGCGGCAGCGGCGGTGGTAATGGCAGGCGCGCTCATGGCCTCAGCGCCAGCCCATGCCGATGTAAAGGCAGGCGTGGATGCCTGGGCGCAGGGCAATTTCAAGGCCGCCGTCGATGAATGGCGCCCGCTTGCCATCAAGGGCGATGCCGATGCGCAGTTCAATCTTGCGCAGGCCTATAAGCTCGGGCGCGGCGTGCCGACCGACCTCGCGCTCGCCGAAGAATGGTATCGCAAGGCCGCCCTCCAGGGGCATGTGCCGGCGCAGGACAATTACGGGCTCGCGCTGTTCCAGAACGGCAGGCGCGCCGACGCTGTGCCCTGGCTCGAAAAATCGGCAGCACGCGGTGAACCACGCGCCCAACTTGTCTATGGCACCATGTTGTTCAACGGCGACGGTGTGGCCAAAGACTGGGTGCGCGCTTATGCGCTGCTGACGCGCTCGTCGGCAGCGGGGCTTGCGCAAGGCTCGCAAACGCTCGCCCAAATGGACCTGTATATCCCGCTCGACGTGCGCCAGAAGGGCATTGCCCTGGCCCGCCAATATGAAACCGACGCGCGCTATGCCGCAGCGCCGGAAGTCGCCGGGCCCCGCAGCATCCGGCCCGCCGAGCTGCCGGCGTCGAGCGTCGCCGGCCGCGACGTGACGCCACCGGGCATTGCAGCCGCAAGGCCCGTGCGCAGCGCCGCCTCCGCGCCAGCCACAAGCGCACCACCATCCCCGTCGGCCGGCTCGATCACGCTATCGTTCGGTGGCAAGGGCTGGCGTGTCCAGTTTGGCGCGTTTCGGGATGACGGCAATGCCCGGCGGCTGTGGCAGCAATTGAGCGGGCGCGTCGGCGCACTCGCCGGGCTGCAGCCTTATTTCGTGCGCGCGGGTGCCATCACCCGGTTGCAGGCGGGCACCGTGCGCTCAAGCGGCGACGCGGCACGGATCTGCGCCGATGTCCGCGCAAAGGCTGCCGGCACGCCGTGTGTTCCGATAGCGCCGTAAAGGCTCAGGGCGCCGTCACGGAAAAATCGAACACCCGCGACAGCGTCGCCCCGGCCGAATACAGCCCAACGCCGCCACCGCCCGACGTGGCGGAGTAAATAAACCCATATTCGCCCGGCGCCAGGTCTTGCTCGGGCCTGACCTCAAACACACCGGGGCGGATGTCCTTATAGGTCATCGTCACTCGCTGCTTGTCCTGCACGCCGGCCTTGGCGCCGGTGATGTTGAACTGGCCGACGGCCGCCTCGCGCCGGTCCTTCTTGGCGGCGAACCGGATCAGGCTGAACTCATTGGGTGACGTAACCGCCGCCGCGCCGCCGCCCTGCCAGAACCCGCCCGGCGCCCCGCCCGACAGGCTGGCACTGGCCTGATCGAAATAGAAATAAAATGTCGGCCGGACGCTGTTGGCAGATACCCTGGCGTGCGCACCGGGCAATACGGTGTTGATCTTGAGCTTGGCGATACCGCCGGTCAGCGCATAGCCCAGAAATCCGCCGGTCTTGGTCTGGTTTGAACTTGTCGCGTCGATCCGCTGCATTTTGCCGGCACCTTGCACAAGCAGATAGATACCGGGCGCGTGGGGTGCGCGCGGATCGGCCGAATCGCTGTTGCCAAGCGCGGCGGCCGAATTTTGCGAGGTGCTCCCCGCTTCGATCATCGCCGCGATGACGGCATCACTCAGCCCCTTTTGCTTCAGCTCAAGGAGCTTGCCGGCGCTCACGTCAAAGCTGCTGGCCGAGGATTTGATCTTGGCGACAAGCGTCTGCTCGCCCAGCCCCGCGCCTGCCAACGCAACCACGGTGTCATTGGTGAGCACCTCCTGCGCGGCGAGCGGCGCTGCGGCAAACAGCGTTGCGGCAACAATCAGTCGTGTCTTCATCGTCATCCAACCCTCTCAATCACCACCACATGTCATCAGCCAAGCGCTGTCTTCAGCAAATCATTGACTAGCCTTGGGTTGGCCTTGCCGCCCATCGCCTTCATCGTTTGCCCGACGAAAAAGCCGAACAGTGCTTCCTTGCCGCCGCGATATTGCGCGACCTTGTCGGCATTGGCGGCGAGCACCTCGGCAATCACGCCCTCGATGGCGCCGGTATCGCTCGTCTGCTTCAGGCCGCGTTGTTCGACAATCGCGGTCGCGCCCTGCCCGGTTTCCAGCATGATCTCGAACACCTGCTTGGCAAGGCTGCCCGACAGCGTGCCATCTGCCACCAGGCCCAGCAATTCGGCGGCCTGAACGGGGCTGACCGGGCTATCGCCGATATCCTTGCCGGTGCGGTTCAGCGCGCCGAACAGTTCCGACGTCGTCCAGTTGGCGGCGGCCACGGGCGCCGCGCCCGCGTCCAGCAGCGCATCGAACCAGCGCGCCGCCTCGACCTCCGCCGTCAGCACGGCCGCGTTGTAGGGCGTGATCCCGAGCGCTTCATACCGCGCGCGCTTGGCATCTGGCAGTTCGGGTAGCGAGGCGCGGCATTCGGCCAAAAACGCCTCATCCAGCTCAACCGGCAGCAAATCGGGGTCAGGGAAATAGCGGTAATCATGCGCATCCTCCTTTGAGCGCATTGACCGGGTCTCGTTTCGGTCGGGGTCGTAAAGCCGCGTTTCCTGAACGATCCGGCCACCGGACTCGATCACCGCGACCTGCCGCCGCGCCTCCTGCTCGACGACGGCCATGACGAAGCGCACGGAATTGACGTTCTTGGTCTCGGTCCGCGTACCGAGCGGGTCGCCGGACTTGCGCACCGAGACGTTGACGTCCGCGCGCATTGAGCCCTGGTCCATATTGCCGTCGCAACTGCCGACATAACGCAAAATCGCCCGCAGCTTGGCCAGATAGGCGCCCGCCTCGGCAGGCGAGGCCATGTCGGGCTTCGACACGATTTCCATCAGCGCGACGCCTGAACGGTTGAGGTCGACATAGGAGCGCGTGGGGTGCTGATCGTGCATCAGCTTGCCGGCATCCTGCTCTACATGGATGCGCTCCACACCGATGCGCTTGCCGCTGGCGTCCGGGTTTTTGGGATCAAGGCTGATGGTGATCGCACCTTCACCCACAATCGGGTGAAACAGCTGGCTGATCTGATAACCCTGCGGCAAATCGGCGTAGAAATAATTCTTCCGGTCGAACCGCGACCATTTGTTGATCTGCGCGTCGATGGCCATGCCAGTGCGCACGGCCTGGCGGATGCACTCGCGGTTGGGCACGGGAAGCATTCCTGGCATCGCGGCATCGACAAGGCTCACCTGCGTGTTCGGGTCCGCGCCAAAGGCGGTCGCGGCGCCCGAGAACAGCTTGGCGTTGGAGGTGACCTGAGCATGGACTTCAAGGCCGACAACGACCTCCCAATCGCCGGTTTCGCCATGGATGGTATAGCGTTTGTCGGTCATCTCACCACCACTCCCCCGGCCGCGCGACAAAGCCCGCGCGTTCCTCCAGCGCCAGGCACGCGTTCAGCACGCCCTGCTCATCAAGCGCACGACCGATGATCTGCAAGCCCAGCGGCAGCCCCTGCCCGTCCAGCCCGCCCGGCACGCTCATTGCCGGCAGGCCCGCCAGCGACGATGGCACCGTGAAAACGTCGTTGAGATACATGGCGATAGGATCAGCGCTTTTGTCGCCAAGCGCAAAGGCCGCGCTCGGCGCGGTCGGGGTCAACAGATAGTCGCACTGCTCAAAGGCCAGGTCAAAATCGCGGGCAATCAACGTGCGCACCTTCGACGCTTGTGTGAAGTACGCGTCGTAAAACCCTGCCGACAATACATAAGTGCCGATCATGATGCGGCGCTTCACTTCATCGCCAAAGCCCGCCGCGCGGGTGGCTGCGTACATTTGCTGCAAATTGGCGCCATCGGGCAGATCGCGCAGGCCATAGCGAACGCCATCATAGCGCGCGAGGTTGGACGAGGCTTCCGCCGGCGCGATAATGTAATATGCGGGCAGCGCATATTTGGTGTGCGGCAGCGACACCTCGACAATCTCGGCACCGGCATCACGCAGCCAGCCAATGCCCTGCTGCCAAAGCGCATCGATTTCCGCCGGCATCGCGTCCACCCGGTATTCGCGCGGGATCCCGATGCGCTTGCCGCGCATATCGCCCGAGAGGCCGGCTTCCCACCGCGGCACCGGTGCGTCGAGCGAGGTTGCGTCCTTTGGATCAAACCCGGCCATATTTTCGAGCAAAATCGCGCAGTCGCGCACGTCGCGCGCCATTGGCCCGGCCTGATCGAGCGACGAGGCAAAGGCAATCACGCCCCAGCGCGAGCAGCGGCCATAGGTCGGCTTGATGCCCGAAATGCCCGTGAACGCCGCCGGCTGGCGGATCGACCCGCCAGTGTCAGTGCCCGTCGCGCCGGGGCACAGCCGCGCCGACACCGCGGTTGACGATCCGCCCGACGAGCCGCCGGGCGCCAGCGGCGCCCAATTGTGCCCCGCGCCGCCGTCGCTGCGCCGCCACGGCGAAATCACATTGCCAAACGCGCTGGTTTCGTTCGACGATCCCATGGCGAACTGGTCCATGTTGAGTTTGCCAAGCATCCCGGCACCGGCTGCAAACAAATTTGCCGACACGGTCGATTCATAGGGCGGTGTAAATCCCTGGAGGATCAGGCTGGCAGCCGTCGCCGGCACGCCTTTGGTGCAGAACAAATCTTTCATGCCAATCGGCACGCCAGCAAGCGGCTTGGGTGCCTCGCCAGCCGCACGGGCGGCGTCTGCGGCGTCGGCAGCGGCGAGCGCATGATCGGGCGTTTCCACCAGAAAGGCGTTGAGCTGCTTGGCGGCGGCCACCCGTGCGATGAACGCCTCAGCCACCTCGCGTGCAGAAAAAAGCCCTTCACGAACCCCGTCACGCAGCGCCGCCACGCCAAGATCGGTCACATCGCTCATTCGATCACCTTGGGCACTGTGAAAAAGCCCTGCTCGGCCTGAGGTGCGTTGGCGAGCACGGCACCCCGCACGCCGCCATCCGTCACCACATCATCGCGCAGCCGCAAATGATTGGCGATCACCGCCGTCATCGGTGCAACGCCGGTGGTATCCACCTCGCCGAGCTGCTCGATCCAGCCAAGAATGTTGCCAAGCTCGGGCGCCAGCCGCGCGGCGTCTTCATCAGACATCGCGATACGGGCCAGCCCGGCGATTTTCTTCACGGTTTGAATATCTACTGCCATAGCATGTGCGGCTAGCATTGCCGCTGCCCCTCGCGCAACTGTCGAGCGACATGGCGGCGTGATATCGTTATCAGCGTCTGAAACGCATTGCGCCCGCACCCCTTGTGCTGCAACGCGGTGGCAGTTGTTACCGGAGTGTATGCGTTGGCTCGAAAGTTCCTTTATGCAGTGGCAGCGCTCATCGTGCTTGCCATTGCAGGCGCCCTGGCGTTCCGGTTATTCGGCACGCGGCTGATGCAGGCAGCGCTGGTGCCAAGCGCCGCCTTTGAAGCGCTGCCGGCCGAGCCGCCAAGTGCTTATGCCGGTGCCGATCGGTGGATCGCGCGGCCGGACAAGCCGGGCAACCCGGCGCTTTGGGTGCCAGATGGCGCGCAGCCGGCAGGCAATGCCGGGCCGGCGCTGTTCTTCCTCCACCCGACTTCCTATCTTGACCGCAGCCGCTGGAACGCGCCGCTCGACGACCAGATCGCGAATGACCGGGCCGCGCTGTTCCTGCGCGGTCAGGCCAGCGCCTTCAACGCGAGCGCCGCCATCTGGGCGCCGCGCTATCGCCAGGCGACATTTGGTGCCTTTCTGACCGGTCAGCGCGAGGCGCAACTGGCGCTCGACCTGGCTTATGGCGATGTGGCCAGCGCCTTTGACGAATTTCTGCGCGAGGTCGGCCAGGATCGCCCGATCATCCTGGCGGGACACAGCCAGGGCGCGCTGCACCTGGTGCGGCTGCTGCGCGAAAAGGTGGCGGGAACGCCGCTCGCCCGGCGCATCATCGCCGCCTATGTCGTCGGCTGGCCGGTTTCACGCGCCGCAGACCTGCCCGTGCTTGGCCTCCCCGAATGCCAGTCGGCCGCGCAATTCGGGTGCATCCTGTCGTGGCAGAGTTTTGCCGAACCCGCCGACCCCCAGCTCGTCCTCGCCAATTTCGATGGGTCAACCGGGCTGAACGGTCAGCCGCGGCAGGGCACGCCCATGGTGTGCACCAACCCGATTACCGGCACGCCAGACGCCGCTGCGCCGGCTGAGGCAAATCTGGGCACGCTTGTGCCAACCGGCGATTTTGCAACCGCAACGCTGGTAGCGGGCAAGGTGCCCGCGCGGTGCGCCGGGCGCGGGTTCCTGCTCATCGGGCCGCCGCCCGAAGGCATCGGGCGCTATGTGCTGCCGGGCAACAATTACCATGTGTTCGATTACAGCCTGTTCTGGGCCAGCGTGCGCGCCGACATCGCACGGCGCACGGCAGCGTTCCAGGCCAAGTGATCACCACCGAAATCGAGGCGTTTCGGGCGGTTCTGCCAGCGGGCGGCAGGCTGCTCGGGCTTGATCTCGGCACCAAAACCATTGGCACGGCACTTTGCGATGCGGGGTGGAGCTTTGCCTCGCCCGCCGACCTTATCCGCCGCGGCAAATTTGCCGCCGACAAAGCGGTGCTTGCGGCCCTGATCGCGGCGCAGGATGTGGCAGGCATCGTCCTTGGCCTGCCCATCAACCTTGACGGAACCGAAGGGCCGCGCTGCCAATCCACCCGCGCTTTTGCCCGCAACATCGACGATTTCGGGCTGCCGGTTCTGTTGTGGGACGAGCGCTGGTCCACCCAGGCTGTCGAGCGGCAAATGATCGCCGAAGATGTCAGCCGCGCCAAACGCGCCGAGCGCATCGACAGGCTCGCCGCAAGCTATATTCTGCAAGGCGCCATCGACGCGCTGATGCTGGCCTAATCCTTCCGAAGCGCCTTTTTGGCGATCTTTTCAAGCTCCGGATCAAGCGGCAGCGGCGTCATGGGCACCGCCAGTTCCAGCCTTGCCGCAATCGCGGAGAGCGCGGCGATGCGCGCGGCCTTTTTATCATTCCCGTCAATCACAATCCACGGCGCCCAGCGCGTGTCGGTGCGGGCAAACATATCGTGCATAGCATCAAGATAGTCTTTGCGGCGCGCGCGATTGCGATAATCGTCAAGGCCGGTTTTCCAGCGCTTCCATGGATCGTCCAGCCGCTCTTTCAGCCGCCGGTCCTGCTCGGCCTGCGTCACATGGACGAACAGCTTGACGAGATTGGTGCCGGAATCGACTTGCTGCGCTTCGAATTCGTTGATTTCATCATAGCCGCGGTGCCACTCGCCCTCGCTGGCGAAGCCTTCCACGCGCTCGACGAGCACGCGCCCGTACCAGCTTCGGTCATACACGGCGATGTCGCCTGACATTGGCAGCCGCTGCCAGAACCTCCACAGAAAATGCCGGGCCTTTTCCTCTGCCGTCGGCGCAGAGATTGGCCACACTTCGAAATAACGCGGATCCCAGCGCGCGGTCATCCGCTGGATAATGCCACCCTTGCCGGCGGCGTCCCACCCTTCCAGCATCACGATGGCGCGCTTTTTGTGGCAGATATGCGCGACCTGAATACGGGCGAGCCGCTCCTGAAGACCAAGCAGATCGGCATCGTAATCGCCCGAATAGGCCGCGCCACTTTCAAAATCCAACAGGTCAATCGTCATGGAGCCTCACCTTGCGCCTTGCGGGACATGCACGTTCCAAGCGCCGCGCCGCCGCAGCACGAGCCAGTAATATGCCGCCGACAGGCAAATCTGCACCCCGGTCATCATCAGCCCGGGCCGGCCTTCGGCCGCATCCAGCCAGTTGAGCCACACGACATAGCCAAGCGCACCCAACGTGATTACCGGCGCCGCTGGATAGAGCGGTCCGCGAAACGGCGCATCGTCGAGCGCGCCCGACCGGCGGCCGGCCACCAGTGCCAGCGCGATGCCCGCGTAAATCGCGATCAGCCCGGTGCCGCTCAGCACCAGCAACAGCTCAAGCGGCAGGAAACAGCACACTACCCCGGCACCGCCTGCAACCAGCGTCGCGATCCAGGGCGAGGCGAAGCGGGGGTGAATGGTCGTCAGCCACACATCCACCGGCCGCCCCCAGCATTTGTCGCGCGCGGTTCCGTAAAAGAAGCGCGCGCTGGCCAGGATGCACGCGATAACTGCGTTGACGACCGCAACCGCGACCCCGACCGACACCGACGTCGCCAAAAAATCGCCGCCGCGCGTCGCCGTGAGCATGCCGAACGGGTCTTCGCTGGCGAGCAATTGCCCAAGATCAGGCGCACCGACCAGCGCCGCCACCATCGGCACGCCTTCAAACAACAAGGTGAGCAACAACGCCCACAAAATCGCACGCGCTATCTGCGTCGGCGCGTGATGCATCTCTTCGCCGAAATACACCGCCGCACCATAGCCGTTCAGCGCAAATATCGCGATCGAGGTAGCAAGCCCAATGCCCGAAAGCGTCGCCGGCACCAGCCCGTCGGGCACCGCCACCACCGGCGCTGCCAGCATGGGAAGAACCGACTGCACCGGATGAGCAAACCCCAGGACCACCACCGCCAACACAGCAAGCGCCTCCACCGCCAGAAACAGCCCGGTAATCAGAGCATTCACGCGGATCTGAAGCAGCGCGACAAGCGTCGCCGCCGCCACAACCACAACCGCCAGCGGCACCACCGGCAGGCCCGGCACGACGCGCGACAGCACGGCGCTCAGGCCAAGGCCAAGCACCGGCGGAAACAACAGATTGTTGAACACATTAACGCCGAGCATGACAAAACCGGCAAGCGGCCCGAGCGTGCGCGCAACCATCACATATTCGCCGCCGGCGACCGGCCACACCGACGACAGCTCCGCATAGATATAGGCAGTCGCCACGCACACAATGGCCGCCAGCGCCATTGCCCAGATGGCGCCGGTGCCGGCCACGTGCAGCATCCCGGGGATGATAACGAACACCGACGAGACCGGGCTGGTGACCGATAATGTCAGAAACAGCACGCCCGACAGGCCCAGCGTCCGGCCAAGCGCGCTGCGCGGTTGCGGCAATGCCTCCATCGCCCGTGCCGCTGGCCGCGTCTTCAGCCGTGTCTCGCTCAACCCCTGCTTCCCGTCCATTGCGCTCCCGATATCCTCGCCCTGCCTTGGCCCGGATATGGCGGGCGTTACTGAACCCCGGCTATGCGCCCGGTTTTGCGGGAGCCGGGTCTAGCGTGCGGATATTAAGTTCTTGCAACTGCCGGGCCGACACAAAGCTCGGCGCACCCATCATCAGGTCTTCGGCCCGCTGGTTCATCGGGAACAGCACGACTTCGCGAATGTTCGGCTCGCCTGCCAGCAGCATGACCATGCGGTCAATGCCGGGGGCCGATCCGCCGTGCGGCGGGGCGCCAAATTTGAACGCGTTAATCATCCCGGCAAAATTGGTGTCGACATCGGCCTGTGAATAGCCCGCGATTTCAAACGCCTTGTACATGATCTCCGGGCGATGGTTGCGGATTGCGCCAGACGACAGCTCAACGCCGTTGCACACAATGTCATATTGAAAGGCGAGAATATCGAGCGGGTTCATGGTTTCCAGCGCTTCCATTTCACCTTGCGGCATGGAAAACGGGTTGTGGCTGAAATCAACCTTTTTCGTGTCCTCATCATATTCAAACATCGGAAAGTCGACGATCCAGCAGAATTCGAAGCGGCTTTCGTCGATGAGGCCAAGCTCCTGTCCGATGCGCGTGCGGGCAGCGCCAGCAAGTTTGGCGGCGGCCAGTTCCTTGCCGGCTGCAAAGAAAATGCCGTCATCGGGGCCAAGGCCGAGTTCGGCAATGAGCGCGCGGGTTGCTTCCTCACCATGGTTTTTGGCAATCGGCCCGCCAAGCTCGCCGCCCTTTTGGGTGATGTAGCCAAGCCCTGCATGGCCCTCACCGCGCGCCCACTCGTTCATGTCGTCAAAGAATTTGCGGCTCTTGTCGGCCGTTTTCGGCGCCGGGATGGCGCGCACGACGTCGCCGCCAGAAACGATCCGGTCGAACAGGCCAAAGCCTGATCCGCGAAAATGCTCGCTGACGTCGGTAATAAGGATCGGGTTGCGCAGATCAGGCTTGTCGGAGCCGTATTTCAGCATCGATTCGCGGTACGCAATGCGGCGGAACGGCAGGGCGCTCACCGTGCGGCCCTTGCCCTGCCAATCGGCAAATTCTTCAAACACGCCGTGCAGCACTGGCTCGATTGCCGCAAAAACATCGTCCTGCGTGACAAAGCTCATCTCGAAATCAAGCTGATAAAACTCGCCCGGTGAACGGTCGGCGCGCGCGTCCTCATCGCGAAAGCACGGTGCGATCTGAAAATATCTGTCGAACCCGGCGACCATCAGGAGTTGTTTGAACATCTGCGGCGCCTGCGGCAGCGCATAGAATTTGCCCGGATGGACGCGGCTCGGCACCAGATAATCGCGCGCGCCCTCCGGCGAAGACGCCGTCAAAATCGGCGTCTGAAATTCGGTGAACCCTTGCGCGTTCATCCGCTGGCGCAGCGACGTGATGACGCGGGAGCGCAGCATGATGTTCTGGTGCAGCCGCTCGCGCCGCAAATCGAGGAAGCGATAGCGCAGGCGAATATCTTCGGGATATTCCGCCTCGCCCGCCACCGGCATCGGCAGTTCGTGCGCATGGCTCTGGATGGTGGCCGCTGTTGCGCGCACCTCGATGCAACCCGTCGGCAGATTGGGGTTCACCGCTTCGGCTGCGCGCGCGGTGACCTTGCCGGTAATCGTCACCACCGATTCGTTCTTCAGCGCCTCGATCACGGCAAAGGCGGGCCCATCGACCTCGGTTACAATTTGCGTGATGCCATAATGGTCACGCACATCGACAAACACCAGATCGCCATGATCGCGCTTTTTGTGCACCCAGCCCGACAGGCGAACCTCTTCACCGACATGTTCAGGCCGCAGGGCGGCGCAATTGTGGGTGCGATATGCGTGCATGCTGTTCGTCCAAATCATGAAGCGGCACCCTTGGCGCCCGGAAGCCCAGCGCTTTCGGGGCCGCACAGAGCTTTTGTCAAGTCGCCACGGCGCCGCTATGGCATGGGAGATGCACATCCACGACCTAATCTGCGATTCTGCGTCTCTCGCCAATCTTTGCAGCCGCCTTTCGAGCGCACCGTTCATCACGGTCGACACCGAATTCATGCGCGAAAACAGCTATTGGCCCGAACTGTGTCTCATCCAGATTGCCGACACAAATGAAGCAGCCGCCATCGACCCGATGGCGCCGGACTTGGACATGACGCCGCTGCTGGAGCTGCTCACCAATAACGAAGATGTGCTGAAGGTGTTTCATGCCGGCGGGCAGGATATTGAAATTGTTTATAACCTGACCGGCAAGACGCCGCACCCGCTGTTCGACACCCAAGTCGCCGCGATGGCGCTTGGGCAAGGCGAGCAAATCGGCTATTCCAACCTTGTCGACAGCTACCTCGGCATTCCGGTGGACAAGGGCGCGCGCTTCACCGACTGGAGCCGGCGCCCGCTCGACAAGCGTCAGATCGAATATGCGATCGGTGATGTAACGCATCTGGCGCAGATATTCCCCAAAATGCTCGATCACCTCCGCGTGACGGGGCGGGGCAACTGGCTGGACGAGGAGATGGAGCGGATCGCCAACCCGGCAAATTACCGCAACGACCCGGAAGAGGCGTGGAAGCGGGTGCGCATTCAGGGGCGCAAGGCCGATGTGCTTGGCCGGCTCAAAGCACTTGGCCGGTGGCGCGAGCTTGAGGCGCAGAGCAAGGATCTGCCGCGCGGCCGCATCGTGAAAGACGAGACACTCGCCGACCTGGCCGGCACGCCGCCGCGCCATCAGGCGGACCTGGCCAAGGTGCGCGGGCTGTCCCCCACCTGGGCAGGCAATGACATTGGCGCCCGGCTGATGGCAGCGCTGGCCAGCGCAACCCCGCTCCCCCATGACGAAATGCCCAAGCGCGATGATCGCAAACCGGGCGCCGGCAAGGATGGCGCACTGGTCGCTGATCTGCTGAAGTTATTGCTGAAGATCAGGTCACGCGACATTGATGTGGCGGCAAAGCTGCTCGCCCGCACCGAAGACCTTGAAGCGCTGGCCGGCGGGCAACGCGAAGGGCTGGCGATGCTTGAGGGCTGGCGGTTCGATCAGTTCGGCCGCGATGCGCTGGCGCTGGTCGAGGGGCAGCTCGCCTTTGCCGTGAAGAACGGCAAGCTCAAAATGACACGGGCCGACGACAGCTAGCGGGTGTCGCGCGCAAGCATTGCCCGCCGGCCGAGTATGGCCGCCAGCGCCTTGTGCCGCCGCTCCACCGTATCGCTGTAAAAGGTGCAGTCCTCGCCCGTGAGGCGCAGCGTGATGGCGGCGCCGTCATCGCCAAGGCTCGATCGCTGTAACGGCCCGGCAAGGCCGCCGCTCAACCGCTGGCCCAGCCGCATCGCCATGCCCCAGCACATTGCGCGCCTGAGCAGGGCCGGCGGTGCCAGCTCAGCGAGCGGCGCCGGCGTGTCAGTGCCGCCGCCAAGGCTGGTGAAAAGCGCCTGCGCCACCAGCGCGCGGCCCGGCGCATCAATCGCCACCCAATTGCCGTGAAGCGCAATTTCAACGCCGCGCTCCGCCCGAAATTCCGGGTTGGCGCGCCAGCCAACATCTGCAAGCAGGCAGGCTGCGTGGCGCAGCCGGGTGAGCGCCACAGCGTCGTCGGTAAAGAGCGGCGCAATCCAGCTCTCCAGCAAGTCGCCATGTTCGGCAAAGCGGCCAAGGCGCCGCCCTTCGTCGCGCGCCGCGACGATCAGCGGGTCCTGGCCCCGTTCCGCCAAGCTGAGCGCGTCGAACAACAGGCCCTCGCGCAGGCCAAAAGACGACACAATCGTGGTGACCGCACCAAGGCTGCGCACCAGCACGCCGAGCAGCGCGCTGGCATCGGCAAGCGTCGGCGCGCGCGCGGATGACACCGATGGGATAGCCCGCAGCTTGCCCTTGCCAATCTGCGCCAGGGTGCGGTTTAGCCGCATGATCGACGCGGCCGGCAGCGGATATTGGTGAATAACCGGCAGCGGATATCCGGTTGCGTGCATGTCCAGCCGGGCCAGCGCCCGCCATGAACCGCCCACCAGATACAGCGGCAGCCCGGCGCCGCGCCCGGCCCACCCGGCGTTGCTGATGGCGCTTGCGACACGGCGTTCGAAACTGCGGGCGCCCTTGGTGCGCAGCGCCGCCAGACGCAACACGCCAAAAGGGAAGCTCGCCCGATCACCAACTTGTCCGCCTGCGACGCGGACCAGCTCCAGCGAGCCCCCACCCAGGTCGCCGACGATCCCGTCTGCGCCAGGAATTGCCGAGATAACCCCCAGCCCGGCAACGGTTGCTTCCTGTTCGCCAGTCAGCACATCCACATCGAGGCCGAGCCGCGCGGCAACATCCAGCAGCGCCTGGCCATTGGTTGCCTCACGCACGGCCGCAGTCGCCACCGTGCGCAGCCGCGACACGTCCATCTCGCGCGCAACCGAGGCAAACCGCTCCAGCGCCATCGTGCCCAGCGCAAGCGCATCAGCGCCGATCGCGCCGGTTTCAGAAACGCCGCGTCCCAGCCCGGCCATCACCTTTTCGTTGAACAAAATGGCGGGCAGCCGCGCAGGCCCCTGATACACGACCAGGCGGATTGAATTTGAACCAATGTCGATAATCGCGGTGCGCGGATCGGCACTCGTGTCGATCCGGGGTTTGCGGAAGAACAGCGTCGTCACCAGTGATCAGCGCGTGCGGGTCAACGTCGCCGCCGTCGCAGCGAGAGCGTGGGCACCGAATCGCTGTTTTTGAGCGCAGCGCCGCGGCCGGAAAGCGAGGGGTTGGTCATGAAATAGCGGTGGAGATTAAATGGCCGGTCGCCCGGCTCGATCCGCGTATAGGTGCCATCCGGCCCCAGTTCCCAGCTCTGTTCATTGTCGATGAGGTTGGCGACCATCACCTGATCGAGCAACTGATCGTGCACCGTCTTGTTTTCAATGGGGAGCATATACTCCACCCGCCGGTCAAAGTTGCGCGGCATCCAGTCAGCCGAGGAGATGAACAATTTGGCGCCGTCATGCGGCAACGCCTTGCCATTGCCGAACGCCCAGATGCGGCTATGTTCGAGAAAGCGCCCAACGACAGATTTCACACGAATCCGCTCCGACATGTCGGGCACGCCAGGCCGCAGGCAGCAAATGCCGCGCACAACGAGATCGATATCGACCCCGGCATTGCTTGCCTCATAGAGTTTTTCGATGATCGCGGGGTCAACCAGCGAGTTCATCTTGGCCCAGATGGTGGCCGGCTTGCCCGCCTGCGCCAGCGCGATTTCAGCGTCAATCAGCTCGGCCAGCCGCTTGCGCAGGCCGCGTGGCGACATGTCGATGACCTCAAGGTTGCTCGGCTCAACATAGCCCGTCACATAATTGAACATTTGCGCGGCATCACGCCCGATGCGCGGGTCGGCTGTGAAAAAGCTGATATCGGTGTAGATGCGCGCGGTTATGGGGTGATAATTCCCGGTGCCGAAATGGCAGTAGGTGCGGTAGCCGCCGCCCTCGCGCCGCACTACCATCGACACCTTGGCATGGGTTTTCCAGTCGATGAACCCATATACCACCTGCACGCCGGCCCGCTCCAGCGCAGAGGCCCATAACAGGTTCTGCTCCTCGTCGAAGCGCGCCTTCAGTTCGACAACCGCCGTCACCGACTTGCCCGCCTCGGCCGCCGCAATCAGCGCGCTGATGACAGCGGATTGCTTGCCTGCACGGTATAATGTCTGCTTGATCGCCACCACATCGGGGTCGGCCGCTGCCTGCCGCAGATAGGCAATGACCACGTCAAAGGTTTCATATGGGTGATGGATGACGATGTCCTTGGCCTTGATAGCCGCAAAGCAATCGCCGCCAAATTCCCGAATCCGTTCGGGGAAACGCGCGGTGAAAGGCGGAAATTTCAGGTCCGCGCGGTCTTCATCCACCAGCCGGTCGAGGTCGCCCAGCCCGAGAAACCCGCCGCACTCGGTAATCAGCGCTTCGGTGCCGCCAAGCTCTGCCTTCAGCAGCGATTCGAGTTCGGCGGGCATGCAGCCCTCCAGTTCCAGCCGGATGACGCGCCCGCGCCGCCGCCTTTTTATGGCGTTCGCGAAATAGCGGACAAGGTCTTCGGCATCTTCCTCAATCTCAAGATCGCTGTCCCGCAGCACCCGGAACGACGCCGCCGCCTCCACCTGATAGCCGGGAAACAGCAACACGGAGAACCGCCGGATCAGCGTTTCGATCGTTACATAACGCGCCGTGTCGCCGGGCAGGCGCACAAAGCGGCCAACGCGATTGGGCAGCATCACCAACTCGCGGATGGGCTGCTTGTCCGACAGGCGGACCAGGTCAAAAATGAGGCTCGACCCCTTGTTGGGGATGAACGGGAACGGGTGCGCCGGATCCAGCGCCTGGGGCGTCAGAATCGGGAAAATTTGGTCGCGAAAATGGTTTTCCAGCCAGTCTGCATCGTCGCCGGCAATCTCCTCAACCTCAAGCAGGCTTATCCCGGCATCGGCGAGCAGCGCGCGCAACGCGTGCCACACTTCGTGCTGGCTGGCCATCAGCCGGTCGGCTTCGTGCGTCGTCATGGCCAGTTGCTGGCCGGGGGTCAGGCCGTCGACCGATTGGCGCTCCACCTCCTGCAATTGCTGGCCCTTCAGCCCGGCGACCCGGACCATGAAAAATTCGTCGAGGTTCGAGGCGGAAATCGACAGGAACCGAAGCCGCTCCAGCAGCGGATGGGCGGCATTGGTCGCCTCTTCGAGCACACGGCGGTTAAACGCGAGCCAAGACAGCTCCCGGTTGAAATACCGGTCCCCGCCAATGCCCGCCTCCATCAGGTCGTCATCGTCATCCATGTCAGCGATGTGCGCCGGGCGGTTCATGCGTTGCGTGCTCCTGAATGCGTGGCGGGCGGTTGCGGCGGGTGGGCGATCAGCCCGGCTGCCGCCAATGTGGCCCGCGCGCGCGGAATCGACAAGCGTTTCCGCGTTTCCATCACGCATTGATCGAGCGCATCGACAGCACGCAGCCGCGCAATGTGGCTGCGCTCCAACTGCACGGCCAGCCATGAGACAAGCTCTGGCCGCGCGTCCAGCCCGCGTCGCAGAAAGTCGCGCGCGAGCAGCGCCGCCATCAGCTCGGCATCGGGTGGCGCGATCACAAAGACCGGGCTCGCCAGCAGGCGTGATCGCAAATCGGGCAGGCCGATGACCCAGCCCGGCGGCGCCTCGTCGGCAACAATCAGCAGCGGTCGCTTGCCCGCTTGCGCCGCGTTCCAGGCATGAAACAGCGCGGCCTCGCCGTGCCGCTCAGCATCGTCGATAATTCCGCCGCCGGTTCGCCGCTCGAACAGGCGGGCCAGCGTGCTCCGGCCGGATTTTCTGGGCCCTATCAGCAGCGCGGTCATCACCGGCCACACGCTCCAGCGCTCAACGCCGGCAGCGGCGCGCGCGTTGGAGCTGCTCACCACAAATTCGTCACTATGGCCATCGGGTGGAAAACTGAGCGGCAGGGCCAGCTGCGTCATTGCTGCGTCGCGTTGTCCGGTGCGCTGTTGGGGGGCGCAGTCGGTGTTACGGTACGAAAAATGCGCAGCGCGCCATTGCCGGCAATCACTTGCCAGCCGCGCGCCTCAAGCGCTCCCTGCAACTGCGCGATGCTGCCCTCAAACCCCACGCGCACGACCGAGATGCCGCCAAGCGCAAGGCTGGTGGTGGCGGCGCTGCGCACGCCCGGCACGCCCCTGAGCGTCGATTCGACAGCGGTAACCGAGGCCGCGTTCGGCGTATCGGCCTGCACGCTGATGGTGGTCGTGGCGGCCGCGGGTCGATCGGCAATGGCCAGGTCGCCTTCGTCGGCTCCAGGCACGGCGTCACCGGCATCTTCACCCACGAGCGGTTCAGGTTCGGGCGGTGCGAACAGGCTGGGGTCAACCCGCAATATGCCTGAATTGAGCGCGCCCTGATAGGCCGCATCAAGCCGCTTGACCCCTTCATCGAGCAGCGCGGGGATCGCGTCGGCGCTGCTCACCCGCAGGTTGAACTGTGCGATCAGCCGGTTGTCCGGCCCGAAACGCGCCTGAAACGCGCCGACCACTGGCCCGCCGGGATAGGTCGGGTAGAGGTGCACTACCGGAATCACCACGTCGAGCGCGCCATATTGGCCCAGCACCGTGCGCCACCACCCGCGCCCCGGCCGCAACACCTGCCCCGCATTCAGCAACAGCGAATCGGGCCCGGTGCCCGTCGGGCGCACATAATCCACGGTGCTGTTGCCAGTGCGGAACCGCGCCCAAGCCTCCTGCCAAGCGGTGCGCCGTTCAAAAACATGCGGTGCCCCGCCTGACCATTGCACCGGAATGACAAGCAGCGGCGGCGAACGGTTTACCTGCCCGGCAATCCCGAGAATTTCCGCCGCGCGCGACCGGTCAAACAACACGCCCAGCCGCGCAATGTAGCGATTTGGGCCGATCTGCTCATTTTCAACGACGATCCCGGCGACAATGGCATCAAGCGTTCCATCCGGCACCAGTCCGCCGCCCGCGCCCAACCGGCGCGACAGGAGCTGCCACCCTTTGCGCTGCGCAATCCGCCATCCGGCACTGCGCGCGGCCTGCGCACTGGGCGCCACAACATCAACATCAATGCCCCCAACCTCAAAGCTGCCCGAGCTATCGACCGGCGCCACGCCTTTGCGGTCGCCATCAATCTGCGCCAGCACCGCCGGGCCAAGCGCCAGCGCCGCAATCCCCAGCACCGCCATGGCCACAAAATGTCGAGCAGTGCGGACGCGAGCAAATGCCATATCGCGGCCCTTTTGGCGAAGCGGACATGGAAATCCAAGCACGATGTGGCTAGTCCGTGTCAAATGAGCACCAGCGACCCGGATTCCACCCCCTATACTTATGCCAGAGCAGGGGTGTCGATTGCGGCGGGCAATGCGCTGGTCCGCGCCATTGGTCCGCTGGCAAAGGCCACGCGGCGGCCCGGCGCCGATGCCGAGCTGGGCGGCTTTGGCGGGTTCTTCGACCTGAAAGCCGCCGGCTTTGTCGATCCGCTGCTGGTTGCCGCGAACGACGGCGTCGGCACCAAGCTCAAACTCGCGATTGAAAGCGGGCGCCATGCCGGCGTTGGTATTGACCTCGTCGCCATGTGCGCGAACGATCTGATCGTCCAAGGCGCCGAACCGCTGTTTTTCCTTGATTATTACGCAACGGGAAAGCTCGATAATTTAGTCGCGACCGCTGTCGTCGCCAGTATTGCTGAGGGGTGCAGGCAGGCCGGATGCGCGCTCATCGGCGGCGAGACGGCTGAAATGCCGGGTATGTACGCCGATGGCGATTATGATCTGGCGGGCTTTTGCGTCGGCGCGGTCGAGCGCGACCGCGTGCTGACGGGCGCCGACATCGCGCCCGGCGACGTCATTCTCGGCCTTGCCTCATCGGGCGTGCATTCCAATGGCTTTTCGCTGGTCCGCCGGCTTGCGGCCGACAGGGGCTGGAAGCTCGATCGCCCGGCCTTGTTCGATCAGAATATGTTGCTGATCGACGCGCTGATGGCGCCGACACGCCTCTATGTGCGCGCGTTGCTGCCGCTGCTGCGGGCTGGCGCGATCAAGGGGCTGGCGCACATCACCGGCGGCGGTTTGCTCGAAAATGTGCCGCGTGTGCTGCCAGCCGGGGTCCACGCCATGATCGACGCAGACGCCTGGGCGCAGCCGCGGTTGATGGCGTTTTTGCAGGCGCAAGGAAATATCGAGCCCGAGGAAATGGCGCGCACCTTCAACTGCGGGGTCGGCATGGCGGTAATCGTCGCGCCGGACGCGGCAGCGGCTGTGGCATCCACATTGGAAGCCGATGGCGAAACCGCGTTCGCCATTGGCAAAATTGCCGCCGGCACCCGCGGCTGCACCATATCGGGCAGCGCGGAGACATGGGCCGCGCGAGGCGCCTGGCGGGCCACGCACAATGGCTAGGGCGCGCCTCGCGGTGCTGATTTCGGGCGCCGGCACCAATATGGCAGCGCTTCTTTATGCCGCCAAGCGCGCCGATTGTCCGTTTGAAATCATCCTCGTCGCCTCCAATAATTCCAAAGCCCCGGGCCTGCGCCTTGCCGCGGCCGAAGGGATCGCCACTGCCGCCCACTCCCATGCCGGGCTGACGCGTGCGGCGCATGAGGCGCTCCTCCAGGCCGAGTTGGTGCGGGCCCGCACCGATTATGTCGCGCTGGCCGGCTATATGCGCATTCTTTCAGGCGATTTCGTCGCTTTATGGGAAGGGCGGATGCTGAATATGCACCCTGCGCTGCTGCCGAAATATCCCGGGCTGCACACGCACGGACGCGCGCTGGAGGCAGGCGATACGATCGCCGGGTGCAGCGTTCACATCGTCACCGCCGGGCTGGATGAAGGCCCGGTGCTCGCGCAGACCCAGGTTGCGGTGCTGCCAGGCGACACTGCTGAAACACTCGCCGCGCGCGTCCTCATCGCCGAGCACCAGCTCTATGCGCCAACGCTTGCCGCCTTCGTCACACGCGACCGCGATCCGCAATATCTGCTTAGCCGGGTCCGCGCGCTGGCCATGGCGCAGCCAGAGGCCAATGAGGTCGTGTCGCATGGCATGCCGTGCTTCGGCATCGTCGGCGGCAAGAAATTCGCCTATGTTTCGGTCGATCACCACGGCGACGGCAACACCGCGCTGCTCGTGAAAATCAGCGGCGCGGACGAACAGGCGCTGCTCATCGAGCACGACGCCGAACGCTATTACCGCCCCGCCTATTTCGGCGACGGCTGGGTCGGGATCAGGCTGGACCTTGGCGATACCGACTGGGAAGCAATTGCAGGCTGGCTGGCGAAAAGCTGGCGGGCCGTCGCCCCCGGGCGCCTGACCAGAATGATGGACATCGCCGACGAATTTTAGCGCCACCTGCACAAGAAAGGGCCGCCGGATGATCCCGACGGCCCTGTTGATTTCGTGCCGGCGAAAGGATCAGCCGACAATCTCTTCCGGCGTGAAGAAATAGGCGATCTCGATCGCGGCATTCTCTTCGCTGTCTGATCCATGAACCGAGTTCGCCTCGATGCTCTCTGACAATTCCTTGCGGATCGTCCCCGGCTCGGCATTGGCGGGGTTGGTCGCGCCCATGATGTCGCGGTTGCGTTGCATCGCGTTCTCACCCTCAAGCACCTGCACAACGACCGGGCCTGAAATCATGAAGCTCACCAGATCGTTAAAGAAGGGCCGCTCGCGGTGGACGGCGTAAAAGCCTTCCGCCTGCTCCTTTGTCATGTGGATACGCTTGGAGGCGACGACCCGAAGGCCGGCCTCCTCCAGCATCTTGGTGACGGCGCCTGTCAAGTTGCGGCGGGTTGCATCGGGCTTGATGATCGAAAACGTCCGGGTAGCGGCCATGGCCGTTCGGCTCCTGTGCTTGAGGGTGTCTTGAATGATGGCGGCTCCCTAGTCGGGGCCGCGCGCCGATGCAAGCGGCGGCCGTCTGCCGGTGACGGGCCAATGCATGCCTCAGGCCGCCTGCTCCCACCCGGTGTCGGTCTGCTTCCAATAGCGCCGCTCAACGCCTGACCGCCCGGCAAGTGCCTTCCACGCCGCGCGCGCGCCGGCAAGCTGCTCCTCGTCAAAAAAGTGAAACGCGCGGTCGAAACCGAGCGCCGCCTCCCGCCAGACGCCGTCAGCCAGCGCAATGTTGCGCGCCGCATTGGCGGGCGCTGGGTCGCCCGCGATGAGCACCGGTTGCGCTGCATCCCCGTCGCCGCCTGCCTGCGCGTGCGGCAGGAAGCTGTCGGGCGCATAGGCCCAAAGCAGCCGGTCAATCGACAGGCGCTGCCCCGCGTCTTGGGCAACGATCAGCAGCCGGCCCCCGTCAGCCAGCACCCGCTCGGCGATACGGGGCAGCACCCGGTCGAGCGGGCGGCTGGTGAGATGATAGAAATCAACCTGCACCGCGGGCGGTTCCTCTTGGTGGCAGCGTCAGCCTTCGAAATTGTCGGCAACGAACCGGTCGAGCAGGCGCACGCCAAATCCGGTGGCGCCCTTGTCCCAGGTCGCACCGGGCTTGTCGGCCCACACCATACCGGCGATGTCGAGATGCGCCCAGCGCACGCCCTTGTCGATGAATCGCAGGAGAAACTGCGCCGCCGTGATCGAGCCTGCCCCGCGCGGACCGACATTCTTCATATCCGCAATCGGCGAGTCGATGAGCTTGTTATATGCATCGGAAAGCGGGAAACGCCACAATAAGTCGCCCGAGCTTTTGCCAGCCGCCAGCAACTGCTCCGCCAGCGAGTCGTCATTGGCAAAGCAGCCGCCATGCTCGTTGCCAAGCGCGACGATCATCGCGCCGGTAAGCGTCGCCAGATCGACGATGGTCTTTGGCCGATAATTCTTCTGCACCCAGGTCAGCGCATCGCACAGCACGAGGCGCCCCTCGGCGTCGGTATTGAGGATTTCGATCGTCTGGCCCGACATCGA
Organism: Sphingomonas sp.; assembly: GCA_021732445.1. Taxonomy (GTDB): domain Bacteria; phylum Pseudomonadota; class Alphaproteobacteria; order Sphingomonadales; family Sphingomonadaceae; genus Sphingomonas. Next base: position 156,942 of record JAKFUZ010000006.1, on the reverse strand, counting down.
CGTCACCACGTCACCCGGGCGCTGGGCATTGCCATCGGGCATGTTCTCAACCAGCCCGCACACGCCGACAACATTCGCTCGGGCCTTGCGCAGCGCCAGCGCCTTCATCGCGCCGACGACCGCACCGGCGCCGCCCATGTCCCACTTCATGTCTTCCATGCCCGGGCCGGGCTTTAGCGAAATGCCGCCGGTGTCGAAGGTGACGCCCTTGCCGACCAGCGCAAGATCAGGGTCGCCCTCGCCCTTGCCTTTCCACTGCAACACCAGCAATTGCGCGTCGCGCACCGAACCCTGGCTGACCCCAAGCAATGCGCCCATGCCAAGCGCTGCCATCTCGGCCTCGCCAAGCACACTGATCTCGAGCCCCAGCCCGGCGACATCAGCCTGCACGCGCGCGACAAAGCTCTCTGGGTAAATGACGTTTGGCGGCTCGGCCACCAGCGTGCGCGTAAGCGCCAACCCTTGCGTGACCGCATCAAAACCGGCCCATGCGGCTTGCGTGCCGTCTGGCGCGCCGACCAGGGTTAGCGACGACAATGTCGGCTTGGCGCGCTCTGCCAATTTGGTGCGGTATACATCGAGGCGCCACGCCCGCTGCGCGGCGCCTGCGGCAAACCGCGCGGCGGCAAGCGGCGCAGGCGCCCCACCGAGCGCGCCGAAATCAACCGCAACCGCCTTTACTCCTGAGGTCAGAAACCGCGCCGCAAGCGCACCGCCTGCGCGTTCATACTCGGCATCGCTGCCGGAGCCGACGCCGACGAGAAAAACGTGCAGCGGCGCATCAGCCGTTACCGTCATCGCCTCCGCGCTGGCCGCCGCCTCGCCATCGAACCGCGCCGCTTTTGCGGCCGCGCGGATGATGGCCTGCGCCACGGCATCAAAGCCGGCAAGGTCGAGCCGGTCCAGCCCATCCTTTTCAACCGGCAGCGCGATGGTCGAGGTCGCACCGGGGCGCTCGGCAGAAAACTCAATATGCATGGAGATCCTTCGACAGGGAACGTTAATAATGATCGGGCATTCATAGGACAAGCTTTGTCCCGTGGCAAAGCGCCGCTCAAGATTGCAGCACCCCGTTTGTGGTGCGATAGGACGCCATTGCGCCGGGGAGTCGGCGCCAGTGCTGAAGGTAGATGGGCGTGAGGGGGCATCGCATCGCGATTTTTTGGGCACTGCCGCTGGCCGCTGCCTGGCCCGCAGGCGCCGCCGCGCAGGATTTGCGCAATCGGCCCGTGCTGCCGGCCCCACCCGAATCGCCGCGCTCGCCGGATGCACCATCCGACGGCGCCGTGGCCGACGATTCAGACGAGCAGGTGCGCTTCAGCGCGCAAACACTAAGCTATGACACCGCCAACGACATCGTCACGGCGAGCGGCGACGTCCGCATGTACCGCGAGGGAAACAGGTTGCGCGCCGACAAGGTGGTGTGGAACCGCAAGTCAGGCGAAGTCGTCGCAACCGGCAACATCGCGATCACCAACCCCGGCGGTGATGCCGCCTATGGCGACCGGATCGAGCTGACCGATTCGCTCAAGGACGGGCTGGTCGAAAATCTGCTTGTCGCGCTAGACCAGGGTGGCAGGCTCGCCGCGGAAAGCGGCACGCGTGGCGGCGACGTGGTCACACTGAACAACGCGGCCTACTCCCCGTGTTCGGTCACCGATGACAATAACTGCCCGCAAAGCCCATCATGGAAAATTACCGCGGTTCGCATTGTCTATGATGCGGCCAAGCAGCGCATTTACTACAAGCGCGCGCGGCTCAGCCTGCTGGGCCTGCCAAGCCTTCCGCTGCCGGTGTTTTCCAGCCCCACCGGCGACAGCGCGCAAACCGGCTTTCTCACACCTGACCTGAAATATAGCAGGGTGAACGGTGCCGAGCTTGCCATTCCCTATTATTTCAAGATCGCCCCCAATCGCGGCATTGTGGTTACGCCGCGCATCTATTCCGGCGTGCTCCCGCTGCTGGGGGTGGAGTATAACGCGCTCACCGGCAACGGCGCCTACCGCGTTGCGGCCTATGCCACGGCAAGTGCGCGCACAGACACGTTGACGGCGCCGACCGCGGCCAGCTTATCCACGGCATTTCGCGGCTATCTGGACGCGAGCGGCCGGTTCCAGCTGTCGCCCAACTGGAGCGTCAGCGGATCGCTGCGCGTAACGACCGACCGCACTTTCCTGCGCCGCTATGACATTTCCACCGAAGACGTGTTGCGCAACACCGTCAAGATCGAACGGATCGACGCCAGCAGCTATCTGTCAATCGCCGGCTGGGGGGTGCAGACGCTGCGGGTCGGCGACAATCAGGGTTTGCAGCCCATCGCGCTGCCGGAGATCGATTATCGCAAAAGGCTGACCACGCCCATTCTGGGCGGCAAAGTGGAGTTTCAGGTCAACAGCCTGGCGATCGGCCGCACCGCCGGGCAAGATACGCAGCGCGCCTATAGCAGCGCGCGCTGGGATTTGCGGCGGATCACCCCATTTGGCCAGCAACTGACGCTCACCGCCTATGCGCGCGGCGACATTTATAATGCCGACGAAACCGCCGCAACGACCGTCATCAGCTACCGGGGTACGGAAGGCTTTCGCGGCCGCGCGATCGGGGCGCTGGCGGCTGATCTGCAATGGCCCTTTATCGGCAATTTTTTTGGCGGCACGCAGCGCCTCACCCCGCGCATCCAGATTGTCGCCGCGCCCCAGACGGCAAATCTTGCGGTGCCCAATGAAGATGCGCGCGCGGTTGACCTTGAAGATTCCAACCTGTTCGCGCTGAACCGCTTCCCCGGCTATGACCGTTTCGAAGATTCGACGCGGTTCACCTATGGCCTGCAATGGAACGCGAACCTGCCCAACATCGCGCTCGATGCAACGATTGGGCAGAGCTATCGGCTGAGTTCCAGGCCCACGATTTTTCCCGACGGGACCGGGCTGACCGACCGGACGTCCGACATCGTCGGGCGCACCGAGCTGCGCTTCAAGGAACTGCTGACCTTCATTCACCGCTACCGGCTCGACAAGGATGGGCTGGCGATTCGCCGCAATGAAATTGATGCGACCATCGGCACACGCGCCAGCTATGTGCTGTTTGGCTATTTGCGGCTCAACCGCAACATTGTGCCCACGCTTGAGGACTTGCGCGACCGAGAGGAGCTGCGGGCCGGTGGGCGCCTCCAGATTTCGCGCTTCTGGTCCGCCTTTGGCTCAGCGGTGATTGACCTGACCGACCGGCGCGAGGACGCTCTGTCGCTTGCCAATGGCTTTACGCCGATCCGCCACCGGATCGGCGTGGCTTATGAGACCAACTGCCTAAAACTTGGCTTGACGTGGAAACGCGACTATCAGGACACCGGAGACGCCCGCCGCGGCGACAGTTTTTTGCTGACGCTGGCGTTTAGAAACCTCGGCCGCTAAGCTCGGGTTCAGATGTGCTGGGCCATTTGAGCGGCGCTTGTGCGTGAATTAGGGATTTGAATTCTGGTGATGACGGTGTTTGGCAAGGCCGGGTTGATCGGCAAATCAATGGGTATTGTGGCAGTGGCAGCGCTTGCTTCGGGCGCACTGTCGCAGACGGTGGCGGACAGCGACGTGCCCAGCACCGGGCTCAACATCCCCGCCAACCTGCAAATTTTCGGCAAGCGCGACCCCAATGTCCGCAAGCCGACCGCGTTGGTGAACGAAACGGTCATTACCGGCACCGATGTCGACCAGCGGATGGCGCTTGTCCTTGCCAATAACAGCGTCAAGCTCAGCGATGCTGATCGTGAGCAGTTGCGCCTGCAGGTGCTGAGCACGCTGATCGACGAGACGTTGCAGATTCAGGAAGCCAAAGCGCGCGACATCAAGGTGACCGGCACCGAAATCGACCAGAGCTTTGGCCGGATCGCGCAGAATTTCAAGAAGTCGGTGCCCGACATGCGGGCCTATCTGCGCGGCATTGGCTCGTCCGAACGCTCGCTCAAGCGCCAGATCGAGGCAGAACTCGCGTGGAACCGCTATTTGCGCCGCCGCATCGAGCCGCTGGTCAATGTCGGCGATGAAGAAGTCGCGTCGATCATCAGTCGGCTGGAAGCCGCCAAAGGCACCACCGAATTCCATGTGCGCGAGATTTATCTGTCGGCGCCGCCCGAGCGCGAGCAGGAGATTTTTTCCGAAGCGCGCGCGCTTATGCAGGATATTCAGCAGGGCAAGCGCAACTTTGACCAGGTCGCGCTCGACCGGTCAGATGCGTCAACCCGCGCCAAGGCGGGCGATCTCGGCTGGGTTCGCGCCTCGGTGTTGCCCGAAACGCTGGCGCAGGCCGCCAACCAGATGCAGATCGGCCAGATTGCCGGGCCAATCGCGGTACCGGGCGGGTTCTCGCTGCTTGCGCTGGTTGACAAACGTCAGGTGCTGACCGCCGACGCGCGCGACGCAAAGCTGAACCTGCGTCAGGTTTCGATGACGTTCCCCGAGGGGACAACCCAAGCCAATGCCACCTCCAAGGTGGCGGAATTTGCGGCGATGATTCAGTCGATTCATGGCTGCGGAGACGTAACCAAAGCAGCAGCAGCGCTGGGCGCCGAAGTGGTCGATAATGATACCACACGCATCCGCGATCTGCCGCAACAGCTCCAGAAGGTCATTCTGGGCCTGCAAATCGGCGAATCGACACCGCCCTTCGGATCAGTTGAAGATGGCATTCGCGCGCTTGTGCTGTGCGGTCGGGACGAACCACAGGCCGGCCAATTGCCGGGTATCGAGCAAATGCGCTCGCAAATGGAAGCACAGGCGGTCAATCTGCGCGCCGAGCACAAGCTGCGCGATTTGCGGCGCGATGCCATCGTCGAATATCGCTGAACCCGCGCACCGCCGTGGCACTAACCCGGGCTGCGGCGTGAACTCTGGCTGGAAGGATTGATCCATGGCGCCGATCGCCGTCTCCATGGGGGATCCCGCCGGCATCGGGCCAGAGATCATCGCCAAAGCATGGGCGTTGCGCCGAACTGAAGCGTTGGCGCCCTTTTTTGCGGTCGGCGATGTTCGCGCGGTGCAATGCGTGTGGTCCGGACCGGTTGTCCCCATCGCCGGGCCACAGGACGCGGCATCGGTGTGGGACGAGGCGCTGCCTGTGCTCTCGGTGCATGACGCAGGCACCGTCACCCCGGGCGTCGCCGATGTCGATGGGGCGCGCTGTGCGCTGCACGCGCTTGAGGCCGCTGTCGGGCTGACGCGGTCAGGCGCGGCCAGCGCGCTCGTCACCGGACCGGTTTCAAAAGCGCAGCTTTACAAGATCGGCTTTACCGACCCCGGCCAGACAGAATTTGTGGCCGAGCGCTGCGGCATCGCGCGGGAAAACGCGGTGATGATGCTGGCGGGGCCGGGCCTGCGTGTCGTTCCCATTACCACGCATGTGCCGCTCGCTGCGGTGTCTGGGTTGCTGAGCGTGGAATTACTGGTGAGCAAAGGCCACGCCACGGCGCGCGGGCTGCAACGCAATTTCGGCATCGACCAGCCCCGGCTCGCCTTTGCCGGTGTCAACCCGCATGCCGGTGAGCAAGGCGCCATCGGCCGCGAGGAAATCGACATCCTCCTCCCGGCAATCGCGCGGTTGTGCGCTGAGGGCGTCGACGCGGTCGGGCCATATGCCGCCGACGCAATGTTCCACCCACGTGCGCGCCAGGGATATGATGCCGCGCTGTGCTGCTACCACGATCAGGCGCTGATCCCGCTGAAAACGCTGTATTTCGATTGCGGCGTCAACATCACGCTGGGCCTGCCTATCGTGCGTACCTCGCCCGACCATGGCACCGGCTTTGACATTGCGGGCCGCAATGTGGCCGAGCCGGGCGCGATGGTGGCCGCCATCAGGCTGGCTGCCGAGGCAACGCAGCAGCGCGCGCGCCATGCCGCTGCGGGCCTTGAGTGACAGCGCTCCCGCCGCTTCGCGAGGTCATTGCCCGCCACGGGTTGATGGCCAGCAAGGCGCTTGGCCAGAATTTTCTGCTCGACGGTCAGTTGCTCGCCCGGATTGCGGCGGTTCCCGGTGACCTGGCGGGCGCTGAGGTGTTTGAGGTGGGCCCTGGCCCCGGGGGGCTGACCCGCGCGCTGCTGCAAGCTGGTGCGCGCGTCACTGCCGTTGAACGCGACGACCGGTGCCTGCCGGCGCTTGCGGAGCTCGGCACCGCCTTTCCCGGCAGATTGCGCGTTATCGCAGAAGATGCGCTCGCGCTCGATACGGCGATGCTGTTCGAAGGCCGGCCGCATATCGTCGCCAATCTGCCCTACAATGTCGGCACGTCGCTGTTCGTTCGCTGGCTTTCGGTGCCGTGGCAGCCCTGGTGGCAAAGCCTGACGCTGATGTTCCAAAAGGAAGTGGCGGACCGCATTGTGGCAACGCCTGCAAGCGATGCCTATGGCCGCCTGTCGGTGCTCGCCCAGTGGCGCACGAGCGCGCGGCTCGCGATGACAGTTCACCGCTCTGCGTTCACCCCGCCGCCCAAGATCATGTCGGCCGTGGTGCATCTGGCGCCGCTTGCGCCGCCAGACGGCACTGACTTTGCGGTGCTGGAACGCGTGACCGCCGCCGCATTTGGCCAGCGCCGCAAGATGCTGCGCCAAAGCCTGAAGTCGGTTGCCGGGGCGCTCGATGTGCTAGCAGCACTCAGTATCGACCCAACGCGCCGTGCCGAAACGGTCAGCGTCGATGAATTCGTCGCCATCGCGCGGGCATTATCAGCCCACTGAGCCGGCGCGAACGCCGCCTATTCCCTGGCACCGGCCGATTTTGGCCCATTGGTTGTGGTTGCCGCAACAACGGACGGCCCCCGCGCAATGGCGGCCGCGAGCGCAGTGCCTTCCTGACACTCCTTTGCGCACAGCTTGCGGATTTTGGCGAGGTTCTGCCGCGCGCGCTCAATCGCCCCTTTGGCAACCAGCGCTTCGCCCTGCCCTTTCAGCGCGGCAAGATCATTTGGCTCCAGCAACAGCGCCTCGCGGTAATATCGGATCGCCTGCCCCGAAAACCCGCGCGCGAGCGCCACTTGCCCAAGCGTTACCAGCGCGGCGCGATTGCGCGGATCAACGGCCAGCGCCGTCTCCAGCGTGTCGGTCGCGACGCTCAGGTTACCCGCTGCCTGCGCGGCACGGGCACTTGCCAGCAGCGCCAGCGAGCGCGCGTCAACCTGATTGTCGGCGCGCTGCCCATAAAGCGCGGACGAGGCACAGGCAAACACCAGCGCGGCGGCGGCAGCAAGCGACGAAATACGCATAATCGTCTCCACATAAGAACGAGCAGCAGTGGCTAGCATGGCGCCTCCAGTCTCGCGACAAAAAAGCCATCCGTCGAGTCCCGATGGGGCGAAAGCCGCACGCCGCCACCGCGCGCCTCACCAGCGGGCAGCGAGAGCGGGGCGGGTTGCCAGCCCGGGTGCGCCAAACAAAACCGCGCCACCTGCGCTGCCCCTTCTTCATCAAGCAGCGAGCACACGACATAGACCAGCGCGCCACCGGGACGCACCAGCGCTGCACCAATTTCAAGCAGCCGGGCCTGAGCCGCGCGCAACTTTTCCAGCATCGCCGGAGTCAGTCGCCAGCGTCCTTCGGGGTTGCGCCGCCACGTGCCCGTGCCCGAACACGGTGCGTCGATCAGCACGCAATCGGCGCGCGCATGCCAGTCTGCCAGCGCCTCAAGCTCGCGCATGGGATCAAGCAGCCGGGTCGAGATAATGGCAGCCCCGGCAAGCGCCGCGCGTGGCGCAAGCCGCGACAGCCGGTCACGGTCAATGTCGCAGGCCAGCACCTCGCCCGAACCGGCCATGCTCGCGGCCATCGCCAGCGCCTTGCCACCGGCACCCGCACACAGATCGACAATCGCCATGCCCGGTGCCGCCGCCGCCGCCATCGTGACAATCTGGCTGCCGGCATCCTGCACCTCTGCGCGCCCGCCAAGCGGCGCCACATCATGACCAGCGGGAAGCCGCAGCCCGTCGGGCAACCCCGCAATCGGCTGGGCAGCGGGAATTTCCGCGATCATCGCGTCGCGATCGGCCAGCAGCCGGTTAACCCGAATGTCGAGCGGCGCCCGCGCGACCATCGCCGCCAATGCCGTCGGGTCGATATCCGAACGGGCAAACGCCGCCACCAGCCATTGCGGGGCCAGACCGGCTACCGCCACTGGCTCGCCAGGCGTATAAGGCGCAGGCGCATGTGCCGCCCCGTCGAAAAGTGCATCGCGCCCTCGACCATCCGTCACCGCGAGCAGTGCTGCCCGGCCTGTCTCCGGCACCTCGCCAAGCGCGCGGATGGCGGCATAAACCTGCTCGCGCACGGCGCGGCGATCCGCTGACCCGGCATAACGCCGCCTGGCAAAATATCGCGCGATCAGCGTATCCGCCGCCGCCCCGCCACCGCGCACCGCCATGATGATTTCGTCAAGCAGCTCGATTGCCGCTTGCGCGCGCGCGCCCGGCGTCATCGCGCGCTGCTCAACCGATCAGCGCGTCGGGTAATTGGGGGCTTCCCGCGTGATGGTAACGTCATGCACATGGCTTTCCTTCAGCCCGGCGCCCGTGATGCGGACAAACCGGGCGCGCGCCTGAAGTTCTTCAATGGTCCGCGCGCCAGTATACCCCATGGCCGCGCGCACCCCGCCGACAAGCTGGTGGATCACGTCCCTGGCCGGGCCTTTGAACGGCACCTGGCCCTCAATCCCCTCGGGCACCAGCTTTTGCTGATCGCCAATGTCGGCCTGGAAATAGCGGTCGGCCGAGCCGCGCGCCATGGCGCCGACCGAGCCCATGCCGCGATAGGATTTATACGCCCGCCCCTGAAACAAAAAGGTTTCACCAGGGGCCTCCTCGGTTCCCGCCAGCAGCGAGCCGATCATGACGCTGGAGGCACCGGCCGCCAGCGCCTTGGCCACGTCGCCCGACGTGCGAATGCCGCCATCGGCGATGACCGGCACGCCGGATTTGCGAGCTTCGGCCGCGCAGTCGAGGATAGCGGTCAGTTGCGGCACGCCGACGCCCGCGACGACCCGCGTCGTGCAGATGGAGCCCGGGCCAATGCCCACCTTTATCGCATCAGCTCCTGCATCGATAAGCGCGCGCGTCGCCTCGGCCGTTGCTACATTGCCGGCAATCACCTGCACCGAATTGGAGAGCGACTTTGCCCGCTCAACCGCGCGCGCCACATCGCGGTTGTGGCCGTGCGCTGTATCAATGACGATGAGATCAAGCTCGGCCTCGACGAGCGCCTGTGTCCGTTCGAAGCCCTTGTCGCCAACCGTGGTCGCCGCCGCCACCCGCAACCGGCCCGACGCATCCTTGGTCGCATCGGGATAAGTTACCGCCTTTTCGATGTCTTTCACGGTGATGAGACCAATGCAGCGATAGGCATCATCAACCACCAGCAGTTTTTCGATCCGCCGCTGGTGCAGCAGCCGCCGTGCCTCTTCCTGGCTTACGCCGGGGCGAACTGTCGCCAGATTTTCCTTCGTCATCAGCTCAGCAACCGGCTGCGCGGGGTTTTCGGCAAAACGCACATCGCGGTTGGTAAGAATGCCGACCAGCCTGCCATTGGCCTCGACAACCGGAATTCCCGAAATGCGGTGCCGCGCCATCAGTGCCTGCGCTTCGGCCAGCGTCGCTGTCGGCGCGATGATGATGGGGTTCACCACCATGCCCGATTCAAAACGTTTTACCTGCCGGACGGCGGCCACCTGCTGCTCAATCGACAGGTTGCGGTGCAGCACGCCAATGCCGCCCATCTGCGCCATCACAATCGCCATATCGGCCTCGGTCACTGTGTCCATTGCCGAGGAAAGCAGGGGAATGTTGAGCGCAATCCCGCGCGTCAGCAGGGTGCGCGGATCTGCAGTTGAGGGCACGATATCGCTTTCGGCCGGATACAGCAGCACATCGTCAAAAGTGAGGCCGAGGCTGATGTCCATGGGGTGCCGGTTCCTGTGCAGGCGGGGAAGCGTGGCAGCCCATGTAACCAAAGCGGGGCGGCAGCGCTAGGGGCCGCAGCGGCACGTTGCCTGCCGAAAACCGGGCGATGCCAAGCGACCGCTTTTTCGCATTTTGCTGTCCACTGCCCGACATTGTGGTAGAATAGTAACACGCCGGTCGTGCCCGACTGGCTTTTTTCCGGAGTTGCCCGATGAGCGTGATCCTAGCCTTTGTCGCCGCGGTGCTGATGATCGTCGTGGCGTTCCTGTTTGCCAGCCTGAAAATGGTGCGACAGGGCTATCAATACACCATCGAGCATTTCGGGCGGTTCACCACGGTCGCGCGGCCGGGGCTGAATTTTTACCCTGCTTTTTTCTATCGGGTCGGCCAGCGCATCAACATGATGGAGCAGGTGCTCGACGTGCCGCAACAGGAAATCATCACCAAAGACAATGCGATGGTCGCGGTGGACGGCGTGGTGTTCTTTCAGGTGCTCGATGCGGCCAAGGCCGCCTATGAGGTGAGCAACCTGTTCGTCGCGATCATGCAGCTTGCGACCACCAATCTGCGCACGGTGATGGGCTCGATGGATCTCGACGAGCTGCTGTCAAAGCGCGACGACATCAACGCGCGCCTGCTGAGCGTCGTTGACCACGCAACCAATCCGTGGGGCGTGAAGATCACCCGCGTTGAAATCAAGGACATCCGCCCGCCGGTGGACATTGTGAACGCCATGGCCCGTCAGATGAAAGCCGAACGTGAAAAACGCGCCAATATCCTCGAAGCCGAAGGCACCCGCGCGTCTGAAATTCTGCGGGCGGAAGGGCAGAAACAGGCGCGGATTCTGGAAGCCGAAGGCCGCAAGGAATCGGCCTTCCGCGATTCCGAGGCGCGCGAGCGGGCAGCCGAAGCCGAAGCCAAGGCGACCGAGCTTGTCTCAACCGCCATCGAAAATGGCAGCGCGCAGGCGATCAACTACTTCATCGCGCAAAAATATGTCGAGGCGGTGGGCAAGTTCGCCACCTCGCCCAATGCCAAGACCATCCTGTTCCCGGTCGAGGCGACGCAGTTGATTGGCACCCTGAGCGGCATTGGCGCGCTCGCCAAGGAAGCGTTTGGTGGCACTGACGAAGCCCCGGCTACGACCAAGCGCAGCCCCGCCAGCCCGGCGCCGATCCGCCCGTCAGGCCCCTTCGAGATCGAGAAGCAATGACGCTGGAGACGCTTGCCGCCAATGCCGGATTATTGTGGCTCATCGCGGCCATGCTGCTCGCGGGCGGCGAGCTGGCACTGCCCGGCGTGTTCCTGATATTTCTGGCGGTTGCAGCGGCGGCAACCGGGCTGGCGACGCTCGCCCTGCCCGCTTTGCCACTGATTGCCCAGCTTGGCGCCTTTGCGGCCTGGAGCATGGTGGCGGTGGCAATCGGCCAGCGCTGGTACCGGAAATATCCGGTGGACAGCAGCGACCCGATGCTCAACGATCGGGGCGCGCGGCTGATCGGTGAGGTGGTAACCGTCGTTGCGCCGATCGTCGACGGCGAAGGCCGGGTGCGGGTGGCCGATGGCGAATGGACAGCGCTTGGGCAGGATTTGCCCGCCAGCGCGCGCGCAACAATTACGGGCATACGCGATGGCAAGCTGCTGATCACGCGCCTCCCGCCGCCCAACTGAGCAGCAAACCACCGCTCCCAATTGTCGCGCAACTTGGCTAAGCTGCTCAAGCAGGCGCCGGTCCCTCGGCAAACCTGATATTATCCAATGGCTTGATGGAGCGACTCACATGAGCATTTTCGGCGCAATCAAAGACGCAATCTGGGGCAAGGCCAAGGCTGCTGCACCCGCTCCCGCCCCTGCCGCTGTGGAGGCCGCCCCCGTCGCCGCCCCGGTTATGGACACGCCGCCGCAAAATGTGGACGTGACCGCGCTGCTCGACAGCTTGCAGGCGAACAATGACGAAAAGCTCAACTGGCGCGTGTCAATCGTCGATCTGATGAAGCTGATCGGCCTGGACGCGTCGCTCACCAACCGCAAGGAGCTGGCCGAAGAACTGGGCTATGCCGGCGCCAAGGATGGCAGCGCGGAAATGAACATATGGCTGCACAAACAGGTGATGACCAAACTCGCCGAAAATGGCGGTACCATCCCCGAAGAACTGACGCACTAAGAACTGACGCACTGGCGCACCTGCCCTGAGGCAATGGCGGCCGGAGGGTGGCCGGGGCGCGGCGGATGCGCGCGCCCCGGCCAACCGCCTATTTTTTGCCGCCGAACAGGCCGCCTGCAATACCGGCCAGATCGTTCAGCGGATTGCCATCGCCATCGCGGTCAAGCATGCCGGTTACGGTTCCCATGATGCCGCCGGCACCGGCTGCGGCGGGTACTGCTGCTTGTGCGGGCGCTGCCGGCGCGCCGCTCATCTGGCCGATCAGCGCACCCAGCCCGCCTTCACCGCCCAGGTGCCCCATGATCGAACTCAGCATGTCGGCCGGCATCCCGGTCTGCGCGGCGGCCGCCTGCACGGTATCACCCGGTTGAGGATGCGCCTGCGTCAGCGCTGAGATGGCCATTTGGGCCATTTGAGGATCAATCCCCATCTTGGCCGCAATCGCCCCTGCTGCCTGTCCTTCGATTTGCCCCATCAGCCCGTCAAGAATACCCATTTGCGTTGCTCCTTGGTGAAACTCCCCCTGTTCTTACCCGCGCTGGCGGCGAAATCATCGTAAAAAATTGCGCGGACGCGTCACGTTGCCGGCCGGGTCAAATCGGGCGCCACGAACCCCAGGCGGGCGGATGGAGAAAACAAGGTGTCGCGCGAATAGAATCGGAGCGGCCAGTCGCGGCGCCCCCGCGCCGACAGCAACAGCGCATTTACCCGGTCCACCAGCGGCAGATGTTCCGTCTCGGCGACATGGTCGCGGATGCCGGCCAGGAAGCAGCAGGTAATCGTATGATGATACCCCTGAGTGGCATCGTTTACACCGCCAACACTCTCATTATACGCCGATATGATCCCGCCCAGTTCCTGATCGAGGTCAACATCGGCCCGCTCCACGACCAGCCACAGCGTTGCCGCAAGATGCGCCTCATGCGTCCATTCCGGGCGCGGCAGCGTTCTGGCCAGCAGGCCATTCCCAATGCGCCGCACGTCTGCATCGCAACCAAATAAGCGGGGAGAAAGGTCGGTCATCTTGGCGGGCTCAGCGTTGGAATGGCCCGAAGCGCCGGGCCGGATCAGGCGGGCAGTGTGGCGCGCGGCGCCGATTGTCGCACGCCCTCGTCAACATGTTCGGCGAATTGGGCGAAATTGGCGACGAACTGATCGACGAGTTTGGCCGCCATATCGTCATAGGCCGCGGCATCCGGCCAGGTCGCGCGCGGATCAAGGATCAGCGCGTCGACGCCCGGCACGCGCACGGGCACCGCAAAGCCAAAATTGGGGTCTGTGCGGAATTCGGCGGCGTTCAGGCTGCCGTCGAGCGCTGCATTGAGCAGGGCGCGGGTGACTTTGATCGGCATGCGGTGGCCAACGCCATATTTGCCGCCGGTCCAGCCGGTGTTGACCAGCCAGCAATCCACCTGCCCTCTGGCGATCCGTTCCTTCAGCAAATTGCCGTAAACCGAAGGATGGCGCGGCATGAACGGCGCGCCGAAACACGTCGAAAAGGTCGCCTCGGGCTCTGTCACGCCAATTTCGGTGCCAGCTACCCGCGCGGTGTAGCCCGACAGGAAATGGTACATCGCCTGATCCGGCGTCAGCTTGGCAATTGGCGGCAAGACACCATAGGCATCGGCGGTCAGCATCACCACGTTGCGCGGCACCGGGCCCATATTGTCGGCCGACGCGTTGGGAATGAAATCAATCGGATAAGACCCGCGGCTGTTTTCCGCCAGCGTCGCATCGTCAAGGTCGAGCTGGCGCGTCTCGGGGTCCATCACGACATTTTCCAGCACCGTGCCAAAGCGCCGGGTGGTCGCAAAAATCTCCGGCTCGGCATCGGCCGACAGGCGGATCATCTTGGCATAGCATCCGCCTTCGAAATTGAAGACGGCCGTGTCGGACCAGCCATGTTCATCATCGCCAATCAGCGTGCGGCTGGCATCGGCTGAAAGTGTGGTCTTGCCGGTGCCCGACAGACCAAAGAAAATTGCCGTGTCGCCGCGCGGCCCGATATTCGCCGAGCAGTGCATAGGCATGATGCCTTGCTCAGGCAGCAGATAGTTGAGCAAGCCAAACACCGATTTCTTCATTTCACCGGCATAGGCCGTCCCGCCGATGAGGATCAGCTTTTCGGCAAAATTCACCGCGATGACCGTGCCGCTGCGGCAGCCGTGGCGGGCGGGGTCGGCAACGAAGCGCGGCAGGTCGATCATCGTATATTCCGGCCGGAAGCCGGGCAGTTCGGCATCATCTGGCCGCACCAGCATCGTGCGGATGAACAGGCTGTGCCATGCGAGTTCGGTGATGACGCGCACCGCCACGCGGTGATCAGGATGCGAGCCGCCGAACAAATCCTGCGCGTACAGCGTTTTCCGGTCGGCGAGCGCTGCAACAAAATCTGCCTTCAACGCGGCGAAATGGGCTGGCGACATGCCCTTGTTCGTCGCGCCCCACCACACGCTCGCCTCAGTTTCGGCATCGCGCACGATGAACTTGTCCTTTGCCGACCGGCCGGTATGATCGCCCGTTGCCACAACCAGCGGGCCACCAGCGGCGAGCTGCCCCTCCCCGGCCGCAAGCGCGCGCTCAACAAGCGGCGCGCCCAGCAGGTTCCAGTGAATTTCGGCATCCGTTGCAATGCCTTGCTCAGCCAGCCCAAATGCCGGGGTGCGACTGGTCACAATGCCTTCTCCTGATGCGCGACTCGATAAAATGTCGCAGCCGCATACGTATTCACAACCCGGCGCATATCCCTGGGCGCCGGTTGCGTCAAACCGCCATGGTTTACAGCAATGGTTGAGCATTGCCGCCATCTGGCCTAGGCCATGGCGCTGGTAACAAGGGGCTTGGCTGCCGATGACGGCTTCGATCGCGCTTGTCGATGACGACCGCAACATCCTGACATCGGTGTCGATCGGGCTTCAAGCCGAGGGCTTTGTCACCCGCGTCTATTCCGATGGCGAGACGGCGCTGAAGGCATTGATCGAAAATCCACCCGATCTGGCCATTTTCGATATCAAGATGCCGCGTATGGACGGGCTGGAGCTGCTCCGCCGGCTCCGCGAGAAAAGTGCGTTGCCGGTCATCTTCCTCACCTCGAAAGATGACGAGCTGGACGAAGCGCTCGGGCTGGCGATGGGGGCGGATGACTACATCGCAAAGCCGTTTTCGCAACGCCTGCTCATCGCGCGGATAAGGGCGATATTGCGCCGTGCCGAATTGTCGCAGCCAAGCGGGACGAGCGAGCCGCTCGCCCCGGTCGAGATCATCGAACGCGGGCGGCTGGCCATGGACCCCGCGCGCCACCGCGTGACATGGGGCGGCAAGGCGGTAACGCTCACCGTGACCGAGTTTCTGATTCTGGAAACGCTTGCCCAGCGCCCCGGCATCGTAAAAACCCGCAATCAACTGATGGATGCCGCCTATCAGGACGACATCTATGTCGACGACCGCACAATCGACAGTCATATCAAGCGCGTGCGCCGCAAGTTCCGCCAGACAGACCAGGATTTCGATGCGATTGAAACGCTTTACGGTGCAGGATATCGATTCTCCGAAGAATGACGACTGGGATCTGGCGCTGCGCTGGTCCGGCAGGGTTTCGCTCACGCGACGGATTCTGGCGGTCAACATCTTCGCGCTCGCGATGCTCGCTGGCGGCTTTTTCTATCTCGACAGCTATCGCAGCCGGCTGGTGGACAGCCGCCTCGCGCAGGCGGGGAGCGAAGCCAGGCTGATCGCCGCGGCACTCAGCGCCGCCAAGCCCGACGCGCGCGATGCGCTTGCGCTTCGGCTGGCGCGCGACACCGGCGTGCAACTGCGCGTGTTCGGCCCGCAAGGTGCACAGCTTGCCGACACGCGCGCCATGGGCCTCCACAACTTCGCGCTGATTGATCCTGACAAGGAACCCTGGGGGCAAGGCGCGGGACGCTTTCTCGATGCGATGATCGACACAGTCGTCGGTGCCGGGCGCCCGCCGCTGTTCCGGGAACGCCGCCCGGGCCAGGCTTGGCCCAGCGTGAGCGAAGCGCGCCAAAAAGGTGCCGCCATCGCCACTATATGGCGCGCGCCAGACCGCACGCCGGTCATCACAGCAGCCGCGCCGATGCGCAACGGCGATGTCGCGATGACCGCCGTCAATGCGCGCGACATCACCCAAACCGTTCGGTCCGAACGCTTCCGGCTCAGCATTGTGCTGCTGCTGGTGACGCTGTTTTCGATATTGCTGTCGCTGTTCCTCGCGCGGACCATCGTGCGGCCCCTACGACGGCTGGCGCGCGCGGCGGTGCGCGTTCGGCTGGGGCGCGCACGCGAAGTGGTGGTGCCGCGCCTGCCCTCGCGCGGCGACGAAATCGGCATGCTGGCGCGCGCGATATCCGACATGAGCCAGGCGCTGCGGGCGCGCATCGACGCGACCGAGGCCTTCGCCGCCGATGTCACGCATGAACTCAAGAATCCGCTCGCCTCGCTCCGGTCGGCGGTGGAGGGGCTGGACACCGTTCGCGACCCGGCGCTGCAACAGCGGCTGACCGGCATCATCCGCGACGATGTGCACCGGCTCGACCGGCTCATCAGCGATATCTCCGAAGCCTCCAGACTCGACGCGCAGCTCAGTCGGGCCAAGTTCGAGCCGGTCGACATCGGCATGATGATCGCGGCGCTCATCACTACACGGGCGGCGCGCGGCATTGACCGGGGGATTAGCCTGCGCCTCGACCAGGCTCAGGGTGCGGCGTTGCGCGTCATGGGCGAAGGCGCCCGCCTTGAGCGTGTGTTCGACAATCTGATCGACAACGCGGTGTCCTTTTCGCCTGATGGCGGGCGCGTCACCATCGGCATCGTCCGGCAGGCGGGCGCCGCCGTGGTGCGTGTCGACGATGAGGGACCGGGCGTGCCGGAAGACGCGCGCGAGGCGGTGTTCCGCCGCTTCCACTCGCTGCGGCCGGCGGACGAAGCATTCGGCAAGCATTCCGGCCTTGGCCTTGCCATCGCGCGGACGATTGTCGAGGCGCATCAGGGCTCAATCACGGCGCAATCGCGCGATGACCGGTCGCGCGGTGCACGCTTCGTCGTCACACTGCCGCTTGCCGACAGCCGTTGACCGCGCCGCCGGAGGATCGCTTGACGGCAACCCGCCCCGAAACCATCCACGCGACGGCAGTGGCGATAAACGGCCGGGGCGTGCTGCTCTGCGGGCGCTCGGGCGCTGGCAAATCCGACTTGGCGCTGCGGCTGATTGATCGCGGTGCAGTGCTCGTCAGCGACGACTATACGCTGGTTGAAGCGGCCGGCGCCGCGGTGCGCGCGAGCCCACCCGCCACGATTGCCGGAAAGATCGAAATCCGCGGTATCGGCATTGTCGCGATGCCGCACGCGCCCTGCGCCCCGGTTGATCTTGTCGTCATGCTCGATGAGGCGGTCGATCGCATGCCCTGCCCCGACACCATCACGATTGCGGGTGTGGCGATACGCCTGCTAAGGCTGGCGGCGCTTGAGGCATCCGCACCGATAAAGGTGGAACTTGCCCTCAGGCACGTGGCAACCGGGGCGACATGAAGCACCAACCGCAAGATATTCTGCTGGTTACCGGCATGTCGGGCGCGGGCAAGTCAACCGTGTTGCGCACGCTGGAGGATTTGGGCTGGGAAGTCGTCGACAATTTGCCCCTGCTTTTGCTCGACCGGCTGCTGGCCAGCGCCCTGCCCGCGTCATCCGCTGGCGAGGCGCGGCCGATGGCGGTTGGCCTTGGCTCGCAAACGCGTGACTTTGAGCCGGAAAAGATCGTCAAACGTATCAAAAAGCTGCGCGAGGAACATGGGCATGACATCGGCACGCTGTTCCTCGATTGCGCCGGGAGCGAGCTGGAGCGCCGCTATTCTGAAACCCGGCGGCGCCACCCGATGGCACTCGACCGGCCCGCGGCGGACGGCATTGCGCGCGAGCGCGAGCTGCTCGCCCCGCTCAGGCGGTGGGCGAACCGGCTGATCGACACGACCGATCTGTCTGCAAACGACCTCGCCCAGCAAGTGCGCAAAAGCTTTGCGCGCCAAGATGCCATCGGCCCGACGCTGTCGGTGATGTCGTTCGGTTTTGCCCGCGGGTTGCCGCGCAACGCCGATCTCGTCCTTGACATGCGCTTTCTGCGGAACCCCCACTGGGTCGCAGCCCTGCGGCCAGGCACCGGCAAAGATGCCGATGTCAGCGCCTATATCGCCGGCGACGCCGCTTATGCCGCCGCGATGACGGCAATCGATTCGCTGCTGCTTCTGTTACTTCCGCGCTACGGAGCGGAAGGGAAATCTTACGTCACGATCGCTTTTGGCTGTACCGGCGGGAGACACCGCTCGGTCCATGTAGCGGAACACGTGGCACAACGGTTGCGCGACGCGGGATTTTCGCCCACGGTCTCGCACCGGGACCTCGAGGCCGCCCCGCAAGACTCGCTAGAAGGCGCGCCGGCGCCAACGCGCGGTCGAGGCGGTACGGCTGGCGATGCAGAAACAGGAACGCACTAGGGTGATCTGGCAGGCATGATCGGGCTGGTACTCGTCACACACGGCCGGCTGGCCGATGAATTCGTCACCGCGATGGAACACGTCGTGGGCAAGCAGGAGCGGATCGCGACCGTCAATATCGGCCCCGATGACGATATGGAGGCCAGGCGGGCCGACATCGCAAAGGCGATTGCCGATGTTGAGATGGGCCGCGGCGTCATTTTGCTGACCGATCTGTTCGGCGGAACGCCGTCAAATCTTGCGATTTCGCTGATGGAGGCGGGCCGGGTAGAGGTCATCGCCGGCATCAACCTGCCCATGCTCATCCGCCTTGAAGGCGCGCGCAAGACGATGAAAGTAACCGAAGCCGTAGCCGCGGCGCGCGAGGCGGGCCGGAAGTATATCTCGGTCGCTTCCGAAGTGCTTGGCGAAGCCGCTGCGTGAGTAAGACCTTTCGCACCGTCACCATTACCAATCGCCGGGGGTTGCACGCACGGGCCAGCGCCAAGTTCGTCACCCTTGCCGCTGCTCAGAATGTCGAGATTTCGGTCGTGAAAGATGGCCCGCCGGTTACCGGCACGTCGATCATGGGGCTGATGATGCTGGGCGCGGCAAATGGCGACTGCATCACCATTTCTGCCGAAGGAGACGGCGCCGAGGCTGCGGTTGCAGCGCTGGCCGCCCTTGTCGAAGCCAAGTTCGGCGAGGATTAAAGGGCCGTGGCCCGCGAAATCACCGCCTATTCCAACCCGCTCATTAAGCGCATGCGGGCCCTTCGCGACAAACGCCACCGCCGCAGCGAGGGACTTTTTCTGGCGGAAGGCCTGCGGATATTGACCGAGGCGCGCGCAGCGGGGCATGTGCCGAAATGGCTGTTCTTCGCGCGCGACGGGCAAGCGCACCCGCTGGTCGATGCCCTGATTGCCGATGTCGAGGCGGCTGGTGGCGAAGCGGTCGAAACAATACCCGACATTCTGGCCAAGCTGTCGGGCAAGGACAACCCGCAGGCCGTGGTCGGCGTGTTCGCTGAATTTTCGCGCACGCTGCCCTCGCTTGACCGGTCCACGAGCGGGATATGGCTGGTGGCCGAGCGGCTGCGCGACCCCGGCAATCTGGGCACCATATTGCGCACGGGCGACGCGGTTGGCGCCGGTGGCCTCATTCTGATTGGCGAGTGCGTCGATCCATTTTCCGTGGAGGCAGTGCGCGCGAGCATGGGCGCGCTGTTCACCGTGCCCGTGGTGCAGGCCGCCTGGCACGATTTTCTGCCCTGGCTGCGGGCAGGCCCCGGGCAATTGGTGGGGCTGAGCCTGGCAACCGAAACCGATTATCGGGCCGCAACCTATGGCGCGCCCACTTTTCTCCTCACCGGCAACGAGGCACGCGGCATGCCCGGTGCCTATGCCAGCGCCTGCGACACGCTGGTGAAAATCCCCATGCTTGGCAAGGCCGACAGCCTGAACGCGGCGATTGCCACCGCCGTCATGGCCTATGAAGTGCTCGGGCAGCAGCGCGCCGGCTGATCGCGCGGGCCTCCTTCCCCCAGCCTTACTCCACCGCTTCGTCGGCCGGCCCGGCGAAAAGCGCAGGGCCGTCTCCATAACGGGCAAGCGCTTCAATTTCGGGCAACCCCTCAAGCTCCCTGGCACTGGTTTCGATGTTGAGATCGCGAAACTTGCGGCCGGTGCTCAGCACGTTGCGCTCAAAGCTGCCTACGAACTTGTTGTAATTGTTGACCGCACTCGAAAGCCCCGACCCAACCAGCCGCAAATGCCCGGCAGCGACGGCCAGCCGCTCATACATCTCCTTGCCAAGCTCGCCGATTTGCCGTGCCTCCTTGGCCAGCTTTTCCTGCCGCCACACCGCCGATACGGTGCGGGCGATGGCGATAAGGTTCGTCGGCGTCGCCAGCAACACGCGCTTGTCAAAGGCGAAATCCCACAGCGTGGGGTCGTGCTCAAGGGCTGCCGACAGGAAATGCTCGCCGGGCACGAACATGATGACATAGTCGGGCGCGTCCGCAAACTGGCTCCAATAGGCCTTGTTGCCAAGCCCGTTGACATGCGCCCGCATCGCGTTTGCATGATGCCCCAGATGCGCCTTGCGTTCCGCTTCCTCGACCGCGCCGAACGCGTCCTGATAGGCGTTGAGCGACACCTTGGCGTCGATGACGAGCGACTGGCCACCCGGCACGCGGATGACGACATCAGGCCGCAGCCGCGCGCCATCGTCGCCATCGATGCTGACCTCGGTCTGGAAATCGGCGTGCTCGGAAAGGCCGCAATTTTCCAGCACATTGCGTAATTGCTGCTCCCCCCAACGCCCGCGTGATTTGGGCGCGTTGCGCAGGCTGTTGACGATGCGGGCGGCCTCGGTCGACACTTTTTCCTGCCCTTGCCGCAGGCCCTCCAATTCGCCGCGCAGCACATCGAAAGCGCTGCGCCGATCGGTCTCGACCTTGGCGACGGTCTCCTCATATTTCTCCAGCCGCTCGCTCACCGGCTGCAACATGGCGCGCAACGCCTGGCCCGACACCTGCTCGGATTGGCGAAAGCGCGCGTCGGCACGTTCAAGAAACTGCTTTTGCGCCTCGCCCAGCAACTTGCCGGCGACGTCGCTGAACTGCGCGGCCATCACGTCTTTGGCCTCGCGCAGCTCTGCCAGCCGGGCTTCAAAGGCGCCCGCCTGCGCTTTCAGCGTCGCCAGGTCGGTGCGCGCGGCATCGCGCTCATCGCGGATGCTATCGAGCGCCTGGGCAAGCGCTGCGGCCGCCTTTGCCCGCTCCTCGGCCGCAGCAAGATCGGCGATGGCGCGACGAAAATCGCCCTCGCGCGCGTCCCGCTCGGTTCGGGCCGCCGCCACACCCCGCGCGCCGAACAGCCAGCCAATCACGATGCCGGCAACCAGCGCCAATCCCACAAATCCCCAAAATCGAGCGTCCAACCGCGTACCTTTCCTGCCGGAACGAAGCGCGAACCTAGGCGCCAACGCCGGTTGGAGCAAGGGTGCGCGCAGCCGGGCGGCCAGTTTGGCTGCCGCGTATAATTGACGACGCGGTGGCAACCCCTATGTTGGCGCTATGGCGGCGTCGCCATGCCCGCACCCCGGGCCAGCGCACCCTTCCCACCAGCAGGACAGCACCCGCAACCCAATGTCGATGACCGCACCCCCACCCCCTGGCACGAATCCCGACTGGACGATTCCGCAGGCATGGGGCAGCTATTCGCCGGCGGAACACGCCATGTGGGACACGCTGTTTGCGCGGCAATCGACGATGCTGCCCGACCGCGTCGTGCCTGAATTTATCGCCGGGCTTGACGTTTTGCGGATGACCAAACCCGGCATTCCGAATTTCACCGAGCTTTCCGAGCGCCTGATGGCCGCGACCGGGTGGCAGGTCGTGGCCGTGCCGGGGCTGGTCCCGGAGAATGTTTTTTTCGACCACCTCGCCAACCGCCGATTTGTCGCCGGGCGCTTCATCCGCACGCCAGAACAGCTCGATTATCTGCAAGAGCCGGACATTTTCCATGACGTCTTTGGCCATGTCCCGCTGCTCGCCAACCCAGTGTTTGCCGACTATATGCAGGCCTATGGCAAGGGCGGGCAGCGGGCAGCCGGCGCAGGCGCCATCGAAAAGCTGGCGCGATTATATTGGTACACAGTGGAATTTGGCCTGATCGACACAGCGGCGGGGCTACGACTCTATGGCTCGGGCATTGTCTCGTCCTATGCCGAATCGCGGTTTGCGCTTGATGATCCATCGCCCAACCGATTGGGGTTCAATCTCAAGCGATTGCTCCAGACGGACTACCGGATCGACGATTTTCAGCAGACCTATTTCGTTATCGACAGCTTCGAGGATCTGCTGGAGCAAACGCTGCGCACCGATTTCGGCCCGGTCTATCAATCGCTGGAGGCCGCAGCCATCATCGCGCCCGCAACTGTGCTGCCGGAAGATCGGGTTTTTCACCTGGGCACGCAGGCCTATGCCCACGCCAAGGCCGGCAACGCTCAGGCCCCCACGCAGTAAGCGCTGGCCGCAAATTCGGCGGTAAAAACTGGCGCGCCCGGAACGATTCGAACGTCCGACCCTCAGATTCGTAGTCTGATGCTCTATCCAGCTGAGCTACGGGCGCGCGGGAAGCGGTGCAATATAGGGAGGGCACATAATGTGCAAGCCCGTTGCGCAAGCTTCTTTGCCGGCATAGGGTTTTCGCCATGTCACGTTTGGCTTTGCTCGTGCCGCTATCGGCCCTGTCGCTATCGGCCCTGTCGCTGGCGGGCTGTGCTGATTATGGCGCACCATATCCCTCGCTGCTCCCGCGCGCGATTGAAACGCGAAGTGACGCCGAGTCATCAGCCGCGCAAGCCCCCCCGGCGCCCGACCCCGCGCTCGATTCTGCGATTGCCGCGCTCGACAGGCGGCTTGCGGCAACCGCTACCGGATTTGCGCAGGAACAGGCGCGAGCGGCGCCCGTGATCCGCGCGGCCGAAGGGGCCGCCGCTGGCAGCAACGCGTGGCTGGATGCGCAAAATGCGATTGGGGCAGTCAGCAGTTTTGAAGCGAAGGCACTGGCGATTCTTGCGGATGCAGAGCAGCTCGCCACGGCGCGCGCCCAACGCGGCCTGAGTTCCTATCAGCCGCTCGATGATGTCGTCGCCCGCGCTGCTGAGCAGGCCCAGGCGCAAAGCACGGCTGTCAGCGCCATGGCTGCGGCGCTGGCGCCGCCGCTCCCCTGATTTATTTCAGCAACGGCAAGATGCTGGCATAGTCGTCGCTCCACGGCGCAAAACCTTGCTTTGCTCGCAGCTTTACCCATTGGGCATTGCGCGCCTCCAGTGCCCTGATGACCGCTGGGTCGCGCGACAGCGCCACCCACCGCGACCCCGAAACACCCTCGGGAAGCGGCAAGGCCGGGCTGTACAGCAGCGTCGCCGACGACCATCCACCATGTTTTCCCGCCGCGGCCAGCATCGGCTCCAGATCAACAAACCGGTTGGTGATATTGACCATCAGCAGGCCACCCGGGCCGACCACCTGGCCATAGCTTGCAAACGCCTCAAGCGTGAGCAGGTGGATGGGAACCGCATCTGACGAGAACGCGTCGAGCACAAGCACGTCAAGGCTGTTCGGTGCCTCCCGCGCCACCCTGAGGCGCGCATCACCGACAATCATCTTGACCCCGGGCAAACAGCGGCTGAGGAACCGGAACTGCCCGGTGTCACGCGCGATCCGCACCACCGCCGGGTCGATCTCATAATAGCGCCACGACTGCCCCGGTTGCGCGTAACAGGCCAGTGTCCCCGCCCCCAGCCCAACCACGCCAATGCGCGCATGCTCCCCGAACAGCGCGGGCGCTGCCAGCAACGCCTGCGCAATGCCCGATTCGCGGACGAAATAATTGGTCGGCGTCCGCTCTCGTGCCGGGGTTCCCATCAGCTCAACCCCGTGAATGGTCGTGCCGTGCGACAGGAAATGCTGCCGTGGCAATTCGTTGACCGTGTACACGCCAAAATAGCTGCGGCTGCGCACATCGGGCTCCAGCGACAGGTAAAGCGACCGCAGCCCGCCAAAGATCAGCAGCGCACCCGTCAACACGATGATGAAGGCCGCGCGGTGCCCGAGCGCCACCATTTCGAGCACCACCAGCGCGGCAAAAATCGCTCCGCGCGTAGCCCCGCTGTCAAACGATGCGGGCGCTGACATCACTGCCGCCAGCAGCAGCAGCACGCCAAGCGCGCAGGCAAGCGTCATGATCCGCTGGCGCCGCGCATCGCCTGCCCATAGCCGGCCAAGCGGGCCAACGACCATTTCCTGCGGCACGCACATGCCCGCCGCGAGCACGAGCAGCGGATATTCCCATGTCCAGTTGAACACCAGCGGCGCCACAAGGCCGGCAAACATGCCGCCAAGCGCGCCGCCAAACGACATGGCGAGATAGAATCCGGTCAACCTTTCGGTAGCCGGCCGGGTGCGGAACATCGCGGTGTGCAGCGCCACGGCAATCACGAACATCAACCCCAGCGCCAGCGCGGCGTTGAAATAGGGCAGTTGCTGAAAGCCACCAATCGACACACCGCCAAACAACAGCACGATGACCGGCGCAAAGCGGGTAATGGCATCCGCCAGTCCCCGCTTGGCAGCAAACGCCACGGAAAAGCTGACCAGATACAGCCCAAGCGGGATCACCCACAGCATTGGCATCGCGACAATATCGGTGGTGAGATAGGTTGTCGTGGCCAGCATCAGGCCCGAAGGGACAAAGGCCAGCAGCACCCACCGCGCGATGGTTCGCGCCGGCGGCGGCGGCGCGCTGTCACGAGCCTCAACCAGCGGCACCGGGCCGCTGGCAATGCGGGGCAGCGCCCAAGCGCACGCCATTACGAGCACCGCAACCACAGCATAGCCTGCGCTCCACAACCCGCTCTGCGCTTTTACCGTGAGCAGCGGCTCGACCAGCAACGGATAGGCAATCAACCCGCCAAAACTGCCAAGGTTCGACGCGGCATAAAGCGCATAAGGGTCCTGCCCGGGATGGGCGATGCCGAACCAGCGCTGGAGAAGCGGTGCCTGCGCGGCAATGGCGAAAAACAGCGGCCCGATAGAGGCACCAAGCAGCAACGGCACCCACAAGGCCGGTTGTGCATCGGCGGCGGGCTGCACCGCCAGGAGGCCAATCGGCAGCCACAAAGCGCCAAAACCCAGCACGCCGATATGCACGCCCGCCTGCACTCGCGGTGAAAAGCGACCCAGCCAGTGGGCATAGGCATATCCGCCCAGCAGCAGCGCCTGATAGACCAGCATGGCTGAATTCCACACGGCGGGCGCGCCGCCCAGCCGGGGCAGCGCCATCCGCGCCACCATGGGCTGCACCAGAAACAGCAGGAACGATCCGCCAAGAATGGCGGCGGCAAACAGCGCGCGCCGGTCCGGGCGGATCGCCGTGGCCGTCGTCAGGTCAAAATGTTCGTGCTTCATGTCACCACCAGTGTTGCGCCGGTGCTCCAGCCCCGGAACCGTGCGCGTGCCGGTGACCTATCAGCCTATATGGTTAACAATTGGTCGATTTAAGCGATAGGTTATGTGCGGCCTGAGCGGGCTTCCCTCGGCCACCAGCGGATGGTCAAAATCGGCCGCGTGGTCACGCACCATGCCCAGCCGCTCCATAAGGCCCCAGCTCGGCGTGTTCGCAAGCACCGTAATCGCCGAAATGCGCGGCACCGGCAATTGCGCCCATGCCCAGTCGAGCACGGCCTGCGCCGCCTCGCGCGCATAGCCCTGCCCCCAATATTCCTTGCCCAGCCGCCAGCCGATTTCACACTCGCCGTCAATCGCGGTGCCGGGGCTGCCGAGCTTCAGCCCGCACAGCCCCAAAAAGGCGCCGTCAGCCTTGCGAATCACCGCCCAGAAGCTGTGGCCAAGCGTGTCACGCCAAAGATCAAGCCGAGCCAGCATTTCCTGAAACGCCGCTTCATCGGGGAGCTTGATGAGATAGCGCATCCCTTCGTCGTCAAAGCTCTGCGCGCGAAACGCCGGCAAATCCTGCGTCTCCCAGTGGCGCAGCACCAGCCGCCCGGTCTCGATCATCCGTCGAGCAGTTTAGCGGCGTGCAACGCGTGATAGCTCAGCACACCCGAGCACCCCGCGCGCTTGAAGGCCAGCAGCGTCTCCAGCACCATCGCATCCCTATCCGCCGCACCCGCCGCCACGGCCGCCTCGATCATCGCATATTCGCCAGAAATCTGATAGGCAAACACCGGCACCTCGAACGCGCTCTTCACCCGCACGATAATGTCGAGATAGGGCAAGCCGGGCTTTATCATGACGCTGTCAGCGCCTTCGGCAAGGTCAAGCGCAACTTCGCGCAGCGCTTCCTCGGCATTGGCGGGGTCCATCTGATAGGTCTTCTTGTCGCCCTTCAGCAGCCCGCGACTGCCCACCGCATCGCGAAACGGTCCGTAAAAGGCGCTCGCATATTTGGCCGCATAGGACATGATCTGGACATTGGCATGGCCATCCATTTCCAGCGCATCGCGGATAAGGCCGACGCGACCGTCCATCATGTCGCTCGGCGCTATGATGTCGGCGCCCGCCGCCGCCTGGTTGAGCGCCTGGGCGGTCAGCACGTCAGCGGTCTCGTCATTCAGCACATAACCCTTGTCATCGACAAGGCCGTCATGGCCATGCGAGGTATAGGGGTCGAGCGCGACATCGGTCAGCACGCCGATCTGGGGCACCGCCGCCTTCAGCGCGGCGATGGCGCGACACATGAGATTATCCGGATTTAGCGCCTCATGCCCGTCTTCCGTGCGCAGACCGGCAGGCGTATTGGGAAAAAGCGCCACGCAAGGGATGCCAAGCCCCGCCGCCTCTTTGGCGCGCGCCACGATAAGGTCAACCGACCAGCGCGATACGCCGGGCAGCGACGCAATCGGCTCCTCAACCCCGGCTCCTTCGGTAATGAACAATGGCCAGATGAGGTCGGCCGGCGTCAGCACCGTTTCTGCATGAAGCTTGCGGCTCCACGGCGTAGCGCGGGTGCGGCGGAGACGGAGCGCAGGGTAAGGTGCGGACATTGTGCAGATGTGCGGCATCCCGCAGCATCCCGCAAGAGGCGATATCTCGGCGCCATAACGTTACGGACGCCGCGCTACATCAATGCGCCAACATGCCTCAAATCCCGGCTGGCGACGTGCCGCTGCCACCGGTCATCTCCCGGTGCTCGGGGGCGGCCATGGCGGCAGCCGGAGCCGACAGCGGCGTGCTGCGCCAGCCGCCATAGCGATAGAACAGCCCGGCCAGCACCACGGTTGCCATCGAGCCGAGCGGAAAGGCGAGCCACAGCGCGTCGACGCCAAGCCACGGCCGCGCCAAGGTCGCAAACCCGAGGCGCACCGGGAACATCGCCACAAACAGCACCGCGAGCGGGCCCAGCACGGCGCCGTTCGCGCGCACCACGCCAAACAACACCATTGTCACGCCAAACAGCACGAACCCCCAGGTCGCGAGCAGCTGGATATGCCGGGCGATCGGCAGCGCCGGGCTTTGCCCGCCCAGGAACAACGCCATCACCTCACGATCGAAAATCAGCAACAGGATGACCATGACCCCGGTAATCACGAGGTTCAGCCCAATCCCCGCGCCCGCGATCCGCTCGACCCGGTCCCATTTGCCAGCACCGATATTCTGCGCGGCCATTGCCGATACAGCAGCGCCAATCGCCATCGCCGGCATCTGCACATACGCCCAAAGCTGCAGGCTGACGCCAAAGGCCGCACTCGTATCAACCCCCTCGCGGTTGACGAGGCCGAACATGCTCAGCCCGGCAACGGCGATGACGATCATCTGCGCGCCAATTGGCACGCCTTTCACCACGATAATCCACATGGCGGCGCGCGACGGGAGCAGGTAGCGCAGTTCATCGCCACGCAAGCGCACCGTCAGGTCGCGGGCATAGATATAGGCGACCAGACCGCCCAGCGCGGCAAAATTGGCGATGAGCGATGCGATGGCAGACCCCGCAATCCCCAGGCGGGGCACCGGGCCCAGCCCCAGAATGAACACCGGGTTGAGCGCTGCATCCAGCAAAGCCGCCGCCCCGCCAAACCACAACGGCGTCATCGCGTCACCGGTGCCGCGCAGGCCCATTGTCAGCAGCACCATCAGCATGGCCGAAGGCAGGCCCAAAAAGATGATCCGCAGATAGGTGAGCGCGAGCGGCATCGCCGCACCCGGCGTTGCCAGCAACGCAAGAATTTCGCGCGCAAACACCCAGCCAAGCGCCGCCACCACAACCGACGACCAGAAAATCAGCCCGACTGCAGAGCCGAACGCCCGCCGAGCGCCATCAATATCGCGCCGGCCAAAGCTTTGCCCCACAAGAATCGTGGCCGCCATCCCGAAACCGAAAACCGCGGCAAACAAGAGGAACATGATGTTGTTGGCGTTGGAGGTTGCTGCCAGCGCGCTTTCCCCCAGAAACCGCCCGACCCAGATTGCGTTGATCGAGCCGTTGAGCGACTGGAGAATGTTGGTGGCAAGCGTCGGCAGCGCAAACAGGAGCAGCGTGCGCCCAATCGGGCCGCTCGTCAGGTCACGGCCACCATGGCCTTGCCGCGCTTGCGGGGCAGCGGTCGCCACTAACCGAGCCGCGCCAGCGCCGCTGCGAGTCGCTCAGCTTCTGCCGCCTTGTCCGCATGGTCGGCCCGTGCCTTGTCGACAGCCTCCGGCTTTGCGCGTTCGACAAAGCTCGCATTGCCAAGCCGCCCGGCAAGCGCATCGCGCTCCTTTTCCGCTGCCGCGATGCCCTTGGCCAGGCGCGCGCGCTCGGCATCGAGATCAATAACGCCTTCCAGCGGCAGCACGAACGTCGCCTCGCCCACCACAATTTGTGCCGCGCCACCAGCAGGCGCATCAGCGCCGGCCACATCCACGCGGGCCAGCCGGGCCAGCGCGCTTGCCTGCCGCGCAAGACGCCGCACCGTTTCCTCATTCGCATCGCGCACGAACAGCGGCATCCGCGCGCCCGGTGGCACGAGCAGCTCGTTGCGCGCGGCACGAATGTCGCTTACCAGCGCGATCAGCCAGTCAACTTCGCGCCCCGCAGCATGATCAACCGCTATCTCGCTCACATCAGGCCATTTTGCTACGATCAATTCATATTCGCGCGCGCCCATTTTCGACCACAATTCTTCAGTGATGAAGGGCATGAACGGGTGAAGCAGAACCAGAATTTGATCGAGCACCCAGCCCGCAACAGCGCGCGTCTCGTCGGCCTCGGGGCCGCTCGCGGGCGCGTCCATATGACCCAGCACCGGCTTGATGAATTCCAGATACCAGTCGCAGAACTGGTTCCAGACGAATTGATAGGCAGCGTTTGCCGCGCCATCGAACCGATAGTCGGCAAGCGCCGCCTCAACCGCCTGCACGGCGCGCACGACCTCGCCGATAACCCATTTGTTGACGGCAAGCGTGGCCGCGGGCGGCGTAGGCGAGCTGCTCGCGCCAATGCCGTTGCCCTGAGCAAAGCGCGCCGCATTCCACAGCTTTGTCGCGAAGTTGCGATAACCGGCGACGCGCGCCTCATCCATCTTGATGTCGCGGCCCTGGCTTTCCATCGCCGCCATGAAGAAGCGCAGCGCGTCGGCGCCATATTGGTCGATCAGGCCCAGCGGATCGACGGTATTGCCCTTGGACTTGGACATTTTCTGCCCGTCCGCCGCGCGCACCAGCCCGTGGAGATAGAGCGTGCGGAACGGCACTTTGTCTTTTGGGTCGCTGCGCTCCGGGCCCATGAAGTGCATCCCCATCATCATCATCCGCGCATCCCAGAAAAACAGGATGTCGAACCCCGAAATCAGCACGTCATTGGGGTAGCGGCCCATCGCCGCCACGTCAGAATCGGGCCAGCCCATCGTCGCAAACGGCCACAGCGCAGAGGAAAACCAGGTGTCGAGGACGTCGGGGTCTTCAAACAGGTCGACTTCGACAATGTGACCACCATCTAAGATACGTGAATGAGCACCACCAAATTTGTAGTTTGAGTCAGTTGGATCGACCGGTCTGATTCTAACTTCCATCCCGGTTATCGCCGAATACCTCCGCTGTGCATCTTCAAAGATCTCTGCCTTAGAATTGCCAACAAAAACAAAAGGTTCATCATTGTCAGCAAAGATGGTTACTTTAAATCCTTGCTCATTCTTTTCAAACTTTGGTCCATACCAAGCCGGAATCCGGTGCCCCCACCATAATTGCCGGCTCACACACCAGGGCTGAATATTCTCCATCCAGTTGAAGAACGTTTTTTCCCAGCTTTTCGGCACGATCTTGATGCGCCCATCCCGCACCGCTTCAATCGCGGGCTTCGCAAGGGTTGCTGCATCGACATACCATTGATCGGTCGGCCATGGCTCTATGACAACGCCGGAACGGTCGCCGAACGGTGTCTGGATGGTGCGCGGTTCGGCGTCGTGCTCCGCCCCTTCCTTGTCGATATGGGGCTCGAGGAACCCATGCTCCTTCATCCACGCAACCGCGAGTTCGCGCGCGCCATCCACCCCGTCCTTGCGGAAACGATGCAGGCCGATGAACTGGTCTGGAATTCGACCTTTCATCGGTGCAACATTCGCACCCGCCTTAATCATGAAGTCGACCACTCCATATTGACGGGGTTGCACCACATTCGCCTTGGCATCGAACATGTTGAGCATGTCGGCGGGCTTGATCCCTGCCCTTTTGCCCACCTCGAAATCGTTGAAGTCATGCCCCGGCGTAATCTTCACCACCCCGGAGCCAAGCGCCGGATCGGCATGATCGTCGGCGATGATCGGCAACCGCCGCCCAGTGATCGGCTGAAGAACAAACTGCCCAATCACCGATTGATAGCGCTCATCGGCCGCATTCACCGCCACGGCCATATCGGCGAGCATCGTTTCGGGGCGGGTTGTCGCCACAACCAGATGATCGGTGCCATCCGGCAACCGCGCGCCATCGGCCAGCGGATAGCGGAAATGCCAGAAGCTGCCCTTCACCTCGCGCGTTTCGACCTCAAGGTCTGAAATCGCGGTGCCGAGGCCCGGGTCCCAGTTCACGAGCCTCTTGTCGCGGTAGAGCAGGCCCTGTTTGTGGAGGTCGACAAACACTTTCAGCACCGCTTTGCTGAAGCCTTCATCCATGGTGAAGCGCTCGTTCGCCCAGTCCATCGAGCAGCCGAGCCGGCGGAGCTGCCGCGTAATCTCGCCGCCACTTTCCGCTTTCCAGTCCCAAACCTTCGCGATGAAATCCTTGCGAGAATAATTGGTGCGCTTGTCCTGGCGCTCGGCCAGTTGCCGCTCAACCACCATTTGCGTCGCAATGCCGGCATGGTCGGTGCCGACCACCCACAGCGCATCCTTGCCGCGAAGCCGCTCATAGCGCGTCAGAATGTCCTGCAGCGTATTGTCGAGCGCGTGGCCAATATGCAGCGAGCCCGTTACATTTGGCGGCGGGTTGACGATCGTCCAGGGCGCAGCACCGGGCCGCTCGGGCCGGAAAAGCCCTGCCGCTTCCCAATGGGCATACCAGCGGCGCTCAATTTCGGCCGGGTCGAAGGTTTTGGACAGCTCGCTCATCACAACTGCCTTAGCGGTGCCATGCCGCGCCGCACAAGCCGCGACGATGCGCGGATCATTTCGCGGCTGTGTATTTGTCCAGCCAGCCAAGCACCTCGTGATACCATTGCCGGCTTTCCTTGGGTTTCGTCACCCAGTGGCTGCCGCCCGGATACACCACAAGGCGTGAGGGGATGCCCAGACGTTGCAGCGCGGTAAACGCCGCCAGCCCTTGCGTGTAGGGGATGCGATAATCACCCTCGCTGGTGATGACGAGCTGCGGCGTTTTCCACGCGGCGACATGGTTCACCGGGTTCCATTTCTCGAAGGCGGCCGGGTCTTCATGATACGCCTTGCCGCCATGCTCCCATTCGTCAAACCACAGTTCTTCGGTTTCATATGCCATGGCGCGGGCATCGAACACGCCATCATGCTGAACGATGCACCGGAACCGGTCGGGCCACTGGCCTTCAATCCAGTTCATCATATAGCCGCCATAGGAAGCGCCAAGCGCGCAGGCGCGATCCCCATCTAGCCATGCAAATTGGTCAGTCGCCGCCTTTAGCCCGGCCTTAAGATCATCTAGCGGCGCCCCGCCCCAATTGTTGCGGATGGCATCGGTAAAGCCCTGACCATAGCCGGTTGAGCCGTGAAAATCGACCGCCACCAGGCCGTATCCTGCGCCGGCAAACAGCGCCGGGTTCCAGCGATAGGACCAGCTATTGTTGCTCGTGCCCTGCGGCCCGCCATGCACCATGAAGGCAACCGGCGCCCGCGCCCCGTCTGCCAGCCCGGCAGGTTTTACGACATAGCCCCATACCGCGTCGCCATAGGCGCCTTTGAAGGTGAACCGGCTGACACTCGGCAGGTCGATTCCCGCCAGTCGATCGGCATTGACCGCCGTCAGCCGGCGCGGCCCGCCTCTGGCTGGCTGCAGGAAGAAATCATCGGGCGCGACCAGCGAGTTCATCGCATAGACGATGCCACCGCGCATGGGCAGAAACGCGGTGACATTGCCCGCCTGCGTAAGCCGCACGACCTTGCCGCTTGACGCATTGACCCGCCAGATCGGATTCTCCTGCGTGTCCTCCGCCGTCACCAGCAGCGATTTGCCATCCGGCGCCCAGGCAAGGGCGCCAACCGAACGGTCCCACGCCTGCGTGAGCGCACGCGTGGTGCCGCTCGCCAGATCGCGCAGCATGAGCACCTGCCGGTCCGCCTCATAGCCCGCCCGCGCCATCGCGACATAGGCAAGCGTCTTGCCATCGGGCGAAACGCTGGGCAGCGTGTCGGTCGCCAAGTTGGCGGCGGTCAGATTGCGCGGCGGAGCAGATCCATCGGCGGGTGCGGCAAATATATCCAGATTGGTGGACAGTGCCTCAATGCGGCCCGCCTCACGCAGCGCAAAATAGAGCATCTTGCCGTCGGCGCTCCACGACACTTCTTCAGGGCCGCCAAAAGGTTTGGAGGGCGTATCGCCAACCAGGCCGTGCTCGATGGCGACGCCATTGCCCTTTGCCCCTTGTGGCCCAAGCGGCAGCACGAAAAGCTGGGAACGCGTGCCATCTGCCCAGCTTGCCCAATGGCGCACGAACAACTGGTCATAGCTGCGGCCATTGCCAGCCAGTGCCGCTTTCTTGGCAGTTGGTGGCTCAAGGCTCGGCGCGCCGGGCAGCCGGTCCGCGAAAATCGCAATGCGGTCGCCCGTTGGGGCAACGACAAAGCCGCCCATTCCGCCCTTGAAATCGGTCAGCCGCCGGGCGTTGGTGCCCGACACGTCAACCGCCCACACCCCATCTTCCCCGCCCTTGTCGGACTGAAAATACACCGTCGTTCCGTCGCCCGAAAATTGCGGCGCGGTTTCGTTCACATCGTGCTCCGCGACAAGCTGTTGCGGCACCGCGCCGTCTTGCGTCAGATCCAGCCGCCAAAGATCAAACCGGCCGCCGTCAATCGACAGGTCCGTCTCGCGCTGCTGCCACACGAGCCAGTGCCCGTCCGCCGACACCGCCGGCGCCGACACGCGCGACAGCATGGTCACGTCATCAATCGTGAGTTGGCGGGCAGCGGCAGGCGCAGCGACAGCAAGGCCAATGGCGCTTGCGAACAGGACAATCTTCATAGGCGCGGTTAAAGCAGAAGCAGGGCAAGGCGGCAACTGCCGCACGCCAGATCAACGGTTGCCGGTGATCCGCTCGATTTCGCGAGACACCATATTTTCGACGATGCCGGGCAAATGCGAATCGAGCCAGTCACGCAGCATCGGCCGCAGCATGTCACGCACCAGATCATCAAGCATAATGCCTGGCTGCGCTTCTGGCTTTATCATCAGCCGCGACAGTGCATCAAGCGCGCCACGGCTGGCCTGTGCCGCCTGATCGGAGAGAATCGGGTCACGCCCGCCGGCCGCCGCCGCCCCGCCAGCCAGCCCGACCGGCGGCAGCGCCGCGGGCGTTCCTGGAGCAAGCCGCGGCTCGCTGGCAACCGCTTCGGGCGCCCTGATTGCATGGAGTTGGCCGCTGCCCGCCGTGCCGCCCGGCGCTGAGGCATCGCCACGGGCGCCCCGCAAAGCGTCTTTCAGTTCGAGCACGTCGCTGCCGAGGTCTTCGTCCTCATAGGCATCGGCCGCCACGGTAGGCGCGGCCTGGCCTCCCCGGCGCACGCGGCCGCCGACAGGCTCACCATCTTCGGAGATAATCCGCTTGATGGACGACAGAATATCTTCCATCGACGGCTCGGTGCTGATGTCCCCCATAGGTGCAACCCCTTTTTTTAAGCGACATGCCGGCGCCTTGCCGCGGTGCCGTCGCGTGTCACTTTTTCGGGGCGATACCTGACCTATTTGGGCTAGCGCTGTCAATTACAGTATCGAGCGCAGGATCAAGCTTTCGCGTCACTCTGGCGGTCTGGGCCGGCGTTTGGGCGGTGCTGGTGCCGGTCGGTGCCGGCTCGCGCCGGTTGCTCCAGTCAAACGCGGCATGGCTGCTGCGCCGGTAGTTCACCGTCGGATCATAGAGCGGGCCGTTCACGAGCGCCAGATCCTTGGCTTCGGCATGCCCCATTGCGGCAAGCACGGCAAAGCCCGCGACATAGGCATCGCGCCGCGCGGTGACCAATGTCACTTGCGAGTTCAGCAATTCCTGCTCGGCATTCAAAATTTCGAGAATGGTGCGGTTGCCGACGCTGTTTTCGGCCCGCACACCTTCCAGCGCCAGCCGGTTGGCACTGACGGCCGCCTCGGCTGACTGGATCACGTCAAGCGACGCGCGATAGGCGGCGAAAGCGGAGCGGGCCTGCGCCACCACGCCGCGCTCGGCTTCGGTCAATTGCTCCACCGACTGGCTCTGGCGTGCCTGCGCCTGGCGGATGCGCGCCGCCGGCGCCCCTCCCTGATAAAGCGGCAGCGTCAGCCTGAGCCCAAGCTGCGCGGTGCGATCAAACTGCGGCGGCGACTGCGTGGAGCCAAAACTGCCAAGCGTGCCCAGAAAATTGGTATAATTGCCCTGCGCAAAGGCATCGACCGTCGGCAGCCGCGTGGCGCGCGCCGTCTTAATGTCATAGCCGGTTGCTTCCAGCGTCTTGCGGGCGGCCAAAAGCGTAGGATTTTCGGCGAGCGCAATTTTTACGGCGCTGTCAGCATCGGCTGGCAGCCCCGGCAGCGGCGGAGGCGCATCAAGCTCTCCGGGCGGCGAACCAACCAGCCTCACATAGCTTTCGCGGCTACCGATTAGCCGTGATTCGGCGGTTTCAAGCTGGCTGCGCGCCAGCGCCAGCCGCGCTTCGGACTGCGCCACATCGGTTCGCGTCAAATCACCGACCTCAAAGCGATCGCGCGAGGCCTGCAGATTAACGTCGAGAACGCGCAGATTTTGCTGGTTGAGCTGGACGACCGCGGAATCGCGCACCACATCCATATAGGCGGCAACGACAGCGGTGAACAAATCCGCCTCGGTGCCGCGCAGCGCGGCACGCCCGCCTTCAACCCGAACCTTTGCGGCAGCGACCCCGTTCTTCACCGCGCCGCCCGAATATAATGGATAGGTAAGGCTGGCCTGCGTCTGCGATGTCCGCGACGGCGCCGTGAATGCGGTGATTGGCAGGATGACATTTTCGCTATAGCTGCTTTGCAACTGCACGGCCGGCAGCGCGCTTGCCCGGGCGATCGGAACATTCTCATCGGTTGCCCGCAACCCGGCGCGTTGCGCGGCCAGCGTCGGGTTGGTCTCATAGGCGCGGCGGAGCGCCTCTTGCAGCGTCTCGGCAGAAGCAGCCGACGCCACAAGCGACGCAGCGGCCGCACCACGCAGCAGGGTTTGGCAATATTTCGTCATGACGCCCCTCAAAACACAAAAACCTTCGGCGCTGCAAAACCGGGCAGTGCAACGCAGTCAACATCCGCAAAAGCGGCAAGCGCAAAGCCGCCTGCTGTTCGGCGACCGGCCGCAAGCCGGGTGACGCCGCGATCAGCCAGCCCCGCCGTCATCCGCCCGCCAATGGCGAGCTGCTCGATCAACGCTTGCGGCACCCGCTCCACCGCGCCGTCGATGATAATCGCATCATAGGGCGCGCCCTCGGCATGGCCGCGCTCCAGCGGTGCCGCAACCAGCGTTACCGCCGCCAGACCGGCAAGCGCCGGCCGCGCAATTGCCAGCAGCGCCGCATCGGGCTCCACGGCCACCACCCGCGCGACGAGTTCGGCAAGCACCGCGGCGACATAGCCACCACCTGCCCCGACGAGCAGCACCGCGTCGCCCGGCTGCAACTGCGCCTCGTTGAGCAGACGGCCGGTGGCGATCGGCCCGTTGGTCATCCGCCCATTGCCCAGCGCAAGAGCTGTATCACAATATGCCTGCGCCGCCACCGCTTTGGGCAAAAACAGCTCGCGCGGTACCTTCGCCATCGCCGCCACGACGCGCGGATCGCTGACGGCGTTCGGACGCAACTGGCTAACGACCATCGCGTTGCGCATTGCGGCATAGTCGGTCGCGAATCCGGCGATCTGTGCGGTCGGTTGCATAGCGGCTCCTTGTTGCACAACTGTTTTACATATGCAACACACTTAAGATATTCAGCCGCTTGTATCGCGCTCCCCGCACCGCGCCAAGCCGCGGGCGAATTTTATGGTGCGCCAGTTGACAGCGCGGCGCGACCCGCGCATTGGCGCCCGCTCCGGCCCGATGGCGGAGTGGTGACGCAGAGGACTGCAAATCCTTGCACCCGGGTTCGATTCCCGGTCGGGCCTCCAGACAGATGGCGCAACATTCAGCCAAGGCAGTGCAAGGGTGCAAGCGCAGGGGTGGCGATGCTGCCGCGGATGGCACAGTGACCAGGCGACACACAACGTGAGCGCCCGGCACATCACCCGACACGTCAACGGTCGCCATGCCGGCCGGCCGAGGCCGAACCGACCTGTCGGCCCCCGCCTCGGCCGAGCCTCAGGCCATCGCGAAGAACGCGGGGCCTGCGCCGTTCGCACGGGCAGGCGGCACAAATTTTGGCGCCTTTGCCGGGAGCTGCAACACCGAATCGCGGCGATAGGTGCTCGGGTCGGCGCCATAGCCATCGCGAAAGGCGCGACTGAAATGGCTGCGGCTCGAAAAGCCGATATTAGCCGCAATCACCTTGACCGGCATCGTGGTGGACCGCAGCAGCTCAGCGGCATGGTGCAGCCGGGTCTTGGCGACGAACTCCATCGGGCTCATTGCAAAAGCCTGCGAAAATTCGCGCGCAAATGCTGAACGGCTCATGCCCGCCACGGACGCAAGCGCGGCAACGCTGTGCCGCGCGGACGGGCAATCGAGCACTGCCGTCACCGCTTTGCCCAGCCGGGGGTCACGCAACGTGCTCAGCAGGCTGGTTTCGTGCTTGCTGCGCCCAAAATGCCGCCGGAGCAGAACCAGCAGACACGCCTTCATCAGCGCCCCCGCCAGAGCGCGCGAGCCAAGCCCGGGCCGGTCTATCTCCGCGAGCATGAGCGACAACGCCGCCGACACCGCCGGCTCGTCGCTCAAATCCTCCGCAATCGGGTGACGCACCGTGTCAAGCAGCCCGAACGAACCCGAGATATTGGCGGAAATTGTGCCGCAGGCAAACCGCAAATCCCCGACCTGATTTTCCGCCGCGTCGAAACACAAAAGGCTGTTTTCGGCACCAAGGCAGCGCTCAAATGCGATCACCTCATTGGCCGGGCCGGGGTCGGCCGAAATCTGCCGGGCCAGATTTGGCGGAACAAGCACAACGCTGCCCGGACCACAGGCAATGGCGGGGCGCCCCGGCACGCTCAGATACATCGTCCCGGCGAGCACATAATGCACTTCAATCTCGCTGCACGGTTGCCCGACGAGCCGCTTGCCTTTCGCCACTTCGCAAACCGCCAAGGCATCCACCGCCACATCCAGTGTTACCAGCAATCGGTCGAGTATCGTATCCGTCATCGTCACAACTCCGCTTGGGGCACTGGCTGGGTAGCGGAGCCAATATAGCACCCAAACGGCCTCCCAGTGCCCCACATCAGGTGCACGTTATTGCGATATTGCTATGAAAACGGGGGGAACGACAGCGCAGCGCGCGCCGCTTTCGGGGTTAGCCGATCAGCCCGTCGCCCGGGATGTTGCGGGCCATCAGCCTGCCAATGGCATCAAACAGCGAGTCCATCGCCACGGGCTTGAACAGCACCTCATCCGCCCCGCCAAGCATGCAATCATCGCGCAGGTTTACTGCGGTATCGGCGGTGAGCACGATGATGGGGATGCTCGACTTTGCATCGGCGCGCTGCCTGATATGGCCGATCGCGGTCATGCCATCCATCCCCGGCATACGTAAATCCATGAGAATAATGTCAAAATTTTGCTGGTCGAGAATGGCAAGGCCGATTTCCGCGCTCTCGGCGCCGACCATTACCGCGCCTGCCACGTCAAGCATGTCCTTCACCACGCGGCGGTTCATCGGATCATCTTCAACAAACAGGACATTCATAACGTATCGGTCCAAACCCGCGAAGCGCCCCCGCGGTCAATAGGTCAAAACGGCTGTCCAATTAAGTCAGGCGGCATAGGAAGCAACCCCATCGCTACCCGATCCGGTGTTGGTCAACCGCGATTGAGGATACAAAGCATCGACCAAATGCGCACGCCCAATCGGCTTTTCAATAATTGCGGTGGGGCCGCACGCCTGCCAGCGCGTGCGCTGCTTCGGCGTCAACCGCTCCGACAGCAGATTGACCGGCGCGCCGCGCGCCGCCTCCACCAGCGCAGCAAGCTTGCTGGCCGGCCGAGCCGATGCGCCCAACGTGGCTGAATCGATCAGCACGGCATCTATCCCGCCGCGCCGGACAATCTCGATCGCGTCCTCCACACTGCGCGCCATACACGCCTCGCCGGCATGGGGTTCAAGCAGGGCGCGGAACATGCTGGCGGAAATCGGGTTGCGTTCCACGATCAACAGCCCTCGCGCCGATGGCTGGCCAGGGTCGGCGACGGCGGGCGCGCTTGCGAGAACCAGCGGCAGCGTGAGGGCGAAGGTTGCCCCTTCGCCCGGCGCGCTGCGCACCGTCACGTCGCCCCCCATGGCACGGGCCAGGTTGCGGCATATGGCAAGGCCAAGGCCGGTGCCGCCATATTTGCGAGTCGTCCCTGCATCCACCTGCCGGAATGACTCGAAGATCTCGGCCTGCTTGTCGAGCGGAATGCCGATGCCGGTATCCGTCACCGCAACCTGCAATATGCCGCCCGCCTCCGCCGATGCACGGATCGTCACGGAGCCATCATGCGTAAACTTCATGGCATTCGACAGCAGGTTGAACACAATCTGGCGGATACGCGCCGGGTCGGCTTCGATTGCCCTGGGCGCATCGTCCAAATCAATCGTAAAGGAAACGCCGCGCGCCATTGCCTGTTCGGCCCACAGGCGAGACACATCGTGCATGGTGGCGTGCAGATCCATCGGCACGGCATCAATGGTGAGGTTGCCGGTTTCCATCTTCGCCACGTCCAGAATGTCGTCGACCAGCGCGCGCATCGTCGTGCCGGCACTTTTGACGACGACCAGGCGCTCGCGAACCGATTCGGGCAGCAACGAGTCGGCAAGCATGACCTGGGTCATCCCCAAAATGCCATTGAGCGGCGTGCGAATTTCATGGCTTGTCGTCGCCAGGAATTCGGTTTTTGCCGCCAATGCGCGTTGAAGCGCTGTGTTGGTGCGCGCAAGGTCAACGTTGGCCGCGCGCACTTCATTCCGGCTGCGGCGGATCGTCACCAGGCCGAAGATCAGCATGCCAACGCCGATCATCGTGGCCACCACCACACCGGCAAAAATCATGCGTTGTGACCGCGCGCGCGCCTGTTCGAACTCAACGGTGCGTTCAAGCTCGGTTTGGCGCAGCTTTGCGATCTTCAGGTTCTGATTGGCATAGTCGAACCGAGCGGCCATCAGCGCGGTGTTGCTTGAGGCCGCCAGCTTGGTCGTTTCGTCATCGAGCCGCTTCATGGCTTCAAGATGCGCAAGCGCAAGCGCGGGTTCGCCAATACGCTTGAAAATGGCCACCGCCGTTTCATGGCTGTTGCGAAATGGCAGCGATGTGTCGGCCAAATTAACGCCTGCGAAAACCTTGCGGATCAAGCTGGTCGCCTCACCCACTCGCCCGCGCTCCAGCGCCACGCGGGCCGCCGCACTCACAAACTGCATATGCGTCGACGACGCGTCGTCCTGTCGCGAAAGCCGCATGCCCAGCGAAATCGTCCGCTCCGCCTCATCAACATGCCCGGCATTTAGCTGGCTGCCGGCGAGGTTGCGGAGGATTCGTGCTTCCAAAGTGGCACTTTTCATCTTTCGGGCAAGCTCAATCGCCTTGGCATAATCGTCGCTGGCACCAACATAGTCTCCTGCCTGCGTCAGAGCATTGCCACGATTATTGTAAATTGATAGAGAAAGATTTGGATCAAGCGCAGAATTGTCCAGTGCTTGACTGAAATATTTCAGCGCGTTGTGAAAATCTTCAGCGTCACTATATAGTGCACCAATATAAAGAAGTGAAATTGCTTGACTTCTGCTGTCCTCAAATTTGTGAAAAATTCTATATGCGGCCTGGTAATCTACAAGTGCGCGTACAATATCTGGCTTTGCCGCAAAAATGCCGCCACGGGTCAAAAGAATATAGCCCATGACGTGCGACGTCGACGCGCCGACCGGTAGCGCCGCAATCGCGGCCTGAATCAGACTTTGTGCCTTGGCCGTGTTTCCAAGCCGCAAATTCGCTTCGGCTTGTATACATTTTGCTGTAGCCAAGCCTTCGATTTCCCATCCGCTAGCGCGACCGGAAAGCGCAATTTTCTCAAGCTGCTCCGCACGTCGAACGGCAAGTGTTGGATTGGCGACCATTTCTGCCCGCGCCCGCTCCACCATCGCCCCAAAATTTGCTACTGGAGCCGACGACGTTGCTGCCGAAACCGAATAGGGCCCCGCCATTAGCCCAAATAGCCAAATGCCCAGCACCGCGGCTTTGTAAAATGCTAAAGGCAGTTTCGCGGGGCTATGCATGGTGCATTCCTAGCATCGCAGCCTTAAGGCCAGGCTAACGCGCCGCGCTAGGTGCTTTTCCAGAAGCTGGCCGGGCGGATGAAACTTGCACGAGGCTCGGCGCTCGCCGCCAGATGCCGGTCTTCATCGAGATATTGCTTCAGCCCATCAACGCCAATCGGGCGGCTGATGAGATAACCCTGGACCATGTCGCACCCCATCACGCTCAGCAGCGCCATCGCCGCCGGCGTTTCCACGCCTTCGGCGGTAACTTCCATTTCAAGCGCATGGGCCAGGTCAATGGTCGAGCGCACGATCAGCGGATCACGGTTGCTGCTGGTCAGCTCCATCACGAACAACTTGTCGATCTTCAATTCGCGCGCCGGGAGCTGCTTCAAATAGGCCAGGGACGACAGCCCCGCACCATAATCATCAATCGCAATGACGATACCCATGTCGGCAAAAACGCGCAGATGCCCAATCGCCCTCTCCGGCTCGCGGATAACCGAGGTTTCGGTAATCTCGAACCCGATTTTCGCGTCACAATCCCGAACAATCTGGCAGGCCCGCGCCACAAATGTCTGGTCCGCGAGAAGTTGCCCGGAAATATTGATGAACAAGGTCAAATCATGACCTTGCCCGGCCAGCGCCTTCTGGTCGGCAATCACGCGCGAAAGCGTCCACAAAGTCAGCGCGCCGATTTCTCGCGATTCCTCCACGGCCGGAATGAAGTCCCCCGGAAGGATCACGCCGCGCACCGGGTGGCGCCAGCGGATCAGCGCCTCGGCACTGCTGATTTCCTGTCGCCTGAGATGGACCTTGGGCTGATATTGGACGAAAAACTCGTCTTGTTGCAGGCCACGCCGAAAATCGACCATCAAGGTCTTGCGATCATAGGCCGGCGTTGCCACCGACAAATCCCGCACCACGGCGCCCCCGCTAAGCTTCGCTTCGCCCAAAGCCTCCTCGGCTTCCTCAGCCAGGCGCACATCGTCCGACGCGGCGACACGGCCGGCCGCCGCGCCCAGGGCGATATCAATGGTGCACAGCTCGCCATCGAGTTCCACCGGCTGCGCAAAAATTTCCTGAACACACGCAAGCGCATCATCGAGTTCGTCGAGCGCCCCCCCGGCAAAGGCAATTTCCAGCTGCGTGCGCCCGACGACAACGATGTCTACATCGCCGAGATGCTCGCCCAGGCAGCCAGCGACATCGACGGTAAGCGAGTCCGCCCGTCGCGCGCCGAGCTGGCGGCGCAAGGCGACAAAATTGGCAATTTCCGCCATAATCA
The DNA here is from genome assembly GCA_021732445.1 of Sphingomonas sp. Lineage (GTDB taxonomy): Bacteria > Pseudomonadota > Alphaproteobacteria > Sphingomonadales > Sphingomonadaceae > Sphingomonas. Next base: position 114,472 of record JAKFUZ010000006.1, on the reverse strand, counting down.
GGAAGCGCCGCCCCTGCCCCGGCTCGGTCACACCGGATGCCGGCGGCCGCGCCCCGGCCGCGGCGCGCGACAGCGCCAGCCGGGCTGGCGTGATGGGGATGAGGCAAGACATCGCAGCGGGTATAGCCCGATCGCGCTAAAGGAAGCGTTAAGGCACGCAGCGCACCCATACCAACTCTGGGTCAAAGTCGCGCGGAAGCCATTGCTTTATGCTTAAAATCTCCTTAATCTTGGCTATGCGTCCAATCGAGGCGCCATATGGGAGAAAGTACATGCTCGATTTGTTTTTCGGCTGGCGCGGCGAAGAAATCCGCCCCTACTAACGGTCGATCCGGCCCGGCGGCAGCCCTGTTATTTGTATCATGCAACGAGCAGGCCTGTACCGGGCCGTTTTTACGTTCCTCTCTCGATGTGATCCGTTAGCCTGTTTCAGGCACGGTTGAGTAAGCTTGGCCCTGCAGGGGTTAGTTATTGCCGAATTGCACGCCGGGCACGGCATCGTCATTTCGCGCGTGTCCAGCATCATCAAACCGGGCCGAGGCCAGCGGAATAGTTGGCCGAACCGGTGCTGCGCATTTCCTAGACCATCAGACGGGCACTTGGGACAGCCGGCGCGCCACATTTGTTGCGCTGCAACCATGCGCGATAGCGGCGGACAACGACATGCTGGCTGGGGCGGCAGGATTCGAACCTACGAATGGCGGCATCAAAAGCCGCTGCCTTACCGCTTGGCGACGCCCCAGCAGAGCGCGGTGCTTTAAGACCCGATTGATCGGATGAAAAGGGGCGCTGCGCGAATTATCGCTCAGTCGAGCCGGTGGCGCCACCCATGCGGGTCGGGCGCGGCACCGCGTTGCAGATCGACCAGCGCCTGCCGGAGCCGAGCCGTAACCTGCCCCGCCCCGCCGCCTGCAATGGTGAACCGGTCGTCGCCCATCGCCATGTGCCCAATCGGCGTGACCACCGCGGCTGTCCCGCAGGCAAATGCCTCGCGCAGTCGCCCGCTCGCCGCATCGGCACGGCATTGGTCGATGGCATAAGGCGCCTCGCGCACCACCAGCCCCTGCTCGCGCGCCAGCGTAATGAGCGAGTCGCGCGTGATGCCGGCAAGGATGGTTCCGGTGAGCGGAGGCGTTATCAGCGCGCCATCATCCATCACAAAAAACACGTTCATGCCGCCGAGTTCCTCGATCCAGCGACGCTCGACCGCATCGAGGAACAGCACCTGATCGAACCCCCGCCGAACCGCTTCGGCCTGCGCGATAAGGCTTGCAGCATAATTGCCGCCGCACTTGGCGGCTCCGGTGCCGCCAGGCGCCGCGCGGGTATATTCTTGCGACACCCAAAGCGACACCGCCGATGCGTCGCCCTTGAAATACGCGCCGACTGACGATGCAATCACCGCAAAAACATAATCCGCCGAAGGTTTGACGCCGAGAAACACCTCGCTGGCGATCATGAAGGGGCGCAAGTATAGCGCACCGCCCTCCATTGCCGGTATCCAGTCCCGCTCGCTGCGCACGAGCCGCTCCACCGATTCGACGAACAGCGACTCGGGAAGCGGCACCATCGCCATCCGTTCGGCCGAAGCGCGAAAGCGCCGCGCATTGGCCTGAGGCCGAAACAGGCCGACCCCGCCATCGACGAGGCGATACGCCTTCATGCCTTCAAATATTTCCTGCGCGTAATGAAAAACGGCCGACGCCATATCCATCTGGATGGGCGCCCTTGGGGTCAGCCGCGCATCATGCCAGCCGGCCGCCTGACTGTAGCGGATCGTTACCATATTATCGGTAAAAACACGCCCGAAACCGGGGTTTGCGATGAGCTGTTCGCGCATTTGCGCAGCAACGGGCATCGGGTGCGGATCGATGGCGAAGGAAAGACTGGGCGCGCCGGTACTGTTATTGTTATCCAACATTTTATCACCGCGCGTTTAAGGGCTTGACCCTCTTATGGAACGCGGCAAACTCGGTCAACATGGCCGCCTCAACCGCTTCTGCATCTCCGCTATTCCTCCGTGAAGCTGAAGTACGGCGTGGCATAGAGCTGATGTATTTCGGCTATAACAACCTCACCGCAGTTACCGATGACGCGCTCGCACGCGAAGGGCTTGGCCGGGCGCACCACCGGGCGTTGTATTTCATCGCCCGGCGGCCGAACCTTACGGTGAGCCAGCTACTCGCAGCCCTTGCCATCACCAAACAATCGCTTGGCCGGGTGCTCAACGAGCTGAGCGAGCGCGGGTTGATCGAAACCCGGCTGGGCGTGCACGATCGCAGACAGCGGCTGCTCCGGCTGACTCAAGCCGGGGTCGCGCTTGAAACCGCGCTCTTTGAAGGCGTGCGCGCCCGGCTCTCGACCGCTTATGCAAGTGCCGGGCAAGGCGCGGTGACAGGGTTTTGGGCCGTGCTCGAAGGGTTGATCTCCGCCGATGAGCGCGCGCAATATTTTATGGGCCGCAGCTAGCCGCTGCGCGACCGCGCCGGTTATCGCCCAGCCTCGGCCAGCGCGCTGTTGCGGCGCCGCGCGGCCTCCAGCGTATCCGTCAGCAGCCGAGTCAACGCATCATCGGCGTCGAGCACGTCCAGCCCTTCGCGCGTGGACCCGCCCTTGCTCGCCACCCGGTCCGCGAGCGCTCCAGGCGACAGCGCGGATTGCGCGGCAAGCGCCGCTGCGCCGTCCACCGTTGCGAGTGACAGCCGCGCTGCCACATCCTCAGGCAGGCCAATCGCCACACCGGCCGTGGTCAGCGCACCAATGAAACGAAACAAAAACGCCGGGCCAGACCCCGACAGTGCCGTCACCGCATCGAACAAGCGTTCGTCGTCAATCCATTCGACATGCCCCAGCGGCTGCATCAGCCGCAACGCGGCATCCCGCGCGCTCGCCTCGTCGGTGTCGCTGAACAGCGCCGTTACGCCGCGACCAATCGCAACGGCCAGATTCGGCATCGCCCGCACCACGCGCGACGCCGCAAGCTTTTCGCCAAGCGTCGCTGCCTCAACACCAGCCAGAATAGACAGGACCAGCGGCGCGGTTCCCTGCCAGGGAGCAAGGCTACCGGCAAATTCTGCGAGCTGCTGCGGCTTTATCGCCAGCACCAGCGTGTCGGGCGCCGGCCCGGCTGGCATTTGCGCGACCAGTTTTACCCCCGGCGGCACCATGGGCATATCAGGATCGATCACGGTAATGGCTGCCGGGTCCGCCCCTGCCCCAACCCAGCGACCGAGCATCGCGGCGCCCATATTGCCGCAGCCGACGAGCCACAGGTCGCCCGCTATCACGCCTCGCCCTGAGTCTCGGTAAGGGCGGCGGCCATCGCCTCTTTGGGCGTCTTGCCCCCCCAAAGCACGAACTGAAACACCGGATAAAAGCGTTCGCACTCGTCAATTGCCGATTCGACCAGCAATTCGGCGGTGGCCAGCGACATCGTGCTGCCATCCCCCCCATCGATCAGCGCGGCGTGCCGATACAGCAAAATGCCACTCGACGACCATAGCTCGAAGTGGCCGACCCAAAGCTGCTCGTTGATAAGGCCGATTGCTTCATAAACAGCGGTGCGCCGTTCGTCCGTCACGCGAATGTCTGGAAAGGCCAGAAACTGGAGAACGCCGTCTTCTTCACGCCACAGCGCGCGCAGCTCATATTGCGTCCAACTGCCCTTTACATGAGCGACGACCTCATCATCGCTGCGCTCATGATCCCAGCCATGCGCGGCATAATAATCTTCGAGCATGTCGATGGGCGCGGCATCTTCGCGTTCATCCTCGACTTCATCCAGTTTCAACCTGTGGCCCTCGCTGACGCCAACACACACAAAATATTGTGGCGAGCGTCCGGACTGCGCGCAAGCGTCAAGCTGATTGCCGCACCAAATAGCTGTGGAAAAGGGCTCAGGACGGGTCAGCCGGCTTGCGGCGTCTGGCGGTCGCCGGGGTGGTCGATGGCGCCGGTGCCGCCTGTTTTTCGGCCAGTGCCTCCAGCGCTGCGACCCGCGTGCGCAATGCATCGGCCTCCTCCCGCGCCGCCGCCGCCATTTCCTTCACCGCCTCAAACTCGTCCCGCGAAACGAAATCGAGCCCGCCAATCCAGTCGCGCGCGCGCTCCCGCGCGGCGGCCTCGGCTTCGCGGCCCATGCCAGCAAATGTGCCCGCAGCACCATTTACGAACTTGGCGAAATCATCGAAAAATCGGTTTTCGGACTGCATCGTTCAAAAATCCCTCACCAGCCTATTCCAGAATTTGGGTGCTCGTTGCCGATGGCACAAGGGTTTCGGCGTTGGGATTGAGCTGGTGGATACGAAAATTCAGCACGCCGGCAAACACTATCCACACCAGATACGGCACCATCAGCCACGCCGCCACCGACCTGATCCGACCAAAAGCAAGCGTCGCGGCAACCGCCAGGGCAAACATGACGCCAATGACCAATAGCGCGTTGAACACCTGATGCGCCCCAAAGAAAATCGGCGACCACACCAAATTAACCGCCAGTTGAGCGACAAACAGCGCAATCGCCTGGCCACGCAATCGCGCGCCGCGCGCGTGGATGATGAGCGACACGGCAAGCCCCATCAGCACATATAAGGCGCTCCACGCCACCGGAAACAGCCAGTCAGGCGGCGTGATCTCAGGTTTGACCAGCGCCTGGTACCAGCGGTTGCCCGAGCCCATGGGGACGAGGCTGGCCGACGCGAATCCGAGCAGCAGAACCAGTGGCACAACAACCACCGCCCACCGCAAGAAAGCCCATCGCAACTGACTTTTGGATGCAAGTTCGCTCAACGGTGCTGACCTCCGGGGCGTTGGGCGCAATGCCCATATGCCTCAAAACTGGCTGACAAAGGGGGTGGGTATCATAGGCGGTTGGTGCGGCCCGCTTTGGCGCAATCCGCCAGGTTGGGCAAGACCATTGCCCGGAACGGGAAGCGCCAGATGCCCTGCGGAAAAGATGCGCTGTTCCCGTCAGCGCCGGGCAGCAAGCAGAAACTCGATATTGCCATGTGGCCCGGTGATGGGGCTTGGCGTGATGCCCTCCACCACCCAGCCCTGTGTGGCAAACCAGGCCGCGGCGGCATCGCAAACCCGCGCATGAACCGCCGGGTCGCGCACCACCCCGCCTTTGCCCACCTCATCACGCCCGGCCTCAAATTGCGGCTTGACGAGCGCCAGCGCCCGGGCATCTGCCGCTGCAAAACCGAGAGGCACCTGCAATATCTTGGCAAGCGAAATGAAACTGGCATCGCACACGATCAGGTCCACCGGCTCGGGAATATGCGCAGCCGTGAGCACCCGCGCGCTGGTTTGCTCGTGTGCCACGACCCGCGCGTCCTGCTGCAATTTCCACGCAAGCTGGTTGGTCCCGCTGTCCACCGCATAAACCCGGGCGGCACCGCGGCTGAGCAGCACATCGGTGAAACCCCCGGTCGATGACCCGACATCAAGCGCGACCGCGCCCGACACCTGCCAGCCGAAATGGTCAAGCCCATGCGCCAGTTTCACGCCCCCGCGCGATACCCAGGGGTGGTCGCGCCCGCGCACGTCAAGCACGGCATCGGCCGCGATCATCTGCCCCGGCTTGTCGAGACGGCGTGTGCCGACGAACACCAGCCCGGCCATCACCAGCGCCTGCGCACGGGTGCGGCTTTCCGCCAGGCCACGCTCGACCAGCAACTGGTCCAGCCGGATCTTTGCCATGATAGTACCGCCCGTTATCCGGCGCGCTCAGTCGCACCCGGCGCATTTGCCGCGCACTTCGATGACCGGGCGCACAGGCGAGAAACCGGCCGCGCGGGCCGCCGACCGCACCCCGCCCGTTATCGCATCATCGTCGAGATGCACGGTCTGCCCACAGGTGTCACACACCAGGAAAATGCAGTCGTGCAGGCAATCGGGGTGGGCATTGGCCACATAGGCATTGGCGCTTTCCACCCGGCGCGCCAGATTTGCGCCGACGAACAGGTCAAGGATGCGGTATACGCTGTTGGCCGCGATCCGGCGCCCCTGGGCCTTGGAGACAGCGTCGGCAATGTCATAAGCGGATGCGGGCTTGTCAAACCCGGCAAGCGCCTCAAAAATCTGCGCGCGCATCGCGGTCCATTGCTCGCCAGACCGTTCCAGCGTCCCGCGGGCGGCATCAGCCAGCGCCTTGCCGGAATGTTCATGATGATGATGATGCCCGCCCATAACGACAGACTAGGCGCGCCAGCGCCGCGCAGCAAGCGTCAGTGCGCCGCGCGCCGGTTCAGATCATGCCCCAGCGCGAGCAGGCCGACCCCGACCAGCGTGAACACCGTCTCGCCGGACCCGTCATGCGGCAGCGATATCGCCCCCGCCATTGCCCCCAAACCCAGCGCCCCAATTGCCGCGGGCATCATATGGCCGTGCGTCAGGGCGCCGCGCGCCATCGCCACGGTACCAAGCGCAATCGCCAGCGACAGGCCAACCTCGTGAAAAACCGGGCTCAGCAACAAGCCGCCAGCCGACGCCGCCAGCGCAACCAGCACCGCGCTTGCCAGGCAATGGACAGCGCACAGGCCGGAAAGGCCAATCGCCCATTGGTCCAGCCTCATGCTGGCGGCGAAGGGCGGTTGCACGGTGGACAAGCTGCTCATCGCCGCGCTGTGGCAGTTTCTGGGGCAAGTTACAATATATCATTTCGAAATGCCCCGCCGCCCGCTGGAATGAACGGGATGACGCGGGCGGCGCGAGCGGCTAAGGACCGTTGATGCTTATGCAATCCACCATCCAGACCCGTGCCGACCCAAAATTGCTGATGCGGTGGCTGTTTGCCGTGGCCGCGCTCGTCATCTTGATGGTCGCGGTCGGCGGCATCACCAGGCTGACCGAATCAGGGCTGTCGATCACGCAGTGGAAGCCGGTCAGCGGCATCATCCCCCCGCTCAGCCAGGCTGATTGGCAGGCAGAGTTTGACCATTACAAGCAGATACCCGAATATCAGCAACTCAACCGTGCCATGACGCTGGCGGGCTTCAAGGCGATATTTTTCTGGGAATATGTCCACCGGCTGCTCGGTCGCGTGATCGGGCTGGCCTTTGCCGTGCCGCTGGTGTGGTTTGCGTTGCGGCGCCAGATTCCCGTGGGCTATGGCTGGCGACTGGCGGCGTTGTTCGCGCTCGGCGGCCTGCAGGGTGCAATCGGCTGGTGGATGGTCGCCTCCGGCCTGTCCGTGCGCACTGATGTCAGTCATGTGCGGCTTGCCGTGCACCTGATGACAGCGCTGGTGCTGTTGGCCGGCATCGTCTGGACAGCGCTTGATCTGCGTGCGCTGGCCGCCTTCCCGCTTGCCCGCGCGGCGCGGCTGCGGCTGGCGGCGGGCGGCGCGTTGGCGTTGCTGCTGGTGCAGATCATGTTCGGCGCCTTCACAGCGGGGCTTGATGCGGGCTATGCCTTTTCGAGCTGGCCGCTAATGGGCGATGCGCTGTTCCCCGCCGATGCACCGATGATGATGCCGGCCTGGCGCAACGCGCTGGACAACCCTGTCGTCGTGCAGTTCATCCACCGCTGGTTCGCCTTTGCGGCCGCTGCCGGGCTGGGGCTGCTGGCATGGCGGGCAGCCGCAACGGGCGCCCGCCGCTCCGCGACGGCGATTGCGGTGCTCGTGACGCTGCAAATCGCGCTTGGTATCGCAACCTTGCTGAGCGGCGTTGCGATTGGCATTGCGGTGGCGCACCAGGTGAACAGCGCGCTCCTGGTGATGGCTGCGGTAATGGCCGCGCACGCGCTGGGCCGGCGCCAGCATGGGGCGTAGCGCAGCGCTCGCGCTGGCACCGCTCCTGCTGTTGGCGGCGACCAGCCCACCACCCCCCATCGCCTTCAACCCGCCGCTCAACCGGCCGTTCACGCACATCAAAACCGAGGAACGCAGCGACCCGTCGGGCAAGCAGCGGTACCGCCTTGAGCGGCGCATCACCTTCTCATCCCGCGGGGACGGGCTGGTCGTTACGGTTCGCCCCATCTCGGGCACAGCCCCTGCCTCCGGTCAGCCGGCCGGCCTGTTTGCCGCGGGCCTGCGCGACCTGTTCGGGCGGGCAATCGTGATGCGGCTCGACCCGCAAGGCGCCCCCAGCAGCATTGATGACGAAGCGGCGGTGTGGTCCGCGCTCGTCAAAGGCATCAACCGGGTAGTCGGACACGCCCGCCCGCCCCGACCCGGCGAACCCCAACAACCCCGGCAGGTCGCCGCGGCCCTGGCGGCGCTGCCGCCGGCCGGCCGGTTTGCGCTGTTGAAGGGATTGCTGCCGCCAATCGTCGGGCCCCGCCTGACCGAGGCTGAGCTGGAAACGACAAGGCCCGTCACCATCGCCGCCAATTCGCCGACCGGCGCCCCGGTGAGACTGAGCGGCGAGGAGCATTACCGGCAGGCAGACGGCGGGTTTGTCGTGATTGAAACGCGCGCCAGCGGCGATGTTCCCGCAAGCGGGGCGCTGCCGGCGGCGCACATCGTCACTGAGCGCTTCCAGAAAATCGACCAGCGTACCGGCCTGATCGTGGAGGGCCGGGAACGTCGCGAAACGACGCTGGGCAGCGGTGCCGCCGCCCCCAAATCCGTCGTCGTCAGCTATGCCAAACTACACATGGTATTATAATACCCGTCAGCAACGTCGCGGCGCTGCTTGACTTTCTTCACTTCGCGGCTAAATGGCCGTCATCAGCGCTGCCTGGAAACGGGCAGCGCTCATCATTTTGACACAACCGCACTACCCTGAGCAAAGGTCCAAGGCCCATGAAGGCGCTGATGAAGACCACCAAGTCGGCCAAGCCGCACGAGGTGGAAAAGAAATGGCATATCGTTGATGCCGATGGCCTTGTTGTAGGCCGTGCCGCGACGATCATCGCCAATGTGCTGCGCGGCAAGCACAAGCCGAGCTTCACCCCGCATGTCGATTGCGGTGACAATGTCATCGTCGTCAATGCCGACAAGATCCGCTTCACGGGCAAAAAGCTTCAGGACAAGATCTACTACAAGCACACCGGCTATGCAGGCGGCATCAAGGCGGTGTCGGCAGGCAAGGTGCTGGAAGGTCGCTTCCCCGAGCGCGTGCTGGAAAAAGCGGTTGAGCGCATGATTCCGCGCGGCCCGCTTGGCCGCGACCAGATGCGCAACCTGCGTGTCTATGCAGGCGCTGACCATCCGCACACGGCGCAGGACCCGCAGGTCCTCGACATCGCCGGCATGAACCGCAAGAACAAGGTGGGCAACTAATGTCCGATACGCGTCAGTCTCTCTCCGATCTCGCCGGGATCACATCGGGCCAGGCAGCAGCCCCGGCAACCGCGCACCTTGGCGATGTTGTGGCGGCAAACAACTCAGGCCCCAAGCCCGAGCCGATGCCGCTGCGCGAGCAAATCATCGACAAGCAGGGCCGCGCCTATGCCACTGGTCGCCGCAAAGATGCGGTGGCGCGGGTGTGGATCAAGCCGGGTTCAGGCAAAATCATCATCAACGGGCGCGACCAGCTCGTTTATTTTGCGCGGCCCACGCTGCGGCTCGTCATCAACCAGCCGTTCGGCGTTGCCGAGCGCGTGGACCAGTATGATGTGGTCTGCACGGTAAAGGGCGGCGGCCTCTCGGGCCAGGCCGGGGCCGTAAAGCATGGCATCAGCCAGGCGCTGACCAAATATGAACCGGTGCTGCGCGCGCCCGTGAAGGCGGCAGGTTTTCTCACCCGCGACAGCCGCACGGTCGAACGCAAAAAATATGGCCGCGCCAAGGCCCGCCGCAGCTTCCAGTTTTCGAAGCGCTAAGAATTCTTACAGATCATGCAAAGGGGCGGTCCGGGCACGGGTCGCCCCTTTTTGTGTTTTGCGCCGGCGCTCGCGTGCGATGCCGACCCGGCAAGACACAAAGTCATTTCGACAATTGGCCGATTCATTGTAACCAGCGCAGGACATTTCCGCACGATTCGCGAGGTGTCCAACCCGCCGGGGTATCGGCGTTGGATGGTAGGAGCTAAACACAATGCAATCACATTCGGTGAAGCGCTTGAGCAACGTGGCGTTCGGCGTTGCCCTTTCGGTATTTGCACTTTCGGCATGTTCGCAAGCGGATAAGGCGAAAGAAGACGCGATGGCAGCCGCCGATTCCGTCACCGCTGCCGCCAGCAACACGGCTGACGCGGCCGGCGGCATGGTGGCGGATGCCGGCAATGCCGCAACCGAGGCCGGCAGCATGGCAGCCAACGCCGCGGGTGCCGCCGTTGCCTCTGTCAAAGGTGCCGTCGCGGCGGCCAGCATCGACACCCTGAGCGGCGCAAAATTCGCCACATTCACGGGCAACGCGGCCAGCGGCGAAAAGCTGTTTGTTGCCTGCAAGACCTGTCACGCGCTCGACAAAAACGCGATCGGGCCGATGCTGCATGGCATTGTCGGCCGCGCCGCCGGCACCGTCGCTAGCTATAACTACTCGGCTGCCAACAAGAATAGCGGCATCACCTGGTCTCCCGAAAAGCTGTTTCAGTATCTGGAAAAGCCCCAGCGTGTCGTTCCCGGCACCAAGATGACCTATCCTGGTCTGGCCGATCCGCAAAAGCGCGCTGACGTGATCGCCTATCTGAAGGCCAACAGCTAAATCTGGCGCGCATTGGCGCAAAAATTTGGGGCGGGTTCGGCGCTGTGCCTGGCCCGCCCTTATTTTCTCGACCGGATATCGGCAATATGGACGGGGAATGACGCGGCCAGCGCCAGCGCGACCCAGTGCCACCCCGCCCCGGTCAATGCCGCGCGCAGGGCCACCATCATCAATGCGCCGGGCAGCAGGCACAGCAGCATTTTGTTGACCGGCCAGCGCGCGCCGGCAACCAGCCATATCGCCTCCGCTGCCAACACCGCCAGCACGATATCAGCCGCAAGACCGCTGGCAAAAAACGCCGCTGCGCCCGCAAAAATGCTCACGCGAACGGCGGATTGAGCTGAACGATCCGCAGATTGAGATAGCCGGCAAACCCCACCCAGAGGAGGTAGGGCAGGAGAAATGCGGCGGCTCGGCGCGAATGTGGCCGGATGTAAACAACAAGCCCGACAATCGAGAGCCAGAAGATCACCACTTCGACCAGCGCCCAGTCCGGCCGGTGAAGGCGGAAGAACAGCAAGCTCCACAACACGTTCAAAAAGCCGTTGAGCGCGAACAGGCCAATCAGCACTTCGGCATTGCGCGGCTGGCGCATCGCGTGCCAGGCGGTGGCGGCGGCATATACAATAAGGGCGTAAATCACCGTCCAGACAACGCCATAGCTGATGTCGGGCGGCGCCCATGATGGCTGGATCAGGGCATCATACCAGGCGTCCGTAACGGTTATCGTGGCGCCAAGGGCGGCAACGCAGGTGGCAGCTACCGCAGCGACAGCGATGGGAAACAGCCAGGCCCGGGTCATGGCGTCAAGCCGCAGACCCCAGCAAATGCCCCATGTCTTTCACAAAGACGCGCAAGTGCGACAGGGGCTTTGCCCGAACCAGTTCCTTGTTCATATACGCCTGCCAGGTAAGCGCCTGCACATCCTTGTCCGCGCACATTTTGACAAAGCGCTCGCGGCGCCGGTCGCTGCGATACCAGAAATGCTGCATCATGCCGAGCACCCAGAACACCCGGCCATGCGCCTTCATGAAGGTTTTGCGTGCACGCCGCAGCGCCGCCGGATTGCCTGTTGCAAGAAACTGGTCGACGGCCTGCGCGGCGCACCGACCGGCCGTCATCGCGTAGTAAATCCCTTCGCCAGAAGCCGGCGCGACCACGCCCGCGGCGTCACCGGCAACCACCACATCACGGCCATTGTCCCAACGCTTCAGGGGTTTCAGCGGAATGGGGGCGCCCTCGCACCGCACCGTCTCACAGCCGCCAAGGCCATTTTCAGCCCGCAACCGGGCCACCGCATCGCGCAGCATGAAGCCCTTTTCGGCGCTGCCCACCCCAATGCTGGCGGTGTCGCCATGCGGGAAAATCCAGGCGTAGAAATCGGGCGAATATTTGCCCTGATACACCACGTCGCAGCGGGTGGGGTGATATCCGGCAGTCGTGTCTGACCCGGCCGGCGCGCGGACCACTTCGTGATAGGCAAAAACGCAGGGCACATGGTCGGCGCCCTTCAGCGCGGCGCGCGCAACGCCTGATCGGGCACCGTCCGCCCCAATCACGGCGTGAGCGCGCACCCGTAGCTCGGCCCCGCCGCGCGCCTGCGTAAATACAACGACCGACACGCCGTCAGCGTCTCGCTCCAGCCGCTCGAATGTCCCCGTTTTCCGCGTGGCGCCGACCAGCGCGGCGCGGGCGCGCAGCCACTCGTCGAACATATCGCGGTCAACCATGCCGACAAAGCCATCGCCCACCGGCATATCAACCACCCTGGCCGACGGCGCGACCATGCGGGCGGCGTTGATGCGGGCGACCAGCAAATGCTCGGGTATGTCGAAATCCTTGATGAGCCGGGGCGGAATCGCGCCGCCGCAAGGCTTGATGCGCCCGGCGCGGTCAAGCAACATCACGCGGCGCCCGGCCCGGGCCAGGTCAGTCGCAGCGGTTGCCCCTGATGGGCCGCCGCCGATCACCACGACATCGAACACGGCGTCGTTCATCATATCACAGCCTTTCGGGTCAATCGGGCGATGGGTGGCACCGGGCGAATGGCAGCAACGCCAAGCGCCAGCCACATCGCCAAAACGAACAGCATTGCCTCGGCGCCGAACACCAGCATGAACGCCCGCTCGGTCGCCCCCATCAGCGCGCGGCCGACATCCACGCCGACCGCACCGGTCAGCCCGCCAAGCCCAAAGGCGACGGCCTGTGCCGCACCCCACACGCCCATGCGCATCCCTTCGCGGCCCGGCCCGGCGGCGCCCGCCAGGCTCATCATCGCGCCTATTGCGGCCACCGCGAACAGCCCATTGGCAAAGCCGAGCAGCCAGATATTGGCTGAAAGCGGCCAGCCGGGGCCAAATCGCGCCGCCACCGCCAGCCCAAGCAACGCCGCCGCCGAGCCCAGGCACCCGCCGATAATCCAGCGGCGCATTGCGGTCGGCGTTCCTTGCCCAAAGGCGCTTCCGCCTATACCCGCGACCACCATGCCAATCAGCACGCCGCTGTGCTGCGTTGCCGAAAGCCCGGTCGATTGCCCCGGCGAGAAGTGAAACACCAGCCCGGCAAACGGCTCCAGAATAAGATCCTGCATCGAATAGGCCAGCATCGACAGGAACACGAACATCGTGAAATGGCGCGCGGGCGGATCTGCCATCATTTCGGCCAGTGCATCACCAAAGCTGCCGACGGGCGCGGACGGCTCGGCCTGTGGCGCTCGCGCCTCGTCCGGGCTAGCGGGCGCCCGCTCGACGCCGAGCACCGCGATAAGCGCGACACAAAAGGCGCCCAGTGCTATCGAGCAGGCCACTGCCCGCAGCCGCTCGAACGAAAAAGGATCGAGGAGCTTGCTTGCAATTGCCGCCGTCACGACAATGCCGGCCACCATCATCACCCAGGTAATCGACGCCGCGGCCGCGCGTCGTGAAGGCGCAGTTTCGCTCGCCAGCAACGCCAGCAGCGAGGTGCCCGCCGCGCCGACACCCGCGCCGATCATCGCAAAGGCGAGCACCGCAAGTGCGATCCCCCCGCCCCAGCTCGCCGCCAGCAGCCCGGTGGACTGCACCGCCAGCACCGCGCCCAGTGCCAGAATTGCCATGCCGCCGATGATCCACGGCGTGCGCCGCCGCGCGGTATCAGACCGATGCCCCCATAGCGGGCGCGACAGTTGCACCGCATAATGCCACGCAACAAGCGCCGCCGGCAGCGCGACCGGAAGCGCATATTCAACCACCATAACGCGGTTGAGCAACGACGTCGCCAGCATGACGATGGCCCCGATGGCGCTTTGCACCAGCCCGAGCCGCACAATCCCCAGCCAGCCGAGCCCCGCCCGGCCAGAACCGGCCGTAACCGGCACCGCGCGGCTCACAGCCCCACCGCCCGGCCAAGACCAAGCGCCGCAATCAACATGCCCAGCACATAAAGCGTGGTGCCGGTGGCATTATACCAGGGCGCGCGCTGAACAGGATCGGCCAGCAGCCGGGCCATCAGCGCAATCTGACCGACCAAAAATGCGCTGACCGCAGCGGCAACCAGCACATGCCCCTCATGCAGCAGCACCAGCACGACCAGCGCCTGCGGAACAGCCATCGTCACACAGGCGACCCGCGCGGCCACCGCCACGCCAAGCATCGCTGGCAATGACCGCACGCCCGTCGCCAAATCTCCGCGAACCGCCTTGAAGTCATTGAGCGTCATGATGCCGTGCGCGCCCAGACTATAAAGGAGCAGCACCGCCAGCACCGGCGACGGCGGCAACGCTGCCGCCATCACGCTGGCGCCGGTAAACCAGGTCAGCCCTTCATAAGTGAGCGCAACGACGCCCGGCCCCCAGATGCCGCTCATCTTGAGACGGAAGGGCGGCGCGCTATAGGCCCAGGCACAAATGAGCGCGAGGGTGGTCGCCGCCAGCACCCACGGACCCATCGCCAGCGCCACGAAAAATGACAACGCTGTGCCGATCACCGCGACCCGCAACCCCCAATTTCCGCCAATCCGCCCCGACGGGATCGGCCGGCCCGGCTCGTTGATCGCATCGACATGCCGGTCAAACCAGTCGTTCACCGCCTGGCTTGTGCCGCACACCAGCGGCCCCACCAGCAGGAGCCCGGCAAGGACAAAGCCAACCCGCGGCGCCAGCGGTTGGCCGGCAGAAACCACACCGCACATGAACGCCCAGATCGGCGGGAACCAGGTTATCGGCTTGAGCAGCTCCAGCACGTCGCGTAGCGCCGGGTAAGGCGCAAAAATCGCCGGAGTCGTGGTACGGGCCATGGCCGAAAAACTATACTTGACGCAGTCAACCGTCAAACATTTTTGACACTTTTGCCCCGGCGGGCGTGTGTCTATTCGTTTGCGTCGCCCACCAGATTGCCAAGCCCGTGGCGGTGCAGTTTGGAATAAAGGCTCTGCCGGCTAACCCCTAGAATTTCGGCCGCCGAAGCGCGATTGTCCGACGTGTAGGACAGGGCAGCCTCAATACACAGCCGCTCGATAAGATCGGTGCTTTCACGCACGATTTCCTTCAGCGACATCCGGCCGACCAGCTCGGTCAGTTGCTCAACCGAACGGGGTAGCTGCTGGTCGATGACCGGGATGGCGCGAAGCCGGCGGCCAACATTGCGGATTGAAAAACCATAGCAATCGCCCCCGTCGGTCGGCGCGACCACGGCGGAAACTTCGATTTCTTCCTGCGTGCCGGTGGCGGTAATCAGCACCGCGGCCACATTTCGCACCACATCATGCTCGCGCAACTGGCCCACAATCAGATCAAGGTCGATGCCGGGCCGGCCCAGCCACTGGCCAAGTTTTGCGCCCCGCACCCGCTCAATCGACGACATCTCGGCCATTTCGACAAAGGCCGAATTGGCAGTAAGGATGGTCAGGTCGCGATCCGCAACGACAAACGCATCCGGCATCCGCTCGACGACATCGCGCAACGCCCGGTCATGCTCATGGCCTTCCGGCTCAACACCCGTCATTACCCGGACCAGCAGCAACGCAGTGCGCGCCTGCCGGAACAGCCGGGCCGAAAACTGTGCCGATCCCTGCCCGTTACGCAGCCGCAGCATGAGCGGCGCGACCGAATCGGTGGCTTCCGCCGCACCCAGATGCGCCATGAACGTATCGCGATCCTGCGGGTCGACCAGGCTGCTGATCTGCTGGTCGCCGGCCGCATTTTCCTTCAGGCCGAACATCCGGCACGCGGCCGGGTTGGCCTCCCTGATCCGGCGGGTGCCAGCATCGACGATCAGCACCGGCTCGGCCGCCATGTCGAATAACAGGCGATACCGCGCTTCGGCCTGACGCAGCCGGATATAATCGCGCTCCAGCGATTGCTGCGACTGCAGGAGCCGCTGTTGCATGACGGCAGCCGAGCGCATGTCGCGCCCAATCGCTATCAGCCGCCCCTCCTGGCCAAGCGCCACGATCAGATAGCGCACCGGAACATCGCCGCCGCCGATACGGTGGTTGACCTGCCGCCACCGGGCCGGTGTGCCGTTTGCCGCATCGGCAAGCATCGCGACAACCTTGTCCTGGCTTTCCACCGTCAGTGTTTCAAAGAAATGCTGCCCGACCAGCTCTTCGAAGCCGCGCGCGATAAGCTCAGGCTCGGCAATCGCCACATCGAGGATGATGCCGGAAGGGTCCAGCACCATGGCAACATCGCCGACAGACCCCAGCAACGATGCAGCAACATTCGCCGTTAGCGAACCGGGGAGCGTCTCCGGAGATTTGAACGGCCGGGGCACAAAAGGCGCAAGATGTTTGTTCATCGACCAGCCGGCGTGGTCCTATGGCTATCCATGGTCAGCCGCAAGCACTAATCTCGGGCCTGACGGCACCGACAAGATCCTTTGCGACACAAACGGCAAGGCGGGCATCGGCAGCAGTGCCATCGGCACCAGCCTCATACGCAAGTCCAGGATCGGCGATGGCCGCCCGGCCACCGATCATTATTTTTACATCGGGATTGCGCGAAGCGTGCCGCAGCGCCTGGATGGTCGTCGCGAGCGCTCTGGCATGTTCATCACAACTCACCGTAAGCCCGACAAGGTCGATAACATCTGCCGACACGCGTTCAAGAAGATCAGGCAGCGTCGCTTCGCTCAGCCTGTCAGTCAGCCACCCTTCGCGCGCAAACATTTCTTCGACCACCACAGCGCCAAAACTATGCTGGTCGCCGGGCATGGAGGCGAACAGCGCGCGCAGCTCAAACGGGCTGCGACGTTCCGCTGGCAACCGGGTGCCAAGTTCATGGACAATTTCCTGAAGGCGCCAGAGCCCCATCGTCACATCGACGAAATCGCAGCGATCATCCTCCCAATATTCGCCAAGCCGCCGGGTTGCGGGGGCAAGCAGATCTACCAGAATGCAATCGACCGTCACGCCGCGCGCGAGCAGTTTCTCGACATAATCGAGCAGGAGGTCCGCTTCGACCTGCAGCGTCATCGGCGCGAAAACATCAACATCGGCCATCGTGATGGCGTTCAGCGGGTCCACCGCGAGGGCGACAGGATCACCGGCAAAAAACGCCGGCGGATGCGATGCAACAAGGCGCGGGATGATTTCATACTCCACAAGCGATGTAAGCGACGCGGCGCTGGGCGGCGCCAGCGGCTTGGCCTGGCCTGGCCGCATCCACCCCCCCCCGCCAGCGCGGCAGGTTCAGGCGATAGACGGAGGCTAGCTGGACCCGTCCAAATCCAAGTATCGATGTCATGCCCGGCTCTCCCAGCCTGGTGCAACGCGCCTTTCGAGCAATACGCGACAAGGGATGTCCCTGTTGGACTTTCTACCCCTGCGACTCAGCAGGCTAAGCACTTTGCTTTCCCCTGACAACACCGAAGCTACCCCGCACCGCAGCATATGTAAATATATTTGGACGTCATGATTAGTTGACACTCGTAGCAACCCTGACGTAGCCTTGCCGCTGCACCAATTAGGGGCGGGAGAGCGATGCAACGACGCCGACCTCACGAGAGTTCAGCCCCGCCGGCGGGCAGGGCGCTCTACACGGCCGAGCAGCGCCTTCGCCGCGATGCAAGCGTGTGGACGCTAGTGCAGGGCGTGCTCGCGCCGATCCAGTTTCTCATTTTCCTGGTCAGCCTTGCCCTGGTGCTGCGCTACCTGGCGACGGGCGACGGCGCCTTTACGGCGACGGTCTCCATCATCGTAAAAACCGGCGCGTTATACACCATCATGATTACCGGCTCGATCTGGGAAAAGGTCGTGTTCGGCAAGTGGTTGTTCGTGCCGGCATTTTTTTGGGAAGACGTGTTCAGCATGCTCGTGCTGGCACTGCATACCGGTTATCTGGTGATGCTGTTCGCCGGCATTGGGACTGAACGGGCGCGGATGTTTGTCGCGCTCGCGGCCTATGCAAGCTATGTCATCAACGCTGCGCAGTTTTTGTGGAAGCTGAGGGTGGCGCAGCTGCAGGGGACCGGCACGCCCCAGGCGGCGCCCGAGTCGCGCGCGCTGGCGACGGCTGCATGACGCTGACAATCCCTTCGGCCGCTGCCGGGTGTGTCGCCCCGCCAAGCGAACTCAAGGTGCTGCGAGAACGCGGGCAGCGTGAAGTATTCTGCGGCCTCACCGGGATCATCTGGCTGCATCGCAAAGTGCAGGATGCGTTCTTCCTCGTCGTCGGCTCGCGCACCTGCGCCCATCTGTTGCAATCGGCGGCAGGCGTCATGGTGTTTGCCGAGCCCCGCTTTGGCACCGCGATCATCGAAGAGCGCGACCTGGCTGGCATGGTTGATTGCAACGAAGAGCTGGACCGGGTGGTTGACCGGCTGCTGACGCGGCGGCCCGACATCAAGATGCTGTTTCTGGTCGGCTCCTGCCCAAGCGAAGTCATCAAGCTCGATCTGTCGCGCGCGGCCCGGCGCCTGTCGGCCAGGCACGCGCCGGCGGTGCGCATCCTCAACTATTCGGGCAGCGGCATCGAAACGACCTTTACCGAGGGCGAAGACGCCTGCCTTGCCGCGCTGGTGCCCGAACTGCCCGCCGAGGCGCCCAGCGCCATGCCCGCGCTGATGATCGTCGGCGCGCTGCCCGATGTCGTCGAAGACCAGTTTGTCCGGTTGTTCGATGCCATGGGCCTGCCGCCCGTGCGCCTGCTGCCGGCGCGGCGCTCGGCCGATTTGCCGCCGGTTGGTCCTGGCACCCGCTTTCTGCTGGCGCAGCCTTTTCTGGGGGAGACGGCGCGCGCGCTCGAAGACCGTGGCGCCACCCGGCTCGATGCCCTGTTCCCGTTCGGCGCGGAAGGCACCACCAACTGGCTGCATGCAGCGGCTGCGGCATTTGGCGTTGACGAAATGACGTTCCGCCGGGTGGTTGCGCCGGGCCGCGAACGGGCCAAGCGCGCGATCGAACATTCGCGGGAAAAGCTTGCCGGCAAGAGCATTTTCTTCCTGCCCGATTCGCAGCTTGAAGTGCCGCTCGCGCGGTTTCTGGCGACGGAACTTGGCATGGTGCCGCTGGAAGTGGGCACGCCCTATCTTCACCGCCGCCATCTGGCACAGGAGCTGGCGCTGCTGCCCCAGGCGACGACGATCAGCGAGGGCCAGGATGTCGACCGGCAGCTTGACCGGGTGCGCGCCGCGCGGCCCGACCTCACCGTGTGCGGGCTGGGCCTTGCCAACCCGCTCGAGTCGGAAGGGCTGACGACCAAATGGGCAATCGAGCTGGTCTTCTCGCCCATCCATGGCTTCGATCAGGCGGGTGATCTGGCGGAACTTTTTGCACGGCCGCTCCGGCGCCGTGACGTGCTGAGGGTCTGATGCAGCTCACTGTCTGGACCTATGAGGGGCCACCCCATGTCGGCGCGATGCGGGTCGCGACCGCCATGAACGGCGTGCACTATGTTTTGCACGCGCCGCAGGGCGACACCTATGCCGACCTCCTGTTCACCATGATTGAGCGGCGCGGCAAGCGCCCGCCCGTCACCTACACCACCTTTCAGGCGCGCGACTTGGGCAAGGACACAGCCGAGCTTTTTCAGCAGGCCGCGCGCGATGCCTATGCGCGCTTCAAACCGCAGGCCATGCTGGTTGGCGCCTCGTGCACCGCCGAATTGATTCAGGACGACCCGGCGGGCCTGGCCGAAGCGATGCAGCTTCCCGTTCCCGTCATCCCGCTTGAGCTGCCGAGCTATCAGCGCAAGGAAAACTGGGGCGCTGCCGAAACCTTGTATCAGCTCGTGCGCGCCCTTGCCGACAAGACGCTCGCGCCGCCCCCTCGCGAAGGCCGGCGGCCGCGCGCTAATCTGCTGGGGCCAACTGCGCTTGGCTTTCGGCACCGCGACGATGTGATCGAGGTGACGCGGCTGCTGAGCCTGCTGGGCGTGGATGTCCACTGCGTTGCGCCCCTGGGTGCCACGCCTGCCGACATTGCCCGCATTGGCGCGGCCGATTGCAACATTTTGCTCTACCCCGAGATTGGCGATACGGCCGCGCGCTGGCTTGAGCGCAGCTTTGGCCAGAAAACGGTGCGGACAGTCCCCATCGGCCATGGCGCAACCCGTGCCTTCATTGCCGAGGTCGCCGAATTGGCGGGTGTCGATCCGGCCGCAGCGCTGGACACGTCGAACCTGCCCTGGTGGAGCCGCTCGGTCGATTCGACCTATCTCACCGGCAAGCGCGTCTTCATATTCGGCGACGCGACGCACGCGATTGCCGCGGCCTATGTGGCCCGCGACGAGCTGGGCTTCGACGTTGTCGGGCTTGGCTGCTACAATCGTGAATTTGCCCGCGAGCTAAAAAATGCTGCGCAGCATTTTGGCGTAGAGCCGCTCATCACCGATGATTATCTGGCCGTCGAAGATGCCATCACCGCGCTCCAGCCCGAGCTGGTGCTGGGTACGCAGATGGAGCGCCACATCGCCAAGCGGCTGCGGATTCCGTGCGCGGTGATTTCGGCGCCCGTCCATGTGCAGGATTTTCCCGCGCGCTATTCCCCGCAAATGGGTTTCGAGGGCGCCAATGTGCTGTTCGACACCTGGGTGCATCCGCTGGTGATGGGGCTGGAAGAACATCTGCTCACCATGTTCCGCGATGATTTCGAATTTTCAGACGTCGCTGGCGCCAGCCATCTTGGGCACGGGTCCGCGGCTGCTGCGGCGCCGCAGCCATCCGCCGACGTCCAGTCTGAGCACGCCCCTGAACCCGGCGAGGCACTGGCCACCGCGCCTGTCCCCTCGGGGTGGTCGCCCGAGGCCGAGCGCGAACTGCTGAAGATTCCATTTTTCGTTCGCGGCAAGGCGCGCCGCAACACCGAGCGTTATGCCGCAGAACAAGGCATCGGCGCGATTTCCATCGACACGCTTTACGACGCAAAGGCGCATTATGCCCGGTAATCGCGCCGCTTCTGAACCCGCTTCGGTGCGGATGGTGATCGTCACGCTCGACAATCATCTGTCGGGCGCGGTCCAGCGCGCGCAGGCCGCCTTTGACCGGGACTGCCCCGGCATCACCATTGGCTTTCACGCTGCCGCCGACTGGGAGGGGGCGCCTGAAAAGCTGGAGGCGGCGCGCGCCGACATTGCCGGAGCGGACATCATTCTGGTGACGATGCTGTTCCTCGAAGATCATATCCGCGCGGTCATGCCCGCGCTACAGGCCCGGCGTGAACAGTGCGACGCCATCGTCGCGCTGATGTCGGCCAGCGAGGTGGTCAAGCTCACCCGCATGGGTGACTACCGCATGGACAAGCCGGCGACCGGCCCGCTTGCCCTGCTCAAGAAGCTGCGCGGCACCAACAAGGCGGGCAAAAGCTCAGGCGCCGGGCAAATGGCGGTGCTGCGGCGGCTGCCAAAATTGCTGCGGTTCATCCCCGGCACAGCGCAAGACGTGCGCGCCTATTTTCTGACCATGCAATATTGGCTGGCCGCATCCGACGACAATGTCATCGACATGGTCCGCGCGCTGATCGACCGCTATGCCGATGGCGACCGGCGCCCATTGCGCGGCACGATGGCGGCACGGCTGCCGCGCGATTATCCGGAAGTGGGCGTGTACCATCCTGCCCTTCCCGGCCGCATAGCCAAATCCGCAGCCGACTTGCCCATGAAGCGGGGTGCCCGCGGCACCGTGGGCGTGCTGATGCTGCGCTCTTACGTGCTTGCCAACGACGCTGGTCATTATGACGGCGTGATCGCGGCGCTTGAAGCCAAGGGGCTAAACGTCATCCCGGCCTTTGCCGGCGGGCTCGACGGGCGCCCGGCCATCGAAGGGTTGTTCATGCGCGGCGGCGAGCCAGTGGTTGACGCAGTCGTCAACCTCACGGGTTTCAGCCTGGTCGGTGGCCCTGCCTATAATGATGCAAGGCTTGCCGAAGAAACACTGGCCCGGCTCGACCGGCCTTATCTGACGGCGCATCCGGTCGAGTTTCAGACGCTGCAAAGCTGGGCGAAAAACCCGCAAGGCCTGTTGCCGCTCGAATCGACAATGATGGTTGCCATCCCCGAGCTTGACGGCGGCACGCAACCAATGGTGTTCGGGGGCCGGTCAGATGGCAGCGACTCCGCTTGCACCGGGTGCGACCGGGGCTGCGTATTTGCCACGACCGGCCGGATCCGCGCGATGCAGAGCTGCCCGGAGCGCGCCGAAATGCTCGCCGCACGCGTGCTAAAGCTGGTTGAGCTGCGCCATGCCCGTGAGGCGGAACGGCGGATCGGCATCGTGCTGTTCAACTTCCCGCCGGGCGCGGGCGCCGCCGGCACCGCGCAGTTCCTGTCGGTTTTCGAATCGCTGCTTGCGACACTCAGGCGGCTGGCAGGTGAAGGCTACCGCGTTGAAATTCCCGCCAGTGCCGATGCCCTGCGCCGGGCCATATTGGAGGGCAATGCCGCGCGGTTTGGCGCAGACGCCAATGTGCATGCGCGCGTGGCCGCAGACAGCATCGTGGCGCGCGAACAATATCTGGCCGAGATCGAGCAGTCATGGGGCCCGGCACCCGGCAAATTGCAGGCCGACAGTAACTCGGTGCACATTCTCGGCGCAAAATTTGGCAATGTTTTCATTGGCATCCAACCTGCCATCGGCGTTGAAGGCGATCCGATGCGGCTGCTATTTTCCGGCCGGTTTGCGCCGAGCCATGCTTTTGCAGCATTTTACCGCTGGCTGCGCGAGGATTTCGGCGCGCACGCGCTGCTCCATTTCGGCACCCATGGCAGCCTGGAATTCATGCCCGGCAAGCAAATAGGGATGACCGCGAAATGCTGGCCGGACCGGCTGATCGGCGACGTGCCGAACATCTATCTTTACGCTGCAAACAACCCGTCAGAAGGCGTGCTCGCCAAGCGGCGCTCGGGCGCTACTCTGGTCAGCTATCTCACCCCCGCCCTTGCGCAATCTGGCGTTTACAAGGGCCTGGCCGATCTGAAAGCGTCGGTTGACCGGTGGCGCGGGGCCGAGCCCGGTTCTGACGAAGCGGGCCTGCTGGCCGAGCTGATCGCCGAGCAGGCGCAGGCGCTTGATCTTGACGGCGCCAATGTGACCGCGCTTGCGGAGCGGCTTTACGAAATCGAGTGCGCCCTGATCCCTGAAGGCCTGCACATCGCCGGGCAGCCCGCCACCCGGGCCGAGCGCGCAGCGATGCTGAAGGCCACCGCTACCGCCCGCGAAGCGGTGATCGCCGATGCCGTGATCGAGGCGATCATTGATGGCAGGGCGCGGCTTGACACCCCGCTGCTGAAAGAGCTGGCGCTGCTCGACAAAGGGCTGAGCACCAATGAGGAGCTGGACGGCATCGTCCGCGCGCTTGGCGGGCAATATGTTCGCCCGGTCTCAGGCGGGGATGTGTTGCGCTCGCCCGAAATTCTGCCGACGGGCCGCAATATTCACGGGTTCGATCCGTTCCGCCTGCCAAGCGCCTTTGCCGTGCACGATGGTGCGGCGCAGGCCCAGCGGCTGCTTGATCGCAGCCTTGCCGACTCGGGCCATTTGCCGGAGACGGTCGCGATGGTGCTGTGGGGCACCGACAATCTGAAGAGCGAAGGCGCACAAATCGCGCAAGCCCTGGCGCTGATGGGCGCGCGGCCACGGTTTGACAGTTACAACCGGCTGGCCGGGGCCGAACTGGTGCCGCTGGCCGAACTCGGTCGCCCGCGCATCGACGTGATCGCCACGCTGTCGGGCGTGTTTCGCGACCTGCTGCCATTGCAAACCCGGATGTTGGCGCAAGCTGCGCTGCTGGCGAGCGAGGCCGACGAGCCGGTTGAGCACAACTTCATCCGCAAGCACAGCCTGGCCCATCAGGCCCAGCATGGCTGCGACCTGGAAACCGCGGCACTGCGCGTTTTCTCCAACGCCGACGGTGCCTATGGCGCGAACGTCAACCTGATGATCGACGCCAGCACCTGGACCGACCCCAATGAACTCGCCGACAGTTTCGAGCGGCAAAAAGGCTATGCCTATGGCGTCAAGGGCGCGCCGGTGCGGCAGGCAGCGATCCTTGCCTCCGCGCTGAAGACGGTCGACTGCGCCTATCAGAACCTTGAAAGCGTCGAGCTTGGCATCACCGCGATCGACCAATATGTCGATGCGCTTGGTGGCATCAGCCGGGCCGTCACCCGCGCCCGGGGCGAGG
Organism: Sphingomonas sp.; assembly: GCA_021732445.1. Taxonomy (GTDB): domain Bacteria; phylum Pseudomonadota; class Alphaproteobacteria; order Sphingomonadales; family Sphingomonadaceae; genus Sphingomonas. The sequence goes on along the minus strand of JAKFUZ010000006.1, from coordinate 90,285 downwards.
CGGCGCCTGTCTATATCGGCGACCAGACGCAAGGCGCGGGCAAGGTGCGGCGGCTGGAAGAACAGGTTGCGCTGGAGACCCGCACCCGCATCCTCAACCCCGTTTGGACCGAAGGGCTGCTGCGCCACGGTTATGAAGGCGTCCGCCAGATCGAGGGGCATGTCACGACAACGATGGGCTGGTCGGCGACGACCGGCGAGGTCGCGCCCTGGGTTTATCAGCGGATTACCGAAACCTATGTGCTCGACGAGGCGATGCGCCACCGCATTGCCGAGTTGAACCCCAAGGCTTCGGCCCGTGTTGCCGGGCGGCTTATCGAGGCGGTCGAGCGGCAATATTGGGCGCCGGACGCGGCAACGCTTGCGGCGCTCCATGCAGCAAGCGACGAATTTGAAGACCGGCTTGAAGGCATCTCCCCCGCGGTTGCGGCATAAAGGAATTTTGACGATGGCGCTTCTCGACCCCCCTCTTTCCCGCGCCGACGGCGAAGGCAGCGTGCAGGTCCGGCTCGACCCCGCCGACCGGATCGGTTCGGCCAAGGTCATTGCGGTTTATGGCAAGGGCGGCATCGGCAAATCGACCACCTCGTCGAACCTGTCGGCCGCGCTCTCGCTGCTTGGCAAGCGCGTGCTGCAAATCGGCTGCGACCCCAAGCACGACAGCACCTTCACGCTCACCAAAAAGCTGATGCCAACCGTGATCGACGTGCTGGAAACCGTGGAGTTCCACAGCGAGGAATTGCGGCCTGAAGACTATATGTTCGAAGGCTTTAACGGCGTGATGTGCGTGGAGGCCGGCGGCCCCCCGGCGGGCACCGGCTGTGGTGGCTATGTCGTTGGGCAAACCGTAAAGCTGCTCAAGCAGCACCATCTGCTGGAAGAAACCGATGTGGTGATCTTCGACGTGCTAGGGGACGTGGTGTGCGGCGGCTTTGCCGCGCCACTGCAACATGCCGAGCGTGCGGTCGTGGTTGCAGCCAACGACTTTGACAGCATTTTCGCGATGAACCGCATCGTGGCGGCCATCAAGGCAAAGTCCAGGAACTACGATGTGCGGATGGCGGGCGTGATCGCCAACCGCTCCGCCGCAACCGACGAGATTGACCGGTTCAACGCGGCAACGGGCCTGAAGCGATTGGCGCATTTCCCTGATCTTGACGCAATCCGCCGCAGTAGGCTCAAAAAATGCACGCTCTTCGAAATGGAGCAGACCCCCGAGGTCGCGGCTGCCTGCGACGAATATAAGCGGCTGGCGGCGCAGCTTTGGGCGGGTACCGACCCGCTCGACGCAAACCCGATGAAAGACCGTGAAATCTTCGAGTTTCTGGGCTTCGAATGATGGCAAGCGCGACCTACACCCGCCACCGGCACAAGCTGGAGACGTATTTCGACCGCACAGCGACCAAGGCGTGGGAGCAGCTTACCTCCGACGCGCCGGTAAGCGGCATCCGCGCGACAGTGCGCGCCGGACGCGACCGGATGCGGGCAACGCTGCTATCGTGGCTGCCCGCTGATATGCGCGGCATGCGCCTGCTTGATGCAGGCTGCGGCACCGGTGCGCTTGCGGTGGCGGCAGCCAGTCGCGGCGCCCATGTTGTCGCAATCGACGTTGCCGGCAGCCTGGTTGATGTCGCGCGCCGCCGGGCACCGGATGGCCTGGCGATCGACTGGCGGGTCGGCGACATGCGCGATCCCGCGCTCGGCCAGTTCGACCATGTCGTCGCGATGGACTCGCTCATCCATTACCCCGCCAGCGACATTGTCGATGTGGTGGCAGTTTTGTCGGCGCGCGCACGCGGATCGGTGCTGTTCACTGTGGCGCCGCAAACGCCGGCGCTCACCATCATGCACAATATGGGCAAGCTGTTCCCGAAAAGCGACCGGGCGCCCGCCATCATCCCGGTCAGCGACCGGGCGTTGCGCGCGCGGATCAGACACGCGATGCCAGCCGCGCGCATCGGGCGAAGCGAGCGCATCGGCGGCGGGTTCTACATCAGTCAGGCGGTGGAGGTGCTGCCCTGATGCGCGTTGGGTTCTCCCCTGATTTCTGGGCAAAGGCGGGCACCCGGTTCCTGCCCTTTGCCGATGTCGCCAGTGCCGAGCTGCCGCTGTCACGTCTGCTGCGGCTGTCGCTGTTTCAGGTTTCTGTCGGCATGGCGGCGGTGCTGCTGACGGGAACGCTCAACCGCGTGATGATCGTCGAGCTTGGCATGTCGGCCAGCATTGTCGCCGCGTTTGTGTCGCTGCCGCTGTTCTTTGCGCCGCTCAGGGCGCTCATCGGTTTCAAGTCCGATCATCACCAATCGGCGCTAGGGTGGAAGCGGGTGCCCTATATCTGGTTCGGCACGCTATTGCAGTTTGGCGGCTTTGCGCTGCTGCCCTTTGCCCTGCTGGTAATGTCGGGCGGCGGGCACGGCCCGGCCTATGTCGGCCAAATCGGTGCCGGGATCAGCTTTTTGCTTGTTGGCGCCGGGATGCACACGACGCAGACCGCAGGCCTGGCGCTCGCGACCGATCTTGCGGCCGAGGAGGTGCGCCCGCGCGTCGTCGCGCTGCTCTATGTGATGTTGCTGATCGGCATGATGGCAAGCGCGCTCATCATTGGCCGGCTGCTGGTTGATTTCTCGCCCACCCGGCTGGTGCAGATCGTGCAAGGGGTCGGCGCGCTGACGCTGGTGCTGAACATCGTTGCCCTGTGGAAGCAGGAAGCACGGAACCGCAGCGCCACTGCCGTTCGGCAAGACCGGCCGGATTTCCGGCTGAGCTGGCGCTCGTTCGTCGCCCGCGCGACCACGCGGCGGATGCTGGTGGCCGTGGGGCTGGGTGCTGCCGCCTTCAGTATGCAGGACGTGCTGCTGGAGCCTTATGGCGGGCAGGTGCTGGGCCTGTCGGTAGGCGCAACCACGCTGCTCACGGCGCTGTGGGCGATGGGAATGCTCACCGGTTTTGGGTATGCTGCGCGCGTGCTGGGGCGCGGCGCTGATCCATATCGGCTGGCCGGATTTGGCGCGGCCATGGGCATTGCCGCGTTCCTTTGCGTGCTGTTCGCCGGGCCCCTGCATCTGGTGGGGCTGCTCGCGGTTGGCGCCGCCGCAATTGGACTGGGCGGCGGGTTGTTCTCGGTTGGCACGCTGACTGCCGCCATGAACATTTCCGACGAGGGCCACACCGGGCTGGCGCTGGGCGCCTGGGGCGCGGTGCAGGCAAGCTGTGGCGGGGCGGCGATTGCGGTTGGCGCGCTCGTCCGCGATGTTGTCGCCAGTGCAGGGGTCGAGCGCGCGCTCGGGCCAGAACTTGCCGGCCCATCGACAAGCTATGCATTTGTGTACGGCGTAGAAATCATCCTGTTGCTAGCCACCATCATTGTGCTCGGGCCGTTGGTGCGGGGGGCGCAAAACGCCTCGTCTGCACGCTTTGGGCTGAGCGAATTTCCAATCTGACGCGATCCACCTGGGAAGGACCTGACCATGAATCTCACCCTCACTCCCCATCTCGATGTGGCGGCGCTGGTGTTTTACGCCTTTGTGCTGTTTTTCATTGGCCTGGTCTTTTACCTGCGTCGCGAGGACCGACGCGAAGGCTATCCGCTTGAAGACGACCTGACCGGGCGCGTTGAGTCGCCAGGCGGGTTGCTTCACAGCGCGACAAGCAAAAGCTTCAAACTGCCCTTTGGTCATGGCACCGTGACCACGCCGACCAAGGGCCGCGAGCCGGTTAACATTGCCGCGCGCCGCACCGAGAATTTCTCCGGCGCGCCGTTGACGCCTACCGGCAATCCGCTGGTTGACGGCGTTGGCCCGGCGGCCTGGGCAGAACGCGCCAAGCGCCCTGACCTCGACTGGGAGGGCCATCCGCGGATCGTGCCAATCAGCGCGGCCGAAGGTTTTTCGGTCGAGCAGCGCGATGCCGACCCGCGCGGTTACAAGGTCGTGGCAGCCGACGGCAATGTCGCCGGCACGGTGAGTGATCTGTGGATCGACAAGGCTGACCGGCTCATCCGCTACCTCCAGATATCGACAACCGGGGGCCGCGAAGTCCTGGCCCCAATGACGATGGCCAGCGTGCGCCGCGCCACGAGCACGGTCACGATCGACGCCATCACCGCCGCGCAATATGCCGAGGCCCCCGGCATTGAGAGCGCCGCCGCCATCACAGTGTATGAAGAAGAGCGGATCGTCGCCTATTTCGGCGGCGGCTATCTCTATGCCACGCCCGGCCGCTCGGAGCCGATGCTATGACCGAATATGAGCACGAACCGATTCCCGGCCTGCCGGGACTGTTGCCCAAGGGTGAGCATATCCTTTGGCAGGGATCACCCGACTGGCGCATTCTGGCGCGCACCGCATTTCATACGCGCGCCGTCGCCGGCTATTTCGCGCTGCTCGTGGGCGTCGCCCTGCTGACCGCGATCTGGGCGGGTATCGGCGGATGGCGGGACTTTGCCGGCGTGGCGCTGACCCTGGGGTTCGGCGTCACGGGCGTGGCTTTGCTGCATCTGCTTGCGTGGGGGGCGGCACGCACCACCATATACACCCTGACCGACCGGCGGATCGTGATGCGGATTGGCATCGCGCTGCCGAAATGTATCAATATCCCGCTTGGGATGATCGCCAATGTCGATCTTGCCAAGCGCGATGCCGGCACCGGCGACCTTGCGCTCGCGCTGTCGGGCGAGCAGCGGCTGGGCTATGCAGCGCTGTGGCCACATGCCCGCGCCTGGCATTATGCACGACCCCAGCCGATGCTGCGGGCCGTACCCGGCGTTGATGCTGTCGCGACGATGCTCGCCCGCGCGTGCATGGCGGTGCAAACCGGCGGGCGCGTGGTGCCCATCGAATCCGCTGGCTGGTCCGGCGCTGCGGCGGAGGCTCAGGCGGCATGAGCATGGCCCATAATCACGACAATATGCTGCCGCGTGGCGCGCTGATGGGTGCCGGTGCCCTCGTGCTCGTTGCCCTTGCCGTCACCAGCATCGCGCGGATCACGGGGATGACTCCGGCCGCAACCCCGTCGGTTGCGCGGGCGGCGGATGGCGCAGCGGTGGTCTCCTCGCGCCAGCTGCGCTTTTCGGATCGGGCAAATGGCGCGGTCGTCATTACCGATGTTCGTACCGGGCTGATCGCCGAGCACATCACGCCCGGCAGCAATAGCGGCTTCATCCGCGGGATAATGCGCAGCTTTGCCCGTGATCGGCGCGCACGCGATGTGGGGCCTGACGCGCCCTTCACGCTGACCTTGTGGGGCGATGGCCAGTTATCGCTTACCGACCATGCAACGGGCCGGTCCGTGGAGCTGAACTCGTTCGGCTCGACCAACCGGCAGTCGTTTGTCGACCTGTTGACCCGGCCGGAGACACGGACATGAGGATCGCGCTCAAACGCACCCGGTTCGACACGCCGTGTCGCATCGAGGTGGAACATAGCGATGCGCATTTCCACGCCCATGTCGAGCTGGCCGAGGGGCTTGAAATCCACCCTGGTGACAAGGTGCGCGTGCACGGCGCGCCGATTGCGGTTGGCTTTGGCGAAAGCGCGGTTTTCAGCCGCATTGCCACCGTTGAGCGGGCGACGCGGCTTGAACGGTTATGGACCAGATTTGCCGGTCATTTCGAAATGACGGAGCTCTACGAAGTCAGCTTTACCCCGCGGAGGACCGCATGAACGCCGTAACCCCCATCACCGCTGCCGCCGGCGCGCCCGACGTCATGGCCATCGCGCGCGAAAACACGGTGCTGTCGCCGCGCTTCTACACCACCGATTTTGCGGCGGTGGACCGCATCGACATATCCAGCATCCGCCGCGAATGGGACGCGCTGATCGCCGAAATGGTCGCGGACCCCAACCGCCTGCACTTCAAGCGCACCGACAAGTTTGACGGCGTCATCGAGGGCCTGCCCGAAGGCTTGCGCGAGGAGTTTATCGACTTTCTCGTTAGCTCGCTGACCTCGGAATTTTCAGGCTGCATTCTCTATGCAGAAATCGCCAAGCGCGCGAAAAACCCTGACATCAAGCAACTTTTCCGCCTGATGAGCCGCGACGAGAGCCGGCATGCCGGCTTCATCAACGACACGCTGAAGGATGCCGATATCGGGGTTGACCTGGGGTTTTTGACGAAAACCAAGAAATACACCTATTTCCGGCCAAAATTCATTTTCTACGCGACATATCTGTCAGAGAAGATTGGCTATGCGCGCTACATCACCATTTACCGGCACCTGGCACAGCACCCGGAGCTGCGTTTTCACCCGATATTCAACTGGTTCGAAGAATGGTGCAACGACGAGTTCCGCCATGGCGAGGCATTTGCGCTGCTGATGCGCAACGACCCCAAGTTGCTGGCCGGGCACAATAAATTATGGATCCGCTTCTTCCTCGTCGCGGTTTATGCGACCATGTATGTGCGCGACCATAACCGGCCGTCCTTCCATGCCGCCCTTGGCATCGACCCCACCGAATATGATCGTCGGGTGTTTGGCATTTGCTCCGACATTACGCGCCAGGTCTTCCCGATGACGCTCGACACCGAGAACCCGAAATTCCTGGCAGGGCTTGAGCGGATGCGGCGGATTTCCGCTGGCATTGACGCCGCCCGGGCGCAGGGCGGCGTGCGGGGCGCCGTGAAGCGCGCCGGCTTGATGGCGGCCGCCGGCGTGGGATTTGCCCGGCTGTATCTGCTGCGCACAACGCCCAACGCGCTCCCCGCCGACATGCGGCTGGCGCCGGCCTGGTGAGCATGCCGCCGCTCTTTTTTGTGCTGCTGATGTGGTTTTCGGGCACGGCGGCCGTGGTGTGGCTCGACAGCCGCCCGCGCCGCACGTTCGGCTTGTCTTACACGCTGGCCGGTATTGCCGCCTTTGGCGCGTTTGGGGCCATGGCCGTGCTTGCCCGTTCGCCGGGCGCGACAGCGGCCTATGCAGGCTTTGCTGCCGCAATCGTGCTGTGGGGCTGGCACGAAATGGGGTTTCTGATGGGCTTTGTCGCCGGGCCAAGCAAAGCGCCCTGCCCGCCGGGGATCAAGGGCTGGGCGCGGTTTCAGGCGGCGACGGCAACGGTTATCCACCATGAAATGGCGCTTGCCACCACCGCGCTTGCGCTGTTCGCGATAAGCTGGGGCCAGCCCAATATCACCGGGCCGCTTGCGTTCCTGCTGCTGTTCGTGATGCGGCTAAGCGCCAAGTTCAACCTTTTCCTGGGCGTGCCCAACCTTAGTGACGAAGTATTCCCCGAACACCTGGCCTATTTGAAGAGCTATTTTCGCAAGGCACCGCTAAACGCCCTGTTTCCGTTCTCGATCATGTTCGGTCTGGGCGTGACTTTGTGGGCATGGCTGGCAGCCGAGCAAGCCGGCTCGGCCGGGGGCGCGGCAACCGGCGCGCTGCTGGCGGGCCTCGCTTTTTTAGGGACGGTGGAGCATCTGTTTCTGGTGCTCCCGATGCGCGACGCTGCGCTGTGGCAATGGGCCGCAAAAGGCGCCAGCAAGGCAGAAACCGTGACAGCGGCGTCCGCCAAAATCGTGACTAAAGAAATAGCAAACGGGGGGTTCCCATAATGGATTACGAAGCATTTTTCGACGGCCAGCTCACCAACCTGAAAGAAGATGGCCGCTACCGGATTTTTGCTGAACTTGAGCGCAAGGCTGGCGCCTTCCCCCGGGCCAGCCACCACAAGGATGGTGGGGTTAACGACGTTACCGTGTGGTGCTCGAACGATTATCTAGGCATGGGGCAGCACCCGAAAGTGCTGTCGGCCATGCACGAAACGCTGGACGCCTGCGGCGCGGGTGCGGGCGGCACGCGCAACATTTCGGGCACCACCCACGCGCATGTTCTGCTTGAGCGCGAGTTGGCCGACCTGCATAACAAGGAAGCGGCCTTGCTGTTCACATCGGGCTATGTCTCCAACTGGGCCGCGCTTTCAACGCTTGCGTCGCGCCTGCCCGAGTGCGTCGTGCTGTCCGACGCGCTGAACCATGCCTCGATGATCGAAGGCATCCGCCACAGCCGGGCCGAGTGCCAGCGTTTTGCCCATAACGACCCGGAAGATCTGGACCGGCGCCTGGCAGCAATCGCGCCCGGCCGCGCCAAGCTCGTAGCGTTTGAAAGCGTCTATTCGATGGACGGCGACATCGCGCCGATTGCTGAGATTTTGGATGTGTGCGAAAAACACAGTGCCCTGTCGTATATTGACGAGGTCCATGCCGTTGGGCTCTACGGCCCGCGCGGCGGCGGCATCGCCGAGCGCGACGGCCTGATGGACCGGATCACCATCATCGAGGGAACGCTGGGCAAAGCATTTGGCGTGATGGGCGGCTATATCGCCGGCTCGGCCGCGATGTGCGATTTTGTGCGCAGTTTTGCCAGCGGTTTCATCTTCACAACCGCCCTGCCCCCGGCGCTTGCGGCTGGTGCAACCGCCAGCATCCGCCACCTCAAGTCAAGCAGTGCCGAGCGCAACCGGCAGCAGGAGCGCGTGGCAAAAGTGCGGGCGCGGCTGCACGCTATCGGCATCCCGACGATCGACAACCCAAGCCATATCATTCCGGTCATGGTCGGCGATGCGCACAAGTGCAAGCGCATCAGCGACTGGCTGCTGGAGAATCATGGCATTTATGTGCAGCCAATCAACTACCCCACTGTGCCCGTCGGCACCGAAAGGCTGCGCATAACGCCGTCGCCGGTGCACAGCGATGCGGATATCGACAAGCTCGTTACCGCGCTCAGCGAAATCTGGTCGCAATGCGAACTCGCCCGGCAAGCAATGGCAGCGTAAAGCCGCGCGCCAACGCATGATGGGGCCGCTCGTTTAACCTTTTGTTAACTCGGGCGGCGTAGGCTGTCGGGATGGTGAAAGCGTTACTCTTTGCAGCCCTTTTCCTGGCGCTTCTGGACTATGCCGTCGAGCGTGGCGACACGGTGAAAGCCGTCGTGTCGGGCACGATACAGGTGGTCAAGCAGGTCACCCATGCAGCAGATGGCAGCATCTTCGCAAAATAAGCGTCCCGCGGCCCAGCGTTTCAGCCGCCCGCGCCCGGGCTAGCGCTTGGCGGCTGGCCCTGTGATTGCGCGTCGGACGACCATCCGCCGCCAATCGCCTTGAAAAGCGCGCCGGTAAGCTGGAAAAGGCGCCCATCGCTGTCGATCAGTGCTTCACGAGCGACCAGCACCCGCACCTCGGCGGCCAGTACCACATCCTGCGCGATAATTCCCGCCAGCCTGCGCGATGCAGCGACGCGCGCCTGTTGCTTGGCATCGGCCAACGCCTGCCGCAGCGCCGCATTGCGCCGCCGCTCGGCTGCGATTGCCGCCAGCGGATCGGCCACATCGCGCAGCGCGCCAAGCACAATTGCCTGATAGCGCACATAGGCCTGTTCGCGCACTTCGCGGCTCAGCCCGACCCGCGCCTTACCGCGACCCCAATCAATCAGCGGAAACTTGAGCGCCCCCGTACCGACAAACTGAAAACTGTTGCCGCTAAACACGTTGCCAAGCGACGATGAGAGCACTTCAACCAGGCTCGACAGCGTGATCTTGGGGTAAAGATCGGCAACCGCAACGCCGATGTCCGCCGTCGCCGCGGCCAGTTGCCGCTCGGCTGCGCGAACATCCGGGCGGCGGCGCAAAACATCTGCCGGCAACCCAACCGGCACGACCGGCAGCGGCGTCGACACATCCCCGGCGACCTGCGGATCGGGAACGACCGGCACAGAAAGTTCCGCGCTGAGCGCCTCAGGCTCCTGCCCCGTCAAAATGCCAAGGGCATGGATGCGTATATCGGCATCCGCCCGATAAGGCTCGATGCGCGCGCGCGACTGGGTGACATCGCCACGCGCGCGGACCGCATCAATGCCCGGGGTCAGCCCCGCCGCCGCTGTGTTTGCCGCGATTTCGACCAGCCGCTCCTGCCGGGCAAGCTCGGCGCCGATGATGGCGATCTGTGTTTGGTCGATGCGCAGTGCCCGATAGGCATCGGCAATTTCGGTCACGAGCGTGACGGCGGCATCGCGGCCAGACCATTCGGCCACCTCGGCCAGCGCCCGCGCCGACTCGGCACCGCGACGCGCCCCGCCGAACAGGTCCAGCTCCCAGCTTGCGTCAAACCCGATAGCATAGGTAGTTATGCCGCCGCCCGGCAGCGCAATGCCGCCATTGCCGCTGCCCGCACCGCCATTTGCCCCGCCCGAAAACTGCCGGGCAAGCGACGAAAAGCCCGCGTTTCTGCTGAAATCGACCCGTGACCCCGAAATGTCGGCACCGACATTAGGGCGGCCGCTCGACCGCGCGACAATCTCCTGCAGCCGCGCCTGCCGCACGCGCGAGGCCGCAATCGCAATGTCGGGGTTGTCGGCCAGCCCCCTGGCGATCAGCGCGTCGAGCCGGGGATCGTGGAAATTCCTCCACCACTGCGCAACCTCAACACCGCCTGCCGCCGCACCGGGCGGTGACGCATGGGCAAAGCCTGGCGGCAAGGCGACAGCCGGTGCACTATAATTCGGGCCCACGGTGCACCCGGCAAGCGCCAGCGCGGCGGCCGCGCCGAGCAACAGTTTAACCGTCAATGTCCAACTCCTCCACCGGCGCCCCGGCCCGGGCGCATCAGGAAAACCAGGGGCGCAATGACCAGGATGACCACCATCAACGTGCGGAACACATCAAGAAAGGCTACCATCGAAATTTGTCGCTGCGCTTGCTGATAGAGCACCGCAAGCGTCGTCGTCTGGTCCCCCGGCATCGTACCGAGCGCGCGCGACGCGCTGTCAACCCAGTCATTATAGGCCGGGTTGCCGGGGTTAAGCCCTTCCACCATGGTCGATTGCCGCACCTGCCGATAGGTCGACAGCAAGGTCTGCGACGCGGAAATGCCGATGGTGCCACCCAGATTGCGGGCGACATTGAGCAGGCTTGAGGCTTGCGCGGTCTTGTGCTGCGGCAGGCCGGCATAGGCAATGGCGCTGATGGGAATGAACAGAAACGGCAGCCCCGCCGCCTGATATAATCGCGCGACGGCGGCATCGGTGAACGAAAGGTCCGCCGACAAATGGCTCATGTTCCAAAGCGCCAGCGCCTGCACGAGAAGCGCTGGAAACAGGAGATACCGAACATCGACAAGGCCGCTCAGCCGCCCGGCAACGGGCACCATGACGAGCGTGGCGACACCTGCAAAGGTAAGCGCCATGCCCGCATCGAGCGCGCTATAGCCCACCACCTGCTGCAACATTTGCGGGATAAGTGCGGTTGTCCCGTACAAGATCATCCCGGTGGTGGCCATCATCACCAATGTCAGGCTGAAGTTGCGGTTATGCAGCAGCGCTACGTCCACCACCGGATCCTTGTGGCGCGACTCCCAGAAATATAGCGCGACCAGCGACGCCGCAGAAATGATGGCGCTTGCGAAAATCAGGTTACTGGCAAACCAATCCTCGCGCTCGCCGCGGTCAAGAGTGAACTCGAACAGCCCAAGCCCAAGCGCCACCAGCGCCACGCCAATATAGTCGATCCGCAGGCCCCGCTTGAGCAGCGCCTTTCGATCATCCCTCAGTACCTGCGGCTCATCAACGAAGATGTCGGCCAGGAACCAGGCGGCGATGCCGACCGGCACGTTGATGAGGAACACCCAGTGCCAGCTCCATGTCTCGGTTATGTAGCCGCCAAGCGACGGCCCCAGCACTGGCCCCACAACCACCACGATTGCATAGGCGGCAAACGCCATGCCGCGCTGTTTTGGCGGAAAGGTATCAGCAAGCATCGACTGTTCGACCGGCGCCAGCCCGCCGCCGCCAATCCCCTGAAGGATGCGCGCGATGACCAGCGTCGCCAGGTTCGGTGCCAGGCCACACATCAGCGATGATAGCGTGAACAGCGCAATCGACATCAGAAAATACCGCTTGCGGCCAATCGCATCGGACAGCCAGCCGCTGATGGGAATGATGATGGCATTGGCGACCAGATAGCTTGTCAGCACCCAGGTCGCCTGATCGACGGAAATCGACAGGCCGCCGGCGATATTGTCGAGCGACACATTGGCAATCGAGGTGTCGAGCACCTCCATGAAGGTGGGCAGGCTGATGATCGCAACCAGCAGCCACGGGTTGTTGCGCCCGGCAGCAGAACGGTCGGGCGTCCAGCCATCCTGCGCCAGCGCGCGCGCCACGGCTCAGCGCACCTTGACGGAGGGCTGCACCGACATGCCCGGCCCAATGGCAAAGCGGCGCGGGTCCGGCCCGTTCCTAGTGTCAAACTCGATGCGCACCGGCACGCGCTGCACGACCTTTACGAAATTGCCGGTAGCGTTCTGCGCAGGCAGCACCGAAAACGCCTGGCCAGCGCCGCGCTGGATCGAATCCACCCGGCCCACGAATTTTATGTCGGGAAACGCATCAACCTTGATGGTCACCGGCTGGCCGGCGCGCATATGCCGCAGCTGCGTTTCCTTGAAATTGGCGGTGACCCATAGTCGGTCCGGCACAATCGACATCAGCGGCGTGCCCGGTGCAACATAAGACCCGATATTGACCGAGCGGTTGACCACTTGGCCCGATACCGGCGCAGTCAGTTGCAAATCGCCAAGCGTCACCCTGGCCTGCTGCACCCGGGCGCGGCGCGCGGCCACGGCCGCTTGCGCTGCCGCGACCTGACGCTGCGCGACGATGATCGACGTGCTAGCGCTTGCCACCTGGCTTTGGGCGGCGGCGGCTTCCGCTGCCGTCCGCCGCGCCTCGGCCCGCGCCGCATCAACCTGTTGCGCTGCAACCGCCGGGGCGTCGAGGCGCTGCAACAGGGCATAGCGCGCCAGATCCTGCGCCGCCCGGGCAGCGGCAGCAAGCGGCGCTTTGGCCTGGGCAGCGGCCTGTGCGCGACCGGCGCCCGCTTCAGCGACCTGCGCCCGCGCGCGCTCCAGATCAGCCCGCGCCTGCGCGACCCCTGCATCAGCTTCGGCCAGCAGCGCCTCTGGTCCATTGGGCGTGATGACCGCCAGCAATTGCCCGGCCGCGACATGGCGATTGTCGACATCGGCGACCTGCTTCAACGTGCCGGCAATGGTGGGCGCAAGCCGCACGATATGCGCATCGACAAACGCGTCATCGGTGGATTCGTAGTTTTTTGACTCAAGCCAATAGCGCGTCGCAACCACCGTCCCGGCGATCAGTACCAGCATCGCCACCCAGAATGCCGGGCTCTGAAAAAGCGGGCGTCGTGGCGCGACGGCCGGCGCATCGGCTGTTGCGATTGCTTGGGGGTCGGCCGTGGCGGTGCTCATTGCGGCTCCTGTTGGTCAGCGATCAGCGTATCGAGAATCGCGTCGAGATTGCGGGCGACTTGCCGTTTCATGTCGATGATGAGGGCTTCATCCACCTCAGCGCGCCTGAGCAGCCTCAGGCATGAAGCACGCGAGGCGCGCAAGACGATGACCTGGCCGATAAGCGTAATCGTTACCAGCCGCGCCCGCGCCTCATCCGTGCCGGTTGCCCGTTCGATCAGCGCGGCAATCCGCTCAAGCATCTGCCCCATCATGCCGGCATAAATCCGGTCGAATGCCTCGGTGGGCCGCATTTGCTCGCGCACGATGAACAGGGACCAGCTCTCGGTGTCGCGGTTCGCCATCTTCTCGATGAACCGGTTGACGATGACGTGGATAGCCGCGCGGGCGGCGGCTGCATCCAGCGGCACAGCATCAGGCGCGGGCAGCGCATCGCCCATATCGAGCGCCAGCCGCTCGGCAATATGGTCGGCCGCGGCTAGATAAAGCCCTTCTTTGCCGCCATAATGATAGGTGATCGCCGACATCGCGGTGCCTGCCGCCGCCGCAATGCCGCGCGTGCTCGCGCCGTCCAGCCCATGCAGGCCAAACTCGCAAATCGCAACCTCGATCAGCCTAGCGTGCGACATCTTCCCTCACCGAAGCGGTTCTAGTTCGTTCGAACGAACATCACAAGCCCAGGATCGAGGAAGTTGCGGCAACGCGCCGCGTGCCACAGCGGCCAGTACTAACACGCGAGCAATCACAGGCCAGTAATCACAGTTGGGCCAAATCGTCCGGAGCGCGCTAGGCGGTGACAGGCGCCTTGGCCGCAACGGGGTTGGAGAACACCATCTCGTCGTCCACCGAGCCGAACCGCAACGCCATGAGATCGCGTGCATAATTTTGGTGGACCTGCCAGGGCTGCTTGTCGCCCTGTTTCGGGAAACGCGCCATCGCGCGGGTGACATAGCCGGAGCTGAAATCAAGAAACGGCTTGGCTTCAAGATCGCTCTTGATGCGCGGCGTCGCCTGCCTCAGCCCGCGCTTCGCCATCGTGTTGAGCAGCCGGCAGACATAGCCGCAGGTCAAATCCGCCTTAAGCGTCCACGAGGCGTTAGTGTAGCCGAACGACGACGCCATATTCGGCACGTCGGAATACATCATGCCCTTGTAGTTGAACGTGTCGGCAAGATTAACCGGCACGCCGTCCACGCAAAATGCGACGTCGCTCAGCAATTGCAACTCAAGGCCCGTCGCAGCCACCACAATGTCGGCATCCAGCCGCTTGCCGGATTTCAACACAATGCCGGCTGTGTCGAAATGGTCGACATGGTCCGTCACAACCGACGCCGTACCCGCCTTGATGGCTTCGAACAAATCAGCATCCGGGACAAGGCACAGCCGCTGATCCCAGGGGTTGTACCGCGGCGTGAAGTGGGTTTCCACATCATAGCTGTCGCCCAGATGCTCGCGCACCATGCCGATGATCCGCTCCTTGACCTTGGCCGGCTGGCGCCGCGCCATGCGAAAAAAGAACATGCCGAACAGCACATTCTTCCACCGCGTAATGCCATAAGCGAGCCTGGCAGGCAGCAGCGCGCGCAGCCGGTTGGCCACCCCGTCCTCGGCCGGACGCGAGACGACATAGGTGGGCGAACGCTGGAGCATGGTGACGTGTGCGGCCTGCTTCGCCATTTCGGGAACCAGCGTGACCGCGGTTGCACCCGAGCCTATCACCACGACCCGCCTGCCGGCATAATCAAGCCGGTCGGGCCAGAATTGCGGGTGGATCAACTCCCCGGCAAAATCATCAACGCCCGCAAAATCAGGCATATGGCCTTTGGCGTAATTGTAATAGCCCGAGCACATGAAGAGGAAATTGCAGCTATAGTGCACCTCGCGGCCATCGCTGGTCGCGGTGACGATCCAGCGTGCGTCCGGGGTTGACCAGCGCGCGGCCTTCACATGATGACCGAAGCGGATATGACGGTCGATGCCATATCGGGCTGCCACCCCGGTGACATAGCTCAAAATCGCCGGGCCGTCTGCAATAGCCTTGGCGTCGGTCCATGGCTCGAACGCATAGCCCAGAGTGTACATGTCGGAATCGGAGCGGATGCCGGGGTAGCGAAACAAATCCCATGTACCGCCAATCGCCGTGCGCCCCTCCAGAATCATATAGCTGCGGTCCGGCGACTTGTTTTGCAGATGATAGCCGGCGCCAATGCCGGAAATACCCGCGCCCACAACAATTACGTCGACATGCTCCATCAGCGGTACTCCTGCCGCATACCCGATATTCGATTTTCATTTGCAACGCAAAGCCTGCGTGCGTCGCCGCCGATATGCCGTTTCGCGTTACCCTTGCGCCTTGGCCTGCTGGCGGAACTTGTGGAGCAACGGCTCGGTATAGCCATTGGGCTGCGCTGCCCCTTCGAAAACCAGTGCCCGCGCAGCCTTCAGCGCCAGCGACTCGGGGTGCCCGGCCATTGGCCGATAGCGCCCGTCACCGGCATTCTGCGCGTCGACCTTGGCGGCCATCCGGTCAAACGCCGCGTCCACTTCCGCCGCTGTCGCCACGCCATGGAGCAGCCAGTTGGCGATGTGCTGGGAGGAGATGCGCAGCGTCGCGCGGTCCTCCATCAGGCCGATATCGTTGATGTCGGGCACCTTGGAGCAGCCGACTCCCTGGTCGATCCAGCGCACGACATAGCCCAGAATGCCTTGCGCATTATTGTCCAGCTCGCGCTGCACCTCGTCTGCGGTCCAGTTGCGGCCAGCGGCGGCAAAGGGCACGGCCAAAAGGCCGCCAAGCCCCGGCACCACGTCGCGGGCAATGTCGCGCTGGCGAGCGAACACATCAACCTTGTGATAATGGACCGCGTGGAGCGTGGCTGCGGTGGGCGACGGAACCCAGGCGGTGTTTGCGCCTGACAGTGGATGCGCGATCTTCTGCGCCATCATGTCGGCCATGCGGTCGGGCGCTGCCCACATGCCCTTGCCAATCTGCGCGCGCCCCGACAGGCCGCAGGCCAGGCCGATGCGGACATTGCGGTCCTCATAAGCCTTGATCCACGCGCTTTCCTTCATCTCGGCCTTCGGGATCATCGCGCCGCCCTGCATTGCGGTGTGCATTTCGTCGCCGGTCCGGTCGAGAAAACCGGTGTTGATGAAAACGATACGCCCCTGCACCGCCTCGATACAGGCAGCGAGATTGGCCGAGGTGCGCCGTTCCTCGTCCATCACGCCGACCTTGATCGTGTGGCGCGCCATGCCCAGCAGATCCTCAACCGCATCAAACAGCCGGTTGGTGAAGGCGCATTCCTCAGGCCCGTGCATCTTGGGCTTCACGATATAGACGCTGCCAGTGCGACTGTTGCGAAAGCGGCCCAGCCCGCGCAGGTCATACAGCGCAATCGTCGACGTCATGATCGCGTCGAGAATGCCCTCGGGCGCCTCATTGCCATCTGCCAGAAGGATGGCGGGCGTCGTCATCAGATGACCCACATTACGCACGAACAACAGCGCGCGGCCCGCCAGCGTAACCTCGTCGTCATGCACACCGGCATAGACCCGGTCCGGACTGAGCCGCCGGGTGAGCACCCGCCCGCCCTTTTCGAATGTCTCGTCCAGATCGCCTTTCATAAGGCCAAGCCAGTTGGTGTAGGCCGCGACCTTATCCTCGGCATCGACGGCCGCGATCGAATCCTCCAGGTCGCAGATGGTGGTAAGCGCCGATTCGAGGATGACGTCGGCGATGCCCGACGGGTCGCGGCTGCCAATGGCGGACTCGGCGTCAAATACCACCTCGATATGCAATCCGTTGTTACGGAACAGCCGCCCCTTTGCCGACTTGCCAACATATTGGCTGGGGTCAAGGATCGCGATCCCGCCCGATGCGTCACCCAAATCAGCCCAGCTTCCCGATGCGAGCGGCACCGCCTCATCGAGAAACGCTTTCGCCGCCGCTATCACCTGGCGCCCGCGTTCCTCATCATAGCCGCCCGGCCTGGCCGCGCCCGGCAGCGCATCGGTGCCGTAAAACGCATCATACAGGCTCCCCCAGCGCGCGTTCGCGGCGTTGAGCGCAAAGCGTGCATTGAGGATCGGCACCACCAGTTGGGGCCCTGCCATCGCCGCAATTTCAGCGTCGGCATTTGCCGTCGTGATCGTGAACGGCGCCGGCTCGGGAACCAGATAGCCAATCGCCCGCAGAAACGCCTCATCGACCGGCTCGCCCGCCCGGTAGCGCGCATCAATCGCCGTCTGTAATGCATCGCGCCTGGCGAGCAGGGCCGCATTTTCGGGCGCAAACCGGGTGAAAATTGCCGCCACGCCGTGCCAATAACCGGCCGCGGCAATCCCCAGCCCTGGCAGCACCTGCTCCTCGACAAAGGCGGCAAGCTCGGCGGCAACGGACAGCCCGGCGCGATCAACCAGCAGCGACATGATTCCTCCTCAAACGACAATGATGACCGACCCGGGGAGGCTGAACAGCGCTTAGAACGAGCCGCTGCCCGACAGCAACCCTATTCCGTCTGAAGCGCGGCAGCGGCGGCGGAAACGCGGCCAAGCATTTCGGCAAAAGCGGCGACATCCTCGGCCGAAAAATCCGCAAATATCCGCGCCTCCAGCTCCAGCGCCTTGGGCGCTACACTGGCATATAACAGCGCGCCTGCGCCGCTGAGCGACAGCAAGTGCGAGCGCTGATCTTCCGGGTTTGGCCTGCGCACCAGCAGCCCGCGCTCGACCAGAGAAATGGCAGCCCGGCTGACCGATACCTTGTCCATCTCAGTAGCGAGGCCCAGCGCCTGCTGCGTCATCCCGTCGCTTTCGGCGATGATGGCGATCAGCCGCCATTCCGGGATGCGCAGACCAAATAGCGCCTGATACGCCGTGGCGACCGCGCCCGAGACGCGGTTCGACGCGATCGACAGGCGATAGGGCAGAAAATTGTCGAGCTTCAAGCTGGTCATGCGCGCATTTTCGGCGGACGGTGGCGCCAGTCAAGCGCGATATGGGCGGCACACCCCAAATCCCGACCGCGCCTTGGCGATGCTTCCGGTCTGGACCCGATTGGGCGCTTTGCGTATATGGTTTCATCTGATACCATCTGCCGCCTCGGAGACCGCAACCATGACGACCGCGCCCGCCACGCTGCTCACCGCCCACGACAACCCGATGGGCCTGAACGGGTTCGAATTCGTCGAGTTCACCTCGCCCGACCCGGAGGCGCTTGCCGATCTGTTCGTCAAGATGGGCTTCACCCATGTCGCTAATCACCGCTCGAAGAATGTCCGTCGCTATGCGCAGGGCGACATCAACTTTCTGCTCAACATGGAAAATGCGGGGCAAGTCGCCGGTTTCCGCGACACCCACGGCCCGTCTGCCAATGCCATGGCATTCCGCGTGGGCGATGCCGCCAAGGCGGTGAAGCTGGCGGCCGAACGCGGCGCGGTGCCGGTCGAGGGCAAGGTGGGGCCGGCTGAACTCAACATCCCCGCAATCGAGGGAATCGGCGGCGCGAACCTCTATCTGGTCGATCGGCGTGGTGGTGCAACATTGTACGACATTGATTTCGAGCCCGTCCCCGCTGCCACGCCCGGCGACAACAGCGTCGGGCTCCACACGCTCGACCACCTCACGCATAATCTCATGCGCGGGCGGATGAATTACTGGGCGGATTATTACGAGCGGATCTTCAACTTCCGCGAAATCCGCTTCTTCGACATCGAAGGCAAATCAACCGCGCTCGTCAGCAAGGCGATGACCGCGCCGGACGACAAGATCCGCATCCCGTTGAACGAAAGCCAGGACGAGCATTCGCAGATTGAGGAATTCATCAAGGATTACAAAGGCGAAGGCATTCAGCATATCGCCATGGCGACCGACGACATCTTCAAGACGGTGGATATGCTGCGCGCCAACGGCATTCGGTTTCAGGACACGATCGACACTTATTTCGACCTGATCGACAAGCGCCTGCCCGGCCACGGCCATGATGTGGAACAAATGCGCGCGCGAAAAATCCTGATCGACGGCGCCCCGGAGACGGGCGGCGGGCTGCTGCTACAGATTTTCACCGAAAACATGGTCGGCCCGATCTTTTTCGAGATCATCCAGCGAAAGGGAAATGACGGCTTTGGCGAGGGCAATTTCAAGGCGCTGTTCGAAAGCATCGAGCTTGACCAGATACGGCGCGGCGTGATCCCCGCCGTTGGAGATGCAGCATGACCCATCCCTTCGCCCTCGCCCGCATTCATCACGTCGCCTATCGCTGCCGCGATGCAGCCGAAACGGTTGAGTTTTACGAGCGCGTGCTCGGCATGCGCTACACCAATGCCTTTGCCGAAGATCATGTGCCGTCAACGGGCGCCTATGATCCGTATATGCACGTGTTCCTCGACTGCGGCGGCGGCAATGTGCTCGCCTTCTTCGAACTGCCCAACCAGCCCGACATGGGCCGCGACCCCCATACGCCGGCCTGGGTGCAGCACCTGGCGTTTGAAGTGGCCGATCTCGACACGCTGCTGGCGGCCAAGGCGCATATCGAGGCGCAAGGCGTGGACGTGCTTGGCCCCACCTATCACGGTATTTTCCGGTCGATCTATTTCTTCGACCCCAACGGCCACCGGCTTGAACTTGCCTGCAACATCGGCACGGCCGACCAATATGCCGAGCTGGAACGTGTCGCACCGCTGATGCTGGAGGAATGGAGCCGCACCAAAAAAGCCCCGCAGCACGCCGCCTGGCTGCATGTCGAGGCAACCGAATAACCACGAGAATTTTTGCGGCGCGTGCCGGTTTCAACGCCTGCCCGCCGTGCCGGCTACACCTTCATCTGCCGCTTCACCGTAGCCATGAGCGCCTTGCCATAAGGGGGCTTCAGCCCGGCAAGTTTCGCCACGTCGATGCGGGGCTGGCTATACACCGCCTTGGCGTGGCTGAAGGTTTTGAAGCCGTCCGGACCATGATAAGACCCCATGCCCGAGGGCCCGACACCGCCAAAGGGCAGCTCCTCCATGCTCACATGGAAGACCACATCGTTCACCGTGACCCCGCCGGAGATCGTCCGGTCGAGCACGCGGCGGCGCTCGGCCCCGTCGCTCCCGAAATAATAGAGGCCGAGCGGCCTGTCTCTGGCGTTGACATGGGCAATCGCTGCATCAATGTCTCCGTCATAGCGGCGGATGGGCAGAATTGGCCCGAAGATTTCTTCCTGCATGATCGTCATGTCGTCCGTCACGTCGGTCACGATATGCAGCGGCATTTTTCGCGCGTTGGCGCTGGCGAAATCCTCGTTGGCCGGGTTAACGGTCTGCACCGTTGCGCCTTTTGCACGGGCGTCTTCGAGCCAGTCCGTCAGCCGCTGGAAATGCCGGTCGTTCACGATTGACGTATAATCGGGGTTGGCAAGCACGGTCGGGTACATGGCAGTGGCGGCATCCGTCAGCCCGGCAACCACGGCATCCTGCTTGTCCGCAGGCACGATCATGTAATCGGGCGCGAGGCAAATCTGGCCTGCATTAAGCATCTTGCCCAGTGCTACGCGTTCAGTCGCCTGCCTGATGTCGGCCGACCGGCCAACGATGACCGGCGACTTGCCGCCAAGTTCAAGCGTGACCGGCGTCAAATTATCCGCCGCTGCGTGCAGGATATGCCGGCCGATGCCGGTCGCGCCGGTGAACAGCAAATGGTCGAACGGCAGCTCGGCAAAAGCCTTGCCGGCATCCGGCCCCCCCGAGAAAAACGCCAGTTCGTCGGCCGCGAAATAGCTGGGGCACAGCTCTTCGAACACGGCGCCGGTCAACGGGGTGAACTCCGATGTTTTCACCATGGCGCGGTTGCCCGCCGCAAAGATGCCGGCGAGCGGCCCCATCACGAGCTGGACCGGAAAATTCCACGGCGCGATGACACCAATCACACCCTTGGGCTGATATTCCACCCATGCCCGCGCACCCAGCAGGCCAAGCGGAAACTGCACCCCGCGCGATTCCGGCCGCGCCCATTTCTCCACCCTGGCGATGGCGTGCTTGATCGGCGCGACCGACCCGCCGATATCCGTCGCCATGGATTGCTCCCGACTGCGGTGGCCGAAATCCTCCGACAGCGCCGCGCAGAACCGATCGGCATTGTCAGCGATCATGGCCGCTGCGCGGCGCAGCCGGTCCTTGCGGATCGCGATCGGCACCGGCAGGTCCGCCATGAAGGCCGCGCGCTGCAAGGCCAGCGTTTCGTGCAGTGTCGGCATTATCCTGTCTCCAAAAAAAGCGCTGTGTCAGCCGCAGCCGACCAGCCCCGCGACCGGCACGACAACCACATCCTGCCCGTCGCGCTCAAACCTGAGCGTGCCCTGTTGAATGACCGCGCCGTCTTTCAAATCGTCCCGCAGCGTCACGTCCATGTCGATCGTCACCCGCAAATCGCCGCCGGCAAAGCTGCTGCTTGCCGCAAAGCCGAGCACGCCGCCGCCGGATTGGGTTGTGCGTACAAGGTCCGTCACCAGGCCATAAGGGGCAAACCGCACCTGGCCGGGGCTGGCGGTTACCATGGCGATGAGCGCGCCAGACGGCGTTTTGGTCCACAAAAACGCCGCACAGCCGCCAGTTGGCAATTGCTGGCGCGCGAGCGCGCCGACGGGCAAGCCATCAACCGAACTCGGTAGCGGCGCCGGTGGTGGCAAGGGCGCCTTTTGCGCGGCCATTGCCGGCGCGCTCAGGGCGGTCAGGAGGGCGATTACGCTGAACTTCATCGCCACGCCCCTAGCATGGCCAGCGCGTTTGCGTAAGCCGCCGCCGCCAGCAGCGCGCCAAAGGGCAGCCGGTCGTCCATCCGCGCCCCGCGACCGATGGCCAGCCAGAACAGCACGACGCCAAAGCCGAGCATACACGCAAGGAGCAGCGTCACCGGCAGCGCCTGCCAGCCGAGCCACAAGCCAATGGCGCCCAGCAATTTGGGGTCTCCCCCGCCCAGCCCGTCGCGACCGCGCACGCGCCTGTAGGCGGCGCCCACCAGCCACAGCGCAGCAAATCCCGCTGCGCCGCCAGACACGCGGTCCGCAAGGGTCGGCGCCAGCCCAAGGACGCCTGTTGCCAACCCTGCCAGCGCAAGCGCACCCGTAAGCTCATCGGGCAGCCAGAATTCGGTGATATCCATCGCCGCCAGCGTGAGCAGCAGCCAGCCAAACACCGCGACGGCCGCCGCCTCCGGCATCGGCACGAACCATGCGGCACTTGCGCCAATCGCCACACCAAGCGCCTCGATGCGCCAGTGCACCGCCTTGATCGGCGCCCGGCAATAGCGACAGGCGCCACGCGCCAGCACGACGCTGAGGAGCGGCACCAGATCGCGCACCGCGAGCACCTGCCCGCAGGCGTCGCAGGCGGACCGCCCGGTCATCACCGACCGATCCTGTGGCCAGCGGATGATGAGCGCGGCAATGAAACTGCCGAAAACCGCGCCAAGCGCGGCAAAAGCCGCCACCAGCAGCATCGGAGGATAACTCGCGACGAAAGGGCCGGACAACACTAGCATGGCGCCGCGATAGGCGATTGGGCGCAGCGCGTCACGCCCCACCCCGGTGACCAGGGCTGCTACCGATTTGTGTTGCGCAACCGGGCCGATTACAGGGCGGCTGCAACGTTTTTCCGCGCAGACCCCGGAGCATGCCATGGCCACAGATCCCGTCGTCATCATTTCTTACGCCCGCACGCCGATGGGCAGCTTTCAGGGCGCGCTTTCGGGGGCATCGGCGACGCAACTGGGCGCGGCCGCCGTGGGAGCGGCTGTCGAGCGCGCCGGGCTGTCGGGTGAGGCGATCGAACGGATTTACATGGGGTGCGTGCTGCCCGCAGGGCTCGGCCAGGCGCCCGCCCGGCAGGCCGCACTCAAGGCGGGCCTGCCCGACCATATCGAGGCGACGACCGTCAACAAAATGTGCGGATCGGGCATGCAGGCCGCGATCATGGCGGCGGACGCACTGGCAGCGAAATCGGTCGATCTGCTGATCGCCGGCGGCATGGAGAGCATGACTAACGCGCCCTATCTCGCGCTCAGGCACCGCGCGGGCGCGCGCATCGGGCATGATGTTTTGAAAGACCATATGTATCTTGACGGGCTGGAAGACGCTTATGAACCCGGCAAGCTGATGGGCAATTTCGCTGAAGATACCGCCGCCGCGTATCAATTCACCCGCGAGCAGCAGGATGCCTATGCCATCGCCTCTCTTTCCCGCGCCAAGACCGCGCAGGATTCAGGGGCGTTCGACCGCGAAATAACGCCGGTGGAAATCGCCGGCCGCAAGGGCGCGGTCAGCGTCGACCGCGACGAACAGCCGCTCAAGGCCGACCCGGCGAAGATACCCTCCCTGAAGCCCGCCTTCTCGAAGGACGGCACCATCACTGCCGCCAATGCTTCATCGATTTCAGATGGCGCCGCAGCGCTGGTGGTGACGCGCGCATCCGTGGCCGAGCGGCTGGGCCTGATCCCAATCGCCCGGGTGGTGGCGCATGCGGCTCATGCCCATGCGCCCGCGCTGTTCACCACGGCACCCGTATTCGCGATGCGCAAGGCACTCGACCGGGCCGGCTGGGCAACCGGCGATGTCGATCTTTACGAGGTGAACGAGGCCTTTGCCGTCGTCGCGATGATCGCCATGCGCGACCTTGGGCTTTCGCACGACGTGGTCAACATACACGGCGGCGCCTGCGCGCTTGGCCATCCGATCGGTGCCAGCGGCGCCCGGATCATGGCAACGCTGATTTCAGCGCTGCAAACAACGGGCAGCAAGCGCGGCATGGCGAGCCTGTGCATCGGCGGCGGCGAGGCAACAGCCGTCGCGGTGGAGATGATGGCCTAGCGCCGCAGCGGTGCCAGCCACTCCCGACCGGTCGGCTGGTGGAGTATAACGCGCCGGCCTCGACGCGCTTTGCCTATGACGGTGCGCAGATTGCAAGCGAGGTTGCCAACCCCTCGGGCGCGCCGCTCAGGCGCTATGTTTACGGCCCCGGTGACGATGAGCCGCTGGTTTGGTACGAAGGCACCGGCACCACCGACAAGCGCTGGCTGGTCCAGGACGAGCGCGGGAGTGTGGTCGCTGTCACCAACGCCAGCGGCCTGGCAACGGCGATCAACTCGTATGACGAATATGGCATTCCCGCCGCCACCAACATCGGCCGGTTTCAGTACACCGGCCAGGCGTGGTTGCCCGAGATCGGCCTATACTATTATAAGGCCCGCATGTACTCCCCCACGCTTGGCCGGTTTTTGCAAACCGACCCCATCGGCTATGCCGACGGGCTGAACTGGTATAATTATGTGGGGTCCGACCCGGTCAATGGGCGCGACCCGAGCGGGCTGGCGGAGGACGATATTGAAGTTACGGCAAAGCGACTCAAGGAGACAGCGAGTTTTTCAAATTTTGACTTGGGCGGCACCGGCGGCTTCTCCTTTGGAAGTAGCGATCCGTGCAGCGGACCGCGCGGCGTTCTGTGCGATGGCGGCGGGGTGACGAGTGGTGAGGCTGGCGAAATCCTGGTAACCGCAGCCAGGGTCGGCAAAAGAGGAACACCCGGCGCGGCGCCAGTGCCGCAAAATGGGCATCGATATGTAGTCAATCGAGACTCGCAATGTTCTGCAGATACGGTGTTCAACAATTTCAAGCAGCCTGGAGTTTCTGCGCCGGGCGCCCCCGCAGCTCGGGAGGGCTTCACGCCGCGGGTCACGTTGGCTGGAGGCAATTACATCTCTCAATCGGTAAATTCATCAACGCGGACAATCGTTAACACCACAATTCCTCCGCATATATTTTATCCTGGAACTGTTTCGATCTCGGTTACGCCGAATGTTGGCGGAGGATCGCGTATTGAGATTGTCGGGACAGGAAGTGGAAACTACGCTGCGCTTAACGACGTTGCGGGTGAGTTGATCTTTGGCCAGGCAGCAGCGGCAGCCGGAGGTGGATGCGGTTCGACATCCTACACTCCAGTTCGTGGCGGCTAAGGATGAACGTAATGTCTTTAAGGCGGTCTATACTTGCAGCTGTTATTATCTTGTCTCTTGGCGGCTGCTCCCGTGGGAAAGGACCGTCGATGATAGTGGAAATATGCCTTGGTAATGAAAAAGGCATCAGCCTTTTTGTTGAATCGATGCGTCAGATAGCGGCGTCTCAGCATATGACGTTCATCGACAACAGTGCCAAGACGCAACGCCAACTCGAAACTATTGGTCAACGTAAATCAGGCCAAAGCACTCCCACGATAAACGTCGCGATCGAGGGGGATGATAGCTTAGGCGTAACGGCGGGGAATCTCGGGCTATCTTCTTACCAGGTAGCCCTTGGGTTCACCGACGGCTCCAACGTCGCCGAGGGACAGCGCTTCTCTGATGCCGTGATCCAGGCGCTTGGAAGGCGATGGAAGATCACCAAGGTTACCGATGGGAAGGGCGCGTTGCCGTCCAAGGGCTGCGGCTGAGCTAAGAGCCTTGATGATGCTGATGCGATGCCGCGTCGGTCACGGCCATCACGCGACATCTAGCTCGATGGCCATGCCCGCCTCGAGTCGAGCATCTGGCGCTTGCCGCCCCCTATTTCGCCACAATGCGCGACACCCGCCGCTGGCCGCCATGCCGTTCGAGCTGCACGAACACATCCACCACGCCGCGCACATAATCGACAATGTCCGCGCGGCGCAGCTGCACGCCGGATTGCAGGATGATGAGCGCCATTTGCTCAATCGCGCCTTCCGGGCTGTCGGCATGAATGGTGGTGAGCGAGCCGGGATGGCCGGTGTTGACCGCGCGCAGGAACGTATAGGCCTCCGCCCCCCGCAGCTCGCCAAGAATGATCCGGTCCGGCCGCATCCGAAGCGACGCTTGCAGCAAATCATCCGCCGTCACCCGCGCCTCGACGTCGAACGCATCGACGCTGCCATATTCCGCTCGAACAGCGAGCGCGGCAACCTGACCAGCTCGGGCAGTGCGACCTATGGCTATGATGCCGTAAACCACCTCAGCAACTCGAACAGCGCGGCGAGCTCGTTCGAATATGGCTCGCTCGATGAACTCCAGGGGTTCAACACCACGTCAGGCACCTATCTTCGGTTCGCCAGCGACGGCACCAACATCATCGGCGAATATCTGTGGGGCGGGTCCCCCGCGCCGCTCAGGCGCTATGTTTACGGCCCCGGTGACGATGAGCCGCTGGTTTGGTACGAGGGCACCGGCACCACCGACAAGCGCTGGCTGGTCCAGGACGAGCGCGGGAGTGTGGTCGCTGTCACCAACGCCAGCGGCCTGGCAACAGCGATCAACTCGTATGACGAATATGGCATTCCCGCCGCCACCAACATCGGCCGGTTTCAGTACACCGGCCAGGCGTGGTTGCCCGAGATCGGCCTATACTATTATAAGGCCCGCATGTATTCCCCCACGCTTGGCCGGTTCCTCCAAACCGACCCCATCGGCTATGCCGACGGGCTGAACTGGTATAATTATGTCGGCTCCGACCCAGTCAATGGGCGCGACCCGAGCGGGCTGGAGGAGGACGAAATTGTAATTACGGAAAAGCGATTCAAGGCGACAGAGAGTTTTTCAAATTTTGACTTGGGCGGCGGCGGTTTTTCCTTTGGAAGTAGCGATCCGTGCAGCGGACCGCTCGGCGTTCTGTGCGGTGGCGGCGGGGGGACCAGCGGTGAGGCTGGCGAAATCCTGGTAACCGCAGCCAGGGTCGGCAAAAGAGGAACACCCGGCGCGGGGCCGCAGAAGGTGACGGTCGATAAGTCGTGTCCGGCTGGAGGGCCTTCTTACGATCCGGGGGTTCAAGCCAAAGCACTGGAGGCGCAACGTCGGGCGTTTTCTGCGCAGCAGCGGAATCCAAGTGGGCCTCCCTTCCGAGAATACGGCTTCACAGGGCGACCCTACCTCTTCCCGTTCCTGTTCGGTCCAGGCTTTGTGACGAGCGACATTATCGAGGGGTCTCAATCGAACATAGATCTTAATCCGGGTTCGTTGGATAACTTCGATGTACACACGCACTCCCAAGCGACAGGCCCGAGCGGACCAGACGTAAAGAACACACCCTCAGGTTATACAACTATGGTCATCGGTCGTGATAAAACGATCCGCTGTTATACTGGGCAATAGTTATGAAGTTTGAACGCATAATCTGGATTGCATTGACCATTGTTATTCTGGCCGCGCTGGTAATGACGTATTCCAGATTATCTTCTTTGGAGAAGATTTTTCTCGTGCAACATGCAGACCAACCTTACGAGGTTGCAGCTACCAAGTTCTTTATCAAAGAAGAGGGTGCTAGCGAAAGCATGATATCGCATAGCTTTTACATAAGCTATCTGGGATTCAGCGATAGGTCGTGCATAAGATTTGTTCCCAGAGCACGAGTGTATGGTGGCGCAACTACGTACTGCTTCTCCAAAGGGGCGCCTACCCGGCTGATTGGAGTCGACAGAGAGGGGGAATGAATTCCAGGAACACAATACCTAATGGACACACCTGCGCGGCCTGCCCTGCCATATCCACCACGGCCAAGCCGCCCCCTATTTCGCCACAATGCGCGACACCCGCCGCTGGCCGCCACGCCGTTCGAGCTGCACGAACACATCCACCACGCCGCGCACATAATCGACAATGTCCGCGCGGCGCAGCTGCACGCCGGATTGCAGGATGATGAGCGCCATTTGCTCAATCGCGCCTTCCGGGCTGTCGGCATGAATGGTGGTGAGCGAGCCTGTGCATCGGCGGCGGCGAGGCAACAGCCGCCGCGGTGGAGATGATGGCCTAGCGCCGCAGCGGTGCCAGCGACTCCCGAGCGGGCGGTTGGCCGAACATAGCGCGCCGGCATCGATAGGACGAAATTTGACGCCGCAGAAACAAGGGTGGAAAGCCGGATTCAAATTTGCTTGATTATTGAACTGATACCGAAATTCTCTGCGTAATTCCCATTGTGACCGGCAGCTCAACGAGGCCTGATGACCGTCCCCGCTTTGTCTCATCGGTTCGGCTAGGCGCATGCAAACGCAAACGCACGCGCTGATCGGCGCCTATTTTTTCGGTCGGCGCGATGCGACACTGATGGCGGCTGGCGCCATCGCCGGCATGGCGCCCGATTTGCCCATGTTCGCCATCGTCGCGGCATTGCGGACAATGGGCCACAGCGCGCGCGAGATATTTGAGCATGACTACTTCCAGCCCTGGTGGCAGCACATCAACGGCATCGCGCACAGCCTCATCCTCTGGCCGGTGCTGCTCGCAACTGCCCTGGTAGCGCGGCGGCAATGGCCGTCCGCCCGTTTGCCGGCGATCCTGCTGGCTGCGGGCGCTGGCGGATTTGCGCATTGCTGTATCGATTTCCTCTGCCACCGCGAAGATGCACATATGCAATTGTGGCCGATATCGAACTGGAAGTTTGTTTCCCCGATTTCATATTATGATCCGGAACATTTTGGTGTGCCCGCAATGGCGTTTGAATCGGCGATTGGCCTGTTCATGGCCTGGCGTCTTCTGGCATTTGCACAGCGTCGCTGGTTGCGTTGCCTCATCGCGTTGGTGGCGCTGCCCTATGCGGCGACGCTGGCGCTTTTGTCGGCAAGTATCGCGCGGGCCGAGGGGGGCGTGGGCAACGAGGTGGTCCCGCTGGGACGTTTCGCGATGGGGACGTCGGGCTGGTCGATTAGAAAGATCGACAGCAAGGTGGCGCCGACGCGCTACACCCTTACACACAAGGACGGCGTTGCCGGGATTGCGGCGCATGCCGATCACAGCCAAGCGCTGTTCATCCGCGATGTTGATGCGATGCTCGAACGGACTCCGATCCTGTGCTGGCGGTGGCGCGTGGCGGGTGTTATCGAACGCGCCGATATCCACAAAAAGGGTGGCGACGATCAGGCCGCGCGCATATTGGTGGGGCTGGCGTTGCCGCGGTCTGCACTATCGCTCGGCACGCGCTTGAAGCTGGCCCTGGGCCGTTCTCGGTTCGGCAAGCTGTTGCCCGATGGGGCACTCAACTATGTGTGGGACAATAGGGCGCCGGTAGGGACCATCGTGCCCAACGCCTATACGGATCGCGCGCGGATGTTCGTCCTGCAATCGGGCAATGCACAGGCAGGGAAATGGGTTGCCGAACGGCGAGATCTCGTCTCCGACATGCGGAGCCAGTTCGGCACGACAGAAGGCAAGATCATGTTAATCGCGCTGGCAACCGATACCGACAATACGGGCGAGATCGCCGACGCAGCCTATGCCGACCTTCACCTTGTGCAGCGGGGTGCGCCTTGCCGATTTTGACCTTGGGGCCGAGACTCATAACCACCTTATGATGGCGGCGGCGAGGCAACAGCCGTCGCGGTGGAGGTGATGGACTAGCTGCGAAAGCACAGCTCATAGCCGTCGGGGTCATGCACGCTCAGCTCGCGAGGGCCGTGTGGAGACGTCCGCGGCGGAGACATTTCCAGCCCCTTTGCAACCAGTTCGGCATAGACCGCATCGACATCGGCACAGCCAAGCGACAGGCTGACATCGCGATGCCCGGACCAGCGCGCGGCATCGGGCGCAGGCGGCCGCTCGTTGGCATCAAAGGCGGTGTTTAGCATCAGTTCGACCGGGCCGTTGCGCAGCCATGCCCAGTGGAAAAAGCGCCCTTCCGCTGTTTCCACAAAAGGGGAATGACGGTAAATCTCAAAACCCAGAATGTCGCAGTAAAACGCGATCGCATTTGGCATATCGAACACCTGAAACAGCGCAATCGCACCAGTCATTGGCGGCATGGTCGTCTCCGTCAATCGAGCGGGAGCCGCCAGATACCGATTATCGCAACGCCCCGGCAACCAGCTTGTGCAGCTTGTTATGCAGGGCGTCGTTGCCAGCCAGAAATTCGTTGCGCTCGTGCATCTTGTCGCCGCCGCGAAAATCGGTGACGTAGCCGCCTGCTTCCTTCACCAGCAAGATGCCGGCCGCGACATCCCAGCGGCTGAGCGCGGATTCCCAATAGCCGTCATAGCGCCCGGCCGCGACCCAGGCCAAATCCAGCGCGGCGGAGCCGAACCGGCGAATGCCGGCAACGCTTGGCGCAACCGCGCCAAAAATGCGGCTCCACTGTGCAAAATCGCCATGCCCCAGAAACGGGATGCCCGTTGCGATCAGCGCCTCCGACAGGTCACCGCGCGCGGAAACACGCAGCCGCTGGTCCTGCAGCCAGGCGCCCCTGCCCCGCTCCGCCCAAAAGCTCTCATCGGTCAACGGCTGATAGACGATGGCGGAAACAGGCTCCCAGCGGCCATCAGGGCGCGGCTCTTCCACCGCGATGGAAATCGCGAAATGGGGAATGCCGTGGAGGAAGTTGGAGGTGCCGTCGAGCGGATCGACCACCCAGCGCGGCTTGGCCGGATCGCCGGCAATCTCGCCGCGTTCCTCCATTACAAAGGCCCAGTCGGGCCGGGCGTGGTGAAGCTCTTCATAAAGCGTCTGCTCCGCGCGCTGGTCGGCCATCGACACGAAGTCGGCTGGCCCCTTCCGGCTCACCTGCAAATGCTGAACCTCGTTGAAATCACGGCGCAGCCGCGGCGCTGCCTTGCGCGCGGCGCGCTCCATGACGGTGAGTAGGCCAGAATGGGAAACCATTTTCTATCCTTTCAGCCCACGCCTTTTGAGGGAGTGAGAGAACGCCACAGGCGGCAAGGGCAGGGCGCCTGTCGCCGGCCAAAAGGCGTTGGCGGGCCCCAAGGGCATAGCCGTTAGGCGCGGCCCGGCTTAGCGCATCTGTCCCGCCTCAATCGGCCCGTTTTACGTAGGTCTGCTCATACACATCGACCACGATCCGCGTGCCCGCGCCTATGTGCGGCGGCACCATCACGCGCACGCCATTTTCCAGCACGGCAGGCTTATAGGAGGAGGACGCCGTCTGCCCCTTCACCACCGCGTCAGCCTCGACGATCAACGCTTCGATAGTGTCGGGGAGCTGCACCGAAATCGGGCGCTCGTCGTAAAGCTCCATCACCACGTCCATCCCGTCTTGCAAAAAGGCGGCGGCATCACCCAAAATCCCGGCGTCGAGCGTGATCTGGTCATAGGTTTGCTTGTCCATGAAGGTCAGCATGTCACCATCGCGAAACAGAAACTGGAAATCGGTCGTGTCAAGTCGCACCCGCTCCACGGTTTCGGCCGAACGGAACCGCACATTGTTCTTGCGCCCGTCAATCAGGTTCTTCATCTCGACCTGCATATAGGCGCCGCCCTTGCCGGGCTGCGTGTGCTGGATTTTCACCGCACGCCAGATGCCGCCTTCATATTCGATGATGTTGCCCGGACGAATGTCGACGCCGCTGATTTTCATTCAAGTGCCTTGCGCAATAAACCCTGCCGAAGCCGCGCGCTTTAGCCGCCCCGGCGCCATCCGGCAAGCAGGCCACGGCTCAGAAGCGCTGCCGCAGGCGCGCAACGCTTGCAACCACCGGGCGGCCGGGGTCGTCAATCGCGCATTCAGCTTCAAGATCCGCCCGGATTTGCTCGATCTCCCGGTCAGTCTTGTGCTCGATGCCAATAAACTGCGCGCGCGCCTGTTCAACCGCGCGGATAAGCTCATCGAGCTTGGCCTGCATGGCGGCTGCATCGCGGTTCTGCGAATTTTGGATGAGGAACACCATGAGGAAAGTGATGATGGTGGTGGACGTGTTCACCACCAATTGCCATGTGTCCGAATAGTGGAAAATCGGCCCCGTCGCCGCCCAAAACAGGATGACCGCGAACGCCAGCACGAACGACAGCGGCTGCCCGGCAAAGGCAGCGATGCGCCCGGCGATGATGGTAAAGGCGCGGTCTAACACCCACAAACTCCCTTTGGATCAGCGATCGACCAAGCGGTTTGGTCGATCACCCTGAAAGCACCGCGCCAAAAGCGCGGACGGCGGCCGCCTCGTCTCCGGCCCATACCGCGCCCGACACCGCCACAAAATCCGCGCCCGCCGCGACAAGTGGCGCCGCATTGGCCGGCGTGATGCCGCCAATCGCGACACAGGGAAGCTCGAACATTGTCGCCCACCAACTCAGCAGCACCGGCTCGGCGTGATGGTCCACAACCTTCGTCACGGTCGGGTAAAAGGCGCCAAACGCGACATAATCGGCGCCGGCCTCGCCCGCCTCCATCGCCAGGTGCCGGCTGGCATGGCACGTCGCACCGATCTGAACCGAGGGGCCAAGTGTCGCCCGCGCCTCGCGAATGCTGCCGTCCGCCTGTCCCAGATGCACCCCGTCCGCGCCCAGCCGTTTGGCAAGCGCAACGCTGTCATTGACGATGAAGGCAACATCGGCGTCTGCGCAAATCCGCTGGAGCGGCTCGGCAAGGCGCGCGGCCTCGTGCTGATCGAGCCCTTTGACGCGAAACTGGAACGCCGCGACCGGCCCGGCCGCGAGCGCGCGCCTCAGCCGGTCGGCAAAGCTGCCGCCGACCTCTAGCGGCGAGACGAGATAGAGCTGGCCCGCGGGCCGCCGGTCATCACGGCGGAACTGCTCGGCGAAATGCGGATCGAGCGGGCCAAGCGGGTCGTCGTCCGGCATCATCGCTCAATCAACCACGGCCAGCATGAACCCGTCCCATTTTTTTGCACCAACCGTTTGCACAACGGTCGCCGACAGCCGCGGCTCGGTGCCCGCCGCCTCGAACAGCGCCCGCGTCCCCTGCACGCGCGGATCAGCGTGGTGGGGGTCGAGAATATCGCCCTCGCGCACCACATTGTCGACGATAATGGTGGTGCCCGGCCGCGACAGCGCAATCGCTGCCCGCAGATACGCGGTGTTAGACGGCTTGTCGGCGTCAATGAACACCAGGTCGAAGGGTGCTTCGCCAGCGGCGATCATCGCTTCAAGCGACTCGCTCGCCGGCCCGACCCGCAGCTCGACCTTGTCCGCCAGCCCGGCCGCTGCAATATTGGCGCGCGCAACAGCGGCATGGTGCGGCTCCAGCTCCAGCGTTACCAGCCGCCCGCCGTCGGGCAGCGCGCGCGCAAGACATATCGTGGAATAGCCGCCAAGCGTACCGACTTCCAGAATGCGCCGTGCCCCAGCCATCCGCGCCAGCAAATGGAGCATCTTGCCCTGCGCTGCCGACACGTCGATTTCCGGCAGGCCGCCGGCCGCATTGGCTGCAAGCGTGGCCGACAGAACCGCATCCTCGCCCAGCAGGTGCGCGGCGCCATAATTGTCAACCGCCGTCCATTCTGCCTGACCAGCCAAGGGCTTACTCCTCGTTTTTATAGATCCGTACGAGCTTGTCGAGCATCGCGATTGCCTGATCGCGCGGCCGCTGGAAGGTGTTGCGCCCGATGATCGAGCCATTGCCGCCGCCGTCACGGATGTCGCGCGCATCCTGATAAACAGCATCTTCGCCCTTGGCCGCACCACCTGAGAACACGACGATGCGCCGGCCACCGAAGCAGCTCTGCACGACATGCGCGACGCGGTTAGCCTGGGTGGAGGCATCAATGCCTTCATATGCCTTTTTCGCGTCATCCTGTTCGATATGGTCGCCTGGCAGCTTCACCTTGATGATATGTGCGCCGAGCAACGCCGCCATGTGCGCCGCATAGGCGCCCACATCCAGCGCGAGTTCTCCCTTTTTCGAGAGCTTGCCGCCGCGCGGGTAGGACCAGATTACCGTGGCGATGCCAACCGACTTGGCATGATCTGCCATTTCGCGGATTTGTTCCATCATCGAAAAAACGTCGTCAGAGCCGGGATAGATGGTGAAGCCGATCGCCGAGCAACCCAGCCGCAGCGCATCATCCACACTGCCGGTCAGCGCCTGGCTGATCTGCGTGGCCCAACTGTTCGAGCTGTTGACCTTCAGGATTGTCGGGATCTGGCCGGCAAAAGTGGCCGCCCCTGCCTCGATCATGCCAAGCGGCGCGGCATAGGCGCTAAGGCCCGCATCGATTGCGAGCTGAAAGTGATAATGCGGGTCATAGGCCGGCGGATTGATCGCAAAGCTGCGCGCCGGGCCATGTTCAAAGCCCTGGTCGACCGGCAGGATGAGGAGTTTTCCAGTGCCCCCCAGCCGGCCCTGCATCAGGATACGCGCCAGGTTTCCCTTCACGCCGGGATTGTCGGATTCATACCCATCGAGAATGGCTTTTACGGTTGGCGTCATGATGTCCCTCGCGCGCGGTGCCTGTGGCGATGCATAGAAATGCCTGGCCGCGCTGTTAGCGGTGCGCGCGCATACGGGCAACGGGGTTTCCGTGGCGCGCCGGGCGCCGCCCCCGCAGCGCGCGGCCTTAATCGACCGAAAAATCGACCTTGGCGTGGTCGTTGACAGCGCGGCGCTCGGCCGTTTTTTCAGCGCGCGTGGCCATTTCGCCCCAGGCAACTGCCGCCCGCAGATAGCGGTCGCGCACATTGTCGAGCTGGGCCGATGCCGCATCGCGCGCGGATTGCTCCGCCCGTTCGCGACAGAAAATTGCCGTCGTCGTCATCGCTATCCTTGCATGGTTATGGCCCGAAAGCGCCGGGCCGGGCTGAACCGGCGGGAAGGAAATGTTCGGGGATGACCTGCCAGGCGGCGCGCCACCCCCGAAAATCGCGATCAGGCCGCGGAGAGATTCACCGCGGACATCTTGCCGCGACGGTCCTGCTCCAGCTCATAGGACACGCGCTGCTCCTTATCGAGCGTGCGCATGCCGGCTGCTTCAACCGCACTGATGTGGACGAAGGCATCGTTGCCGCCGTCTTCCGGCGCGATGAAGCCATAGCCCTTGTCGGCGTTGAAAAATTTTACGGTGCCGATCGGCATAGTCTTGGTTCCTTGGTAGCAATGCCGGATGACGTACCGCTCGGGCAGCGCCACCGGTGAGGCCGAGATAGATGAGAGCGACGAATCGTCCGGCCCCGGCCGACTCGCCGAAACTTTCAGCGGCGGCGCACAGCGACCGGAGCGGCACAAGCGGCAAGCCGCACCTGCGTGCAGTGCACCGCCAACGCGCGACTTGCCGCCGAATATTTCACAAATGCCATCAAGCGAGCCGCTCCACTTACAATCCAAGGGAGCGCGCGAGGTCTCTCAGTCTCCCCGAAACAGCCGCCAAAGCGTCCAATCATGAGGAGATGACCAATGCCATAACACACTGCGCAGCGCTTGTCGCCTCAATTGACTCAGGATCATCAACCGGCCACGATCGCTCTGAAATTACGAACTCTCTCAGGTGTTTCGAGCGATTTCGGGCGCGTTGCGGGCCAATCTCGACAATGCGCTGCTGCCCTTGTTGCAGCAGGCCCCCCTACCACCGCTGCGGCCGCCCCGGCGCCGACCGGTACCTGCCAGCTCAGCTTGCCGATAGTGCGGCAACGCCGGGCAGCTCGCGCCCCTCCATCCACTCCAGAAACGCGCCGCCGGCAGTCGACACAAAGGTAAAGTCATCGGCCACCCCTGCCTGATTCAGCGCGGCAACCGTGTCACCGCCGCCCGCCACCGACACAAGCGACCCGCCTTGCGTGAGCGCCGCCGCCGTGCGGGCAAGCGCCTCCGTCGCGGCGTCAAAGGGTGGCGTCTCGAACGCGCCCATCGGACCGTTCCACACCAGCGTGCGACAGGTTTTGAGCACATCTCCCAACGCCTCGACAGCGGCAGGGCCAACATCGAGAATCATCTCGTCTGCCGCCACCTCATGCACATTCACCGTACGCACCGGGGGATTAGCGCGAAATTCGGTCGCGACGACCACATCATAGGGCAAATGGATGATGCAGCCGGCAGCCTCGGCGGCAGTGAAAATGCCGTTGGCAGTGCCCGTCAGCTCATGCTCGCACAGCGACTTGCCAACATCCACACCGCGCGCCGCCAGAAAGGTGTTGGCCATGCCGCCGCCAATAATGAGATGATCGACGCGGCTGACGAGATGCTTCAGAACGTCCAGCTTGGTGGAGATTTTGGCGCCGCCGACCACAGCCGCCACCGGGTGCGCCGGGCTGCCAAGCGCCCTCTGTAGCGCGCCAAGCTCAGCCTCCATCGCCCGCCCGGCATAAGCAGGCAGCGCATGCGCCAACCCTTCGGTTGAGGCATGGGCGCGGTGCGCCGCGGAAAAAGCGTCATTCACATACAGATCGCCAAGCGCGGCCATCCGCGCGACGATAGCCGGGTCGTTCGTCTCTTCCCCGGCAAAGAAGCGCGTATTTTCCATCACCGCGACAGCGCCGGGGCGCAGCGCTGCAACCGCCGCCGCAGCGCCGTCCCAATCGACGAACGTTACCGGGCGGCCAAGTATCTCAGCATAGGCGGGCACGATCTGCGCCAGCGACAAAGCAGGCGTTGGGCCCTTGGGCCGACCGAAATGGGCCAGGACCAGCACGATGGCGCCCCGGTCCGCCAGTTCACCCACGGTCTGAACAGTGGCGCGCAACCGCGTGTCATCGCTCACCCCCCCTTGCGACATTGGCACGTTCAGATCCTCGCGGACGAGCACCCGCCTGCCCGCGATGTCGCCCATGTCGTCAAGCGTGCGATACGCCGCCATTGTTCGCCTCCGTTACTGCGTCGACCGCGCCCCGCCTAAACCAATGCCGCCATCGCCCGCGCGGTATCAACCATGCGCGACGAAAAGCCCCATTCATTGTCATACCAACTCACCACCCGCACCAGCTTGCCCTCAAGCACCGCCGTCTCAAGGCTGTCGATCGTTGACGATGCCTGGTTGTGCATCAGATCAATCGACACCAAAGGCTCTTGCGAATACTCTAAAATCCCTTTGAGCGGCCCGCTTTCCGAAGCAGCTTTGAGAATGGCATTCACTTCGTCGCGCGTAACGTCGCGGCTGGGGTTGAACGTCAGGTCGACAAGGCTGACATCGGGCACGGGGACGCGGATCGCCGACCCGTCAAGCTTTCCTTTCAACTCCGGCAACACCTCACCAACCGCCCGCGCGGCCCCCGTGGTGGTGGGAATGATCGACATCGCCGCCGCCCGCGCGCGGCGGGGGTCGCTGTGCAACTGGTCGAGGATCTTCTGGTCATTGGTATATGCGTGCACCGTGGTCATCAGCCCGCGTTCGATGCCGATCGCGTCGTTCAGCACCTTGGCCACGGGTGCCAGGCAGTTGGTGGTGCAGGAAGCGTTGGAGACGATTGTGTGGTCCGCCGTCAACCGGTCGTGATTGACGCCATACACAACCGTCAGGTCCACGCCCTTGGCGGGAGCCGAAATCAGTACCCGCCGGGCGCCAGCATCAAGATGCTTTTGCGCCGATGCCCGGTCGGTGAAAAAGCCGGTACATTCCAGCACGAGATCAACGCCCATTTCGCGGTGCGGCAAATTGGCGGGATCACGCTCGGCAGTCACGCGGATGCGCTTGCCGTCGATCACCATCTCATTACCCTCGGCCGCCACGGTGCCGGGATATTTGCCGTGGACCGAATCACGGCTGAACAGCCACGCATTGGCCTTCGCATCACCCAGATCGTTAATGGCAACCAGCTCAAGCCCGGTATCGGCCTGCTCCAGCATCGCGCGCGCCACCAGGCGCCCAATGCGCCCGAACCCGTTGATCGCAACCTTGACCGTCATGTCGCTGTTCTCCGTATCTGTGTCTCAAAGCATTGCAAGAATCCGGGCCGTGATGGCGTCTGCCGTCAGCCCGAAATGTGCGTATAGCGCGTCGATGGGGCCAGACGCCCCAAAACTGTCGATCCCAATCCGCAGGCCGTTCTCGCCAGTGTAGCGTTCCCAGCCGACCGTGGACCCGGCTTCGATGGAAACCCGCAGCGCGCTGGCCGGCAGCATATCGGCCCGGTATGCGGCGTCTTGGGCGTCAAACCGGCTCGTACACGGCATGGAAACGACATCGGCGCCAATGCCCTGCGCTTCAAGCGTTGCCGCCACATCGGCCGCAATCGCGACCTCGGAGCCGGTTGCCACCAACACCACCTTGCGCGGCGCCTGCGCGGCCAAAAGTCGATAGCCGCCGCGTGCCGAGCGGTTTTCAGCCGCCTCCCGCCGCAGTTGTGGCAGATTTTGCCGAGACAGCGCCAGCAGCGACGGGCCATCGGCACGGGCGATGGCGAGCTGCCAGCATTCCGCTGTCTCCACCGCATCACAGGGGCGAAACACGTCGAGATTGGGGATGAGCCGCAAGCTTGCGACATGCTCGATCGGCTGGTGCGTAGGGCCATCCTCGCCAACGCCGATGGAGTCATGCGTCATCACATAAATCACCCGCGCATGCTGGATTGCCGACAGGCGAATGGCGGGGCGCGCATAATCGCTGAACACCAGAAAGGTGCCGCCAAACGGAATGACACCGCCGTGCAGCGCCATGCCGTTCATTGCCGCCGCCATGCCGAATTCGCGAATGCCATAATTGACATAACGCCCGGCATAATCGCTGCGGATCATGGGGGTGAGGTCAGGCGTCTTGGTGAAATTTGAGCCGGTGAGGTCGGCCGATCCGCCCACGAGCTGCGGAAGCGACCCGGTGATGGCGGCGAGCGCAATCTCCGATGATTTGCGCGTCGCGATGTTCTGGGGCGCAGCGATCAGCGCCTTGATATGCGCGTCGAGCGGGCTGGTATCAACCGCGGCGCCGGCCATCCGCGCCTCAAAATCAGCACGCCTCGGGTGCGCGGCGAGCCGGTCGCCCCACGCCGCCCGCGCAGAAGCGCCCCGCGCGCCAACCTCCCGCCAGGCGGCACCTATCTGCTCGGGCACGACAAAGGGTGGCGCGTCCCAGCCCATAGCGGTGCGCGCGGCCGCCACTTCATCGGCGCCAAGCGGCGATCCGTGCGTTTTGGAGGTGCCCTGCTTGTTGGGCGCGCCCTTGCCGATGATCGTGCGACACTGGATGAGCGAGGGGCGCGGGTCGGCCATCGCCTGCTCGATGGCGCGGGCAACGTCGTCCATCGCATGCCCGTCGCATGCGGTCACATGCCAGCCAGCAGCTGCATAGCGCGCGGGAATGTCTTCGCTCGACGACAGGGTAACCGGCCCGTCAATGGTGATGCGGTTGTCATCCCACAGCACGTTCAGCCGCCCAAGCCCGAGATGGCCGGCAAGACCAATCGCTTCGTGGTTGATGCCTTCCATCAGGCAGCCATCGCCGGCTACCACCCAGGTGCGGTGGTCAACCAGCGCGGCATCAAACACCGCGTTCAGGTGCCGCTCGGCCATGGCAAAACCCACCGCCATTGCGAGCCCCTGACCGAGCGGCCCGGTGGTGCATTCCGCACCGGCCAGATGAATGTTTTCAGGGTGGCCCGCGCACGGGCTGCCCAGCTGGCGAAAGCGGCGGATGTCGTCGATGGTGGGCGCGGCATAGCCGGTCAGATGGAGCAGCGCATACAACAGCATCGAGCCGTGCCCGGCAGACAGGATGAACCGGTCACGATCTGGCCAAGCAGGGTCGGCCGGATCAAATTTGAGGTAGCGTGAAAAGAGCATGGCGGCGGCATCTGCCATGCCCATCGGCATGCCGGGGTGCCCGGATTTGGCGGCTTCGACCGCGTCCATCGCCAGCGCGCGGATGGCGTTGGCCATCGGGCGGGCCAGGGTGCTGGCCATATCGTTAGGTGATGCGGCCATAGGTTGTGTCCCCCCTGGAGGGCCGGCGCGCGAGCCATGGTTTCGGCGCCCGGCGAGTCGATGGTGTCGGCGCGGTCTTTGCGGCCCGCACGGCGCGCCGTCAACCACAGCGGCTGCCGCTGCGCCTTCCAATGCCGCTTGCGGTCAGCGGCGGCCATGCTATCTCATGAAAATGGTGGAGAGCAGTCCCCTGTCGGCCGCTGAGCGTATCGAGCGGGCAATCGCGCGGATCGAGGCGGCATTGGTCGCGCAGGCCGGCAAGTACAATAATCTGGCCGAACGCCACGATGCCCTTCGCCAGCAGGTACGGCTCGCCATCGCGCAGCTCGACGGCGTGCTCGGCAGCGGCCGCGAATAATGGCGCAGGTAACGCTTCGCATCGGCAACCGCGATCATCACATCGCCTGCCGTGACGGATCGGAAGCGCAGCTTTTGCATGTCAGCCGCCTGCTTGACGAGCGGTGGCCCGCCGCAAGCCAGGCCGCCGGGGGCATGAACGATGAGC
Organism: Sphingomonas sp.; assembly: GCA_021732445.1. GTDB lineage: Bacteria > Pseudomonadota > Alphaproteobacteria > Sphingomonadales > Sphingomonadaceae > Sphingomonas. The sequence goes on along the minus strand of JAKFUZ010000006.1, from coordinate 49,977 downwards.
GCACCATGTTGTTTGTCGCGCTGATGCTCGCTGATGCCCTTGACGAGGCGCAGGCCAGCGCCGCGCCGCCCGCACCTGCCATACCCATCGGCACGACGGGGGTGAGCGATGAAACGCTCGACCGGCTGGCCGTTCGGCTGGAGCAACTTGCCAAGGCCCTTGAGGACCGGCCCGACACTCCCTAGATTGGGCAGTGGCGGGTACTGCCCGGTACGAGCTTTAGGAACATCCCTGAGGCGATTCATCATCCATGGGGGCTGTCCCTTCGCAGATCCTGGTCTGAGAATATGGTTCCCACCTGACGTTACCGGCGTCAGAGGATATTCAGGCAAACGGCCATGGTGGTCCCGCCACACATCATCGCCTGAGGCTAGTCATCGCCTGAGGCTGGGTGCGCCCGGCAATGGCTGAGGGCGACCGATGCGTCCGGTCGGCCAGGCCACTGCGTGGCGCCAATGCGTGAGGCCGATGCGTGAGACCGGTTGGCAACCCCGATGAGTGAGGCAAAACGCGCGCTCCGCGCCGAGCTGAGAGCAAGGCGCGCCGTGTTTGCACGCGGACGTCCGCCATTGCCGGTGCCGCCCGAAATGACCGCGCTGCTCACCTCGCGAAACATCGTCGCCAGCTATCTGCCGATTGGCGGTGAGGCAGACCCCGCCCTCATCGCAGCCGCCTGTGCCGCGCATGGCGCCACGCTCTGCCTGCCCCATATTGTCAGCAAAACCGGCGCATTGCGATTTCTGGCATGGTCACACGACGATGCACTGCACGACGGGCCGTTGGGCCTGCGCCAGCCGCCGGATGGCGCGCGCGCGCTTGCCCCCGACATCGTGCTCACCCCGCTGCTGGGTTTTGACCGCTACGGCAACCGGCTGGGGCAAGGCGCGGGGCATTATGACCGCGCCTTTGCCGACGCCCCCGATGCGCTGCGCCTCGGCATTGCTTGGTCGGTGCAGGAAGTCGACGACTTACCGGTTGACGCCTGGGACATGCCGCTCCACGGCATCATCACCGAAAATGGCTGGATCAACCCGGAGATCATGCGATGACGCCAAGCTGGCGCAAACCCGCAGGCGCGCTGGCGCTGCTGGTGCTCATCACCTTCTGGGTGGTGCTGATCGCCAGCCTGTCCGCCGTGGTCGCGAGCTGGCCGGTCATCGGGCAGATGGCGTTTTATGCGTTGACCGGGGTCATCTGGATCGCCCCGATGAAACCGCTGCTAAGCTGGATGGAAACAGGGCGCTGGCGCCCATAGGGCGGGCTCGCTGCGGCTGGACGCGGCGGCGCCACGGCAATGCGATCCAAGCCTAATCGCGCCGCCAGGTCATGACATGCGCATAGGGCGCTCGGCGATACGCGTCGGCCCGCGCCGGATCACCGCCCGTCGGCGCCGGCTCCTCAAAAAGCGTGAGGCGAAGCCCTGCACCGATCAGCAGCGTCATATAGGTCGACATCGGCCGGTGCCAGTTGATGACATCAATGCCGCACCAGGCCGCGCGGTTCGGCCGGGCCACCAGATAATCGTCAATCGCGAAATGGCGCTTGCCGCCGCGCCAGGCGGTCTGCCAGCCGCCATTGGCAGCGGCAGTATTGAAGCCGTTCAGATTGGCGACCAACAGCGTGCCACCCGGGGCCAGTATGCGAGCGATTTCGGCGATTGCCCGATCAATTTGCTCGATATCGATGAAGGACAGATACGACACGACAAGATCGACCGAGGCATCCGCAAAATCGAGCTGTTCCGCGCGGCCAAGGCGGTAATCGCCTGACGGGTCCCGCCGCCTTGCCTCCGCAATCAATGATGGTGCCGGGTCGATCCCAGTGACCGAGGCGACATGCGGCGCGATCATGCGGCAGAAGCGCCCTTCCCCGCAGCCGATATCAAGCGCGCGACGATATCCGCGGCCAGCCACCTGGCCCAGCATCACCGAATCGAGCACGTGCCGCCGGGTGAAATCCCCCGCTTCACCCTGTGACGCGATCCAGGCAGCGGCCGACTTTTCCCAGCCACCGACCATGCCGAACCCTTGCGATAGCGTTGGAAGCCTGCGCGCTATGGCGCGAGTGACGGGGCTCGAACCCGCGACCTCCGGCGTGACAGGCCGGCGCTCTAACCAACTGAGCTACACCCGCTTGGAATAGCGTGAGGCGCGGCACCTAGTTTAGGTGCGATTGGCTGTCAACCGGCTGCTTGCCAAATCTAGGCCACGCGCGGCCACCCCTTGCGCCCTCACCGGTCAAGCGTGCCGTGTTCGAACAGAAAGCCCGCAATATCGGGTTTGCCCGCAGCCGCCAGCACCGTCTGCCCGATGATGAGCAGCGGCACCGCCAAAAGCGCCCCGGCAGTGCCCCACACCCATGTCCAAAAACTAATGGATATCAATATCATGATAGGATTTATCGTCAGCCGGTGCCCAACCACAAATGGCGTTACCAGGTTCGATTCGGTCAAGTGCGCCACCACCATCAGCGCAGCGGGCGCCATCGCCACCCAGATGTCGTTGAACACCATCAGCCCTGCAAGCGCGAGCAGGATGGCAGCCGCAATCGGCCCGAAATAAGGCACATAGTTCAGCATCGCGACAATGCCGCCCCACATCAGCGGATAGGGCATGCCGAGGAGCCACAGCATGGCCGCAACCAGCGCGCCGAGCAGCAGGTTGATGAGCGAAATCGTACCGAGATAGGAGGAGGTGTCGTCGACCACCGCCTGAATGACCCGCGCCGTCGCCATCGCGCCGTCAAAGCTCGTGCGGCTGGTAATCGTCCGCCGCCGCAGCCGGGTCCAGCCGGCCAGAAAGAAAAAAACGATCAGCGTACCGAAAAATATCTTGATGAACACCGGCGGCGCCGACATCGCGATCAGCTCCACCAGCGAGGCCGGCGGCGCCTGGCGGGGTTGCGCCATCGAAGCGGCATGGCGCGCCGACCCGATAGCGAGCTTCATGGTTGTTTTGTCGACATATTTTTCGACGTTCAGATAAAAATCAATCAAGGGCGCCAAATTGGCGCGAATCCGGCCAATCCGCTCCGGCAAAAGCGCGAAAAACCGGGCGGCAGGCACGACTATCGCGGCCAGCGCGATATTGGCCAAGCCGAGGAACAGCACCACACAGGTCAGCGCCGCAAGTGGCGACGGCAAGCGCCGCCGCTCCAGCCATTCCAGCAACGGCACCATCGCAACGGCAATGACCAGGGCCGCCGTCACCGGCAGGAAAAACTCGGCCCCGGCCTTCAGCGCAAACGGTATGACAAAGGCGAGCGCAAGCCCGGCAATCATCGTGAGCGCGGCCAGCAACCGGTCGCGCCGGAGCGAGACCCGATCGACATTTTCGCCCGCCAGCTCGGGCAATGGCAGGCCAAACGCGCCGTCTGGCGTCGCAGCGGGGCCAGACAGACCCGTTGCGGCGGGCGCGGCGGCAGCCATCGCGGCAGGCGCGGTCGCCGGGTTTGCGCGCCCGCCCGCGCCGGCGGGCGCATCATGCGACCGGGGCACGCGCTCCGCCCTGTCACCGCCCGTCGCGTCGTCCATCACCGCCCCCTGCCTGAAATTCCGGGTTGTCAGTCTAGGCGCTTTCCTCTGCCTTGTAATCCCGGCTAGATTGCGGCGATGAGCACCCAACTTCTTGTCATCGACGAGGGCACCACCTCAACGCGCGCCATGCTGTTTGCCGCTGACGGCACCTGCCTTGCCACCGAACAGCGCGAGCTTACGCAGCATTACCCGCAACCCGGCTGGGTCGAGCATGATGCCCGCGAAATCTGGGAGCGCACCCGCGTGGTCACCGGCATGGTTGTCGCCCGGGCCGGCGGGGCGGACAAGATTGCCGCAATCGGCATCACCAACCAGCGCGAAACAATCGTATTTTGGGACAAGATTTCCGGCGAGCCGCTCGCGCCCGCGATCGTCTGGCAAGACCGCCGCACCGCCGACGATTGCCGGGCGTTGAAGGATGCAGGCAACGAACCGGCGGTTCAGGCCAAGACGGGGCTGCTGCTCGACCCGTATTTTTCCGGCTCAAAAATCGGCTGGGCGATGCGGCATTGGCCACAGCTTCGCGCAGCGGGCGCTCGGCTCGCCGTCGGCACGGTCGAGAGCTGGCTGGTGTGGAAGCTGACCGCCGGCGAAGGGGCGGCCGGCGCGCACATCGCTGACGCGACCAATGCCAGCCGCTCCGCACTGATGGCGATTGGCAGCGGGCACTGGGATGACGGGCTGATCGACCTGTTCGGCGTGCCGCGCGCAGCCTTGCCCGAGATTGTCGATTGCGCCGGGCATTTTGGCGAAACGCGGCTGTTTGGCGCGCCCATCGCGATCTGCGGCCTGGCGGGGGATCAGCAAGCGGCGACGATTGGCCAGTCGTGCCTGGCGCCCGGGCAAACCAAGGCGACCTTTGGCACGGGCGCCTTCATCCTGACACAGGCGGGCGCCACACCGCCAGTTTCGCACAACCGCTTGCTCTCGACAATTGCGTGGCAGCTCGACGGCCGGCGCGCCTATGCCCTGGAAGGATCGGTTTTCGTCGCCGGCAGCCTCATAAAATGGCTGCGCGACTCGATTGGCCTGATCGGCACCGCGGCGGAAACCGAAGCGCTCGCCCGCTCCGTGGCCGATAATGGCGGAGTTTACCTCGTGCCGGCGCTCTCGGGCCTTGGCGCCCCCTGGTGGCGGCCTGAAGCCCGCGGCGCGCTCTCGGGGTTAAGCTTTGCCAACACGCGCGCGCACATCGTCCGCGCCGCCCTGGAGGCGATGGCACATCAGGCCAATGACCTGAAAACAGCCTTCGCCGCCGATGGCGTTGACTGGGCCACCTTGCGCATCGACGGCGGGATGGTCGCCAACAACTGGATGGCACAGGACATGGCCGACATGCTCGGCATCCCGGTGGAGCGCCCGCGATTTGCCGAAACGACAGCGCTTGGTGCAGCGATGCTGGCGGGCGTTGGCTGCGGGCTGTTCACCGGGCTTGAGGAGGCAAGCGTCATGCGGGGCACGGTGGAGCGGTTCGAGCCGGCAATGGAGCCGGAGGCGCGCGCGACCCGGCTGGCAGGGTGGCAAAAGGCGGTGGACGCGGTCTTGTCCGGCGCGACGACATGACGGGCACGGGATGCCGGCGGCCGGGCGGCAGTAGCATCGGCAATGGGTCGCCCCTTGCCCACAATGCCCGTCGGCCAGGATTGCGCTGGTGTTCCGCCAGGGAACCGCAATAAACAAGGTCGACACAAAGGGAGCGGGCCGGTGACGGATGCAGAATCGGCACGCAGCGGGCGACCCGGCCCCTATCGCGGTGTTGGCGTAGAAATTTTGCGATGGCTGGGCCATGGCTATCTCCGGCTGGGGGGCTGGCGCGTGCACGGCGACTGGCCGCAGCTCACAAGAGCAGTGTTGCTCGCTGCACCCCACACCTCCAACTGGGACGGGGTGAACATGCTGGCGGCGGCCGGCTATTACCGGGTGACATTGCGCTGGATGGGCAAAAAAAGCCTGACGACAGGCCCCTTTGGCAAGGTGATGCTGTGGCTGGGGTGCGTGCCCATCGACCGGGCGTCACGGCATGATGTGGTTGGCGCGATGCGTGATGCTTTTGCCGCGCGCGACGCGATGATCCTCGCCATCCCGCCCGAAGGCACGCGCAGCCTGACGCGCGAATGGAAGACCGGCTTCTATCATATCGCCTGCCAGGCCGGCGTACCGATTGTTCTGACGGTGCTCGATTATGGCCGCAAAACTATCCGCATCGCCGGCGTCTTTTACCCGACCGGCGATTATGCCGCCGATATTGCGCTGATCCAGGCGCCCTATCACGACGCGGTCGGCAAGGTCAGCGGCGCCTTTGCAACGGGGGCGTGACACCCCAAAAGGCGAGCGCCCATCCGCATCAGCCTACGTCACCCGCCGACCAGGCGCCAAGGCCGCGCCCGGTGCCGCAAGCCGTAGCGGCGACCCATTTGGCGTGGTGGCCCGGCGGGCCTTGCCGGGCGCGTGCCGGTCAGCCGCTCGCCCGGTCCTCAAACAACATTTTCAAATCCTTCTTCAATATCTTGCCGTTGGCGTTCCTTGGCAGGGTGTCGGGCACAAATTTTATCGCGACCGGGGTTTTGAAGATCGCCAGATGCTGCCTGACCCAGGCTTGCAGTTCCGCCTCGGTTGCTTGCGTGCCCGGTGCCAGGTGCACGACTGCTGCAGGTTCTTCGCCAAGGGTGCGGTGCGGAATGCCGATCAGCGCACAGTCAGTAACGGCGGGGTGGGCGTAAAGCACATTCTCCACCTCGCTTGAATAGATGTTCTCGCCGCCACGGATAATCATGTCCTTCGCCCGGTCGACAACATATAGGAAACCTTCGTCATCCAGCCGCGCCAGGTCGCCAGTGCGCACCCAGCCGTCAACAAAGGTCGCAGCGGTCGCCTCGGGCTTGTTCCAATAGCCCTTCACGATCATGGGCCCGCGCGCCCATAGTTCGCCAACCGTGCCCACGGGCAACTCGTTTTCGCCCGCCTCGTCCATGATTTTCAGGTCGGCGGTGGCAACCGGGGGCCCGGCGCTCGTTGGCCGGTTGAGATAATCCTCCGCCGCATGGCCGGTCACGGTGGCCATTGTCTCGGTCATGCCCCAGCCATTGCCGGGCAGCGCGCCGAATTCGGTGAAGATGCGCTTGACAAGTTCGGGCGCGGACGGGGCCCCGCCATAGGCAATCGCCTCCAGCGACGAGAGGTCGTATTTGTGCCGCTCGGGGTGCTCAAGCAACTGCCAGGCAACCGTGGGCACGCCGCCCGTCATATGCACTTTCTCGCGCTCGATGAGTTCCATCGCCTGCACCACGTCCCATTTGCGCATGAAGATTATGGTGTTGCCGGCCGCAACCGATCCCATCATCCCCGCGCTGCAGGCGGTGACGTGGAACAGCGGGATGACGGTGAGCAGTGTCTTGGGCACCGGCGGCCCCACCTCGTCCCCCCGCCGCAACAGCGTGCGTGCGCCGGAATAGCCGCTGGAGAAGATGTTGGTGATGAGGTTGCGGTGCGTGCCAAGCGCTCCTTTGGGATTGCCGGTGGTGCCGCTGGTGTAGAAAATCGTAGCGTCATCATCGGGCAGAATGGCAATGTCGGGCAGTTGGCCTTCGGGCAGGCTATCATATTCAGGCGGCCGGCCGATGAGATGCTCAAGCGCCAGCGCCCGGCCGGTCAAGCTGCCGGTCGCCCGCGAAACAAAGATGCCCTCGATGTGCGGCAACTGCTCATAATGCGCCGCCAGCCGCTGATGCCGCTCATCGTCAACAATCAGCACCTTGGCGCCCGAATCGGCCAGGCCATATTCCAGCTCGGCGCCCGTCCACCAGGCGTTGAGCGGCACGACAATCGCGCCGATGGAAACGCCGGCAAAGAACACCACCGGCCATTCCGGCAAATTCCGCATGGCCAGCGCAACCCGGTCGCCCTTGCCGACGCCAAGCGCGCGCAGCTTGTTCGCCAAAACGGCGACCGCACGGAAATGCGCGTCATAACTGACCCGCTCGTCTTCATAGAGGATGAAGGTGCGTGCGCCATGCCCGCCCGAAAGCCGCGCGAGCACCGCCAGATTGGGCGGCGCGTTCTTCCATGTGCGGGTCGGCACGCCGTTGATGACCACCGTCTCCATTTCGAAACGGGCGCCGGGCGCGGTCAGTGCTGCCAGAATTTCGTCATTGCCCATCTTTGGCCATGCCGGGTCAATCGCGATCAGCGGCTCCTCAGTGACGGGTATCGGCACGGCATGCTCTCCAGTCTTGAATATCGGCCAGTCTTGAATTTCGGCCAGTCTTGAATTTCGGGTTTGGCATATTTGCCGTTGCAGCCAAGGTTAGTGTTGATTCGCGCGCCACTCAAGGCAATAGGAGCTGTCAGCTTTCGAACCAGAGGTATGGAACCAGCGATGACAATCACCAAGGCGGAATCGCTTGGCTTCGACCGCGCCGGCCTTGCCCGTATCGACCAGTTGCTCAACGAGCGCTATGTCGCGCCCGGCAGGCTGCCCAACGCCCAGATCCTCATCGCGCGCGACGGCGAAATCGCCCATTTCTCGCATCTTGGCGCCGCCCGGCACGGCGGGAAGCCCGTTGACGAGGGGTCGCTGTTCCGCATCGCCAGCATGACCAAGCCGGTCACCTCGATCGCCTTCATGATGCTGGTCGAGGAGGGCAAGGTCGCGGTTGATACGCCAGTGCACCATGTACTGCCCGAGTTCAAAGGAATAGGCGTCTACAATGGCGGCGGCGGCGGGGTGCCGTTCCTCACCCGCCCGACCGATCAGCCGATGCGGATGATCGACCTGCTGCGCCACACCTCGGGTCTTACCTACAGCTTCCAGAACCGCTCGAATGTCGACGCGGCCTATCGCGAAGGCCGGCTGGAAAACTGGTTCGGCAACCATGATCTTGACGGGTTTGTGGCATCGCTCGGCACCCTCCCGCTGGAGTTTTCTCCGGGTGAGGCGTGGAATTATTCGGTGTCAACCGATGTGCTGGGCGCGGCGGTGCAGCGCCTGTCTGGCCTGGCGCTGGACGATTTTTTCCACACCCGCATCTTTGCGCCGCTCGGTATGCACGACACCTTTTTTGCCGTTCCGCTCGACAAGACCGACCGGCTCACCGATTGTTATGACTTCGTCCCCGGCGCGGCGCCAAAACTGTTCGACGCAGGCGCCACCAGCGCGTGGAGCCACAAGCCCAAATTCCTGTCCGGCGGCGGCGGGCTGGTCTCGACGGCGCTTGACTATCACCGCTTCTGCACGATGTGCCTTCACGGCGGCACGCTTGGCGATGTTCGCCTTGTCGGTCGCAAGACACTTGAACTGATGACGCTCAACCACTTGCCGGGCGGCGCTGATCTTGCTGCAATGTCCAAATCCCTGTTCAGCGAGGCAGCCAATGCCGGCACCGGGTTCGGCCTTGGCTTTGCCGTGAACATCGACGTCGCGCGCTCGATGATTCCAGGGTCTGTTGGCGAATATCATTGGGGCGGCATGTTCTCGACCGCCTTTTTCATTGATCCGGTTGAGCGCATAACCATGGTGTTCATGACTCAGCTGCGGCCTTCAAGCACCTACCCCATTCGCCGCGAGCTGAAAACGCTAATCTATTCGGCACTTAAGTAAGATATTGATATTGCAGGAGAAATTTTCATGACCTCACCCATCACCACTGAACGGCACGGCGACGTGCTCGTCATCATTTCGAACAACCCACCCGTCAACGCGCTGGGTGCGGCAGTAAGGCAGGGGCTTGAAGCGGGGCTGAAAGAGGGGCTGGCCGACCCTGCGATCAAGGCGATGGTCATTCGCTGCGACGGGCGCACCTTTTTTGCCGGCGCCGACATAACCGAATTCGGCAAACCTATGCAGGAGCCGGGGTTGCCAACCGTTGTCGACATGATCGAAGCGGCCGACAAACCGGTCGTGGCGGCAATCCACGGGACCGCACTTGGCGGCGGGTGCGAAGTGACGCTTGGCTGCCATTACCGGATCGCGGTGCCGTCGGCCAAAATCGGCACGCCCGAGGTGAAGCTTGGCCTGCTGCCGGGCGCTGGCGGCACGCAACGCATTCCGCGCGTGGCCGGCGTGAAGCTTGCGCTGGAGATGACGGCAAAGGGAGATCCCATCGCGGCCAAGGTCGCGCTCGCCGCAGGGTTGATTGACCGGCTGGCGGGCGACGACTCACTGGCAGCAGACGCCATTGCCTTTGCCCGTGAAGTGGCAGATGCACGCCCCCTGCCCCGTGCTTCGGCCAAGACCGCGACGCCCGACCCGGAAGCCATTGCCGCATTCAGGCAGGAAAATGCCCGCCGGTTCCGTGGCTTTGAGGCTCCGGCCGCCAACATCGCCTGTGTGGAGAAGGCAACCGACGGCTCCTCCTTTGCTGATGGCATTGCGTTTGAACGCGCCGAATTCATGAAGCTCATGTTTGGCGTGCAATCTGCTGCGCAGCGCCACATCTTCTTCGCCGAGCGCAAGGCCGCCAAGATCGACGGCATTGCCGACGACATAACGCTGCGGCCCATCAAAAAGGTGGGCGTGATCGGCGCCGGCACCATGGGCGGCGGCATTTCGATGAACTTTTTGAGCGCCGGCATCCCCGTCACGATCGTCGAGATGCAGCAGGAAGCGCTTGACCGCGGCACCGGCGTCATCCGCAAAAACTACGAGGCATCCGCCGCCAAGGGCCGGCTGAAGCCAGAACAGGTAGAAGCGGCAATGGGCGCACTCAGCCCGACGCTAAGCCTTGACGACCTGGCGGATTGCGACCTGATAATCGAGGCCGTCTATGAAAATATGGACGTGAAGAAGGAGCTGTTCGGCAAGCTCGACAAGATCGCCAAGCCCGGTGCGATCCTCGCTTCCAACACGTCCTACCTCAACATCGACGAGATTGCCGCCAGCACCAGCAGGCCGCAGGACGTGCTCGGCATGCACTTTTTCTCGCCCGCCAACGTAATGAAGCTGCTGGAAATCGTGCGCGGGGCGAAAACCGCCGACGATGTACTTGCGACTGCAATGGCGCTTTCCAAGCCGATCAAGAAGGTCGCCGTGGTGGCCGGCGTGTGCCACGGCTTTATTGGCAACCGGATGCTGATGCCGCGTCAGGTGGAGGCCAACAAACTGTTGATGGAAGGCGCAACGCCTGAACAGATTGACCGGGTGCATGTCGACTTCGGCATGCCGATGGGGCCGTTCCAGATGAGCGATCTGGCTGGCGTCGATATCGGCTGGCACCGCGACCCAACGCGCATCGAGAATATCCGCGACGCGCTCGCCGCCGAAGGACGCTGGGGTCAGAAAACCGGCAAGGGCTTTTACGACTATGATGAAAAGCGCAACCCGACGCCCTCTGCGCGCGTGGCGGAGATTATCGAAGATTTCCGCTCCAGATCGAACATGGCCAAGCGCGACATTACCGATGAGGAGATCATCGAGCGCACGCTCTACACCATGGTGAATGAAGGCGCGCTGATCCTTGAGGAAAAAATGGCGCAGCGCGCCTCTGACATCGATGTTGTGTGGATTTATGGCTATGGCTGGCCGGTGTATCGCGGCGGCCCCATGTTCTGGGCGGATACCGAAGGGCTCAAAAAGATTGTCGCCGGCCTTGAAAAGCACGGCTTCAAGGTTGCCGCTCTGTTGAAGGAAAAGGCCGAGAGCGGCGGACGCTTCAACTGATGGTCGCACCTGCGCCCACGACTGCGCTGGGAATCGCCGCCGCTATCCGCAGCGGCGAAACCTCCGCGCTTGCCGAATGCGAGGCAGCAATCGCGCGGATCGAGGCGGGAGACGGCACAATCAACGCGGTCGTCGTGCGGGACTTCGACCGGGCGCTGGAGGCGGCACGTGCCATTGACGCGCGGGTCGCGGCTGGCGACATGGCAGGCGCCTTGCTTGGCGTCCCCATGACGGTGAAGGAGAGCTTCGACGTCGCTGGGTTGCCGACCAGCTGGGGCTTTACCGAACATGCCGATTATGTGCCGGGCGAAGATGCAGTCGCGGTGCAGCGGCTGAAGCGGGCGGGCGCCGTCATTCTCGGCAAAACCAATGTACCCGTCGCGCTCGCCGATTTGCAAACCAACAATCCGGTCTATGGCCGCACGCGCAACCCGATCAACCCCGAGCGTGTGCCCGGCGGCTCCTCTGGCGGCGCGGCGGCGGCGCTCGCCGCAGGCTTTGTGCCCCTTGAAATCGGATCGGACATTGGCGGGTCGATCCGCCTGCCAGCGGCGTTTTGCGGCGTGTGGGGACACAAGCCGACCTATAATGCGCTGCTGAGTTTTGGCCATAATTTCCCGCGAACGGAGAGCTGCGGCGTCGCGCTCAACGTCATCGGGCCATTGGCGCGCGATGCCGATGATCTTGAGGCGCTGTTCGAGGTGATGGGCGGCGATGCGCTTGCCCGCCCTGCGCCGCGCGCGACGGGCGACTGGCGCATCCTGCTGCTTGACCCGCATCCGCAGGTGCCGGTGCAGGCGTCGATCCGCGAGGCGATTGCCGCCACAGGCAAAGCGTTCGAGGCGGCGGGCGCCGTGGTCGATCGGGAGAGCGGCCTGCTGCCCGATCTCGCGGCGCAATCCGCTCATTACATCCGCATGTTGCTAACGGCGATGTCGCGCGGGGGACCGCCCCCAGCGGGCGGTTCGCCGACCACGCTTGGCGGCTGGTTCGCGTTGATCGACGCCCAGGCAAAATGTCGGCGCGACTGGAGCCGGCTGTTCGGCAGTTATGACGCGGTGATCGCGCCGATCTGGGGCACGACCGCCTATCTCCATGACGACACGCCGCTTGGCGAGCGGCTGCTGACCATCGACGGCACCGCCTATCCCGCTGCCATGCAGATGGCGCTGCCCGGCCTGGCGACCTTCCCGATGCTGCCCGCAACCAGCGTCCGCATTGGCACCGATGCCGATGGCCTGCCGATCGGCGTGCAGGTCATCGCCGATTACAACCGCGACTGGACAGCCATTGCCGTGGCGCGCGCCGCCCATGATCTGATGAGGAGCTGAGACGATGAGCGATCTGGAAACCTTCCGCGTTGAAACCCGCGCCTGGCTGGATGCGCATTGCCCGCCCGAAATGCGCGAGCCTGTCCGGTCGGACAAGGACTCGAACTGGGGCGGCCGCAACCCCGATTTTCTCCCCGGCCAGCAGGCGTGGATGGAGGCGATGGCCTCGCGCGGGTGGACCGTGCCCGACTGGCCTGTGGCCTATGGCGGCGGCGGGCTGAGCGCCGCCGAGACCAAGGTGCTGCGCGAGGAAATGGCCGCGTTGAAATGCCGCAACCCGCTGAGCAGCTTTGGCATCTCCATGCTCGGGCCGGCACTGCTAAAATATGGCACCGAAGCGCAGAAGCTTGAGCATCTGCCCAGGATCGCGCGTGGCGAAATTCGCTGGTGCCAGGGCTATTCAGAGCCCAATGCCGGCTCTGACCTGGCCAGCCTGGCGACGTCCGCCGAGGATGCCGGCGACCATTATGTCATCAACGGGCAAAAGGTGTGGACGTCGTACGCCGACAAGGCCGACTGGATCTTCTGCCTGGTGCGCACCAACAAGGCGGACAAGCACAACGGCATCTCGTTCGTCCTGTTCGACATGGCGTCACCCGGCGTGTCGACCAAGCCCATCCTCCTGATTTCAGGCTATTCGCCCTTTTGCGAGACATTTTTTGACAATGTGAAGGTGCCCAAAAGCCAGCGGGTTCACGAGGAGAATAAGGGCTGGGACGTCGCCAAATATCTGCTCGGGCATGAGCGCGAGATGATCTCGGGCATGGGGCTTGGCGCGGTGAGCGGCAACCCGCTGGTTGAAGGCGCGATTGCGACAATCGGCCTTGACCATGAGGGGCGCCTCGCCGACCCGCTGCTGCGCGCCGCCATCGCTGCCTTCGAGGTGCGGGCCAAGGCGTTTGGCATGATGTCGGAGCGCTTCATCGACGAGTTGAAGGCAGGCCGTGCGCACCCGGCACAGCCCAGCATGATGAAATATTACGGCACGGAGCTGAACAAGTCGCGCCATGAGCTGATGATGGCGGCGGGCGGCTCCAACGCGCTGGAATGGGAGAGCGATGCCTCGAACGGCGGCGCCAGCGCCCGGGCATGGCTGCGCACCAAGGCCAATTCGATTGAGGGCGGCACCAGCGAAGTGCAGCTCAACATTGTCGCAAAACGCATTCTGGAGCTGCCGAGCGCCTGAAATGCTGCGCGGTAAGTTTATATAATACAAGGATAGTTACGTGCCACTTTTTCTGAACGACGATCAGGTGATGCTGAAGGACAGCGCACAGAGTTTCATCGCTGAGCAAGCTCCTGTGAGCCATATGCGGGCGCTGCGCGATACGAACAATGCCGACGGGTTCAGCCGCGACCTGTGGAGACAGTTCGCGGATATGGGCTTTACCGGCATCCTGATCGGCGAGGACGAAGGCGGCCTTGGGCTTGGTCATGTCGAGGCGGGCATCGTGCTGGAGGAAATCGGGCGCAACCTTGCCCCGTCGCCGTTTCTGACCACGGCGGTGGCAGCAGTCGCCGCGCTCAGCGGAACCCCCCATGCCGAACGGTATTTCCCAGGGATTCTGCGCGGCGATCTCGTGGCGGCGCTCGCGATTGACGAAGGCGCAAAGCACCGGGCGAGCGTTGGGCTGCGCGCGGAGCGCTCAGGCAACGGGTTCCGGCTGACCGGCGCAAAGCAGTTTGTGGTGCACGGCCATGTTGCGGACATGATGATCGTGGCCGCGCGCACAGCGGGCGGGCCTGACGATGCGGCGGGCGTCACCTTGTTCGCGGTCGACCGGGGCGCAGCCGGGCTCGCGCCCGCGCCCGAGCGGCTGGCTGACGCAAGCATTGCGGCACGCGTGAGCTTCGACGGCGTCGAGGTGGATGCCGATGCCGTAATCGGCGAGGTGGACAATGGCCGCGACCCGCTTGGCCGCCTGTTGCGCGCCGGGCGCGTCGGTGCATCGGCCGAGTTGCTTGGCGTGGGCAGCGGCGCGATGGACATGACCGTCAGCTACCTTAAGGAACGCAAGCAGTTTGGCGTGCGGATCGGCAGTTTTCAGGCGCTGCAACACCGCGCAGCGCATCTTTATTCGGAGATGGAAGTGGCCCGGGCTGCCGTGCTCAAAGCGCAGCAATTGCTCGATGCAGCCGATGCCACAACCAATGACGCGGTCAGCGTCGCCAAGGCAATGAGCGCGATGGCGGCCACGCTTGCGGTTCAGGAGGGCGTCCAAATGCATGGCGGCATCGGCATGACCGACGAATATGACATTGGTTTTTACATGAAGCGCGGGCGCGTGCTGGCCGAGATGTTTGGCGACGCCAATTTCCACGCAGACCAACTTGCGCGCGCGGCAGGATATTGATGAGCGACGACCCCTCCCCCGCGGCACCCGCCCCGGCGCAGCTTGCGCAAGGTCTCGTTGATCTGTTGACGATCGAGGAGCTCGATACCGATCTTTATCGCGGCCGCTGCGGCGATGATGGTTTTGGCCGGGTATTTGGCGGGCAGGTCATCGCCCAGGCACTGCAAGCCGCGCAGGCATCGACCGACGCGCCCAAGGCGGCACATTCGCTCCACGCCTATTTCATGCGACCCGGGGCCGAGGGCAAACCGATCCTGTACCGCGTTGTCCGCGATTTCGACGGCAAGAGCTTTGCAACCCGCCGTGTTATCGCCATGCAGGGCGGGCAGCCGATCCTGAACCTTGCCTGCTCGCTGCAGCTGCCCGAAGAAGGGCTGAACCATCAGGACGCCATGCCCGACGTACCCCCGCCCGAGGAGCTGAAATCGGACTATGAAATCCGGCTTGAGACGGCGGACCAGATGCCGGAAAAGTTCCGCAAGCACTTCACGCGCGCGCGCCCTGTCGAGAGCAAGCCCGTGTCGCAACGGAGCTGGTTCAAGCCTGAAAAGCAGGAGCCGCGGCAATGCACCTGGTTCCGCATCTGCGCGCCGATTGGCGACGACAAGGCGATGCACCGGGCGATCCTTGCCTATGCATCAGACATGTCGCTGCTGGGCACGGCGGTGCTCGCCCATGGCGTAAACTGGATGACCCACAAGCTGCAAACCGCAAGCCTTGACCATGCCGTTTGGCTGCACGAGGATTTTCGCGCCGACGAGTGGCTGCTTTATGCGTGCGACAGCCCCTGGGCCGGCCATGCCCGCGGCTTCAACCGAGGCAAGATTTTTGCGCGTGACGGGCGCCTTGTCGCAAGTTGCGCGCAGGAGGGGCTGATCCGCCTGCGCGAATGAGCGCGAAGTTCCTTAACGTCACACCGCCGTTCGGCCATATTCCTGCTTGGTGACCGGGTGGCTGGACGACAGGCCGCCATCCACAGCAATTGCCTGCCCATTGACATAGCTTGCCTCGTCGGATGCGAGAAAGGCTGCAACATTTGCCAGCTCCTCGGGCTGCGCACCGCGCCGCAACGGGTTCAGGCGCCCGACCCGGTCCATCTTGCCGGCCTCGCGCGCATAATCGAAGGTCGGCTTGGTCATCCCGGTTTCGGTCAGCCCGGGGCAGATGGCGTTTACCCGCACGTTGGACCCGGCCAATTGCTGCGCCGAAACCTGCGCGAGATTGATGACGCCGGCCTTTGACGCCGAATAAGCGGGTGACCCGGCACCTGACCTGATGCCCGCGACACTCGCCGTCAGCACAATAGCGCCACCGCCGCGCCTGGCGATTTCAGGCGCTGCGTGTTTGATGGCGAGATAGGGCCCGATGAGGTTTACGCGCAGTACCTCGGTAATCAGCGCAACATCTGTATCGAAAATATTGGCCATGCCGCCCGAAATCCCGGCATTGGCGAACATGATGTCGAGGCCACCAAATTTTTCAACCGCGAGCGCGACGGTGCGGGCGACATCTTGCTCAAGCCCGGCATCCATCTGGATGGCGACCGCCTCGCCCCCCGCCTCGGCGATCCGCCGGCCCGTTTCATCGGCGCCGTCAGTCTTGTCGGCAACCACGACGCGGCCGCCCTCGCGCGCGAAGAGCAAGGCGGTGGCGCGGCCAATCCCTGAGCCTGCGCCCGTGACGATGATGGATTTGCCGGTAAAGCGCGCCATGTGCCTGTCCTTATGGTTAAATCGTGGTGCCGCCGTCGATGACGATAGTCTGCCCGGTCATGAAACTTGCCGCCTTGCTGGCCAGGAACACCACGCCACCGGCAATTTCCTCTGACTCGCCGATGCGGCGCAGCGGCACACGCTCATTGGCAGCCTTGATCCGCTCCGGGTCTTCCCACAGCGCGCGCGCGAAATCGGTTTTGATGAGGCCCGGTGCAATGCAGTTCACGCGCACATTATCTGGCCCGAATTCAATGGCGAGGTTGCGCGCAAGCTGCATGTCCGCCGCTTTCGAAATGCAATAGGCGCCAATGATCGGGGAGCCGCGCAGCCCGCCAATCGACGAGATGATGATGATCGACCCGTCGCCCCGCGCCCGCATTTCCGGCGCGACCATCGCGATCAGCCAGTGGTTCGACACGATATTGTTGTCGAGTATCTTGCGGAACTGCTCATCGCTGATGTCACCCTGCGGCCCGTAATAGGGGTTGGAGGCGGCATTGCAGACCAGCACGTCGATGCGCCCGAAGGCGCGGCGCGTTTCATCAACCAACTGCTGGAGCGCCGCCTTGTCGGAGATGTTGGCGGCAACCGCAATGGCCGTACCCTCGCCAAACTTGCCGTTTATTTCACTGGCGACCTCGTCGCACCTATCCTGCTTGCGGCTGGAGATGACGACTTTCGCACCGTGCTCGGCCATTTCCCAGGCGCTCGCCTTGCCGATGCCGCGCGTCGACCCGGTGATGATCGCGACCTTGCCGGTCAAATCAAACTGGCTCATCGGTTCCGTCCTCCTTCAGGCGCCTGCGCGCTTTGCAAATCCCCAGGCGGCGGCGGCGAGGCCGTGAACGCGCTCCACCGTCTTATGTGCTTGTGCGCTTGACGCCGTGCCATCGACGATGCGCTTTTTGATGCCTTGCACGATGCCCGTCAGCCGGAACAGGTTATAGGCGAAATACCAGTCGAGCTGCGGCACACCGTCGCGCCCGGTCGCGGCGCAATATCGCTCGACCACCTGCTCGATTGTCGGAATGCCGGACTCGCCACCGGCCAGCCCCATCACGCCCGAGCGCCCCTCCGGCTGCGTGACCCAATTCATCAGGAAATAGCTGAAATCGGCCAGTGGATCACCGATGGTGGATAATTCCCAGTCGAGAACGGCGACCACCCGCGCCTCACTGCCCGCGAAGATCATGTTGTCGATGCGGAAGTCACCATGCACGATGGCACTGCGCGTCTGCGCCGGCAGTGTCGCCGGCAACCATTCGATCAGCGCTTCGACATCGGCCATGTGCTCGGTTTCCGACGCGCGATACTGCTTGGTCCAGCGGGCGACCTGCCGTTCGAAGTAATTGCCCGGCTTGCCATAGCTTTCCAGCCCGGCAGCTACATAGTCGGTGTTGTGAAGCTGGGCTAGCGTATCGACCATGGCATGGTAGGTCGCGGTCCGTGCGGCAGGCGCCAGACCGGGCAGCGACCCGTCCCACAGGCTGCGCCCCTCAACCAGTTCCATGATGTAAAACATCGCGCCGATAACCGACGGGTCGTCGCACAGGCCAAAGGGAGCGGGAACCGGAAAGCCCGTCGGGTGCAGCCCGGCAATCAGGCGATATTCGCGGTCAACCGCATGGGCGCTGGGCAGCAGCTTGCCGAAAGGCTGACGCCGCAGCACATAGGCTTTGTTCTTTGTATCAACGCGGTAGGTGGGGTTCGACTGCCCGCCTTTGAATTTTGCGAGCTGCACCGGCCCCGCTACCCCGGGCATATGGCCGGCCATCCACGCAGCAACCGCGCCGGCATCAATCCGATCGTCATCGGGCACCGGAATCGTGCCCACCATCGTCACATCAGCGGTTTCGGCGGGCATGTCTTCCATCATGAGAACTCGATGACGGAGCGCACCGTGTCACCGCAGCGCAGCTTTTCGAGTGCACCGTTCACGCCCGAAAGCGGGATGCGCTCAGCCACCATGGAGTCCAGGTCGAGCTTGCCATCGAGATAAAGCTGCACCAGCCTGGGCATATCGATGGGAAAGCGCGTGGAGCCAAGCAGCGAGCCTTGCAGCTTCTTGCCGCTGAGGAAGCTTGGGCCGGGCAAGCTCACCATATTGCCCGGCGCGATCATGCCAAGAATGGTCGCGGTGCCGCCGCGTTTGAGCATCGCCCAGGCAAGTTCGGCCGTGGCAGGGCGCCCGACCGCTTCGATGGCATAATCGACGCCGCCCCCCGTCAACCCCGCGACGTGCTTGGCGACATCGGCATCATTCGCGTCGAGCGTGTGCGTTGCCCCCAGCCGCTCGGCCAGCGCCCGCTTGCCGGCGACGGGATCAATCGCGATGATCGTTCCCGCACCCGCGATCCGGGCGGCATTAACCGCCGCCAGGCCAATACCGCCGCAGCCGATGACGGCAACACTCTCGCCGCTGCGCAACCGGCTGTCGTTGAAGATCGCGCCAGCCCCCGTAATCACCGCGCAGCCGAGCAGCGCTGCCCGGTCAAGCGGCATCTCCTTTGCAATGGCCACGCACGCATTTTCGTGCACCAGCATCATCTCGGCATAGGCGGACAGGTTGAGGAAGGGGGCAAGCGCGGTGCCGTCGGGCAGGCTCAGCCGCGGCGCCTCTCCCTTGGCGCGGCGCGTCGACGGGTCGATGCAGAGTGACGGGCGACCGGTCACGCACATCTCGCAACTGCCGCAGAACACCGTGAAAAAGGTGATGACATGGTCACCGGGCCGCAGCCGTGCGACGTCGCTTCCCACCGCCTCCACGACGCCCGCTGCCTCATGGCCGGGCACCGTTGGCATCGGATGGGGGAAGGCGCCATCGACAAAGTGCAGGTCGGACCGGCACACCCCGCACGCGACCGTGCGGATCAGCACTTCGCGCGGGCCGGGTTTGGCGACCGCCACCTCCTCAATCCGCAGGTCGCTCTTCGGCTCGTACAGAACAGCGGCTTTCACGTCAGCCTATCTCCATTATCATCGTGCAACCGGCGCTCTGCGCCTTAGCGCCGCGCCGCTTCCTTGGCGGCCACTGCCTCTGGCAAATCGGCGTATTTGCCAAATTCGTTGCGGGCAATCGCCCGGTTATGCACCTCGTCTGGCCCGTCAGCAAAGCGCAGGGTGCGCATTGCGGCCCAGGCATGGGCGAGGTGGAAATCATCCGACACGCCGCCGCCGCCATGCGCCTGAATGGCATCATCGAGGATTTGCAGGGCCATGTTGGGCGCCGCGACTTTTATCATCGCGATTTCAAGCTGCGCGCTCTTGTTGCCGGCCTTGTCCATCATGTCAGCAGCCTTCAGGCACAACAGCCGCGTCATCTCAATGTCGATGCGCGCCTTGGCGATGCGTTGCTCCCAAATCGAGTGATCGGCAATCCGCTTGCCAAAGGCGACGCGCGTCAGCAGCCGCTTGGCCATGGCCTCGATGGCGGCCTCGGCCACCCCGATGGTGCGCATGCAGTGATGGATGCGGCCCGGCCCCAGGCGCCCTTGCGCGATCTCGAACCCCCGTCCTTCGCCGAGCAGGCAGTTCTCCACGGGCACGCGCACATCGCTCAGCACCACTTCACCGTGCCCGTGCGGGGCATGGTCATAGCCATAAACGGTGAGCATCCGCTTGATGGTAACGCCCGGCGCGTCGAGCGGCACGAGTATCTGGCTCTGCTGCGAATGGCGCGACCCTTCCGGGTTGGTCTTGCCCATGACAATGGCGATTTTGCACCGCGGATCCCCGACCCCGCTAGACCACCATTTGGTGCCGTTGATGACATAATGGTCGCCGTCACGGACCATGCTCGTCTCGATATTGGTCGCGTCCGACGAGGCGACCGCGGGCTCTGTCATCAAGAAGGCCGAGCGGATTTCTCCATGCATCAGCGGGCGCAGCCACTGTTCCTTGTGCGCGCGCGTGCCATAACGGTGGAGCACTTCCATGTTGCCGGTGTCGGGCGCCGAGCAATTGAAGCATTCAGATGCCCAGCCGAGCTTGCCCATTTCCTCGGCGCACAGCGCATATTCGAGGTTGGAGAGCTGCGTCCCTTCAAATTCGAAGCTGTCGTCAACATGCGCTTGGCCCGAATGCGGCGGCATGAAGAAGTTCCACAGGCCCGCCGCCTTCGCTTTTTCCTTCATCTCCTCGATGACCGGGATGACCTTCCAGCGCTCCCCCTCATGCGATTGCTGCTCATAGATATGGTTGCGCGGGCGGATGTTCTGGTCGATGAAATCTCTTACGCGATCCCGAAAATACGTCTCGCGTTCGCTCAGCGTGAAATCCATCATCTCTCTCCATCGGCAATCGGGTATGTACCTCGCTTAGACCGTACCGAACATTCGGTAAAGCGCTGGTGGTGGCGATGTTGCGCCATTGCGCCCCCCGATTGTGCCAGCGGGACGGCCTTGCAAAAAACACTGTTTCTTCGAAAAGATGCTGTTAAGCTCTTAAAATGGACGCGCGGGCGCTACCAAACGGGGCAACACACAGCAGCACAAAACGCTTTCGCGCCAAGCGGGATGCCATTCTGGCGGCCGCCGCACAGGCAATCAACGAGCAAAGCGCCAAGGGCATGACCTTTGCCGACGTGGCCCAGCGCGTTGGCCTGAACACCACCAGCGTCACCTATTACTTCAAGCGCAAGGAAGATTTGGCCGCGGCGTGCTTTGAATACACGCTCGATCAGTTGCAGGCCATGCTCGGTACATCGCTTCGTGAACCGACGCCGCAGGACCGCGTTGCGCGCTATCTGGCGCTCAACATGGACCGGCTGGCGCGCATCAACCGGGGCGAGGCAACCTCCTTTGCCGTGCTTTCCGATTTGCGCGCCATGGAAGAGCCGGTTCGCGGGCGGTTGATGGCGGGCTGGCGCGAGGTTTTTCGCAAGACCCGCAGCCTTTGGGGCACGGGCGAAACGCGCGCGCAAACCGATCTGTTCGGCGCGCGCGCGCATGTATTGCTCGAAAACACCTTCTGGCTCCCCGTCTGGCTTGGCCGCTATGATGCCGATCAGTTTGCGCGCATCCAGGCCCGGTTGATGAGCGTGTTTGCACACGGCATTGCCGGCGAGCGTGCCGCCTGGGCCCCTGCCCGGCTCGACCTTGAGCATGAAGAGGCAGAACCTGGCCGCGAGGCGTTTTTGCTGGCCGCGACCAGGCTGATCAACGAGCTTGGCTATCGCGGGGCCTCGGTGCAGAAAATCGCGTCGGAGCTAAACGTAACCAAGGGCAGCTTTTACCACCACCTCGATGCCAAGGACGATCTCGTCATCGCCTGTTACAAGCGCAGCCTGGACACGATTGTTGCGGCACAGCGCCTGGCCGAGGCAGAAAGCGGCGATTACTGGCACCGGCTGTCGAGCGTCATCGCGACCCTGCTCGACATTCAGTTTTCAGAACGCGGGCCGTTGATGCGCACCACCGCACTCTCGGGCTTGCCGCGTAATGTGCGCAGCGCAATGGTCGCGCGGTCCAACCGCATCGCAAGGCGCTATGCCGGAATGATGAGCGACGGCATCGCCGAAGGCTCGATCCGGGCGGTCGATCCGCTCATCGCCGCGCAAGCGCTGATGGCGCTGCAAAATGCCGCATTCGACATGCGCAAATGGGCCTCGACCATGCCGCGCCAGCGCGCCATCGCCTTTTATGCCTCAACATTGCTGTTCGGGCTGTTCGACGACCGGGTACTGGCGCAGTAGCGCGCGCCTCGCCAGATCAAACGTCGTTCCCGGCTGCCCCCATCCGCTTCAGGATGACACCGGCGCGCCAATAATGAAAAATTGCCCAGGGCGTGAGCAGTTCCGCCGTGAGCATGGCATAGCGCAGCGATTCAGGCCCGAAGCGCGGTTTGTAAACATCGCTCAGCACGCCGACAAGCGTCGGCCCGATGCCCAGCCCGATCAGGTTGATGACAAGCAGCGTGATCGCCGCCCACACGGCCCGCATCCGCATCGGCGCAAGCCCTTGCAGCAGCGCAAAGCTTGGGCCCAGGTAACTTGCAGAAAACAGATAGGAAATTACCAGCGCAACAAAGCCGATCACATAATCAAAGCTCAGGTAAAAATACACCACGAACGGAAACGCCAGCGCCTTCAGGCCCGCGACGAGCCACGCCTGGCTGTGCAGCCCATAACGACGGCCAACGCCATCGGCCACGCGGCCCCAGAAAATCCCGGCAATTGTGCCGGCAATCGCAAGCGCCGGCGCCAGGATAAGCGCTATGGTCAACAGCGACACACCAAAGGAGCGCTGCGAGAAAGAAGGCAGAAACCCCGCCAGCGCATACCCCACCAGCGAGGTAACCGTGATCGCCATTACCAGATGCACAGCAGCAGGATTGCCAAACAAGCTGCGAAACCCATCCCACACGCTGGGCCGGGCTGCGGCGCCACCGGCCACGGCCGCAGGATCAGACAGGCCACGGCGCGGCTCAACCACGAACAGGCGGACAACCAGCGCAAGGAGCAGCCCCGGCAGCCCGACCGCCGCCAGCGCCCAGCGCCAGCCGAAATAATGCGCGATGGTGCCGCCGATCATCGTGCCGAACCCGCCACCAAGCACCACGCCGGTTGCATAAATGGCCATCGCGCCCGCGCGCTTTTCGGGAGGGTAAAGATCCGCGATTATCGAGTGGCTCGGCGGGCTGGATCCGGCCTCACCAATGCCCACGCCGACGCGAAAGGCAAGGAGCTGTGCATAATTCTGCGCGATGCCCGAAAGCGCCGTCATCGCGCTCCAGATGGCCAGCGAAATCGCGACGATATTGCGCCGGTTGCGGTGATCCGCCAGCCACGCAACCGGAATACCAAGCGTTGCATAGAGCAGCGCAAAGGCGAAGCCCTGGAGCAGCCCGAGCTGCGTGTCGCTAAGATTAAGGTCAGCCTTGATGAGTTCCAGCAGAATGGTCAGGATATACCGGTCCATGAAGCTGAAAAAATACACGATCGTCAGCAGCGCCAGTGTCAGCCCGCGCCGACGCAGCGCCTTTTGGTCGGCAGTTTCGACCATCGGGGGGGCGGTTGCGCTCATCCTGGGCCGGTCCTTTGTCAAAAAAGAAAACCCGCCGCCTGGGAAAACATATCGGGCGGCGGGTCACTCAGGATTGCTGTGTCCGCTCAAAACTTCTGACTAATGCCGAACTTTGCATTGAACCCCAGCGGCGACGCTGTGAACGGATCATAGTTGAAGTCGAGTCGGGCAAAGGGCGGCGCCTTGTCGAGAATGTTGAGAGCCGAAAGCGAGATCGTCGTGCCCGTGGGCAACTTCACACGATAGGTGAAATCGAGCGTGCCGAACGAGCCGATATTCTGGCCCGTCGTAACCGAGGCCCCCGCAAGTGCTCCGGTGTTGGGGCCAAAAATGGCGGCGGTGCGCTGGTCCCGATAACCGTCAATGTAATTATATTGCAGCCGCACGCTGTGCTGCCCGGCATCTCCCTGCAAATACACATTGCCCTTGATCGGCGGCAGCGGATAGGCGCTGGTCTGGAAGTTGAGCAGGCCCACCGCGTTGAACGTCGGCTGGACAACCACGCCGGCAACCGAAAGATCGGCCACGCGGTAATCGATGACATAGGTGCCGGCAATTCCGGCTACGAGCTTTACACTGTCAAACTGCTTGGCAACCTGCGCCTGAAAATCAAGGCCGGAGGTTTGCACGTTGGCGCTGTTGATGAGGTTGGTCGTTAACCGCTGCACATTGCCAACGCCGCAGCCGGCGCCCGTAAAGGTAAAGCGCGCCTGGAGCTGGGCAAACGCCGGGTTGCCGCAATTTGCCGCGCCAGTTGCACCAAAGAGCGCACTGACGATGCCAGCGACCGGCTCCGCCTCAATCGGGCCGCGCAGCTCATAACGCCAGTAATCGACGCTGGCGGTGAAGGGGCCTGCATTGAGGATGACGCCGCCGCTATAGGTGGTGGCCCGCTCCGGCGCGAGATTCGGGTTGCCCTGAATGTCGATCGCGCGGAACGCCGTGCCAATCACCTGTAGCGACGTCACGCGCCCGCCAAGATTTTCGGCCGGCGGCCCGCGGAAAGTGGTGCCCGCGCCGCCGCGCAACGCCAGCCATGGCGTCGCCTGCCAGCGCACCCGGCCCTGCGGGTTGAAGGTCGATCCCGTGTTGCCGCCATAATCTTCGAACCGGGCGGAGAACTGCACGTTCAGCGTATCCGTAACGGGCGCCTGGAGCTCGCCGAACACTGCGTAGATGGCGCCGGTTGCAGAGCGGTTCAGGTTGGTGCCCAGAAACCCGAGCGCGCCGGTCTGCGTGGCGCAGGTCGCATTCGGATCAAGCGGGGAACCGGGGCACGGGTTAATCGCAAGATTGGCGTCAGCGTTAAAGCGCACATCAAACGAGTTGCGGCGATATTGCCCGCCAACCGCGAACGACACATCGCCGCCGGGAAGGCGCAGGCCGGTGCGCCCGCTGAGCACCAGATCCGCTACAAAAAGCTGCGTCACAGTGTCGCTGCGGGTGGTGCGGAAGAAATTGTCGATCGTCGCCAGATCGTTCACCAGCCCAGCGCCCGGCGCCAGATTGAACCCGGCGGGGCTGCGCGTACCCGCAAAATTCGCGTTGGTCTGGCCGGTTACGGGGTTGATCGAAATGCCGGTGGAAAACGGGTTGAAGAAGGTGCAGCCATTGGTGCCGGCCAATGCCGCGACTTGAGCCGCCGTCAACCCGGCGCGCTGGGCAGGCGTTGCAAAGGCGCAGTTCGGCCCGCCAAAGCCCGAAATCGCGTTTTGCAGCAAATCGCCAAAAGTGTCGGTGCCCTCAATGCCGCGCTGATACTCCGAATAGGTCAAGCCGCCATCGAGCGTGAGCGCATCGGTGATCGACCATTCAAGACCAGCGGTCAGCCGCACCTGCTCCGACTGGCGCTGGCTGAAAGCAGAGCCGCGGTCATTGGTTGCGTTGCGGAACAACGGGTTGCCGCCGAGCAGGAACGGCCGGAACAGCACGGGGAACGCAAAGGCAGGTGCTGCCGGCACGCCGCCCACCGTGGTGCAGCCCGACGAGGCGCCAAACAACGCGCAATAATCGCGCAGCGCCGGGGCGTTGGTCGGAATGATGAACAAACCTGCGCCGCCATTCACGGCATTGGCCGATGGCGGCAAGGTCGGCAAATAGCTGGGCGAGGTGGTAATGCGCGTGCTTGACGAGCCGTACAGCGCGCTTGCCGAGAACTTCAAATTGTGTGCCAGGTCAATCTTGGTTTCCAGATAGGCCTGATAGCGATCCTCCGGCTCGACGAGATTGTCGAACTGGCCAAAATTGGTAAAGCACCGGTCCGTCGTCGAGCCGGGAAGGCTGCGGAACCCGCCAAGCGTCGTACAGCCCTGATCGGCGCTGAACGCGACGCCGCCGACCGTCGCGTTGAAGTCAAAATTGCCGGGGCTGCCGCCACCCGTATACCCGCCCTGCGGATTGTTGGGATAGGGCTGCACCGCAAAGCTGCGGTCTGTCGTGCGCAGCTCGCTGCGGTGTTGGTAGCCGACGGCGCCAAAAACCAGGAACCCGTCCTTGTGGTGGCCAAAGCTGATCGAGCCGGTATAATCCCCCGACGACCCGCGAATATAGCGATAATCGCCGGACGCCAGGAACCCCTGCTGCTCCGAGCGGGTGATGAAGTTTACGACGCCCGCCACCGCATCCGACCCATAGGTGGCCGCGGCACCGTCCTTCAAAATTTCCACCCGGCCAATTGCGCCCTGGGGAATGAGGTTGATGTCAACCACGGGCACGCCGGTGCCCGCGCTGACGACGCGTCGGCCGTTCAGCAGCACCAGGGTACGCTGCGGCCCAAGCCCGCGAAGATTGACGCTGGCCACGCCTTCAGACCCTTGCGCGCGCGCATCGAACTGGTTCGCGTCACCGATGACGCCATTTGACGTTGGCAAATTCTTGAGGAGATCGAGCGCGGATGGGCTGCCCTGCCGGGCCAGCTCATCGCCCGAGATGACATCCACCGGAAGCGCCGCGTCTTCGGGCGTGCCCCGGATGAGCGAGCCGGTGACGACGATTTCGGGCGCCGCCGGCTGATCGTCGGCCTGGTCCGTCTGCGGCAGCGTCGCGTCGGCGGCCGCAGATTGCGCCGCGGCAGGCGCGGTCATTCCGGCCACCAGAACCGAGACGGCGCATGCCGCCAGAAGCCGAGTCTTTAGCATCTCTCTCTCCCAAAACGCCGGGGCATTTTCGAACCCCGTACCGTATCATCGAAATGGCAGAGAGGGTACCGCTACGTCAAGGCCTGTAATCGTTTCGAAAGGCCACCTTTCCGGGCTGTGTTGCCCAAAAGTCATAGTATTGTAGCAATTGTACCAACAAAACGGTTTTTCTAATCGCCGCCGCCACG
The DNA here is from genome assembly GCA_021732445.1 of Sphingomonas sp. Classification (GTDB taxonomy): domain Bacteria; phylum Pseudomonadota; class Alphaproteobacteria; order Sphingomonadales; family Sphingomonadaceae; genus Sphingomonas. The sequence continues at coordinate 23,041 of JAKFUZ010000006.1, read as the reverse complement.
CGGCCCATCAATAGCCGTTCAGCCGGGCAAACCGCTCGCGGTGGAAGGACGCGTTGCCCCACATCGCTTCCAGCACAGCGGCACGCTTCATATAGAAATGCGCGTCATGCTCATCAGTCATGCCAATACCGCCGTGAAGCTGGATCATTTCGCGGCTGACGAGCCTTAGCGTGTCACCGCCCACCGCTTTGGCAAGGCTCACCGCCTGGTCGATGTCGGACCGGTTTGCGTCAATCGCTTCAAGCGCACCCTCCACCGCCGAGCGCATCAGCTCCAGCTCGGTAAACATTTTTGCCATGCGGTGCTGCAACGCCTGAAAGGTCGAAAGCTGCTGGCCAAACTGCACCCGCGTCTTGAGATAATCATTGGTCGTCTCGAACGCCTGGGTCGCAAGTCCCAGCATTTCGGCACATACCGCCGCGGTTGCCCGGTCGACAATCGCCGCGGTGAGCGTCGTGTCCCCCAGCCGGTCGGCAGGTGCCTTGTCGAAGCGGATTTCGGCGTGGCTGCGGGCATCCGCCATGTGCCGCGCCGAACGCGTGACACCGGCGGCGTCGCCCGCCACAAGATACAGCCCGTCAACCGCCGCCACGACAAACACGCCCGCGCTGTCACCTTCCGCGACAAATGCCTTGGTGCCCGTGAGCGCTCCCCCGGAAACGCTCGTGCTCAGCATGGCCGGGTTATGTACCGGGCCTTCATCGACCGCGAGCGCAGCCACGATGGCGCCTGAGGCAATGCGGGGCAGCCAGCTTGCCTTTTGTTCGGCCGTGCCGCCTATCACGATAGCGGTGGCCGCTGTTGCCGTGGCGGCCAGCGGCGAAGCCGCGACGTTGCGGCCAAGCTGCTCCAGCACCAGCCCAAGCGACAGATAGCCAAACGCCGTGCCGCCAAATTCCTCGGGAATCACAATGCCCGCCAGCCCCATTTCAGCCATGACCGACCATGCCTTGGCGTCATAGCCTTCGGGCGGGCCGGCGTTGCGCATTTGGCGAAACGCTGTGACGGGGGATTCATTGTCCGCCCATTCGCGCACCATGTCGCGCAGGATCGTTTGTTCTTCGTTCAGTACGGCCATCATGCAAACCTTTGGAAAATCGCGAAAATTATTGGTGGTCGAGCATCCCCAGGATGCGCTTGGCGATGACATTGTTCTGAATTTCGGTCGAGCCGCCATAAATCGACACGGCTTTCCCCCACAACCAGGTGCGGGTCTGCGTCAGCTCGGCTTCGGTAAAGCCTTCACCCTCCCAGCCTAACCCAGCCATACCCATGATTTCAATCGATAATTCGGCCCGATCCTGGGTAATGCGCGCCCCGACATTCTTCATGATCGAGGTTGCCGCCGATGGCCCCTGATTGGATTTTGCCTCAAGCGCTGCACGACGCAGGGTAAGCGCAAAGGCGCGCTGGTCCATCTCGTGCTTTACAATCCGCATCCGCAAATCCGTGTCGCTCAGCTTGCCGTCGTCATTGGCGCCGCGATACTGCTTGGCGACCTGGGCCAGCGGCGTGCCAGCGAACAGGCGGCTCGCCGCCCCGCCACCGCCCGACAGGCTGTTGCGCTCATGCTGCAACAGGCGGGTGCCGATTTCCCAGCCCTGCCCTTCGCGCCCGACAAGATTTTCCTTGGGCACTTTCACATCGGTGAAAAAGGTTTCGCAAAATGGCGACTGGCCGGAAATCATCCGGATGGGCTTCACTTCGACGCCAGGTGACGTCATGTCAATGAGCAGAAAGCTGATGCCGGCATGCTTCTGGCTCTTGTCGGTACGCACCAGCGCAAAGCATTTGTCCGCCCATTGGCCGCCGCTCGTCCAGGTTTTCTGGCCATTGACCAGATAATGGTCGCCCTTGTCCTCGGCAAACGTCTGAAGCGAGGCAAGGTCAGATCCCGCGCCAGGCTCCGAATAGCCCTGGCACCAACGGACCTTACCCTTGGCAATCGCGCGGATATGCTCCTGTTTCTGCGCTTCACTGCCATATTCGAGCAGCGTCGGGCCGAACATCATCACGCCCATGCCACCAATCGGGTTCCAGGCGCCGATGCGGCCCATTTCTTCGGCCAGGATACGGGCCTCGGCGCGCGACAGCCCACCGCCGCCATATGCTTCCGGCCAGGTCGGGACACCCCAGCCCTTGTCGCCCATTGCCGTGGTCCAGGCGACCTCATCCGCGCTGTGCTCGCTTGGCCCTTCAAGGCTCGACAGGACATTGTCCTTGCCCTTTAGCGACGCAGGGAAATTGGCGGCGAGCCAGGCGCGGGCGCTCAGCCGAAACGCGTCGAGCGCGGCGGCGTCCTGGTCGGGCTGTAGGGCGGTGGCCATGTCGTACAAACTCCTCTCGGGCCCGAATCTGAATTTCGGGTATGGTCGCGCTCATCGCACAGATTGACCGGGGACGCAAAGCCCCGTCCGCCGTGCGCGGTGCTGCTTCACGGGGCTCTGCGCCGTGCCGCGAGGCACACGCCATCTGGTAAGGCACAGCGCGCTGTGGCACCCAGGGAGCCATGGCCACCCAATCTGCCCAGCTCACGAATCGCGCGGTGCCGGTGGTTCTTGCCGCGGTTCTCATCGACACGATCGGCTTTGGCATCGTCATCCCGGTGCTACCCGGGCTGATCGAGCGGCTGGGCCATATGGATCTGGAAGCCGCGACCCGCACCGCCGGCTATCTCCTGGCGATATTTGCGGTCACGCAGTTTTTTGCCGGGCCGGTGCTGGGCAATCTCTCCGACCGTTTTGGCAGGCGGCCCGTGCTCATCGGCGCGATGCTGGCCTTTGGCCTTGACTATCTGTTGATGGCGGCCGCACCGACGCTGGCCTGGCTGTTTGCCGGTCGCGCAATCGCAGGCGTCGCCGGCGCGGTGTATGCCCCGGCAAGTTCGGTCCTGGCCGATGTCACGCCGGGAGAAGGTCGCGCGCGTGCCTTTGGCTGGATGAGCGCCGCCTTTGGCATTGGCTTCATCCTTGGCCCTGGCCTCGGCGGACTGCTGTCAGGCTTTGGCCCGCGCGCGCCATTTGTCGCCGCCGCCGCACTCGCGCTGCTGAACGCGGCCGTGATGGCCGTGCTGATGCCAGAGACGCTGGCACCGGATAATCGTCGCGCGTTCGACTGGCGACAGGCCAATGTCATCATGTCGTTCAAGCCGCTGTTCCGCTACCGCGAGGCCGCGCCGCTGCTGCTGGCTTGGTTCGCCTGGCAGCTCGCGAGCACGGTGTATCCGGCGACATGGTCGTTCTGGTCAGCCGCGACATTCGGCTGGGATGGTCGCGCGATCGGCTGGAGCCTGGCCTTTGTCGGGCTGGTAATGGCGGCCGTGCAGCTTTTCCTGACCGGCCCCATCATCGCGCGGATCGGGGAAAGGCGGGCGTCGGTCATCGGGCTGGCAAGCGGCACGGCGGCGTTTCTCCTCTATGCTTTCGTGACGGCCGGGTGGCAGGCTTATGCGATTTTTGCGATCAGCGCGCTGTCTGGCCTGGTCTTTCCGGCGATGAACGGGCTGCTCTCCCGGCTGGCGGACGCATCGCACCAGGGCGCGCTGCAGGGCGGCATCGGCAGCATGGGGAGCGTTGCCGCAATCGCAGCGCCACTGGTGTTGACGCAGACGCTGGCAATGGGCATCGCGCGCGGGTTTCCCGGTGCCGCCTTCCTGCTTGCCGCGTGCCTTGCGGGCCTGTCGCTGGCCATAATATGGGTGCTGGTGCTGCGGCGGACGTCCCCAAAGCCGCCTGCGACGTGAACATCTAAAAAGGCTCGCGCCCCGGCCGGCGCGACAGGCCAATGTCAAGATGCGCGCCGGCGTCCAGCACAATGCACTCGCCCGTCAGCACATGGCTCGCCGGGTCAAGCAGCATCAGGATCGGTCCGGCAATATCGGCTGCGGTTGCCGCCATTGCCATTGGCGTGGCAGCCGCGATGCGCGCGTTGAGCCGGGCAAATCCCTCGTCGCCCAGCCGCTTTTCAAACCAGCCGGTGCCGACATAGCCGGGCGCCACCGCGTTTACCCGGATGGCTGGCGCAAGCACGCGCGCCAGACTGGTCGTGAGCGTGATGAGCGCGCCCTTTGATGCGGCATAGGCAACCGACGAGCCAATGCCATACACGCCGGCCACCGAGGCGACATTCACAACGGCGCTTGCATCCTGCGCGCGCATGGCTGGCGCGCAGGCGCGGATCATCTGAAAGGCGGCAACGGTGTTCAGCCGGTAGAGATCGACGAAATCCTCCGCCTCAAGCGCCTCAAGATCTTCATGATTGGCAAATTTGGTGCGCCCGGCATTGTTCACCAGAAAATCAATCCGCCCGAATGCGCCGATGGCGGCCGCCGCCAGCGCGCGGCACTGTGCATCGTCGACTATGTCCGCCTGCACCGCGATTGCCCCCTCGCCCACCTCCGCCGCCAGCGCCTCGGCCTCGGCCCGGCTGGTCGCGTAGTTGATGACGCAGCGCACCCCGCGCGCGGCGAGCGCGCGCACGACCGCGGCACCAATGCCGGTGCCGCCGCCCGTCACAATCGCGACCCGCCCCTTCATGCGACCCCGCTCGGCCGCGATGCGCAGCGCGCATGCCATGCCTTTAGGTTGGGCGTCTCGTCGGCAATCGTCACGGCCAGGAGCGTTGCGAATTCAAGCGTCGAATACAGCGCGATATCGGCAATGGAATAGCCTTCGCCCGCCAGAAACGGGCGGCCCGCCAGCACCGCATCGAACTCGCGCAGCACCGCGGCAACCGGCGCGCGGTTGCTCTCGCCAAATTCCTTATATTGCGGCTTCACCACATGCGCGGTGGCCGGGTGGGTATGCCGCCAGATCATCGCCAGCGGCGTCATCAGCCGCAATTCGACCCGGCGCAGCATCATATCAACTTCCGCGATCGACCTGGCGTCAGTGCCAAACAGCGGCGGGTCCGGGTTCCTGGCCTCAAGATAGCGACAGATGGAGATGCTCTCGGTAATGGCAAATCCATCGTCCAGCATCAGCGCCGGGATTTGACCCATCGGGTTTACGGCCAAAAACTCGGGCGCCTTGTGGTCGCCGTTGCGTAGCGAAAGCTCGCGGGTCGGCAGTGTCAGCCCTTTCTCGGCCAGGAACATGCGCACGCGGCGCGGGTTGGGGGCCGGGTTCGGGCAATCGTAAAGCAGCATGGCAGCCTCCAGCACCAGATTTTTCGAATATCGCGTATGGCATTTCAAATCGCGCTCGCCTAGCGCTGTCGCAGCAACATGATGAGGAAATGAGATGCACGCCAAGGCCATGCTGGCGAGCGATTTTGCCACACTCAGCGACCTCGTGCGCGCCCACGCAGCCGGGCGCGGCACCAAAACCGCGCTGATTTGCGCCGCAGACCAGCTCGATTATGCGTCGCTTGACGCGCTGGTTGACCGGGCAGCGTCGGCGCTTCAGCGCGACGGCGTGGCAAAGGGCATGTCGGTGGCGATAGTTGGCGCGCCATCAATTCCCTATGCAGTGGTGTTTCTGGCCGCGCTGCGCGCAGGCGCTGCGGCCGCGCCGCTTGCGCCCTCGTCCGCGCCCGCCGCCATCGCCGCAATGGTGGCCGATTGCGCCGCGCCGCTGCTGTTTGCAGATGGTGCCGCGCGGGTGGCGCTGGCGGAAACGCCCGTCGCCGCGCGGACCATTCCGCTGGAGGACGAAGGCTTTGCCGGCTGGCTCGCCCCCGAAGGCGCGCGCCCGGCGCCTGTGGTGGTCGGCCCGGCGGATGCGTTCAACATCATCTATTCGTCGGGCACTACCGGCACGCCCAAGGGCATTGTGCAAAGCCATGCGATGCGCTGGGCGCATATCCACCGCAATGCCGGCGCCGGTTTTGGCGAGGCGGTGACGATGGTCGCGACGCCGCTTTATTCGAACACCACGCTTGTCACCTTCCTGCCAACGCTGGGCTGGGGCGGCACCGCCGTGCTGATGGCAAAATTCGACGCACGCCGCTTTGTCGAGCTGGCGGCGCGGCACCGGGCAACGCACGCCATGCTGGTGCCTGTCCAATATCAGCGGATCATGGCCCTACCCGATTTCGACCGTTTCGACCTCGCCAGCTTCCGGCTGAAAACCTGCACCAGCGCGCCGTTTTCGGCCGCGCTAAAGGCCGACGTCGTTGCCCGCTGGCCGGGGTTGCTGGTGGAATATTATGGCATGACCGAAGGCGGCGGCACGACGATGCTGGTCGCCAACGCCCATCCCGCCAAGCTGCACACCGTTGGCGTGCCGGTCGAAGGCCATGACATTCGCCTGATCGACGATGATGGCCGCGAAGTGCCGCAGGGTGAAACCGGCGAGGTCGTGGGTCGCTCGCCCGCGATGATGACCGGCTATCATGGCCGCAAAGAGGCCACGGCCGCCGCGGAATGGTTCGACGCCGACGGGCACCGCTATATCCGCCACGGCGACATTGGCCGGTTCGACGAAGAAGGCTTCCTGACGCTTATGGACCGCAAGAAGGACCTGATAATTTCGGGCGGTTTCAACATCTACCCGTCGGATATTGAGGCGGTGCTGACAGCGCATCCGCACGTCGCCGATGGCAGTGTTGTCGGCGTGCCGAGCGAGGCGTGGGGCGAAACGCCCGTGGGCTTTTTCGTGCCCCGCCCGGACGACCCGGCGCCGGACCCGGAAGCAGTCCTCGCGTGGGTGAACGACCGGCTGGGCAAGACCCAGCGGCTCTCCGCGCTCATCCCCCTTGCCGATTTGCCGCGCAGCGCCATTGGCAAAGTGCTGAAGCGCAACCTGCGCGATCAATATGGGAAAGGGCAATAATGACCCCCATCGCCGATATTCTGGACGCAGCGACCCTAACCGAAACCGGGCTTGCCGCGACCATTCCGGCCGACTGGATGCAGGGCCGCACCGCCTATGGCGGCATTTCGAGCGCGCTTGCGCTCCACGCAGCGCAGCAATGCGAGCCGGACCTGCCCCCGCTCCGGTCCGCCCAGATTGCGTTCATCGGGCCGCTGGCGGGTGCCGTGACGGTAACCGCGACGAAACTGAGGCGGGGGCGCAACGCCGCCTTCATCCAGGCCGATGTTGCGTCCGCGGCCGGCCTTGGGTTGCGCGCGACTTTTGTGTTCATGGCCGACCAGCCGTCAAAAATCAGCTATGCCGATGGCGTGACGACCGACCGCCGCCCCCCGCCCGACGACGCCGCGCTTTACACAGGGCCGGACGAGTTTTTTACCGGCAATTTCAACTTTCTCGATATTCGCGATGACCGCGTTGGTGCCGCTGAATATCTGCGCTGGACAAGGCTCCGCGCGCGGGAGAGGCTTGATCCGATGACCGAGCTTTTGGCCATTGCCGACGGGCTGCCGCCGGCGGCCTTCAAGCTGTTCGACAAGGGCGTGCAGGTGCCGGTCAGTTCACTCACCTGGATCGTCAATATGCTGACGCCCGCGCCCTCGACAACGGGTGGCTGGTGGCTGCTCGGCGCCCGCGCGGGCTTTGCGAAAAACGGGTGCAGCAGCCAGGCGATGAACGTGTGGAATGCCGACGGCACCCTGATCGCGCAAGGAATGCAAAGCGTCGCCATTTTTGGCTGAGCCTTAACAAACAAGCGTCGCCATTTTTGGCTGAGCGGTCACAAACAAGCGTCGCCATTTTTGGCTGAGCTGTGGCTCGAACGTCGCCGCCCCCCCCTTTGCGACAATTTGCGACATAATGGCGCCTGACCTGACAAATAGCTGACACAGGCCGGCATCATTTGCAGCATGCAGGTCGCCTCATCGGCGGGAGATGCAAAAGGAATTTGGCCAATGACACGAATGGTTTTTGCAGTGGTCATGGCGGCAGCCGCATTTTGCGGCACAGCCGTTGCGCAATCGGCAGGCGCGCCCTTGCCGCCGCGTCATTCGCCCGGGCTTATCGACGCCGACACCAATGGTGACGGCATCCTGTCGCGCATGGAATTTCTGGCGCAGGCGGCCCTGCGGTTCGACCGGATGGATATCAACAAGGACGGGGCACTTTCAGCCGACGAACTGCGCGCCGGCAATCGAGGCCGGCGCGGCGGCGCGGCGTTGTCACCGGGCGACCCCCGAGGCGCGGGGCCTGCCGGCCCCCCGGCGGGCCGGGCAGAAGCCGCCGCCCGGGGTGGCGCGCGCGCCGCTGATGACGGCCCCGGCCGTGGCGCCGCCATGTTTGCCCGGCTCGATGCCAATGGTGACGGCAAGCTTGCGCGCGACGAAGTGCAGCAAATGCCCGGTGACCGCTTCGACCGGCTCGACACCGACCATGATGGCTATCTGATGCCCGCCGAACTGCGCGCGGCGGCCGGCCGGCGCGGCGGCCTCGGGCAGCAGCGGCCAGGTGACGATCGGGCGCCACCGCGCCCGGGCGACCCCGAAGGCGCACCGCAATAGCGGCGCTGTCGTCAATCGCCGCGCAAGCGCCTCCCGGGCTTGCCCGGCCCACCGCACGGAGTGCCCAATGGCCCTCGTATCGCCCGCTGCCATAGTGCTAGACGACTCCGCCATGGCCGACCTGCCCCATCTGTTGCTTGTCGATGACGAGCGCTCGATCCGCGAGCCGCTGGCGCTGTTTCTGGCTCGGCATGGCTTTCGCGTGACGCAGGCGGCCGACGCTGGCACCGCACGGACCAAGCTCGCCGCCTATGCGATTGACCTTGTCATCCTCGACATCATGATGCCCGGCGAAGATGGGCTGAGCCTCACCCGGCACATCACGGCGACCAGCGACGTGCCGGTTATCCTCCTTACCGCGCGCACGGAGGAGACCGACCGCATCGTGGGCCTTGAAATGGGCGCGGACGATTATGTCGTAAAGCCCTTTTCCCCCCGCGAACTCGCCACCCGCGCCAAAGTGGTGCTGCGGCGCGTGGCCTCGGCTGGCAAGCGCCAGCGCGCACCAGACAGTGGCGCCTATGCCTTTGGCGAGTGGGTGCTCAAACCCGGTGAGCGCATCTTGATCGACCGCAGCGGCGTGTCAGTGTCGCTGTCCACGGGCGAATTCAGCCTGTTGCTCGCCCTCGTACAGCGGCCGCGCCAGGTGCTGACACGCGATCAATTGCTCGATTTGACGCAGGGCCGCGAGGCAAGCGCCTTTGACCGCGCAATCGACAACCAGATCAGCCGCCTGCGCCGCAAGGTCGAGGCCGACGCAAAAGACCCGCGCTTCATCAAGACGGTTTGGGGTGGAGGCTATGTGTTCGCAGCCGATGTGACGCGGCTGTGAGCCGGGCCGCCTTTTGGCCGGCGCGGCTGTCGAGCCAGATGGCGCTGCTCATCGCGATTGCGCTGTTCGTTGCGCAGGCCATCAACCTTGCCCTGCTGCTGGAAGGGCGGCGCCAGTTGCGGCTGCAGCAGGTGGTAGGGCCTGCCGTCGCGCGCATTGTCGACGCCAATGAGGCGATTGCCGGAGGCAAGCCACTCGACGCAGAGGTCCGCAGGCGCGGCCGGATGCGGCTGGTGCCCGCCAACCCCCTGGGTGCCGGCGCGGTGCACAGCGCCGATGTCGAGGCAGCGCTTCGGGCAGCGCTTGCCGAAGCGGGCCTGCCGGCTGGCCAGATCCACACCGACATCCGCCGGATTTCCGCCAGCGACCCGCGTATCGCCCGGTTCGGCCGCGCGCGCGCGCGGCGTTATGCGCGGTTTGGTGCAGAACTCGTGATGGCCGTCGAGTTGCCCGGGCGCGGCTGGCTGGTGTTGAGCGCACCCTGGTTGCGTGCCGCCGGCTGGCTGTTCTGGCAATTGCTCGGGCAGACGCTGATCCTGTATGTCATCGTGCTCGTACCGGTGCTGTGGGCGGCGCGCCACATTTCGCGGCCGCTTCAGGCGCTGGCGGGCGCCGCGCGAGATTTTGCGCCGGGCATTGACCATGCGCCGCTAATTGAGCGCGGGCCGCAAGACGTGCGCGCGGTGACCACCGCGTTCAACGCGCTGCGGCTGCGGGTTAGCGCCATGCTGGACGAGAAGGACCGGATGCTGGGCGCGATTGGCCATGATCTGCGCACGCCGCTCGCCGCACTCAGGGTGCGGATCGAGTCGGTCGAGGACGAGGCCGACCGGGCACGGATGGCCGAAACGATCGACGAGATGAACCACATGCTCGACGACATCCTCTCGCTCGCCCGGCTCGGCCGCCCAAACGAGCCGCTCGCCGATGTCGATCTGGGGTCGCTGGTCGATGCCGTGGTGGAGGATTTTCGCGCGCTTGGTGCCCCTGTTGACATGGCCGAGGCGAGCCGTGTGACGCTGCGCCTGCGCGCCTCGCTGATGCGCCGGGCCATCCGCAATCTCATTGAAAACGCTGTCAAATATGGTGAGCGGGGGCGGGTGCAGATCACTGAGGGACCCGGCAGCGTAGCGGTGGTGGTGGCCGATGACGGCCCCGGCATTCCGCCCGAAAGGCTTGACGCGGTATTCACGCCGTTCACCCGGCTGGAGGAATCGCGCAATCGCGAAACCGGCGGCATCGGGCTTGGCCTGGCGCTGGCCCGCGCCATCGTTCAGAACGCCAGTGGAGAACTGACTCTCGTCAACCGGCCCGGCGGCGGGCTTGATGCAACGATAACCCTGCCCCGCAACCGGCCCGGTTCCTAAAAAAACAGCTTCCTGATCGACAGGCGGACCGTTCGGCCAAGCGAATCGCGAAACGCGGGCTGAAAGTTGATGGGCGTCGCGCCGGTTCCATCGGTCACGCGCTGGCGGGTGTTGAACACATTGCCGACCACTACAAACAGCCGAACGCCGCGCGCCCAGCGATTGCGCTTCACGAACCCGAGCTGTTGGCCAAGATCGGCAAACAGCCGCAAATCGGCCGTGCCAATGCTGCCAAAACGCAGCGTGTCGGGGGCAAGCGGCGTGCCGCCCAGCACCGTGGTTGCGCTTTGCCAGTTGGCCGAAACCCGGGCGCCAAGCCCGTTATTGCTGTATCCTGCCTGAATTTCGATCTCGTGCCGGGCCTGGCCGCCAGCGCCGCCAATCGTGTCGCCGCGCAGCAGATCAAGCCCGGGCAGGCTGTTCTGCACCTGGACCCGGTCCGTCAAATGGAGCGTATGATAAATGGCAAACTGCGCGCGACCGCCGCCTGCGCCAGCGCCGCCAAAACCGCCGCCACGAAACCCGCCACCGCCCGGCGGGCCGCCAAAGCCGCCGGGCGCGCCGCCGGGACCGCCTGCACCGCGCACGCTTTGCCCGAACGGGCCACCCTGCCCCGCCTGCCCTGCGCCGCCGGGGCGTTGCAAGCCCGCAAACGGGTTTGGCCCGCGCCCTTCGCGAAACGCCTCAAGCTGCTTTTGGATCTTGGACTTGATCGGCACCGAAAAATTGATGCCGGAGCGCAGCTCCGACCGGCTGGTTTCAGCAAAATTGATCGACCGGGTGTCAATGCTTGTCAGCCGCCCGCCGCCATCCCGCGTGAAGCGCGCGGGAAACGCTGCCTCGATCGCCGCGGTGGCACTAGGGAAGTCGGCAATCGCGCCGCGGTTGCGCACATCAACATAATTGGCGGAAAAGTTGATATCTTTTTCCGACCATGGCTTGAGCGTCAACTCCAGCTTGCGCGTGCGGGTGCGCTGCGCAACAAGCGCGGTGTTTCCGCCCGAAATTGTCGTGACCAGCGCGTTTTCGCCGCGCACAAAATCAAAGATCCGCACATTGGGCGTGGTGACGAGCGGGTTGCCGAGCTGTTGCGGCGTCGGAGCGCCGGTTCGCTCGGTCGTTGTGGCGATAAGCCGGACCGGCTCCACCGGCTGCCAGTTCAGCCCATAGCCAAGCGTGCGCAACGTGCCGAAATCTGACAGGCGGTTGAGCGCATAATTCACATTGGCCGACAAGGTGCCGACCGCGCCCAGCACGCGCTTTGCCCGGTTGGTGATCGGCACGTCGATGTTGATCTGGCCGCTGGCCGAGCCGCGATTGAGGCTGGCGGCCGACGTGATGAGGCCCCGCGTCGTCTCTGCATTGAAGCCGATCGCGCTTGCCCCAAGCCTGACCGCAGCCGCAACGCCGCCGGCAGGCAACCGGAATATCGTGCCATTGGCCAGCGCATCGACCCCGGCGCTGTCCGTCAGCGACCGGGCAACCGTGGCCGGGCTGATCGCCACATCGCCCGCGCCGATGCGGCCAAACGGGTTGGCGGTGCGATCATTGGCCAAAATGCGGGCCTGGAGCGCGCTTGCATCGACGCCGGTGTCCGTAAACGTCGCGTTGTCGACGCGGTCATAGCTGCCGATCAGCGACCATTGCCACTTTTTGATGCTGCCGTTCAGCGTGGCGCCGAAATGGCCGCCAAGCGTGCGCCGCCGCTGACGCAGCGGCCCAAAATCACCCGACAGCGCACGATCGACAATGACCGGGCTGGCAAAGGGCGAAAACGGGTTGCCGGCAGGAATGACAAAGGCAACCGTTGGCAGCCCGAACTGGCCGCGACTGTCGCTGGCGTCGATTGTCGCGTTGAACGTCGCCGAGACTTTTTGCGTGAGCGCGCGCGCGTAAATGGCGTTGGCGCCAAAGCTGCGCGCGGCCGGCAACAGGGTGCGAAACGGGGTCGGGTCGGTCAGGCTTTGCTGCCCCGCTGTCGCCGCGAAATCGGCAAGCGACGGTGGCCCGTTCACCGCCGTCGCGGGCACGCTGGCGATGGTAACCGGAACCCCGCCCGCCACAAGCCGGCCGTCAAGCGCGCCGCCACCGGCCGCCACGACATTGCCGGCGATCGAAAATGGGCTGGCAGCCGCGCGCACGCCGCGCTCCGCCTCGGTTAGCGCTGAACTCTCGTTATATTCAACGTGCAGGTTGATGCGGCCCTGCTGCGTGATCTTTAGCAAATCAAGCTCGGTGTTGGGCGTGGCTCGCCCGCCACCGGTCGCCGCTGTGCCCTCAAGCTCCACGGTAACGGCGCGAAAACGCGGGCGGAGCACGAAATTGACAACGCGCTGGTCCGCCCCAAAGCCATATTTCAGCGCAACTTCCTCGGGCAGGATATCTACCCGCAAAATTGCCTCGGTCGGCAGGTTGCGGATTTCGGAAAAGCCCGCGACGCGCCGGCCGTTGACCAGCACCACCGGCGCGCCACCCCCGCGCCCGCTGCGGGTTTGGGGGCTAAGCGCCGTCAGCAACTCAGCCACTGAACTTACGCCATAGGACCGGATATCAGCCGGGCCGAGCTGCTGCTCGGGCTGAATGTCGCCCACCACCGATCCTGGCAGGTTGCGGGTGCCCGTGACAAGGATATCGCCATCCTCACCCTCGGCAGCGTCGGCCGGGCGAACGGGCGGGGCACCGTGGCGCTGGCCGGCCGCAACAGGCGCCGTCTGTTGCGCCGCCGCAAACGAGGGCACAACCGCAATGGCAAGGGCAAGATTAGCTTTGATTCTATGCATTTGACGATAGTAACCTGCTTGTTCAGCGCGTCGATACACCGCATTTGTCGCAAAATTGTACCGGCGTGGTCGGCAATGCCGGGCGCGGGTGCACGCCTTTTGCCAGCGCCAGTTTGCGCAAGCGAATATCGCTGGTGCGCGCAAAAAGGAATATTATGGCGCCGCGCGGAAACTTGTTGCCACAGCGTCAAATTCAGGCGCTAAGGCGGGCAATCGACCTATGGTAACCCGATAATGGCTCCTCTTTCCAAACGGCATCGCGCCTCCTCCGGCGCTTATGGGTTTGCGGCGCGGCCCGTGCTGATTGCCGGCTTGGTGGTGCTGACCGCGTGCAACCCATCCGGCCCGCGGCAAGCAGGGGGGCGGACACCGGGCGCCGGTGGGCCACCAGAGGTTGCGTTTGTCGTCATGACGCCGCAGGCCGTGGCGCAGTTTGCGGACCTTCCAGGGCGCACCGCTGCGTTCCAGACATCGGAAGTGCGGCCGCAGGTTTCAGGCATCATCCTCCGCCGGGCGTTTACCGAAGGCGGTTATGTGCGCGCCGGGCAAACGCTGTACGAAATCGACCCCAGCCTGTTCCGCGCGGCGGGCGATGTGGCCCGCGCCAACCTTGCCAGCGCGCAGGCGAGCGCCGAGGCCGCGCGCATCCGTGCCGAGCGGCTGCGTCCCCTCGCGGAAGCGCAGGCAGTCAGCGCGCAGGATTATACCGATGCGCTGGCGCAATCGCGGCAGGCACAGGCTGCCGTTGCGCAACAGCGCGCCCTGCTCGCAACGGCGCAGATCACCCTGAGGCTGACGCGCGTTCCAGCACCGATCAGCGGGCGCATCGGCCGATCGCTGGTGACGCAGGGCGCGCTGGTGACCGCGAACCAGGCCGATCCGCTTGCGGTCATCCAGCGGCTCGACCCCATCAATGTAGACATTCAGCAATCGAGCGCTGCCGTGCTGGCGCTGCGCCGGGCGCTGGCGCAGGGCGGCGCCGTGCCCGCCAAGGCGCGTGCGCGCCTGATGCTGGAGGACGGCACCGACTACGGGCTGACCGGCACCGTCGAATTCAGCGAAGTAACGGTGGACGCGGCCACCGGCACCGTCACGCTGCGCGCGCAATTCCCCAACCCGCAGGGCCTGTTGTTGCCGGGCATGGTCGTCCGCGCGCGCTTTGCCCAGGCGACCGCCACGGGCGCCTTTCTGGTGCCGCAACAGGCGGTAACGCGCGATCAAAAGGGCAATGCCCACCTCATGCTGGTTGGCGCTGGCGACATGCCGGTCGACCGCGTCATCACGACCACGCGCACCGATGGCGCCAACTGGGTGGTGACGGACGGGCTGAAGCCGGGCGACCGCGTGATCGTTGAAGGCCTTGCCAAGGTGAAGCCGGGCAAGCCGGTCAGGCCCGTGCCATTCGGCGCGCCGCAACGCATCGCCGCGCCGCCTGACAAAGACGGCAATACGGGCGCTGGCGCCGGGCAGCGGGGTCGCTGAGCCGCGCATGATCTCCCGCCTGTTCATTGACCGACCGATTTTTGCGTGGGTGATTGCCATCATCATCATGCTGCTTGGCGTTGGCGCGATAGTGTCGCTGCCGATCGAGCAATATCCCGATGTCGCGCCGCCGCAAGTCAACATCCGCGCGACTTATCCCGGTGCCTCGGCGGAAACGCTGGAAAACAGCGTTACGCAAATCATCGAGCAACAGCTCACCGGCATCGATGGGCTGCTCTATTTCAGCTCAAGTTCCAGTTCACGCGGCTCGGTGTCGATTTCGGCGACCTTTGCCAAGGGCATCAACCCCGATATCGCCCAGGTGCAGGTGCAAAACCGCGTGCAACAGGCCGTGTCGCGGCTGCCGCAGCAAGTGCAGCAGCAAGGGCTGACTGTTACGAAGTCTAATGCCGACTTTCTGATGATCTTTGCGATTTATGATGAGACCGATCAGCGCACCAATCAGGACGTTTCGGATTATCTCATTTCCAACCTGCAAGACCCGATTGCCCGGCTGCCGGGCGTTGGCGACACCAATGTGTTTGGCGCGCAATATGCCATGCGGATCTGGCTGAACCCGGCGCGGCTGGCCGCGTTTGCGCTGCAACCAAGCGATGTCGTGCAAGCCGTGCAGGCCCAGAACACCGAAATTGCCGCCGGCGAAATCGGGGGCCAGCCGGAACCCGACACGCAAATGCTGAACGCAACCGTGACCGCGCAGTCGCGGCTGAGCACCGCTGAAGAATTTCGCGCCATCCTGCTCAAGTCCGCGCGCAGCGGCGCGACGGTAAGGCTGGGGGATGTCGCGCGGGTGGAACTGGGCGCGGAAAACTACACAGTGCGCAGCCGCACCAACGGCCACCCCGGTGCAGGCTTTGCCGTGTCGCTTGCGCCCGGTGCCGACGCGCTGACAACGGCCACCCTCGTCAAGGATGAAATCGCGCGGCGCACCAACGCGATGCCGCCGGGCTTTCGGGTTACCTACCCAAGCGACAGCACCTTGTTCATCAAGCTCTCGGTCCATGAAGTCGTCGTCACGCTCATCGAGGCGATCATTCTGGTCGTCCTCGTCATGTTCGTGTTCCTCCAGAACTGGCGCGCGACGCTCATCCCGACTATTGCGGTGCCGGTCGTGCTGCTCGGCACTTTTGCCATTTTTGCCGCTGCCGGCTTTTCCATCAACACGCTGACGCTGTTTGGCCTGGTGCTGGCGATTGGCCTCCTCGTCGATGATGCCATTGTCGTCGTTGAAAATGTCGAGCGGCTGATGGACGAAGACCCAACGCTCAGCCCGCGTGATGCCACGATCAAGTCGATGAACGAAATCACCGTGGCGCTTATCGCGATCGCGCTGGTGCTGTCGGCGGTGTTTTTGCCCATGGCGTTTTTCGGTGGATCGACGGGCGTCATTTACCGCCAGTTTTCGCTGACGATCGTGTCGGCAATGGTGCTTTCGGTGGTTGTCGCGCTCATCCTCACCCCAGCGCTTACCGCAACGCTGCTGCGCCATCGCCACCGGGGGCATGCAACCGGCGGCTGGCCCGGGGCCCGGCTGGCGGCCGCGCGGGATGGCTTCAACCGGGGGTTCGACGCGCTGGTGGATCTTTATGCAAACTCCATCGAGCGCGTGGTCGGCCGGCGCTTTGTGTTCCTGTTGTTTTATGCAGGCGTGGTCGCGTTGCTCGCCATCTTGTTTGTGCGGCTCCCGACCGGCTTCCTGCCGACCGAGGACCAGGGCGGCGCGCAAGTGCTGTTTCAACTTCCCCCCGGCGCGACGCAGGGCCGCACGGCCGCGGTGCAGCGGCGGATCGAACAATATTTCCTGAAAGATGAGGCCGAAAATGTGAACGCGCTGCTGACGGTGAGCGGCAGCGGCGGAGGCGGCAGCCCCGGCGGCCAGAATCAGGGCCGGGGCTTTGTGTCGCTGAAACCCTGGGATCAGCGCCTTGGCCAGCGCAATTCAGCAGACGCAATAGCCGCACGCGCCAGCGCCGCCTTTGCCGGCTTTCGTGATGCCCGCGTCAACGTGCTGGTGCCGGGCGCCATTCGCGGGTTGGGCCAGTCGAACGGCTTTACGATGCAACTCAAGAACACCGGCAATCTGGCCCGCGCTGATTTTGTGGCCGCGCGCACCGCGCTGCTGGCAGCGGCGACCGCGGACCCCGTGCTCGCGCAGGTGCGGCTGAGCGATCTTGACGACCAGCCCGCGCTGAAGGTGGAGATCGACCAGCAAAAGCTCGCCGCGCTTGGCGTGAGCCAGGCCGATGTGACCAGCACATTGTCGGCCGCATGGGGTGGCCGCTACATCAATGATTTCAACGATCGCGGCCGGGTGAAGCGCGTGTTCGTGCAGGGTGATGCGCCCTATCGGTCCGCGCCGGAAGACCTTGCGGCCTGGCATGTGCGCGCAAGCGATGGACAAATGGTGCCATTTTCAGCCTTTTCGCGCCTCTCCTGGTCCACGGCGCCGCCTTCGCTTTCGCGATTTGAGGGCATTTCGTCGTTCGAATTTTCGGGTCAGGCGGCCGCCGGGCACAGCTCGGGCGAGGCGATGGACCGGATCGAGCAGCTTGCCGGCAACTATCCGGGCACGTCAGTCGCATGGAGCGGGCTGTCCTATCAGGAGCGGCTCCTGTCGGGGCAGGCGCCGCTGCTCTATGGCCTGTCGCTGCTCGTCGTGTTCCTGTGTCTGGCCGCCCTCTATGAAAGCTGGACTATCCCCGTGGCGGTGCTGCTCGTCATTCCGCTGGGCCTTGTCGGCGCGGTGGCCGCCGTCACGATACGCGGTCTGGAGAATGACATCTATTTGCAGATCGGCCTGCTCACCACGATGGGCCTTGCCGCCAAAAACGCGATTTTGATGATCGAATTCGCCGAACAGGCCGAAAAGCGGGGCAAGCGCGTCATCGTCGCGGCCATCGAGGCAGCACGCATCCGCTTGCGGCCGATTTTGATGACGAGCCTGGCGTTCATCTTCGGCGTGCTGCCGCTTGCCGTTTCAACCGGCGCCGGGGCCAATAGCCGCATCGCTATCGGCACCTCGGTCATCGGCGGCATGCTGACCGCGACGGTGCTCGCCATTTTCTACATTCCGC
Source organism: Sphingomonas sp. (assembly GCA_021732445.1). Lineage (GTDB taxonomy): Bacteria > Pseudomonadota > Alphaproteobacteria > Sphingomonadales > Sphingomonadaceae > Sphingomonas. The sequence goes on along the minus strand of JAKFUZ010000006.1, from coordinate 5,114 downwards.
TGTTTTTCGTAATCGTCAGGCGCACGACCCGTGACACGCTGAAGCGCCTGCACCACGAGCCGGTCGCGCGCCCTGCGCCAGTGGCGCCAGCGGGGTCGTTGCCGTGATCCGCAGGCTCGCCCTGCTGGCGCTGCTCGGCGGATGCTCGATGGTGCCGCCCTATGCGCGCCCCGCAGCGCCGGTGCCGCCCGCGTTTCCGGTAGGCGGCGCCGCTCCGGCGGCGGGTGCTGCCGCGCGCCCAACCCTGTCCTACCGCGAAGTCTTTCGCGACCCGCGCCTGCAAAAGCTGATCGAGCAGGCGCTTGCCAACAATCGCGACTTGCGGGCAGCGCTCGCCAATATCGAGACCGCGCGCGCGCAGTTCAGCATCGTGCGCGCCGAGCAACTGCCGGTCATCGGCAGCGGGGCGACGGTCACCGAATCCGACAGCGGCACCGGCCGCACCAACGCGGGCGGCAGCCCGGTGGTCGGCGGGCGCCGCACCAACTTCAACATCACCAGCACGATTACCTCGTTCGAGCTGGACCTGTTCGGGCGTGTCCGCGCGCTCACCGAAGCGCAGCAAGCGCAGTTTTTTGCCAGCGAGGCCAATGCGCGCGCCGTTCGGCTGACGCTGGTTGCCGATATTGCCGCCGCCTGGCTGCGCTATGCCGCCGATGAGAGCCTGCGCGGCGTTGCCGAGCAAACCGTCGCCAGCGCCGGGCGCAGCGTGGCGCTCACCCGGGCCAGGCTCGATGGCGGCATTGCGCCGCGCACCGAGGTGGATCAGGCCAAAACCGTGCTCGCCACCGCGCAGGCTGATCTGGCGCTCCAGAAAACCGCCATTGCGCAAGATGCAAACGCGCTTCGGCTGCTGGTCGGCACGGACATTGACCCCGCGCTCCTCCCCGCGACCATTGCCGAGGCTGGCGCCACGATCGCGGAATTGCCCGCCGGGCTTGATTCGGGCGTGTTGCTCGGGCGGCCCGATATTGTGGCCGCCGAATATCGGCTGCGCGCCGCCAATGCGCAGGTGGGCGCGGCGCGTGCGGCACTGTTCCCGCGTATTTCGATCACGACCCTGTCGGGGCTGGCGAGCAACACCTTGTCGAGGCTGTTTACAGGTGGCGCCTTCAACTATTCGGCAACGCCCGGCATCAGCTATCCGCTATTCTCGGGCGGCGCGGCAAAAGCCGGCGTGCGGCAGGCGCGGGCGCAGTTTGACGCCGCGGTCGCCGGCTATGAAAGGGCGATCCAGACCGCGTTTCGCGAAGTTGCCGATGCGCTCGCCCGCCGGGGGACGATTGCCGAGCAGCATGCCGCGCAACAGCTTCTGGCAAGCGCTGCGGCCGACAATTTCCGGCTGTCTGATCTGCGCTATCGCGGTGGCGTGTCCAGCTTTCTCGAAAGCCTCGACGCACAGCGCGCCGCCTATGCCGCCGAGCGCGGGCTGGTGAACGTGCAGCTTGTGGAGGCGGCCAATCTCGTCACACTCTACCGCACGCTGGGCGGCGACCAGGTGATCAGCGCGGGCCCGGCGGGCCCGGCGGGGCCGGCTCAGTCGAGTGCGCAGCGCTGATTTTGGCCGGCTCAGTGAAAATCCCGCGATTTTGGCAAGATGCGCACATCCCGCGGGTGGCCGGCGCGGTGCGTTTTGCCGCGCGGGTGCTGGGGGTGGTCGAACTCGTCGGCGCGGCTGCGCTGGGTCGGCGTTTCGCCGCGCGCTGACAGCGTGTCGAGCAGGTCGGTGCGGTCGATGATCCGCTGGGCCATCAGATGCACCACGCCTTCCACGCTGCGCTGCACCTTGCCCACGACCTCCATCAGCCGCGCGGCCATCACCTGCTGGCGAAATATCTCAAACTGGCGCGCCCACAGCACAACATTCACCACCCCCGTTTCATCCTCCAGCGTGATGAAAATCGCGTTGCCCTTGCCAGGCCGCTGGCGAACGAGCACGATGCCTGCGGTGCGCACAAGCGCGTCATTTTTCGCCGCCACCGTCTCGGCACAGCTCAGCACGCGCCCGGCCCGCAGCGTATCGCGCAAAAACGTCATGGGGTGCGCCTTGAGCGACAGGCGCGTGAGCTGATAATCGGCCACGACATGTTCGGCACCCGACATTTGCGGCAGCGCGACATCGGCCTCAGCGCCAAGCTCGGCTGCGCGCGCATAGGCGAACAGGGGCAGCTCGCCCGCGGGTGTGCGGCGCACTTCCCACAGGGCGGCGCGTCGATCCATCGCGATGGAGCCAAACGCATCGGCATCCGCCAGCAGCCGCAGCGCGCGCTGCGGGAGGTTGGCCGCACGGGCGAGTTGCTCCACCGAGGTGAAGCCCGCGCGCATATCCCCATCATCGCCCCCGCCCTCCCCCACCCGCGCGCGCGCCAGCCGTTCAGCCCATTCGCTGCGAAACCCGGTGATCTGGCGAAATCCCAGCCGCAGCGCATGGCCGTGCGCCGGCGTGGGGCCGAGCGGCTCGAGGCCATTGTCCCAGCCACTTGCGTTCACGTCGATGCCGCGCACCTCGACCCCGTGCTCACGGGCATCGCGCACGATTTGCGCAGGCGCATAAAACCCCATCGGCTGCGCGTTGAGCAACCCGGCTGCAAACACTGCCGGGTGGTGGCATTTTATCCATGACGAGACATAGACCAGCCGGGCAAAGGCAAGCGCATGGCTTTCGGGGAAGCCATAAGAACCAAATCCCTCGATCTGCCTGAAGCACCGGGTCGCAAAGTCGCGCTCATAGCCGCGCGCGACCATCCCCTCGACCATCCTGGCCTCGAAATTCTGCATCGTGCCCAGGTTGCGAAACGTGGCCATCGCGCGGCGCAGGCGATTGGCATCCGCGCCTGAAAATTTCGCCGCGACAATGGCAAGCTTCATCGCCTGTTCCTGAAACAGCGGCACGCCAAGCGTTTTGCCAAGCACTTGCCGCAATTCATCCGCCGGGCCATGCTCCGGGTCGGGGGACGGAAAAGCGACCGCCTCGCGCCCCTGCCGCCGCCGGAGATAGGGGTGAACCATATCGCCCTGAATGGGGCCGGGCCGCACAATCGCCACCTGAATGACGAGATCATAAAATTCGCGCGGGCGCAGCCGCGGCAGCATGTTCATCTGCGCGCGGCTTTCCACCTGGAACACGCCAACGCTGTCGCCCTTGCACAGCATGTCATACACCGCCGGATCGTCAGCGGGCAGGCTGTCGAGCTGATAGTCCCCAAGCCCTGAGTCACGCATCATCTCGAAGCATTTCTGGATGCAGGTGAGCATGCCAAGCGCCAGCACATCGACCTTCATCAGCCCGAGCGCGTCGATATCGTCCTTGTCCCACTCGATGAAGGTGCGGTCGGCCATGGCGGCGTTGTGGATCGGCACCAGTTCATCGAGCCGCCCCTGCGTCAGCACGAAACCGCCGACATGCTGGGACAGATGCCGGGGGAAATGAAGCAACTGGTCAACCATCCATTTCAGCCGGGCGACACCGGGATCATCAAGGCTGAAGCCGGTTTCGGCAAAGCGTTTTTCCTCAATGGCGCTGGCGTAGCTGCCCCATATCGTGCTGCTGATCCGGCTCGTCACATCCTCGGTAAAGCCCAGCACCTTGCCCACGTCCCGCACCGCGCTCCTGGGGCGATAATGGATGACGGTCGCCGCGATGCCAGCCCGCTCGCGACCATAGCGGCGGTAGATATACTGCATCACTTCCTCGCGGCGTTCATGCTCAAAATCGACATCAATATCGGGCGGCTCGCGGCGTTCTTCAGAAATGAAACGCGAAAACAGCAAGTCGTGCCTCATCGGATCAACCGAGGTGATGCCAAGCAGAAAACACACCGCCGAATTGGCAGCAGACCCGCGCCCCTGGCACAATATCGGCGGATTTTGGGCACGCGCAAATTTCACCACATCATGCACGGTGAGGAAATAATAGGCATAGCCGCAGCGACGGATGAGGGTGAACTCCTCGTCCAGCATCGCCTCCACACGCGGCGGAATGCCTTCCGGAAAGCGCGCGCGCGCGGCCTCCAGCGCCAGATGTTCCAGCCTGTCCTGCGGGCTCCAGCCGGGCGGCACCGGCTCGTGCGGATATTCATAGCGCAGATCGTCGAGCGAAAAATTGATGCGCTCGAGCAGGCGCGTGCTCGCCTCAACCGCCTCCGGCCAGTCGCGGAACAGCCGGGCCATTTCGCAAGGCCCCTTCAGGTGTCGCTCGGCATTGGCGAGCAATTGCGTGCCGGCCGCGGCAATCGTCGTGCCGTGGCGGATGCAGGTCAGCACATCGTGCAGCGGGCGGCATTGCGGGGTGGCATAAAGCGCATCGTTGGTGGCAAGCAGCGGCACGCCAACCCGCGCGGCAAGGGCGGCGCGGCGCGCGATCTGCCGCCGGTCGCGGCCTCCATAGTGCATGGGGGCGGCAAGCCACAGCCGCCCGGGCGCCATCGCCGCGAGCGCCCGCAGGCGGGGCTCATCGCCCTTGGGCAGCGCCGTTTCGGGCAGCGCGAAGCCGCGCTCGACGGGTTCTGCCTCGCCGCCGGCAAAACTTGTCTGCGGCATCACGATGAGCAGCAGATCCTCCAGATGACTGGCCAGATCGCTTAAGCCCAGCAGGCACCCGCCCTTCACCGCGCGGCGGTTGCCAAGCGTGAGCAGGCGGCACAGCCGGCCCCATCCATTGCGGTTTTCAGGATAGGCGACAATATCGGGCGTGCCATCGGCAAACACCAGCCGCGCACCAACCGCAAGGGCAAAGCCAGGCGGCGGCAGGCCCGCTTCCGCCGCCGCCTCCTGCGCCTGGCGCACCGCGACATGAGCGCGCACCACGCCCGCCACGCTGTTGCGATCGGCAAGCCCGAGCCCGGCCTGCCCAAGCGCGATGGCCTGCGCAACCATGTCGGCAGGGTGCGAGGCGCCGCGCAGGAACGAATAGTTGGACGCCGCCACAAGTTCGGCAAAGCCCGTCATGCCGTGGCACCCGTCATGCCGTGGCACCCGTCATCCCGGCGGCGCCCGCCTGTCCGCCGGGTGCCGCCTTGCGCACGCAGCGACGCACAACGCCGGGGGCAGCACGGTGCGCTCCACCACCGCGATCCGCGCGACCGGGTGCATCGCCGCCCCTCCCGCCGCCCCTC